>NZ_JAJUWU010000020.1 GCF_021390325.1 Jiella avicenniae | reverse complement strand
TTCAACGCCGTCACCGAAAGATCGGGATCCAAGAAGGTCGCGATCATCGCCGTCGCCAGAAAGCTTCTCACCGTCCTCAATGCCATGCAGAGGGACAAAAAGGCCTTTGCATGAACACAGTTGCCATGCCGGAGCCACGCCACCGCCGCTCCGGATCAGAACGGCGGCACCCACCCCTCCACTTCCTCATCCTCGACCCGCAGGGTCGGCGATCCATGCCGGAGCCGCGCCACCGCCGCTCCGCGTCAGAACGCCGGCCGCCACCCCACCGCCTCGTCATCCTCGACCCGCAGGGTCGGGGATCCATGCCGGAGCCGCACCACCGCCGCTCCGGATCAGAACGGCGGCCGCCCACCCCTCCACTTCGTCATCCTCGGCCCGCAGGGTCGGGGATCCATGCCGGGACCGCTCCACCGCCGCTCCGTGGCAGAACCGCACCCTCCGCCACGCACCGCCCTTCCCGCACCCGATCACCAGCGGCGATGCAGAGGCGTGGATCCCCGACCCTATCGGGCCGAGGATGACGAAGCGTTGGTGGCGGCGCCCCGCCCTGCCGCGTCCCGCAACCGCAGAAGCCTCGCGCAGCCTTGCAAGTGCCCCAGCCTCGGCCCCGCAGCGCCCGCCAGCGCCTTGACGCCGCCCCCGCCTCCCAGCACCATCCCCTCATGGCGGGACACGTCTACATCATGGCGTCGCAGCGGGGCGGCACGCTCTATATCGGCGTGACGTCCGACCTCGCCCGCCGCGTCTTCGAACACAAGTCGGAAGCGACGAAGGGCTTCACCAGCCGCTACGGCTGCAAGCGCCTCGTCTGGTACGAAGAGCACTTCGACATCCGCGACGCCATCGCCCGCGAAAAGTCCCTGAAGAAGTGGTCCCGCGCGCGAAAAGTCGCGCTCATCGAGACGATGAACCCCGACTGGCAGGAACTCTACCGTGGCCTGTGGTGACGACGGCGGATCGGCCCAATGCCGAGGACAAACGCCCTGGCGGACTTCACTTGCTTCCCCGGCGCATCAACTGCCGCCACCTGTCAGTAGGGGTCGTTAATCTGCTGGTGGCCACCTGCCACGCACGCGTCCTATTGCAAAGAGCCATCTAGAGTTTTAATATACTTAGAAGCCCGGTGTTACGCTTGGCGACAGTGCCGGCCAACTTCTGTAGATGTATACGAAGGTCGTGAATTTGAAAATTGCGCTACTAATAAGCTTTTCGGATTATCATTCCGATGAAGCGTCTGACTTGCCGGGTTGTGAGGCCGACCTCCAGCTGATGCAGCGTATATGCGAGAATGGCGATTTTTCCACAACAAAGGTTATATCCGGCTCTTTTGGCAAATCGGGAGAGAAGATAAAGCTTGAGATTGCTGAGTTTATTGACGAAATATGTAACCAGGAGATAGAGACCTTTTTATTCTACTTTTCTGGTCATGGCCGCTTTCACAACGATGAGTTTAATTACGTCCTACCTGGCTATAAGTCATCAAGATCTCGCCAAACATCTCTATCAAATTCGGAGCTTGACGGTCTTATTCGATCGACGTCTCCAGCTCTCACCGTGAAAATTGTCGATGCTTGCGAGTCGGGTGCTCAGTATATCAAAGATCCAGAAACCACGGAAAAGTACGTTAAAGCTTCGGCAGGACTTTACAACTCCTGCTATTTTTTATTTTCTTCACAAAGAGATCAGAATTCATTTCAAACTATTTTAAGCGATTTTACGAATTGTATCGGCAAAGCGATTAAGAATTCAGAAGTCGGCCCGATCAGATACAAAGCCCTTATCGATTTTATCTCAGACGATTTTGAAAAATCGGATTCACAAACGCCATATTTCGTCATACAAGGAAGCTTTACAGACGTTTTCGTTCAAGTTGATGACCATCTTGTAAAGGATGTATCAAAAATTGTCGTCGATATTGAGCCAGAAAATAAAGGCGCTTTAGCCACTGAAGACAAAAACTTACTAAAAATAGTTGGTGAAAAGTCGGAAATATATTGCAGTAAAGATGAGATTCTGGAATATATTGATAGCGTACATCGTTATTTGGGCGAAAAGACAATAAATGGGGATTTGAATAGTCTATTCAATTTAAGTTTGGGGTCATTAACTCCCGATTCGACACCAAATCGATCTGAAATAGGCGATTGGTTGGGGCGACAGTCGGCAACCCCTCCTTATCTGGCTTCACCCGTTAAGGAAAAGCGCACGGAGCGTTTAAATATATTGCCATTTTCTTCAAGTTTCTCTAAAATAGAGAGTATTACATCGCGGCCGTCGGCGGAACCGATAGAAAGGGAAATATCGGTTGTTACTGGCTTCAGATCGAACCTTGACACGTACGAACAACCAACAACTGTTTGTGAGTTCATACCGCGCTATCCCGCACTTAAAAAATATAATCTTTATTTTTCTGTAATACCTAGTCGGATAAATATCGTTATATTCACGAAGAGTAATACTTATATTGACCATGGTTTTGGAGATTTTCGTGTCGATATCCGCAACAAGTGGCACTATGAGGTGTTTTCGGCTAAAAGAGTGGATCTTATTACGTCGTATGTCGACGGTTTATGGTCTGCATATCTCAATTTTATACGAAATGATATTGCAAAATCTCTTCAAGAAGACTCGAAAGCAACAGAAGAATGAATGCGACTGGGTACAATAGGTCCATCCCTGTCATCTTATTCTCAGGATACAAAATTATTTGCTAACGCTGATTTATAAAACATTATTTGCTAATGCTGATTTTCCTTAGACAATTACGCTTCGTGCAGGATGCTGTTGAGGTCACACTGTCCGAGTGTAGCCCTCTCTTGCTATCTCTATCACTTGGATTTGCCGAAACGGTGAGATCGCCCTCTCTCCCACAATCAGGCCAGAGGGCGCCCTGCCTCCACTCCCGCCAATATCTCTCCCCCGATTCCCCCCCAACCCCCTGATTCCCCTCATCCTCCCCAAAAACCTTATCCCCGCCCCTCCCCACGCCCCCATACTCCCCCCATCGCCGGTCCACCCGACACCAGTCGACGGGAACCGGGCACGGGCGCTCGCCGGGAGCGTCTGCGGGCCGGCGATGCGGTCTCCGCGCCGTCTGCCCTTCCGGAGGGCGGGCGTCCCGGACGGCCTTCCGGCGCCGCTGGCCCCTCGCGTAATACGGCGCGGGTGCGGATCGGTCCGCTTGAGGTCGCCGCGCTGAAAAGGCGCGGCGGGTGAAGCGCCAGCCGCCACCGGAACCCGTCGATCAGGCGGGCGACGGTCCATGGGAGGTCGCATCAGAGCCGCGCGGTGCGCCGGAGGCGAGCCGGATTGTTGATTGAACGGAGGGCTTGCCTCCGGTGCACCGCCGCCCGAGCCTTTCGCGAGGGCGGCGATCAGGGGCCCGTCAGCGAGCCGAAAGGCGAAGCTTGAGGACGGGACAGAGACTCCGCCCGAGTGCTTTTGGCACGAAGGGCGGCAGAACGGATCGGGCACCCACCCGCCCGCGAAAAGGCGGCGCGGGAACGGGAAGCCGTGCGCGGAGGACACCATGGCAAGACGCGGCGCGAAGGACGAGGGCGAGGAACGGCCCGTCACCGCCGAGGAGCGGGCGGAGAGCGTGGCCATCGCGCGGCGCCATATCAGCGCCTGCCGCCTGGCGCTGATCGCCGCGGGCGCCGGCCGCAAGCCGCCAAGGCGCAGACATTGCAAGGACGAACGTCCGGCCGAGGACGCGGGCGACGGGGCGCCCGGCCCGGCCGACGACGAGCGGGCGCTGGCGGCGATCGCCCAGGGGCTCACCCGCAATTGCCGGCGCGGCGACTGCCGGCGGAGCTTCACCTGCCGCTTCGGCGCGCGGCGGGGCGAATCGACCGCCGTCGCGCCGCCCTGCCTGAAGCGACTGCCGAAGGATGCGGTGATGGCGCTGCGGCTCGGCGCGATGCGCCTCCGGTCGCCGGAGGCGTTTCGCGACCCGCAGCTTTTCAAGTTCGAGCAGAGCGAAATCCGCCGGCGCGCGGCCGAGGTGCGGGACATGGCGGCGGAAAAGAGCGGACTGTCGTGAGGGCCGGCCCGAAAACAGTGGCCGGCCGGCCTCCGCGCGGCGGTACGAGGAAACCACCCTTGCGCGGTGCCGACCGGCCCCCCACGGGACCCAGGAGATGCGGCGGACCTGAGCATTCCATGGGGTTGTCCGAGGGCCCGAAATCGTCGGCGGGCCCTGCAATTCCCTGGCCGAACACTTGCCCAGAACCGGGCCGAATGCAACTTCGCCCCGGCCCGGAAGGGCAAAGTTTTAGCAACAGGGTTAAGACGGCGCCAACCGCGTTCGCCGCCCCGGCCGGCTTGTCCACAGATCGTTGCCGTCGCGGCTGCGTGAGCATGATCCCGAAAAGCGGGACCCGGTTTTCGGGACAGATCATGCTCCGACAGGAAGATGGAGCGGAAGGGTGAGCGCAGCTCGTCTCGTCCCGCTCGGAGGCGCGGACGCCGCCGGTCAGGCGGCGCGGGCCATGCCGATGCGGTTGCGGCCGGCGCGCTTGGCCTCGTAGAGCGCGGCGTCGGCGCGTTTGACGAGCGCCTCGCGCGTCTCGCCGCGGCCGGCCGAGACCACCGCGACGCCGGCGCTGACCGTCACCGCCAGCATCTCGGCGGCGGCGGCGAAGGGTTCGCCCGCGACCCCCTCGCGGATCCGCTCGGCCACCGCCGCGGCGGTCTCGACGTCGGCGCCGGGCATCAGCACGGCGAATTCCTCGCCGCCGAAGCGGCAGGCGAGATCGCTCGCCCGGATCGCCGCCTTCAGGCGCCGGCCGAATTCGGTCAGAACGGCGTCGCCGGCATCGTGGCCGAAGCCGTCGTTGATCCGCTTGAAATGGTCGATGTCGAACAGCGCCAGGGCGAAGCCGCCCTCGCCGGCTGCGGCGCGCTCCAGATGGATGTCGAGGAAGCGGCGGTTGTGCAGGCCCGTCAGCGGGTCGGTGACGGCGAGTTCGATGGTCTGCTGCAGCGACTGGCGCAGGCCCTCGTCGTATCGCCGGCGCCGCAGCTGCGTCCTGAGGCGCGCGGCGAGCTCGTTGCGGTCGATCGGCCGGGAGACGTAGTCGTTGGCGCCGAGTTCCAGCGCCCGCGCCGCCCGCGTCTCGTCGCCGGCTTCGGCCAGCGCCAGGATCGGCAGGAGCCGCGTCACTTCTGCCGAGCGCAGCTGCGAGATCAGCCGCAGCGGATCGTGGCGTTCGGCCGCAAGGTCGATGACGAGGACGTCGGCGCCGCCCGCCGCCTCGATCAGCGCCGCCGGCTCGGTAACGACGGTCAGCGTCGTCTCGGTCCTCAGGCGCCTCGCGATCGCGCGGCCCTCCGCTTCGGTCTCGACATAGGCGAGCGTCCGCGATCCCGTGGTGGTGGCGAGGCGGCGCAGCATTTCCATCTCGCCGCCGACCAGCCGCATCGCCGTCTCCGCCCGGCTCCGCAGCTCGTCGGTGATCCGCTTCAGCCGCGTCAGGCTGCGGACGCGGGACATCAAAGCGAGATCGCCGACCGGCTTGGTGAGGAAGTCGTCGGCGCCGGCCTCGAGGCCCGTCAGCCGGTCCTCGGGCTGGTCCAGCGCCGTGATCAGCACCACGGGCACGTGCATCAGCCGCGGCGAGGCCTTGATGCGGCGGCAGACCTCGAAGCCGTCGAGACCCGGCATCATCACGTCGAGCAGCACGAGGTCGAAGGGCTGGGCGTCGAGCAGCTTCAGCGCCGCCTCGCCGCTCTCGGCGCCGGCGACCTCGTAATATTCCGCCGCCAGCCTTGCCGTCAGAAGCCGCAGATTCACCTCGATGTCGTCGACGACGAGAATGCGCGCGGTCATCGCGCCGCTCAGGCGTCGTCGAGGAAGGAGCGGATCACTTCCATGAAGCGGTTCACCGAAATCGGCTTGGAGATGTAGGCTTCGCAGCCGCCCTGGCGGATGCGCTCCTCGTCGCCCTTCATGGCAAAGGCCGTGACGGCGATGATCGGAATCTTGAAGAGTTCCGGGTCGGCCTTCAACTGCCGGGTGACGTCGAGCCCCGAGATCTCCGGGAGCTGGATGTCCATCAGAATCAGGTCCGGCCGCTCGGCCCGGGCGAGGTCCATCGCGTCCAGTCCGTTGCGCGTCTGAACGGTGTCGTAGCCGTGCGCGACGAGGAGATCGCGGAACAGCTTCATGTTCAGCTCATTGTCTTCGACGATCATGACTTTCTTCGCCATCGTCGATTCTCCTTGCCTCGACCGGGCCACGAAATTCGATTACCCCATCCGTATGTAAGCGGATTTCATTAAGAATCGGGAATCGCCAGATTGAATTTCGTTAACGATCCCCGCAGCGTTCGGCTACAGGCCGCGGGCCGCAACGCGATGGGACGCGACGAGGCCGAAGCCATCGCAGTCGAGGGCCTGACCTTCATCGCGGCGGATCCGGTTCTGTGGCCGCGCTTTCTGGCCCTGACCGGGATCGAGCAATCACAACTTCGGGATGCCGCCCGCGCCGCTGGATTTCTGCCCGGCGTCCTCGATTTCATTCTCGCCCACGAGCCGACGCTCGAAGCGTTCTGCGCTGCACAAGACGTCCCCCCGCAGTCGGTCGTCACCGCGCGACGTCTTCTGGCCGGCCCCGAAGACCTAAACGACTGATGCGCCCGACCTCGCCGCCTCGTATGCCATCGCCGGCAAAGGCGTTTGTCGGCGAGACCGCCGCTTTGCCGCGGACAGGGGCGAAAGACGATGCCATCTGCCCCGGGTCACGCCGCAATCTCGGACCATCATGACGAAATCGCCCGAAACGAGAGGCCCGGCGATCGCGGATCTGTCGCAGCGTCATAATGCACTTCTCGTCCTCGATGTCGATGAAGTGGTCCTGCAATTCATCACGCCGTTCTGCGAGCTTCTCGAAGATCATGGGGCGAAACTACATGCCGAGAGCTTTCGACTGACGGGCAACGTCCGGGAGATCGCCACGGGCGCCGCACTGTCGGGCCATCGGCTGGACGACATCACCGAGCAACTCTATCGCGAGCAGGAGGCGCGCCAGCGCCCGGTCGATTGCGCCCAGGAGACGCTCGGCGGCTTTGCCGACCTCGCCGACATCGTCTTCCTGACGGCGATGACGCCGAGCCACTACGAGCGTCGGCGGCGGACCCTCGACCGCAGTGGCCTCCTCTATCCGATGATTGCGACCGAACGCTCGAAGGGCGCCGTCGTGGCGGAGCTGTGCGAGCGCTGGGACGGCCCCGTCGTCTTCGTCGACGACCTGCCGCCCAACCTCGCCGCCGTGCGACGCAGCGCCCCGCAGGTTCGGCTTCTGCATTTCATGGCGAACGACGTGTTCCGGCCGCACCTGCCGCCCTTGCCGCAGGGGGCGGAGAGCGCGACCGACTGGCCGACGGCGGCGGCAAAGATCCGGACGTGGCTCGAAAGCTGAGATTCTGGCGAAAGCGAAATGGCCGGACGAAATACGGCAGGGCTCGGGCCCACGGCCTCTCGCCGCCTCGAGGCAACCCGACTATGATCGGATTTCACCGTCGGCGGGCATGATGGCCATCTTAGTCCCCTCGATCTTCTGCCGCGACTGCTTCACGCCCGCCACGCCGGGCGCGAAGCGCTGCCGTGCCTGCGGCAGCCCTCGCCTTCTCGACCATCCCGAGGCCGCGGCTCTGTCGATCGCCCATATCGACTGCGACGCCTTCTATGCCAGCATCGAAAAGCGGGACCGACCCGACCTCGCCGACAAGCCGCTGATCATCGGCGGCGGTCGGCGCGGCGTCGTGTCGACTGCCTGCTACATCGCCCGCATCCGCGGCGTGAAGTCGGCGATGCCGATGTTCAAGGCGCTGAAGCTCTGCCCGGACGCGGTCGTGCTGCGGCCGGACATGGCCAAATATGTCGGCGTCGCACGATCCATCAGGGTGCTGATGGGCGAGACCACCCCCCTCGTCGAGCCACTGTCGATCGATGAAGCCTTTCTCGACCTGTCCGGCACCGAAGCGCTGCATCGCGAGCCGGGCTCGATGACGCTGGCCCGGCTCGCCAAGCGGATCGAGACGGAACTCGGCATCACCGTCTCGATCGGTCTTTCCCACAACAAGTTTCTCGCCAAGATCGCCAGCGATCTCGCCAAGCCACGCGGCTTTTCCGTGATCGGCCGGGCGGAGACGACTGCGTTTCTGGCGGAAAGGCCGATCAGCCTGATCTGGGGTGTCGGCCAGGCGATGGAGCAGAAACTCGCCCGCGACGGCCTGCATCGGATCGGCCAGCTGCAGACGATGGAAGAAACCGACCTGATGAAGCGCTACGGCGAGACCGGTCGCCGGCTCTGGCGCCTGTCCCGCGGCATCGACGATCGTTCGGTCAGCCCGCGCTCGGAAGCCAAGAGCATCTCGGCCGAAACGACCTTCAACGCCGACATCGCCTCGCTGGAAGAATTGACGCCCATCCTGCGCGATCTGTCGGAAAAGGTCGCGGCGAGACTGAAGAAGACCGATCTTGCGGCCTCGACGGTGGTCCTGAAGCTCAAGACCGCGGATTTCCGGCTCAGAACCCGCAATCGCAAGCTGACGGATCCGACGCGGCTCGCCGATCGCATCTTCGCCGCGGGACGGGCACTTCTGAAGAAGGAGACCGACGGAACACGCTTTAGGCTGCTCGGCATCGGCTGCGCGGATTTTTCCGCCGCAGCCGGCGCCGACCCGGTCGATCTCGTCGATCCGGGCGCCTTGAAACGCGCCAAGGCGGAAGCCGCGCTCGACAGGCTGCGCGGCAAGTTCGGCGATAAAGCCATTGAAACTGGTCTCACCTTCCGCCAATTTCGTCCACAACCTTCCCGCTCCACAAACATCAAAAATGACGTGGAGTAGTGATAGCGGATACCCAACGCTAGAAAGTTTGCCCTGTGCGACCGACTTATCGAACGAGTAGATGGGACGGCCAGAACTACTGCGAAACTAGGCTCGCAATGAGCCCTATAGTTGCATCCCATTAGACAAGAGGCCTAAGGTTGTACGATGAAGCTGTGAACTGGCTAAAAGCGTCAGGTCTTTTGGAACTGACGAGCATTCTGGGTTTCATTGTCGCGTTGATTGGCTTCTGGTTTACAATCGCCTCTGTGAGGAAATCAGGCGATGCCGCGCTACGAGCGGAGAAAGCTGCGAACGCCGCCCGAGAAGAGCTTTTGAGGATCGAATCATTTATCGATTTGTCTGCAGTAATAACGGCAATGGAAACGATCAAAGCGCTCCATCGGGAGCAGGCTTGGAATAGATTGAGCGAGCGGTACTCAGAGGCCCGACGCCTACTAATACAAGTTCGATCCACTAGCAAAAAGCTATCGACAGAGCAAATACAACTTGTGAATGAATGTATTGGGAATTTTGCTGCGCTAGAGCGTCAGCTTGACCGCTACATTAATGACCCGGGGAAAATCAATGTAAGTAAGGCAAATTCTATCATTTCCGACGACATCGACCAACTCGTTGAACTCTTATACGCGCTTCGAGGAGAGGAGAAAGCTGACAATGTCGCTCGATCGGTATCGTAGACTGGCTGCTTTGTTAAAAAACAAAACAGAGGATGGGAGTCTGTCATGGTCATTAGCGGGTGATCAATCCGTATTGCAGAGCAATATAAGTGGATACACACTACAACTTAGCGAGTCAGACGGGGACCGGGGGTCGATATATACAGTCGATATTTTTAACAAAGACGGAGATATAATTGATTCATTCAACGATGAGGATATCGATAAAGATGATTTATACGCTCAAAATTTTTATGGGATGATGAGAGAAACATTTCACGCTGCCAAACGGAAAGCGTCAGGAGCAGATCGCGCGCTTGACGAGATACTAAAGTCTCTCGATGAAATGTTCCCGTTCTGATGGATTGGTAATGGCAATTACAGCAGCTCCACCTCGATGACCCCCGGCGCGGCCTTGACCGCGCTCGCCATCTGCGGGGAGACGCGGTAGCGGCCCGGCAGGGTGATCTCCACCTCGCGCTCGCCGCCATCCCGGACGAGAACGAACGACACCTCGCTGTCTCCCTCGCTCGACAGCTGGCTGCGGAAGGCCGCCAGGGGCTTTGCGTCGCGCATGAAGACGCGCAGCGCCTTCTGGGTGCGCACCGCCTCGTCTTCGAGCGACTGGACCTGCTGGGCCCGCAGCGAGATGCCCTCCGGCCGCTCTTCGGCAGAGACCGTCACGATCACCGACGCTCCCTGTTCGAGCGTGTCGCGGAACGCAACGAGCGCCTCCGAAAAGAGCACGACCTCGTACTGGCCACTCGCGTCGGAAAGCTGCACGATGCCGATCTTGCCGCCATTGCGGGTCTTGCGTTCCTGGCGCGAGGTCACGGTTCCGGCGAGCCGCCCGGCCGTCGCGCCACGCTTCACGGCAGCCACCACCTCGGTATGCGACTGGACCCTCAGCCGCTTCAGAACGTCCCGATACTCGTCGAGCGGATGGGCCGAGAGATAGAAGCCGACCGCCTGGAACTCCTTCATCAGCTTTTCCGACGCCGTCCAGAGCGGCGCCGCATTGAGGGCCAGCGGCTCCGGCGCGCCGCCGAGGGCCGCACCGAACATGTCGTCCTGCCCCATGGCGCGCCCTTGGGACATCCGCAGCGCGTAGCCCATCATCCGTTCGACATTGGCGTAGAGAAGCGCGCGGTCCTGGCCGAAACAGTCGAGCGCGCCCGCCGCGACGAGAAATTCGAGCGTCCGCTTGTTGACGATCTTCGGATCGATCCTGGCGCAGAAATCCTCGAGCGAAGCAAAGGGCTTGTCGCCGCGGCGCTCGACGACGTGCTCGACGGCCTGTTCGCCGACGCCCTTGATGGCCGCAAGCGCATAGAAGATCTTGTTCTCGCCGACCTCGAACGCCTTGTAGGAGGTCTGCACCGAGGGCGGCACGACTTCGATGCCGAGGCGCCGCGCATCGGAGCGGAAATCGTTGAGCTTGTCGGTGTTGCCGGTATCGAGCGTCATCGACGCGGCGAGGAACTCGACCGGGTGGTTGGCCTTCAGATAGGCCGTCTGATAGGCGACGAGAGCGTAGCAGGCGGCATGCGACTTGTTGAAGCCATAGTCGGCGAATTTGGCGAGGAGGTCGAAGATCGTGTTCGCCTGTCCCTTGGCGATGCCGTTCTTCACCGCGCCCTCGACGAAGCGCACCCGCTGCTTGTCCATCTCGGCGCGGATCTTCTTGCCCATGGCGCGGCGCAGGAGATCGGCCTCGCCGAGGGAGTAGCCGGACAGGACCTGGGCGATCTGCATCACCTGCTCCTGATAGATGATGACGCCTTGCGTCTCCTTCAGGATCGGCTCGATCATCGGGTGGAGGAAGTCGGGATCTTCCTCGCCGTGCTTGCGCGCGTTGTAGGTCGGGATGTTCTCCATCGGGCCCGGCCGATAGAGCGCGACGAGCGCGATGATGTCTTCCAGACAGTCGGGCCGCATGCCGATCAGCGCCTTGCGCATACCGACCGATTCCACCTGGAACACGCCGACCGTCTCGCCCCGGGTCAGCATCTCGTAAGTCGGCTTGTCGTCGAGGGGCATCGCCGAGAGATCGATGTCGATCCCCTTGCGGGCGATGAGATCGACCGCCGTCTTCAGCGTCGTCAGCGTCTTCAGCCCGAGGAAGTCGAACTTCACCAGGCCCGCCGGCTCCACCCATTTCATGTTGTACTGGGTGACCGGCATGTCGGACCGCGGATCGCGATACATCGGGACGAGCTTCGACAGCGGCCGATCGCCGATGACGATACCCGCCGCGTGGGTCGATGCGTGGCGATAGAGGCCCTCGAGCTTCAACGCGATCGAGATCAGCCGGTCGACGACGTCCTCGGCCCGGCGCGCCTCGGCAAGCCTCGGCTCCTCCTCGAGCGCCTGGGCGAGCGTCACCGGATTGGCCGGGTTCTGCGGCACCAGCTTGCACAGCTTGTCGACCTGGCCATAGGACATTTCGAGCACCCGGCCGACGTCGCGCAGCACGGCGCGCGCCTGCAGCGTCCCGAAGGTGATGATCTGCCCGACTTGCTCGCGGCCGTATTTCTCCTGAACGTAGCGGATCACCTCCTCGCGCCGATCCTGGCAGAAGTCGATGTCGAAATCCGGCATCGAGACGCGCTCGGGATTGAGGAAGCGCTCGAACAGCAGCGAGAAGCGCAACGGATCGAGATCGGTGATCGTCAGCGAATAGGCGACCAGCGAGCCGGCACCCGAACCGCGGCCCGGCCCGACCGGGATGTCCTGCGCCTTGGCCCACTTGATGAAGTCCGAGACGATCAGGAAGTAGCCGGGAAACTTCATCCGCTCGATGATGCCGAGCTCGAATTCCAGCCGCTCGCGATAGGCTTCCGGCGGGACGCCGGGTGCGCAGCCGAGCTTGACGAGCCGCTGTTCGAGCCCCTCGAAGGCCTGGCGGCGGAGTTCGGCCGCCTCGGCTGCCTCGGCGGCGACGGGCTCGGCATCGGCACCGGCGAAGCGCGGCAGGATCGGTGCCCGCGTCCGCGGCCGATAGGAACAGCGCCGGGCGATCTCGACGGTGTTCTGAAGCGCCTCCGGCAGGTCGGCGAACAAAGCCGCCATCTCGGCCTTGGTCTTCAGACAGTGATCGCGCGACAGACGGCGTCGGTCCTCCTGGCTGACCAGCCGGTTCCCGGCGACCGCGAGCAAGGCGTCATGCGCCTCGAAATCGTCCGGGCAGGCGAAATAGGGTTCGTTGGTGGCGACGAGCGGGAGGGCGTATTCGTAGGCGAGCGCGACCGTATCCGCCTCGACCCGCCGATTGAAGTCGCCCTGGCGCTGCAGTTCGACGTAAAGCCGGTCTCCGAAGGTCGCGGCGAGCCGTTCCAGCCGGCCCCGCGCCACCTGCCCGCGATCCGCCGCAACCGCCGCACCGATGGCGCCGAGGGGGCCACCCGACAGCGCGACGACACCGGCCGCGCGCGCCTCCACCCACTCCCATTTCACCAGGGGGCGATCGTTTTCCGGGTCGCCGAGATAGGCCAGGGAGACGATCTCGACGAGATTGGCGTAGCCCTCCTCGCTCGTCGCGATCAGGGCGAGCTGGCCGACCGGAGACAGCCCGCGCTCGCCCCGGCCGGGGCGGTTGTCAACCTCGCAATCGGCGAAGTCCACGTCGAGCTGGCAGCCGACGATCGGCTGGATGCCGGCCTTGGAGGCCTTTTCGGAAAATTCCAGGGCGCCGAAGAGATTGTTGGTGTCGGCGATGCCGATCGCCGGGGCCTCGTCGGCGACGGCGAACTTGATGATCTGGTCGAGCTTCAGCGCGCCTTCGAGCAGCGAGTAGGAGCTGTGCACCCGCAGATGAACGAAGGGCAAGGTGGCCGGTGCCGACCCCGGAACGCTGGGTGTGTGCGTCATGGCGAGACCTCGATCTGCATCATCCGCCGGGCTACCCGGACCGCCATCCTCCGCGGCCGGGGCATCGGCAATGTCGGCCCGCATCCGGCCGTCCGCTAGGGGTAGGACGCCGCTCCGGCAGAGAAAAGGACGAAGCGCGCCCGATCCCCAGGAAACCGCCCTCCTCCACCGGGAATTCGGCCCGCTCCGACACGAGGCCGATCGGCAGGACCGGATCAGACGGCGTGGACGATCAGGCTGAGCGCGAAGAGAAAGCTCGAGATGGCAAGGAGAGACAGGACGTCCTTGGCGACGGTGAGCATGGCGAGGCCTCCGTTTTTGTTTGTGTCCCTATTTGTTCTCTTTTTGTTCTGATCGTCAAGCCGGGATTCGCGGCAGGAACTCCCTATAATGTAGCCGGCTATCCAATCCTTTGCTAACCCACTGATCGCTCGACCATCCCGCGCGGGCGAGACGGAGCGGCCGTGCGGCGACACGGGCGCACCGAGCCCGGCACGACTGCTCGGGCGCGGAGCGTCGGCTTCGAACCTGTCGTCGAAGGCTGCCGCCGCGAGGCGGTCAGTGCATCGCGAGCGGCACGATCCGGCCCTCTTCCAGGGTGATCGCGTGATCCATCCGCCGGGCGAGGTCGTGATTGTGGGTGGCGATGAGCGCGGCGACGCCGGCCTGACGCACCAGGGCCGTCAGGGCGTCGAAGACGTAGCCCGAGGTGGTCGGGTCGAGATTGCCGGTGGGCTCGTCGGCGAGGAGGACGTGGGGCGAGTTGGCCACGGCCCGGGCGATGGCGACGCGCTGCTGCTCGCCGCCGGAAAGCTCGGCCGGGCGATGCTCGGACCGCGCGCCGATGCGCATGTAGTCGAGCAGCTCCTGCGCGCGCGCGGCGGCCGCCTTGCGCGGCAGACCGTCGATCATCTGCGGCAGCATGACGTTTTCGAGCGCCGAGAACTCCGGCAGGAGATGGTGGAACTGGTAGACGAAGCCGATCGCCTGCCGGCGCATGGCCGTGCGGGCCTCGTCGCCGAGCGTGCCGCAGGCGACGCCGCCGACATAGACCTCGCCGGTGCCCGGCCGATCGAGCAGGCCGGCGATGTGGAGGAGCGTCGACTTGCCGGCGCCGGAGGGCGCGACGAGCGCCACCATCTCACCGGGAGCGATGGTCATCTCCGCGTCCCTGAGAATCACCAGACGGTTCTCGCCCTGATGATATTCCTTGCCGACGGCATCGAGCCGCAGCGCGTGGTTTTCTGCCATCATTCGTAACGCAACGCATCGACGGGATCGAGCCGCGAGGCCCGCCAGGAGGGAAGGATCGTCGCCAGGAAGGACAGGCCGATCGCCATGGCGACGACGAGGACGACCTCGCTCGGATCGACCTCGGCGGGGAGCTGGCTGAGGAAGTAGAATTCCGGGTTGAACAGGACGACGCCGGTCACCCAGGAGAAGAACTGGCGGATGGACTCGATGTTGATGCAGAACAGGAGGCCGAGGACGAAGCCCGCCAGCGTGCCGGCAAAGCCGATCGACGCGCCGGTGATGAAGAACACCCGCATCACCGAGCCTTTCGTCGCGCCCATGGTGCGCAGGATGGCGATGTCGCGGCCCTTGTCCTTCACCAGCATGAACAGGCCGGAGATGATGTTGAGCGCGGCGACGAGGACGATCAGGGTGAGGATGATGAACATGACGTTGCGCTCGACGTTGAGCGCCGAGAAGAAGCTCTGGTTCTGGGTCTCCCAGGTGACCGTGTAGACCGGCCGCCCGGCGGCCGCCTCGATGGCGGGCTGCAGGGCTTTCACCTCATCGGGGCGGTCGACGAAGACCTCGATCGACTGCACCTGGTTCTCTTGGTTGAAGTAGAGCTGCGCCTCCGACAGCGGCATGTAGACGTAGGCCGCGTCGTATTCCGACATGCCGATCTCGAAGATCGCCGTCACCGGATAGGCCTTCACCCGCGGGCTGGTGCCGAAAGCGGTGACGTCCCCGTCGGGCGAGATCAGCGTGATCATGTCGCCGAGCCCGATGCCGAGCGAGGAGGCGAGCCGGCTGCCGACGGCGACGCCGTCGCCCGTGTCGAAGCCTTCGAGACTGCCGAGCTTGACGTTCTCGGAGACCGGCGCGAGCTTCGTCAGGTCAGCGAGCCGGACGCCGCGGACGAGCGCGCCCGTCGAGCCCGAATTCGGCCCCTGGGCGAGCACCTGGCCCTGCACCATCGGCATGACGAATTCGACGCCGTCGACCTGACCGATCCGGTCGGCGACCTGCTCGTAGTCGGTCAGCGGCCGGTCGATCGGGTAGAGGATGACATGGCCGTTGACGCCGAGGATGCGCATCATGAGTTCGCCGCGGAACCCGTTCATCACCGACATGACGATGATCAGCGCCGCGACGCCGAGCATGATCCCGACGAAGGAGAAGCCGGCGATGACCGAAACGCCGGCGTCCCGGCGTCGCGAGCGCAGATAGCGCCCGGCGATCATCCACTCGAAACGCGAAAACGGCCGGCTGCTGCGGGAGGCCTCCGCGGCGGTCGGGCTTTCCGGCAGGCTCATGCCGACACCCTGGCGACGACCGAGGCGAGCGGGATCGTCTCCCGCTCGCCGGTGGCGCGGACCTTGATCTCCGCCTCGCCCGCCTTGGCGCCGCGCGGTCCGACGACCACCTGCAGCGGCAGGCCGATGAGATCCATGGTCGCGAACTTGGCGCCGGCCCGCGTGTCCTGATCGTCGTAGAGAACGTCGAACCCGGCCGCCTCAAGTTCGCGGTAGATCGTCTCGCAGGCCGCGTCGCAGTCGGCATCGCCCGGCTTCATGCTGACGAGACCGACGTCGAAGGGCGCGACAGACTTCGGCCAGACGATGCCGGCCTCGTCGTGGGAGGCCTCGATGATGGCCGCGATGAGCCGGCTCGGCCCGATGCCGTAGGAGCCGCCGTGGATCGGGGTCTCCTTGCCGTCCGGTCCGGTGACCATCGCCTTCAGGGGTTCGGAATATTTGGTGCCGAAATAGAAGATGTGACCGACCTCGATGCCGCGCGCCGCGACCCGGTCCTCGGCCGGAACCGCGTTCCAGGTCGCTTCGTCGTGCATTTCGTCGGTCGCGGCGTATGGCGTCGTCCAGGTCTTCACGATCTCGGCGAGGCCCGCGGCGTCGGAAAAGTCGACCGAGGCGTCCGGCACCTTCAGGCCGAGAAAGTCGCGATGGCAGAAGACCTCGCTCTCGCCGGTCGAAGCCAGGATGATGAATTCGTGCGAGAGATCGCCGCCGATCGGACCGGTATCGGCCCGCATCGGGATCGCCTGCAGGCCGCAGCGCTCGAACGTTCTGAGATAGGAAACGAACATGCGGTGATAGGCCGTCTCGGCCGACGCCCGGTCGATGTCGAAGGAATAGGCGTCCTTCATCAGGAATTCGCGCGAGCGCATGACGCCGAAGCGGGGCCGCACCTCGTCGCGGAACTTCCACTGGATGTGGTAGAGGTTGAGCGGCAGGTCCTTGTAGGAGCGCACATAGGACCGGAAGATGTCGGTCACCACCTCTTCGTTGGTGGGGCCGTACAGCATGTCGCGGCCGTGCCGATCCTCGATCCGCAGCATCTCCTTGCCATAGCTGTCGTAGCGCCCGCTCTCGCGCCACAGGTCGGCCGACTGGATCGTCGGCATCAGGATCTCGTTCGCACCGGCGCGGTTCTGTTCTTCGCGGATGATCGCGCAGACCTTGTCCAGCACACGCTTGCCGAGCGGCAGGAAGGTGTAGGATCCCGCCGCCTGCTGGCGGATCATGCCGGCCCGCAGCATCAGCCGATGAGAGACGATCTCCGCCTCTTTCGGGTTTTCCTTGAGGATTGGCAGAAAGAACCGCGACAGACGCATGCGTGATCCGATCAGATCGAGAGTTTATGACGCGCAATCCGCGCCGGATCGGCTCTTAACCGGTCGCCACGGCAATGAAAAGGCGGGATTTCCGCGCAGTGACCCATCCGTCGCGAAGCCGCCGCAAAAGCCGCGCCGGGTCGGCTCGGCGACCGACCCTCGCGGGCGCCACCACGGCGGCGTCGGCGGCGGGGCGGCGCATACGATCTCCGGGACGGAACATGAGGCACCACACCGCCGGCACGGCGTTGCCCCCGCCTCGACGCGGCCGAGAGCGCAAGGCCGGTGCTGCGAGGGGCCGAGGTCCGCGATCCCCGCAACGTGCACGGACGATCAAGCGCAGATCGCAATCGTCATCACTTTCGATCACAATTGAAAAATTCACGTGACAAGTCCGATGGCCGCAGGTAACGTCCCGCTGCATAAAAAACGCGCCGTCAGCGGCGCGAAATCAAGCGGTCTAGTCTCGGGAGGACGTGATTTCCGGCGCGGTTCATCAGCCGCAGCCCCGGCGAAGTCCGGTGTGAAATCCAGGCGCGCGAATTGAAATGCAAGGCGGAAGCCTTGCATTTTTTTTGTGCAAAATTTGGCGGCGCGACCTTTTTCGCCAGACTCCGGCGGCCGGCCGACTGGGCGCCACGCGGCGCAATCGGCGAAGATCGATGCCACCCATCCGGCGCTCGGCGGTGATTTCCAGCGGGATCAGGTCCCGGGAATGACATGCGGCAGATCGTCGGGTCCGAGACCCCAGACCTGTGTCACCAGATAGAAGACGGCGAAGGCCGCCGTCGCCAGGATGGTGGTCAGGAGCACCTTGAAGCCCATCCGGGCGTTGACCGGCGCGCTGTCGGCAGTGCCGAGAGCCCGCTCCCCGGCCTCGTGCTGCGACTGGTTGCCGATCGGCAGGACCACGAAGAGCGTCGTCCACCAGATGATGAAATAGATCGCCAGAGCCGAAACGATTCCCATCGATGCCTCCCTCGCCGACGGCCGCTCCATATCACCGGAGCGCGTCGGGTGCTTTTCGTCGTCCGCCCCTCGTAACGATGGGATGCGGAGATTTGAAGATGGCGAAGGCGGCCCGATCGCCACAGGTCGGAAAGGGCCGATCGTCCGGCTTCGATTGCCAGTCATGGCTGGCGGATTGGCCGCGCGATGCGTCTCAGACCTGTTCGAGTTCCGTCAGGGTGCCGTGAACGTCGCCGGGATGAAGGAACAGCACCGGCTTGCCATGGGCGCCGATCTTCGGCTCGCCGTCGCCGAGCACCCTCGCCCCGGATGCGACCAGACGATCGCGTGCGGCGGCGATGTCGTCCACCTCGTAGCAGAGATGATGCATCCCGCCTTTCGGGTTCTTGGCCAGGAAGGCTGCGAGGGGCGAGTTTTCCCCCAGCGGTTCGAGAAGCTCGATCTTGGTGTTTTCCAGTTCCACGAAGACCACGGTCACACCGTGATCCGGCAGCGGCTGGGGCGCCGACACCCGCGCCCCCAGCATCGCGCGATAGGTCGCGGTGGCGGCTTCGAGATCGGGCACCGCCAGGGCGACGTGATTGAGACGCTGCAGCATCGAAGAACCTCCCCATTTTTCCGGCGCCGCCGGGGCGAGGCGCGCCGAGGATTGCCTCACGACCTCAGCGTTCAGGCGGACCGCGCCGAACTCACGGCTTCGAGACGAACACCGTGACGATCGGCTTCTTGCCCCATGCATCGGCCGCCGCGAAGCGGACCGAGCGGCGAACCGCCTCGCGCACCGTCTCCACGTCGCCACGGCGCTTCGGCGGAATGCTCTCGAAGGCGTCGACCGCCGCGTCGATGAGGATGTCCTCCATCGTGTCGCCCTCCTCGTCCTCCTTCGGCAGGCCGAGGACGACGACGTCGGGATCGTCGCGCAAGGCGAGCTTCGCGGTCATCTCGACATGGACGGCGACATGGCCGACGAAGGACAGGCGCCGGCGCTCGACGATGCCCATCTCCTCGGGCGTTCCGATCAGCCGCCCGTCCTTGTAGAGCCGCCCGACCGGGACCTCGTCGATCACCATGGCCGGCCCGGGCGCGAGCTGCACCATCGCCCCGTTGCGCACGGACAGCACCGTCTTGACGCCGGCCTCCCGCGCCAGCTTCTCGTGCGCGACGAGATGGGCGGCCTCGCCATGGGCCGGAATCGCGATCTGCGGCCGCACCCAGTCGTACATCTGCCTCATCTCGTGGCGCCGCGGATGGCCCGAGACGTGAACGAGGGTCTCGCCATCTTCCAGGACGGTGATGCCCCGGTCGATCAGCGCGTTCTTGATCTCGATGATGCCCTTCTCGTTGCCCGGAATCGAGCGGGACGAAAAGATCACCATGTCGCCCTTCGACAGGCTGACGGCCGGATGCTCGTCACGCGACAGGCGGGCGAGCGCGGCACGCGGCTCGCCCTGGCTGCCGGTGAGGATGATCACCGCCTTCTCGCGCGGGATGTAGCCGAAGTCCTGTTCGGTCAGAAACGGCGGCAGGCCTTCCAGATAGCCGAGCTCGTCGGAGACCTCGACGACGCGGCGCATCGACCGGCCCATCAGAAGTGCCTGGCGGCCTGCATCGCGCGCGGCCTCCGCGACCGCGCGGATGCGGCCGACATTGGACGAAAAGGTGGTGATGGCGACGCGGCCGGGCGCCTCGGCGATGACCTTGGCGAGCGAGGCCGAGACCTCGCGCTCGGACGGGCTGATGCCGTCGCGCATGGCGTTGGTGGAATCGGCGATCATCGCCAGGACCCCCTCCTCGCCGATCGCCCTCAGACGCGCCTCGTCGGTGGGCGCGCCGAGCACCGGCGTCGCGTCGATTTTCCAGTCGCCGGTGTGGAGCACCGTGCCCGCCGGTGTGCGGATGGCCAGCGCCACGGGCTCGGGGATCGAGTGGGTGACGTTGACCGCTTCGATCTCGAAAGCACCGATCCGGAACCGGTCGCCGGCCTTGAACACCGTCACGGGGATGTCCGGCGCACCCGGCTCGCCCTCGCGCTTGGCCGCCAGGAGGGATGCGGTGAAGGCCGTGGCGTAGACCGGGGCCTTCAGCCGCGGCCAGAGATCGAGGAGTGCGCCGTAGTGATCCTCATGGGCATGGGTGATCACGATGCCCTTCAGCGCGAGACGCTGCTCCTTGATGAAGCGGATGTCCGGCAGAACGAGATCGACGCCCGGCATCTCCGGGCCGGCAAAGGAAACGCCGCAATCGACGACGATCCACTCGCGCGCCTCTTCCGGACCGAAGCCGTAGAGGGCGAAATTCATGCCGATCTCGCCGACGCCGCCCAGGGGGCAAAACACCAGCTCGCCGCTTTTATCGTTGTTCATCAAACGTTTGCCTTCAAATTCTTCACCGACGCGACAGCGCCGAAATGTACGTCTCCCGCCGCAACCTTCGTCATATGCCCATTCGCCTCGCGGATGACGAGATGGCAGTCGGCATCGATGGTCTCGAAGACCCCGCGCACGATCCTGCCACCCGTATCGACGGCGATGTCGGACCCCAGCCCGGCAGCCGAGCCGAGCCATTTGTCGCGCACCGCCGCGAGATCGTCGCCGCCTCGCCAGAGCCGGAGATTGTCGACGAATGCGTCGGAGAGCGCGAAGAAGAGGTCGGCTGCCGAGCAAGCGACGCCTAGGGCTGCCAGATCCGTCGCCGGATAGGGCGTCTCGCGCGGATGGTCGACGACGTTGACGCCGATGCCGATCGCGACTGCGAGGTCGCCCGTGCCGGCACCGGAGGTTTCGAGCAGAATTCCCGAGAGTTTCGCCCCGTCGCCGAGAACGTCGTTCGGCCACTTCAGCGCGAAGCGTCCGCCGCCGGCGAGGTTCCCCCCATCGGGAGCGATGGCGAAGCGGCTGCGGGGCATCACCGCCTCGAGGGCATCGTGAAGCGCCAGCGCGGCGACGAAGCCGAGCGATGCGGCCCTGGCGAGTTCCACCTTCGGCCTGAGAAGCAGCGTCGCGGCGAGGTTGCCGGGACGCCCCTCCCAGGGCCTGCCGCGTCGACCGCGCCCGCCGGTCTGATGACCCGTCACGAGCCAGAGCTTTCCGGGGTCACCCTCCGCCGCGCGTTGGAGCGCCAGCGCGTTGGTCGATCCGATCTCGGGAAAGGATTCGAGGCGGAAACCGTCGCCGAGCGCCGTAGGAGAGAGGTTGAATCCCGGTGCCACCGTCAGAAGAAGGTCTTGGCCGCAGCCTCGGCCGCCGCGAAGACCGGCCCGCCGACGAAGATGTAGAGCGGGAAGACGATCAGCCCGGTGACCCAGAGGACGGCACGCAGTTCGATCGCCATCGGCACGAAGGCCTCGGCCGGCTCGTCGAACCACATCACCTTCACGAGGCGCAGATAGTAGTAGAGGCCGACGACGGAAGCGAGGACGCCGATGATCGCCAGCGGCCAGAGACCGGCCTGCACCGCCGCCATGAAGACGAAGTACTTGGCGATGAAGCCGGCGAGCGGCGGCAGGCCGGCGAGCGACAGCATCATCACCGACAGGAACACCGCCATCACCGGGTTGGTCTGCGACAGGCCGGCGAGGTCGTCGATCTCCTCGACCATGCCGTCGCGGCGGCGCATGGCGAGGATGACGGCGAAGGTGCCGAGCGTCATCACCAGATAGATGGTCATGTAGAGGATGACGCCGCGCACGCCCTCGACGCTCGCCGGGGCGAGGCCGACCAGCGCGTAGCCCATATGGGCGATCGAGGAGTAGGCCATCAGCCGCTTGATGTTGTGCTGGCCGATCGCCGCGAAGGCGCCGAACACCATGGACGCGATGGAGATGAAGACGATCACCTGCTGCCACTGATCCGAAAGCGGCTCGAAGCCCTGGACGGTGAAGCGGGTCAGCAGCGCCATGGCCGCAACCTTCGGCGCGCCGGCGAGAAAGGCGGTGATCGGCGTCGGCGCGCCCTCGTAGACGTCCGGCGTCCACATGTGGAACGGCACGGCCGAGATCTTGAAGGCGAGGCCCGCGAGGACGAAGACGATGCCGACGACGAGGCCGAGAGAGCTGCCGCTTTCGGCGGCGACGCGGGCGATCTCGGTGAATGCAATGTGGCCGGTGAAGCCGTAGACCATCGACGCGCCGTAGAGCAGCATGCCCGAGGACAGCGCGCCGAGGACGAAGTATTTCAGGCCCGCTTCGGTCGAACGGACGCTGTCGCGGTTGATGGCGGCGAGCACGTAGATCGCCAGCGACTGCAGTTCGAGGCCGAGATAGAGCGCGATCATGTCGCCGGCGGAAACCATCATCATCATGCCGGCGGTCGACAGGAGCACCAGCACCGGAAACTCGAAGCGGTTGAAGCGCTCGCTCTCGGCAAAGCCGACCGACATCACCACCGCGGCGGCCGAGCCGACGAGGACGAGGATCTTCATGAAGCGGGCGAAGGGATCGAGCACGAAGGAGCCGCCGAAGGCGATGCCGAGCGGGGTGATCAGGATCAGCCAGAGCGCCGCGATGATGATCACCGCGACCGACAGGCCGGTGACCGTCTGCGAGCTCTTCTCACCCATGAAGACGCCGATCATCAGAAGGATCATCGCACCGACCGAGAGGATCAGTTCCGGTGCGGCGATCGAAAGGCTGCTCGTCAGCATATCGGGCATCATGGGCGGTTGGCCTCAAAGCTTGGACTTGGCGCGCCCGGCGGGCAGTCTGGCCCGCCCGCCGGCGTCGGTCGTAAATTTGGCCGGCGGGGCGACCGGAGCCGCCCCGCCGTCGATCAATGCAGCGCCGCGACGCCGCCGGATGCGGCCGCGTCGAGGGCCGCGGTGTAGCCGTTGACGAGGCTCTCGACCGAGGCCGCCGTCACGTCGAAGACCGGCATCGGATAGACGCCGAAGAAGATCACCAGCACGATCAGCGGATAGAGCAGCAGCTTCTCGCGGCCGGACAGATCGAGGATCGAGCGCAGGCTCTCCTTCTCCAGCGCACCGAAGATGACCCGGCGATAGAGCCACAGCGCATAGCCCGCGGAGAGGATGACGCCCGTCGTGGCGAAGATCGCCACCCAGCTGTTCACCTGGAAGACGCCGAGGAGCGTCAGGAACTCGCCGACGAAGCCCGAGGTGCCCGGCAGGCCGACATTCGCCATGGTGAAGATCAGCATCACCGCCGCATAGTGCGGCATCCGGTTGACGAGGCCGCCATAGGCCGCGATCTCGCGGGTGTGCATGCGGTCGTAGACGACGCCGACGCAGAGGAACAGCGCGCCGGAGACGAGGCCGTGGGAGAGCATCTGGAAGATCGCGCCCTGCACGCCCTGCTCGTTGGCGGCGAAGATGCCCATGGTCACGAAGCCCATGTGGGCGACGGAGGAATAGGCGATCAGCTTCTTGATGTCCTCCTGCATCAGCGCGACCAGCGACGTGTAGATGATCGCGACGACCGACAGGGTGAAGACGAAGGGCGCGAAGTCGGCCGAGGCGAGCGGGAACATCGGCAGCGAGAAGCGCAGGAAGCCGTAGCCGCCGAGCTTCAGGAGGATGCCGGCGAGGATCACCGAACCCGCCGTCGGCGCCTCGACGTGGGCGTCGGGCAGCCAGGTGTGGACCGGCCACATCGGCATCTTCACCGCGAAGGAAGCGAAGAAGGCGAGCCACAGCCAGGTCTGCATTCCGGCCGGGAACGGGTGCTGGAGCAGGTCCGGGATCGAGGTGGTGCCGGCGTTCCAGTACATCGCCATGATGGCGATCAGCATCAGCACCGAGCCGAGGAAAGTGTAGAGGAAGAACTTGTAGCTCGCATAGATGCGGCGCTTGCCGCCCCACACGCCGATGATCAGGAACATCGGGATCAGGCCGCCCTCGAAGAAGATGTAGAAGAGGACGAGATCGAGCGAGCAGAAGACGCCGACGACGAGCGTTTCCAGCACGAGGAAGGCGATCATGTAGTCCTTCACCCGCATCTTGACGCTCTCGAAGCTCGCCAGGATGCAGAGGGGCATCAGGAACGTCGTCAGGATGACGAACAGCATCGAGATGCCGTCGACGCCCATGTGGTAGGTGATGGAGCCGCCGATCCACTCGGACCGTTCGACCATCTGGAAGCCCGGATCGGAGGCATCGAAGTCGATCCACACCCACAGCGACACGATGAAGGTGAAGACCGTCGTCAGCAGCGCGACGTTGCGCACGTTGCGCCGGGCGAGCTCGTTGTCGTCCTTGATGAACAGGATGAGCAGCGCCCCGACGAGAGGCAGGAACGTGACTGTCGAAAGGATCGGCCAGTCGGTCATCAGCTTGCTCCCCCGAGCATGATCCAGGTGACCAGCGCGGCAACGCCGATCAGCATTGCGAAGGCATAGTGGTAGAGATAGCCGCTCTGCAGGCGGACCACCCGGCCGGTGACGTCCATGACGCGCGCCGACACGCCGTCGGGGCCGAAGCCGTCGATGACCTTGCCGTCACCGGTCTTCCAGAGGAAGCGGCCGAGCCGCTGGGCGGGCTGGACGAACAGGAATTCGTAGAGTTCGTCGAAGTACCATTTGTTGAGCAGGAACAGATAGAGGCCGCGATTGCGCTCCGCCGTCTGCTTCGCGAGGCTCGGCCTGGCGATGTAGAAGAAATACGCGGTCACGAAGCCGACGACCATGCAGATGGTCGGCAGGAACGCGATCCAGAACGAGATCTCGTGCATGTCGTGGAGCACGTGGTTCTCGCTGCCGGTGAACAGGGCGGCGTGCCAGAACTCGCCATAGCCCTCGCCGATGAAGGCGCCCTCGAACAGGATACCGGCAAACAGCGCGCCCGCGGCGAGGACGAACAGCGGCACCAGCATGACCCAGGGCGACTCGTGGACGTGATGCATCACGTCGGCGGAAGCGCGCGGCTTGCCGTGGAAGGTCAGGAAGATCAGCCGCCAGGAGTAGAAGCTGGTCAGCGCCGCGGCGATCACCGTCAGTCCCCAGCCGTAGAGGGCGAAGGAATTGTGGCCGACGAAGGCCGCCTCGATGATGGCGTCCTTGGAGAAGTAGCCGGCGGTGAAGGGGAAGCCGGTCAGCGCCAGCGTACCGATGACCATCATCCAGTAGGTCTTCGGGATATGGGTCCTGAGGCCGCCCATGCGGCGCATGTCCTGCTCGTCGGAAACGGCGTGGATGACCGAACCGGCGCCGAGGAACAGCAGCGCCTTGAAGAAGGCGTGGGTGAAGAGATGGAAGATCGCCGGGCCGTAGGCGCCGACGCCGAGCGCGACGAACATATAGCCGAGCTGCGAACAGGTCGAATAGGCGATGACGCGCTTGATGTCGTTCTGGACGAGACCGATCGTGGCCGCAAAGAACGCGGTCGTGGCGCCGATGAAGGTGACGAAGGTCAGCGCCGAGGGGCTGAGCTCGAAGAGCGGCGACATCCGCGCCAGCATGAAGACGCCGGCGGTCACCATGGTGGCGGCGTGAATGAGCGCCGAAACCGGGGTGGGGCCTTCCATCGCGTCCGGCAGCCAGGTGTGCAGACCGAGCTGCGCGGATTTGCCCATGGCGCCCATGAAGAGAAGCAGGCAGACGACGGTCAGCGCGCTGCCCATGGTGAGCGCGTAGCCGGCGAAGCTCATCACGACGTCGCCGGCCCCGTGGGCGGCGGCTTGCGAGCCCGCCGCGGCGGCTTCGTGGCCCGCCCCGTTGCCGAGCGTCGCCGCGACGTCGGCGGCTCCGGCGAAGATGGTGTCGAAGTTCACCGAACCGAACAGCGCGAAGACGCCGAAGATGCCGAGGGCGAAGCCGAAGTCGCCGACGCGGTTGACGATGAACGCCTTCATCGCCGCCGCGTTGGCGGAAGGCTTCTTGTACCAGAAACCGATCAGCAGATAGGAGGCGAGACCGACGCCCTCCCAGCCGAAGAACATCTGGACGAGATTGTTCGACGTCACCAGCATCAGCATGGCGAAGGTGAACAGCGAGAGATAGGCGAAGAAGCGCGGCCGATGCGGATCGTGGTGCATGTAGCCGATCGAATAGACGTGCACCAGGCAGGAAACGGTGTTGACGACGACCAGCATCACCAGGGTCAGCCGGTCGATGCGGAGCGACCAGGCGACGTCGAGCGTACCCGACTGCATCCAGTGGAGAAGCGGCACCCGGAGCGTCTCGCCCTCGCCGAAGCCGAAGGAGATGAAGGCGATCCAGGAGAGGATCGCGGCCACCACCATGAAGCCCGACAAGGTGTATTCGCAAGCCTTCGCGCCGATCGACTTGCCGAACAGCCCGGCGATCAGGAAGCCCGCGAGCGGCAGGAGGACGATGATCGTGTACACCGCGGATCAGCCTTTCATCGTGTTGACGTCGTCGACGGCGATCGAGCCGCGATTGCGGAAGAAGACGACCAGGATGGCGAGGCCGATGGCGGCCTCTGCCGCCGCCACGGTCAGGATGAAGAGCGCGAAGACCTGACCGACGAGATCGCCGAGGAAGGCCGAGAAGGCCACCATGTTGATGTTCACCGCGAGCAGGATCAACTCCACCGACATCAGGATGGTGATGATGTTCTTGCGGTTCATGAAGATGCCGAAGACCCCCGTGACGAAGAGGATCGCGGCGACTGTCAGGTAATGGCCGAGACCGATTTCCATGGCTTTACGTTCCTTGTCCCTCAGATGCCCCGGCCGCTCTCGACCTTGCGGATCTCGATGGCGGTGGCCGGCGTCCGGCCCACCTGGGCGGGAATGGACTGGCGCTTGAGGCCTTGCTTGTGGCGGAGCGTGAGGACGATCGCGCCGACCATCGCGACGAAGAGGATGAGGCCGGCGAGCTGGAAGAACAGGATGTAGCGGGTATAGAGCACGCTCCCGAGCGCCCCGATGTTCGACATCTCGTAGAGCGGCTGCATCGGCAGCGCCGTCGATTCGGCGAGTTCGGGCTGATAGACGCTGCCGGTTCCCGCGACGACCAGCTCGGCCAGGAGGACGAGGCCGATGATCAGGCCGAAGGGCGCGTATTTCAGCGCCCCCTTCTTGGCCTGGGCGAGATCGAGATCCAGCATCATGACGACGAAGAGGAAGAGGATCGCCACGGCGCCGACATAAACGACGATGAGGATCAGTGCCAGGAACTCGGCACCCGCCAGGAGGAACAGCCCCGCCGCGGCGACGAAGGTCAGGATGAGGAACAGGACCGAGTGGACCGGGTTTCGCGCGAAGACGACCATCAGCGCGCCGCCGACGGCGATGAAGGCGAAGATGTAGAAAAAGAATGCCTGAAGGCCGAGCATTCTCGGGCTCCCCTCATGTTCCGGTCCGCGGCAGATGCCGCCTCGTTCAGTCTATCTGCCCGACTCTCGGACGGCCCGTTTCCGGACGGCCGACCGATTAGCGGTAGGGCGCGTCGAGCGCAATGTTGCGTGCAAGCTCCCGCTCCCAGCGATCGCCGTTCGCAAGGAGCTTCGCCTTGTCGTAGTAGAGTTCTTCCCGCGTCTCGGTGGCGAACTCGAAGTTCGGTCCCTCGACGATCGCGTCCACCGGGCAGGCTTCCTGGCAGAAGCCGCAATAGATGCACTTCACCATGTCGATGTCGTAGCGGATCGTCCGACGGGTCCCGTCGTTACGGCGGGGGCCGGCCTCGATGGTGATCGCCTGGGCCGGGCAGATCGCCTCGCAGAGCTTGCAGGCGATGCAGCGCTCCTGGCCGTTCGGATAGCGGCGCAGCGCGTGCTCGCCCCGGAAGCGCGGCGACACCGGCCCCTTCTCGAACGGATAGTTCACCGTCGCCTTGGGCTTGAAGAAGTAGCGCATCGACAGTGCGAACGCCTTCGCGAACTCCATCAGGAACAGCGAGCGGACGGTCTGGGCAATCTGGGACATGAGCTCTGCCCTTTCTTTTTCTTCTCAGGCGGCGAAGGTCTGGCCGACGAACCAGCCCAACACCGGAAACAGTACCAGTTGCGAGATCCGCGCGACGTTCAGGGCCGTCTTCGCCCCGAGCCGTTCCGACGGCCGCTCCCGCGCCATCCGCTCCATCACGGCGCCGATGACGAAGTAGTCGGCAACGCCGATGACGAGACCGAGGAGAGCCCCGATGATCGCCGGATCGATCGTCATGCGGCGACGCTGGCCCAGCCGGTAAGCTGGAGAACGAAAGCGACGATGACGACCATCGCCAGCGACAGCGGCAGGAACACCTTCCAGCCGAGGCGCATCAGCTGATCGTAGCGGTAGCGCGGCACGAAGGCCTTCACCATGGCGAACATGAAGAACACCAGCGCGACCTTGGCCAGGAACCAGATGACGCCCGGGACCCAGGTGAAGGGCACGAAGTTGAACGGCGGCAGCCAGCCGCCCAGGAACAGGATGGTGGTCAGGCAGCACATCAGCGTGATGGCGGCATATTCGCCGAGCATGAACATCATGTACGGGGTCGAGCCGTATTCGACCATGAAGCCCGCCACGAGTTCGGATTCGGCTTCCGGCAGGTCGAAGGGCGGCCGGTTCGTCTCGGCGAGCGCCGAGATGAAGAACACGATGAACATCGGGAAGAGGCTCAGCCAATGCCAGTCGAGGAAAGTGTTCGGCAGGCCGACCATGGTGCCGACCCCGGCCGACTGGGCGATGACGATGTCGGTGAGGTTGAGCGAGCCGACGCAGAGCAGCACGGTGACGATGACGAAGCCGATCGAGACCTCGTAGGACACCATCTGCGCCGCCGAGCGCAGCGCCCCGAGAAAGGCGTATTTCGAGTTCGACGCCCAGCCGCCCATGATCACGCCATAGACCTCGAGCGAGGAGATGGCGAAGACGTAGAGAATGCCGATGTTGATGTTGGCGATCACCCAGCCGTTCGAAACCGGGACCACGGCGAAGGTGGCGAGCGCCAGCGTCACGGCGACCAGCGGCGCGAGCAGGAACACCACCTTGTCCGAGCTCGCCGGGACGACCGGCTCCTTCAGCATGAACTTCAACAGATCGGCGAAGGACTGGAAAAGGCCGAAGGGCCCCACCACGTTCGGCCCGCGCCGCAGTTGCACCGCCGCCCAGATCTTGCGGTCGGCGAGCAGGATGTAGGCGATCAGGACGAGCAGAACGACGAGAAACAGGACGCTCTGGGCGAGAATGATCAGCCCCGGCCAGACATAGATGGAGAAGAAGTCCGTCACGTTCGCCCGTCCTTATTCCGCTGCTTGAAGTTTTTCGCCGGCGGCGAGCCGCGAGCACTCGGCCATGACCTTCGAGGCCCGGGCGATCGGATTGGTCAGATAGAAGTCGCCGAGCTTCGAGCCGAGATGGGCCGCACCAAGGGTGCCCGCCCGATCCGCCAGCGCCAGAATGCCGTCGTGGCCGGCCGGCTCGACGCGGTCGCTGCGCATCCACGGATGCGCCTGATACAGCTCACGCTGCAGCGCGGCAAGCGAGTCGAAGGGCAGCGTCCGGCCGAGAACGGCAGACAGAGCCCGGACGATCGCCCAGTCCTCGCGGGCATCGCCGGGAGGGAACGCGGCTCTGGAGGCGACCTGCGCCCTCCCCTCGAGATTGACGAAGGTGCCGTCCTTCTCCGTATAGGCCGCACCCGGCAGGATGACGTCCGCCCGGTGAGCGCCGCGATCGCCGTGGGTTCCGACATAGACGACGAACGGCCCGGCGGCGATGTCGACCTCGTCGGCGCCGAGATTGAACAGGACGTCGACGCCGCCGGACGCCATTTCGGCGAAGGTCTTGCCGCCCTCGCCCGGCGTGAAGCCGACGTCGAGCCCGCCGACGCGCGAGGCCGCCGTGTGGAGGACGTTGAAGCCGTTCCAGCCGTCTGCGAAGGCGCCGATCTCGCGGGCGAGCGCCGCGGCGGCGGAGAGGATGCCGGCGCCGTTCTCGCCGGTTAGCGCGCCGGAGCCGACGATGATCATCGGCCGGGCGGCGTTCTTCAGCGCGTCGAAGAAGCCCTGGCTCGCCTTGGCGACGTCCGAGAGCGTGTCCGTGCCGGCGCCGAGATAGGTGTAGTCGTAGCGCAGATTGGCGTTCTCGCCGATGACGCCGATCGGGAAGCCGCCGAGCCGCCAGCGCTTGCGGATGCGGGCGTTGAGGACCGCCGCCTCGAAGCGGGGATTGGCACCGACGATCAGCAGCGCGTCGGCATCCTCGATGCCGGCGATGGTGGTGTTGAAGAGGTAGCTGTCGCGGCCGGCGGCCGGGTCGAGCATGACGCCGTCCTGGCGGCAGTCGAGCGAGGTCGCGCCGAGGCCGGCCATAAGCTGCTTCAGCGCGTACATCTCCTCGACGGCGGCGAGATCGCCGGCGACGGCGCCGATCCTCTCGGGCGCGGTCTGGTCGACCTTCGCCTTGATGGCGGCAAAGGCCTCCTGCCAGCTCGCCGGCTGCAGCCTGCCGTCGCGGCGCACATAGGGCTTGTCGAGGCGCTGGGTGCGCAGGCCGTCCCAGACGAAGCGGGTCTTGTCGGAGATCCACTCCTCGTTCACAGCCTCGTTCACGCGCGGCAGGATGCGCAGAACCTCGCGGCCGCGGGTGTCGACGCGGATCGCCGAGCCGACGGCGTCCATCACGTCGATCGATTCGGTCTTGGTCAGCTCCCACGGACGCGCCTGGAAGGCATAAGGCCGCGAGGTCAGCGCACCGACCGGGCAGAGGTCGATGACGTTGCCCTGCAACTCGGAGGTCATCGCCTGTTCGAGGAAGGTGGTGATCTCGGCGTCCTCGCCTCGGCCGACGAGGCCGAGCTCGGAAATGCCGGCGACTTCCGTCGTGAAGCGGACGCAGCGCGTGCAGTGGATGCAGCGCGTCATGATCGTCTTGACCAGCGGGCCGATATATTTGTCCTCGACGGCGCGCTTGTTCTCCCGGTAGCGGGAGGAGTCGACGCCGTAGGCCATGGCCTGGTCCTGCAGGTCGCACTCGCCGCCCTGGTCGCAGATCGGGCAATCGAGCGGATGGTTGATCAGCAGGAATTCCATCACGCCCTCGCGGGCCTTCTTCACCATCGGCGTGTTGGTGAACATTTCCGGCAACTGGCCTTCCGGCCCCGGGCGAAGGTCACGCACGCCCATGGCGCAGGACGCCACCGGCTTCGGCGGCCCGCCCTTCACCTCGATCAGGCACATGCGGCAATTGCCGGCGATCGACAGGCGCTCGTGGAAACAGAACCGCGGGATCTCGGCGCCGGCCTCCTCGCACGCCTGGAGCAGCGTGTAGTGATCCGGAACCTCGATCTCGTTGCCGTCGACTTTCAGCTTCGTCATGATCAGGCTTTCTCTTCCAGCCGGGAGACGCGCTCTTCCAGCGTCTTCAACCGCTCCGCCACGGTGTCGTGACGGACATTGGCGTGCACCGCGGCGCCGGCGACGGTGTAGAGCGTCTCGTGGACTTCCTCGAGCCGCTGGTCGATGTGGTCGAGGCGCTCACCGTGCTTTGCCAGTGTGGCCTTGACGTCTCCGACATCCGTCCGGATTTCCCGAAGCAGCTGCAGCACCAGATTGTCCGGCTCGTCCGCCATCGCTCCCGCTCCTACTCCGCCGCCTCGAGCACCGGCCGCACCTCGTGGGCGTTGTGCGAATATTCGTCGATGCGTCGCTCGATCTCCGCACGGAAGTGGCGGACGAGGCCCTGGATCGGCCAGGCCGCCGCATCCCCGAGGGCGCAGATCGTGTGGCCCTCGACCTGCTTGGTGACGTCGAGCAGCATGTCGATCTCGCGCTTCTGGGCGTGGCCGGTGGCCATCCGCTCCATGACGCGCCACATCCAGCCGGTGCCCTCGCGGCAGGGCGTGCACTGGCCGCAACTCTCGTGCTTGTAGAAATAGGAGATGCGGGCGATCGCCTTCACGATGTCGGTGGACTTGTCCATGACGATGACGGCGGCGGTGCCGAGCGAGGTCTTGATCTCGCGCAGCCCGTCGAAATCCATCGGCGCGTCGACGATGTCGGCGCCCGGCACCAGCGGCACCGAGGAGCCGCCGGGGATCACCGCGAGAAGGTTGTCCCAGCCGCCGCGAATGCCGCCGCAGTGCTTCTCGATCAGCTCGCGGAAGGAGATGCCCATCGCCTCCTCGACGGTGCACGGCCGCTCGACATGACCCGAGACGCAGAAGAGCTTGGTGCCGGTGTTGTTCTGGCGGCCGATGCCGGCGAACCAGGAGCCGCCGCGGCGCAGAATGGTCGGCGCGACGGCGATCGACTCGACGTTGTTGACGGTCGTCGGGCAGCCGTAGAGGCCGACATTCGCCGGGAACGGCGGCTTCAGCCGCGGCTGGCCCTTCTTGCCCTCGAGGCTTTCGAGCAGCGCGGTTTCCTCGCCGCAGATGTAGGCGCCGGCACCGTGATGGACGACGATGTCATAGTCCCAGCCGCACTTGTTGTCCTTGCCGAGATAGCCCTGCTCGTAGCACTCGTCGATCGCCCGCTGCAGCGCCTGACGCTCGCGGACATATTCACCGCGCACGTAGATGTAGCAGGTGTGCGCCAGCATCGAGAAACCGGCGATGATGCAGCCCTCGATCAGCGTGAACGGATCGTTGCGCATGATCTCCCGGTCCTTGCAGGTCCCGGGTTCGGATTCGTCGGCATTGATGACGAGGTAATGCGGCCGCTCGCCGACTTCCTTCGGCATGAAGGACCATTTGAGACCGGTCGGGAAGCCCGCGCCGCCACGCCCGCGAAGGCCGGAGGCCTTCATCTCGTTGATGATCCAGTCGCGGCCCTTGCCGATGATGTCGGCCGTGCCGTCGAAATGGCCACGCTTGAGCGCAGCCTTCAGGCTCTTGTCGCGCAGGCCGTAGATGTTGGTGAAGATCCGGTCCTTGTCCTGAAGCATCACGCCTCTCCTTCACCCTCGCCGGGCCTTGCGGCCGACCCGGACCGCATACCCCTCGCCTGCTCGATCCACTGTTCGCGAACGGCCCGGCCGCGGAAATTCAGATAGTCGTCGATCCAGATCAGCTCGGTCTCGCGCCACTCGGCGATCTGCCAGAAATGATAGACGCCGAGGTCGTTGAGCTTGCCCTCGATCACCGGGCCGATGCCACGAATCTGCTTCAGATCGTCCTTTTCGCCTCGCGGCGCGTCGAGCAGGTCGGCCGGCTTGTCACCCGGCCGCCGTTCCGGCGTTGCCTCTTCGGCTTCGCTCTCGAAATGATCGGCATGGCCGGGGCCGGTCCTCACGTCGGACGTTTCGGTCCGCTCACCTTCCGTGAGATCGCCTTCGCGCCGACCGGTCAGAACCTCGGTCGGCGTCTCGCCTTCGCCGAGCCGCGACGGCTGCCCGCCGCCGGCATCGTCGAGATGCTTCCCGGACGGGATCACCGCATCCTCGGCGGCCGCCTCGGCGCGGCGGAAATTCCCGCTCGTCTTGGTGTCGACCTCGTCGGGAACGTTGCCTTCCTCGGCGTCGGTCGAACCCTGGCGCGTGCCGCCTTCCTGTCCGGCACCGGGCTTGTGGCCCTCGGCGGCCAGTTCGTCGCTCTCGCGGTCTTCGACGCTTTCGTCCACCTTGGCGTCCGTGGCGGCGCCGGGGGTCGGAAGCGTCGGGTCGGTCTGCTCGGACTCCGTGTCCGGACGGCCGGCCTCCGAAGGCGGCGTCGAGACCGATCGCCCGGCGCCCTCGCCCTGCGGCGCGGAGCCGTTGGCCGGTCCGTGCGCGCCCTCCCGCTTCTGCTCGGCGGCCAGATCGTCGTAGTCCCCGGTCAGCGAGGTCAGGCCGCCGAGCGGCGCCGACAGGTGGCGCCCGTTCTGTGGGCCGGGATTCACCTCGTCACGGCGCCCCGCCTCGAAGAGGTCGATGATCTCCTCCAGCCGCTCGGGAGTCAGATCCTCGTAGGTATCCTCGAAGATCATCACCATCGGCGCGTTGACGCAGGCACCGAGGCACTCCACCTCTTCCCACGACAGCGTTCCGGCCTCGTTGCGATGGAACTGCTCGGAATGGATCTTCTTGCGGCAGACGGACTTCAGATCCTCGGCGCCCCGCAGCATGCAGGGCGTCGTCCCGCAGACCTGAACGTGAGCTTTGGTGCCGACCGGATTGAGCTGGAACTGCGTATAGAACGTCGCGACTTCGAGAACGCGGATCAGCGGCATGTCGAGCATCTCGGCGACATGCTCGATCGCCGCCTTGGTCACCCAGCCGTCCTGATCCTGCGCCCGCATGAGCAGCGGGATGACGGCGGACTGCTGTCGACCTTCGGGATACTTTCTGATCGTCGCTTCAGCCCAAGCGGCGTTCTCTTCGCTAAACGCGAAGCCGGCTGGTTGCACGGCCTCTTCCGCGAGACGTCTGACAGACATCGGACCTCGATCTTAGAGCGCTTCAACACGCGATGTTGCGGCGCGTTCTATCACAAGACGGACAAAAGGCCAGTGGCCGATGACCGCAGTTGAAGATTGGCTCCCATGCCGGAAAAGGCGGGGGTTCAGCCGGCGAAAAGCGCCTCGACGGCGACGGTGATACCGGGTGGCGTGAGGTCGATCCGCGCATCCTTGCCGAGAATGCGGCTGACGATCTCGCCCGGCGTCGAGGAGCGAAACTGGTGAAGCACCCTCCCCTCGGCCGGAAACAGGACGAGGTAGTGTTCGACCGATTCCAGCGAGAAGTAGTCGAGCGTCTTCTTGATCTCGGGGCGCTGCGGAGATGCGACCTCGACCACGACCACCGGGTTGTCGGCGAGGAGCGCGTTCGGGTCGTAGGTCCCGCAGTGAATCAGCGCGTCGGGCTCGCGCAGGGTCGTTTCGTCGATGCGGACGCTGACGCCGTCGATGAAGGCGTGGCAGTCGCTTTTGCCGGCGCTGCGAAGAGCACCGCGCAACGCCAGCCAGACGTTGGCCTTCGTCTCGGCGTGGATGATCCGCTCGGACTGCATTCGCGACAACCTGCCGTCGACCAGTTCGTAGCGCTCGCCCTCCGGCAGGTCCTGCGACCAGACCAGAAATTCGTCAACGCTCATCAGGGCCGTCGGCAGGGCTCGGGTGTTCATCTTTCCAACCTGACACTTCGTCGGGTCGGCCGCAACGTCAGCGGTCGACCTCGCCGAAGACGATGTCGAGCGTGCCGAGAATGGCCGAAACGTCCGCCAGCAGGTGGCCCTTGCACAGGCCGTCCATTGCCTGGAGATGGGCAAATCCCGGCGCCCGGATCTTGCAGCGATACGGCTTGTTCGTTCCATCCGACACGACATAGACGCCGAATTCGCCCTTCGGCGCCTCGACCGCGGCGTAGACCTCGCCTTCCGGCAGGTGGAAGCCCTCGGTGTAGAGTTTGAAGTGGTGGATGAGGGCTTCCATCGACCGCTTCATCTGGCCCCGCTTGGGCGGCACCAGCTTGCCGTCGGTCGCGGCGACGGGACCCTGCCCGTCCGCGCTCGAGAGCTTTTCCACGCATTGCTTCATGATCCGGGCGGCTTCGCGCATCTCGACCATGCGGATCAGGTAGCGGTCGTAGCAGTCGCCGTTCTTGCCGACGGGAATGTCGAATTCCATTTCGTCGTAGCACTCGTAGGGCTGCGACTTGCGCAGGTCCCACGCGGCGCCCGAACCGCGGACCATGACGCCGGAAAAGCCCAATGCCCACACGTCTTCCAGCGGGACGACGCCGATGTCGACGTTGCGCTGCTTGAAGATGCGATTGTCGGTGAGAAGCTCCTCGAGATCGTCGCAGACCTTGAGGAACGGATCGCACCACGCCCCGATGTCGTCGACGAGCGCCTGCGGAATGTCCTGATGGACGCCGCCCGGCCGGAAATAGGCGGCATGGAGACGCGAGCCCGATGCGCGCTCGTAGAACACCATCAGCTTCTCGCGCTCCTCGAACCCCCACAGAGGCGGCGTCAGGGCGCCGACGTCCATCGCCTGCGTGGTGACGTTCAGAAGGTGCGACAGAATCCGGCCGATCTCGCTGTACAGCACCCGGATCAACTGGGCGCGCCGCGGCACGGTCACCCCCGCCAGCCGCTCGATCGCGAGGCAGAAGGAATGCTCCTGGTTCATCGGCGCGACGTAGTCGAGTCGGTCGAAATAGGGGATCGCCTGGAGATAGGTCTTGTGCTCGATCAGCTTTTCGGTGCCGCGGTGGAGCAGGCCGATATGCGGATCCACCCGCTCGACGATCTCGCCGTCGAGTTCCAGCACGAGGCGCAGAACGCCATGCGCGGCGGGGTGCTGCGGACCGAAGTTGATGTTGAAGTTGCGGACGTCGATCTCAGCCATTCGGCTTGTCCTCTTCGGAGGAGAACTGCGCGAGGAACTCCGCCCCGGTCATCGACTTCGTCTCGTTGGCGAAGGCATACCAGTCGGGCTTGGAGTCGATGAAGATCTGTTTCGTCAGCACCGCCTCGCTCAGATCGTCGAAAGCCATCGCCGAGATGGCGTAATGCGCCGCGTCCTTGGAGCGCCAGAACAGCGTCGAGCCGCAGGCCGTGCAAAAGCCCCGTTCGCCCCAGCCGGACGACTCGTAGATGCCGAGAAGATCGGTCCCCGCGAGGACGACGTTCTCCGAGGCCTCGACCGCCATGAACGGCCCGCCGGCCCAGCGCCGGCAAATGTCGCAGTGGCAGGCGCCGACTTCCTGGTTTTCGATGTCGGCATCGATGCGGACGCCGCCGCAAAGGCACTTGGCCTGGAGTTGCTTGCCAGCCATGGGGCTCTCCGCTCTTTACTGTCGCTTCGCCTTCTCGTCGCCCGGCAGCACGTATTCGGTGCCTTCCCACGGCGACAGGAAGTCGAAGTTGCGAAACTCCTGTCTGAGTTCCACGGGCTCGTAGACCACCTGCTTCTTTTCCTCGTCGTAATGGACTTCGACGAAGCCTGTCAGCGGGAAATCCTTGCGCATCGGGTGGCCCTCGAAACCGTAGTCCGTCAGGATGCGGCGGAGATCCGGATGGCCGGTGAACAGGATGCCGTAGAAGTCGTAGGCCTCGCGCTCGAACCAGTCGGCGGCGGGAAAGACTTCGGAGACCGAGGGAACCGGATCGTCCTCGGCGGTGCGGACCTTGACGCGGATGCGCTGGTTCTGCCGGGGCGACAGCAGATGGTAGACCACCTCGAAGCGTTTGACCCGCCCGGGATAGTCGACGCCGCAAATGTCGATCAGATTGACGAACTGGGTCTGCGGATCGTCGCGCAGGACGGTCATGACCCGGACGATGTCCTGAGGTGCGACGACGATGGTCAGCTCGCCGAAGCGATGCTCGCTGGAATCGAGCCTCTCGCCGAGGGCCTCGGCCAGATAGTCGGCCATGTCGGTGGTGGCGAATTCACGCATGACGCGGCCTTCCTACCGTTCGATCGTGCCGGTGCGGCGGATCTTCTTCTGCAGGAGAAGAATGCCGTAGAGCAGCGCCTCGGCGCTCGGCGGGCAGCCCGGCACGTAGATGTCGACCGGCACGACGCGGTCGCAGCCGCGCACCACCGAATAGGAATAGTGATAATAGCCGCCGCCATTGGCGCAGGAGCCCATGGAGATGACGTAGCGCGGCTCCGGCATCTGGTCGTAGACCTTGCGCAGCGCCGGCGCCATCTTGTTGGTCAGCGTTCCCGCGACGATCATCACGTCCGACTGACGCGGGCTGGCGCGCGGCGCGAAGCCGAATCGCTCGACGTCGTAGCGCGGCATCGAGACCTGCATCATCTCGACCGCGCAGCAGGCGAGGCCGAAGGTCATCCACATGAGCGAGCCGGTGCGCGCCCACTGGATCAGTTCGTCGGTCGAGGTGACGAGGAAGCCCTTGTCGGCCAGCTCCTCGTTGACCTCGGTGACGAACGGATCCTGCCGCTGCGCGATGGGCAGGCCCGGCGCGGCTGCGGCCGCACCCGTCCCCGCCTCGGGGGCGAACGAAGCGAACGGCTTGTCGCCGATGATCAGTCCCATTCCAGTGCGCCTTTCTTCCATTCGTAGACGAAGCCGACCGTCAGGACGCCGAGAAACACCATCATCGACCAGAAGCCGAACCAGCCGAGGGTTCCGAAACTCGCCGCCCAGGGAAACAGGAAGGCGACCTCGAGGTCGAAGATGATGAACAGGATCGACACCAGGTAGAAGCGCACGTCGAACTTCATGCGGGAATCGTCGAAGGCGTCGAAGCCGCATTCGTAAGCCGAGAGCTTCTCGTCGTCCGGCGCCTTGAAGGCGACGAGGAACGGCGTGACGAGAAGCGCCAGGCCGATGACCAGCGCGACGCCGACGAAGATCACGATCGGCAGATAGGATGCGAGGAGTGCGCTCATCGGACCATTTCATCCCCGGTGACGGTCGAGGCGGCGGACGAGACGTCCGCGCCGCAAGGATCGGCGGCCGGAGGGCGAACCGCCATGCCGCATTGCGGCGAGGGTTATCCCCTTCTTAGAATGTGTGCAAGGCGTTCTCTGGCGCAAGGATCTGAGAGCAATCGGTTTTATCCAGCCCGGCCGATGATTTGCGATGACCGCCAGACGTTTACGCCCCGTTTGCGAGGCTTGCCAGTCGCGGCCGATCGCCGCAAGATCACCTCCCTCCCGGCCACGGGTGCCGGGCGACGCACGGGAGACGATCCGATGGCGGATTCGGCGAGAGGCGGGTGGCTGCCGATGGCGACGGCGCGGCGAGACGGCGAGCGCATCCTGGTCACGGTGCGTGGCGGCGAACAGGGACCGGCGGAGGTCGACACCGTGCGCTACCAGACCGTCCGCGGATCGGCCGAGCGCGGCTGGGTGGCGACGGATACCGGGCACGACCTGCTGGTCACCTATGACGAGGACGAACTCGTCGCCTGGATGCCCTGGCCGCAGCCGACGGCGCATTCTCCCGCCCTCGATCTCCCCGCCCCGGCCGACATGGCGGACTTCGAGGATTCGGGGTCGGGAATCTGAGCGCCGGAGGCCCGGGAGCATCCTCGCGCACGCCGCCGCGACATGGAGTGCACACCATGAAGTGCGCGCGGAGCGGTCGACGGGCAAGATCGAGGCCGGGTGCGATCCGCCGCATTCGCGAATGGCGGCTTGCGGCCGGTATCGCCCGATCTGATTTGCGGAAATCGAGAGAAGAAATGGCGCGAGTGACGGGGCTCGAACCCGCGACCTCCGGCGTGACAGGCCGGCACTCTAACCGACTGAGCTACACCCGCGCTTCGCCGCTCGCCGCGGCTTGTGAGGCGGTCGTTTACGGAGAAGCGGGGGCGCTGTCAAGCGACATGGGCCAAACGTTTCGCGGCCGCCCCGCGAGCCGACACGAAAGCGTCACGAGCGGGCTCCGGAGGCGGTTTTCGCAGACTTCGAGACGACGGGCACGATCGAATCGCGTCGCCGGAGCCGCTTCGAATCGCACGTCTTTTCCGGTCGATCGTCGGCGCGGACCCGAATCTCTTCGACCGGCGAGGTGCTCGTCGCCCATCCCCTGCGCTGGAGCGCCGGTCGACGGGTCGGTCGGCATTCTGTTTTGCGGCGGCATCGTCTAAGAGGGCGCGCTGATGGAAAGCGGCGAGCGCACCGACGTCGGGACGAGATCGCCTCGACCCTGCCACCGCCGGCCCTGCCCGTTCGCCTCGATCCTGGCGGCCGTTCGGACTGCCCGGCGCCGAACGCCACCGACATTCGTCCGGGCAATGCCCGATGCAAAGGAGCGTCCATGACCCCGCCTCGGCCAAATCCACTGCTGACGGCCGTCTCCTCGCCGCCCATCGCGCAGGCCGACAAATGGACGGGCGCCTATGACGGGCGCCATGGCCCGCTGATCAACTGCAGCCAGGCGGTGCCGAACCATGCGCCGCCGGCAGCGTTCTCGGCGCGCCTCGCGGAGGCGGCGGGCAGCCCGGCCGCTGCGCGCTACGGAGAGATTCTCGGCGACGCGGCGCTTCGGGCGGCCTATGCCGGACACGTCTCGAAGATCTACGGGGCGCCGATCGAGGCCCGCCAGATCGCCATCACCGCGGGCTGCAACCAGGCCTTCTTCGCGGCGATGATCGCCGTCGCCGGCGCGGGCGACGCGGTCGTCCTGCCGACGCCCTGGTATTTCAACCACCAGATGACGCTGGACATGCTCGGCATCGAGAAGCGGGCGCTGGCGACGAAGGCCGAGAACGGCTTCCTGCCCGATCCGGAGGACTTCGAGGCGCTGATCGACGGGCGGACCCGGGCGCTGGTTCTCGTCAGCCCGAACAATCCGACCGGGGCCGTCTATCCGCCGACGCTGATCGCCGAGCTCTTCCGGGTCTGCGTGCGCCGCGGGCTCTATCTCGTGCTCGACGAGACCTACCGCGACTTTCTCCCGCCATCGGCCGGCACGCCGCACGCGCTCTTCGCCGATCCGCGCGCCGAGACCAATCTCGTGGGGCTGTACTCCTTCTCCAAGGCCTATGCGATCCCCGGTCACCGGCTCGGCGCGCTGATCGGCGGCGGGGCCATCGTCGGCGAAATCGAGAAGGTGGTCGACAACCTGCAGATCTGCGCCCCGCGCCCGCCCCAGGCGGCCCTGCCATGGGCGATCGACGCGCTCGCCGACTGGCGCACCGAGAACGCCGCCGCGATCGCTTCCCGGGCTCGCCTCTTCGCGGCGATGATCGGCGAAGTTCCCGGCTGGACGCTCGACCAGATCGGCGCCTATTTCGCCTATGTCCGCCATCCCTTCCCCGACCGCCCGGCCGCGACCGTGGCGGCCGAACTCGCCCGCGATTTCGGCATCCTCGCCCTGCCCGGCTCGTTCTTCGGGCCGGATCAGGACGGACATCTGCGGATCGCCTTCGCCAACGTGCCGGAGGACGGCATCCGGGAGGTCATGCGGCGGCTGGCGCTCGGCGGCGCGAGCGACCAGACAGCCCCCGCCAAGGAGGTTTCGACCGATGGATGACGACAAGCTCACCGCACTCCGCCAGCGCTTTGCCGGCGACAACGAGTGCAGGATCTACGACGAAGGCTTTGCCGCCGTCGCCGACCGCCTGTTCGATCCGAAGGGCACACGCGTCGCACCCTATGCGGGCCTGCCGACGCTGCTCGACGTCCCCTACCGGGCTGTCGACTGGAACGCGCCGGACTTCGGCGATCTCGCCGTGGCGATGATCGGCGTGCCGATGGATCTCGGCGTGACCAACCGCAACGGCTCGCGCTTCGGGCCGCGGGCGCTTCGGACGATCGAACGGGTCGGCCCCTACAACCACGTCCTCAAGACCATGCCGACCCACGAGATCGCCGTCGCCGACATCGGCGACGTGCCGTTCCGCTCCCGGTTCGATCTCGCGACTTCGCACGAGGACATCGAAAAGGCGGCAGCGGCGATCGCCGGAGCCGGCGTCCTGCCGCTGTTCGTCGGAGGCGACCACTCGATCACGCTGCCGATCCTGCGGGCGCTCGGCGCCGAACGGCCAGTGGGAATGATCCACATCGACGCCCATTGCGACACGTCGGGCCCGTTCGACGGCTGCAAGTTCCACCATGGCGGCCCGTTCCGTCAGGCCGTCCTCGACGGCGTGCTCGATCCCGAGCGCACCATCCAGATCGGCATCCGGGGCTCGTCGGAATATCTCTGGGAATTCTCCTACGAAACCGGGATGACGGTGATCCATGCCGAGGAGATTTCCGATCTCGGCGTCGCGGCCATCGTCGAAAGGGCCAAGGCCGTCGCGGGCGACGGGCCGGTGTATCTCTCCTTCGACATCGACAGCCTCGACCCGGCCTTCGCACCCGGCACCGGCACACCCGAGATCGGCGGGCTGACCAGCCGTGAGGCGCAGGCGATCCTGCGCTGCCTCGCCGGGGTGAATCTGATCGGCGGCGACGTCGTCGAGGTCGCCCCGCAATACGACGCGACGACCAACACCGCCCATGCCGGCGCGCAGATGCTGTTCGAACTGCTCAGCCTGGCGCGGCTGTCCCCGGCCCTTTCCAGGCTGCGGTGAACGCAAGCGCGGGTGCGGGGGGCCCAGGGCGATCGCTCGAAACTGTGGCCGGGCTGGCGATTGGCGTGATCTCCCCCCTTGCGGGGGAGATGCCGGCAGGCAGAGGGGGTGACCTCGCGCCGGACTGCTCGACGATGCCGCGTCGACCCCCTCTGGGTTGCCACCCATCTCCCCCGCAAGGGGGGAGATCGAAGCGTCGCCGCTGGCACATGCCTTCGAGCGTTCGCCCCGGCCGGGAGTTCCAGGACCCCTGGGTGATCGCTCGAGGGTCGGCGGGACGCACGACGCGCCATCGCCTACACTCGCGGCGAGGCCGCGGACGCGGCGTCGCGAGAGACGAGTGCCGGAACGAGCAACCCGACCGCGAGATTTTCTCTCGCGATCGGGTTCCGTCACGCCTGGAGGTCGGCGAGCGACGCTTGGTCGGACGTGGGCATCCGGGAAGCGATGAGGTCCGGCGGCGATCCGTCGCCGCCGGAAGGCGCAGCGCCTACTGCAGATATTTGGTCGGGTCGACCGGCGAGGAATTCTTGCGCACTTCGAAGTGCAGCATCGGCACGTCGGCATCGCCGCTCATGCCGGACTGGGCGATGACTTCGCCGCGTCTGACGTCTTCGCCCTTCTTGACCTTCAGCGCATCGGCATGGCCGTAGACGGTGATGAGGCCGTTGTCGTGCTTGACCAGAACGGTGTTGCCGAACTCCTTGAGCCCGTCGCCGGCGTAGATGACGACGCCGTTCTCGGCAGCCTTGATCGGCGTCCCGCGCGGCACGGAGATGTTGACGCCGTCGTTGCGGCGACCGTCGACCTTCTCGCCGTAGCGATTGATGACGCGCCCCTGCACCGGCCAGCGGAACTGCGAGATGCCGGTGGAGTTTGGCGCAACCGCCGCGACTTCGCGTTCGGCCGCCTTCTGGACGGAACCGGTCGGCGCCGGATCGACGCTCTGAGACGCCGACGCGATGCGGCCGCTCTTTTCCGCGACTGCCGGCTTCGGCTCCGCTGGGACTTCTGCGATCTTCGTCGTCTCGCTCGGCTTCGCGGCAGCAGCCGGCGAAGGCTTCGCAGCGGCGACCTCCTGCTTCTTCGCCTCGGGCATCTTGCCGCCCGCCGGAATCATCAGGGTCTGGCCGAGGCGAATCACGTCGGAGTCGAGATTGTTGGCACGGCGGATCGCGTCGGCCGAAACGCCGGACCGGCGCGCGATGCCGTTGAGCGTGTCACCGGAGGCGACCGTGACCGTGCCGGCGGCGGCGGCAGGCGACCTGTCGCTGCGCGTGGCGGCCGCGCTGCGGCTCTCGTTCATCGGGCGCGGCTGGGGCGTGGCGAGGCTCTTCGCCTGCTGCTGGAGGGTCGTCGGCGGCGCTCCGCGGCTCGCGGGGACCTGCGAGGAGGCCGCGGCGGGCTCCATGCGGCCGGCGCTCGCCTGAGCCGAGCGGACCGGCTGCGGCGCGCTGACGGCGTAGCTCGGCTCGCTGCGGACCGGCTCCGGCTGGCTGCGGTAGGACGGCTCGGGCGGCGGCGGCAACTGGCTGCGCTGCATCGAAGAATTGCCGGCGGGATAGGCCGAGGGCTGCGGGCTCGAGACGTAGCCGCCGCCGGGCGAAGCCGGAGCGATGGCGCCGGTCGCCATGCCGTCGATCTGCCCCGGATAGGGCTGCGACGCCGGAACCTGCTGCGGCGGAACGGACGTGGGAACGGAACCGGTATAGAAGCCGTCGTCGAAGCGCACGACGTCTCCGCTGCAGCCAGCGAACAGGCCGGCCATCGCAACGGCGGCAACGGAACCGAACATGCGTCGGCGCGAACGACTCAACACAGGTAAGCGCATCACAGTCCCTTTATCGAAAGCGTATTTCTCGAGGACTATTGAAGCGCGTTAATCTTACTGCCCGGTTAAGTGCGTTGACCAAAAGGTGAAATTTCCAGGACCGGCCGCCCATCGAGGCGCCCCGATCACAGCACGTCGGCCTTGCCGAAGGCGATCGCCTGATAGCGCACCGGGCCGATGTCCTGCCGCTCGAAGCGGCTGCCGATCTTCCTGAGCCGCACCAGCATCTGTTCGCCGTCGCCGGGACCGATCGCGCAGATCAGCGCCCCGTGCGGCGCGAGCTGGTCGAGAAACTGCTTGGGCGGGGCCGGAAAGGCGCTGTGGATGACGACGCGGTGATACGGGCTGCCGCTGGCGAAGCCGTCGCGCCCGTCCTCGAAGATCGGCGTGACGTTGGCGATGCCGATGTCGCGGAAGCGTTGCGAGGCGGCCTTGAGCAGCCGCCGATAGCGCTCGAAGGTGGTGACGTGACCGACGATCCGCGCCAGCAGCGCCGTGACGTAGCCGCTGCCGGTGCCGACCTCCAGGATGCGCTGCTCCGCCTCCGGCTCCAGCGCGGCGGCGATTCGCACCGCGGCCAGGGCGCCCGGCATGGTCTCGCCGCAGGCGATCGGCGCCGTGCGGTCCTCGAAGGGATTGTCGATGCCGGACGGCAGGAACAGCCGCCGGGGAACGGTCTCGACCGCCTTCAGAATCGCCGGCGAAACGCCCGGCTCGCCCCTGAGACGCACCAGGAATTCGGCGAGCCTCTCGCGATCCTGCCCCTCCGCCGACGTCATCGCAGCGCTTCGACCAGGCTGGCGCGCAGTGCCTCGGCCGTGAGGTCGAGCTGCAGCGGCGTGACCGAGATCATCCCGGCACTGAGGGCGGCGATGTCCGATTCGGCGACGTCAGGGCCCGCCTGGCGGCCGAACTTCAGCCAGAAATACGGAAAGCCCCGGCCGTCCTTCCGCTCTTCGATGCCGAGCGAATAGTCCAGCTTGCCCTGACGCGTCACGGCGATGCCCTCGACGGCGTCGGCCGGGACGGCCGGGAAGTTGACGTTGAGGAGATGGCCCGCCGGCAGATCGAAGGCGGCGAGCCTGTCGATGACCCGGGCCGCATGGGTCTCCGCCGTGTTCCACAGCGCGTCGCGTCCGGCGCCGGGAGCAAACGCCTGGCTGAGGGCGATGGAGCGGATGCCGAGCATCATGCCCTCCATCGCGCCGGCGACGGTGCCCGAATAGCTGACGTCCTCGCAGATGTTCTGTCCGGCGTTAATGCCGGACAGGACGAGATCGGGCAGCCCGTCCATCACCTTGCGCACCGCCATGATGACGCAGTCGGTGGGCGTGCCGCGCACGGCGAAGCGCTTCTCGCCGACCTTGCGCAGCCGCAGCGGCGAGGACAAAGTCAGCGAATGCGACAGGCCGCTCTGGTCGGTCTCGGGGGCGACCGTCCAGACGTCGTCCGACAGGCTGTGGGCGACGCGTTCCAGAACGGCGAGGCCCTCGGCGTCGATGCCGTCGTCATTGGTCAGGAGGATCCGCATGTCTCAGGCCACCGCGAGCTTTTCGAGACCGCCCATATAGGGCCTGAGCGCTTCCGGCACGGTGATCGAGCCGTCCTCGTTCTGATAGTTCTCCATCACCGCGATGAGAGCGCGGCCGACGGCGACGCCCGAGCCGTTCAGCGTATGGACGAAGCGCTGCGCTTTCTCGCCGGCGAGTTTATAGCGAGCGTTCATCCGCCGGGCCTGGAAGTCGCCGCAGACCGAACAGCTGGAAATCTCGCGATAGGTGCCCTGCCCGGGCAACCAGACCTCGATGTCGTAGGTCTTGCGGGCGCCGAAGCCCATGTCGCCGGTGCACAGAGTGACGACCCGATAAGTGAGACCGAGGCGTTTCAGAACCTCCTCGGCGCAGGCGGTCATCCGCTCGTGCTCCTCGATGGAGGTCTCCTCGTCGGTGATCGACACGAGCTCGACCTTGTAGAACTGGTGCTGGCGCAGCATGCCGCGCTGGTCGCGGCCCGCGGCCCCGGCTTCCGAGCGGAAACAGGGCGTCAGCGCGGTGACGCGGATCGGCAGCTCGGCCGCGTCGAGGGTGCGCTCGCGCACCAGATTGGTGAGCGGCACCTCGGCGGTCGGGATCAGCCAGCGCCCCTCGGTGGTGTGGAAGAGGTCCTCGGCGAATTTCGGCAGCTGGTTGGTGCCGAACAGCGCCTCGTCGCGCACCAAGAGCGGCACCGCCGTCTCGGCATAACCGTGCTCGGTGGTATGAAGGTCGAGCATGAACTGGCCGAGCGCCCGCTCGAGCCTCGCCAGTTGGCCCTTGAGAATGGTGAAGCGCGAGCCGGAGATCTTCGCCGCCTGCTCGAATTCCATCATGCCGAGGGCTTCGCCGAGCTCGAAATGCTCCTTGGCCTCGAAGGCGAAGCGCGGCGGCTCGTCGACCCGGCGGATCTCGACGTTGTCGGCCTCGTCGCGGCCGACGGGAACGTCGTCGAGGGGAAGGTTGGGAATGCGCGCCAGGACGTCTTCGAGATCGGCATCGATGCGCCGCTCGGTCTCCTCGCCGTCCTGGATCTCGGCCTTGAGCTTGCCGACCTCCTCGATCAGCGCCTCGGCCCTGGCGTTGTCGCCGGACCCCTTGGCCTTACCGATTTCCTTCGAGGCTTCGTTGCGGCGACCCTGCAGATCCTGGAGGACCTTCAGGTGATCGCGGCGGCGTTCGTCGAGCTTGATGAGGTCGATCGCCGCCGGCGGCGCTCCGCGCTTGGCGAGCGCTTCGTCCAGCTTGGCCGGATTGTCCCTGATCCACTTGATATCGAGCATGTTTCCCTCGTCAAAGGCGGCGAGGGAGAGCGACCGACAAACCCGCTCAGGCCTGCGTCGTGGCCTCGCTCTCGGACGACTGTTCCGCCCGCTTCTTCTCGATCATCCGCGCCGCCAGAATGGAAATCTCGTAGAGAATGATCGTCGGCAGGGCAAGGCCGATCTGGGACATCGGATCGGGCGGGGTCAGCACCGCAGCCGCGATGAACGCCAGCACGATCGCGTATTTCCGCTTCGATGCCAGCCCCGCGGACGAGGTCATCCCCGCCCTCACCAGCAGCGTCGCGACGACGGGGAGCTGGAAGACCAGGCCGAAGGCGAAGATCAGCGTCATGATCAGCGAGAGATATTCCGACACCCGCGGCAGGAGTTCGATCGTCGCCTCGCCGCCGCCGCCGGACTGCTGCATCGACAGGAAGAACCACATCACCATCGGGGTGAAGAAGTAGTAGACCAGCGCCGCACCCATCAGGAAGAGGAGCGGCGTCGCCACCAGATAGGGCAGGAACGCGCCCCGCTCGTTGCGATAGAGGCCCGGCGCGACGAAGCGGTAGATCTGCGTGGCGATGACCGGGAACGCCAGGAAGAAGCCGCCGAAGGCCGCGATCTTCACCTGAGTGAAGAAGAATTCCTGCGGGGCCGTGTAGATCAGCCGCACCTGCTCGCCGCTGAGGCCGGCCCAGTCCGTGGCGGTCTGATAGGGAATGACCAGAAAGTTGAAGATCGGCTTGGCGAAGTAGAAGCAGATCAGGAAGGCGACGAAAAAGCCGGCGATCGACCAGATCAGCCGCTTTCGCAATTCGATGAGATGATCGATGAGCGGCGCCGAAGACGCCTCGATCTCGCTGTCGTCCCGGGTGCTCACGCGACGTCCCTCGCCTTTTCGGCAGCTTCGGCCTTGGCATCGGACGCGGTGTCACCGCGCTGTTCGGCGCTGGAACTCTCGGACCCGCCACTCCCTGCCGGCTGCGCCTCGGCTTCGGCGGCGCCGTTCTTGATCGGCTCGCCCTCCGGTTTCGGCGTGTCGGACGGGCTCGGGACCTTCGGCTCCGGCGCGGCAGTCGCGCTGTTGAGCGAGGAGCGGATGTCGTCGCCGATCGCCTTCATCGGATTCATCGCCTCGCGGATCGAGCGACGCGGATCGAGCGAGCGGACGTCGTCGATGCCCTTGCGGACGTCGTCGAGCTCGGCTTCCTTCAAGGCATCGTCGAACTGACGGCGAAAGTCGCCGGCCATCGACCGGAACTGCTTCATCACGCGACCGAAGGTGCGCAACATTCCCGGCAGGTCTTTGGGGCCGACGACGACCACGAGGACCACCGCGATTACCAGAATTTCGGACCAGCCGAGATCGAACAGCACTACTGAACTGCCTGGGACGTCGCGACGGCGCGGCCGCCACGACTTCGAGGAAAGACCCGCCGGGTCCTATAGATCCCGGCGCAACCCGCGCGGAGCCGGATCAGCTCGCCGTCTTTTCGGTGTTCACGTCGCGCGAGACGACGTCGCCCTCGCGCTGGTCGAGCGTCCGGCGCTCGACCGTCTTGGGCTCGGTGTCCTCGTCGGACATGCCCTTCTTGAAGCTCTTGATGCCCTTCGCGACGTCGCCCATCAGCTCCGGGATCTTGCCGCGCCCGAACAGGAGCAGCACGACGGCCAGAACGATCAGCCAGTGCCAAATGCTGAAGCTACCCATACTCTTATCTCCCTCGAACGCGTTGATCGCAGTTCTTCGTAGCTAGCGATCCTCGGGTGTCTTTTCAAACACGATAACGTCCCGGGGATCAATGGAAACGACGACGTCGCGCCGATTTTCCGGAACGAGCCCCGCGCGCATTCGCGAGCGCAGCGGCTGGTCGAGCCCTTCGACGGCGACGGTGAACAGCTCCACGCCACCGAGAAACCGCCGCGCGACGACCCGGCCCTGGACCCCTCGGTCGCTTTCGTCGAGCCGCAGACCCGTCAGCCTCAGGGCCACGGTGACCGAAGTACCGTCAGATGATGGCGAATCGGCGACGGGACCGATCGGCGTGACGACCCGCCCGGATCGGACCTCGCCGTCGAGGACGTTCAGCTCGGAAAAGAATCCGGCGGCGAAGAGATTGGCTGGCTGGCCGTAGAGCTCCGCGGCGGTGCCGATCTGCACCAGGCGGCCGTCCTTGATCAGCGCGATGCGATCGCCGAGCCGCATCGCCTCTTCGGCATCGTGGGTGACGATGATCGCCGTGGCGCGGCTCTCTCTCAGGATCTGCAGCGTGTCGGTCCGCACGACGTCCTTCAGCCGGCTGTCGAGCCCGGAGAAGGGCTCGTCCATCAAGAGCACCGACGGCCGCGGCGTCAGGGCCCGCGCAAGGGCGACGCGCTGCTGCTCGCCGCCGGACAGCATGTGGGGATAGTTATGCGCCGCATGATCGAGCCCGACCCGTTCCAGCGCCGTCATCGCCTCACGCCTGGCCGCCGCGACGGAAAGCGCGTTGAGGCCGAAGCGGACGTTGTCGAGGATGGTCATGTGCGGAAACAGGGCGAAGTCCTGGAACATCAGGCCGACGCCCCGCTTTTCCGGCGTCACGAAGGTGTTCGGGCCGGCGATCTCGCGTCCGTTGAGGAGCAGCCTGCCGGCCATCTGGCGCTCGATGCCGGCGGCGATCCGCAGCATCGTGGTCTTGCCGGAGCCTGACGGTCCGAGAAGGCAGAGCACCTCTCCCGGCTTCGCCGCGAGGCTGATGCCGGAGAGGATTTCGGCCGAGCCGAAGCGATGGCTGACATTTTCGAAGGCGAGGCTCGCGGCGAAGCTGACGCCGGCGCTGGTGCGGCGCCGCGCATGATCGCCGGTCTGTGCCTCGGGAAAGGTTTCTGCGCCCACGTCTCGTCCACCGGCCCCTGGAAAACTGGCTGCGGGAATCCGCGCGGCGGCCCGATGCACCGTGGCAAGACGACGAAGAGCGAAGCCGGCGTTGCGCCGGCCGGGTCTTCGTGCGTCAGATCCCCTTCCTGCTGCCTAGCGGCTCGGCCGAGCCGGCGCAAGCCGGACCGTGCTAGCCGATCTCGGCCATGAGCGATGCGTATTCGCCGCGAAGCCCGTCGAGGTCGGCGGTCCCGGCCCCTTTCGCGATGACCGCCTCGCAGGCATCGGCCCTGCGCTTGGCATCACCGGCGAGCGGCTGGGCGGCGCGGGCGACCCGGCGCATCTCCTCCATCTCGCCGTTGCAGTGGAGGACGACGTCGCAGCCGGCCATCAGCGCTGCCGCCGAGAGATCGTAGAGGTCCCCCGAAAGCGCCTTCATCGACATGTCGTCGCTCATCAGCAGGCCGTCGAAGCCGATTTCCGTGCGGATGACCGAATCGATGACGATCCGCGACAGCGTCGCCGGAAAGGTCGGGTCGATGTCGGTGTAGAGAATGTGTGCCGTCATCGCGGCCGGCAGCGTGCCGAGCGCCCGGAACGGCACGAAATCCGTCTCCGCCAGCTCGTTGCGGGGCGTCGCGACGCGGGGCAGTTCGAGATGGCTGTCGGCATTGCCGCGACCGTGGCCGGGCACGTGCTTCATCACCGGCAGGACACCGCCGGCCATCGCCCCGTCGGCAACCGCGCGACCGAGCGTCGCGACGGTCTCGGGATCATGACCGTAAGCGCGGTCGCCGATCACCGAATGGGCACCCGGCACCGGAACGTCGAGACAGGGCACGCAGTCGGCATTGATGCCGTAGGCCATGACGTCGGCGGCCAGAAGTCGCCCCTGCAGCCAGGCCGCGCGCTCGCCCGCCTTCGGATCGACGGAGAACAGCCGCCCGATCTCGGCCGGCGTCGGATAGGCCGGCGCCAGCGGCGGACGGAGCCGGTTGATCCGGCCGCCCTCCTGATCGATGAAGATCGGCGTGGTGCTCCGCCCGCCGACCTCTTTCAGCCCGGCGACGAGATCCGCAAGCTGGCCCTTCGAGCCGATGTTGCGGGCAAAGAGGATGAAGCCCCAGGGCCGCTCCGCCTCGAAGAATCGCTTTTCCTCGGCGGAAAGCGTCTGGCCCAACGGTGCGGCGATATAGGCTTTCGAACCAGTCATCCTCGGTCTCGTCCTGAGGGAATCGGCGGTCGGGACGGAGCCGTCCCCGGCGTCCGCCCCGTCATCGGGTGTGAGGGAAGCAGGATCGTCTGCGACGAAGCGGGCGAGAAGCGCCGCCCCGCCGAGACCTGCGCCGGCGCCTAGCGCGAGACGAAGCAGCTGCCGCCGGCGGATTTCAGGTCGCCGCAAAGCGATACGCCTTCGGACTTGGAATCGACCGGGACCCGGACACGGTAATAGGTCCCCTTGCCCGGGATGTCGGCCGACTGGATGACGACGTTGCGGCCGGCAATCACGCTGCTGTAGCGCTGGCTGAGATTGCGCGAAGAGGCCTGCGCCGCATCCTGCGAGGGCTGCGACGAGATCTGCACGTAGTAGCCGTCGTGAGAAGGCGCGGCCGAAACGCTCGGCGCCGCCGGCTCGGGCTGCAGCGATGCGGTCTGCACCGGCTCCGGTTGCGGCGTCGCTGCCGCCGGCTGAGCGGGGTCGGCGGGAGCAGGCGCAGTTGCCGCCACCCGCGACGTTTCACCGTCGGCTCTCGGCCGCAGGGTCGGCACCGGCACGTTCGGCGCCGGAACGCCCGGCTCGTCGGTCGTGGCAGTCGTGGCGATCGCCGCATCCGCGCCCTGCTCGGCCGCGCCCGCCATCGTGTCTTCACCGGCGGCGGCAATCGCGCTCACCGTTTCGTTGGCGACGCCCTGGCCAGCCGGCGAGGTGCCGATCTCCCGCGCGGCGTCGAGCGGGCGGGCAGCCGCCTGGATCAGCGGGCCGCGATCGTCCTCGACGGCCTCGCCGACGACCAGCGTTCCATCCGGACGCACCGAATACGTCTTGGCGCGACGCGGAGAAAGCACCGAGATGGCCGAGGCTTCGCTGTAGGTGTCCGCGCTCTGCCCCGAGGCGTCCGCACTTTGCATCGGTTCCGCCGCATTGGCCGCGCCGACGCCGATCTCGACACCGGGAAGGTCGGAGATGGGGGCCTCCTCGCGCGGCAGGTCGATCGGCGTTTCCTCGGCGCTGACGAGCTGCTTCTGCTGGGGCGTCACGATCGCATCGCCGTCTTCGACGCGGCTGTAGACCATCTTGTTCTGGTTCGGGATCTCGCGCCCGCCGGGATTTTCGGGCTTGACCTTGACCGGATCCTGATCGGCGCGAACGATCAGCACCGAACCGTCGCCCGTCGTCCCCTGGCTTCCACCGAGGAAATAATACGCGCCGCCCGCCGCGAGCATGAGGGCGATGGCGCCGATGCCGGCCCCGACGAAGCTGCTGCGCGCCGCCGATCCACGCCCGGCGACGGCGGCCATCCGCCGCGTCGCCCGCATGTCCTCTTCGTCAAAAGAATCGTCGGCTTCGGGATCTTTGGCCGCACGGGTCGGCGCCTCGAATGCCGCAGGCCATTCCGGCGATTCTAAAGGAGCGTCGGTATCGACTGCCTGGGAGAAGGCGGCTTCGCGCGGTGCATCCTGCTTGATGGCGGCCAGCTCGCTGGCGATGAGTTCGTCGAAATCGTCGAAGATCCGCGCATCCGCACCGTCGTCGGCGACCGCCGGCTCGCGAGCCGGCGCGAAGGCTTCGGCGTGATGGAACGTCGCCTGCCGAGGGTTGGCAGGCTCCGACAGGCCGAGCAGGGCCTGCTCGAACTCCCGATCGAAATCGCCAGCCGGCTGGCCCGTCTTCGGCGCAGCGGCGGCAGCCGGGACTGCTGGAGCAGCGGCCGTCTTTGCGGGGGCGGGCATCGCAGCATTCGGCTGGGCAGCGACAGGGGCGGCGGCCGGCGCAGGCTCAGGCGCGGCCGGCTGCACGGCAGGAGCCGCGACTATTTCGGCGTTTTGCACCGGGGCCGGTTGAGCGGCGGGCTTCGCGGCAGGGGCAACCGCCGGCGCAGGCTTCGCGGCGACGGGCGCTGCCGGCGCAGGCCTCGGCGCGGCAGGCTGCTGCGGGACCGCCGGCTGATCGGCAGGTGCGGCGGCCTTTTCGGCGTTTTGATCGACCGCAGGCTTCGCGGCAGGGGTCGGCGTCGGCGCGGGTTTCGCGGCGACAGGCGCGGCCGGCGCAGGCTTCGGCGCGGCCGGATGCTGCGGGACCGCCGGCTGAGCGGCAGGCGCGGCTACCTTTTCGGCGATCTGAACGGGAGTCGGCTGAGCCGCAGGCTTTACGGCAGGGGCAGCCGCCGGCGCAGGTTTCGCGGCGACAGGCGCTGCCGGCGCGGGCTTCGGCGCGGCAGGCTGCTGCGCGACTGCCGGCTTCGCGACGGGTGCCGTCGCGGCATGGCCTCCCGAAGGTGAAGACCCAATGTCGGATGCGGCGAGATCGAGCGCGTCCGACAATTCCTGCGACAGCGCCGCATTCAGGGCGTTTTCGTCGAAGGCGTCGAAATCGTCAGAGGACTGAACGGGGCGAGCACCATCGGCGGTCACGTCCGGGACCGAAGGGGAGACAGGCGTAGCCGGGCCATTCGACGCGACGGGCTGGGGCTGCATCTGAGCCGGCTCGACGACGGTCGGCTCGACGCGATCATGGGGCGCTCCGCCCGAGGTCGGACCCGAGCCTTCGAGAATGCGCGCCAACTCTTCGAACGGGTCGTCGAGTTCGGCGTCGAACGACTGCCCGCCCTGACGGGCGGAACCGTTGTGGTCCCCCAGCGACATGTATATCCCCGCTCTTCCCCTCGTGGAGGTCCCTACCCCCACGGATTCGATGGCTAGGCGAGGAAATTGGCCAAAGCGTGATGAGCTAGCGCATTTCGTTCGGCGCATCGGCGCCGATCAGATCGAGACCGACGGACAGAACGGTCGCAACCGCTTTGACGAGTCCAAGCCTCGCTACCGACAGTTCTTGCTCATTCTGGTTAACAAACCGTAACTCGGGCATATCCTTTCCACGGTTGTACTGGGCGTGGAACGCCGCCGCGAGGTCATTGAGATAGAAGGCCAGCCGATGCGGCTCCTTGGCGTCGGCCGCCTGGCGGACGAGGCGGGGAAACTCGGCGAGCTTGCGCAGAAGGCCGATCTCCCCGACGTCGGTGAGGCCGTCCAGCGTGGCGACGTCGACCTCGGGCCAGGCGGGAATCGCGATGCCGCTCTCCTTCGCCTGGCGAAAGATCGCCGCCGTGCGGGCATGGGCGTATTGAACGTAGAAAACCGGATTGTCTTTCGACTGTTCGGTGACTTTCTTGAAATCGAAATCGAGCGGCGCGTCGCTCTTGCGATAGAGCATCATGAAGCGGACGGGATCACGCCCGACCTCCTCGACCACCTCGGCCAGGGTGACGAAGTCGCCGGAGCGCTTCGACATCTTCACCGGCTCGCCGTCGCGATAGAGCTTCACCAGCTGGCACAGCACGCAGTCGGCGATGGCCGAGCCGCCGGAGATCGCCCGGGCGACCGCCTCCAGCCGCTTGACGTAGCCGCCGTGGTCCGCGCCGAGGACATAGATCATCTCGGAAAAGCCGCGCTCGAACTTGTCGCGGAAATAGGCAACGTCGGCGGCGAAATAGGTGTAGGCGCCGCTCGACTTCACCAGCGGCCGGTCCTGATCGTCGCCGACTTCGGTGGAACGCAGGAGCGTCTGCTCGCGGTCTTCCCAGTCCTCGGGAAGCTGGCCCTTCGGGGGTGGCAGCGTGCCCTGGTAGACGAAGCCCTTGGACCGGAGATCGGCGATCGTCGCGGCGATCTTGCCGCCATCGCCTTCATGCAGCGTCCGCTCGGAGAAGAAGACGTCGTGCTCGACGCCGAGGAGCTTCAGGTCGGCCCGGATCATCGCCATCATCGCGTCGATCGCCCGGTCGCGGACGATCGGCAGCCACTCGGCTTCCTCCATCGTCGCGAGCCGATCGCCGAACTCCTCCGCAAGCGCCCGTCCGACGGGTACGAGATAGTCGCCGGGATAGAGCCCGGCGGGGATCTCGCCGATCTCTTCGCCCAGCGCCTCGCGGTACCGCAGGAAGGCGGACCGGGCGAGGACGGAGACCTGCTCGCCGGCGTCGTTGATGTAGTATTCCTTGGTCACCGCGTCGCCGGCGAAATCGAGCAGCCGGGCGATCACGTCGCCGACGACGGCGCCGCGGCAATGGCCGACATGCATCGGACCCGTCGGATTGGCGGAGACGTATTCGACATTGACCTTGCGGCCGGTGGCGGCGCCGCGGCCATAGTCCTGCCCCGCCTCGAGCAGCAGTTTCAGATGGGCCGTCCAGAAGGCCGGCTTTAGCGTCATGTTGATGAAGCCGGGGCCGGCGATGGCGACGCTGTCGACGTCCGGATCCCCGCGCAGACCCTCGGCGATCTTTTCGGCGAGGTCGCGCGGCTTCATGCCGAGCCCCTTGGCCAGCACCATCGCCGCATTGGTGGCGAGATCGCCATGGGCGGCATCGCGCGGCGGCTCGACCGCAAGCTTCGACAGATCGAGATCTTCGCCAGCGGGAACAAGCGGTTTCACCGCATTCTTCACCCGGTCTTCAAAGTCGGCAAAGATGTTCATCGATCGATTCTCCATGGGGCGGCCGGCGGAAGCGTTCGGGTGGCGAGACACGGCGAGAGGAAAGATCCCGGTGTCGTCGACGCGACCGGCCGCAGCGCTCGACGGGCCGTCGCGCCGCGCCGACCCTCGCATGCCGAGGGCCAGTCTCCGTTTATCCGCCGACCTGCCGAGGCCCGGCGGCTAGCGCAATTGCGGCACCGCGTCAAACAGGCGCTTATACTCGTCGATCGCGTAGGTGTCGGTCATGCCGGAGAGATAGTCGGCGATGCGCCGGGTCAGCCGCTCGTCGGACAGCGCCTCGACGCCCGTCGCCCAGTCCCGCGGCATCAGGTCCGGCCGTTCGCGAAACCGGTCGAACAGCGCCTCGACGACCGCCTCGGCCTCGCGCATCACCCGCATGACGCTTTCGCAGCGATAGACCCGCTCGAACAGAAAGCGCCGCGTCTGGTCGACGGCGACTTCCATGGCGGGCGAGAACCGGACGATCTGCCGCCCGGCATCGCGGACGTCGTCGGCGCTCCGGGGCTCGATCTCGGCCAGGCCCTTCGCCGTCTGCGAAATCACGTCCTCGACGAGGCGGGTGACATGGCGGCGCATGATCTCGTGGATCGTCCGGGACGGGTCGAGATCCGGGTATTTCCTGCGCACCTCGCGCAGGATCGATCCGGCCAGATCGAGGCCTTCGACGTCGGCGAGTTCGATCAGCCCGGCCCTCAGGCCGTCGTCGAGGTCGTGGGTGTTGTAGGCGACGTCGTCGGCGATCGCCGCCGCCTGGGCCTCGAGATCGGCAAAACGGTCGAGCCCGAGCGGCAGAAGCGCGTCGAAATCGAGGATCGGCCGGGGAACGGGACGAGAAGTCGCCGCATGCGGGCCGGTCAGCGGCCCGTTGTGCTTGACCAGCCCCTCGAGGGTCTCGAAGGCGAGATTCAAGCCGTCGAAATCGGCATAGCGACGCTCCAGCGTCGTGACGATCCGCAGCGACTGGGCATTGTGATCGAAGCCGCCGAAGGCCTTCATCTTGCGGTCGAGCGCCCGCTCGCCGGCGTGGCCGAAGGGCGTGTGGCCGAAGTCGTGGACGAGAGCGACGGCTTCCGTCAGGTCCTCGTCGAGCCCGAACGCCCGCGCCAGGGCCCGGGCGATCTGCGAGACCTCGATCGTGTGGGTCAGGCGGGTGCGGTAGGTGTCGCCCTCATAGGGCACGAAGACCTGGGTCTTGTGCTTCAGCCGGCGAAAGGCGGCGGAATGGACGATGCGGTCGCGGTCGCGCTGGAAGGGCGTCCGGGTCGGGCTCGCCGATTCGGCGACGAGGCGCCCGCGCGAGGCCGCCGGATCCTCCCCGAAGATCGCGCGGCCGAGCGGCACCGCCGGCCCGATGATCGAACGCTCCGTCATGACCCTGGTTCGCCTCCCTGCCCCGTCTTGGCGATTGACCGGCCATGCCGGCATCCATAACTAATGGGTCTGAAGCAAACAAGGAGCGGCGCAAGGCGGAAGCGCGGCGTCGTCGATCAGATGAGCGAGACACTCTCCCAGCCGGTCACCCTCTCCGACAGTGCGGTCCGGCGCATATCCGCGATCCTGTCGAAGACCGGAGGCGATCAGAGCCTGCGCATCTCCGTCGAAGGCGGCGGCTGCTCGGGCTTTTCCTACAAATACGATCTGACCGGCGAGCGCGAGGCCGACGATCTGACGATCGAACGGGACGGCGCGCGCGTCGTCGTCGATCCGGTGTCGCTGGTCTATCTGGAAGGCTCGGTGGTCGATTTCGTCGACGACCTGATGGGCCAGTCCTTCCAGATCCGCAATCCGAACGCCGTCGCCTCCTGCGGCTGCGGCACGTCCTTCTCGATCTGACCGCGCCCGGATGCTGATCGCCACCTGGAACATCAACGGCGTCAAGGCCCGCCTCGACGCCCTTCTCGCCTGGCTCGAAGCCGCCTCGCCGGACATCGTCGGTCTCCAGGAGATCAAGAGCGTCGACGAGACCTTTCCGCGGGCGGCGATCGAGGCGCTCGGCTACCACGTCGAGACCCACGGCCAGAAGGGCTTCAACGGCGTCGCGCTACTCTCCAGGAGCAAGCCCACCTCCGTCCTCCGCGGCCTTCCCGGCAACGATGCCGACGATCATGCGCGCTACATCGAAGGGCTCTGGGAGATCGGCGGCAGGCGCCTGCGCGTCGCTTCCATCTATCTGCCGAACGGCAATCCGCTGGGCACCGAGAAGTTCGCCTACAAGCTCGCCTGGATGGAGCGGCTGATCGCCCATGCGGCGGCGCTGCTCGCCGAAGAAGACGATCTCGTCCTCGCCGGCGACTACAACGTCATCCCGATGCCCATCGACGTCGCGAATCCGCAGGCCTGGCTCGGCGATGCGCTGTTTCAGCCGGAGAGCCGCGGGGCGCTCCGCCGGCTGGTCAATCTCGGCCTCGCCGACGCCGTGCGGCTGACGACGGACGAGCCGAAGACCTATACGTTCTGGGACTATCAAGCCGGCGCCTGGCAGAAGAACAACGGCATCCGCATCGACCACCTCATGATCTCGCCCGAAGTGCAGGACCGGCTGGTCTCGGTCGGCATCGAGAAGCACGTCCGCGGCTGGGAAAAGCCGTCGGACCACGTCCCGGTGGTGATGGAGCTCCAAGCCTGAGGGAGCACCCTCAGTTCTTGGCGCTGACCACCGCCCCGGCCGCCGGCAGGACCTGCTGGTCGACATAGGCCTGGGCCTGACGCCGCACGTCCTCGCTGGCGACGGAGAACGTCTCTTCCTGCAGCGGGCGGATCCATTGCTGGTCGCTCGCGCCGGCGTCCTTCAGCGCCATCGTCAGCATGGCGAGGCCGCGCACCGGCTCGGGCCGGAGCGAGATCGTCTTGCCGTCGAAGAGCAGATAGCCGAGCAGCGCCTCGGCGCCGACATGGCCCTTTTCCGCCGCAAGGTTCAGCCATCTCGCCGCCTGACGGGGATTGGCGCGGCCTCCCTCGCCGTTGAGCAGCATCCGCCCGAGTTCGAACTGCGCCTTGGCGTCGCCGAAGAACGAAGCGGCGTGGAAATAGAACTGCCGCGCCCGCGGCAGGTCGACGGTGACGGGACTGTTGGCGATGCCGAGCCGCAGATAATCGGCCAGCGCGACGACGGCGCTGGCGACATAGGCGGCGTTGGAATAGTTGCCGGTCTCGTCGTCCTGATCGCGAACGATCTGCTCGAAGATCTTGAACGCCTCGTAGTCGTTCTCGGGCACGCCGTCGCCCTCGGCATACATCTTGCCGAGCTTCCAGCGGGCCCCCGGATGCCCCTTGTCGGCGGCGTAGCGCAGGGCCTCGAAGGCCTCGAGCTTTTCGCCGCGCTGATAGGCCTTGAAGCCGAAGGAGAACAGCTCCAGCGGCCCGGCATCGGGATTGACCTGGGCGTCCGGATCGAGCGCCAGGGCGCCCTGGCCGACGGACAGCAGCGCTGCCGAGGCCAGGGCGAGAGCCAGAAGACGTCCCTTAAATGTCTGCATAGCAGTGCTTTTCCGCAGTGCCGCCCGGATGGGTCACCGCACCCTTGCGGGCCGTGCCGACCTGCTGCGCATATTTCCAGATGGCGCCCGTGGGATACTCGGTCTCGCGCGGTGCCCAGTCGGCCCTGCGCCGCTCGAACTCCTCGGCGCTGACGTCGACCGAAATCTCGCCCGTGGTGGCATCGAGGGTGATCATGTCACCGTCCCGGACCAGGGCGATCGGGCCGCCCACCGCCGCTTCGGGGCCGACATGGCCGATGCAGAAGCCGCGGGTGGCGCCAGAAAACCGGCCATCGGTGATCAGCGCGACCTTGTCGCCCATGCCCTGGCCATAGAGCGCCGCGGTGGTCGAGAGCATCTCGCGCATGCCGGGGCCGCCCTTCGGCCCTTCGTAGCGGATCACCAGCACCTCGCCTTCCCGGTATTCGCGCTTGTCGACGCAGCGGAAGCATTCTTCCTCGTCGTCGAAGACGCGGGCCGGGCCGACGAAGCGCAGGTTCTTCAGACCCGCGACCTTCACGATGGCACCGTCGGGCGCGAGATTGCCGCGGAGGGAAACCACGCCGCCGGTCGGCGAAATGGGGTTGGAGGTCGGACGCACCACGTCCTGCTCCTCGTTCCATTTCACGTTGGCGAGGTTTTCGGCGACGGTCTTGCCGGTGACGGTCATGCAGTCGCCATGCAGGAAGCCCCCTTCGAGCAGCGCCTTCATCACCAGCGGAATGCCGCCAGCCTCGAACAGGTCCTTGGCAACGTATTTGCCGCCGGGCTTCAGGTCGCCGATATAGGGCGTCTTGCGGAAGATCTCGCCGACGTCGAACAGATCGAACTCGATGCCGGCCTCGTGCGCCATCGCCGGCAGATGCAGCGCCGCATTGGTCGAGCCGCCGGTCGCGGCGACCGTCATCGCGGCGTTTTCGAAGGCCTTGCGGGTGACGATGTCGCGCGGGCGGAGGTTCTGTTCCAACAGAACCATCACCTGCTCGCCGGCCATGGAGCAGAAGGCGTCGCGGATCTCGTAGGGTGCCGGCGCCCCGCAGCTGTAGGGCAGCGCGAGGCCGATCGCCTCGGCGACCATCGCCATGGTGTTGGCGGTGTACTGGCCGCCGCAGGAGCCCGCCGACGGACAGGCGACGCGCTCCATCTCGTCCAGCGTCACGTCGTCCATCTTGCCGACCGAATGCAGGCCGACGGCCTCGAAGAGGTCCTGGACGACGATGTCGCGCCCCTTGTAGCGGCCCGGCAGGATGGAGCCGCCATAGATGAAGATCGACGGCACGTTCAGCCGGATCATCGACATCATCATGCCCGGCAGGCTCTTGTCGCAGCCGGCCATGGCCACCATCGCGTCATAGGAATGGCCACGCATCGTCAGCTCGACCGAATCGGCGATGACGTCGCGGCTGGCGAGGGAGGACTTCATGCCGGCATGGCCCATGGCGATGCCGTCGGTGACGGTGATGGTGGCGAATTCGCGCGGCGTGCCGCGATTGGCGGCGACGCCCTTCTTGACCGCCTGGGCCTGGCGCTGCAGCGAGATGTTGCACGGCGCGGCCTCGTTCCAGGCCGTCGCGACGCCGACCAGCGGCTGGTGAATTTGCTTGTCCGTCAGACCCATGGCGTAGAGGTAGGAGCGATGCGGCGCGCGCTCCGGCCCTTCGGTCACATGGCGGCTCGGCAGCCGCGATTTGTCGATCGATTTGACGTCCATGTCTTCCCCCTCGTCTTTCAGCCGATTCCTCCGGCGAGACGTCGGCCAGCATCGGGTGACGGCGTTTTGTGGCGGCAACGGGGCGCCAAAGCCGTCTCCCCGACTATAGCCGGTGCAGCGTTGCAATAGTGTTGCACCCAAAGCACACGGGAATTTTCGCGAAAAACCGCCGGAACCTTTTGCTCTACAACGAAAAAAGACGCGCCGGGACGGCGCGCCTTGCATGTGTGGCAGACCCGCCACATCGACGGGGATCAGACCCGGCCGGTGCGGGATGCGCGCCTCGGTTCAGAAGGTCAGTCTGAACGACGCGTTGACGCCGTAAACCATGTCGTCGCCGACCGTCGCATCGTAGTAGCTGTCCTGCGACGTCGACTGGTCGCCGTTCGTCCAGTAGCCGACGACACCACCGAAGCGCAGCTCGGCCATCTTGTTGGCCTTGAACGAGACGCCGCCGGAGAGCGTGTAGAGATCGGTGTAGGTGGTTTCCGCGCCCGTGGAGACGCCGCTGTCGAAGCCGACCGCCACGGCCGCGGAGATCTGGTCGTTGAAGGCGTGGCCGACGCCGATCTGGGCGGTGTAGCCGTCGCGCCAGTGATATGGCGCGAAGGAGGAAGAGGATATTCCCGCCGCAGCGTTCGAAATCGAGCTGACGCTCACCTCGTTGGTCGACCAATCGGTCCAGCGGAACGAGCCGAGCAGCAGCCAGCCGGGGGCGATGCCGGTCTGGGCCTTGATGTCGACGAATTGCGGGCTCGTCGCCTCGCTGAAGTAAGAATCCACCGGGATCACGGTGCCGGCCGGCAGCGTCTGGACGAGTGAATTGAGAATGGTGACCGTGCCATCCCCCTCGATCTCGTCGTGCTTCACCTCGGATCGGTACATCGCCTGAATCCGCAGGGCGTATTCCGGGATTTCGTAGGCGGCGCCGATGCGGAAGCCGGCCTTGTAGCCACCGTCGCTCTCGACGTCGATGCGGCTGTTGACGACGGGAAAAGGCACACCCGGAGCGATATAAGTCGTACCGAGGCTCGTTCCCTCGAAGTGGAAGTCCTCGACGAAGACGCCACCGAGGAGGCTGTAGCGGCCCGACTCGGCCTGATAGCTGACGCGGCAGGTAAGTCCGAGTTCCTGCGAGTCGAACGCCAGCCGCTGGGTCCGGGAGACCGATGACGCCGTCGTGAAATTCGTTCGATCGGCCGTCGACGTGCTCTGCGTGGAACTGACCTGCATCGGCAGCGCGCCGCCCGGTGCGCCGGAATAGTCGGCCTCGGCGGCAAAGGATTCGGTCGCGGTCGCAGCGCAGCCGAACACGTCATTGCCGAGGGAGATCGCATAGTTGGGGATCAGATAATCGCCGGTATAATTATCGAAGTCGCCGTCTTGCCCGTCGATCGACGTGAAGCCGCGCCGCGGATCGATGTAAGTCAGGCTGGCGCGCGTGTTCACAGTGCCGGGCTCGAAGAGAATGTCGGTATCGGCGGTGCCGCGCTGGAACCCGCCGGCGAGCGCCGAAGTGCTGGACGCTGCCACGAGGACGAGCGCGATCGACATGTTTTTGCGATGAATTGGCATTGGTTCCCCCCCCACTCTTCCGACGCCCGGCCGCTTTCGGCTTTGCATGGCGTCATCCAATCCATCCAGCCTAGTGCAAAACTGTCCGACTGCACATATGCAACAGAGGGCGAACTTAACTTCGCTCTTCTTCTCCACTCCAAATCTAACGTTATTATCGGAGTTTTATACTCGGCATTTGAAAGTTTTCAATGGACGCGTTATTTCCGGCGCGGTGGTCGCAGCGTAACGGGACGCGGCGGGACGGGGCTTGCGGGATGCAATTCCGCGCGCGGCGTGGCGGAAATGTGACAGAATTCGGGGCTTACGAATACGTCAACGGCAGTGCGTCGAGTATTCTCTATCAACCCGCAACCAAACATCAAAAACGTCTTGCCTGACGATTACGTCAACGTCACTGTCCAGTTGGAGCTTCGACCGTTGGAGTCGGGCGGACGGCCCGGCCCCCGGCGACCCTCAACCGGACAGAGTTCGGTCGGTCGATCGCCAGGTCTTCTTGGAGGGCGAGTAGAACCGTGCTGGATGTTGGCCGAGGACGGACACTTCGGCGTCCGGCAATCAGCCCGGCGCGCCACCCGGACGGCCGTCGCCGAGGCGCTCGGGGCACGTCATACCGAGCGACTCGGCTCGCCGAGCCCGAGCTTCTCGAGCTCCTTCGGCAACGCATAGGCCCAGCCGGTGATCGAGCCCGCTCCGAGGAAGACGATCATGTCCCCAGCCTCGGCGATCTGCTTGACGAGGGGTGCGATCTCCTCCGGGCCGTCGATCAGACGGGCATCGCGATGACCGCCGAGTTTCAGGCGCTCGACCAGGAGATCGGAGCTGACGAAGGGGATCGGCTCCTCACCGGCCGCATAGACCGGCGCGATGACCACCGTATCGGCGTCGTTGAAGCAGGAGGCGAAATCGGAAAACAGCGACTGCAGCCGCGAATAGCGATGCGGCTGCACGATGGCGACCACTCGCCCCGTCGCCGAGGCGCGGGCAGCGGCGAGCACCGCGCGAATTTCGACCGGGTGGTGGCCGTAGTCGTCGTAGACGGAAATGCCCCCCACCACGCCGGTCAGCGTGAAGCGACGCTTGACGCCGCCGAAGCCGGCGAGACCGGACCGGATGGCGTCGGCGGAAATGCCGAGACGATGGGCGACGGCGATCGCCGCCGTGGCGTTGGAGACGTTGTGGCGGCCTGGCATCGGCAGCTCCAGGTCGGCGATCCGCTCGGTCTTTCCGGTCACCCGGTCACGCAGAGTGACGTCGAAGACCGACTTTCCCGGCTCGAAACGGAGATTTTCGAACCGCACGTCGGCCTGCAGGTTCTCGCCATAGGTGATGACGCGACGGTCCTCGATCTCGCCGACGAGCGTCTGCACCTCCGGGTGGTCGAGACACATCACGGCGAAGCCGTAGAACGGCACGTTTTCGACGAAGGCGCGGAAGGCGGCGCGCACGGCGTCGAAGGTGCCGTAGTGATCGAGATGTTCGGGATCGATGTTGGTCACCACCGCCACGTCGGCCGGCAGCTTGAGGAAGGTGCCGTCGCTCTCGTCGGCCTCAACCACCATCCAGTCGCCGCCGCCCATCCGGGCATTGGTGCCGTAGGCGTTGATGATGCCGCCGTTGACGACGGTCGGATCCATGCCGCCGGCGTCGAGCAGCGTCGCCACCATCGAGGTGGTGGTGGTCTTGCCGTGGGTGCCGCCGATGGCGATCGCCTGGCGGAAGCGCATCAGCTCGGCGAGCATCTCCGCCCGCCGGACGATCGGCAGCAGCCGCTCGCGCGCCGCCGACAGCTCCGGATTGCTGCGCCGGATGGCGGTCGAGACGACCACCACCTCGGCGGTGCCGAGATTTTCCGCCGAATGACCGATTTGGACGGTGACGCCCTTTTCCCGCAGCCGCTGGACGTTGGCATTCTCGCTCTGGTCGGAGCCCTGGACCGTATAGCCGAGATTGACCAGCACCTCGGCAATCCCGCTCATGCCGATGCCGCCGATCCCGATGAAATGGACCGGCCCGATATTCGGCGGCATCTTCATGGCAGTTCCCTCAATCGCGTTGGCGTTTCAACGATTTTCGCTCACGCCGGGCATAGAGGCAACGAGGTCGGCGAGCAAGGCGGCGGCATTCGGCAGGCCCGTCGCCCGCGCGGCATCGGCCATTGCGGCGGCGCGCTGGCGATCCTCGGCGATGCTCTGGATGAGGCCGGCCAGACGCTCCGGCGTCAGCTCGGCCTGGGCCGCGACGATCGCTCCGCCGGCAGCCTCGATCTTGGCGGCATTGGCCGCCTGGTCGTGATCGAGGGCGTAGGGGAACGGCACCAGAATTGCGGGTCGGCCGATCACGGCGATCTCCGAGACGGTCGAGGCGCCCGAGCGGCTGACGACGAGATGGGCCGAGCCGATTCGCGCCGCCATGTCGGCAAAGAACGGCGAGACCTCGGCCGGGATGCCCCGCTCGGCATAGAAGGCGCGCACCCGAGCCTCGTCTTCCGCCCTCGCCTGCTGGGTCACCTTCAGCCGCGACCGAACCTCGTCCGGCAGGAGGGCGACGGCCTTCGGGATGGCATCGGAGAAGAACGCCGCGCCCTGGCTGCCGCCGAAGACCACCAGATCGAAGGTCTGGTCGGGTCCCGCCGGCTCGTAGACCGTCTTCGCCGCCTCGAGCACGGCCGGGCGGACCGGATTGCCGGTGACGGCGATCTTTGCCGCGATCTGGTCCGACGCCTTTTCCTGGGGAATGCCGGCAGCGATCCTGTCGACCCGCGGCGCGAGGAACCTGTTGGCCCGGCCCATCACCGCGTTCTGTTCGTGAATCACCGTCGGGCGGCCGGCTCGGATCGCCGCCATCAGCGGGGGCACCGTCGGATAGCCGCCGAAGCCGACGACCACGGCCGGGCGCAGCTTGCGGACCAATGCACCGGACTCGCGAAAGCCGCGCCACAGCGTCCACATCGACTTCATCACGGAGAAAGGGTTCTTCGAAGCGAAGGTCGCCGAGCGGACCCGGTGGACCTCCTTCACCGGAAAGCGCTCGGCGAAACGGCCGGCCCGCTCGTCGGTGACGAGTTCGACCGTGTAGCCGCGGGCGATCAGCTCGTGTGCGAGGGCTTCGGCGGGAAACAGATGGCCGCCGGTGCCGCCGGCGGCGAGAAGGATCGTGGTCATGGAAGCTCGTGAACGGGCGGATCGGGAAGGTTCTGGCATCAGTTACCGGATCGAGACGACAAACGGGACAAAAGGGCTGCGTTGGGCGAGACCTCTATCCGACGACGCGGCACGAAGGTTCGAGCTCCTGACAAGGCTGGATCGCAACGACGCACGAGAGCACGACGTGGCAGCGCGATCTCGTAGCAACGCATTGCGTCAGGGGCGCACCCAGGCAGCAGCGTGAAAACGGTGAGTGTCTAGTGATCCCTAGTGGAGTTCTTGCCGAGCCTTGGCTCGAGCATGGGCCTGCGCCGTGATCTTCCGAGAATCACGCAACACCAGTGCAGCGATCGCGACTGCGCCTATCGGCAGCAGCGAGGCCAATAAGATTGTCTCGACTACGCTCATCGGTCCAGCTCCTTCAGCGAGCTTTTCGCGACTTTATGTAGTCCGAAACTGAGGAGGAAGCAAAACGGCGCGAAAATTGCGGCAAAGACCAGGTCGCCGGAACTGAGAATGATCGACGTCGGGATCGTGAAGCCGCCGACGATGAAGACGCCGACCGCGATCCCGTTCATGTAGCCGGCCTGCAGCTTGATCTGCTCGCGCTCGCCTTCGGTCTTGTCCCGCGGGGACGGACCGACCGCCGTGTTTTGCTCCGGCTGCCGGTCCTCGCCATCGTCTGTCCCGTCATCGCCTGCCACCGATCACGTCGCCCCGTGCAGCACCCAGGTCCTGTGGACGAGCTTGTCGGTGAAGGAACGGTTCTCGGCCCGCTTGCGGGTGAGAGCGAGGATGAAACCGGCGGACATGGCGATTGCCAGCATCGAGGACCCGCCATAGGAGATGAAGGGCAGCGTCATGCCCTTGGCCGGCATCAGCTGCAGGTTCACCGCCATGTTGATGATCGACTGCAGGCCGAAGATGAAGACGAGGCCGCAGATCGACAGGCGCACGAACGGATCGCGCTGCTTCAGCGCCGTCGAGAGGCCGCGCAGGACGACGAAGGCGAAGAGCGTCGCCAGAACCATGCAGGCGACGATGCCGAATTCCTCGGCCAGCACCGAGAAGGCGAAGTCGGTGTGGCTGTCCGGCAGAAGCCGCTTCACCGTCCCCTCGCCCGGCCCCTGGCCGAGCCAGCCGCCGTTGAGGATCGCTTCGCGCGCCCGGTCGGTCTGGAAGGTGTCGCCCTCGCCGGTCCAGAACCGGTTGATGCGGCTCGCCACGTGGTCGAACATGAAATAGGCGCCCGCCGCGCCGGCAAGGCCGACGCCGCCGAGGAGCACGATCCACAGCCAGGAGAGGCCGGCCATGAAGACGAGGCCGCCCCAGGCGCCGGCGACCAGCATGGTCTGGCCGAGATCGGGCTGGGCGACGAGCAGCGCGGTGACGATGAGGAGCAGGATCATCGCATAGAGATTGCCCGGAACATCCGCCCGCTTGACCTTTTCGGCGAGCAGCCATGCGCAGATGACGATGAAGCAGGGCTTCATGAACTCAGACGGCTGGATGTTGAGCGGGCCGAAGTCGATCCAGCGCCGTGCGCCCTTGATCTCCGTTCCAAAGAACAGCGCCGCGATCATCAGGACGATCGCCCCGATGAGGATGAGGAACGAGGCCCGGCGCACGCCGCGCGGCGACAGCATCGAGGTCGCCATCATCACCAGCACGGAGGGGACGAGGAAGAGCGCGTGCCGCTTGACGAAATGGAACGGCTCGAGGCCGATGCGCTCGGCGACCGGCGGACTCGCCGCAAAGGACAGCATGAAGCCGGCGACCAGCAGGATCAGGAAGGCCGCGAGCAGCCACTTGTCGACGCTCCGCCACCAGTCCGTCAGGAGCGTCGCCGTCTCCCGTCCCGTCAATGCACTCATCATCCGGTCTCTCCGCGGATCTCCTCGACGTCCGGCAGGCCTGCCACCACCGCGCGGAAGGCATCGCCCCTGACCTCGAAATTCCGAAACTGGTCGAAGCTCGCACAGGCCGGAGACAGGAGAACCACGGCTTCCTCTCCGGCCGCCTTCGCATCGGCCGCCGCATGTTCGACGGCGACGGACAGTGTGCCAGAGATTTCGTAAGGAATTCGTTCACCAAGAGTGGCGGCGAAGGCGGGGGCCGCCTCGCCGATCAGATAAGCCTTGGCGATGCGCGGAAAGAACGGTTTGAGCGACGCGATGCCGCCTTCTTTCGGGAGGCCGCCGGCAATCCAGTAGATGCGCTGGAAGGCGGCGAGCGCCGGAGCCGCGGCATCGGCGTTGGTGGCCTTGGAATCGTTGACGAAGAGGACGGGACCGGAGCGGCCGACCTGTTCCATCCGATGGGCGAGGCCGGGAAAACTCGTCAGGCCCCGCGCGATGGTCTCGTCGTCGACACCGAGACGGGTGAGCGCGGCGACGGCGGCGGCGGCGTTCTGGGCATTGTGGCGCCCGCGCAGCGAGCCGATGGCGGACAGATCGAACCGCGCCTCGGCAAAGCCCCTCATCCGTCGGACGAGGCTCTTGCCGTCGAAGCCGACGCCGCCGTCGAGAGCGGCGGATTGCGAGATCCGCGTCACGTCCCTGCCGTCGGAGGCGAGGCCCTCGGCTATATGGCGGCAGGGCTCGGTGTCGATGCCGATCACAGCCATCTCGGCATTGGCGACGAGCCGGGCCTTGATCGCGGCGTAATTGCCCATGCTGCCGTGGCGGTCGAGATGGTCGGGCGACAGGTTGAGAAGGAGCCCGACGGTCGGCTCGATCGATGGCGCGAGATCGATCTGGTAGGACGAACACTCGACGACGTAATGACGCTCGGGCGTCGGCGGATCGAGGGTGAGGACGGCGACGCCGATGTTGCCGCCGAGCTGGGTATCCTTGCCGGCGACCTTCAGGCAGTGGGCGATCAGCGCCGTCGTCGTCGACTTGCCGTTGGTTCCGGTAATCGCGACGAAGGGTGCCGAGGGCGCGCGGATCCGCCGTTCGCGCGTGAAGAGTTCGATGTCGCCGACGACGGGCACCTGATGGACACGGGCGAGGTCGACGCTCCAGTGCGGTCTCGGATGGGTGAGCGGCACGCCCGGCGACAGGACCAGCGCGGACAGGCGCGTCCAGTCGGCGTTTCTGAGGTCTCCCGTCACGATGCCGGCCTCGGCCGCCTTTGCGACGCTGGCCGGATTGTCGTCGAAGGCGAGAACATCGGCCCCGCCGGCGACGAGAGCCTCGGCCGTGGCAAGACCCGACCCGCCGAGGCCGAAAAGGGCGACACGTTCACCGGCGAGACTGGTGACGGGGATCATCTCGTCTGGCTCATCTCAGTTTCAGGGTGGACAGACCCACGAAGGCCAACATGAAGGCGATGATCCAGAAGCGTACCACTACTTGACTCTCCGTCCAGCCCAGCTTCTCGAAATGGTGATGGATCGGGGCCATCAGGAAGACGCGCTTGCCGGTGAGCTTGAAGGAGGCGACCTGGATGATCACCGACATCGCCTCGATGACGAAAAGACCGCCGATGATGGCGAGGACGATCTCGTGCTTGGTGGCGACGGCGATCGCGCCCGTCATGCCGCCCAGCGCCAGCGAACCGGTGTCTCCCATGAAGATCGCTGCCGGCGGCGCATTGAACCAGAGAAAGCCGAGCCCGGCGCCGATCACCGCACCGCAGAGCGGCGAGAGTTCGCCGGTGCCTGCGACATAGTGGATCTGCAGGTAGTTGGAGAAATTCACGTTGCCGGAAATGTAGGCGATCAGGCCGAAGGCGGCGGCGGCGATCATGATCGGCACGATCGCGAGGCCGTCGAGCCCGTCCGTCAGGTTGACGGCATTGGCCGCCCCGACGATCACGAACGCGCCGAAGACGACGTAGAACAGGCCGAGATTGAGCAGAACTTCCTTGATGAAGGGCAAGGCGAGCGAGGTGGCGAAACTGCCGGTGCCGGCATAGACGATCGCCCCGACCGTCAGTCCGGCGATGACGAATTCGATCGCCAGACGCGCCCGGCCGGAAAAGCCGAGATGGCTCTGCTTCGTCACCTTCAGATAGTCGTCGTAAAAGCCGATGGCGCCGAAGCCGACAGTGACCAGCAGCACCGTCCAGACGTAGATGTTGCGCAGATCCGCCCACAGCAGCGTCGAGACGAGGACGCCGGACAGGATCATCAGCCCGCCCATGGTCGGCGTGCCCGCCTTCTTGAAATGGGTTTGCGGCCCGTCCGCACGAATCGGCTGGCCCCGCCCCTGGCGCAACCTCAAGACGGCGATGATCGCCGGCCCGAACAGGAAGACGACGATGAAACCGGTGATCATCGCCGCGCCGGTGCGGAAGGTGATGTAACGAAAGACGTTGAAGAGCGGGAAGGTATCGGCGAATTCGGCCAGATAGGCGATCATCGGGCCTCTCCCGGGGTCTCGTCCGCCATCGCGGACCCGGTCTCGCCGGAAGCCGCTTTCGCCTCCGTCGCATCTTCGTGGCGTGACAGCAGAGTTTCGACCAATCGGGAAAATCCAATACTCTTCGAGGCCTTCACCAGAACGACGTCGCCGCCCTCCATGGTGCTTTCGAGATCGGCGAGGAGCTCGTCGTTGGTCTCGTGCCACCGGCAGGCGAGGCTGCCCGCCAGCGCCTCGTCGAGCGCCTTCATCTCTTCGCCGGCGAGAAATACCATATCGACCTTCGCCGCAAGGACGTGTTCCTTCAGCCCGGCGTGCAGTTCGGCCGAAGACGTGCCGAGTTCGAGCATGTCGCCGAGAACGGCGATGCGCCGGGCGTCCTTGCCGGGCTCGGCGCGGGAGAGAACGTCCAGCGCGGCACGCATCGAGGCGGGATTGGCGTTGTAGCTGTCGTCGATCAGCGTGACGCCGCCGCCGGGAACGCTCAGGCGATGGCGGGCGCCCCTGCCTTTCACCGCACGCCACCCCGCCAGCGCCGCGGCGACCCTCTCGACGTCGGCGCCGATGCGATGAGCCGCGCCGAGGACGGCGAGAACGTTTTGAGCCATGTGTCGGCCGGGGGTCGACAGCGAAAAGCGCAGCGGCTCGCCGGCAATCTCCGCGTCGACATTGGCGCCCTCGGGCGTCGCCTCAAAGGCGATCAGTCGGAAATCGGCGCCGGAGCCCTCACCGAAGGTCACGATGTCGGCGACGCCGACCTTGCGGGCGTAATCGGCGAGGAGACCGCATTTCGGATCGTCGGCATTGAGGATCGCGGCGCCGCCCGGCACCACTCCCTCGAAGATCTCCGCCTTTGCCTCGGCGATCTCGTCGAGATCGCGGAAATGGCCGAGATGGGCCGGCGCGATCAGGGTGACGATGGCGACGTCGGGGCGGACGAGAGAGACCAGCGGGCGGATCTCTCTCGGATGGTTCATGCCGATCTCGAAGACGGCATAGCTCGTCTCGGCAGGAAGCCGGGCGAGCGACAGGGGAACGCCCCAATGGTTGTTGAAGGACGCCGCGCTCGCATGGACGGTGCCGACGGCGGAAAGCCCGTGGCGCAACGCTTCCTTGGTGGTGGTCTTGCCGACGCTGCCGGTCACCGCGACGATCTTCGCCCTGGACCGCGCCCGGGCCGCCTCGGCGAGCCGGGACAACGCCTTGAGGACGTCGTCGACGACCAGCATCGGAATCTGCACCCGGCCGAGCGCCGGCAACTTCTGCTCGGCGACGACGGCAATGCCGGCGCCGGCGCGTTGCGCGGTCGACAGGAAGTCATGGCCGTCGAACCGATCGCCCCTGATGGCGAAGAACGCTTCCCCGGCCTCGATGCTGCGGGTGTCGATGGAGATGCCGGTCACCCCTTCGGGCAGATCGCCCATCGGCCGCGCCTGCATCGCGTCGATGAGGACGCCCGTCTCCCAAAGCAGTTCCGTCATCCATGAAGCTCCGCGATCGCCGCCCGCACTTCCGCGTGGTCACTGAAAGGATGCGTCACCTCGCCGATCTTCTGGCCGGTTTCGTGTCCCTTGCCGGCGATGATCACCGTATCCCCCGCCCGGGAGCCGGCGATCGCCTCGCGGATCGCCAGACGGCGGTCGGCCACCTCCCGCGCGCCCGGGGCGGCGGCCATGATCGCAGCGCGGATCTTCGCCGGGTCCTCCGAGCGGGGGTTGTCGTCGGTGACGATGACGACGTCGGCGAGACGCGTCGCGATCTCGCCCATCATCGGGCGCTTGGCCCGGTCCCGGTCGCCGCCGCAGCCGAAGACGACGACGATGCGGCCGGTGGTGAAGGGGCGGACGGAGCTGACGACGTTCTCCAGCGCCTCGGGCTTGTGGGCGTAGTCAACGAAGACCGGGACGCCAGCCGTCGTGGTGCCGGCGAGTTCGAGCCGCCCGCTGGCGCCCTTCAGCCCTTCGAGCGCCGCCAGGGCGTCGGCGACGGGAACGCCCGTCGCGATCGCCAGCCCCGCCGCGACGAGCGCGTTGGCCATCTGGAAGCTGCCGGCGAGCGGCAGGACGATGCGGTGGATGCGCCCCTCCGCCTCGATCTCGGCGATCTGCCGGGAGCGTTCGTGCTCGAGCCGCTTCAGTTTCAGGAAGTCGCCCTTTCGGCCGACGGTCATGACCCGCGCGGAGGCGCCGGTCGCGACCTCGATCGCCCGGCCGGACCAGGCGTCGTCGGCATTGACGACGGCCGCACCGCCCGTCGGCAGAAGGGCCGTGAAGAGCCGCATCTTCGCCTGGAAATAGCTCTCGGCATCGGGGTGGTAGTCGAGATGATCGTGGCCGAGATTGGTGAAGGCCGCGGCGCCGAGGCGCACGCCGTCGAGCCGGCGCTGGTCGAGGCCGTGGCTCGACGCTTCCATGGCCGCATGGGTGACGCCGTCGGCCGCGAGGCTGGAAAGCAGTTCGGCGAGTTCGATCGGATCGGGTGTCGTCAGCGTGCCGTCGATCGTGCGGTTCGGCGCGACGACGCCGGTGGTGCCGATCGAGGCGGCGGCGTAGCCGCTCTTCTCCCAGATCTGCCGGGTGAAGGTGGCGATGGAGGTCTTGCCCGCGGTGCCGGTCACGGCGACGAGACATTCGGGCTGGGCCCCGTAGAACCGCGCAGCCATGACGGCGAGGGCATGGCGCGGATCGGCGCTGCGGACCAACGGAAGCGAAGAGGCGATGCTCGCCCCCTCCGCGCAGAGGAGCGCTGCCGCGCCTTTCGCCTCGGCGTCGGCGACGAAGGCCGTGCCGTCGACCTTCGTCCCCGGCAGCGCCGCGAACAGCGCACCGGACTGCACCTTGCGCGAATCGGCGGTCAAGGACGTGACGTCGGGGTCGGCGCCACCCTCGATGGCGCCGAGCCCCCGTGCCAGAAGGGAGAGCTGCATCGAACTTGTCCTTGCTCGGTCGGACGCCGGCATGTGGCCGACGGGATGACCCGTCTTCTAGAGCCTAATATGAGACGAGCAAGGACTTTCCGGTCTCCCCGAATTCGGGATGGACACCGAGGAAGGTCGCCGACCGTCGGATGATGTTGCCGGCCATGACTGCCGCGTTCATGCCGGCGGTCGCGTAGTACTTGCCCTTTTCCGCCTTCGGCTCGTCGATGACGGTCAGGACGATGTAACGCGGATGGTCGATCGGGAAGGACGCCAGGAAGGCGTTGAACTTCTTGGTGTCGGAGTAGCGGCCGTGGACGACCTTGTTGGCCGTGCCGGTCTTGCCGCCGACGCGGTAGCCCTTGATGTCGGCGTTGTTGCCCGAGCCGCGCTGGTCGGCGACGTTGAGGCGGAACAGATAGCGCATCTCGTCGCTGGTCTTCTCGGACACGACGCGTTCCGCGATCGCATCGGCCTCCTCCTTGCTGCGCGGCAGGAAGGTCGGCGGGATGAGCTTGCCGCCGTTCATCAGGGCGGCGGCCGCGACGGCCGTGTTGAGGGGCGTCGTAGAGACGCCGTGGCCGAAGGAAATCGTGATCGAGTTGATCAGCTTCCAGACCTTCGGCTGGGTCGGCGTCGCGACCTCCGGCAACTCGGTCTTCCACTTGCTGAGCAGGCCGAGCTTGGTCAGGAACGCCTGATGCGCCTCGATGCCGACCTTCTCGGCCTCCTGCGCCGTGCCGATGTTGGAGGAGTAGATGAAGATCTCCGGCACCGACAGGACGCGGCGCTTGCCGTGGAAGTCGCTGATCGAGAAGCCGCCGATGCGGATCGGCTTCGAGGCGTCGAAGGAATCGGTCAGCTTGACCTTCCCGGAATCGAGCGCCATCGCCGTGGTGAAGGTCTTGAAGGTCGAGCCCATTTCGTAGAGGCCCGCCGACATGCGGTTCAGCCGGTTCTTGTCGAGGGCCTGGGACGGAACGTTCGGATCGTAGTCGGGCACCGACGTCATGGCGATGATCTCGCCGGTCTCGACGTCGAGCACGACGCCGCCGGCGGCCAGCGCCTGATATCGCTCCATGCCCTGCTCGATCTCGTCCTGGACGATGTGCTGGACCCTGAGGTCCATCGAGAGCTTGACGGGAGTCAGGTCGGCTTCGGTGGCGAGACCGGAGTTCTGCAGGGCCCTGTAGCCCTGATCGTCGATCCACTTCTCCATCCCCGCCGTGCCCTGATTGTCGACGTTGACGTGGCCGACGATGTAGGCGGCGCTGCTGCGGCCGGGATAGAAGCGGCTCTTTTCCGAACGGAAGCCGATGCCGGGGATGCCGAGATCGAGGATCGCCTGCTTCTGCCCGGGCGTGAGTTCCCGGCGCAGCCAGACGAAGCCCTGGTCGCCGGACAACCGCTTGTAGAGCCATTTCGGATCGAGATCCGGCATCACGGTGAGCAGAAGCTCGCTCGCCTCGTCGGCATCGATGATCCGGCGCGGCTCGGCGAACAGCGAGAAGGTGGTGATGTCGGTCGCCAGCACCCGGCCGTCACGGTCGATGATCTGCGGCCGCGCGCTCATGATCTGGTTGGAGCGGAAATAGGTGGCCGTCTCGCCGGGGGCAGCACCCCATTCGACGAGCCGCGCACCGATGACGAGATAGACTGCGGCGAAGAGCCCGATGGCCAGCGCGAAACGGCCGGAACTCTTCGGCCCGTCAAGGCCGGGACGCCGGCGACCCGGGGCGCGGGGCGCCCGGCCGGGCCCGGCCTCTCCGGCGGTCGGTTCGACCGGACGGACGCTGCGTTTCAAGGCGGAGATGAAGCGCTTCATGGGTGGCTCGTCCCGGTGTTGTAGGCAAGGCGCCCTTCCTCGGGGATGGGCGCCGGAAGCGGCACGGCTCGCGGTGCGGGCAGTTCGTCGGGCTCGACGATCTGCTCGGGGCGGATCGGCTTCAGCTGAAGCTCGTCGGCATAGATGTCGACCAGCCGCTGCAGACGGCCGGGCTGCTCCAGAAGCGTCCAGTCCGCTTCCAGGAGCGAGATCGTCTCCTTCTCGAGAGCGATCTTGCGATCGACCTTGGAGACTTCCGCCTCGAGCAGTTCGGCTTCGTGCTTGATGCCGTAAGTATAGGCCGCAGCCCCCAGCATCGCCGCGATCAGCAAGGTGTTCAGTGTCTTCAGCACGGCTTAAGCTCCCGTCTCGGGCAGGTCGGCAAGGCTCGGCAGCCCGGCGAATGCGAGGGCGTCCGCGGCGTCGCGCGGCGCTTGCGCGGTCCGGATTCCGGTCCGGAGTTTGGCCGAGCGCGCACGCGGGTTTCGGTCCGCCTCGGCCTCGCTCGCCGCCAACGCCTTGTTGCCGGCGGAAAAGGTGATCGCGTGGTGGCCGACATTCGGCAGATGCCGCGAGCCGGACGGCTGCGTCGAGCGATCCTTGAGGAAGCGCTTGACGATCCTGTCCTCCAGCGAGTGGAAGGTGACGACGACGAGCCGTCCGCCGGGCTTCAGCACCCGCTCGGCGGCGACGAGCGCCCGCGCCAGTTCGCCGAGCTCGTCGTTGACGAAGATGCGCAGCGCCTGAAAGCTGCGGGTGGCCGGATCGATCTTGTCCTTGGGCGAGCGCCCCACCACGCCGGCGATGACCTGAGCGAGATCGAGCGTGCGCTCGAACGGCCGCTCGCCCCGCCGGGCGACGATCGCCCGGGCGATCCGTCCGGCCTGCCGCTCCTCGCCGAGAAAGCCGAGGACGCGGGCGAGATCGCCGGCCTTCAGCGTATTGACGACATCTGCAGCCGTTGCTCCATGGTTGCCCATGCGCATGTCGAGCGGCCCGTCCTTCTGGAACGAGAAGCCACGCTCGGCCTGATCGATCTGCATGGACGACACGCCGATGTCGAGAACCACACCGTCGACGCCGGCAGGTGCCTGCGCGGCAGCGACGAGGTCGAGTTCGGAGAAGCGACCCTCGACGAGGACGAGACGACCACCGTGCTCGCGCAGCAGCGCTTGCCCCGCAGCGACGGCGGTCGGATCGCGGTCGATCGCGACGACGTTCGCGCCACGTCCGAGGATCGCCCGGCTGTAGCCGCCTGCACCGAAGGTGCCGTCGACGACGACGTCGCCGGTGGCCGGCGCGAGCGCGCCGACCACTTCGTCCAAAAGCACCGGAACATGACGAACTGGTCCGCCAACGCCGGGATCCTCGGTCCCTTCGTCGCCCGCCATTATTCCGGTGTCTCGGTGGAGACCGAAGCCCCCCGACCCCCCGTGAGTTTTTCCCTCAACCGGTCGCGCAGCGCCCCGCGCACCGCATCGAAACGCTCCGGCTCCCAGAGCTGAAACGTATCCTTCACACCGACGAAGGTGACGCGGTCCGTGATCCCCGTATGGGACCGAATGAAATCGGTCATCAGGATACGCCCCTCCGTGTCGGTCTTCAGATAGGCCCCGTCGCCATAGGCGTAGAGCGCCATCTCCTGATAGAGATCGCTGAACGGATCGAGCGCCTCCATCTGCTTCTCGAAATGCTCCATCATTTCCGGCCCGCCGACGTTGATCGCCGGCTGCGAAAGCGCCCGCATGGCGAACAGCTCGCGAATGCCGCGCCGCTCGATCACCTGCCGAAACTGCGAGGGAACGGACACCCGACCCTTGGAGTCGACGTTGTGGACGTAGCTCGAAAGAAAGCGGTCCATCGACAACTAAACGACCCACCTCGCCCGGCATTCGCGCCTTCGCAACACCCACTCCGACCTCCGCGCCCGTCGGACGGAAGGCACGACACCACCCTCCGGCCGGGGCTTGCGACGAAGCCCGGCCCGCTTCTTCCGACGGACGGAAGCACGATACGCTTTGCTTGAATGGGGGCCCGAAACGGCCCTTTCGACATGGGTTTTGGGATAGCATGGGCGTCCGTGGGCGTCAATGGGAAGCGACCTGTCGCGCCGTTCGTTCCTGGAAGTCGCCAGCTTACGCGAGACCCGTTAACGCCCCACTAACATTAATGAATTCCGACTTGGTCATGAATGCTTCCGATTTGGCTATGAAAGCTGACCCAAGGTCCGGAATGCCTGCGGCATAAGGCCGAGGCGCTGCTCCCCAGCATGTTCGAGCCGTCGGAACCGGTCGGGAGCGAAATTCCATTGCCGGCTAGCGACATGGTCAAACGTGGGCACGGGTCGGACCAGCGGCGAGTAGGCGCCGACGATCGTCGCGGCGCCGGGAAGCCGCTCTCCCTCCTCCCGCGCCCCGACCTGCGCCAGCACCGCGACCTTCGAAAGGCGCCTCGGATCGATGGGTGAAGGTGGCGGTGTCAGCCGGCCTGTAAGCCGGGTTCTGTGAGCGGCAGAGCCGCCCGGCGACCATTCCTCTGGGACGGTCCTCGCGGACCGCCTCTAGCAACCCACCCGGACGACTGACCCGGAGAGAGGCCGGCAGTGGGACGAAATCCCACGCCACGTCGTCCCTATTCGGTCTTGCTCCCGGTGGGGTTTACCATGCCGCCGCTGTTACCAGCGCCGCGGTGGGCTCTTACCCCACCTTTTCACCCTTACCCCGCCAACAGTGCGGCTCGGTCGCGCTTCGCGCATCCGCCGCGATGGAAGCCGAGCCGTACTGTAGGCGGGGCGGTCTGGTTTCTGTGGCACTTTCCCTAGGGTCGCCCCCGCCGGACGTTATCCGGCACCGTCTCTCCGTGGAGCCCGGACTTTCCTCCCCCGCCGCCTTTCGGCATGTGACGGGAGCGGCCGCCCGGCCGGCTGACGGCCCTCACTCGGCCACGGGGCGGCGCTTGTCAATCGCCGTGATGCGCGCGAGGGAGCGTCATGCCGTCGCCGCGGCGCCCGCATACGGAAGGGCGGCAATCAGGGCATCCAGGGTCCGGGCGGTCGAGAGGTCGGCGATCCCGTCGACGCGGGCCGGCCGGAAATGGCGCTGGAACGCCGCCGTGGCGAGCGCCGTCTGCGCGTCGAAACATCCCGTCGGCGCCACCTCGTAGCCATAGGCGGAAAGCCCTCGCTGCCAGGCGAGCACGTCCGGCCCCGCGTCGCCCTCGCAAAGGGCGGGGCCATCGCAGATTTCGGCCGGGGGAACGAAATGACCGATGCCGGCCCGGTGCAGTCGCGCCCAGGGGAATTTCTCGCCGGGATCCTGCTTGCGGGCCGGCGCGACGTCGGAATGGCCGAGCACCCGCGCGGGCGCAATCGGATGGCGGCCGAGGATGTCGGTACAGAGCCGGATCACCGCCTCGATCTGCCGGTCCGGATAATCCGGCGAGCCGCCCGCATGGCCGGGATTGACGATCTCGATGCCGAGCGACAGCGAATTGACGTCGGAGACCCCCTGCCAACTGCCCTGCCCCGCGTGCCACGCACGGTCGCACTCGCGCACCATCTGGACGATCCGGCCGTCCTCGTGGACGACGTAGTGGCAGGAGACCTCGCTCGCCGGATTCTCGAGCCAGCGCACGGCCCCTTCGCCGCTCCCCATGCCCGTATAGTGCAGGAGGAGGACGCTCGGCCGGGCGAGGCAGCGACGGGCGTTGAAGTTCGGCGAGGGCCTGAGCTCGTCGACGAGCATGCTGTCGCCGGTCAAGCCGCGTCTCGCTTGGCGATCTTCGAATAGGCTTCGTTGATCGCCTTCATCCGCTCCGAGGCGATGAACATGAACTCGTCGGGCACGCCCCGGGCGACCAGACGGTCGGGATGGTTTTCCTTGACGAGCGTGAGATACCGCCGCCGTGCCTCGCCGGGCGTCGCGTCGGCTTCGAGACCGAGCACGGCATAGGGATTGTCCGGGCCGGCGATGTGGCGCTCGCGCAGTCGTGTGAAGGCCGCCTCGTCGAGGCCGAAGATCGTCGCGATCTCCTCGATGAATGCGAGTTCGCGCTCGTGGACGAGCCCGTCGGCCTTGGCGATGTGGAAGAGCGCGTCGAGCACGTCGCCGAGGAGCTGGCAATTGCCGCTTTCGTCCTCGCAGAGCGACCGCAGGCGGGTGGCGTAGACTTCGAAGCCGGCGATGTCCTGGGTGGCGATGTCGTACAGCCGGAAGACGTTGCGCATCTCCTCCGGCGGGATCTCGAGGATCTGCCGGAAGGCGGAGATCTCCGAGGCCGAGACGATGCCGTCGGCCTTTGCCATCTTGGCGGAAAGCGCGATGATCGCGACGGAAAAGGCGACCCTCTGCCGGGTCGCGGGATCACCGGCGAACAGTGACCGGATCGCCTCCAGAATCGCCCCGAGCGTCGCCCGGCCGCCATCCGATACCGACTGCAGAAGGGTGCTGAAGGTGGAGAAGATCGCCATCGGCTTTGATCCGTCCGCTTCGCGTCTGGGTCGGTTCCAGGGCTCGGCCACGCGCCGGGCTTCGAAAAGGCTCTCGATCGAAATTAGCGCCGTTCCGGCCGTCGGAAACGCCGAACCCGATGACCGCGCCTGCGCCGGTCCTCGGGCGAAGCGCACACACGATTTCGCTATCGCCCCTCTGCAAGGCCCGGTCAAGTTGCCCGTGTTGACTTGCCCGAGGTAGCACAGTTGCGGGGCCTTTCCAGGCGCCGGCATCGGGGCGTCGACTCGCACGCCTCCGCCCGCTCCTCTTTGCAAGGATGATTGGCTTGGCAGATCTCGGAGATTGGTCGGCGATGGACGACTGGAACGACGCGAAGGCCGGAAGGATCGCACCCTCGGGGTCCGACCGCCGAGGCACCCTGTCGCGGCGGACGATGCTGGCGGGCCTCCTCGGTGCCGCCGGTCTTGCCGGCTGCCGTTCGACGACGATGAGCGTCGAAGGTCTCGGCCTGTCGGATTTCTCGGCGGAGGCCGCCCATCAGTATCCGGTGCATGGCATCGACGTCGCAAAATACCAGGGCGGCATCGACTGGGAGGCGGCCCGCGACGGCGGCGTCTCCTTCGTCTGGATGAAGGCGACGGAAGGCGGCGACCGCCTCGACGACCGTTTCAAGGAGTACTGGGCAGGGGCCGCCGCAGCGCGCATCCCCCGCGGCGGCTATCATTTCTGGTATCACTGCCGGCCCGGCGACGAGCAGGCCGCATGGTTCATCGAAAACGTGCCGAAGCAGCGCGGAGCCCTGCCGCCGGTGATCGACGTCGAATGGACGCCGTTTTCGCCGACCTGCACCATCCGCCCGCCGCGGGCGGAAATGCTACGCGAGGTCGGCAAGATGTCGGCGATCCTCGAAAGACATTACGGCCAGCGCCCGATCCTCTACATTCCGATCGACGTCCACCGCGACCGGCTGGTCGGCGCCTTTCCCAACCACGAATTCTGGTTGCGCGCCGTCGCCGACCATCCCGACAACGTCTACGAGGACCGCAAATTCCGCTTCTGGCAGTATACGGCCACGGGCAGCGTTCCCGGCATCAGGGGGAACGTCGACCGCAACGCCTTTGCCGGTACGCGCGACGACTGGATAAAATGGCTTAAGGTCAATCTGGCGAAATAAAGTTCTTCAATCTGCCATCAAGACGCGCTAACGGCGCGGCGATGCAAGATTTTTTTGACCGGAGCCGAACTTCATGCCGATTCTGCCGCGTCTGGCCGTCGCCACTTGTCTGCTCGCTGCCGGAACGGTCGGCGCCAACGCGCAGCAATGCGGGGGCGATTTTCCCGCCTTCCTTGAGGGCGTGAAGCAGGAAGCCCTGGCGAAAGGCTTTTCGCAGAGCGCCGTCGACGCGGCGGTGGCGGACATGCGGCTCGAGCCGAAGGTCCTCACCAGGGACCGCGCGCAGGGCGTGTTCGCCCAGGACTGGCGGCAGTTCGCGACCCGCATGGTCAGCGGCTATCGCCTGAAGTTCGGCCGGCAGAACATGCAGAAATATGCCGGCGTCTTCCGGGACGTCGAAGCCGAGACCGGCGTCCCTGCCGCGGTGATCACCAGCTTCTGGGGCCTCGAGACCGACTACGGGGCGGTGCTCGGCGATTTCGAGACGCTTCCCGCCCTCGCCACGCTCGCCCACGACTGCCGCCGCCCGGAACTGTTCCGTCCGCATCTCATCGCGGCGATCGAAATCGTCGACAAGGGCTATCTGCGGCCGGAGGAAATGCGCGGTGCCTGGGCCGGCGAGATCGGCCAGACCCAGCTTCTGCCCGAGGAATACGTCGCCTTCGGCACCGACGCGGACGAGAACGGCCGGGTCGACCTGCGCAAGGACACGGCCGACGTCCTGATGACCACCGGCAAGTACATCGCCTCGCTCGGCTGGCGCCGTGGGGAGCCGTGGCTTGAGGCAGTGAAGGTGCCGTCCGACTTTCCGTGGGACCGTGCGGCGCTGGTCAACAAGGAGTCCCGGGCGAACTTCGCGTCGCTCGGCGTCACCAAGGCCGACGGCTCGCCCTTGGAAAACGACGAGATGGCGGCCGCGCTGATCCTGCCGATGGGGCGGAACGGGCCCGCCTTCCTGGCCTTTGCGAACTTCGACATCTATCTCGCCTGGAACAAGTCGCTCGTCTATTCGCTGACCGCCGGCTATTTCGCCACGCGCCTCGCCGGGGCCGAACCCGTCGACATGGGCAATCCGGCGCCGGGTCTCTCGGTCGACCAGACCAAGGTCCTGCAGCAGAAGCTCGTCGACAAGGGCTACGACGTCGGCGGGGTCGACGGCATCGTCGGCGAGAACACGCGCGCCGCCGTCCGCCAGGAACAACTGCGTCTGGGCCTTGCCGCCGACGGCTGGCCGACCCCGGATCTCCTCTCCGCACTCTGATCGCGCAGGCCCCGAAACTCGCAGCGGCGGCGCCCACCGGCGCCCCGCACGATCGTCAGAAGGCCGGGCCGGGGCGCGAAAAAAAAAGTCGCTCCGACGTCCGATCGTCGTTTCAGCTATGTCGCCGGACAAGACCAAGATCATCGAGATCTCGCGCTTCGGCAATACGAATACACGCCGTGACGGTCCGCTCTCGCGGTCGATCCCGATGGTCTTTCTCTCCAATGCCAGCCGGGCCGACAATCAATGACCGACCGCCCCCGAGCTTGAAAGACCGAGTCGCTTCGGATTCGACCGTCCGCGCGCAGGCGGATGCGCTGCTTATCCGCGATCTACTTGAAGTTGGGTTGGTAACGGACACCCGGCAGGCAAGACTAGAAGCCGAAACTCGCCGAACGACCCGTTGCGCGAAGTGCAATCGGTTACGTGACGCGTTGACGTAAAATTCGATTCATTGTTGTGTTCAATCGACACGCCGAAGCGCGGCAGGCAGCAATGGACCTTTCCGAACCCGACGATCCGTATCGCGAGTGGATGCATCCCGGCAGCATCCGCGGGGCTGCCGAGCCCGGCGGCCGCCTCGCGGGTTCGCCGTTTCGAGGCTGGAGGAACCAGCGAAAGCGGCGTGCGCCCGTCGTCATGATGCCGCCGTCCGCCAGACAGGGGTTCGTCGTCTCGGCCGAAGACTGCTCCGGCCAGCCGCTTCGACCGGGCCGTTTCCGCCCGCTCCACGGCAGATCCGCACGATCGCGTCGTCGCCCCATGCCGAATCGGGGCGAAGGAGCGATCCCGCTCCAGGCGAAAACGACCACGTTTTCGGATTTGCGGCACCAGGCCGGGGTGCGGCAAATTCGCCCACAACCAATACGAAAGTCGTGCCTCGGCTGCACGGGAAAAAGCCTTAAACTGTGGAGGAACGGCAATGATATCCGAGGACACCATGCGGTTGTCGCAGGCTCAGGAAGCTGCACACTTTCTCATCTCCAGCCTATCCGCCGTGCGGAGCCTCTCCCTTGCCGCCGCACGCGCCGTCGAAGCTGCCATCTACGAGTGTGACGACCGCCTCCTGATACCGGAGCGAACTCTTCCTCCCGCATCCGTTAACCGAAATGCCATTCTGCATGCTTTGATTTATGCAATTCCTGAGTTAGAGCATGACCGTCCAGAAGCTGCCGCTGCGGTGACTTTGGCAATCAAAATCCTTGCCCAACAGTCGATGCAGCGAAACCGATAAGACAGTCAAACTATGCGTAACTCAAAAGCTGCCTCCGACATAGATCGTCAAATCGCCGCCCGCATCCGGCTGGCGCGCCTGGAGACGGGTATGTCTCAAGAAAAACTGGCCGAAGCGCTCGGAATTACATTCCAGCAAGTCCAGAAATACGAGAAGGGTTTGAATCGAATTTCCGCAGGTCGCCTGCGGGAGATCTCCGACACCTTGGGGCGTGAGGTCACTTGGTTCTTCGAGGAGATGCCGACCTTCGAAGCGTATCCGACGCTGTCGAAGGCCGATCTGCGGATGCTGAAGAACCTGAAGGCTCTTTCGCCGGAGACCCGCCGGGCTCTCGATGCCCTGTTGGCTTCCCTCAACCCGGTGGCCGAAACCACCGAGTGACATTTGCCTTCCATCGTCCCGGGGCTTGCCCGCGAACGGTGGCGACCTCCGACGATCGAAAGGTCGGTCGCGAAGCAGGACGGGCTTCGCCGACCTTCTGAGCGTCGAAGACGGTGGCTCGCGTTTCACACGAACTTCGCGACGGCCGCGTCGCCGATTTTGAAGCCCACCGTCTGCTCGCCGCGGAAGGAATCCGCCGACAGGCTGCCGGCCACGTGCAAGGGCATCGGCTGACCCGACATCAAGAGGTCCCCGAGTTCACCGCCCGCCGCCTTGAAGGCGATCGCCCGCATCGTGACGCCATCTTCTCCCTTGAGGCGGACCGCGACGTGTCCGTTCCCGACGATCCGCGCGTCGACGACCCTGTGCCGCGGCACGGCGAGGAGCGGTGCCTCGTGCCCCGAGCCGAAGGGCCCCGCCTTTTCCAGCATTTCGTAGAGCGGCATGGTCAGCCCGGCGGCACTGACCGCTCCGTCGATTCGCAGCGCATCGCTCGCCCTCGCAGCCGCGACGTCCGCCTGCGCCGATGCTTCCAGGAATTCCCGTAGCTCGCCGAGCCGCTCCCGCCGCACCGTCAGCCCTGCGGCCATCGCGTGGCCGCCGCCCTTCTCGATGATCCCCCGGTCCACCGCCCGACGGACGATACGGCCGAGGTCGACGCCCGCCACCGAGCGTCCGGAGCCGGCTCCCTTGCCGTTCTGATCGAAGGCGATCGCGAATGCCGGGCGGCGGTAGCGCTCCTTCAGGCGGGCGGCGAGCAGACCGACGATGCCGGGATGCCAGTCCTTCGATGCTGCGACGACCACCGGCGGCCCTTCGCCGGATCCGATCTCGGCGGCGACTTCGGCATCCGCTTCCGCCAGCATCCGCGCCTCCATCGTCTGCCGCTCCTGATTCAGCAGGTCGAGCTGCTCGGCAATGGCATCGGCGGCGGCTTCGTCGTCGAGGCACAGCAGCCGGCTGCCGAGGGCCGCGTCGCCGATCCGGCCGCCGGCGTTGATCCGCGGCCCGAGCAGGAACCCCAAATGTCCGGAACGCACCGGGCCGGACAGTCTGGCGATGCGGCACAGCGCCTTCAAACCGGGATTGTCCTGGCGACGCATGACGGTGAGGCCCTGCACCACGATCGCCCGGTTCAGCCCCTTCAACGGAACGACGTCGCAGACCGTCGCGAGGGCAACGAGATCGAGAAGCCCCATCAGATCGAGCGGGGCCTGCGAAGACCGACCCCGAAGCAGCCGCTGGGTCGCGACGATCGTCATGAAGACGACGCCCGCCGCCGCGAGATAGCCGAGGCCCGACAGATCGTCCTGGCGGTTCGGATTGACCAAAGCGACGACGCGCGGAATTTCGCTGCCGGCCTGATGATGATCGAGGACGACGACGTCGAGACCTTGGCTGCGGGCATGATCGAAGGTCTCGAAGCTCGACGTGCCGCAGTCGACCGAGACGAGGAGAGTCGCGCCGGCCTCGGCGAGCTCGTCGATCGCCGGTCGGTTCGGGCCGTACCCCTCGGTGATACGGTCCGGTATGCGCACGATCGCATCCAGCCCGTAATGACGGAGGAAGCGCGAAAGCAGCGCCGAGGAGGCAGCGCCGTCGACATCGTAATCGCCGAAGATCGCCACCCGTTCGCGCCGCAGGATGGCGCTCGCGAGACGCGCGGCCGCCGCGTCCATGTCGGTGAGGACGGAGGGATCGGGCATCTCGTGACGCAGCTTCGGATCGAGGAAACGCGCGGCAAGATCCGTCTCGACTCCCCGCGCCGCCAGAACCCGGGCGACGACGTCGGGCAGGCCGAGCTTTTGCGACATGGCAAGAGCGGCCGCCTCGCTCCGGACGTCGAGGGCGCTGACCCAGCGCCGCCCGGAGATGGAGTTCTCGACGCCGAGAAAAGAATTTGCAGTCGCAGGAGGCATTTCGTCTCGAGGCATCGGTGTGGTTTGTGCGGTCGCGGGTCCGCACCCGCTTATGACAAATCCGCCCCTTGCTGGGAATGCCGTCCGGCCGGCCGTCACCTCCGGTTCAGCGAGAACGCGTGACGCCCTCCGCAAGGTCGCTGACGTGATGGTGGGCGCGAATCTCGCGGATGGTGCGCGTGAAAGAGCGCATCAGCAGCGTGTGGGTGGTGACGCGGTCGCGATAGAAGCGCACGCCGTCAAGGAGGTTGCCGTCGGTCACGCCGGTCGCGGCGAAGATGACGTTTCCGGCCGCCATTTCCTCGGCCGTGTAGATCTTCGCCGGATCGCCGACGCCCATCCGCTCGGCGCGGGCTCGCTTCTCGATGGTGTTGAGCTGCAGCCGGCCCTGCATCTGGCCGCCGGTGCAGCGCAGAGCGGCCGCCGCCAGCACGCCTTCTGGCGCGCCGCCGATGCCCATGTAGATGTCGATGCCGGTTTCCTCCGGGTCGGTCGTGTGGATGACCCCGGCCACGTCGCCATCCCCGATCAGCCGGATGGCGGCACCCGCCTCGCGCACCGCCGCGATGAGCTGGGCGTGCCGCGGCCGGTCGAGGATGCAGGCGGTGAGATCGGCGACGCGGACGCCCTTGGCTTCGGCCAAGGCCTCGAGATTCTCCTCCGGCGACCGGGACAGATCCACCACGCCTTTCGGATAGCCCGGTCCGACGGCGATCTTTTCCATGTAGACGTCGGGCGCGTTCAACAGACTGCCGCTCTCGGCCATGGCGACGACGGCCAGCGAGTTCGGCAGGTTCTTGGCGCAGACGGTGGTTCCCTCGAGCGGGTCGAGGGCGATGTCGACGGCCACGCCGCCTCGCCCCACCTTCTCGCCGATGTAGAGCATCGGCGCCTCGTCGCGCTCGCCCTCGCCGATCACCACGGTGCCGGCGATGTCGATCTGGTTGAGCGCCTGGCGCATCGCGTCGACTGCCGCCTGATCGGCGGCCTTCTCGTCCCCGCGTCCGCGCAATCGGGCCGCGGCGATGGCCGCCCGTTCGGTGACGCGCGCCAGTTCCAGGGAAAGGACGCGGTTCAATTCTCCGCCAAATTCCACCATGGCTCCGATCATCTGATTCGCCCTCCGCTCCAGCGCGGCATCGTCACGAGTTACACCGGCTCTTCGGGCGATACGACGTCGATCTCGTCGCCGAGCCGACCATTTGCAGAGCATAGCCCGAAAGTGGCACTGCCCGCCACGGTTGGCAGGCGGCTGCTCATATGCGCCCGTCGCGTGTCGGCGCGATGTCGCCGACGGCGGGTGGTTCGGGGTGGGTTCCGCCGACCGTGACATCGGGGACGAGCGATCGGGGGCCGGCGGCGCCGCGCCGATCAGACGTATGTCCGGCGGCGCGGTCGAGGTCGACGAGAGCCACGCGAGCGCAATCGCCGGGCCGCGCCTCAAGCGGCTGCGTCAAGCGGGGCCGTCGATCCGGACGCAACCGCCGACCGCACTCGGATCTCTCGACCGAGACCTCTCAGTCGAGGTCCTCGATGCGGATCATCTGGGGCTCGCCAGACAGGTGCCCGTCCCGCGACAAGCCGTCGAGCGCGGCTCTGATCGCCGCCTCGGTGGTATCGTGGGTGACGAGGATCACCGGGGCGGTGCCTTCGCCGGCTTGACGATCCGCCTTGCGCTGGACGATCGATTCCAGCGAAATGCCGTTCTCGGCCATGCGGCTGGCGATCGAGGCGAAGGCGCCGACCCGGTCGAACACGGCGAGGCGGATGTAGTAGCCGCCCTCATGGGCGCGCATGCGGGCCCGGTGATAGGGCTGTAGCCGCGACGGCGGCAGGCCGAGCGTCGGCGGCACGAAGCCTCCGGCGACGTCCATGATGTCGGACAGGACGGCCGAGGCCGTCGCCGCGCCGCCGGCGCCGGGCCCGGCGAGCAGGATCGAGCCGAGAAGATCGGAATCGATCGCCACCGCGTTGGTGACGCCGTCGACCTGGGCCAGCGACGAGCGCGCCGGGATCATCGCCGGATGAACCCGCTGCTCGATGCCGCTGTCAGTCCTCAGCGCCACGGCGAGCAGCTTGATCCGGTAGCCGAGTTCGGCGGCCGCGGCGATGTCCGCGATAGTGATCTTCGAAATGCCCTCGATGAAGATGCTCTCCAGCGAGATCTCCGTTCCGAAGGCGAGCGAGGTGAGGATCGCGAGCTTATGGGCCGCGTCGAAGCCGCCGATGTCGAAGGTCGGGTCGGCCTCCGCGTAGCCGAGCGCCTGGGCGTCCTTCAGGCAGGCGTCGAAGCCGATGCCCTCCTTCTCCATCCGCGTGAGGATGTAGTTGCAGGTACCGTTGAGGATGCCGTAGACGCGGGAGACCTCGTTGGCCGAGAGCGCCTCGCGCATGGTCTTGATGACCGGAATGCCGCCGGCGACGGCCGCTTCGAAGAGGATTTCGGTGCCGTTCTCCGCGGCGAGCCGGGCGAGCGCCACCCCGTGATGGGCGAGCAGCGCCTTGTTGGCGGTGACCACAGGGATGCCGCGCCGCAGCGCCGCCTCGACAGCCTGCCGAGCAACCCCGTCCGATCCGCCGACGAGTTCGACGAAGGCGTCGATCTCGCCTGTCTCGGCCATTTCGACGGGATCGTCGAACCAGGCCATGCCGTCGGCGTCGAAGCCGCGCGAGCGGCTCCTGTCGCGGGCCGAGATCGCGGTGATACGGATCGACCGGCCGACCCGCTCGGCGAGAAGCTCGGCCTTTCGTTCGATCAGTTGCGCCACGTTGGCGCCGACGGTGCCCAGCCCGGCGATGCCGAGCCGCAATTCGCTTTTCATGCCAAACTCATCTCGAGGCGGTTGGTCCGGACCCTCAAGGGACGATCCGGACGCCAGTCATGCGGCGTATCGATCGCTGGCGTGCCCGGCCGGCCCTTCGGACGGGACGACCTGGCCCGACGCCCGCGCGAAACGGCGGCTACGAGCGGGCGCGCAGCGAGACGACGTTCTGCCCGGCTTCGGCGCCCGACGCAAGAAACCGGCGGATGTTGCGGGCGGCCTGGCGGATGCGATGCTCGTTCTCGACGAGCGCGATGCGCACGTGATCGTCGCCATGTTCGCCGAAGCCGATGCCCGGCGCAACGGCGACTTCCGCCTCTTCGATCAGGAGCTTGGAGAATTCCAGCGATCCGAGATGACGATAGGCCGGCGGGATCGGCGCCCAGGCGAACATGGTCGAGGCCGGCGGCGGCACGTCCCAGCCCGCCCGGCCGAAGGATTCGACCAGAACGTCGCGGCGCCGGCGATAGATCGTGCGGACCTCTTCGATTGCCGCATCGCCGCCGTTCAACGCCGCCGTGGCCGCCACCTGGATGGGCGTGAAGGCGCCGTAGTCGAGATAGGACTTCACCCTTGCGAGCGCGGCGATGAGGCGCTTGTTGCCGACGGCAAAGCCGATGCGCCAGCCGGGCATCGAGAAGGTCTTCGACATCGAGGTGAATTCGACGGCGACGTCCATCGCGCCGTCGACCTGAAGGATCGAGGGCGGCGGCACGTCGTCGAAATAGATCTCGGCATAGGCGAGGTCTGACAGAACGATGATCTCGTTCTTCTTCGCGAAGTCGACGACCTCCCGGTAGAAGTCGAGATCGGCGACATAGGCCGTCGGATTGGAGGGATAATTCAGAATGATGGCGATCGGCTTCGGGATCGAGTGGCGCACCGCCCGGTCGATGGCGGCAAAGAAGTCCCGATCGGGCTTGGCCGGGATCGCGCGGATCGTCCCGCCGGCCATCAGGAAGCCGAAAGCGTGGATCGGATAGGTCGGGTTCGGGCAGAGGACGACGTCGCCCGGCGCGGTGATCGCCTGGGCCATGTTGGCGAAGCCTTCCTTGGAGCCGAGCGTCGCCACCACCTCGGTCGCCGGATCGAGGGTGACCCCGAATCGGCGCTTGTAATAGCCCGCCTGGGCGCGCCTGAGGCCGGCAATGCCCTTCGAGGCGGAATAGCGGTGCGTGCGCTGGTCCTGGATGACTTCGCACATCTTGTCGACGACGAATTGCGGCGTCGGCAGATCGGGATTGCCCATGCCGAGATCGATGATGTCGGCGCCGCGCGCCCGGGCGGTCGCCTTCAGCCGATTGACTTCCTCGAAGACGTAAGGCGGCAGACGCCGGACTTTGTGAAATTCTTCCATGTCTCTCGTCCTCCGGCGCCATGCCGGGAAATCAGGCTACGAAAAATAGAATGTGCGAGACTATCGGCGGCGTCTATTCGGCCGACTGGATCTCGCGCAGCACGTCCTCCGGCGAGCGGCTCGGCTTCACGCCGGTCCCGACGGAGACGGCGTTCCGCTCCGGCCTCTTCGCGAGCGCCGTCTCGACCTCCTGCGCCTGCTGACGCTTGATCCGCTTCATGCGGGCGATCTCGGCCTCGTAGCCGCGCGTCGAGACGCCGCCCTTGCGCCTTGCCGCAAGCGCCCTGGCGCGCCCTTCCTGAGCGGCGACGGAGGCATCGTCGATCTGCGGCGCGGCGGCGTTCGGATAGGCGCCGAGCAGCGGATAGCCGTCGGCACCCAGACGCTGGCCGGAGCTGCCGTCCGGCGCCACCGGCCGATAGGCGACGTTCTGGGCCGACATCGGCGCGTCATCGGCCGACTGGCAGCCGGAAACGAAGGCAGCCAGTGCCGCTGCCGCCAGTGCCCGAATCGCCCTCTGACCGATCATTCCGTTATGCCCTCTCGACGAAGCGGCCATCCGGACGACCCGCTTCAAATCCGCGACGCGTGTGTCATATCCCACCGATCGGTCAATTACAAAGAAGACGGCGCCGGTTTCATGGCGCCGTTGCAAGAAAAGCGCTTAAATCGGATGCGATCGGACTGCCGCAGCGCCGCATAGAACGACGCCACGCCGACCGGGGACCCGAGGGAGGAGAAACGACGATGGCCAGCAAAGCCGGAGAGCCGGGAACCGGACCCTTCGAGGCGAAGACCGACGAATTCGTGGTCAAGGATCCCGAAGCCTTCGGGCTCAACATGGCCCGCATGCTGGAACAGATCGGCAAGGCCGCCGCGGCCTGGGTGGCGCCTCGTGAAAAGGGCGATTTCGTCGACGGTGGGCCGGTACAGATCTCCGAGGTCGTGCAGACCCTGTCGCGCGTCTCGGAATACTGGATGACCGACCCGGCGCGGGCGATGGAGGCCCAGACGAACCTCTTCGCCAGCTACATGACGATCTGGAACAACTCGATCCGCCGGCTGGCGGGAGAGATGCCCGACCACCCGGTGGAGGCGTCGAAGGGCGACAAGCGCTTCGCCGACGCGGACTGGAACGAGAACCTGTTCTTCGACTTCGTCAAGCAGACCTATCTCCTGACCACCCGCTGGGCCGACGACCTCGTCGAACGGGCCGAGGGGCTCGATCCGCATACGCGGCAGAAGGCGGCCTTCTACGTCCGGCAGATTTCCAATGCGCTGGCGCCCTCGAACTTCGTCATGACCAATCCCGAACTCTACCGGGAGACCGTCGCCTCGAACGGCGAGAACCTCGTGAAGGGCATGCGGATGTTCGCCGAGGACATGGCCGCCGGCCATGGCAATCTGAAACTGCGCCAGGCCGACTACACGAAATATCAGGTCGGCCGCGACATGGCGGTGACACCGGGAAAGGTCGTCGCCGAGAACGAACTCTGCCAGATCATCCAGTATGCGCCGCAGACCGAGACGGTGTTCCGGCGGCCGCTGATGATCGTGCCGCCCTGGATCAACAAGTTCTACATCCTCGACCTCAACCCGGAAAAATCGCTGATCGGCTGGCTGGTGCAGCAGGGCGTGACGGTCTTCGTGGTCTCCTGGGTCAATCCGGACGAACGCCACGCGGGCAAGGACTGGCAGTCCTACATCGAAGAAGGGATCCGCTTCGGCCTCGACACCGTCGAGAAGGCGACCGGGGAGAAGGAGGTCAATGCCGTCGGCTATTGCGTTGGCGGCACGCTGCTCGGCGCCTCGCTCGCCTATCTGAAGGCCAAGGGCGACGAGCGCATCAGGTCGACAACCTTCCTCACCACCCAGATCGACTTCACCCATGCCGGCGACCTGAAGGTCTTCGTCGACGAGACGCAGCTGAAGTCGCTCGAAAAGGCGATGGACCAGAAGGGGTATCTCGAAGGCTCGCAGATGGCGACGGCCTTCAACCTTTTGCGCTCCGGCGATCTGATCTGGCCGTATTTCGTCAACAACTACCTGCGCGGCAAGGAGCCCCTGCCCTTCGACCTGCTCTACTGGAACGCCGATTCGACCCGCATGCCGAAGGCCAACCACCTGTTCTATCTGCGCAACTGCTATCACGAGAACCGGCTTTCGCGCGGCCGCATGGAAATCGGCGGGATCCGGCTCGACCTCTCCAAGGTGACGATGCCGATCTACAACCTCGCCACCAAGGAGGATCACATCGCCCCGGCGCGCTCGGTCTTCACCGGCTGCCGCGCCTTCGGCTCCAAGGTCGACTTCGTCCTGACCGGCTCGGGCCACATCGCCGGCGTCGTCAATCCGCCGGCGAAGAACAAGTACCAGTTCTGGACCGGCCCCGCCCCGAAGGACGTCGGCTCCTACGAGGACTGGCTGCTCGCCGCCAGCCAGACGCCCGGCTCCTGGTGGGGCCACTGGCTGGAATGGCTGACGCCGCAACTCGGCGAACGGGTCGAGGCGCGAAAGCCCGGGGGCAAGACGCTGAAGGCGATCGAGGATGCGCCGGGGCGGTATGTGACGGTGAAGTCGTAACGACGAACCGACCGCTTCATACGCACCCAATGACAGCGGATTTCTTTCGGTTGGAGCCGGAGCGGTCGGGCCGCGACTTAGGCAGCCGAGGACACGGGTCTGGCTCGCTCGATGCGGGCCCGCTGTTCCGGCGAGTTCATGGCCAGCCACAGGTCGTTTCGGCGCTGCAGGTTCAGCCAGAAATCCGGCGTGTTGCCGAAGACCCGCGCGAGGATCAGGGCGGTCGCCGCGGTCACGCCACGCCGGTCTCTGCAGAGTTCGTTCACATGCTTGCGCGGCACACCCATGGCTTCGGCCAGCGCCGTCTGCGTCAGGCCGAGAGGCTGCATGAACTCTTCCGTCAAAATCTCCCCGACCGTCGCCGGCTTGCGCTTCGTCGTCAGCACCCGACACCTCATCGATAGGAATGATCGTCCAGATAAAGATCAGAAGCCTCCCCCGAAGCTTCGTTCCAGCGAAATACGATCCGCCACCGCTTGTTGACCCGGATCGAATGACGGCCCGCCAACCGGCCGCGCAATTTTTCGAAGTGATTGCTCGGTGGAGATCGGAGATCCCGTTCGCTCGTGGCGTCGTCGACCATTTGCAGCTTGCGGAACAGACGATCCTCGATATCCGCGGGAATCTGCTTGGCGCGGACATCCTCGATGTAGAACGCACCGAGCCACTCGTCCCTGAAGCCAGCGATCAAGAAGAAACTCCCTGCTCGTTCCTTTGTACCACTCATCGGTACAATCGCAAATGCCTTCATCGACTCGTGATTCGATTGCCCCGATCGCGCGGAGGCGCTATAGGCGGCGGCATGGGTTCGGAGCACCCGCCGTCCGCAGGCCTTTGGCCGTGGTGAAGCTTCCGGAACGACACGGGTCGAACGCTCGAAACGGGCATCGCTGGCCGGTGGCAATGCGGACTCCCGCCCTTGGCCGTCATGCGATGCCGGAAAGAGCTTCCGCCATGACGCAATCTTACACCCCACTCCCTTCCCTGCCCGTCCTGAAGGATCAGGCGCGGCGCCTTCGCGCCTCGCTGGAGGCCATCGGCCAACCGATCTCCCACTGCCGGGCCCTCGAACTCGTTGCCCATCAACACGGCTTTCGCGACTGGAACACGCTGCATGCCCGGCTCGGCAACCGGCCGCGGCTTTCGCCCTACACGATCGGCGCGCGGGTGGCCGGCACCTATCTCGGCCAACGCTTCGCCGGCGAGGTGATCGCGGCGGGCGTGTTCGAGAACGATCCGACCCGCATCCGCCTGACGCTCAAATTCGACGAGCCGGTCGACGTCGTCACCTTCGACAGTTTCTCGGCCTTTCGGCACCGGGTGAACTGCGTCGTCGACGACACCGGCCGCAGCCGCGAGAAGACCTCGGACGGTCGGCCGCATGTGGAACTCGCCTGGTAGCGTCCAGGCCGGGAAATGACCGAGTTGACCCGGCGGGGGCGAAAAGCTACCCGCCGGCCATGCAGTTCCCCGCTCCGCTGATCCCCGGCCGCCTGATCGAGCGCTACAAGCGTTTCCTCGCCGACGTCGCGATCGACTGCGAGGATGCCCCGGTCACCGTCCACTGTCCCAATCCGGGTGCGATGATGGGGCTGAAGGCGCCGGGCTCGCGGGTCTTCCTGTCGCGCTCGGCGAACCTCAAGCGGAAACTGCCGCTGACGCTGGAGATCGTCGAGGCGGACGAGACGCTGGTGGGCATCAATACCGGCCTGCCCAACCGGCTGGCCGAGGAAGCCGTCGCCGCCGGGCTCGTCCCTGCGCTTGCCGGGCTCGGGCCGGCGCGGCGCGAGGTGCGCTACCAGGCGAACTCGCGGGTGGATCTGCTCTACGAGGATGTGGACGGGCGCCCGGTCTATGTCGAGGTGAAGAACGTCCATCTGATGCGGCAGGCCGGGCTCGCCGAATTTCCCGACTGCGTGACGACGCGGGGCGCCAAGCACCTCCTCGATCTCGCCGCCGAGATCCGCGCCGGCGCCCGCGCGGTGATGCTCTATGTGGTGCAGCGGACGGACTGCGACCGTCTCGCCTTTGCCGCCGATCTCGACCCGGCCTATGCAGAAGGCTTTGCCGCGGCACGACGGGATGGGGTTGAAGCCTACGCCGTTCGGTGCGACATCACGGTAAACGGCATCACTCCCGCCTGCACCATTCCGATCGTCGAGCGACCATGACCACCTATCTTGAGGCAGAGGCGAACCCGATCCGCAACACCGGCGCCATCCGCCTCTACGGGCCGGAGGCCTTCGAGGGCATGCGCCGCGCCTGCGGGCTGACCGCCCGCTGCCTCGACGGCCTCGCCGAACTCGTCGTTCCCGGCGTGACGACCCAGGCGCTGGACGATTTCGTCTATGATTTCGCGCTGGCCAACGACGCCGTCCCCGCCACGCTGAACTATCGCGGCTATACCAAGAGCGTCTGCACCTCGATCAACCACGTGGTCTGCCACGGCGTGCCGAACGACAAGCCGCTGAAGGAAGGCGACATCGTCAATATCGACGTGACGCTGATCGTCGACGGGTGGCACGGCGATTCCTCGCGAATGTATCCGGTGGGCAAGCTGAAACGCGCCGCCGAGCGGCTCTGCGAGGTGACCTATCGCTCCCTCCTCCTCGGCATCGAGGCAGTCAGGCCCGGCGGCCACATCGGTGACATCGGCGAAGCGATCCAGTCCTATGCCGAGAGCGAGCGATGCTCGGTGGTGCGCGATTTCTGCGGCCACGGCGTCGGCAAGCTGTTTCACGACGCGCCGAACATCCTGCATTACGGCCGCCGCGGCGAAGGCCCCGAGATGAAGCCGGGGATGATCTTCACCATCGAGCCGATGATCAATCTCGGCCGCCCGCATGTGAAGATCCTCAACGACGGCTGGACGGCGGTGACCCGCGACCGGACCCTCTCCGCCCAGTACGAGCACACGCTCGGCGTCACCGAGGAGGGCTGCGAGGTCTTCACCCATTCTCCCGGCGGCCTCGATACGCCGGGCATCGCCTTCGAGCGCGAACCCGCCGCGGCCGAATAGAGCCGGCCATGGCACCGGCGGGGGAGCGGAGCGACGACGAAGGGCTCTACGGTTCCGGCGAGGACGGTCTGGCCGGCCTCGAAGAGCGCCAGGGCGCTTCGCCGCGGATTTCCCCCGGCGGCGGCACGGCGAAGACCACCTCCCATCATGACGGCCACCGCGACCGGCTGCGCGAGCGCTTTTCCACCGCCGGCGAGGACGCGCTTGCGGACTACGAGCTGCTCGAACTCATCCTCTTCCGGACCATCCCGCGCAGGGACGTCAAACCGATCGCCAAGGCGCTGATCGCCCGCTTCGGTTCGCTGGCCGAGGTGCTCGGCGCCCCGCCCAAGCGCCTGACCGAGGTCGCGGGCGTCAAGGACGCGGTCGCCCTCGACCTGAAGATCGTCGCCGCCCTCAATCGCCGGGCGATGCGCTCGGCGGTGCGCCAGCGCGAGGTGCTCTCCTCCTGGACCGCGGTGCTCGACTATTGCAGCGCCGCGATGGCCCACGAGGCGCGCGAACAGTTCCGCATCCTGTTCCTCGACAAGAAGAACACCCTCATCGCCGACGAAGTGCAGGGAACGGGCACCGTCGACCATACGCCGGTCTATCCCCGCGAGGTCGTGCGCCGGGCGCTGGAGCTGAACGCCACGGCGATCATCCTCGTCCACAACCACCCGTCCGGCGATCCGACGCCGTCGCGCGCCGACATCGAAATGACCCGGACGATCGTCGACACCGCGAAACCCCTCGGCATCGCCGTCCACGACCACATCATTATCGGCAAGAACGGCCATGCCAGCCTGAAGGGGCTGCGGCTGATCTGAGCCAGCGGCGGCGCCTTGCATCGCCGCCTGTCGTCAGTGCAGTTGCCCGCCGTCCTTCACGAGGCGGATCTCGCGCGGCGTGATCAGGCCCTGATGCATGACGCGGACGGAGTGGATGATCGCCTCGATCTCCCGCTCCCAATGGTCGAGAAACCGCTTGAGGCGCGGATAATCCGGCGCCAGATCCTCGAACTGCCACAAGAACGTCTGCAACAGGGACGGATGATCCGGCATGCGGTAAAGCACTTCTGCAGACGTGAGGCTGTATCCCTCAAGCATGCGGCAGAACGAAGCGTCGGCGGTTCTTCTCGTCATCGGCACACCTCTTCGAAGAGCGGCGGCCGGCGAGTGGCCGACGCTTAGGTCCGTCCGCTCGGCACTTGCGAGACGGGCTCTCTGGCAAGTGGAGGCGACAGATCGATGCTGCGCCGCAAGGGTTAACGACGCGTTAACCGGCCCTGTGACAAAGAGGCCGGTCGAACCGATCATGCCGATCCCGCGGCCTGCCGCAAGCGCCGAATTGCCGCATTTCGACGCAGACGTTGCAGCCGCACAACAAAACGGCATCGGACGGGACGATCAGTAGTCTCCGGTGGCCCTTCAAAGAAGAGCCGGCGGGGATGGACGCGGCTCAGCGGGCTCTGCGCAGCAGCATCGCCACGAGATAGGGCCCGCCGACGAGAGCGGCGAAGAGGCCGGTCGGCAGTTGATAGGGAAAGGCGAGGCTGCGCGCCGCCGTATCCGTCGCGATCATGATCAGCGCACCGAGAAGCGCCGCGCCGACGAGCTGCTCCCGCGGCCGGGCAAAGCCCATGCTGCGGGCGAGATGGGGCGCCATCAGCCCGACGAAGGACAGCGGTCCGACGGCGAGAGTCGCAGCCGCCGTCAGGATCGCGGCGAGCGTGACGAGGAGCCCGCCCGCCCGCGACGGCGAAAGGCCGAGGCTGCGGGAGGTGACGGCCCCGAGACCGAGGACGGCGAGCCAGCGATGGGCGAGGCAAGCGAGCGGCAGGAGCAGGACTGCCAGCACGGCTTCGGCGAGGGCCAGGCCGGACGTCACCCGCAGCGTCGAGCCGCTCATCCAGTCGAGCAGCCGCGAGGCTTCCGGCCCGCCCCGCGCCATCACCAGCGTGACGCCGGCGCCGGCCAGCGATGCCACGGCGATGCCGCCGAGGAGCAGCCGCTCCGGGCCGAGCCGCGCGGCGCGGGCGAAGATCAGGATCGCGGCGAGCGCGGCGAGCGATCCGGCACCGGTGGCGACGAGCATGGCGCCGGTGCCGGCGAAAGGCGCGACAAGCAGCAGCGCCGCGAGGCCGAGCCCGGCACCGGAGCTGATGCCGAGGACTTCCGGGCTGGCGATCGGATTGGCGGTGAAGCGCTGCAGGACGACGCCGGCGACGGCGAGCATCGCGCTTGCCGAAGCTCCCGCGAGGAGCCGCGGCCAGCGCAGCGGCAGGAGCGCCGCGATGTCGGCCTGTTCCCGGAAAAAGCCGGTGGCGTCGGGCTTCAGCAACAGCGAAACGAGGGCGGCGACGACCGTCAGAGCCGCCAGGCAGAGGAGCACGGCCCGAGGCGCGGCGAGCCGCCGGAACGCCGTCGCCATGGGCGCCGTGGCGCGTTGTGGCAGGCGCGGCAGCAGCCAGAGCAGCAGCGGGCCGCCGATGAGCGCCGTCACCGCGCCGGTGGCGACGCCCGTGCCGAAGACAGCTTCGATCGCCAGGACGGCGGCATCGGTCGCAAACAGGAGCACGGCGCCGACGAGCGGTGCGGCGAGGAGCTGGGCGCCGGGCGTCCGGGCGCCGGAAAGCCGGGCGAGATTGGCGGCCATGAGCCCGACGAAGCCGATGATGCCGGCAAAGGCCGTGACGGTGGTGGCAAGCACCGTCGCGACGAGCACCACGGCCAGGCGGATCGCCGCGGTCGAGACGCCTAGGCTCTTCGCCGTCTCGTCGGACAGGCCGAGCAGCGCCAGCGGTCGGCGCAGCAGAAAGGCGGCGAGGCCGGCGGAGATCAGGAGGCTCGCCAGCACGGCGTCGTTGCGCCAACCGGTCTGGGCGAGCGTGCCGCCGCCCCACAGATAGAGCGACAGCATGTAATCGCCGCCGGCGAGGATCAGCGTCGCCGACAGGGCCCCACAGACCAGCGAGACGACGAGGCCGCACAGGATCATCGTGACCGGGTCGTAGTTGCGGCTGCGGGCGAGGTAGAGGACGAGCGCGAGCGCACCCCCGCCGCCGCCGAAGGCGACGAGGCTGCGTGCCTCGGCGATCAGCGACGGGGCGAAGAGCGTCGCGGCGCCGAGGGCGAGCTGCGCGCCGGCCCCGACGCCGAGCGTCGAGGCATCGGCGGCGGGATTGCGCAAAGTCCGCTGCAGCAGCGCCCCGGCAAGCCCCAGCGCTGCACCACCGAGAAGCGCGAAGGCGGCGCGCGGCGAAAGACCATAGGCGAGATAGTCGCCTGCAAAGCTCGGAGCGAGGCCGACCAGCGACTGCCGGGCCGCGAAGGCGAAGACCGCGAGCCCCGCCAGGAACAGCAGCAGCCAGAGGCCGGCGGCGACCGCTCCGGGCGCTCGGACGGTCAATCGGCCCGCAGTCCCATCGTTCGGCGACCGCGTCATGCGGGCGAACGGCCTTTTGCGGAAAGGAGCGCGGCGGTCACCAGACGGGCGAGGCGCAGCGCCGCCGGCAGGGCGCCGAAGGCGTTGCAGGGATCGACGACGGCGAAGCGCCCCGCCGCCACCGGGGGAAGCGCCCGCCACAGCGCGCCCTGGCGCATTTCGGCTCGCGCATCCGGCGGCACCGGGCCGACGACGATCAGAAACGCCTGCGGATGGGCGGCCAGCGCCTCGATGCCGACCGGGGCGGTGGCGCTGTAGCGGGTGCCCCCGATCCAGGCGTTGGCGAGGCCGAGCCGCGCCAGCGTCTCGCCGAACAGCGAATCGGCGCCGTAGACGCGAACGTGGCTGGCGTCGCCGACGTCGACGAGGAGGACGTCGCGGGTGTCGATCCCGGCAAGCTGCGTTCGGCGGGCGGCAAGCTCCGCCCGCGCCCGGGCCACCACCGCGCGGCCGTGCCCCGCGATACCGAAATCCCCGGCGAGCGCCAGCGTCATCGCCGCGATCTTGTCCAAAGGCGGCTCACCGGGGACGAACAGCTCGAACGCTTCGAACGGCGCGATCGCCTCGATCTGCGGCGCGGCCCAGGCGCTGTAATTGCTGCCATAGACGATGCCGGGCCGCAGGAGCGCCAGCCGCTCGAAGCCGAGGGCGCCGCGCAGGCCGAGATCGAGGACCGTCGCCGGCACCGGCGGTTCGACGACGAGCCTGCGATAGAGGATCAGCTCGGGCGCGGCGAGCGGCACGAGGCCGAGGGCGAGCGCGGTTTCGAGCAGTGCCCAGTCGACGACGGCGAAGCCGTCGCCCGCGGCCGCGATGGCGACGCCCGGACATGCGAACGACGCCCCGACTGCCGAAAGGAATGCGCGGCGCGTCAGCCCGGTTCGGGGGCGCGTCATGCGACGTAGCCGATCGGTGCGCCGGTGCCGGGCTGGCGGAAGACGCCCATCCGCACGCCATAGATCCGTTCGAGCATCTCCGGCTCGACGATTTCAGATGGAGGCCCGTCCGCGACGATGTTTCCGCCCTTCAGGGCGATCAGCCGATCGCAGGTGCGGGCCGCCATGTTGATGTCGTGGAGAACGATCACCACGGAATGGTCGTGGTCGTCGCAAAGCCGCCGGACGAGTTCCAGCATCTCGGCCTGATGGGCGACGTCGAGGGCCGAGGTCGGCTCGTCGAGGACGAGACAGCTCGCCCCTTGCGCGATCATCATGGCGAGCCAGACGCGCTGGCGCTCGCCGCCGGACAGCGTGTCCACGGCTCGGGCCGCGAACTCCCGCGTGCCGGTGCGGGCCATGGCCTCGTCGATCGCCGCCGTGTCGGCCGCACCGAGGCGTCCGAGGGCGCCGTGATGGGGATAGCGGCCGAGGGCCACGAGTTCGCGGGCGGTCATGCCGTCGGTCGGCGGTGGCGTCTGCGGCAGATAGGCGAGCCGCCGGGCGAATTCGCGGTCGCCAAAAGTTTCGATGGGACGACCGGAAAAGCCGATCGTGCCGCGGTGCGGAGACGCCTGCCGGGCCAGCAGCTTGACGAGGGTCGACTTGCCGGAGCCGTTCGGGCCGATCAGACCGTGCACGCGGCCGGGCTCCAGCGTCAGGTCCAGATCGTCCAGAATCGTCCGGCCGGAGATCGTGAAACCCACGCCTTCCAGCCGGAAGAGCGGCGCCCGGTGGACGCCGCTCCCGTCATCGGCCCGCATGCTGCCCGAAGTCATCAGAACGAGAAATGCGCCTTCAACAGGCCGCTCCGACCCTCGCCATAGGCGCAGCTCGCCGCGCTCTGGCAGCCGGCGACGTATTTCTTGTCGAAGACGTTGTTGACGTTGAGCGAGAGGCCCCAGCTCTCCTGCTCGTAGCCGAGCTTGACGTCGAAGACCGTGGCGTCCGGCACCTTCAGCGTGTTCTCGTTGTCGGCGTAGCTGTCGCCCTGATAGCGGATGCCGGCGCCCGCCGTCACACCCTTCCAGGCGCCCGACGGGACGGTGTAGTTCACCCAGGCCGAAGCGAGCACCTCCGGGATCAGCCAGGGGCGGTTGCCGACGATGCTCCGGTCGGCGTCCTCGGTGATTTCGAGGTCGTAGGCGGTGAAGGCGCCGGTGACGTTCCAGGCCTCGTCGAGATTGACGCTGGCCTCGAGTTCGACGCCGCGCGAACGCACCTCGCCCAGCGCCTCGGTGATGAAGGCGCCGTTGACCGTCCGGTTCTGCAGGGTGTTGCGGCGCGTGAGATCGAACAGCGAGGCGGTGAAGCTCGCATCGAGGAAGGTCGGCGAATATTTCAGGCCGACCTCGTACTGCTCGCCGGTCTGCGGGCCGACCGGCAGGCCCGCCGTGTCGGTGCCGATCTGCGGCTGGAAGAAGCGCGAGGCGCTGACATAGGGTGTCAGCCCACCGGCGAACTCGTAGGCGAGGCCCGCCCGGCCGCTGACCGCCCCGTCCTCGCGGTCGTAGTCGTTGTCGATCGCGGTGCGGTCGTCGCGGTCGATCCAGACGTTGTCGTAGCGACCGTTGAGCGTCAGGATCCAGCCGTCACCGAACTTGGCCTGTTCCTGGGCGTAGAAGCCGAGCTGGTTCATGTCGACGATCTCGTCGAGATAGGGGGCGTAGAGCGCTCCGAGATCGTCGGTGTAGTTCGGGTCGATCGGGTCGAGCTGGTCCGCCGGTCCGGTCGCCTGCCACTGGTCGATGCGATAGTACTTGTAGTCGATGCCGGCGAGCAGCTGATGATGGACCGCGCCGATCTGGTCCTCGAACACGATCTGGTTGTCGGTCTCGAAGAGATCGGCCTCGGTGTCGTGGGCGAAGTTCAGGCGGTAGAGCGTGCTGTCGGTGGTGTCGAAGTCATACGGGTACGGGCCGTATTCGCTGCGCTCGACGTGGAACAGCCGGGTGTTGGAGCGCAGGGTGATCTGGTCGGTCAGCGCCTGCTCGAGATCGGCGCCGATGCTCGCCTGCTTCGACCTGAAGTTGTCGAGATCGGGCTCGCTGTAGAAGAGATCGCGCGGGATCCGGCCGTAAGGCGCGTCGATGACCGTCCCGACATAGGGCCAGAAGCCGCCGGTATGTTTCTGGTCGTCATATTGGTAGGTCGCATAGAGTTCGAGCCGCGTGTCGGCGTCGGGCTCGTAGAGAAGGCTCGGGGCGACGACGCCGCGGAAGTTGTCGGCGTGGTCGGTCTGGGTGTCGCCGCCCTTGACGCGGCCGACGACGCGGTAGCTCCAGGGGCTGGCCTCGAAGAATTGGTCGCCGATGTCGAAGCCGACATAGCCGTTGGGATCGTCGGTGACTCCCGTCTCGAAATATCCGTGATGGGCGCCGTCGGCGCGCTTGGAGATCTCGTTGACGATGCCGCCCGCATTGGAGCCGCCGTAGAGCACCGATGCCGGCCCGCGCAGCACCTCGATGCGATCGAGCAGGAACGGATCGATGGTGATGCCGCCGAAGGCGTATTGGAAGAGTTGCAGGCCGTCGAGAAACATGCCCGACTGCGTGGCGTCGAAGCCGCGGATATAGACCCAGTCGGTGTCGGAATCCGAGCCGAAGGGCTGGGCGAAGACGCCTGGCGTATAGCGCAGCGCCTCGTCGACCTTCTGGACGCCACGGTCGTCGAGTTCCTTGCGGGAGACCACCGAGACCGCCTGGGGAATCTCGGCGAGCGGCGTCGCGACCTTGGCACCTGCCGTCGCTTCGGTGGCGACGTAGCCGTCGACGGGGGCGGGCGTGGCAAGTCCGGCCGAGCCGTCCGCCGTTCCCGTGCCGTTCCCCTCGCTGCCGATCACGACCTCGTCGAGCCGGACGACCGTCTGGGCGAGCGCCGGCTGCAGGCCGAGCGGGCCGAGCCACCCCATCGCAAGAAAACTGCTCGCCAGGGCGCGCTGACGGAAGGACCGACCGGCAGGACGGGACGGAAACTGATACATCGGAAACCCGCGACTCAAAACGATACCGCTCGACCGGTAGCGGACGAAACATGACTGATCGAGTCATGTTTTAGCTCCCCGGCAAATTCCTGAGGCGGGTGTTGCGGGTTTGCAGCGCAGTCCTGACGGGACTCTCGGACGTGCCGCCGATCCGGTCACCGAGTTTCGCAGCTTTCAGCTCAGCGGCGAGACCGCCGAAATGCGCCGCGTCAGGTCCGTCGACAGGATGGTCGCCGCGATCCGGTTGCGGAACAGTTCGACATGCCGCCCCGCCAGGCGCTCGGCCGTATCGGGGTCACGCCCGGCGATCGCCTCGAACATCTCCCGGTGGTCCTGCATGGTCGCTGCGAGATGGGTCTCCAGGCGCTCGCCCAGCCCTTCGTGTTCGGAAAAGGAGACGTAGCCGATGCGCAGCCCCTCGACCAGGCTTCGCCGGTAGGACGCGGCGAGAAAGCTCGACCGGGCGGCATCGGCGATGGCGGAATGGAAGTCGTAGTTCACGTCGGCGACGATCTCGGTTTTCAGCGCCCTCGCCCCCTCCTCGAAGGCGAGCATGAACGTCTCGATCCGGGCAAGATCGCTCTCCTGGCGACGGGAAGCAGCGAGCCGCGTCACGCTGCGCTGGAGGATGTCCAATGCCTCGAAGAACGCCCGGAGATCGCCGATGCTGAGCGGCGCCACGCGTGCGCCTCGCCCGCGGGCGGAGGTGACGAGACCCTCGGCCGTCAGCCGGATCAGCGCCTCGCGCACCGGTGTGCGCGACACGGCGAAACGGTTCGAGACGAAGCTTTCGTCGAGATCCTCGCCGGGCTTCAGGACGAGGCGCAGAATCTCCCGGCGCAGGTCCCTGTAGACCCGCTCGCTACCGGGCTCCGAGGTCGTGTCACTCATCGTCTTCCACTCGCATCTGATCGGAATGCCGACCGGTTGACAAGCTGTATACAAGCAGCATACGCTTCTGACAAATAAATGGGCAGGCACGAAATGCAGGCAGATGACTGGCTCGTCGGCGTCGACGTCGGCGGCACCTTCACCGATTTCTACGCGTTCGATCGAGCCTCGGGCACCGTCGCGCTCCACAAGACGTCGAGTACGCCGGACAATGCCGCCGACGCGATCGTTTCCGGCCTGCGCGAACTGGCCGAAAAGACCGGCTTTCCGCTTTCGGCCGTGCGCAACCTCGCCCACGGCACCACGGTCGCGACGAACGCGCTGATCCAGCGCCGCGGCGCGCGGGTCGCCGTGGTCACGACGGAGAACTTCCGCGACCTCGTCGAGATCGGCCGGCAGATTCGGCCGAAGCTCTACGATCTGAAGGCCGACCATCCGATGCCGCTGGCCCCGCGCGAGATGCGCTTCGAGGTGCGCGAGCGCATCGGCGCGGCCGGCGAGGTGGTGACGCCCCTCGACGAAGCCAGCGTCGAGGCGGTGATCGAGAAGCTGAAGGCCTGCAAGGCAGAGGCGGTCGCCATCGCCTTCCTCTTCTCCTATCTCAACCCCGCCCACGAGGAGGCGGTGAAGGCGCGCATCGCGGCGGCCTTGCCGGAGATCGCGATCTCGACGTCCTCCGAGGTGCAGCCGGAATTCCGCGAATACGAGCGCTCCTCGACGACGCTGCTCAACGCCTATCTGCAGCCTGCCTTCTCCCACTACATGACCACGCTGAAGGACGCGCTGGCCGAGATGTCGCCGGGCGCGACGGTCGGCATCAACCAGTCGAGCGGCGGCCTGATGTCCGTCGACAAGGCCCGCGACTTCCCCATCCGCACGGCTCTTTCCGGCCCGGCGGCGGGCGCGATGGGGGCGATCCACACCGCGCGCCTTTCCGGCCGCGCCGACATCGTCACCCTCGACATGGGCGGGACGAGCGCCGACGTCGCGCTGATCCGCAATCTCGAGACGAAGCTCTCCTTCGACCGCGACGTCGCGGGCTTTCCCGTGCGCATGCCGATGGTCGACATCAACACGGTGGGCGCCGGCGGCGGCTCGCTCGCCTGGTTCGACCGCGACGGCCTCGTCAAGGTCGGGCCGGTCAGCGCCGGCGCCGTGCCGGGCCCGGCCTGCTACGGGCGGGGCGGCACCGAGCCGACCGTCACCGACGCCAACGTCGTCCTCGGCCGGCTGTCCGGCCACGGCCTTCTCGGCGGTTCGATGACCCTCGACGTCGAGGCCTCCCGCCGCGCCGTCGGCAAGATCGCCGAGAGCCTCGGCTTTACCGTCGAGCGCACGGCCAAGGGCATCCTCGACATCGTCTCGGCCAACATGGTCCGCGCCATCCGCGCCATCTCGGTGGAGCGCGGCCACGACCCGCGCGAATTCGTCCTGATGCCCTTCGGCGGCGCCGGGCCGCTGCATGCCGAAGGCTGCGCCCGGGCGCTCGGCATCAAGGAGATCATCATCCCCTATTCGCCGGGCATCCTGTGTGCCCAGGGCCTCCTCGTCGCCGACCGCGCCGAGAGCTTCGTGCGCTCCGGCCGCCTGGCGCTGGCGGAGGAGAACGCATCCGAACTCGCCGATCTCGTTGCCTCGATGATGACGGAGGCGGAAGGCTGGTGGGAGGCGGAATCAGTCGAGCCCAAGGCGCGCAGCCGCAAGCTGGCGATCGACATGCGCTATGCCAGCCAGAACTACGAGTTGCAGATCGGCGTCGACGAACTGCCCTCGGTCGACGAATTGCGCCGGCTGTTCTTCGCGGCTCACGAGCAGGCCTACGGCTTCCACAATCCCGACGATCCGGTGGACGTCATGGCGGTGCGCCTGACGGCGCTCGGCCGCCTGCCCTCGCCCGGCACGCCGCCGATCGGCGCCGGCGCCAGCGCGACGCCGCAGCCGCGCACGCACCGGCCGGTCTGGTTCGACGGCGAGGCGGCGATCGAGACGCCGATCTACGACCGCGCCAGCTTCGCGCCGGGGACGCGGATCGAGGGCCCGGCCGTCATCGACCAGTTCGACGCGACGAGCCTCCTCTTCCCGAAGGACGTCGCGCGGGTCGACGACGCCCTCAACATCATCATCACGCGCGGAGACGCTTCATGAGCCGCCCGCCCCTCCAGGAATCGCCGCTCGACCCGATCACGATCGAGATCGTCGCCAGCGCCTTCCGTTCGGTGGTCGACGAGACCTTCATCGCGCTGATGAAGAGCGCCTATTCCACCAACATCAAGGAGCGGCACGACCACTCCACCGCGATCTGCGACCGCGACGGTAGGCTGATCGTTCAGGCCGACATGTCGCTGCCGATCCACATCGCCTCGATGACCGGGCTGATGGAGACGATCCTGTCGAAATACCGGCTGGAGGACATCGCCGAGGGCGACGTCTTCGTCGCCAACGATCCGCATGTGGCGGGCGGCACGCATCTTCCCGACATCAACTACGCCGCGCCCCTGTTTCTCGGCGACGAGCTGATCGGTTTCGTCTGCAACATCGCCCATCATGCCGACATCGGCGGCATGGCGCCGGGCTCGATGGCGGGCGGCATGTCGGAAATCTATCAGGAGGGGCTGCGCATCCCGCTCGTCCGGCTGTTCCGCAAGGGCGAACTGCAGCAGGACCTGATGGACCTCTTCCTGCTCAACGCCCGCATCCCGGACGAGCGGCGCGGCGACCACTTCGCCCAGATCGCCGCGTGCCGGCTCGGCGTCAGGCGCGTCAAGGAGATCGGCGAGCGGTACGGGGTCGCGACGATCCGCCAGGTGTTCGACGAACTCGTCACCCGGACGATGGCCCGCATGCGCGAGGCGATCGCCGGCGTGCCGGACGGCACCTATCGCTTCGAGGACGTGATGGACGACGACGGCGTCGCCACCGTCGACATTCCGATCAGGCTCGCCATCACCATTTCCGGCGATCGGGCCGTCTTCGACTGGCGCGGCTCCTCGCCGCAGGTGAGCGGCAACATCAACGTGCCGATCAATGCCACCAAGGCCGCCGTGGCATACGGCCTGAGGGCGTTGCTCGACCCCGAGATCCCGAACAACCAGGGCATTCTGGACTGCTGCGAACTCGTCACCGACCCCGGCTCGATCGTCGACTGCCGGGCGCCGGCGCCGGTCGCCGCCCGGGCGCACACCTCGCAGCGGCTGATCGACATCATCATCGGCGCCTTCGCCGCGGCGATCCCGGAACGCGCCGTCGGCGCCTCCAACGGCGCCAACACCACCGCCGTGTTCTCGGGCAAGGACCCGCGCACGGGGCGCGACTATCTCTATTTCGAGACCCTCGGCGGCGGCTTCGGCGGGCGCAACGACCGGGACGGCAAGGATGGCGTGCAGGTGCACATCACCAACACCTCGAACCTACCGATCGAGGCGATCGAGACGGAATATCCCCTGCGCGTGGTCAGCTACGGTTTCGTCGAGGATTCCGGCGGCGCCGGGCGCCATCGCGGCGGCGGCGGCCTGCGCCGGGTCATCCAGCCGATCGGCCACGACTGCCTGTTCAACGGCGCCGGCGAGCGGTTCCGCAATGCGCCCTGGGGCATCTTCGGCGGCGGTCCCGGCCGGCCTGGCCGATACGTCCTCGAGGGCGAGGACGGCGAAACGATTCTCGACGTCAAACCGTCGGGCGTCACGGTCGGCCCGGACGAACGGGTGGTGATCGAGACGCCCGGCAGCGGCGGCTACGGCGCACCCGCCGAGCGCGACCCGGCGAGCCTGCGGGACGACCTCGTGTCCGGCAAGTACAGCCGAACCTATCTCGAAACCCACTACCCTGCCGCGAAGCTTTCGGACTGACCGGAGGTGTGCTGTACTCGCCGCCGACGGGGATGAAATCGCGAAACGAAGGAAAAGAGCGTATGATGTTGAAGACGATCATGGCGGCCGGCGTATCGCTCGGCCTCGCTTTTGCGGCCGGTGCGGCCGCGGCCCAGGAGCGCTGGGACCTCGCCAACGAGTATCCGCCGAATTCGGTTCATGCCCAATCGGCCGACACGTTCATCAAGGCGCTCGACGAAGCCAGCAACGGCGAGATCGTCGTCACCGCCCATCACGGCGCGGCACTCGGCTACAAGTCGGTGGACCAGTTCGACGCGGTCGGCGACGGCGCCGTCCAGGTCGCCTCCTCCTTCGTCGGCGCCTGGGCCGGCATCGACCCGATCTTCCTCGTCTCTTCCCTGCCGTTCCTCGCCCCGACAGTGAAGGATACCCGCGCCCTCTACGAGGCGAGCAAGCCCTATTACGAGAAGGTGCTGGCGGATTCGAACCAGGTCTTCCTGTTCGCCACGCCCTGGCCGCCGAGCGGGCTGTGGGGCAACAAGCCGCTCGATTCCATGGATGCCATCAAGAACGTCCGCATCCGCACCTACGACGCCAACGGCACGATCACCCTGCGTAATGCCGGCGCGGCGCCCATCCAGCTTTCCTGGGCCGACACCGTGCCGCAGCTAACCACCGGCGGCATCGACGGCGTCCTGACCTCCGCCGACGGCGGTGCGGCGGCACAGCTGTGGGAGCACCAGTCGCATTTCACCGAAGTCAACTATGCGAGCCCGCTGCAGATCGTTCACATGAACAAGGACGTCTATGACGGGCTGACCGACGAGCAGAAGGAGGCCGTCACCAAGGCGGCCAAGGAAGCCGAGGACTTCGGCTGGGGCCTGCTCGAAAACCGCGTCAAGGAGAACTACGCGCAGATGAAGGAGAACGGCATGACGATCGTCACCGACGTCTCCTCGGATTATCTCGCCGCGCTCGGCAAGGCGGCGGAGGAATCGATCGCCGACTGGAAGGCGAAGTTCCCCGACGCCGATGCGCTGCTCTCCGACTACGAGAGCCGGCGCAAGCAGTAGGCATGATCGGCCGGGGGGCGGGAGTGTCGAAGATACCTCCCGCCCCTCGGCGGAGCCGGTCTCGCCGGCCACGCTCGAATCCCTTCTCCCCGCCCAACGAAGCGTGAGCGCATGCGTCGGTTCCAGACAATCGTCTTCGCCATTTCGCGCCTCGCCGCGGCGATCTCTGCTCTCGCCCTCGTCCTGATGGTGGGGCACATCCTCTACGAGATCATTCTGCGCTACTTCTTCGCGACGTCGACCTTCGTCCTCGACGAGTTCGTCGGCTACGGCGTCGCCGCCTGCACCTTCATGGCGCTCGGCTATTCGCTGGAACACGGCAATCTCATCCGGGTGAACCTTCTCCTCGCCCGTCTCGACGGCGTCGGCCGACGGGTGGTGGAGGCGGGGTGCGCCGCCCTGACCCTCGGCCTGACGTCGATCTTCATCTGGTTCTTCTGGATCCGCGTGGCACGAAACGTCGCCCGCGGAACGACGTCGAGCTCGATCGCCGCGGTGCCGATGTGGATCCCGGAGGGCTTCGTGCTTCTCGGCCTGTGCGTCTTCTGGCTCCAGGTCTTCGCCTATTTCCTGCGCCAGGTCTTCGACACGCCGCCGCCGGTCGAGGCGGAAACGGCGAACGAGATCTGATCCCGCCAGCCTTCGCTCCGATCTCCCGCACAAGGAAGTTTCGATGGAAGCCCTCTATCCGGCCGGCATCGTCGGGATCCTGATCTTCATCTATCTCGGCCTCGGCATCTGGGTCTTCGCGGGCCTCCTGCTCGTCGCGATCAGCTCGCTGATGCTGGTTCTCGGCATGAACATCGACCGGATCGGTACGATCGCCGCCAACATCGCCTATCGCTACGCCTCGACCTGGGAGCTGGCGGCGATCCCGATGTTCATCTGGATGGGCGAGATCATCTTCCGGACGGACATCTCCAACCGGCTGTTTCGCGGCCTCGCGCCGGTGGTGGAGCATCTGCCGGGCCGGCTTCTCCACACCAACGTCCTCGGCTGTACGCTTTTCGCCGCCGTCAGCGGCTCTTCGGCGGCGACGGCCGCGACGGTCGGCAAGATCACCACCACCGAGCTCGAACAGCGCGGCTACGACCGCTCCCTCGCCCTCGGCTCGCTGGCCGGCGCCGGCAGCCTGGGGCTGCTGATTCCGCCGTCCATCGTGATGATCGTCTACGGCATCCTCGCCGAGGTTTCGATCAGCCGGCTCTTCGCCGCCGGCATCCTGCCGGGCCTTCTGATCGCCTTCCTCTATTCCGGCTACATCATGATCCGCTGCCTCGCCAATCCGGGCTTCGCGCCCCCGAGCGGCGTGCGCACGACCCTTCGCGGCTATCTGCACATCGGCCTCGACCTCGCGCCGATCCTCATCCTCATGGCGATCGTGCTCGGCGCGATCTATTCGGGCATCGCGACGCCCTCGGAGGCGGCTGCGGTGGGCGTGGCGACCGCGCTGGTGCTGACCATCCTCATGCGCCAGCTCAGCTTCGGGCTGTTCCTCGAGACCCTGATGGGGGCGGTGCGCACCAGCTGCATGGTGTCGATCATCCTCATCGCCGCGGCGGTCCTTTCCACGGCGATGGGCTATCTGCACCTGCCGTCGAACGTCGCGGAGGCGATCGCGGCGCTGAACCTTTCGCCCTTTGCGCTGCTCTTCGTCCTGTCGATCTTCTACATCGTCCTCGGCCTGTTCCTCGACGGCGTGTCGATCGTGGTGATGAGCCTTCCCATCACCCTGCCCCTCGCCGTCCAGGCCGGCTTCGACCCGATCTGGTTCGGCGTCTACCTCGTCATCATGGTCGAGATGGGCCAGATCACCCCGCCGGTGGGCTTCAACCTCTTCGTCCTGCAGGGCATGACGGGCGTGCCGATCGGCAAGATCGCCTGGTACTCCCTGCCCTTCTTCTTCCTCATGGCGCTCGGCACCGCCATTCTCGCGGTCTTTCCGGAAATCGCACTCTGGCTGCCGCGCATCCTCTACGGGTGAGATGCAATGACCGAATCCCCAATCGCCACCGGCCGATTCGACCTGCCGTCGGCGCTGCGCACGCTCGGCGCGGCAGCCGCGGAAGCCGGGCAACCCACGGCCCTCTTCGCGGCCTTCGACGAGCTCTGCAGGAAAAGCGTCGGCCACCAGCTCTTCACCCTGCTCGCATGGGACGCCCCGGCCGGCGAGGTCGAGCGCATCTACTCCAGCCGGCCCGCCGAGTATCCGCTGAAGGGCCGCAAGCCGATGGGGCCGACCGAATGGGGCGCGCGGGTCCTGAAGGGCCGCCGGACGTGGCTCGGCAACGGCGCCGACGACATCCGCTGGGCCTTCCCCGACCATGAGCTGATCCTCTCGCTCGGCTGCGAGGCCTGCATCAACGCCCCGATACGCTGGGACGGCGACGTTCTCGGCGTCGTCTCGGTGCTCGGCCCGAAGGGATCCTACGACGAGGCCGATCTCGCCGGCCTCGACCTCGTCGCCGGAACATTGGCGCCGGCCTATCTCGCGGCCCGCCGCTGACCGCCTTTCGCCGCCTGCAGAGTGGGATGCGGAACCGCATCGAAGAAACGGAAAGACCAGCATGATCACGATTTTCGAAAACGCCTCCGTCCTCGACGTCGAGGCCGGAGCGCTTCTGCCCGACCGCCACGTGGTGGTCGAGAACGGCCGGATCCGCGAAATCGCCGAAGCGCCCGTCTCCGCAAGCGACGCCCGCCGGATCGACGTCGCAGGGCGGACGCTGATGCCCGGCCTCGTCGACAGCCACGTGCACGTGACCGCCTATTCGGCGAACTTCACCGAGCTGCAGCGCACGCCGCCGAGCTACGTCTCGGCCGCGGCCGCGGCGATCATGGGCGGAATGCTCGATCGCGGCTTCACCACCGTGCGCGACGTCGGCGGCGCCGATTTCGGCCTCGCCCGGGCGGTGCGCGAGGGGCTGATCCGCGGCCCGCGGCTGATCTATGGCGGCAAGGCGCTGTCGCCGACGGGTGGCCACGGAGACGTCCGCCCCGCCGGCATCGACGCACATGACGACGCCTACAACCAGCCGGGCCTCGGCTGCATCGTCGACGGCGTTCCCGCCGTTCGCAAGGCAGCGCGGCAGGAGATCCGGCGCGGCGCCCATCACCTCAAGATCATGGGCAATGGCGGCATCTCCTCGCCGACCGACCGCATCTCGTCGGACCAGTTTTCCGAGGAAGAAATCGCCGCCGTCGTGGAGGAGGCCGAGATGGCCAATCTCTACGTCGTCGTCCATGCCTATACCGCCCGCGCCATCAAGCGCAGCCTGAAGCTCGGCGTCCGCTCCATCGAGCACGGCAACCTCGCCGATCCCGAAGCCATCGCGATGATCAAGGAGCGGGACGCCTTCCTGACGCCGACTCTCGCGACCTATCGCGCCCTCAAGGACGAAGGCGTCGAGGCGGGGCTTCCGGCCGAACTCGCCGCCAAGATCGACGACGTCCTCGACGCCGGCATCAACGCCGTCGAGATGGCCCATCGGGCCGGCGTGCCGATGGCCTACGGCACCGATCTTCTCGGCGCCATGCACCGGCGCCAGCTGTCGGAGTTTTCCCTGCGGTCCGGCGTCGTCCCGGCGGTCGATCTGGTGCGCGCCGCGACGATCAACGGCGCGAAGCTGATGCGCCTCGAAGACGAGTTCGGTCAGGTCAAGCCCGGGCTTTCGGCCGATCTCATCGTCGTCGAGGGCAATCCGCTCGAGGACATCGCCGTCCTCACCAGGCCCGACACCCATCTGAAACTCGTCATGGCGCGCGGCGCGATCACGCGCTCCGCCCTTTGACCCACGTCAGTCGAGAGAACAAGCTCATGAAACTTTCCGACTTCAAGGCCCTCACCTTCGACTGCTACGGCACGTTGATCGACTGGGAGACCGGCATCTTCACCGCCCTGCGTCCGCTTCTCGACAAGGTCGGAACCGACATTCCCCGCGACCGGGTGCTGGAGCGTCACGCGGTGCACGAGTCCTCGCAGCAGGCGCAGACGCCGGCGATGCCCTACAGCCGGCTTCTCGCCACCGTCCATCGCCGCCTTGCCGAGGAATGGGACGTGCCGGCGACGTGGGACGAGTGTCTGGCCTACGGTAATTCCGTTCCCGACTGGCCGGCCTTTCCGGATTCCGCCGAAGCGCTCGCCTATCTGAAGCAGCACTACAAGCTGGTCATCCTGTCGAATGTCGACAACCGCAGCTTCGCCGGCTCGAACGCCCGGCTCGGCGTCGAATTCGACGCGATCTACACCGCCGAGGACGTCGGCTCCTACAAGCCCTCGCTGCGCAATTTCGACTACATGCTGGACAAGCTCGCCGGGCTCGGCGTCGCGAAGGGCGACATCCTGCATACGGCCGAAAGCATGTTCCACGACCACCAGCCGGCCAACAAGGCGGGCCTCACCTCGGCCTGGATCTATCGCCGCCACGGCAAGGAGGGTTTCGGCGCGACGATGAACCCGGGCGAAATGCCGAGCTACGCCTTCCGCTTCACCTCCATGGCCGAACTCGCAGAGGCGCACCGCAAAGAGCTCAGTTGATCGCTCAGCCGTCAGGCCGGTTCCACGCCACAGCGAACCAGTCGCCGAAGCGAACAGGCGGCCGGGACCGGAAGGGTCGACGAACCGCCCCTGTCTGCCGATCGAGGAACGCGGCCCTCAATCGCCCGACGGCCCTCCGATCAGGTCTCGCGCGGCGAGATTGCGCATCAGGGCGCGGGTGCCGAAGGTCCAGGGCGGACATTCGGTCGACAGCGCGACGGTGTTTTCGAGGCAGCCGAGACCGGGGGCGGCGATCCGCACGACGTCGCCGACCTTGTGAGTGAACCCCTCGCCCGGCTGGTCGCGATCCTGGGTCGGCGCAAAGAGCGTGCCGAGAAACAGCATGAGGCCGTCCGGATACTGGTGATGGCGCCCGACGGTCTGGGCGACGAGATCCTCCGGGTCGCGGCTGATCTGGCTCATCGAGGAATGCCCTTCGAGGCGGAAGCCCTCGGGCCCGTCGATGGTCAGGGTGAGTTCGGCCCGGCGCACGTCGTCGAGCGAGAAGCCGTCGTCGAACAGCCGGATCATCGGGCCGATCGCGGTCGAGGCGTTGTTGTCCTTGGCCTTCGACAGGAGAAGGGCCGAGCGGCCCTCGAAGTCGCGGAGATTGACGTCGTTGCCGAGGGTGGCGCCGAGGATGCGCCCCGCCGAAGAAACCGCGAGGACGATCTCCGGCTCCGGATTGTTCCAGTTGGAGCGCGGATGCAGCCCGACATTGCTCCCCGTTCCGACCGCCGCCATCGGCTGGCACTTCGAGAAGACCTCGGCATCCGGGCCGATCCCGACCTCGAGATACTGGCTCCACAACCCCTCTTCGATCAGCGCCGCCTTGGCGCGCTCGGCCTCCGGCGATCCGGCGCGGATGTCGCGCAGGCTCTCGCCGATGGCAGCGCCGATACGGCCGCGGATCGCCTCGGCGCGAGAAGGATCGCCGCTGGCCTTTTCCTCGATCACCCGCTCGATCATCGAACTGGCGAAGGTCACGCCGCAGGCCTTGACCGCCTGGAGATCGCAGGGCGCCAGCAGATAGGGCTTCTCGCCGGAGCGATCCGTCTCGCCGGCGACGTCCGCGAGAGCCCCGAGATCCTTCCCGGCGGCCGAGCGGACGTAGGATGCCGGGTCGTCCATTTCACAGATGTCGCTGACGGTCGGCGCCGTGGACGAGGTGATGTCGACGAGCCGCCCGTCGCGCAAGGTGACGACGGCCGGGCCGTTCGCCCCGGGTGAAAAGGCGCGACCGAGATATAGTCCCGAGGGCTCGTCGATGACAGACATGGCGTTTCCCGTATGCAGTGTCGTGAGTGGACCCACAGAGAGCGCAGTCGCGCCGCGGGGGCAAGGCCGAATCCGCTCGTTCGGCTCCCCGACGGATGCGTCGCAGCCCTATCCGTTACTGGAAATAGCGCACCCGGATGGCGTCGATGGCCACGGCGATGAAGATCATCACGCCACCGATCATGCCGACATAGAAGGACGGGACGGCGATGATCGCGAGGCCCACCTGGATGACGGTCAGCAGCATGACGCCGCCGAACACGCCGACGACGTTGCCGCGTCCGCCGAAGACGCTGACGCCGCCGATGATGGGCGCCGCGATCGCGTAGAGCAGGAAGCTGCTGCCCTGGTTGGAGGTGATCGCCATCTGCCAGGAGGCGAGCAGATAGCCGCCGATCCCGGCCAGGAAGCCGGCGATCGTGAAGGCGACGATCTTGGTGCGGTCGACGCGGATGCCGGCGGAATTGGCCGCCGCGGCATTGCCGCCGACCGCATAGATGCTGCGGCCGAGGACGGTGCGCCGCAGGAGAACGGCCATGAAGATCAGGGCGACGACGAAGACCAGCGGCATGACCGGCCAGCCGTCGATCGTCGCCTGGCCGATCCAGGTATAGCCGTCCGGCAGGCTGGTGATCGTCTTGCCCTGGGTGAGCGCCAGGAGCGCGCCCTGCAGGATGATCATCATCGACAGGGTCTGGATCAGCGAGACCATGCGCAGGCGGGTGATGCACAGCCCGTTGAAAAAGCCGATCGCCGTCGCGACGACGACGCCAAGCAGCGCACCCAGCCACCAGGGCGCGCCGTAATCGGTGACGGCGAGCGCCCCGACGGCCGAGGAGAAGCCGAGATTGGCCGGGATCGACAGGTCGATCTCGGCGACGAGCAGCGGCAGGGCGACCGCAGTGGCCAGCATGCCGAGCACGGTCGCCTGGACCATGATGTTCTGGAAATTGAAGACGGTGAAGAAGAACGAGTTGAACAGGCCGAAGAACACGACCAGGATCGCCAGCCAGATCCACACGACGTTGTGCAGGACCCAGCCGACGATGGCCCGGTTGGAGGTGCCGCTGCGCGGTCCGGGCGCCGCTTCCGCCTTGATCGAAACGTTGCTCATGATCGAACTCCTGATGGTGTCGGCGGGGCGTCGAGAGCCTCGAGCCGTATTCGACGCGGCCTCAGCCGCTGATCTGCCGGAGACGGTCCTTGCTGATCGCCTCCCCCGTCAGCTCCCCGACGATGCGGCCTTCCGAAAACACGCAGACCCGGTCGACCAGGCGGATCATCTCGTCGGAATCCGTCGTGACGACGATCACGGCGACGCCCTCGCGGCTCAGATCGTCGATGATCCGGTGGACGTCCTGCTTGACGCCGACGTCGATGCCACGCGTCGGCTCGTCGAGGATCAGAAGTTTCGGTTCCGTCGCGAGGACGCGCCCGAGGCAGACCTTCTGCTGGTTGCCGCCGCTGAGCGTATCGATGGCGACGTCCGGGTTCGGCGCCTTGACGCCCATGCTGGCAAAATAGCGCGAAATCATCGACCGCTCCGCCTCCTCGTCGACGAAACCGCGGCGCGACAGCGCCGGCAGCGACGACAGGGACATGTTCGCGCCGATCGACAGATGCCCCACCAGACCGTCCTTGCGCCGGTCGTCGGAAAGGAACGCGATGCCGCGCCGGTAGGCCTCGAAGGGATGGCCGGGAAGGCCGCTCGTCTGCGAGCCGGGCTCCAGTTGCATCGTTCCGGCCTTGGCATGGACGAGCCCGAAGAGGCAGCGGGCGAACTCCTTGGCGCCGGCGCCGGGCAGGCCGGCAAAGCCGACGATCTCGCCGGGGTGGATGCGGAAGGCATCGACGGCGACGTTGCGGGCGCGAACGCCTTCGACGACGATCGCCGGCTCGTCGGGGTCGAACTCCCGTCGCTTGCGCTGAAACAATGACAGGCCACGGCCGAGCACGAGTTCGGACAGCATGTCCGAGGTCATCTCGCCGACGTCGTCCGAACCGCCGGCAAGCTCGCCGTCGCGCAGGACGCTGACGGCGTCGCAGATTTCGAGGATCTCGTCGTTGTAGTGCGAGATGAAGACGAAGGTGACGCCTTCGGCCTTGAGGCGGCGCATGAAGGCGAAGAGCTGCTGGCGGGCCTCGACGTCGAGCGAGGCGGTCGGCTCGTCGAGGATGACGACCTTGCCGCCGCTGAACATCGCCCTGAGGATGTTCAGCTTGCGGCGCGCCACCGCGTCGAGCGTGCCGGCCCGTTGGGACGGATCGATGCCCGTGTCCTCGAGCATCCGCGCCGCGTCCCGGCGAAGCCGCTTCCAGTCGATCATCCAGCCCTTGCGCGGCCAGATTCCGAGCAGGAGATTCTCGGCGACGCTCATGTGATCGATGATCATCGGCTCCTGGGTCACCAGGAAGACGCCGGCTTTCTCCATCTCCTTGACGTCGTGGCCCTGCACCTCGACGCCGTTCAACCGGATGGTGCCGCCGGTCGGCTGCCGCTGGCCGGAAATCATGCCGACGAGCGTACTCTTGCCGGCGCCGTTCTCGCCGAGCAGGCCGTGGATCGAGCCGCGGCGGACCGCGAGGCTGACGGATTTGAGGGCCGAGAACCGCCCGTATGTCTTGGTGAGATTGGCAATGCGCAGGATATCGGCGTCGGCCGTCCCGGCATTGCCGACTGTCATGTGCTCCACCCGGCTCTCCCTGCCTCATCCACCCATGTCGCGGCATGCGGGCCGTCGCCCGCATGCCGGAGACCGGTCGGTCTATTTGTAGGCGATGCCCCACTCCTGTTCCGCGATGTTGCCCCAGTGGCGCTCGTCCTCGGCGTTCGAGGCATCGATGACGAAGGGCGGGATGACGAGTGCCGGCCCGGTCTTGGAATCGACGATCTCGCCCTTTTCCCAGAAGTACTTGTCGTTCTCGTAGGCGCCGAGCGGGACCGCCTCGCCCTTCATCGCGTGCTTTTCGAGCATGTCGACGGCAATCTGGCCGTAGGCGATCGGATCCTGCGAGACGCAGGCGTCCATGTAGCCTTCCTTGATCAGTTGCAGCGCGATCGGCTCGCCGTCGATGTTGATGAAGACGACGTGGCCTTCCTCGCCCACCTTCTTCCAGCGGTCGCGCTGCTGCAACGCGGTGGCGATCCCGCGGGCCGGGCTGTCGCTCGGGGCGTGGACGGCGTCGAGATCCGGATATTCCGAAAGAGTCGACAACGTCACCGACAGCATGAGGTCGAGCTGACCCTCGGTCGGACGGCTGAGTAGCTTGATGTCGGGATATTTGCCCATTTCGGCCTCGAAGCCCTCCTTGCGAAGGCGCCAGGCGACGCTCTGCAGGGCGCCGAAACAGTTGAGCACCGTGCCCTTCTTGCTGCCGTACTTCTGCTCCAGCCGCTTGACGATCTCCTGCGCGGCCATGACGCCGCCCTGGTAGTTGTCGAAGGAGACGGTGATCGCCACGTCGCCGCCGTCGGCGGGCGTGTCGATGATGGCGACCGGCACCTTGCGCTGGTTGTAGCGGGCGATCGACGAGGCGATCGCCTGGCTGTCGATCGGGTCGCAGACGATGGCCGAGGGCTGGCTCAAGAGGAGGCTCTGCCACTGCTCGAGCTGGCGGGTGTTGTCGAAGTTGGCGTTGGTGGCCTGGAACTCCCACTCGCGCCCCTCGACGGCGCGCCGCACCGCCTCTTCCTGGATGACGAAGAAATAGTAGTCGAGGCTCTTGTTGCTGAACGGCACGAAGACGCGGTCGGCAGCCTTCGCAAAGCCCGGCATGCCGAGACTGGCGGCGCCGAGGGCGAGCCCGCCCTTCAGGACGGAGCGGCGCGAGACGTCGAATTTCTTGAGCATTTTGTCCTCCCATGGATCCGATGCGTATGTAGTTTTACTATGCCGTTTTACATCATGCGACCTGCGCGCCGTCAAGCCGCCTCGTCGGCAAAGAGCGACATTTCATCGATTTTGTTCAGTCATTTCAGTAGTTCGACCATCGTCGTCAGTATACCGAGGACAGCATGGGCGAGCGAACTCGTTCGCGCAGTCGCGTCGCATCTCGTAAAACTAGATTTACTCCCGTTCAGGCCACCGGCCGCTCGCTCACATAGGCGGTTCCGTCGAAGCAGCCGACGACCATGGCGCTGGACTCCCGGGTGAAGAGGCCGTTCTCCACCACTCCCGGGATCATGTTGAGTGCCACCTCCAGCCCCTCGGCATCGCCGATCGAACCGCAGTGACAGTCGATGATGAAATTGCCGCTGTCGGTGACGACCGGCGCACCGTCCTTCATGCGCCGAACGAGTTCGGTCCCGGCGACGCCGTAGCCGGGCAAGGTGCGGCGGATGGCGCGTTCGGTCTGCTTCCAGGCGTATTGGACGACCTCGACCGGCAGCGGAAAGCGGCCCAGCGTGTCGACGATCTTGGTTTCGTCGCAGATCGTGACCATGCGGCGGGAGGCATGCGCGACGATCTTCTCCCACAACAGGCAGGCGCCGCCGCCCTTGATCATCCGGAACCGGCGATCGATCTCGTCGGGACCGTCGACCGTCAGGTCCAGCATGTCGATGTCGTTGACGTCGGTCAGCTCGATGCCCACCTCGCGCGCCACCGCGCTGGTGCTGTTCGACGTGGTGGTGCAGGTGAGCTTCAGGCCGCCCGCGACCCGGGCGCCGAGCTCCCGCACGAAGATGTGCGAGGTCGTGCCCGATCCGAGGCCGAGCTTCATTCCGTCGCGCACATAGGTGTCGATCACCTTGATGCCGGCCAAGCGCTTGGCGTCGTCTTGCGTCATGTGAAATCCTTCGATCGGGCGCGGCTCTGAGGCCGCGTCAAAGCTTTTCCGTCAGCCAGGAATCGAGCGCCGGCAGCTGGTCGGGGAATTCGTTGCCGGTCATCACGGCGATGGCCGTGACCAGCATGTTGACCACCAGATGATGGTTCAGCCGCGAGGCCAGAGGCGTCAGGAGTTCGGTGTGGTCGTAGGGCGTCACGGCGATCACGTGATCGCTCACCACCGTCAGCGGCGTGTCGCCGGCGGTGATCGACAGCACGGTCGCGCCCTGCTCCCGCGTCGCCTTGGCGAGTTCGACCATCTGCCGCGTCGCGCCGGACTGGGAGAAGATCATGGCCAGTTCGCCGGGCCGCGCGAAGCCCGCCTGGGTGCGCTGGCGCTTCTCGCCGAGAATGGCCGAGCAGCGAAAGCCGAGACGCTGGAACTTGTGCTCGGCATCGATCGCCGTCACCTCGGAGATGCCGGTCGCGTAAATCGCCAGCCAGGAGGCGGCGTGGATGGCCTTCGCCCCGGCCTCGATCTGCGCCGGGACGAGGTCCTCCAGCGCCCGCTGGATGGCGCTGAGCGAATTCTCGCAGGTCTTGCGGACGATGTTCTCGACCGTGTCGTCGGCGGTGATCTTGTCGTAGTGGAACGGCGCCCGGGGCACGATGTTCTGGGCGAGATTGACCTTGAAGTCCTGGTAGCCCTCGAAGCCGAAGCGCCGGCAGAAGCGGATGATCGTCGGATCGCTGACGCGGCAGTCCTTGGCGAGGACCGCCATGCTCATGTGGATGACGTCGTTGGGCTTCGCGTTGACCGCTTCCGCCACCCGGCGTTCCGCCGCCGCCATCTTCGGCATTTCCTCCCGGATCTGATGGAGAAGGCTCTGGATCATGCCGGCACGCCTTCGGGGCTCGTCCGGCCGAGGTGGAACAAGAGATCGCGCAGCCGCGAAATCCGGGTCGCGTCGGCGTCGACGACGTGCGGACCACCACCCCACGGGACGATGAAGAAGGGCACGCCGGCGCCCCGTGCGCAGGCGCTGTCGACGTCGGTATCGCCGACATAGGCGATCTCGTCCTTGCCGAGACCCATGGCCTCGACGACGGCGAGAAGATGCGCCGCGTCGGGCTTGCGCCGCGGCACCGCGTCGGCGCCGATGGCGCTGTCGAAGAGGTCGGCGATCCCGAGGATGGACAGGACCGTCTGGGTCAGGCCGTGCGGCTTGTTGGTGCAGATGCCGAGCCTGAGGCCGGAAGCCTTCAGCGCCTTCAGGTCCTCGGCGACATGGGCGAAGAAGGTCGTGTGCGTCGCCGGCGCCTCGGCGTAGTTCTTCAGATAGGCGACCTTGGAGGCCTCCACGAAGGCGTCGTCGGTCGGCAGGCCCTGCTCCTGCAGGATCCGGAGAAGCAGCGTCTTCGGGCCGTCGCCGATGAACCGCTCGACGTAGGCGGTCGCAAGCGGCGCCCAGCCATGCTCGGCGAGGACGCGGTTGACGGCCGCCGCGATGTCCGGCGCGCTGTCGATCAGCGTTCCGTCGAGGTCGAAGACGACCGCTTTGATCTGGCCATTGGCCGTCATGCTTGCTCCTCGCGATCGAAGACCGGATCGGCCAGCCTTCCGAACGTCGCCTGCAGGGCCGGATAGAGGCTCCGGTAGATGTCGAACATCTCGGCGTAGACGCCCCGATCTTTCGACGGAGACTGCCGCGATACGGTCCGGCAAAGGCCGGCCGCCGTGCTCGCATCCGGCCAAAGCCCGACGCCGACGCCCGCGACGATGGCCGCGCCGAAGGCGCCCCCCTCCGCCGCGCCTTCGGTGGTGACGACGTCGCAGCCGAAGACGTCGGCCTGGATCTGCCGCCAGAAGGTCGAGGCCGCGCCGCCGCCGGAGGCGCGGATACGGTCGGCGGCGATGCCGGTCTCCGCCATCAGGGCGTAGATGTCGCGGAGCGCGAAGACGACGCCTTCGAGGACGCTGCGGATCATGTCGCTCTCGCCGTGCCGCGAGGTCAGACCGAGAAAGGCGCCGCGCGCATCGGGATCGGCATAGGGGCAGCGCTCGCCGTTCAGATAGGGCAGAAAGATCAGCCCGCGGGACCCGGCCGTGCTGGCCGCGGCCCGCTCCATCAGGCGGTCGAAGGGAATGTCGTGCCAGCCGTTCTCGGTGAGATCGCCGAAGCCCTGCGCCAGCCGTCGCAGCCAGGCGAGAGCTCCGCCGGCGTTCAGCGAGACGCCCATGCAATGCCACCGGTCCGGCGCGACGTTGCAGAAAACCTGCAGCCGGCCATCCGGATTGTCGCGCGGCGCGGCGAGCGCGCAGGCGAGGATGCCGGCCGTCCCAACGGTCGTCTGCAGGTCGCCGGGATCGATGACGCCGGCGCCGATGGTCTGGATGACGGAATCGCCGCCGCCGCCCACCACCGGAAGCCCTTGGGGCAGGCCGAAGAAATCGGCGGCGGAAGCCGACACGCGGCCGGAGACCTCCTGGGATTCGTGACAGGCCGGCAGCACGGCCGGATCGATCCCGGCCGCCTCCACCACCTTCGTCGACCAGGCCCGCCGGCGGACGTCGAACAGCCCGGTGCCGGATGCGTCGGAGACCTCGGTCGCCAGTTCGCCGGTGAGCCGCAGCCGCAGATAGTCCTTGGGATTGAGCACATGGCGCAGCCGGCGATACGCCTCCGGCTCGTGCTTGCGCATCCACACGATCTTGCCGCCGGTGTAGCCCGGCAGCATCCGGTTGTTGGTTTCGGCGAGCAGCGCCGAAAGGCCACCGACGGCCTCGGTCATCTCGGCGCATTCGGCGGCGTTGCGCTGGTCGTTCCACAGGATCGCCGGACGCAGGACCCGATGCGCCTCGTCGAGCGGCGTCAGCCCGTGCATCTGGCCCGACAGGCCGATCGCGACGATCCCGGTCCCCGGGCGCTTGGCCAGGACGCCGGAAATGGCGGCTCGCGCGCCGGTGATCCAGTCTTCCGGATCCTGCTCCGACCAGCCCGGCCGCGGGGCGCTCGCGTCGTATGTCGCGGTATGGGTCGCAAGGACCGTTCCGGCGGCGTCGAGCAGCAGCGCCTTGCAGCCGGACGTGCCGATGTCGATGCCGAGGATCGCCGTGTCGATCGCCATCAGGCGTCCTCCGGCTCGTCGAAGCAGATGCGCACATGCTTGAAGTTGAAATATTCCAGCATGCCCTCGCGGCCGTGCTCGTAGCCGACGCCGCTCTGCTTGCGGCCGCCATAGGGGGCGTTGATGATGCCGGCGTCGACGTTGTTGATCGCAACGTTGCCGTAGTCGAGCCGGGACGACAGGTAGCGCATCTCGTCCATATGCTTGGTGTAGGCGTAGGCGGCGAGGCCGTAGGGCGTGTCGTTGGCCTTTTCGACCGCCTCGGAGAGGCTGCGGAAGGGCGCGACGCCGACCAGCGGCCCGAAGGTCTCCTCCGTCATCACCTGCATTTCGTGGGTGCAGTCCGCGAGGACGGTCGGGCGGAAGAAGAAGCCCTTCTTGAATTTCTCGCCCTCCGGCGGACGGCCGCCGGCCATCAGCCGCGCGCCCTTTTCCAGGGCGTCGGCCAGATGGGTCTTCGTCTTTCCGAGAGGCTCGGCCGAGGCCATCGCGCCGAGATCGGCAGCCGGATCGTCGAGGCCGTTGTCGATGGTGAGCGCATCCGCCGCCGCCGCGAGCTTCGACAGGAAGGCCTCGTAGACGCTCTCGGCGACGTAGATGCGATTGATGGCGATGCAGATCTGGCCCATGTTGCGGAAGGCGCGCCGGGCCGCACCCTTCACCGCCGCGTCGAGATCGGCGGTCGCGGTGACGATCATCGGACAGTTGCCGCCGAGCTCCAAGGAGAGCTTCTTCACCGTCGGGCTGGATTGCTGGATTCGAAGACCGACCGCGCCCGAGCCGGTGAAGGCGACCTTGTCGATCAGCGGGCTTTCGACGAGGTGCTGGCCGACGCTCGAGCCCTTGCCGGTGACCATGTTGACGACCCCGGCGGGGATCCCGGCATCGTGCAAAGCGCGGGCGATCGCCAGCGGCGAGAACGGCGTCAACTCCGGCGGCTTGACGACGATCGTGCAGCCGGCGGCGAGCGCCCCGCCGATCTTCCAGCCGATCAGCTCGGCCGGGTAGTTCCAGGGCGAAATCGCCGCGACGACGCCGATCGGCTCGCGGACGACGAGGCTCTGATAGGCATTGCTCTCGTTCGGGATGATCGCGCCGTGAACCCGGACCCCTTCTTCCGCGTAGAAGTGCAGGGTCTGGGCGAGCTTGGACACCTCGCCCCTCGCCTCGTTCAACGGCTTGCCCTGCTCGCTCGTCATCGCACGGGCGATGTCGTCCTTGCGCCGGTCGATCAGGTCTCCGGCCTTGTGCAGCAGTTCCGCCCGCCTGAACGGCGAAAGCCCGGCCCATGCGGGAAATGCCTTGCGCGCGGCGTGGATGGCACGGTCGATTTCTTCCGGGGTGGCGTTGGTGATCGTGCCGATCGTCTCTTCGGTCGCCGGGTTCTGCACCTCGAGGACCGCGCCTTCGCCCGAGATCCACTCGCCGCCGATCAACATTTCGCTCTCGAACATCCGACTGCCCTTCCATCACGGCCGCTCACGGCCGTAGCGCCCTTGCGCCCTGCGACATCATCGCGGCATAGCTAAACTAGATTTTTTCTGAACGGAAGACCGAAAATTGCGGATGACGTCTGCGAAGGATCGGCGACGGTATCCGCAGAGCCGCATGACGCCGGCCTCGACGGGGTCGCGTGGAATTTGCTTTTCCCTCATATTCTCAATTTCTTGCAGCGCTCTGTGTAGATATCTGTCGAAGCTGCGAATGTCGGGGACCGCCCACAGACGCCTCAAGCACGTTGACGGTGCGAGGGTGGATAATATAGTTTTGCTATATCGCCTGATGGGCATTCGAGATCGATTCGCTCGGACGTTCGGATCTGCCGTCGCCACCGAGCACCGCGAGCCCCTTGCAGCGCCAAGCCGGGCCGCAGAACACCGCCGAAGGGCCCGCCATGACAGACTATCGCCGCAAGCTCGACCTTTCCGGCAAGACGGCCCTGGTGACGGGCGCCGGACAGGGGATCGGGGCGGCGATCGCCATGGCGCTGGCGCAGACGGGCGCCGACGTCCACTGCACCGACATCGACCTCGCCCGCGCAGAAGCGGCCGCCGCGACTCTGCCCGAGGGACGGGTCGCCGGCGTCCATCGGCTCGACGTCACCGACACGGCCGCGCTTCGGGCACTCGCGGACGAGCTTCCGGCCCTCGACATCCTCGTCTGCAACGCCGGCGTCGTCACCAATACGCCCGCAGACGAGATGGAAGACGACGACTGGCAGAAGGTCGTCGACGTCAATCTGACCGGCGTCTTCCGCACCTGCCGCGCCTTCGGCCGGAAAATGCTGGCAAGCGGCAAGGGATCGATCGTCAATGTCGGTTCGATGTCCGGCCAGATCGTCAACTGGCCGCAGCCGCAGTGCCACTACAACGCCACCAAGGCCGCCGTGCACCACCTGACGAAATCCCTGGCGGTGGAATGGGCGGCCCGCGGCGTGCGCGTCAACGCCGTGGCGCCCACCTATATCAATACCCCGCTGATCGCCGGGGTCGCCGAAGGATCGGCCGAACTGGTCGATCAATGGCTGAAGATGACCCCGATGGGACGGCTGGGCGAGCCGGAGGAGATCGCCGCCGTCGTCCAGTTCCTCGCGTCCGACGCCTCCAGCCTGATGACGGGGTCGATCGTTTCCGTCGATGGCGGCTATACGAGTCTCTGAGGGTTCGTGCCGCGCCGACCGGGCGGCCGGATCAGCCAATCGAACAGGGAGGGGAGACGTCTCCCCGCACAGCATGAGCGATCTCGTCGCAGAACTTCAGGGCATCGCCGGAACGCGCCACGTGCTGACCGGCCGAAATGCGACCCGCCGCTTCCGCAAGGGCTATCGCTACGGCGACGGCGACGTCCTCGCGGTCGTCCGGCCGGGCAGCCTGGTCGAGCAATGGCGCACGCTGAAGGCCTGCGTCGCGGCGGACGTCGCGATCATCTGCCAGGCCGCCAATACCGGCCTCACCGGCGGCTCGACGCCGGATGGCGACGGCTACGATCGTCCGATCGTCATCGTCAACATGCTGCGGATGGACCGCATCCATCTTCTCGACTCGGGGCGTCAGGTGGTCTGCCAGCCGGGCTCGACGCTCAACCAGCTCGAAAAGCAGCTGCGCCCGCTCGGCCGCGAGCCCCATTCGGTGATCGGCTCGTCCTGCATCGGCGCTTCGGTGACCGGCGGCATCTGCAACAATTCCGGCGGCGCTTTGATCCGCCGTGGCCCGGCCTTCACGCAGATGGCGCTCTTCGCGCAGGTTACGGAGACCGGCGCGCTGCAGCTGGTCAATCACCTGGGGATCGAGGCCGGGAACGACCCCGAAACCATCCTCGCGGCGATCGACGCGGGTTCTTTCGACGAGAGCCAGATCGCGTTCCCGGCCGACCGCTGGGCCTCGGACCGGGAGTATCAGCGTCATGTCCGGCAGGTCGACGCCGCCTCCCCCGCCCGCTTCAATGCCGATCCGCGCCGTCACTACGAGGCGTCGGGCTCGGCCGGCAAGGTCGCGGTCTTCGCCGTGCGGCTCGACACGTTCCCAGCCGACGAGGACGTCACCGTCTTCTACATCGGCAGCAACGAGCCGGCGGAACTGGAAACCATCCGCCGCGAGATCCTGACCGGCTTCGAAAACCTGCCGATCGCCGGCGAGTACATGCACCGCACGGCCTATGACGCGAGCCGGCGCTACGGCAAGGACCTGTTCCTGTTCATCAGGCATTTCGGCACGGACAACGTGCCGAAGGCTTTCGCCGTCAAGAGCCGGATCGACGGGCTCACCGAAAAGCTCGGCCTCGGTGGCGCGATCTCCGACCGCTTCCTGCAGGGGCTGTCACGACTGTTCCCCGAACATCTGCCCCGCCGGATGAACGATTATCGGGATCGCTATGCCCACCACCTTCTGCTGAAGATGGGCAATGGCGGATCCGCAGAGGCGCGGGCCTATCTCGAACGCCGCTTTCCCTCGGCCACCGGCGACTTCTTCGAATGTGACGCCGAAGAGGGCAGCGCGGCGTTTCTCAACCGCTTCGCCGTCGGCGGCGCGATCGTGCGCTACCGGGCCGTCCATCCCAAGACGGTCGAGGACATCGTCGCCCTCGACGTCGCTTTGCCCCGCAACACGCTGGACTGGTTCGAAAAGCTGCCGCAGGAGATCGAGGAGAAGATCGCCTTCAAGATGTATTGCGGCCACTTCTTCTGCCACGTCCTCCACCAGGAATATCTCGTGCGCAAGGGCGAGGACTGTCTGGCGATCGAGCACGCGCTGTGGAAGCTCCTCGATGCGCGGGGGGCGGAGTACCCGGCCGAGCACAATGTCGGCCATCTCTACGACGCCAAGCCCGCCCTGCGGGACTTCTACCGCAGGCTCGACCCCACCAACACCTTCAATCCGGGCATCGGCAGGACGTCGAAGCTGAAGTGCTGGGCCGGGGACGCGCGAGACGAAGACGCCTGCGACTGTGCGACGCCGCATCTGCGGACCGTCGCCTGAGCCACTGAAGTTGCCGTCAAATCGGCGCCTCGCATCGCCGCGCGCCAGCCCGACGCTCGACTTCGAGGCTTCCTGCCGGCGGCGCTCCGCCGATCTGCGCCGCCCTCCTTGCCGGCGGGCGGTTCGACAGCATTTGGGTCGAGGACTTTTCGGCTCGCGCGGGTCATGAGGGCCCGGCGCGATCACGCTTTCGACGGAGAACGGCCATGCCGCAAATCACCTATCACATCGTCGAGCACGACGGCGGCTACGCCTACAAGCTGGGCGACGTCTATTCGGAAACCTTCGCCACCCACGACGCCGCCTTCATCGCCGCCCGTCAGGCGGCGGTCAGGCAACAGCAGCCCGGCGAGAGCGCCGGCATCGTCTGGGAGGACGAAGGCGGCAAGTGGCACGCCGAGGTCTCGTCCGGCGGCGACCGGCCGCGCACGGCGGTCGAGGACGACGCGTAAGAGATGGGCGACGGCTGGACGCGGACCCGCTCTGCACGACCGTGGCCGCTCGTCACGCGGCCGTCGCCGGATGATCTGCCGGAGCCCCCTGCGGGGCCCGGTAGAGCCTCCTCAGTTCAAGTTTTCGACCCGCACTTCGCCGGCATGGAGAAAGCAGGTTTTCGAAAAGATTCTCGCCGGGATCGGATTGGGAAGGCGAATGTCGTCGAGCGTCGGCACGGAGGTCCGCTCCGGATCGAAGGACCGGTCGATCTGCGAGATGAAGCCGAGAACGATGCCGGCGTCTCTGGCAAACGCCTGCAGGACCAGCATCTGATCGAAGAGCGCGGGCTTGCTTCGCTGCTGATCGAGAATCTGCAGATAGTCTATCACCGCGACGGTTCCCCGCGGCGCGCCCGACAGGTGACGGACGACGAAATCGGCGCTGATCTCCGGCGAGGTGACGATCTCCAGCGCATTTTCTGCCGATTTGGGATCGAGGAAGCTGACGCGCTCCATCGCCTGCCGCTCGGTATATTCCAGTGTGAAGAAGACGGCTCGTCGCCCCATGCGGGCGGCGTCGAGAAGAAGCTGCAATCCCAGGAGCGTCTTGCCATGCATCGGCCTCGCGCCGATCAGAAGCATGTCGCCTTCCGCCAGCTGCGGCAAGAGCGAAGTGGCAGGCCGGTTCGTCGCGAAACGGTCGGAAAGCAGGCTCCACGCGGAGAACCCCTCCGCCCGTGCGACGTGGTCAAGCGCCTCGTGCAGCGGGATATTCTGATCGCGGGCCAACAGTCTGGCGCGACGTTTCAAGCGATGGATCGGGGCGGACAGTCGCATCACGGAACCTCCATTGCGAGCCGGAAACGCAATCCCTCCTTATGCGAACGCTCGAACAGATGGTTCGATGATCTTCGTCACCCCGTATGTGCGATACTTCCCGACTGGAGGGAGGAGGCGCGGGCCAAGCCTGTCCGGAAAAGCTACCGCCGGCCGACGATCGGAGCAAGGCCGATATCTTGCAGGCAGAGCAATCGCTCGAAGCCGGAGCCAGGCCGGCAAGTGGCCTGATCTCCCCCCTTGCGGGGGAGATGCCGGCAGGCAGAGGGGGGCGACCAAGCGCCGGACTGCTGGAGGGTGGCGCAGCCCCCCCCCTTCTGGGTTGCCACCCATCTCCCCCACAAGGGGGGAGATCGAAGCGTCGCCGATGGCACTCGTCTTCAAGCGATTGCCTTGATCTCGCTGGGCGGAGAATGCCGCCGCCGCTCATCCTCTGCCCGGCGCCCTCCGCAAACGGTCTCGCCGGGACGCCCGTTGCGACGTTATCCCGAAATCCCCTCCAGCATCCCCTCGACGTCGCCGCGCCGAAAGCCTTGACCGACGGCGGCTTCGACCTGTGGCAGCGCCGCGAGGACGGCGTCCCGGCCATCATGTGCGGCCCACCAGAGCGGGCCGCCGCGCCAGCGGGGGAAGCCGTAGCCGTTGACGAAGGCGACGTCGACGTCGCCGGGGCGCTGGGCGATTGTCTCGTCGAGCACCAGCGCCGCCTCGTTGACCAGCGCCGCCAGGCAGCGATCCCGGCATTCCTCGTCGGAAATCGCCCGGCGCTCGCGTCCTGCCGCCTCCGCCTCGGCCAGGATCAGGCGCTCGACCTCCGGGTCGGGCTGGCGCTTGCGGCCGTCGTAGCGATACCAGCCGGCGCCGGTCTTGCGGCCGAGCCGGCCGGCTTCGCAGAGCATGTCGGGAATTTTCACGTAGCGCTCGGCCGGATCGCGCGTCGCCGCGAGGCGCTTGCGCCGGGCAAAGGCGATGTCGAGGCCGGAAAGGTCGGAGACGGCAAACGGCCCCATCGCCATGCCGAAGGCTTCGAGCGCCGCGTCCACCTGCCAGGGCAGCGCGCCGTCTTCCACCAGCATCTCGGCCTGGCCGCGATAGGCGGCATAGAGCCGGTTGCCGACGAAGCCTTCGCCGACGCCTGCGACGATCGCCGTCTTCTTCAGCTTGCGGCCGAGCCAAAGCCCGGTCGCCAGCGTCTCGTCGGAGGTCTTCGCCCCGCGCACCACCTCGAGCAGCTTCATGACGTGGGCGGGGCTGAAGAAGTGGAGCCCGACGACGCGATCCGGTCGGCCGCTCGCGGCGGCGAGCGCGTCGAGATCGAGATAGGAGGTGTTGGAGGCGAGGATCGCCTGCGGCGCGGCGATCTGGCCGAGACCGGCGAGAAGCGCGGACTTCACCGCCATGTCCTCGAACACCGCCTCGACGACGAGATCGACTGTCGCCACGGCGGCGAGATCGGCGACCGGCGACAGCCGCGACCGCATTGCGGCCGCCTCGCCTTCGCCGATCCGCCCCTTCGCGGCGTCGCCGGAGACGAGGCCCTCGACGCGCTCGCGACCTGCTGCGAGAGCCGCCTCGGTCTGCTCGATCAGCACGACCTCGAACCCAGCCCTCAGCAGCGCATAGGCGATCCCCGCGCCCATCGTCCCGGCGCCGATGACGGCGGCTCGCTCAATCCTGCGAGGTGCGGCCGAAAGCCCGTCCACTCGGCCGGCCGCGCGCTCGGCGAAGAAGACGTGGCGGAGTGCCACGGCCTCGGGGCTCGACCGGATCTCCTGAAAGACGCGGCGTTCTTCGGCGAGTGCCTCGTCGAACGGCACGGTGGCGGACAGTTCGACCAGGCGGGCGGCCTCGATCGCCGCCGGCCTGTTCCTGCCGGCCTTCAAGGCCGCAGCTTTCGCCGCCTCCAGCTCGACCGGATCGGCCGCCGAAACCGCAAGGTCGCGCACCCGGCGCTTGCCATCGAGCCGCCGAAGGAGGTCCCGGGCGGCCATGCGCAGATCATCGGCCGCGACGGCGTCGATCAGCCCGAGCCGCAAAGCCTCCTCGGCCGCAATGCGCCTCGCCCCGCAGATCAGCCCGAGCGAGGCCGGAACGCCGGCAAGGCGGGGCATGCGCTGGGTGCCACCGGCACCGGGCACGATGCCGAGCCCGACCTCGGGAAGCCCGATCACGGTCCCGGGCGCGGCCACGCGGCCGTCGCAGCCGAGCGACAGCTCGAAACCGCCGCCGAGCGCCGCCCCGTCGAGGGCGGCGACCACCGGCACGGCCGTCGCCTCGATCGCGGCGATGACGGCTGGAAGCTGCGGCTCGCCGAGCGGCGCGCCGAATTCCTTCAGGTCCGAACCGGCGACAAAAGTGCCGTTCGCCCCCGCCAGAACGACGCCGGCGATTCCGTCCATGCCTGCGATTGCGGCGAAGGCGTCGAGAAGGCCGCGGCGGACGTCGTGGCTGCCGGCATTCACCGGCGGGTTGTCGATGACCACGGTGGCGATGTCGCCGTCGATCCGAAGCGCGATCTTTCCGTCGCCGAACGTTTCGCTGCGATCCATCGCGGCCATCCCCCTCGTGTTTCGCGCCGGCCAGAGTGGCGTCCCGTCGGCGGCGAGACTTCGCCGAGCGCCGCCCTCTCCCGACAGGCTTCGCTATCGCATCGGCGCTGCGGCGAACACAAGCCGGCGACTTCGCAATCGAGCTCCCGATCACGGAGCGGACCATGGCATCCGACATGAAAAACCCGGCACGATCTTGCACGGATCGTCGCCGGGATCACCAAGCGGCGCAACGCGGCGCCGAAAAGCCTCAGGCGCGAAAGGCCGGCCGGGATCAGAGCAGTTCGCGGAGCATCGCCTTTTCTTCCGCGGTCAGATCGGTCAGCGGCGGGCGGACCGGACCCGGCGTGCGGCCGATCAGTTCGACGCCCGCCTTGATGATCGACACGGCATAGCCGACCTCGCGGTCGCGGATCCTGGCGAAGGGGAAGAAGAACGCGTCGAGGATCTCCGCCATGGTCGCCTTGTCGTCGGCGCGCATCGCCTTGTAGAAGCGGACGGCGAGTTCCGGCACGAAGTTGAACACCGCCGAGGAATAGGTGGTGACACCGATGGCGTTGTAGGCCTCGGCGAAGAGCTCGTGGGTCGGCATGCCGCCGACATAGCAGAGCCGGTCGCCGAGCCTGGCGGTGATCTGCCGCACCAGACCGATCTGTCCGGTGCCGTCCTTGAAGCCGACGAGGTTCGGGCAGGCCTCGGCAAGCCGCGCCACCGTATCGGCATTGGCGATGGAATTGGCGCGATTGTAGACGATGACGCCGAGGCCCGTCGCGTCGCAGACCGACTTCACGTGCCGGAAGATTCCCTCCTGCGACGCCCCGATGAGATAATGCGGCAGGAGCAGCAGCCCGTCGGCACCGTTGGCTTCCGCCGTGCGGGCGATCTCCGCGGCCAAGCCGGCGCCGTAGCCGCAGCCGGTGATGATCGGCACGGTGCCGGCAGCCTCCTTGGCCGCCCTGGTCACGTCGCCGATCTCTTTCGGCGTCAGCGAGAAGAATTCGCCCGTGCCGCCCGCCGCGAAGAGTGCCGCCGCCTCAAAGCCGGACAGCCAGTCGACATGGGCGCGGTAGCTCTCCAGATCGAGCGACAGATCGTCCTTGAAATGGGTGACCGGGAAGGACAGAAGCCCCGACGAGATTGTCTGCTTGAGTGTTTCCGGCGACATGGCTTCCCCGCACATAGTATGATGAATTCGGGGAATACGTATGATGACTTGTCTCGGCTTGTCAATCGGCCGCTTCGACCCGCGCCGCCGGCCGGATGATGGCGCGGTAGCGCTTGATGCCGCCGAGGAGGTGGCGCCGCATCGCATCGCGCGCTCGTTCCGGATCGCGGTTCCAGATCGCTTCGGCGACCTCGGCATGCTCTGCGAGAAGCTGGCGATCGCGGTTCGGCAGCGGGTCGATGCCACCCATGGCCCGGCGAAACTTCACCCGCGGGATGATCCGCTGGCCGATATGCGACAGGAACAGCTTGAACCGCTCGTTGTTCGTCGCGGCGGCGATCGCCATGTGGAAGTCGAAATCGGCGTTGTCGGTCGACTCCCCTGCCTCCACCAGCTTCTGAAACGTCTCGATCTGTGCCTGGATCTCGGCCTCCTGGGCCGGCGAGCTTCTGAGCGCCGCGAGACCGGCGGCCTCGACCTCGATGCCGAGGCGCAATTCCAGCTCCTCGATGATGTCGGAAATCTTGTCGGTCGCCTCGAGAAACAGGCTGGGCAGCGTCTCTCGCTGGCGCGGCCCGAGCACGAAGACGCCGACGCCCTGCCGCGATTCGACCAGCCCGTCGGCGCGCAAGGCGGCGATCGCCTCGCGGATCACCGTCCGGCTGAAGCCGAAGCGCTCCACCAGGACCGGTTCGGTCGGCAGTTTGTCGCCCGGCGCATAGTCGCCGGCATCGATCTGCGCGCGCAGCGCGTCGACGACCCGCGACGTCCGGGTGCGTCGGTCCTTGAGCTTTTCCACCGCCAAGCAGGCCACCTCCAATCCGCGCGGACTTTCACGCCCGCTCGCGACGTCCCATCCAGTCCGGATGGACCAGCGCAAAACGTCCGGTCGATAACATATGACGACTCCCCCCGCAGCCGCTCGCGAGCATGAGGCAGCTTCGCGGGGAGGACGCGCAGGAAAGGACGCCGATCATCGGGCCGCCCGCACGACATTGTCCAGCGCTTCGCCGGCGACGAGGCGGTTGACGTTGCCGGCGATCGTCCGGCGCCGCCGGTCGATCGTGCCATCGGTCCAGCCGGACATGTGCGGCGTCATCACGACGTTCGAAAGCCCGGCGAAATCGAAGCGAGACGGGCTCGCCGTTTCGCCCTCTGCGCCGGGATAGCGATACCACGTATCGATGATCGCGCCGCCGATCCGGCGCAAGGACAGGGCTTCGAACAATGCGGCCTCGTCGACCACCGGCCCCCGCCCGACGTTCACCAGCACCGCGCCGGCCTTCATGTGACCGAAGGCCCGGTCGTCGACGAGGCTGCGGGTGTCCTCGCTCAGCGGCAGGGAGACGACGAGAAAGTCCACGGCTGCGTAGAAATCCGGCAGCGCCTCGAGACGATGGCTGCGGTCGACGAGGTCGCCGGGCTCGACGGGGCTGCGATTGGCGACGTGGACGAGCATGTCGAAGGCCTTGGCCTTCCGGGCGATGGCCTTGCCGATATGGCCGAAGCCGAGAAGACCCAGCACCTTGCCGGCGATTTCGCCGTGAACGGTCGCCGGAGATCCGGCGCGATAGGCCCATTCGCCCTGCCGCAAGCGCCGGTCTGCGTCGACGAGGCGAACCTGATGGGACAACAGCCCGGCCATGACGTATTCGGCGATCGCCGGTTCGTGGCCGAAGCAGTTGCAGACGACGGCCGATGCCGGCAGCAACGAGAGATCGACGCCGTCGTAACCGGTGGCGCAGACCTGGTAGAGCCGCAGCCGGTCCGGAGCGGGCATCGCGGCATCGAAGCGATTGCCGACGATGACGTCCGCCTGTGCGAAGGCGGCGCGCTGGGCGTCGTCGGCGAGGTCATCCGGCAGAATCTCGAGCTCCGCGCCGACGTTCAGCAACGGCTCGAATCCGTCGACGAACGAGGCGGCGTTCCGCCCGTGAAACACGATGCGCAGTGGCTTGGTCACCCCGGCATTCTCCTCGTCCCTGCGGCCTCCGCCACGCCGCCCATGCCGATCCCGGCCGGCAGCGGAGCCATGCCGTCGGCCTCGCCGATCGGCATTGACAGGCCGAAACATCGATGTCTTTATGGCAGTAATCATACGGCAGACGCAAGTGATCATATGTCTTGAGGGACGGCACCCGCCCTCGACGGAACGACACTTCCGGCGGCCCGCCTGAGCATCCGGGAGGGATCATGCTCGAAGCCATCGAGGGCGTCTTCATCGTCGCCCAGACGCCGTTCGACGACCGGCAGGCGATCGACCTCGAAAGCGTCGACACGCTGGTCGACTTCTATGCCCGCCACGGCGCGAACGGCCTGACCGTGCTCGGGGTCAGCGGCGAAGCGGGCAAGCTGACCGGCGAGGAGGCGCTCGCCGTCGCCGGTCGCTACGTCGCACGCGCCGGCAGGATGCCGGTGATCGTCGGGGTCAGCAGCCCGAACCTTGCCCATCTGTCGCGCCTGACGGCTGCGGTGATGGACGCCGGCGCGGCCGGGGTGATGATCGCCCCGGCGCCGAGCATCCGCACCGACGAGGATCTCTTCCGCTATTTCGAGACCGTCTTCGCCGCGATCGGCGACGTGCCGGTCGTCCTGCAGGACTTTCCCTTCGCCACCAATGTCGGCATGTCCGTTCCGGCGATCGTCGAACTGGTGAGCCGCCACCCGCAGATCCAGGTCCTCAAAGAGGAGGACCTGCCGTCGTTGAACAAGATCACCCGGCTTCGCCAGGCCGGCGGCCGGCGCATCGCCATCCTCACCGGCAACAATGCGATGTACCTGCCGCTGGAGCTGGCGCGGGGCGTCGACGGGCCGATGGCGGGCTTTTCCTATCCGGAAATGCTCTCCGGCGTCTTCCGGCTGCACAAGGCCGGCGACGTCGATGCGGCGAACGATCTCTTCGAGCGATATCTGCCGCTTCTTCGCTACGAGGCCATGGGGTTTTGGGGCGTCGCCGCCCGCAAGGAGGCGATGCGCCGGCGTGGGGCGCTTGCCCACGCCACCATGCGCCAGCCGGGGCCGGCGCTGACGGGCGAGGACCACCGGGAGATCGATCGGCTGATCGCCCGGGTCGAAACCCGGCTGGCCGAAGCCGCCTGAGGCAGGCCACCCGTTCCGATCGCAGGCGGGACGAAGCCTGGAGAAATCCGCAAGTCCATCGACAAGGGAGGAAAGTGCATGACACTCTTGAAAACCACCACGCTCTTCGCCGCGGCCGCCGCGGCCGCGATTTGGTTCGCCGCGCCGGCGTCGGCGCAGGATTACCCGACCAAGGACATCCGCCTCGTCGTGCCCTGGGCGGCCGGCGGCGGCACCGATGGCATCAGCCGCAAGGTCAGCGCCATCGCCGAGAAGGAGCTCGGCCAGACGATCTATGTCGAGAACGTCGACGGCGGCATGAGCGCCAACGGCATCATGAACGTCATGTCGGCGCGACCCGACGGCTATACAATCGGCGTCCTGACCTATGACAGCGTCATCACCGTTCCCTATCAGAAGCTCCTGCCGAGCTACGATCTCGACAAGCTGCAGATGATCGGCCGCCTGACGCTCGAGCCGGACGCGATCATCGTCTCCAAGGATTCGCCCTACAAGAGCGTCGACGAGCTGATCGCCGCCGCCAAGAAGGAGCCCGGCGAAATCAAGGTCGCGGTCCAGAACACCGGGTCGCGCACCCATCTCGCCATGCTGAAGTTCGAGAAGCTGACCGGCACCGACCTCGATCTCATCGCCTATCCGGGCGGTGCGAGCCCGCAGAAGGAAGCGATGCTGTCCGGCGAGGTCGGCATCGCCGTCACCAGCCTCGGCGACTTCTCGAACCTCATCGAAGAGGGCGACGCCCGCGGCCTCGTCGAGTTCTCCGACACGCCCAATCCGACCTACAAGGACGTTCCGGACGCCAAGTCGGCCGGGCTCGACGTCCAGTCGGGCAGCTTCATCATCGTCGCGGCCCCGAAGAAGACGCCGGAGGACGTCGTCGAGAAGCTGGCGACGGCCTACGAGAACGCCCTCAACGGCGAAGAATTCCAGAGCTGGGTTTCCAAGGTCGGCGTGACCCCCGCCTGGCTCGGCCCGCAGGAGGCGACCGCCTTCGTCAAGGACGAGCAGGACCGGATCTTCGCCCAGTTCGACAGTCTGAAGGAAAGCGGCGCGATCAGCCAGTGACGACCACCGGCGGCGGCATCGGCCGCCGCCACTTTCTCGCGCTTCGAGACATTCACATGCGATCCAGACTTCTCGGCGACGGCCGCCTCGTCCTTCCCGCCGCTCTGTTCGTGGTCACCACGATCTATCTCTACGAGGCCTTCCAGATCCATCCGCAGTATGACGAGGGCTTCGTCGGGCCGCGCTTCCTGCCGATCGTCGTTTCGATCGTCATGTATGCCGGGCTCGGCTTCCTGGTCTTCGACATCCTGAGAAGCGGCGAGCCGCGGCCGGAGCGAGCCAGGCCCGAGATTCGCAACTTCCTGCCGGCGATCGCGGTCGTCATCGCGACGCTCGTCTACATCGCCGTCTTCGAGACGCTCGGCTACGTCGTCTCGACGCTTCTCTACGTCTTCGCGCTGCTCTTCGTCTTCAAGTTCGACCAGAACGTCGTCTGGCGGGCGATCTATGCGATCATCATCACCGCCGTCTTCTACATCCTGTTTCACACCCTGTTCGATGTCAGGCTGCCGACGCTGACGGAGTGGTTCTGATGGAATTCTCGCTCCACATCCTCGGCGGCTTTTCGGCGCTGCTCGATCCGACGGTCCTGTTCTACATGGTCCTCGGCTTTCTGATCGGCACCTTCTTCGGTGCCGTGCCGGGGCTGACGGCAGTTCTCGCCATCGCCCTCCTCCTGCCGATCACCTACAGCCTCGACGTGGTCACGGCGCTGGTCATGTGCGCCAGCATCTTCATGTCCGGCATGTATGCCGGCAGCATCACCGCGACGACGATCAACATTCCCGGGGCGCCCTCCTCGATGATGACCGGCGTCGAGGGCTTCCCGCTGATGAAGCAGGGCTTCGGCGCAAACGCCCTCGGCCATGCCGCGCTCGGATCGATGATCGGCGGCAGCATCGGCGCCGTCTTCCTCATCCTGTTCACGCCGATCGCGGCCAAGCTCGCGCTCCTGATCCAGACGCCGGGCAAGTTCTCGCTGATCCTCTTTGCGCTCGTGGTGATCGGCATCTCCCAGCGCGGCGCCATCGCCAAGAGCGTCGTGACGACCGGTCTCGGCGTGATGGTGGCGACGATCGGCATCGACGTGATGCAGCCGGTGGCGCGCTTCACCTTCGGCACCTCCGCGCTCGTCGAGGGGATCAACCTCATGGCGGTGGTCATCGGCACCTTCGCGGTCAGCGAACTTCTGATCCAGGCGCGCGACGTCGTCCACGCGCGCACGGTCGACGGGGATCAGGTGGCGAACTTCGCGATCAAGCGGTGGGACTTCATTCCGCTCATGTCGGAGATCCGCGAGATCGGGGTGTGGACCTATCTGAAGAGCACCATCATCGGTTTCTTCATCGGCGTCCTGCCGGGTGCCGGCGGCTCGATGGCGGCGTTCGTTTCCTATGCCGATGCGATGCGCCGATCCAAGCGGCCGGAACTCTACGGCAAGGGCAGCCGCGAGGGCATCGCGGCGGCCGAGACGGCGAACAACTCGATGTGCGGCGGCGCCTTCGTGCCGATGCTGATGTTCGGCATTCCCGGCGATCCGACGACGGCCGTCGTCCTCGGTGTCCTGATCATCAACGGCCTGCAGCCGGGCCCGAGGCTGCTCGACAATCAGATCGACCTGATCGCGCCGATGTTCGCCTCGCTGTTCATCAGCGCGCTGATCCTCATTCCGCTGACGCTGTTCCTGCTCGGGCCGTACTTCGTCAGGATCGTCTCGATCCGCAAGGCGCTGCTCTATTCCTCGATCGCCGTCGTCGCGCTCGTCGGCAGCTACGTCGCCACCTATTCGAGCTTCCAGATGATGCTGGCGCTGGTCTTCGGGATCGCCGCCTTCTTCCTCAGGACGGCGAACTACCCGACGGTGACGCTGCTGCTCGGCTTCATCCTCGGACCGGACCTCGAACAGTATCTGCGGCGATCGCTGCAGCTGAACAAGGGCGATCCCTCGACCTTCCTGACGAGCCCGGACAGCCTGTTCTTCCTTGCCCTCACCGCCCTGTTCTTCTACTTCATGGTGATCAGGCCGCCGAAGACGCCGGTAACCACGACTTAACCGGTCGCGGGGCAATGCAGGGTCTCTCGTTCTCCGTTCGCCGGCTCGTCAAGCTTCAGGCCTCGCGGCCGGCGGAACGCACTCCGCAAGTTCCGTTCCCCGCCGCCGCACGGCCGATGCGGCGAGGAACGAGCAATTCGTCCCGGTCCGCCCGATGCTGTTGTCGCTTGCCGACCGTCTCCTTCCCGTCTTCCTTCTGATCGCGATCGGCTACGTCCTGGCGCGGAGGAACATCCTGACGAAGGAAAGCCTCGGCGGGCTGACGAAGCTGACCTACTGGGTGCTGATCCCGGCGACGCTGTTTTCGACAGTCACCGCGATCCATGTCGGCGAGATCCTCAATCTGCGCATCTGGGCGGTCTATTTCGGCGCCGTGCTGACCACGGCTCTTTCGATCTACGCCGTACTCCTGACGATGCGCGGCATGGTCCGGAGCGAACGGATCGTCATCGCCTTCGGCGCGGTCTATTCCAACATTGGCATCGTCGGCATTCCGGTGGTCGGCATCCTCTATGGCGACGAAGGGCTGGTGACGCTGACGGCGATCATCAGCATTCACGCCTTCACGCTGATGACCCCGATGGTCGTCCTGATGGAGGGCAGCCGCGCGAGCGGGACCGCCGGCCGGTCGGTGCTTTCGACGACGCTTCGCAGCCAGTTCCGCAATCCGATCATCGTTGCGATCGTCGTCAGCCTGGCGATCAGCGCCGCCGGCATCGACCTTCCCGGCTGGCTGTCGCAATCGGCCGAGATGCTGAAGACGGCGATGCCGGCAGTGGCGCTGATCGTCATCGGAGCCGGGCTGCATGGCCAGGAGATCCGCAGCGGCGCGGCGAGCAGCGTCGTCGGCGTCTTCGGCAAGATGGCCGTGCTGCCGCTGACCGTGTTCGTCTTCGCATGGCTGGCCGGGCTGCCACAAACGGTGGTCGCGCCGCTGGTGATCTGCGCGGCCCTGCCGCCCGGCATCAATTCGGTGATGATGGCGGCGGCCTACGACACGGCGGTCAACCGGATCGCGACGCTGGTTCTCGCCGCGACCCTCGCCTCTCTCGTCACCATCCCGGTCCTGGCCCTGCTCCTCGCGACGTGACCGCAAGGAGCAGGTCGCATCGATCAGCGCTTGATCGGCGCGAAGCGGGCCGGCGTCATCAGCTTGTTTTCCTGGCTGACCAGATAGGCGGCCTCGCCGCTCTTCGCGAGATAGGCCTGCCATTCCGGATCGGCGGCGAGCGCCGCGCGCTTCTCCTCACGGTCGGCCGCGTTTTCGTAGACCCAGATGTGGGTGTAGGAATTCAACGGCCCCGTTTCCGTCACCAGATAGGCGAGCGGCTCGCCGAGATGGCGGCTCTGCACCGCATAGCCGTGCTCTTCGTAGAGCGCCATGTGTTTCTTCAAGGCGCCCGGCCGGCAGGCATAGGTGCGAACATCGTAAAGCATTCGGGGATTCTCCTCTCCATTGCACGGCCGCGAGGCGCCGGGTGCCGGCAAGCGGCACGAGGCCCGGTGGCGAGCATGGTGTTTGTCATAGACATCTGAGCCGAGAAGCCAAGCCGTATTAATATACTAATATATCAATTTGGCTTCGTCGACGTCATTCGGCCCCGACGCGACGCGTCTCATCGATGCCGGCGCCATTCGAACCAGCGACTCATGCGGACCGCCAGCCATGAAGATCACCGGGCTCGAACCCATCCAGATCGCCGGGTCTCCAGCGTATCCGGGAGCGCCGGAGAGCTTCTCCGTTTGAACGTCGCCCCGATAGGCGACGAGCGGCAGTTTCGCCGCCTTCCGACGGGCGATCTCGGCGCCGTGACGCGCGACCACGACGACGGACTTTCGCGAGCCGCCTTCGACGCCTAGGATTGGATCGATCCAATTTCGCGGAGGACCTCGACGGATGGCGGACGATCAGCGACCCGGCCGCGGGCGGCGCCCGACCCTGATGGACGTCGCCGAACATGCCGGCGTGTCGCGCGCGACGGCGTCGCTGGTCGTGCGCAAGAGCCCGTTGGTCTCGCAGACGACGCGCCAGCGCGTCGAAGCGGCCATGGCCGAGCTCGGCTATGTCTACAACGCCGGCGCGGCACGGTTGCGCGCCTCGCGCAGCCGCACCGTCGGCGTCGTCGTGCCGAACCTCACCAATCCGTTCTTCGCCGTTCTGATCGCCGGCATGGAAGCGGTCTTCGAGACGGAGGACCTCGCCGTGATCCTCGCCAACTCCAACGAGGACATCGCCAAGCAGGCCGGCTTCCTCAAGCGCATGCGCGAACATGCGGCGGACGGCGTCATCGTCTGTCCCTGCGAGGGCAGCGACCGACGGCTCGTCGAGGATGCGGCGAAGTGGGAGTTGCCGCTCGTCCAGGCGCTGCGCTACGTGCCGGAAACGACGAGCGACTACGCCGGCATCGACTACCGCGAAGGCATGCGCGACGCCACCGAACGGCTGATCGCCCTCGGCCACCGGGACATCCTGTTCGTCAGCGGCAATCGCCGGCATTCGGCGCGCTTCGACCGGCTGGCAGGCTTTTGCGCCGCAATGGAAGCGCACGGCTTCGACGCCGGCGGCGTCGTCGAACTCCGGCTGACACATACGGCCGCGCGGGCCGCGGCGTCCACCATCCTCGACAGACAGAAGCGGCCGAGCGCCCTCCTGTGCTTCAACGACGTCGTCGCACTCGGTCTGCACCGGGGCCTTCTCGATCTCGGCCTGCGGCTCGGCCGCGACGTCTCCCTCGTCGGCTTCGACGACGTTGCGGAAGCCGCCCTCGTCCTGCCCGGCCTCACCTCGGTGGCGACCCGGCCCTTCGAGGTGGGAGAAAACGCCGCGCGGCTGCTGCTGCGCCGGATCCACGCGCCGGCGGCGGCGATCGAACGCAGGATCGTTCCGACGCGATACGTCGAACGGGAATCCACAGGGCCCGCTCCGGCCGCCCTTGACCATGGACTTGGCCTCCCTTAGATCGATCTAAACGACGCCAAGTCGCTCGAAAGCGCCGCAAGCCGGGAGGCGATGCGGCATGGGAGGTTTCGAGACTTGAACTATCAGCTGAACTTCGCGCCGGTCTTCGCGAACTTCGACCATCTCCTCGCCGGCATGCTGGTGACGATCGAGCTGTCATTCGGCGCGATGCTGCTCGGGACGGTCGTGGCGATCGCCTGCGCCGCCGGCAAGACCGGTGGCCCCGCCCCGGTGCGATGGCTGGTCGACGCCTATATCGAGATCATCCGCAACACGCCCTTCCTGATCCAGATCTTCTTCATCTTCTTCGGCCTGCCGGCGCTCGGCATCCGCTTTTCGCCGAACACCGCCGCGCTCGTCGCGCTGACCGTGAATGTCGGCGCCTATGCGACGGAGATCATCCGGGCCGGCATCGAGTCGATCCAGAAGGGTCAGGTCGAGGCCGGCACCGCGCTCGGACTGAAGCGCGTCCAGATCTTCCGCTACATCGTCGTCAAGCCGGCGCTGCGCACGGTCTATCCGGCGCTGACGAGCCAGTTCATCTATCTGATGCTGACCTCGAGCGTCGTCTCGGTGATCTCGGCGACGGATCTCGCCGCCGCCGGCAACGACATCCAATCGCAGACCTTCGCCTCCTTCGAGGTCTATCTCGTCATCACCGGCATCTATCTCGTCCTGGCGGTGGGCCTGTCCGGGCTGTTTTCGGTCATCGAGCGCCTGGCCTTCAACTATCCGCTGAGCCGCTAGGAGCGACAAGATGATCCGTCCCTTCGGTCTCGACGAAGCCCTGTTCATCGTCTTCGCCATCCAGTGGACGCTGGCGCTCTCGGCGATCGCCTTTGCCGGCGGCGCCGTCGGCGGGCTGATCATCGCTCTCCTCAGGGTCTCGCAGGCCAGACTGCCCCGCTACCTGGCTCTCGGCTATGTCCGGCTGTTCCAGGGCACGCCCCTGCTGATGCAGCTCTTCCTCGTCTATTTCGGCCTCAACATCTTCGGCGCCGGCATCAATCCGTGGCTTGCCGCCTCGCTCGCCCTGACGCTGCACGCCAGCGCTTTTCTCGGCGAGATCTGGCGCGGCTGCATCCAGGCGGTGCCGAGCGGCCAGTCGGAAGCGTCGTGGGCGCTCGGCCTCGGCTATGTCGACAGGATGAAATCGGTGGTGTTGCCGCAGGCGGCTAAGATCGCCGTCGCACCGACGGTCGGCTTCCTGGTGCAGCTGATCAAGGGCACCTCGCTCGCCTCGATCATCGGCTTCGTCGAACTGACGCGGGCCGGGCAGATCATCAACAACGCCACCTTCGTTCCCTTCAAGGTCTTCGGCCTGGTGGCAATCCTCTACTTCGTCATCTGCTGGCCGCTGTCGCTCCTGGCCCGCTGGATGGAACGACGTTTCGCAGTGGCCACCCAGCGCTGAACGGGTGGCCGAACCACAACAGGGAGAACGAACATGAACATCTTCAGGAAAGCCGCGGCGCTCGCGACCGCGGCGGCGCTGTTCGCCGGCTTCGGTGCGGCCTCCGCCGGGGCGCAGACGCTGGAAGCCGTCAAATCGCGCGGCACCATCAATGTCGGCATGCTCGTCGACTTCCCGCCCTTCGGCATTCTCGACACCTCGGGCCAGCCCGACGGCTACGACGCCGACGTCGCCAAGCTGCTTGCCAAGGACCTCGGCGTCGAACTGAAGCTCGTCCCGGTCACCGGCCCGAACCGCATTCCCTACCTCCTGTCCGGCCAGGTCGACGTCCTCGTCGCCTCGCTCGGCATCACCGAGGAGCGCGCCAAGCAGGTCGATTTCTCGCAGCCCTATGCCGGCATCGAAATCTTCCTGTTCGGCGAGAACGACATGGACGTCCCCGACGCCGCGGCGCTCGCCGGCAAGAGCGTCGGCGTCGCCCGCGCCTCGACCCAGGATACGGCGATCACCAAGATCGCGCCCGAGGGCACCAACATCCAGCGCTTCGACGACGACGCTTCCGCCGTCCAGGCGCTGCTTTCCGGCCAGGTGCCGCTGATCGGCGCGTCGAACACCGTCGTCGCGCAGGTCGAGGCCGTGCGGCCGGACACCTACGACACCAAGTTCTCGCTCAGCCAGCAGAAGCAGGGCATCGCGACGCGCCCGGGCTCGACCGACCTGATGGCGGCGGTCAACGACTTCCTCACCAAGGCGAAGCAGGACGGCGCGTTGAACGAACTGCACCAGAAGTGGCTCGACGCGCCGCTGCCGGAGTTCATCGCCAACACCAAGAACTGAGCTTTCGGGCCAGAGAAAGCGGGATGTCAGCGATGAGCAACACTTCGCCCGACGGGCGCTCCGGCGCAGCCGCAGGCACGCCCGCCGTCGAAATGGAGGGTGTCGAGAAATACTACGGCACCTTCCACGCCCTGAAACACATCGACCTGACGGTCGCGCGCGGCGAGAAGATCGTCGTGTGCGGCCCGTCCGGCTCGGGAAAGTCGACGCTGATCCGCTGCGTCAACCAGCTCGAGGCCGTGCAGAAAGGCCGGATCGTCGTCGACGGCATCGAGCTCACCGCCGGGCCGAAGAACGTCGAGCAGGTTCGCCGCGACGTCGGCATGGTTTTCCAGCAGTTCAACCTCTTTCCGCACATGACGGTGCTGCAGAACTGTACCCTCGCGCCGATGAAGGTGCGCGGGGTCGATCGGAGCGAAGCCGAGAAGACCGCCCGCAAGTTCCTCGAGCGGGTGCGCATTCCCGAACAGGCCGAGAAATATCCGGCGCAGCTTTCCGGCGGCCAGCAGCAGCGCGTCGCGATCGCGCGGGCTCTTTGCATGAACCCGAAGATCATGCTCTTCGACGAGCCGACCTCGGCGCTCGATCCGGAGATGGTGTCGGAGGTGCTCGACACGATGATCGATCTCGCCCGCGAAGGCATGACGATGATGGTCGTCACCCACGAGATGGGCTTCGCCCGGCAGGTCGCCGACCGCGTCATCTTCATGGACCGCGGCGAGATCGTCGAAATCGCCGAGCCGAACGCGTTCTTCTCCAACCCGCAGCACGAGCGGACGCGGACCTTCCTCGGCCAGATCACCGGCCATTGAGGCCGCCCCCGCTTTCATGAGGCAAGACGTGAAACACGACATCCTGCTCGTCGAGCCGATGCTCGCCGAGATCGAGGAGCGGCTCGATGCCGCCTATGCGGTCGTCCGGCTGTTCGAGCCGGGCGGGGCCGAAGCCGCCAAGGCGGCGGAGGGCCGGATCCGCGCCGTCGTCACCGGCGGCGGCACCGGCCTTGCCCGCGAGTGGTTCGACAGGCTCCCGGAGCTCGGGCTCGTCGCCGTGAACGGGGTCGGCACCGACAAGGTCGATCTCGACCTCGCCCGCCGGCGCGCCATCCACGTCTCGACCACCCCCGGCGTTCTCACCGACGACGTGGCCGATCTCGCCATGGCGCTGGTTCTCGGCATCCTTCGCCGGCTCGGCGAAGGCGACCGGCTGGTGCGCAGCTTGCACTGGTCGCAAGGCGGCACGCTGCCGCTCGGCTCCAGCCTTCGCGGCAGGCGCCTCGGTATTTTGGGGCTCGGCCAGATCGGGCGCGCACTCGCCAGAAGAGCCGAGGCCTTCGGCATGACGATCGCCTACTGGAACCGCTCGCCCGTCGAGGCTCCGGCGGCCTATCGGCGGTGCGACACCCCGACGGCGCTGGCCTCTGAATGCGACGTCCTCGCCGTCTGCCTCGCCGGCACGGCGGCGACCGAGAACATGGTGTCGCACGAGGTGCTGGCTGCGCTTGGAAAAGACGGCGTCCTCGTCAACGTCGCCCGCGGCAGCGTCGTCGACGAGGATGCGCTGATCGCGGCGCTGAGGGACGGAACGATTGCCGGCGCCGGCCTCGACGTCTTCGTCGGCGAGCCAAAAATCCGCAACGAATTCATGACGCTCGAAAACGTGCTTCTGATGCCGCATCAAGGCAGCGCGACGATCGAGACGCGGCGAGCGATGGGCGAACTGGTGCTCGCCAATCTCGCGGCTTTCTTCGACGGCGCAACGCCGCCGACCTCGGTGATCCAGCTCGAAGGAAACGCACGATGATCGTCCGCCAGGCTCTGTTCGACGGGACCATCCATGCCGGCCGCGAGGCGGAGTTCCGCCGCTTCGTCAGCGAGCGGCTGATGCCGATGTGGCGAAGGTTCGTCGGCGTTCGCAGGGTCGAGGTGATGTTCGCGCTGGAGCGCGACGAAGGGGCCCCCTCCTATCCGCTCGTCCTTGCGATGACCTTCGACGATGCTGCAGCGCTCACCGAAGCGCTGAATGCGCCGGTCCGCTTCGAAAGCCGGGCGGAGACGGGCGAGCTGATGAAGATGTTCGACGGCTGGATCCACCATCACGTCTTCGAACTGGCCGAGTAGCCCTCGCTCCGCCCGTTGCTCCTCAGATGACGGCTTCGATGAGGAACGGCCCCTTTCGGGAATTGGCCGTCCGCAGAAGATCGGCGAGAGCCGCGCCGGTTTCCGCCCGTGCCGCCTCGACGCCATGGCCGCGGGCGAGAGCCAGCCAGTCGAGCGCCGGATCGTCGAAGCGCAGCATGCGGCGGGCGTTCTCGCCATAATCCCGGATGCCGACATTGCGCATTTCGTGTTCGAGGATGGCGTATCGCCGGTTCGACAGGATCACCGTCGTCACGTCGAGCCGCTCGCGCGCCTGCGTCCACAGCGCCTGAATCGTATACATGGCGCTGCCGTCGGCCTGCAGGCAGACGACCCGCCGGTCCGGGCAGGCGACGGCGGCTCCGGCGCCGAGCGGCAGGCCGATGCCGATCGAGCCGCCGGTGATCTGCAGATAGTCGTGCCGGGGCGAGACGTGGCTCGCCGGGAAGAAGGTGCCGCCCGCGCTGACGGATTCGTCGCAGACGATGGCGTTTTCCGGCAGCAGCGCGGCGACGATGGCGCAGGTCGCCTGAGCGTCGAGCGGACCTCGCGGCAAGTCCGCAGCTTCGGGACGCGCAACGGCAGGGGCCGCACCGGCGTCGGCGCGCCGGGCTTCGACGCCGAGGAACTCCGCGAGCAGCGCGAGAGCCTCGCCGAGGTCCTCGTCGGCTTCGACGAGACCGTGCAGGCTCGCGGCCGGATCGTGAAGGAGGCTCGGCTTGTCCGGATAGGCGAAGAAGCCGACCGGCGGCCGCGCATCGATCAGAACGAGCCGTTCGGCCCCGGCGAGATGGGCGACCGCGTCGTCAACCGGATAGGGAAGCTTGGCGACCGGCACCCGCCCCGCGCCACGCTCGATCCGCGCGTTGAAGGTTTCCGCGACGAAGTCGGCCCCGGTCTTCTCTGCGATGGCGGCGATCAGCGCGAGCGGGCCTTCCCGGACGGCCCTGCCCCCGATCAGCAGCACCGTCCGCCCCGGCTTTTCCATCTCCCGCGCGACGGCCCGGACCCTGCCCTCGTCGGGGCGCTTCGGCGCGATCCGCTCCAAGGGCACGATCGGCCCCGGCTCGGCGCGCCCCCAGGCGATGTCGGCCGGCAGGACGAGCGTCGCGACGCCCGGCGTCGAGACCGCCGCCTGCCAGGCCTCCGCGGCCTGCGCCGCGACCTTGTCGGGATGGCTCGCCCGGCCCAGCCAGTTCGACATCGGCCGGGCGAGGCTGTCGATGTCGCTGGCGAGCGGTGCCTCGTATTTCAGGTGATAGGTCGCATGATCGCCGACCACGTTGATCAGCGGCGTTCGGGCGCGCTTGGCGTTGTGCAGATTGGCGAGGCCGTTGGCGAGTCCGGGTCCGGTGTGCAGGAGGGTCGCCGCCGGCTTGTCCGCCATCCGCGCATAGCCGTCGGCCGCACCCGTCACGACCCCCTCGAACAGGCCGAGGACGCAGCGCATCTCGGGCCGCCGGTCCAACGCCCCGACGAAATGCATCTCGGAGGTGCCGGGATTGGCGAAACAGGTATCGACCCCCTGCGCGATCAGGGAATCGCACAGGCGTTCCGCGCCGTTCGTCTCGTTTTCACCGCTCATCGGCGTCGCTCCGCATTTCCATGCCCATGCCGGCTCTCCCAGTGGACGGCGCGAGCGCGCCATCGTCTTTCCCGATTGAATCTAGTTCACCGGCACGGCCGAGCGAGCCGGGTCCGAGATCCACGTCCCTGTCCCGCAATGGCGGCCGAACGGCGGCTTTCGCACTTTTTCGTCTTCGAGCGATCGCGTAGGCTATGGGAGAAGAGGATGGCGAGGCCGCCGACGCGCCGTTCGACGGGGTCGATGACGAAGCAGGTCTTTGGAGGCAGTCGGCCCGGTGACGAGCCCGTTTTCGCGTTTCGACAGCCCGCCGCCGGAGTTCCGGCCCGCCGTCTTCTGGTTCTGGAACCGGATTCCCGGCGAGCACGAAATCCGTCGCGGCCTCGCGGCCATGAAGCAGGCCGGGATCGGAACCTTCATGATCCAGGCGCGGCTGTCGCTGCCGCTTCGCGACTATCTCTCGCCGCCCTTTCTCGATGCGTGCCGGATCGCCTTCGTCGAAGCCGCCAGGATCGGCCTCGAAGCGGTGATCTACGACGAATATGCCTGGATGTCCGGCCACGGCGGCGGCCGCACGGTCGCGGGCGCCGACGACCTTCGCGAACGCCACCTGTTCTGGACGCGGGCCGACGCCGCAAGCGCCGGCGCGAACGGGCGGCTGGAACTGACCGTCTCCGGCATCCGCTCGGACTTTCTGGACTTTCTCGGCGAAGCCGCCCGCGAATGGATCTACGAGGGCGGCGAGGCGTGCTGGGACGACTGGACCGTCGTCGCCGCGCTCGCACACGGCAATGGTTCGACAGCCATCCCGGTCGAGGCCGAGATCGTCGCGGCCGATCCGTCCGGCTGCCGGATCGCGGTCGATGCCGGCGACCTCGCCGGCCGCACGGCCTGGGTCTTCGTCGCGGCCCGCTGCGCCTCTTCGCGGATGATCAACTACCTGCTCCCCGAGGCCGCGGAGCGGTTCGCCGAGACGGTCTACGCGCCGCTCGCCGAAGCCGCCGAGGCGGCGGGCCCGGGTGTCGCACGGGCCTTCTTCTTCGATCATCCCTATGCCGGCTTCTACCGCTGGCGCGAACACTGCGGCGATCTCGGCCACAGCCTCTCGTGGAGCGACGATTTCGGTCGTGCGGTCGCGCCCGAAGACCTCCTGGCCATCGTCGGATGCGTCGGTCCCGAGACGGCCCGGCGCCGCCTCGCCGTCTTCGCGGAACATGCCCGCCGGATGCACGAGGCCTTTTTCGGAACGCTGCGGCGCTGGTGCGATCGGCGGGGCTTCGGCTTCACCGGACACGAGCTTCTCTCCCATGTCGGCCAGTGGGGGCTTCGAGGCGGGCTCGGGCCGCTCGATCCGCGCGGCATGCCGGGCGTCGACCATTTCGGGCTCGACGCGTTCCGCACGGTGACGGCGGTCGACGCCGCCGACTACGGCTCGCAGCTCGCCGCCAAGCTCGGCGACTCCGTGGCACGCTCGAACGGCCGCAGCCGCTGCATCGTCGAACAGTACTCGACCGGACGGGAGATGGGCAGGCCCGGGCTTGCCGGGCAATGGGACCTGACGATCGAGCGGCTGAGAGCCCAGGCCATCCGCCACACGCTGCTCGGCGCCCGGCAGTTCCTGTTCCACGCCGTCTATCTCGACGACGGCCACCCCTGGCGCGACGACGGGCCGGCGAACCTGCGCTTCGACTTTCCGCCCGGCGTCAATTTCCAGCCCTGGTGGGAGGATCTGCCGGAGGTGTTCGACGAGATCGCCCGGCTTTCGGCGTTTGTCGAGGCGGGAGAACCGTTTCGGCCGGTCGGCCTCCTCTATCCGCTGGCCGCCCTCTGGCAGGATGGCGGCACCCCGCCCTGCGCAGACCATTTCGGCTGGTGGGCGCGGGCGCTGGCCGAGGCCGGGATCGGCTACGACGTCCTCGACGAACGCGACGTCGCACGCAGCGCCCTGCAGGGCGACGAGCTCGTCACGACGGGCGGGCGCTACGGGACCCTCATCCTGCCGGACGCGCATGTCCTTTCGGCGGCCGGGACGTCCAGCCGCCTCCGCAGTTTCGCCTGCCAGGGCGGCAGCCTCGTCGCCTCCGGTCGTCTGCCCGAGGCACTGGCAAAGACAACGGTCCTGCATCTTCCGGCGGCGAGCCAGGCCACCATCGAGGGCTTCGTCCGGTCGCTCGATCGCCCTCGCCCGAGCCTCCGTCTCGAAGGCGCGCCGTCCTGGACCTTTGCCGCGCGACACGGAACGAGCTGGCGCCTCGCCGCCTTCAACGAGACCGCAGAGCCCCGAATGCTCCATCTCGACCTCGGCAACGACGCCATGCTGGCCGAACGCTGGGATCCTCAAAGCGGCGCGGTCCGTGCCTTCCCGCTTGCGCCCGACGGGCGGATCGAACTGTCGGCGCAAGGTGTCATCTGCCTGGAGATCCGGCCAGGCGCCGACCCCCGCGGCGCCGGTCCGGGCGATCGACCGAGGGCATGGGTACCGGCGGCGATGCCACCCGTCGTCTTGGCGGACGATTGGGAGTTTCGCGCCGTCGGAGAGGACGAGGGCTTCGTGCCGATCTCGGTCACGGCGGGGTGGGAGCGTCAGGGCTGGCCGGAGCATTCCGGCACCGGCATCTATCGCCGCCGCCTCACCCTCCCGCGCCTGAAGCCCGACCAGCGGTGGGATCTCGTCCTCGACCGCGTCGGCGAGACGGTCGAATGCCGCATCGACGGGTGCAGCATCGGCCGCCGGCTTTACGGCGAAAAGCGCTTCGCGCTCGATCGGACGGGCGAGATCCTCGTCGATCTCCACATCCGCAACACCGGCGCCAACCGCTATTATGCGGGGACGCCCTTCGCAGCCGATCCGCCCACCCACTCCGGTCTCCTCGCGCCGCCGCGGCTCGTCGCGATGGAGAGCCGCTGACGGGGCGTCTGCGCCCACCGCGAAGTGCGATGGAATTGCAATTTCCGCCCGATTGACCGTCCCTTGGTATGATGCTTTATTCGTTTGTACGCTAATAAAACGCAGACACCGATCGGGGGAGTACAGTCATGCTGAAGTTGACGCGACGTCGGACGCTGGCCCTGATGGGCGGCGGACTTGCCACCCTCTCGGGCTCGAAACTTCTGGTCGGCCCTGCCCGAGCAGCCGATCGTATCACCGTCCTCAACTGGCAGGGCTACGGCACGGACGAGAGCTGGGCGCTCGAAGCCTTCACGGCGGACACCGGCATCGAGGTGGTCCACGACTACTTCAACTCCGAAGCCGAGATGCTGACGAAGCTGCGCACCAATCCGGGCGTCTACGACGTCGTGCTGATCAACAGCGCCCGCTCGCAGCAGGCGGCCGGCGAAGACCTTCTCACCCCGCTCGATCTGTCGAACTTCCCGAATGCCGAGGGTCTCGCCCCGGCGCTGCGCGACAACGCCTATCTGAAGACCGACGGGACGCTCTACGGCGTCTCCTGGGTGTGGGGCATGAATGCCCTGGCGATCCGCGACGGCATGGACGAGCCGGAAAGCTACGCCGCGCTGGCGGCGCCCGAATACCGGAACGAGGTCGCCCTGTTCGACGACGCGGTGACGATGATCGGCATCGGCGCATTCCTCTCTGGCCAGGACATGAACGATCCTCAGGATCTCGACAAGGTCGCCGAGCAGCTCAAGGCGATGAAGCCGAACGTCAAGCTGCTCTGGTCGAGCGAGGACCAGTGGAACAAGGCGTTCTCCGCCGGCGAGTTCGACCTTTCGGTTTACTGGTCCGGCGCAGCGGTCCGTTCGCAGCGCAAGTTCAAGCTGCCGCTTCATTTCGTCGTGCCGAAGGAAGGCGCCATCGGCTGGCTCGACAGCCTCTCGATTCCGGCGACCAGCCAGAACCCGGAGGCGGCGCAGAAGTTCATCAACTACATGATCGACCCGAAATTCTACGTCGAATGGGCGACGAAGGTCGGTGCTCCGGCCTCCGCCAACGAAAAGGCGATGGAAGAACTGCCGGCGGACGATCTCAACCGCGAGATCCACAAGCCGGAATACATCGAGACGATGACGCTGATGGCGCCGCTGCCGGACGATCGCCGCACGGCGTTCAACAATCTGTGGCAGGAGGTGAAGGCCTTCTATGCCGCCTGAGGTCGGCGCGGCCGGGCTTCCGGCCACCCGCCGCCGCATGCCGCCATGGCTTGCCACGGCGGCATTGCTGCTGCCGAGCTACGCCTGGCTGACCCTTGCGGTGCTTCTGCCGCTCACCGCGATGTTCGTCTTCTCCTTCCTGCATGCGACCCCGCTCGGCAACAAGCCGGTCGTCTGGACGCTGGAGCAGTATCGCGCCTTCCACGACCAGCCATACCTTCTGGGCGTCGCCTGGACGTCCCTGGCGATCGGGCTGTGGACGACCGGCATCTGTGCCGTCGTCGGCTTTGCTGCGGCTCTCGCCCTGGTTCGCGCCACCGCCGGCCGGACGCGCGAGACGCTGCTGATCCTCGTCCTCCTGCCGTTCTGGACGAACGGGCTCGTCCGGGTCTTCTCCTGGACCATGGTGATCCGCGAAGGCGGCTTTCTCGACGTGTTCGTCCGCTGGTTCTGGCCGTCGGCGCCCTCGCTCGGTTTCCTCTACACGACGCCCGCCATCGTCCTCGGCCTCGTGCATGGCTACCTGCCCTACATGGTCCTCACCTGCTACATCGCGCTGCTGTCGATCGACGACGCGGTGATCGAGGCGGCGCAGAGCCTCGGCGCCAGATGGTGGACGGTGCTCTTCAAGATCCTCGTGCCGCTGGCCGCGCCCGGTCTCGTCACCGGCGCCATCCTGATCTTCGTGCCGGTGATCGGCGCCTTCATGGAGCCGCGCATCCTCGGCGGCCGGGTCGGCGTCACCATGGGCACGGTGATCGAGGACCAGTTCACCCAGGCGTTCAACTGGCCGCTCGGCTCCGCCCTCGCCTTCACCATGCTGGCCGTCGTGCTCGCGGTCTTCGCGACCTTCTCCGGCGTGCTGCGCCGCTCGGCGGCGACGTAAGGGGCGAAGACGTGACAAGTCTTGCCCGCATCTTTCTCGGCCTCGTGCTCGTCTTCCTCTATTTGCCGATCGTCGTGATGGCGGCGATGGGCTTCAACGCCTCGCCGCTCTATGCGCTGCCCTTCGACTTCAGCACCCATTGGTATGAAGAACTCGCCGGCAACGGCCGGTTGATCGAAGCCGGCTGGAACAGCATCTGGCTGGCGGTGCTGACGGCGGTGATCGCCACCGCGCTCGGCACGCTCGCGGCGCTCGCCCTTTGGCGGCGGACCTTCCGGGGCCGGGCAATCCTGCGCATCCTGCTCCTGCCGCCGATCGCCATTCCCTGGCTGATCACCGGCACGGCGATGCTCGTCTTCTTCTTCTGGACCGGCATCGGCCGCGGGCTCCACGCGATGCTCATCGGCCACGTCGCGCTCGCCATCCCCTATGTCGTGCTCGTCGTCGGCACCGGGCTGCAGACGCTGCGCGCCGATCTCGAAGAGGCGGCGATGAGTCTGGGCTCGACGCCGATCCACGCCTTCTTCCGGGTCACGCTGCCGCTGCTCATGCCGAGCATCGTCGGCGCCGCGCTCTTCGCCTTCGCCGTGTCGCTCGATCAGTTCGTCATCTCCTACTTCCTCTCGGTGCCGGGCATGACGACCCTGCCGGTCGAGATCTATTCGGCGATCCGCAAGGGCTTCACGCCCGAGATCAACGCGATTTCCACCATCCTGCTCGTCGCCTCGATGATCGTCATCCTCGGCTTCGCGCGTTTCGCCAGACCGGGAGGCATCGGTGAGCGGAGTTGACGTGACCGGCGTGGCCAAGAGCTATGGCGCCACCAGGGTCCTCACGGACATCACCCAGAGCTTCGAGAGCGGCACCTTCACCAGCCTGCTCGGCCCGTCCGGCTCGGGCAAGACGACGCTCCTGCGGATCGTCGCCGGCTTCGTCGCGCCCGACGAGGGCAGCGTGCGCATCGCCGGCGCCGACGTCACCGGCGTTCCGGTCTATGCGCGCAACATCGGCATGGTGTTCCAGTCCTACGCCCTTTTCCCGCATATGAGCGTCGCCGCCAATGTCGGCTTCGGGCTCGGCCGGCGCGGCATTCGCGGCAAGGCGGCCAGGGCGCAGGTGGAAGAGGCGCTCGAAATGGTGCGGCTGCCGGGCTTCGGCGCGCGCCATCCAAAGCAGCTTTCCGGCGGCCAGCAGCAGCGGGTGGCGCTGGCACGGGCGATCGTCATCAGGCCGGACGTGCTCCTCCTCGACGAACCGCTCTCCGCCCTCGACCGTCGGCTGCGCCAGGAGATGCAAGTCGAACTCTTGCGCATCCAGCGCGAAAGCGGGCTGACGACCATCTTCGTCACCCACGATCAGGAGGAGGCGCTGACCCTATCCGACAAGGTCGCCATCCTCGATCGCGGCCGGATCGTCCAGATGGGCCGCCCGGCGGAGGTCTACGAGCGGCCGCGCACAAAATTCGCTGCCGAATTCCTCGGCGACGCCAATTTCCTGACCGGCATCGTCCGCGCCGGCCGGGTCGAGATCGCCGGCGCGGCCATCGCGACCGAGGATCGCCTGCCGCCGGACGGCGCGACCGTGACGCTCGCGGTCCGGCCGGAAAAGATCGCGATCCGCCCGGCCGATGCCGCCGGAAGCGGGGCTCTGGAAAACAGCCTGCCGGCGACGGTCGCATCCGTGATCTATACCGGCACGGCGTTGACCTACATGCTGCGATCAGGCGACCTTTCCCTGAAGGTCTTCGCCCAGAACAGCGACGGCTCGCCGCTGGCCGAGGGGAGCGCCGTCGTCCTTTCCTGGGCGGCGCGCCACAGCGTGTCGGTCGAAGGCTGAGCCGGTCATGCCGCTCGCAGAGCCCCTGCCCGCCTCCGCCGTCCATGTCGTCGTCGACATGCAGCGGGTCTTCGCCGAGGAAACGGCGTGGCACACGCCGGGCCTCGATGCCATCCTGCCGGCGATCCTCCGGCTGGTCGAGCACCGGCCCGAACGGACCTTCTTCGCCCGCTTCCTCGTGCCGGCACGGGCGGCCGATGCGCCGGGGCGCTGGCAGCACTACTACGAACGCTGGCCGGAGCTGACGGGCGAGCGGATGGACGAGGCGCTTCTCGACCTCGTCGCGCCGCTCGCGCGCCTCGCCGCGGCCGGGCGCATCATCGACAAGACCACCTATTCGATCTTCACTCCGACGGAAACGGACGGGCGCCTGCGGGCCGTCGGCGCCGACACGCTGGTGTTTTCCGGCGTCGAGACCGACGTCTGCGTCCTCGCCTCGGTGATCGATGCGATCGAGCGCGGCTTTCGGGTCGTCGTTGCCACCGACGCGCTGGCGAGCGCCGCCGAAGCTTCGCACGACCGGACGCTGGCGCATCTTGCAACGCGCCTGCCCGAGCAGATCGAGCTCGCGACGAGCTCGGAGATCGTCCGGTCCTGGCCGCGAAAGGACGAGGCATGAGACGTCCGCTGATCGATCCGACCATTCCCGCCGACCGCGCCTGGAACACCTGGTCGGATCGGCCGGCGGAGATGGTGTTCCTGCCGCTCGGCGTCCGCATCACGCCGGTGATCTATTCGACCAGCGCCCGCAAGGCGACGACGATCGGCGCGCGCGACTCCCGGCTCGGCCGCCACGCGATCGACGGCAGTCTTATCGGGATCGAGACGACACACGCCGGCACGCGCCTTTCACTGTCCTACGAAAAGTCCGGCGATCCCTTTGCCGTCGCCGGCCGATGGGAGGGTCTGGAACTCGGCGAATGGGGCCTGCGCTTCTGGGTGACGATCTGCCTTTCGGCGGACGGCGGCGAAACGGTCACCTACCAGCCGGACGAGCGCGCCGCGCTGGTCAAGATCGGCCAACGCTTCGTCGCCCTCGTGGCGGAGGAGGAGCCGGTCCAGGTGACCACGCACCAGGACGTTGCGGCGCTCGCCGCCGACTTCGAGGCGAACGGCTATTTCCACTTGGCCAGCCGCGGCACCGCCGGGCCGACGATCGGCCTGCGCTTCAACCTCGAAATGATGCGCAACGGGCGCTTCGCCGCGGCCGTCGCCGACCGCGCGGACCTCGCCGTCGCCAAGGCCCGGGAGGCGCTGGCCGCTGCCTGTCTGGATGAGGCGGCACGGCCGCCGGCCGAGCGCGAGGCGCCCGTAAGGGCCCTCGAAGCCGTGCGCGACGTCATGGCCTGGAACACCGTCTGGGACCCGGTCAACCGCAGGCCCTACACCGCCGTCAGCCGGATCTGGAACCTCGGCGAATTCGCGGTCTGGTACAACGACCAGACCTATCACGCGCTGATGGCCGGCCTGTTCGATCGCGAGCTTGCGCGCGTCAATCTCGCGGCGGCGATGGTGAGCGCGACGCCGCAGGGTAATTTCGCCTGCATCGTCACCTCCAACGACGCCTGGGTCGACCGCACCCAGACGCCGAACGGGGCTTTCGTCCTGTGGCTGCTCTACCTGCGCACCGGCGAGCGCTCGCTGCTCGAAAGCTGCTACGCGCCGCTCGCCCGCAATCAGCGCTGGTGGCGCGCCCATCGCGATCCCACCGGCGCCGGCCTGGTCTCCTGCGGCACGTCGGACGTCGGCGAGGCGCTGTACAAGGGCACGGCCTTCGGCGCCAGGAACGAGACCGGCATGGACAATTCCGCCACCCACGACGAGGCGGCGTACGATCCGGCGACCCGGACGCTTTCGACCTTCGACGTCGGGCTGAACGCCTCGCTGGCGCTCGATGCGGAGATGCTCGCCCTGATCGCCGCCGAGATGGGTCGCAGCGACGAGGCGGAGGAATTCGGTCGGCTCGCGGAGGAAACCCGCCGGCGCATTCGCGAGGAGCTGTGGGACGAAAGTCGCGGCCTCTTCGCCAACCGGCAGCGGAGCGGCGGCTTCGTGAAAAGCGTCGGGCCGACGAGCTTCTATCCCCTCGCCTGCGGCGCCGCGACGCCGGATCAGGCAGCGTCCCTGCTGCGGCACCTTGCCGACCCCGCGACATTCGGCGGCCGCTTCGTCATTCCGAACGCTGCCCGCGACGATCCCGCCTATCGCGACAACGTCTACTGGCGCGGCCGCATCTGGCCGAACGTCAACTGGTTCGTCTGGCAGGGTCTGCGCCGCTACGGCTTCGACGCCGATGCCGCGGAACTGGCGCGGAAGAGCCTCGCCCTGTTCGAAGCCTCATGGGCCAACGAGCGCATTGCCGCCGAAAACTACGATGCGGAGACGGGATCTGCGACCGACCAGGTCGATGCCGACCGCTTCTACGGCTGGAGCGCGATGCTGCCTTTGATCGCCACCGCCGCGGTCATGGATTTTTCGCCGTGGCACGGCTGGAGCGTGACCAACGCCGGGTCCGACGTCGTTTTCGGCCCGGTGGAAAGTCCGCTCGGCCGGATCAGCCTCACCGTGAGAGACGGAACGCTGAGGCTGACGCGCGGGGCCGATGCGGTCTTCGAGACCGATCGGCGGGGCGCGTTTACCGAGATCGTCTTCGGTCCGGGCTCGTTTTCCTGCCGCGTTCCCGGCGGGGAGGTCGAAGCGACGCTCGCCCTGCCGCAGATCCCCGCCAGCGCCTTCGTCGCGGCCCGGCTCGGCGCGCAGACCCTTTCGGCCGATCCCGCCTCCGGCCATCTCGCGCTGAGGCTGCCGCCGTCGCCGGAGGCGGAACCGCTCGTGGTGTGGTTCGGTCCGCGGACGGTGTCCAACAGCGGCAACACGCCTCGGTAGCGGAATTCGGCGAGGAACGCCCCACACTCCCCGCCGACAGAGGGCTGAAAAGCGGGGTCGAAGCACTGCATATGCGTGGCCTTCGGACTTGTCCCGACGAGACTGACGCATACCCTCGGCTCCGCCGGCAGCCTCATGCCGCGCGGCATCGGCTGAAAAGGATGACCGCGAAAATAAACGCTTCGTCATCCCGGCCTCCGAGCCGGGATCCTGTGTGTTTGGCTTGGTGTATGAAGGGTGCGGGAAGGAGACCGACGGGATCCGGATCGCCCTTCGGGAGATCGTGGCATGGCCTGGTCCCTTCCCGCTTCGCTCGTTCAACCTGAACAGT
>NZ_JAJUWU010000019.1 GCF_021390325.1 Jiella avicenniae | reverse complement strand
CCTTCGCTTGGCTCGGCCGATGCCGACGTCTCGCCAAGGATTGGGAGAAATCCACCGAAAGCGCGACCGCTTGGGCCTTCATCGCCAACATCCGCCTCCTCACCCGACGCATCGCAAGGTATTGGATATACACCTGAACTTTTGAATCGGGCACTAAGAAACCAAGCTGGCTTGAGCCGCGGCATTTTTTGCTCTTCGCTGCTCGACCACTGCTCGATTTATCGATGTTGGTCTACCATGCGGATCGAACGGCGTCTTAAAATGAAAAGCGATAGAAGTGGGCCCATGATCATGGAGGTGCTCCAGGCGTTCGACTCCTTCCTGCCAAAGCGGGAAGTGACCCACTGCCACCCACCATAGGACGTAAGGCGGCCAAGTGTGATGATCGAACCATCGCCGTGCATTCTGCATCGCCTCAATATGAATGCCAGAGTATGAGAAGGCGAATAGCGAGGGCAGATCGCGCCAGAGGGAAAGCGACGATGGAGCCCAACCGTCTCCATTTTCGATATAATAGCGTGGAAATACCTGAGGCCCCCAACTGGCCGGCCCCTCTTCTCCATCGTAACCCGATCGGGCAACAAATCCTTCGCTGACCTCCGCCGCACGGAAATTCAGGTCGTTCCGATCATGGAATCCTTGGTTTACAGGCTCGCTTGAGGCTACACGGAAATTATTGAAGTTGTAGATTGCGAGGTGATGCATGCATTCCTCTACAGTATCCTTCTGAATGGCCACTTTGAAGCAAGGCTACTGCAACCATCTTCGGGCGGCAACGGGTCGGGAGTTGCCGATCGCCCGCGTCACCAAATCTGAAACGGAATTGCTAACTCCGTCTCAGAACCGCTCTGCCCTCACGCCGACCGGCGCATCATCAGCGTCGAGCGGATTCGCTTCTGGCGGGGGACGAGTTTTTCGCCGCTCGCCTCGGCGCCGAGGAGGTCGGCGAGAAGCTGCACGGTCTCGAAGGCGATCGTCTCCGTGTCCTGGGCGGTGGTGGTCAGCGGCGGCCAGACATATTCGCTGAGCGGATGGTCGTCGTGGCCGGCGACGCGGATGTCGTCGCCGGGCTCGCGGCCGATCTTCAGACCGGCTTCGCAGGCGGCCGAGATCACGCCGAAGGCGATGCGGTCGTTGGAACAGAGCAGCGTCCTGCCGGGCAGGCCCTCGCGCAGGAGCCGCCGCATCTGGGCGCGGCCGAGGCGCTCCATGTCCCACGAGGCCTCGGAACCGAAGCCCACCACCATGGGCTCGTGGCCCTCCGCCTGCATCGTCTCCCGATAGGCCGCCTGGCGGATCAGCACGTTGTCGGTGAGATGCGGCCCCTCGATCAGAACCGGCGGCTCGCCCGAGCGGCAGAGATACTGCACCATCGCCGTCATGCCGAAGCGGTGGTCGTTGCTGACGAAGGGAACGTCGTCGCCGAGCGGAACGTCGAAACTGACGGTCGGGATCTCGCTCTTCAGGCGATCGAAAACGCCCGGCCGCGACAGGTTGCCGAGCGGCGCGACGATGATGCCCGCCACCTTGAAGTCGAGCATCCGCTCGGCCGCCTCTTCCTCGAGATCCGGCGCGGTCTGCGACGAGATCAGGATGGGGCGCAGATCCCGCCCCCGCAGCGCCGCTTCGATATGGGAGACGAACTTGGCGAAGAACGGGTCGTAGATCGTCGGCACGATGATCCCGACATTCACCACCATCTTGCTGCTGAGATGCCGGACGAAGGAACTGGGCTCGAAATCCGACTGGCGCAGCACCGTTTCGATCCGGCTGCGGGTGACCGGCTTCACGTCCTGCGGGTTGTTGAAATACTTCGCCAGCGTCGGGCGCGAGACGCCGCAGGCCTTGGCAAAATCTTCCATCGATTTGAAGGCACTGCGCGCCATTCCACACCCCTTGCGAATCCGGCGGGCCGCCCGTCATCGCCGACGCTTCTACACGCCGGGGAAAAACTTTACAAACTTCACATTTTGATAAAAACGGCCAAGGCCTCGACGGCGTTTTTTGCGGGCTGGGCCGGCCGGCCACGACGGTCTGGCTGCAGGCGGCATTTCTCGCACCGACGCCGACGCAGCAACCGGGCCGCGACGCTCATATCAAAGAGGGTTCATCCCGCCGGTCGCCGGCGGGGGCCCCGTCCTCAGGGCGTCAAAGTCCGCCTCACCGCGTCCGCCCAGCCGGCCAGCTTTCGGCCGCGGGTGACGGCGTCCATCCGCGGCTCGAAGCGCCGCTCCAGCCGCCAGCGCTCGGCAAAGCCTTCCATTCCCGGCCAGACGCCGGCCTTCTGGCCTGCCAGCCATGCCGCGCCGAGCGCCGTCGTTTCGAGCACGACCGGGCGGTCGACCGGGGCATCGAGAAGGTCGGCGAGACACTGCATCGTCCAGTCGGAGGCGACCATGCCGCCGTCGACCCTGAGCGTCGTGTCCCCGGCCCGCGGCCAGTCCTTCTTCATCGCGGTCAAGAGATCCGCCGTCTGGTAGCAGACGGCTTCGAGCGCCGCGCGGACGATCTCGTTCGGACCGGTCTTGCGGCTGAGCCCGTAGATCGCGCCGCGGGCATCGGCATCCCACCAGGGCGCCCCGAGGCCGGTGAAGGCGGGGACGAGATAGACGTCCTGCTCGTCATCGGCCTTCGCCGCCAGGGGGCCGCTGACGTCGGCCTTGTCGATGATCTTCAGCCCGTCGCGCAGCCACTGGACGGCGGCCCCGGCAATGAAGATCGAGCCTTCGAGGGCAAAGGTCGTCCGGCCGCCGAGGCGATAGGCGATGGTGGTGAGCAGCCGGTTCTTCGAGGCGACGCGCTCCGCGCCGGTGTTGAGGACGGCGAAGCAGCCCGTCCCGTAGGTCGATTTCAGCATGCCCGGCTCGAAGCAGGCCTGGCCGAGCGTCGCGGCGTGCTGGTCGCCGGCCATGCCGAGGACACCGATCGACGCGCCGAACAGCGCCGGCTCCGTCGCGCCGAAATCGGCGTCGCAGTCCATCACCTCAGGCAGGATCGCCCGCGGCACCTTGAGGAGCGACAGGAGATCGTCGTCCCAGTCGTTGGCCGAGATGTCGAAGAGCATGGTGCGCGAGGCGTTGGATGCGTCGGTGGCATGCACCTTGCCGCCGGTGAGGCGAAAGAGGAGAAACGAATCCACCGTGCCGAATGCGAGTTCGCCCCGCTCGGCCCGCGCCCGTGCGCCCTCGACGTGGTCGAGCAGCCAGGCAATCTTGGTGCCGGAAAAATACGGATCGACGATGAGCCCGGTCTTTTCGGTGATCGTCGGCTCGGCGCCGTCGGCGACCAGCCTGTGGCAGAAGTCCGACGTCCGCCGGTCCTGCCAGACGATGGCGTTGTGCAGGGCCTTACCGGTTTCGCGGTCCCAGAGGACGACCGTCTCGCGCTGGTTGGTGATGCCGATCGCGGCAATGTCCGACGCCGAGAGGGAGGCATCGGCGATCGCGCCGCGGACGGTGTCGACGACCGAGTTCCAGATGTCTTCCGGATCGTGCTCGACCCAGCCGGAGCGCGGGAAATGCTGGGGAAATTCCTGCTGGGCGACGCCCTTGATGCGATAGCCGTCGTCGAAGACGATCGCCCGCGTCGAGGTCGTGCCCTGGTCGATGGCGAGAACGTAGCCGGACATGGGTGCCCTTCCCATTCTTACGATTGCGATGGCGGAAAGCCGGGGCGGACCCCGGCTCTCCTGTCTGTCGAAGGCAGCGGCTCAGTTCGACTTCTGCATCGAACCGTCGGCGGAGGCGGGCGTCGCCGTCGCCGGCGTCTGGCCGCCGTCCTGCGGCATAGCGGCCTTTTCGTCCTGCCAGCTCTTCACCAGCTCGTCATAGGAGACGGTCTGGGGCTCTTCCTTCTCGTTCTCCTTCTTCGGCTGGGGCGCCAGCGTGCCGTTGGCCTTGGCCTGCTCGACCCAGTAGTCCATGTCCTGCTCTTCGTTGAGCTTCGGGCCGATGTCGCCCTGGATGCCGGCCCGCTCGAGGCGCTGCATCACCTGCTCCTGGTTGGCGCAGAGCGCGTCCATGGCTTCCTGCGGGGTCTTGGCGCCCGAGGCCGCATCGCCGATAGCCTGCCACCAGAGCTGGGCGAGCTTCGGATAGTCCGGCACGTTGGTGCCGGTCGGAGACCACTGCTTGCGGGCCGGCGAACGATAGAACTCGACGAGGCCGCCGAGCTTCGGCGCACGATCGGTGAAGCTCTTGTCGCGGATCGTCGATTCGCGGATGAAGGTCAGGCCCTCGTGGCTCTTCTTCACGTCGACGGTCTTCGACGTGACGAACTGGGCGTAGAGCCATGCGGCCTTGGCGCGGTCGTCCGGCGTGGACTTCATCAGCGTCCAGGAACCGACGTCCTGGTAGCCGAGCTTCATGCCGTCGACCCAGTAGACGCCGTGCGGCGACGGCGCCATGCGCCACTTCGGATTGCCCTCCTCGTCGACGACCGGGAGCCCGTCCTTGACCATGTCGGCGGTAAACGCGGTGTACCAGAAGATCTGCTGGGCGATCTGGCCCTGCGCCGGAACCGGGCCGGACTCCGAGAAGGTCATCCCTTGCGCTTCCTGCGGGGCGTAGGCCTTCAGCCAGTCGAGATATTTCTGGATCGAATAGACCGCCGCGGGCCCGTTGGTGTCGCCGCCGCGCGCGACGCAGGAGCCGGTCGGCTGGCTCTGCTCGTTGACGCGGATGCCCCATTCGTCGACCGGCAGGCCGTTCGGGATGCCCTTGTCGCCATTGCCGGCCATCGACAGCCAGGCGTCGGTGAAGCGCCATCCGAGCGACGGATCCTTCTTGCCGTAGTCCATGTGGCCATAGACCTTCTGGCCGTCGATCTCGCGGCCGGTGAAGAACTCGGCGATGTCCTCATAGGCCGACCAGTTGACCGGCACGCCGAGTTCGTAGCCGTACTTCTCCTTGAAGTCGGCCTTGTTCTTCTCGTCGTTGAACCAGTCGTAGCGGAACCAGTAGAGGTTGGCGAACTGCTGGTCGGGGAGCTGGTAGAGCTTCTTGTCCGGGGCGGTGGTGAAGGAGGTGCCGATGAAGTCGGCGATATCCAGCGTCGGCGAGGTCACGTCCTTGCCTTCGCCATCCATCCAGTCGGTGAGGTTGCGGACCTGCTGGTAGCGCCAGTGGGTGCCGATGAGGTCGGAATCGTTGACGTAGGCGTCGTAGATGTTCTCGCCCGACTGCATCTGCGTCTGCAGCTTCTCGATGACGTCGCCCTCGCCGATCAGGTCGTGGGTCACCTTGATGCCGGTGATGGCGGTGAAGGCCGGCGCAAGGACCTTCGACTCGTATTCATGGGTGGTGATGGTCTCCGACACGACCTTGATGTCCATGCCCTGGAAGGGCTTGGCCGCGTCGATGAACCACTGCATCTCCTTTTCCTGGTCGGCGCGCGAGAGCGAGGAGAGATCCTTGATCTCGGTGTCCAGGAATTTCTTCGCGGCGTCCATGTCGGCGAAGGCCGGACCGGAGGCAAGCGCGATGGCGAGGGTCGCCGTGGTGACCCAGAGTGTGCGTTTCATGAAGTATCCTCCCGTTGAGACAGGCCGGTCGATCCATCCCGAGATCCGAGCCGACCGGCGGCGGCCCGTATCCATGTTCCCTCCGCCTCAGACGAGGCGGAAGACGAGAACGAAGAAGAGCGCGCAGACGATCAGCGCGTACCAGAGCGAAAGATCGGTGGCCCAGAGCCAGCCGAGGCAGATGAAGGCCGAGCCGAGCAGCGACACGAACAGCCGGTCGCCTCGCGTCGTCTCGAAGCGCAGGACGCCGACCCGCGGCGCGCCGCCGGGGACCACGTATTCCCACACGCCCATCAGCGCGATGAGAGCGAAGATGGCGACGAAAAAGATCGCCGTCGGCCAGGTCCAGGCCATCCAGGATAGGTCGATCATCAAGATGGTCCTTATACTAAGCGCCCGCGCTCTGGCGCAGCCCAACCAGTGAATTTTCTTCTGCTGTTTCGGGGTCGAGCCGTCACACGTATCCAGTGGCACTTGATGTCGTATGCGTCTATGGCTGCTGCAGGCGCGCGAATTTCACCGAAAGGAACGAGAGACTTCGGGATCTCATGAAAATGATTTGGTTTTCCTGGAACCGGAACTAATTCAACAGACGGCTTCCATCGGGAGCTCTCATCGAAAATAGCTCGCCCGACCTCACTCCCAAACGGCAGTCGGGAAGTTCTAAATGAAATATCGAGAGATTGAACGACGACAGGAGTTCGCCCGGTATTCGAGACGATCGCGAGAAAATTATTTGCTCCCAGCGATACTTGGCTCGGATTGAAGACGGTAACCGCTAGACGGGGCCCGGAGGTCAACCAACGCACAAAGCTAATCAAAGCAAGGATGGTGGAGAGGGAAGCTGCATAGATTGCGATCCACTCTTTGGGTCCAATAGATTCCACTGCGTCTCTCTTATCGCTTGTGTTGATAGCTCTCCATGTGGAGATCAATAAACAAGCGTAGACGAACCTCAATTGGGGAACAGCGCCATGAACGAAGCGGTCAACCTGAAGGGCGATAAACTCATCGTCCTTACAGAGGAAGAGTATCGGACCATCGTCGAGGACGCGGGCGACGCGGCGATCGCCGAGCAGGCGATGGTCGAATACGAGGGCGCCCCCTCGATGCCTTCCGAACTCGTGCTGGCGTCCCTGAACGGCGAACTCCACCCGCTCGCCGCATGGCGCAAGTCGGTCGGGCTGACGCAGGCCGAGTTGGCGGAGGCGGCCGACCTTCGTCCGGCGACGGTCAGCGACATCGAAAGCCGCAAGATCGACCCGCGGCTGTCGACGCTGAAGGCGCTGGCATCCGCGCTGAAGCTCGGCATCGAGGACATCGTGGACTGATCTGCCGACGGTTGCCTCGCCCGCGACGTCATCCTCGGGCTTGTCCCGAGGATCTACCGGGCCGGACGTTTCGCTTCGGTGCCGAATGGCCGAGAGTCTTTGCGCTCTGGCGGCAGCAGATCCTCGGGACAAGCCCGAGGATGACGATCCTGCGAAGGGCAGCGCCATACCTCTCCGCCTCTTCATCCCGAGGTGCGACCCCGAGCTTGTCGACGGGTCGCCTCGGAGGGCGAAGAGGCGCCGCGCCATCGTTGAAGCAGCTCCCCCCATCACACCCGCCCCAGGGCAAAGCCCTTGGCGATGTAGTTGCGCACGAACCAGATCACGATCGCGCCGGGGATGATGGTGAGCGCGCCGGCGGCGGCCAGGACGCCCCAGTCCATGCCCGACGCCGACACCGTGCGGGTCATGATTGCCGAGATCGGCTTGGCGTCGGTCACGGTCAAAGTGCGGGCGATCAGGAGTTCCACCCAGGAGAACATGAAGCAGAAGAAGGCGGCGACGCCGATGCCCGACGCGATCAGCGGGGTGAAGATCTTGAAGAAGAAGGTCGGGAAGGAATAACCGTCGATATAGGCGGTCTCGTCGATCTCCTTGGGAACGCCCGACATGAAGCCCTCGAGAATCCAGACGGCCAGCGGCACGTTGAACAGGCAGTGGGCGAGCGCGACCGCGATGTGCGTGTCGATCAGGCCGAAGGCCGAATAGAGCTGGAAGAAGGGCAGCGCGAAGACTGCCGGCGGCGCCATGCGGTTGGTCAAGAGCCAGAAGAACAGGTGCTTGTCGCCGAGGAACCGGTAGCGCGAGAAGGCGTAGGCCGCCGGCAGGGCGACGGCGACCGATATCACCATGTTCATGACGACGTAGATGATCGAGTTGACGTAGCCCATGTACCAGGATGGATCGGTGAAGATCACCCGGTAGTTGTGCAGCGTCGGATTCTGCGGCCAGAGCGTCAGCGAGCCTAGGATCTCCTGGTTGGTCTTGAAGCTCATGTTGACGAGCCAGTAGATCGGCAGGAGCAGGAACAGGATGTAGACGATCGGGATCAGCGCCTTCAAGCGGAAGTGCCCGGTCTTCATCCGCGCGCGGGCCGCGATGGCGCTTTCGGAATGCGCCGCGCCCGGCAGGCTCGGATGGGCCGTCGTCGCGTGGTCGCTCATTCTCCGCCTCCCGTCATCGGCTTGTCGTTTCCGGCATTGGTCATCACCGTGTAGAAGACCCACGACAGGAGCAGGATGATCAGGAAGTAGATCAGGCTCATCGCCGCCGCCTCGCCGATGTTGAACTGGCCGATGGCGAGTTTCACGAGGTCGATCGACAGGAAGGTCGTGGAGTTACCCGGGCCACCGCCGGTGACGACGAAAGGCTCGGTGTAGATCATGAAACTGTCCATGAAGCGCAGCAGCACGGCGATCAGAAGCACCCGGCCCATCTTCGGCAGCTGGATGTAGCGGAACACCGCCCAGCGCGAGGCGCCGTCGATCTTGGCGGCCTGGTAATAGGCATCGGGAATCGAGACGAGGCCGGCGTAGCAGAGGAGCACGACGAGGCTCGTCCAGTGCCAGACGTCCATGACGACGACCGTGACCCAGGCGTCGACGGTGTTGCGCACGTAGTTGTAGTCGATGCCGAGCGCGTCGACCGTATAGCCCAACAGGCCGATGTCGGTCCGCGCGAAAACCTGCCAGATCGTGCCGACGACGTTCCAGGGAATGAGCAGCGGCAGCGCCATCAGGACGAGGCAGACCGGCACCCAGATGCCCTTTTTCGGCATCGCCAGCGCGACGAGGATGCCGAGCGGCACCTCGATGGCGAGGATGATGGCCGAGAAGAGCAGGTTGCGGAGCAACGCGTCGTGAAAGCGTTCCGACGTGAGCACCTCGCGAAACCAGTCGGCGCCGTACCAGAAGAACTGGTTGTTGCCGAAACTGTCCTGCACCGAGTAGTTCACCACCGTCATCAGCGGGATCACCGCCGAGAAGGCGACGAGCAGAAGCACCGGCAGGACGAAGAACCAGGCCTTGTTGTTCCAGGTCTTTTCCATCGTTTCCTCCCTCAGCCCCGCTCGACCAGCCAGGAATCGGCGTAGAGGTTCAGCCGGTCCGCGGCGAAGGCGACGTCGGCATCGGCGGGAATCGTCCGATCCTCCGCCACGACGGCGCTGAGGCGGTGCTCGCCGAGCCGCGCGCGCACGATCTTCTCCGAGCCGATGTCCTCGACCTTCTCGACCGTTACGGGAATGCCCTCGCCGCGGGGAACGAGCGAGACGAATTCCGGCCGGATGCCGAGTTCGACGCGCTTCTTCGGGGTCGCCGCAGACAGGCCAGCCGGCAGCTTGACCCGCTCGCCGGAGACGATGGCGTCGCCGCCGTCGAGATCGCAGGGCAGGACGTTCATGCCGGGCGAGCCGATGAAATAGCCGACGAAGGTGTGCTGCGGGCGCGCGAACAGCTCTTCCGGCGTGCCGATCTGGACGACCTCGCCGGCATACATGACCACGACCTTGTCGGCGAAGGTCAGCGCCTCGGTCTGGTCGTGCGTGACGTAGACCATGGTCATCTGGAACTCGCGGTGGAGCTGCTTCAGTTCCGAGCGAAGCTGCCACTTCATATGCGGGTCGATGACCGTCAGCGGCTCGTCGAAGAGAATCGCGGCGACGTCGGAGCGCACGAGTCCCCGCCCGAGCGAGATCTTCTGCTTCTCGTCGGCGGTCAGGCCGCGGGCCTTGCGGTCGGCCTTCCGTTCGAGGCCGATGCGGCGCAGCATGTCGTCGACGCGCGGACCGATCTCGGCCTTCGGCACCTTGCGGTTCTTCAGGGGAAAGGCGAGATTCTCGCGCACCGTCATGGTGTCGTAGATCACCGGGAACTGGAACACCTGGGCGATGTTGCGCGCCTCCGGGGAGAGCAGCGTCACGTCCCGGTCGTCGAAGCGGACATGGCCTTCCGACGGCGACAGGAGGCCGGAGATGATGTTGAGAAGCGTGGTCTTGCCGCAGCCGGACGGACCCAGCAGCGCGTAGGCGCCGCCGTCCTCGAAGACGGTGTCGACCTCGCGCAGCGCGTAGTTGTTCGCTTTCGCGAGTTCGGGCGAATAGGCGTGGCGGATGTGATCGAGCCGGATGCGGGCCATCGGGGGTCTCCTCTAGGCCGCCATCGCGGCGGGGGCGGCGACCGCGCGGTCATCGTCGCCGAAGACGAGGATCTCGGCCGGATCGAAGGACAGATGCACGGTGTCGCCGGCATCGACGCGCCTGACGCCGTGGACGAGCGCGATGATGTCGGAGCCGCCATGGGTGGCGTGGATGAAGGTCTCCGAGCCCGTCACCTCGGTCAGCGTGACCCGGGCATCGAAGCCCGCCGGATGCGCCTTGCCGAGTTCCAGCCGGTGGGGCCGGACGCCGATCTTGTAGCGCCCGTCGGCAAGGCCCGCATGGACGGGAGCCACGGCAAAGTCGACGCCGCCGGCGCCGGTAAAACGGCCGCCGCGCTTTTCGGCGACGAGCACGTTCAGCGGCGGATCCGAGAAGGTCGTCGCCGTCAAAAGGTCGTCCGGGCGGCGATAGACGGTTGTCGTCTCGCCGAACTGGGTGACGCGACCTTTCGACAGCGTCGCCGTGCGCCCGCCGAGCAGCAGCGCCTCGTGCGGCTCGGTGGTCGCATAGACGAAGATCGCGCCGGTCTCGGCGAAGATCTTCGGCAACTCCTCGCGCAGTTCCTCGCGCAGCTTGTAGTCGAGATTGGCCAGCGGCTCGTCGAGGAGGACGACGTCGGCGTTCTTCACCAGCGCCCGCGCCAGCGCCGTGCGCTGCTGCTGGCCGCCGGACAGGTTTAGCGGCGTGCGGTCGAGATAGGGCGTCATCTTGAGGAGATCGGCGGCCTTCCTCACCGCCGCGTCGATCTCGGCCTTGGGCCTCTTGGTGACACGCATCGGCGAGGCGATGTTCTCGTAGACCGACAGCGTCGGATAATTGATGAACTGCTGGTAGACCATGGCGACGTCGCGCCGGCGCACCGGAATGCCGGTGACGTCCTTGCCGTCCATCATCACCCTGCCCGCGGTCGGCGCGTCCAGGCCGGCCATCAGCCGCATCAGCGAGGTCTTGCCGGCGAGCGTCGGGCCCAGCAGCACGTTGATCGAGCCGCGCTGGAGCTTCAGCGAGACGTCGACGATGTGGTCCTCGGCGCCGACCTTGCGGCTGACATTGATGAGTTCGAGCAATCCGTCCTCCCAAACGGCAGACCTGGTGCGAACGGCCACTCAGGCCGCCGCCCGCCGCCTCGCCGTTGCCTTGTCCACATAATCTGCCAGCCGCTCCGCCTCGGCCGACGTAAAGCGCAGGCCGAGCTTCGACCGGCGCCAGAGAATGTCCGCGGCGCTCCGCGCCCATTCCCGCGCAATCAGGAAATCGACCTCCGCGGCGTGAAGGCCGTGGCCGAAATCCTCGCCCAGCCTGCCGGCCGCGACGAAGGAGGCGGCGTCGGTGCCGTAGGCCCGCACCAGACGGCGAACCGTCGACGCGGAAAGCTCCGGCGCCTTGGCGGCGAGGGTCCGTTCGAGTTCGGCGATGCCATCGACCGGAAAATCGCCGCCGGGCAGCCGCGCGTCGGCCGTCCACTGCCCGCCCTTGCGACCGAGCACGTCTTCGATCCTCTTCATCGCATCTTCCGCGAGCACGCGGTAGGTGGTGATCTTGCCGCCGAAGCAGTTGAGGAGGCCCGGACCGCCCTCCCCGCCCTCGACCTTGAGCACGTAGTCGCGCGTCGCTTCCTGGGCCTTGGAGGCGCCGTCGTCGAAGAGCGGACGCACGCCGGAAAAGGTCCAGACGACGTCCTCGCGCCGGACCGGCTTTTCCAGATATTCGCTCGCCGCGGCGAGAAGATAGTCGATCTCCTCCTCGGTGATGGCCGCATCGGCCGGATCACCCTCGAAGTCCCGGTCGGTGGTGCCGACGAGGGTGAAGTCGTCCTCGTAGGGGATGGTGAAGATGATGCGGCCGTCGGCGTTCTGGAAGATGTAGGCCCGGTCGTGCTCGTAGAGCTTCTTCGTGACGATGTGCGAGCCCTGGACGAGGCGGATGTGATGCGCCTCGTTGCGACCGACGGTGTTGCGCAGGATGAGGTCCACCCAGGGACCGCCGGTATTGACCAGAAATCTGGCGGCGACGCTCTGCTCCTCGCCGCTCGCGGCGTCGCGCAACGTCAGTTGCCAAAGGCCGGCCTCGCGCCGCGCGGCGACGACCTTGGTGCGGACCATGATCTCGGCGCCCTTTTCCCGAGCCGAGCGGGCATTGAGGACGACGAGCCGGGCATCGTCCACCCGCGCGTCGGAATATTCGAAGCCGGTGCGGTATTCGCTCTTCAGCGGCGCGCCGAGCGGGCCGGACAGATCGACCTTGGTCGTCGCCTTCAGCTTCCTGCGGCCGCCGATGTGATCGTAGAGGAAAAGTCCGGTGCGCAGCAGCCATTTCGGCCGCAGCCCGTCGTGATGGGGCAGGATGAAGCGCAGCGGCCGGATGATGTGCGGCGCGATCGCCCACAGCACTTCGCGCTCCATCAGCGCATGGCGCACCAGGCTGAACTCGTAGTGCTCGAGATAGCGCAGCCCGCCATGGATCAGCTTGGTCGACCAGGAGGACGTGCCGGAGGCGAGATCGTTCATCTCGGCGAGGCCGACCGTATAGCCCCGGCCGGCGGCGTCCCGCGCGATGCCGCAGCCGTTGATGCCCCCGCCGATGACGAAGATGTCGAATCGCTTCATGGCCTCCCGCTTCGCACTGCAGCAATTAAATTGCGATTGCGAACTTGAGAGATGGTATTACGAAACAGAAACGAAGGTCAAACGAAATCGCATTTCCGTAACCGTTACGACCTCGCGTCATCCGCGTCGGGGCTGCCGCGTGCCGCCGCCTCCGGCCGCGTCTCGATCATCCGCACCTCGGCCGCCGCGCAGATCGACCGGATGGCCGGCGGCGCCAGGTCGGTGACGAATGTCTGCACCTGGTCGAGATGGCCGATCCGAACCGGCGCCGAACGCTCGAACTTCGAGGAATCGGCGGCGAGAATAACGTGGCGGGCATTGCCGATGATCGCCTGGGCGACCCGCACCTCCCGGTAGTCGAAGTCGAGCAGCGACCCGTCGCCGTCGATCGCCGAGACGCCGATCACTGCGAAATCCACTTTGAACTGCCGGATGAAGTCGACCGCCGCCTCGCCGACGATCCCCCCGTCGGAGCGCCGCACGACGCCGCCAGCGATCACCACCTCCATCTCCGGATAGGGCCGGAGTGCGGTCGCGACGTTGATGTTGTTGGTGATCACCATCAGGCCGGCATGGCGCAGCAGCGCATGCGCCACCGCCTCCGTCGTCGTGCCGATGTTGATGAAGAGCGACGCCCGGTCCGGGATCAGATCGGCGACGGCGCGGCCGATCGCCGCCTTCTCGTCCGCCGCGATCACCCGCCGCGCGTCGTAGCCGACGTTCTCGACGCCGGAAGACAACACCGCGCCGCCATGGACGCGAGCGAGCAGCCGCTGGTCGCAGAGGTCGTTGAGATCCTTGCGGATCGTCTGGACCGACACTTCGTAGCGGGCCGCGAGATCGTCGACGGCGACCCTGCCGGATCGCTTGGCGGCTTCGAGAATTTGCAGTTGACGCTCGGACAGCATGATTGCGCTCCTCCCCTGAAGCGAAGCCGATCATGCGGAAAGCGAAAGTGAAACGCAACGAACGAAACTGCGACCCGCCGCACCGGCCCAGCGTCGCCGCAGCCGGATTCCCGGCGGTCGCCGCTTCTGAAAGAGGTCGGAAGCGCAGCGGGGCGGCCAGAGGCGGTACCGTCCGCAGACCGTTCCCTCCCCCGGGCGGCCTCCCCGGCCCTTCAGGGCGCCGGCCTTACCACTCTCGACGAGGCGATCGCGGAGGATGACGCCGTGAACGAGGCGAAAGGCCGGACCGTCTGCAACGAAAGCCGGCAATTGCGGCAGACGTGCAGGACGGTCAGCCCAAAGGCGATCGGTGGCCGGCTCGAACCGGCCGCTCGGAGCCTTGCGCGACGTGACGGGAGCCTTCCGCCGAGGCGGACGGGCGGATCAGCGCGCACAGCGCGCCGAACCCGATGACGCCGACGACGTCCGTCCAGATGAAGCCCGGCATCAGGCCGGCCGGCATGAGAGCCAGCACGCCGGCGACACCGATGGCCGCCCTCTCGCCCATATTGAGGTCCCGACGGAAGAAACCGACGATCGCAGCCGTCACCATGTAGATGCCGAGGATCGCGGTCGCCAACGTCCAGACGACTTGCAGCCATGTGCCATCGAAGGTCAACGCCGGCGAAAAGATGAAGAGGAACGGCACGATGTAGGCCGGCCAGGCAAGTTTCATCGATTCGATGCTGGTCGCCCACGAAGATGCGCCCGCGATGTTGGCAGCCGCGAACGACGCGAGCGCGACCGGCGGCGTGATCATCGACAGAAGGCCGAAATAGAAGACGAAGAGATGGGCCGCGATGACCGGGACGCCGACCTCGACCAGAGCCGGCGCGACCAGGGTCGCGAGCAGGATGTAGACGCCGACGGTCGGCATGCCCATGCCGAGGACGATACTGATCAAAGCCGTGATGACGGCCAGCACCACGACGCTGTTGCCGCTCGCCGCGACGATGTTCATCGTCAGATTGAAGGCGAGGCCGGAGATGTTGAGGACACCGATGATGACGCCCGCGGCGGCGCAGACGATGATGAGGTCGAGCGCCGAGCGTCCGGTGTCGGCAATCAGCGGCAGGAGTTCGCGCGGTTTCATGCGCTCGCCCTTGTAGCCGAAGACGAAACTCGCGAAGAGCAGCACCACGGTGGCGAGGACGGCGGCACGTTCGGGCCGCATGTTGAGCGCGAAGAGCGCGTAGAAAAGCACGACGAACGGTATGATGAAATGCCATCCCGCCTTCAACGCGCCCCAGCCGCTCGGGATCTCGTCACGCGGCACGGCGCGCAGATTGCGCCGACCGGCTTTCAGGTCGACATTGATGAAGATCGCCACGTAGTAGAGAATCGCCGCCGGCAGGGCCGCCAGCATGATGTCCACGTAATCGACCTGGATCATGTCGGCCATGATGAAGGCGGCTGCTCCCATGACCGGCGGCACGAGCTGACCGCCCGTCGAGGCCGTCGCTTCCACCGCCCCTGCATAGGCAGGCTGGAAGCCCGCCCGCTTCATCATCGGGATTGTCACGACACCGGTTCCGACGACGTTGCCGACGGCATTGCCCGAAATCGAGCCGAACAGCGAGGACGCCGTCACGGCGACCTTCGCCGGGCCGCCGCGAAAGCGGCCCATCAGCGCCAACGCCCCGTCGTTGAAGAAGTTCGCTGCTCCGCAGGCCGACAGCAGCTTGCCGAAGAGCAGGTATGGAACCACGATGACGACGGCGACCTTCAGTGCGGCGCCGAGCATGCCGTTGGCATCGGTCGCGAGATAGATCAAGAGTTCCGACGGCAACGTCTCGCGGCTGCGGAAAGCGCCGGGCATCAGGTCGCCGAAGAGACCGTAGAGAATGAAGACCAGAACGACCGCAAGGATGCCGTAGCCGACGGACGGCACGATGTTGAGAAGCAGCGCGCCCAGGATCGCACCGGAAAGAAGCACCAACCAGAAAGGCAGGTACGGGGCCTCCATCGTGATCTGGATGTAGTCGAGGGACAGATAGGTGCCGACACCGAACGTGACGAGCGCGGCCACCAATGCCAAGGCACGGATCACCCGCCCCGTCGATCTCCTCGCAACGGCGAGAAAGCCGGTGGTGAGCGCCAGCGTCAGGCCCGCAGCCAGAATCTGCGCGTCGTAGATCGACAGGCCCATGTAGCGGTGCAGGTCGCCGGCATAGGCGACAGAGAGCAAGACGATCAGTGTGCCGGCCAAGCTTTCCAGCCACACGATCGGCCCGCGCGCCACGACGGGCGCGCGACCATCTTCCGACATCATCGCCGTTACCTTATTTCGTCAGGACGATTTCTTTGAAATAGGCGGAAGCTGCCGGGTGATACATGATACCCTTGAGGTCAGGCGCCATCTCATCCGGCGAGAACTCGGCGAAGGTCTTGAGGATGCCGCGGACCTTGTCGGGATTGTCGTGAACGAGTTCCAGAATCTGGCGTACCGTCTCGTCCGGCACATGGGCACCGACGGCAAGCACGTAGTCGTAGCCCATCATCGGCGTGTCCTCCTTGACGCCCGGCGCGGACCCCGCGGGCACCACCTTCACGTAGGAGGTCGGCACGAACTTCTGCATCGCGGCTTCGGCTTCGGGGGTATTTTCGACCGCCAGCCAGCGTATGCCGACCGAGGCATCGGCCTCGCGCGTCTTGCCGCCCTGCAGAGCGAAGAAGGCGACGTCGGCATTGCCGGCGATGAAGTCGTCGACCCCGTTCGGCACCGAGGGGACGTTGTCGACGCTCATGTCATCGATCGACAGGCCGCCAGCGGCGAGAATGCCGTCCACCTGGTCCCGCAGGGTCGGCTGGGCGGTGTATCCGTAGGTGATCGTCAGACCTTTGACGTCGGACACCTTGGTATGGTCCGAGTCGGCCCGCACCATGAAGCCGTATGCGGACGAACTGAGCGAGGCGACGGCGCGAAGGTTCTGCAGGGGCCGGCCTTCGAACGGCTCTTCACCGCGAACCGCAGCCGCCACGTCGGGGCTCGGAACGAGCTGAAGGTCGAGGCGGCCCGCATCGATCAGCGGCATCGACTGGCCGGATCCGCCATAGGCCTGCACGCGAACGTCCAGGCCGAGTTCGTTGGACAGGAACTGCGCGAAACCGGCATTGACGGCGTAGTTCTGAGAACCCTGCGTGCCCGCGCCGATCCCGAGCGACTGCGCGCTGGCCGTCCCCGCAAGAGCCAATGCGGCGACGAAGGTGAAACCGTAGACGGTGTGCTTCAGCATGACTGTCTCCTCCCTAGATTTGATGTGTCCCGAGGCCCCCACCTCGGTCGGCCGTCAAGGCCTCAAAGGCCGTGGAATCCGGCCCGCCCCACCCAGTAGTCCCATGCACGCGCCAAAGGCATTTCGCTCAACAGCATCCTGCCCGCCATGTCGATCTCGCCATCGGTGAGATAGGTGACGTCGCCGAGCTGCCGGGTTTCCTGAATGAGGGCGGCGTTGTCTCTCAGGGCGATCGAAACCATGATCACGGAGCGGACGTCCGCCGCCGCGCAGATGCAGCCATGACCGCGCAGGAGCGCGACCCGGTTGTCGCCGAGCGTCCGTGACAGCGAGTGGCCCATCGCCATGCTGTCGACCAGCATGTTGGTGTCGCCGAACTCGTCCTGGCTGTCCCAGGTTTTGATGTCCTTGCCGATGACCGAGGCCATGTGAAACATCGGCCGCAACGACACGTCCACCATGGTGAAGGGCAGGACCGACCTCGCATGATGGTGCGTCACAGCGTTGACGTCGGGCCTGTCCTTGTAGATCGCACCGTGAATGTGCCGCTCCGCATAGGGCCGGCGCGTATCGCTCCCGATCGGCTCGCCGTCGAGCGTGAACTCCATGATGTCGGCCCGCGTGACGACGGCCGGACTACGCGAGCGCGACAGGAAGTACGTATCCGGATTGAGCGGGTTGCGCACGCTGATGTGGCCGAAGTCATCGATGACGTCCTCACGCGCGAGAATGCGGTTGGCCATGACCAGTTCGGTCACCGTGGCGTCGCGGATGATGTCGTCGTTTCGACGAGAAGCCTTTTCCAGCATGCGTCCCCTCCTCCATTGGTGGGTAGAGCTTAGCTTGCGGCATTCCCACCGACTAATATATATTTCTCCTCTGATTATAGCATGCAGGCTATCGATGCGTTCTCTCGTCGCCCAGATATCGATCCACAAGCTGGAGGTCTTCTGCCTCGTCGTGGAGCTCGGCAGCTTCTCGCGTGCCGCCGAGAGACTGGGTATCGCGCAGCCCGTCGTGTCCGCTCACGTGAAGGCGCTGTCCGACAAATTCGGAGCGTCGCTGACCGGCCGCATGGGGCGGAAGATCGTCCTCACCGAGGAGGGTCAAAGGGTCTACGGCTGGGCGCGGGAGATGGTCAGCCGCACCCGCGAGATGGAACGGGAAATGGCCGAATTCCAGCGCGGCTTCGTCGGAAAGGCGACGGTCGGCGCTTCGATGACGATCGGCTCTTACGTGCTGCCGGGACTGATTTCGCAGTTCCACACGACTTATCCGAAGGGTGAGATATCGGTCCGCATCGCGACGCCCGGATCGGTCACCGATGCCGTCCATATCGGCGATTGCGATTTCGCCTTCACCATTCTCGATCCGCGCCACGTCACGACGGGACTCGAGATCAAGAAGATCATGGACGAGCGGCTGATCCTCGTCACATCCGACCGTTCGAACATCGCCGGCGAGAGCTTCGACAAAGCGAAACTGTCGGGCATGCCGTTCATAACCGCGCAATCCGGCACCCCGCGGCGCGAGATCGAAGAGCATTGTCTCGCCGCCCACGGCGTACAGCGTCGCCATATCGCGATGGAGTTCGGTCACGCCGAGTCGATCAAGCAGGCGGTACGGGCCGGAGCGGGAGCGGCGTTCCTGTTCCAGTCCTCGGTGCGCGACGAGCTGGCCTCGGGAAGCCTCCGCGTATTGGCAACGCCCGGAATGACGCTGCTCGTCCCGGTCTACCTCGTGCGGCGCCGGGGCAAGCAGCTGTCCCATTTTCAGATTTCGTTGGCGGAGACCCTTTCGCAGGGCCTCAAGGCTCAGGAGGCTCCGCGCAGCGCGTTGGCCATGGAAGGCGCGTAGCCCTTCGCGGTGTCCACTTCCAGGACCGCCGTTCCGCCGCTCCCGACGACCGAAAGCGCTTCATCCACGGCCGCGAGCAGGGCGTCGCTTCCCTTGATCAGGCCCGGGCTCCAGGCGCCGAAGCCCCGTGCGACCGAGCTGACGTCGATGTCCGGGCCGTTCATGACGATGCCGACATGCTTGTTTTCCACCGGCCGGTCGCGGTGCCTGGCGACCGTCTCCTGATGAACCTCGTCGTTGTAGAAGGAGCGATTGTTGAGCACGACGACGAGGAGGGGAACCTTTTTGTTGACGCCGGTCCAGAGCGCCGAGGCGTTCATCAGAAAGTCGCCGTCGCCGAGAACGGCGAGCGGCAGGCGGTCGCTGTTCATGTCGCGCAGTGCGAGCGCCCCGCCGACGGCCATGCCGCAGCCCGAACCGATGCCGCCGCCGCCGTCATAGCCGAGCGCGGCCAGGGGATGATCGACCGGCCAGTCCGCGCCGGTCCAGCTCAACGGGCCGCGGATGAGACAGGGCTTCGCGCCGTCGAGCTTGGAACGAAGCAGCACGGCGACGTCCTGCGGGGTCAGCGTCTCGCCTTCGGGAAGGGCTCCGAGAGAAGGCAGGCCGGGGTTCTCCGTATCCTTGGCTTCGAGTGCGTCGGCAAGCACGTGGACGACCTGGTCGGGCTCGTTGAGGAACGAGACGTCGGCAGGATAGTGGGCCCCGCCGTCCTTCGACCAGCCGCGATGGGCAAAACCGTCGAGCGAGGCCGAGATGACTTTCGCCGGAACGGCTTGGTCCGGGAAGACCGAACGCAACGTGCCGCCGAAATCCACCCAGTCGAAATTGACGATGACGTCGGCCTCGGCGAGCGCTGCCTTGGCATCGGGATCGGGAAAGTAGCCGGCGCGGCCGACCGCCAGTTCGTGCCCCGTCGGAAAGGTCGCGCCCGTCTTGAAGTCGGCGACGACACGGGCGCCGAGGCATTCGGCAAGGGCGATGCGCCGGTTCCAGTCGGTCAGGTCGCGCGACATGCGCCCCATCATGAAGACGATCTTCTTGCCGTCGGCGAGGAAGGCGGCCGCTCGCTCGACGAGATCGGCGGCCGGTGCGGCTGCGATGGATGCGCCACGCCGGGTTATGTCCGCGTCTGCGAGCGGACGCGTCACCTTCTCCTCCTGCAGCGCGGCGTCGACATTGACGTAGACCGGCCCGCGCGGGGCCGTGGCGGCGATGGCCGCACCCTGTATCAAGGCGTCGCGGGTGGCGGCGATGCTGCCCGGCTGATCGTCCCATTTGATGAAGTCGCGCACCAGGGCGCCCTGATCCTGGGAGGTATGGATCCACTCGATCCACGGCCGGCGGCGAGCCGCGTCGACCGGGCCGGTCGCGCCGACGACGACCATCGGAACGCGGTCGCAGAAGGCGTTGAAAATGCCCATCGACCCGTGCATCAGCCCGACGTTGGAATGAAGCGCCACGGCCATCGGCCGTCCGGTGATCTTCGCCCATCCGTGCGCGATCGCAACGGCGGCTTCTTCGTGGACGCAGAGCAGGATTTCCGGATCGTTGCCGGTGAAATTCACCAGGCTGTCGTGAATGCCGCGATAGCTGGCGCCCGGATTGAGGGCGACGTAGCGAAGATCGAGGTCGCGCAGCGTCTGTGCAACCACGTCGGATCCCCATTCGGGCGCGACATTGTGGGTTTTCTCGGTCATGGATCGGCCCGTCACAGCATGATGTTGATGGTTTTGGTTTCGGTGTAGCTGTAAAGCTCCTCTCGGCCTTCCTCGCGACCGACACCGCTGGTCTTCATGCCGCCGAACGGCACGCCGAGGAAATGCATGCTGGAGCCGTTGATCCACAGATGGCCGGAGCGCACCCGGCGCGCCATCTTCAGCGCGTTCCTGATGTCGTTGGTCCAGATCGCGGCCGTCAGCCCGTATTCGGTCGAATTGGCCATTTCCACCGCCTGGTCGAACTCCTTCCAGCGACCGACGGCGAGGACCGGACCGAACACTTCGTTCTGCCAGAGCCTGAGCTTGGGCGTCACGTCGGCGTAGATCGTCGGCTGAACCCAATAGCCTTTTTCGAACTGCGGGCCGACCGGACGTCCACCGCCGAGGACGCGGCGCGCGCCATCCTGATCCGCAGCGGCGCAATGTTCCAGAATGCGCTGCATGTGCGCCTTCGAATTGACCGGCCCAACGTCCGTCTCCTCGCTCAGTGGATCGCCCATCCTGAGTGCCGCGACGCGCTCGGCAACCGCGTCGAGCACACGGCCATGCACGTCCTCGTGCAGGAGCAGCCGGCTGAGCGAGCCGCAGCTCTGGCCCTGCCAGGAAAAGTTCATCCCGGCGACCGCCGCCTCCGCGACCTTTTCCGGATCGCAATCCGGAAAGACGATCATCGGATTCTTGCCGCCGAGTTCGAGCGTGACGTTCTTGACGGTCACCTCCGCCGCAGCGCGCTGGATGGCGCGGCCCGTCGTCGGCGAACCGATGAAGGCGATCCGCTTCACGCGCGGATGGCGGACGATCGCGTCGCCGACATTCGGCCCGTCGCCGGTCACGATGTTGAAAACGCCGGGCGGCAACGCATCGCGCGCGATCTCCGCGAGGATCATCGCCGAAAGAGGCGAGGTTTCCGGCGGCTTGACGATGACGGCGTTGCCTGCCGCGAGCGCTGCGGCCGTGCGCGCGACCGCGAACATGACCGGATGGTTGAAGGGTGCGATGCGCGCCACGACGCCGTAAGGCTCGTGCAGCGTCATATGAATGTGGTCGCGGGTCGCGGGGATCGTCTCCCCGCGCAGATCCGGGGCCAGCCCGGCATAGTAGCGCAGCGATTCCACGGCCGTCGGCACGTCGATCATCCGCATCGGCCGGATGGTGTTGCCGGTGTCGGTCACTTCGACATTAAGGATCTCATCCGCTCGCGCGGCCACGGCGTCGGCAAAGGCATTCATGATGCCGGCGCGCTGCATCGGGGTTCTCGCGGCCCAGTCCGGCCACGCCGATTCGGCCGCGACGACGGCGCGCTCGACGTCCTCGGCCGTCGCGGCAGGCACGCGACCGATCGGCTCTTCCGTCGCCGGATTGACCGAGGTCGACCACTCGCCGCTCGAACTCTCGACCAGTTCGCCGCCGATCAGCATCTTTTCCGCTTGGGTCACACGCCCCATCGTCTCTCCTCCCCATGGTGACTCAAGGTGAAATCGCGCACCCGATCCCATCAGTCCAATATCTATTTGCGGCGGCGCATATAGCTTTTACGCTATAGCGCGCTCGTTCACGATCTTTGCTCCATCAAGAAGCGGCCGAAAAAGCCGGCGAGTTCGCCATGGGCCTCGAGCGGCAGGACATGGGCGACGTACTGATCCGGCCGAACCACCACGAGACATCCGCATCTGCGGTCGACGCTGCGCAGCTCGAAAATATCCGGGCCGGATTTCCGCTCGGAACAGAACACCTTCTCATGGTCGATCAGACCGTATCGCCCCTTTTGCGGCAGCAGCAGCGGATGAAGCTTGCCGCGATCGAGCTCGCGATGTCCGCCCTGGAAAACCGCGCGCAGGTCGATGACGGAGTCGACATCCGCATCGTTTGGCGTAAAGCGCCTTACGGGCGAAGTTTCATCCGTCGCGAGAAATTCGCAGAGCTTTCGGACGGCAGCGGCGTCGTCCGTTCCCTCGAATGCGAAGAGCCGCCAACGCCCGTCGGCTTCCACCGTGTGACCGAGTTCCAGTGACTTTGCGTCCGCATAGCGAACGACATGCGCCGAGTGAAACCGCGTGCCGATGCCGAACCCCGCGGCACGATCCTGGTGCGTGGCCTCGCCCGTCAGCAAAGAGGGAGCGTAGCGGGTGGCCGTTCCCGCCGTGAAGCGGCCCTGCTTTACGAAATAGCGCTGGAATTCGGCGGGATCGACCCCGTCCTCGTCGCCCTCTCCCGTCTTGGGGCGGGCGCTGAACATCTTGGCGAAGGCGCGATCGAAATCGATGAGTTCCTTGGCGACGGCCTGCCGTTCCTCGGAGTAGGTGGCGAGGATTCGCTCGTCCGTCAGTCCGCGAATGACGCCTGCGAGCTTCCAGCCGAGATTGAAGCTGTCCTGCATGGAAACGTTCATCCCCTGCCCCGCCTTCGGGCTGTGGGTGTGGCAGGCATCGCCGGCGATGAACGCCCGGGGCGGCACGCCCGACCCTTCGGACGCGTCGTCGAACCGATCGCAGAGGCGCTGACCGATCTCGTAGACCGACCACCAGGCGACCTCTTTGACGTCCAGCGTATAGGGATGGAGAATGCGCTGGGCAGCGGCGATGAGCTGTTCGGCCGTGATGTTGCGGCTTGCCACCCGCTCGTCCTCGTTCAGTTTGTCGAGTTCGATATAGAGGCGGACGAGGTAGCCTCCCTCGCGCGGGATGATGAGGACACTGCCCTCGCTGGCCGAATGGATTGCGGATTTGAAACGGATGTCGGGAAAGTCGGACACGGCAAGAACGTCCATGACGCCCCAGGCCTGATTGGCGGAATCGCCGTGCAGCGATTTGCCGAGAGACCTACGCACTGCGCTGCGCGCGCCGTCGCAACCGACCACATATCGGGCGCGAACGGTTTCGACGGTCTCCTCTCGGCCCTCGCCGACCAGAGCGAAGCGCGCCGTGACGGGATGGCCGTCGGCATCGTCCCCGATCTGGAGATCGACGAGCCGGCGGCCATAGCCCGGCCGGAGGCGTGTCGGGGCATCGGCCATCGTTTCGAGATAGAAATCATGAACGCGAGCCTGGTTGAGAATGACATGCGGGAATTCCGACAGGCCGTCCTCGGTGTCCTGGATCCGGCCGCTTCGCGCGATGTGTTCCGGGCAGTCGGGATCCGGCTTCCAGAACGTCGTCTCGTTGACCCAGTAAGCTTCCTTCTCGACCTTTTCGGCAAAGCCGAACGCCTGAAACATCTCCATCGTCCGACAGGCGATGCCGTCGGCCTGACCGAGATCCAGCGGCCCCTCCTTCTGGTCGACGATCATGGTGCGGACATCGGGAAAGGCGGCGAGCTGCGCCGCGAGCGTCAGCCCCGCCGGACCACACCCCACGATTAGGACGTCGACCATGGTCGCCCCGTCGGCGTCGACCACCGCCGGACGAACCACGGCCTTTTTGATGGAGGGATCGCCGGTGTTGAATCCGTCGAGATGGAATTGCATGAAGTGCCTCCCGTGATGCGTTACGTCTCATTGCCGTATCGGGCGAGTGCGAAAGACCGCGACCACCCCTCGCCATCCGCAAATATGATACGTATGCGTATGATTAGTATACGTGTCAATTCCGCCTCGGAGGGCTGCGCATAGATGACCGAACTCGCAACCATGCCCGGTCATCTGATCCGGCGCCTCCAGCAGATCGCCGTTGCCGTCTTTCAGAACGAACTCTCCGCCGTCGGCAGCGACTTCACGCCGGTTCAGTACGCGGCGCTTCGGACGATCTCCGAGCACCCCGGCCTCGACCAGGCTTCGGTCTCTGCCTTCATCGCCTACGACCGAGTCACCATCGGCGGCGTGATCGAGCGCCTCGTCCTCAAGGGCGTCATCGAGCGGGAGATCAGCAAGAAGGATCGGCGGGCGCGGGTGCTGACGATCACACCGAAAGGCCGCGATCTGCTCGAAAGGATCGCGCCGAGCGTCTCTGAGGCACAAAGGGCGATGCTGAGCGGATTGGACGAAGCCGAAACGGCGGAGTTCATCCGGCTGTTACGCAAGGCGATCGATGCCAGCAACGAAAGCGGTCGTGCCCCGCTGCGTCGACCCGAACGCCCGCAAACGGCATCGCAAGGTGCCGAGGACGCTGCGCCGTCAGCCGCGAAGGGCGGCGGCATCCATCAACGCTGCCAGCGTCGTCGGCGTCGAACTTTGAATAAAGACCCGGAATGAGCGAGGCGGATACGCGGCCGGGATCCTCGGACCCGCCCGCATGCGTCGAGACTTCCCCCGACGAGACGGCGTCACCGCAAAAGCATGGCGGCCGCGAAGAACCCGTCGTCCTCCGCAGCCGCCTCGTTCGAAGCATCGCCGGAAATGATGCTCGCGTCTTCCCGCGGCTCGACTACTCGGCGGCCACCGCGGTTTCCGCGGCCTTCTGACGGGCGACGAGGGTGCGCCAGTCGACGTCTTTCGGATAGACGCCCTCCTTCGAGGCGATCTGGGCCTGCGGCACGTCGGAATTCGTGCCGATCGCCCGTCCGCCCTCGGCCACCTTCTGGGCGGCATCGACCATCAGGCGGCGGAATTCGACGATCGCGAGATCCGACGCACCGAGAACGTCCGTTTGCCGCTGCACACGCGAGCCCATCGACACCCACATGACGATGTCTTCGTTCGGGATGCCGAGGACGCCGGTGAAATGCCCGTCCTTCATCATCTCGCGGTCCTGCATGAAGTCGTTTTCGAGCGTGCGTCTGGTGCGCCACTTCTCGTCGACATCCTTGCCCGGGACCGCGTGGTTGAAGGCGCGCCATTCCTCCGTCGTCGGCACGTTCGGGCCGCCGAAGGCGAGGAAGTGGAAGGCGGTCTCGTCGTCGTTGATCGGCACGATGACGCTGGCGACCTTGTAATTGTTGTTCGGCGGAATCAGCGAGTAGTAGGGCGCGATGAACTCGGTGATCCGGAGATAGTTGTGTGTGGCCGCGTTCTTGATCGGCTTGCGGATCGCCGCGTAGTGGAAGCCGTAGCTCGTCGTCTCGGTCTGCATCCGCGGCGACTTGTCGGTCGACGGGCGATACCAGGACTTCTCGTCGGCGGCGGCGCTTTCCACCCGCGCGGGCTTCATCGTCGAGGAATGGAGCGAGGAGGAATGGGCGCTGTCGATCTGGCCTTCGTGGATCTGCGCCCAGTTGGCCGGAATGCGGATCTTCAGAATCGCCACCGGCGTGTCCTCGGTCGGCGCGAAGGCCGGCGCCTGGAACTCCGGCATCTCGTCCTTCTCGCCGAGCCAGGCCCAGACGAAGCCGCCCCATTCGCGCACCGGGTAGGACCGCGCCTTGACCTTGTCCATCAGCGGGCTGCCCTCGGGCTCCGACGACATCGCGACGACATTGCCGTCCACGTCCATCTTCCAGCCGTGATAGAGGCAGCGCAGGCCGCATTCCTCGTTGCGGCCGTAGACGAGCGATGCTTTCCGGTGCGGGCAGAGCTCGTCGAGCATGCCGAGGCGGCCCTTGCTGTCGCGGAAGGCGACATAGGTGGCACCGAGCACCTCGACGCGAAGCGGCTTCCCGTCCGGCTCTGCCACTTCTTCCACGAGGCAGACCGGCGTCCAGTGCTGGCGCATCAAACGCGCCATGGGGGCGTCGCCCGTCACGCGGGTCAGCAGGTCGTTCTCTTCGGTCGTGAGCATCGTGTTCCTCCACATCGATCGTTTTCGGGACCACAGTCCAGTTGCTTTATCTTAGCTTTCTAAGTTTGTGCGTCAAGAGGAATGGCGATCGAGCACGGACACGCCGCACGGTGGCCACTCGGAGAACGGAGCAAATCGCAGCGACGGCGCGACTCTTGCGGGGCTCGGACGCGCCGGGGATTCAAATGCGTTTTCGTCCCCCTCCCTGTTTACTTGTCAGGCTTTTTGCGAGCGTCCATAGACAAGCCTCGCCGGAGACGCGTGGGTGGTCCCATGAATGCGGATGCCCTTCAGATTGGACCGAATGCCGATGAAATACGAACGACCCGCCGATTCCGCGAACGAAGCGACGGATGTTCAGGAAGAGCGCCTCGCACGCCTGATCCGGCTCGCAGCCCGCGCCTTCAACCGGTCGCTGCAGCTTCGCCTGACGACGGAAGGCGTCACCTTCGGCCAGTGGATTTTCCTGCGGATTCTCTGGCAGGAAGACGGGCTGTCCCAGCGCGAATTGAGCGAGCGGGCGAACCTGACCGAACCGACCGCCCATACGGCGCTGCTGCGCATGGTCGAGCAGGGCCTGATCACCCGCGAGAACGTCAAGGGCAACAAGCGCCGGCAGCATGCCTTTCTGACGCCGCGCGGCTGGGAACTGCGCGAGAGGCTGGAGCCGCTGGCGATCGAGGCGAACGATATCGCCGTCGAGGGGCTGAGCGCCGACGAGTTGAAGATCCTGCGCCGCGCCCTCAACGTGATCATCACCAATCTCGAGCGCGACGAAGCCGAAGCGGCCGCCCGGGGCATGAGGATGCCGCCCACCCGAATCACGACCTCGGTACTGTGAGGCGCGGCCTCGGCGTCCTTCGAGCCGGCCCGCCTCTCTGAAGCATGACCTGAACTGCGCCGCCGCGCCGATCGTCGGCGAAGCGGCGATCAGGGCGGCGGGCTCGTCTTCCGCAATGGCGTGCGAGGCGAAACATCGTCGCCGTTCCTTCAGCGCTTTCGCTGGCCCATCCCATGGAACGCAGGCCCTTGCGGGCCCGTGCCGCGCCGCCGTGCGCCGCGTCGTTCCGTCGCCAGCGAGAAATGAGATGTCTAAGACGTTGACGCTGACTTGGAGAGGTTTTAAAAAAATAGATGTCTAAGTCCTGCCACCGATCGCCATGCGCATCGGCGGCAACTGGCTCCGGCCGGGTTCCGAGGAGGTCGGAAACCGGATCGAATTGGGAGGAAATATGAGAATTTTGACGCTCGCAGCGGCGGTCGGCATGATGCTGGTTTCACATTCCGCATCGGCCGATCCCCTGAACCTGACGCTTTCGGGCGGCAATCCTGGAGGGCTGTGGTCGCTCCTCGGCGTCGGCATCGACCGCGCGGTCAAGGCCGACGATCCGAACTCGGTCATCACCTATCAGGCCACCGGCGGCGGCTTCGCCAATATCGGCCTTCTCGCGGCAAAGCGGACCGATCTCGGCCTCGTCCACGACGCCGAGGCGAAGATCGGCCTTCAGGGCGGCGAGCCGTTTCGCGCCCCGGTCGAGAACATGCGTGCCATCGGCTACATGTACAACTGGGCGCCGATGCACTTCTTCCTGAACAAGGAAATGGCCGAGAAGTACAAGATCGACAGCATCGACGACATCGCGACCAGCGGTGCCCCGGTGCGCATCGGCATCAACCGGTCCGGCAACATCACCTCGAACGTCGCACTGAAGATGCTCGAGGAAGCCGGCGTCACGGAAGACGTCGTCACGTCGAACGGCGGCCAGTTCGTGCGCGCCGGCGCCAACGAGCAGGCGGACCTGATCCAGGACGGCCGGCTCGACATGATCACCAACGGCATCTTCATCAAGCACTCCTCCTTCCGCGCCGTCGATGAGAACACCGACGTCGTCCTCCTCGGCGTGCCGCAGGAGGTCATCGACGCGACGAACGAGGAGTTCGGCACCGGCACCATGGTCATTCCGGCCGGAAGCTACAAAAACCAGAAGGAAGACGTGAGTTCGGTCGCGCTCGGCGCGGTTCTCGTCGCCACCGAGAGCATGAGCGAGGAGAACGCCTATTCTCTCGCCAAATCCCTCATCAAGAACATCGACGAGGTCAAGGCGGTGCATAGCTCGATGTCGGCCCTGACGCCGGAACTCCTCGCCAAGCCGACGGTCATCGAGTTCCATCCGGGCGCCGCCAAGGCGTACAGCGAAGCCGGGCTGCTCAAGTGATCGGAGCTCTCGTCGCAACGGGTCGCAAGCGCAAGCTTGCGGCCCCCGCCATGCGCGTCCTCACGGTCGCGGCCGCGGCATTCTCCGTCTGGGTCGTCTACGCGAACCTCTTCACCATCTCCGATCCGCTGGTTCTCGGCATCCTGTTCGTGTCGGGCATCTACGCGATCATGTTCGTGGCGATCGGCGCGACGCCCAGGGCACCGAACCACGTGCCGATCTACGACTGGGCGCTGTCGCTCGCCAGCGTCGCCTGCGGGCTCTATTTCTTCCTGAATGCCGGCGCCATCGCCGATCGCATCAGCCTTCTCGATCCGTTCACCCCGGCCGAGTTGTTCTTCGGATCGATGCTGCTTTTCCTGACGCTCGAGGCGACGCGGCGCACGACGGGCCTCGGCCTCACCGGCGTCGTCGTCCTGTTCCTGATCTACAACCTGTTCGGCTATCTCCTGCCGCCGCCTTTCGGCCACGGGATCAGCGAATACAGCTATCTCCTCGACATTCTCGTCTTCACCACCGACGGCGTCTTCGGCGTTCCAATCCAGGTCGTCGCGAGCTACGTCTTCCTGTTCGTGATGTTCGGAACCTTCCTGTCGAAGTCCGGCGGCGGCGAGTTCTTCTTCAACGTCGCGGCGCTCCTCACCGGGCGTTCGCGCGGCGGACCGGCCAAGATCGCGGTCATCTCCTCCGGCCTCTACGGCACGATGTCGGGAAGCCCGACCTCGGACGTGGTGGCGACGGGCTCGATCACCATTCCCGTCATGAAGCGCCTCGGCTATTCGCCGCGCTTTGCGGGCGCCGTCGAGGTCGCGGCCTCGACGGGCGGCAGCGCCATGCCGCCGATCATGGGCTCGGCTGCCTTCATCCTGGCCGAGTATACCGGCGTCGCTTATAACCAGGTGGTCATCGCCGCCCTCGTTCCGGCGCTTCTGTACTATCTCGGCGTCTTCAGCCAGGTCCATCTGCGCGCCGTGAGGCTCGATCTGCGCCCCTCCGACGGCGAGATTCCGAGCCTGAAAGAGACCTTCCGGGTCGGCTGGGTGTTCCTCATTCCGATCGTCGGCATCGTCGTGGCGCTGATGTCGGGCTATTCGCCGACCTTCACCGCCGGCATCGGCGTCCTGACCGCGGTCCTTGCGGCGATGCTGCTTCGGGCGACGCGCCTGTCGCCCTGGCAGATCGTCGAGGGTCTCGGCGAGACGACGCTGCGCATCCTGCCCGTCGCGGGCGCCTGCGCCGCCGCGGGCCTCGTCATCGGCGGCCTGTCGATGACCGGGCTCGGCATGAAGGCCGCGAACGTCATTCTCGTGATCAGCAATTCCGAGCCGATCCTGACGCTCGTCATCGCGGCGGTCGTCACCATCATCCTCGGCCTCGGAATGCCGACGCCGAGCGCCTACATCCTCGCGGCGGTGCTGGTCGGGCCGGCACTCGCCAAGCTCGGCTATCCGGTTCTCGAGAGCCACATGTTCCTGCTTTACTATGCGGTTCTTTCGGCACTCACCCCGCCGATCGCGGTGGCGGCGCTCGCTGCGGCGGCGATCGCGGACGAGGATCCGTTCAAGATCGCCTTCACGGCGGTCAAGCTCGCGATCATCGGCTTCCTGCTTCCCTTCGCCTTCATCTGGAACCCGGGCCTGCTTCTGCTTTCCGATCCGCTGACCAACGTCGTCGCGATCATCGGCGGCACGCTAGGAACGATAGCCGTCGCCCTTTCGGTCGAAGGTTTCGGCATGCCGAACGTGCGGCAGGTGGAGCGGCCGTTGCTCGCGGCCCTCGCGGTTCTCGCGATCGCGCCCTGGACGCTGGTCTCGATCGTCGGGATTGTTGGGATCGCTGCCCTGCTCGCGCGGCACGTCCTCCAGTCGCGAATGCTCGAAGCGCAAAGGCCGGCGGGCCAGAGCTGATCGCCGCGGGGGCCGACCCGAGGCCGCGGGCATTTGCTCCGCCGCCGAAGGCAGCCCCGTCTCCATCGACCGGGCGGCATGATCGTGCCGCCCGGTTTTCTCGTCTCCTCGTCGACGCCCGGACGTCGAAACCGATTGCCCGTTCGGGCCGATCCGGTGCCAAAACCAGCCAACCGATGACATGCGGAGAGTGATCGTGTCGAAGCACGAAGCACGGAATGCGACCGGAGTGCCGCCATTCTGGAAACGATGGGTGGTGAGCATGCTGGCTGTCTATCCGGCGCTCGTCGCGCTGATCTACGGCATGCGGCCTGTCATCGAAGGCCTTCCGACCCCGGTCTCGCTGTTCATCGTCGCGCTTCTCCTGACCGGCCTTTCCACTGGCTTCCTCGCACCGTTCCTGAACCGCAAGCTCGGCTGGTGGCTGCGCAAATAGGCCGTCGAGGAGAACGGGCGGCATTGCATCGGAGTTTGGCGGGACTTCTGCTTTTCGGGACTACGCGTACACGACGCACTCCGTCTCCCTCACCCCCCGACTGTGCTATCAGTCCCCTCATCCTGAGGTGCCGCCGCAGTCTGCCTTGAAGGGTGAGGAGGTCGCTGGAACGTTGAACGCATCCCGATAAATCATCATGCCGGCAAGGCGGCTGGGTGTTGGCGGCAGCGTCGGGGCGCGCCCCTCGCCCTTCGAGGCTCATCCGCTCTCCGAGCGACGGAGCACCTCAAGATGAGGGCTCGTGGAGGCTCTTGGCCGTCGACGGATTTGACCAAAATATCGAGAGCGCGACAGGCCCTCACTCCTGCGTCATGCCCTCGGCCATGTCCTCGCTGTAGCCGCGCTTCACTCTGACATCGACGACGACAGTGTGGCCGGCGCGGGTATCCTGAATGGCTTGCGCGAGAACACCCGCAAGCTCGCCCGGCTGCTCGACGGGGCCGTAGCCAGTCGCCCCCTGGGCGCGGGCGATGGCGGCGATGTCGATGTCGGGCTCCTCGATCGCCTGGCCGACATGCTTGTTCTCGACGGGCCGGTTGCGGTGGCGGGCGACGTGTTCCTGGTGGACCTCGTCGTTGAAATAGGAGCGGTTGTTGGCGACCACGATCAGGAGCGGCAGCTTGTGATGGGCCGCCGTCCAGAGCGCGGTCGCGCCCATCAGGAAGTCGCCGTCGCCGAGAACGGCCACCGGCAGCCGCCCGGTGTCGCGTAAAGCCAGCGCCGCCCCGACCGCCATGCCCGGCCCAGAGCCGATGCCGGCTCCGCCGTCATAGCCGAGATAGTCCAGCGGAACCCGGAAATCGCAGCGACCGCCGTCCCAGCCGAGGGTGAAGCGGATATGGGTCCGCTCGACGCCGTCGAGCTGCCGCGCGAGTTCGTCGGCGAGCGCATTGACCGTGATGGTCGGGCCTTTGGCGGCTTGCCGCCTCTCCGGCTCGAGCCTCACGGCCCAGTCCGACGCCTTGCCTTCCCCGATCCCCGCGAGATCGCAGAGCGCCGCGATGAGGGCGTCCGGAGCGCAGAGCAGAGACAGGTCCGCCTGCAAGAGGCTTCCATGGTCGAGCGACCAGCCGTTCTGCAGAAGGGGTCCGAGCGTCACGTTCACGACCTTCGTCCGATCGCGGTCGATGCCGGCCTGAGACAGCGCTCCAGCCGGATCGACCCAGTCGAAGCAGACGACGAGATCGGCCCCGGCAAGGGTCTTCACCGAGGCATCGGACAGGAAGAAGGACGGCGCGCCGGCATGCAGCGGATGGCGCGTCGGGAAGGCGGCGGCCTGCTTGATGTCGGTGACGACCTTCGCGCCGAAATGCTCGGCGAGCGCCACCCTGCGGTCCCAGGCCGCCCGATCGCGACTGACCCGACCCATGAGGAAGACCGGCGCCTCGGCCGCCTCGACGAACGTCAGAACCTGCGAAGCCTCTGCTTCGCCCGGCCGTGCGAATTGCGGTAGGGCATTGCGATCGGGGTCCGGGAAGGCCGGCATTTCGTCGAGCGACTGCTCCTGAACCGAGACGTCGAAACAGACATAGGTCGGCGCCATCGGGGCGGTCGAGGTGAGCAGCCTTGCCCGCATCATCGACTGCAGAGAGGCGGCGAGCGAGGCCGGCTGATCGTCCCATTTCACGTAGGGGCGCACGATCGACGCCTGATCGCGCGAGGTGTGGAGCCAGTCGATCCAGGGCCGGCGCTTGGCGGCGTCGACAGGCCCCGTCGCGCCGAAGACCAGCATCGGCACCCGGTCGCACCAGGCATTGTACAGCGCCATCGCCGCATGCATCAGCCCGACATTGGCATGCAGAATCACGCCGAGCGGGCGCTCGGTGACCTTGGCATAGCCATGGGCGATGGCGACGGCGTGCTCTTCGTGCAGACACAGCAGCATCTGCGGCGAGCGGTTGCCGAGATGATTGACGAGGCTGTCGTGGAGGCCGCGAAAGCTCGATCCCGGATTGAGCGCGACGTATGGAATGTCGAGCCGCCGCATCATCTCGGCGATCGCATCGCTGCCGTAGAACTGCGCGACCTCGCAGGCGATCGGACGATCGATCTCGTCGGCCATCAAAGCTTCCTTTTCGGATAGGTCATTGCCCGGCTAGATGGACGTGGATGTTCTTCTCGTGGGTGAAGGACATCAGCTCGCCGATGCCCTCCTCGCGGCCGATGCCGGACTGCTTGACCCCGCCGAATGGCGCGCCGAGGAAGTGGCGTCCGACCTCGTTGATCCAGACGAACCCGGCCTCGACGCGGGACGCCGCCCGGTGAGCAGTCGCGAGATCGCGGCTCCAGATCGCGCAGGTGAGACCGACATCGAGGCCGTTCACCTCGTCGAGCATCGCGGCCTCGTCCGACCAGCGGCGGACGGCGAGGACGGGGCCGAAGATCTCCTCGCGGGCAATCGTCATCTCCGGCGTCACGTCGGCGAAGATCGTCGGGGCGACGAAGCAGCCCTCGGCAAGCCGACCTTCGGTCACCGCATGGCCGCCGGCGACGACGCGCGCGCCTTCAGCCTTGCCCTTTTCGATATAGCCCATCACCCGGTCGAAATGCGCGCGGCTGACCAGCGCCCCCATGCTCGTCGCCGGATCCAGCGGGTTGCCGGGCACGTAACGCGAAACGCTCTTTGCAAGCTTCTCGACGACGGCGTCGTGGATGTCCTCGTGCAGGAAGGCGCGGCTGGTCGAGCCGCAGGACTGGCCGCACCAGCCGAAATTCATGCCCGCGACGACGGCGTTGGCAATCTTGTCCGGGTCGCTGTCGGGATAGGCGATGAGGGCGTTCTTGCCGCCAAGCTCCAGCAGCACCGGCTTCAGCGTGTCGGAGGCGGCGCGCATCACAGCGCGTCCCGCGCCGACGGAGCCGATCAGCGTCACCTTGGCGACGCCCGGATGGGAGGCGAGCGCTGCGCCGGCCTCCGTGCCGCCGGGGAGCACGCTGAAGACGCCGGCAGGCAGAAGCCCGTCGACGAGTTCGGCCAGCCTCAGGGCCGAGAGCGGCGCCTGCAGCGGCGGCTTGACGATCACCGCGTTGCCGGCTGCGAGCGGCGCCGCCATCTTGCCGCCGCAGAACATGAAGGGGTGGTTGAAGGCGAGGATGCGGGCGACGACGCCGAGCGGCTCGCGGACCGTCATGTTCAGCCGGTCCGGGCCCATGGGGATCGTGTCGCCCTTCATCTCGGTGACGAGACCGGCGAAGAAGTCCATCTGCGCGGCCGCGATCACCGCGTCGCCGCGCATCTCGCCGTAGGGGTTGCCGCAATTGGCGGCGTCGATGAGGGCGAGTTCGTCGCCATGCTTCCTCAGAAGCGCGGCGATCTCCTTCAGGATGCGCGCCCGTTCGAGCGGAAGGACGTCGCGCCATTCGCGAAAGCCCGTTCGCGCGGCCGCGATGGCGGCATCGACATCCGCCGATCCGGCGGACGCCACGGCGCCGAGCGTCTCACCGGTTCCGGGATTGCCGGTATCCTCGTATGTGCCGCCCGCCGGCGCATGCCAGCCGCCGGCGTAATAGAGGTCGCGATGGCTCGGCAGGACCGTTTCCAGCTCTGGCACTTCGTTATTGGACATCTCCGGTCCTCCTCCCCGAAATCAGGCGCATTGCAATCGGCGGCGCAATCGATCGCGATCAAGCGCCGACATCGACGCTTCTATCCCCCCTTGCGGGGGAGATGGGTGGAAATCCAGAGGGGGGCCGGCGCCATCGTTCGAAGGTTCGGCGTATGGATACCCCCCTCTGCCTGCCGGCATCTCCCCCGCAATGGGGGAGATCAGGCCAACCGCCAGCCTGGGCCCGGCTTCGAGCGCTCGATGGCCCCTCGCGCTTCACCCGCTCAACCGCCCTCGCCGTCCAGCAACTCACCGAACCGCTTCGCCGTCATCACCTCGCGAAGCGGCAGTTTGCTTTGCGCGTCGTCGAGATCGGTCTCATAGCTGAGCCCCTGCCCGTCCCACAGCCACCAGTAGACGATCTGGCCCACCTTATCGCGGATCGGCATGCGGAAGGTGGGGAAGCGGCTGATCGCGGGTGGGACGTCGTAGCTCCCGACCTTCTCGAACTCTCGCCCGAGCCGCGTCAGCGCGCTTTCGAGCGGGATCATCGCCGTGAAGCGGCTTTCGCCCGATACGAGCGCCGACAGATCGTCCGGCCGCGCGTCGAAATGGCCTTCGAGGACGCGGACCACGGACGGGTAGCTCGGATGGTCGTGCGTGACCTGGGCGTAGACGCGGCCCCTCGCCGTGCCGATTTCGACGACGTCGCCGGGTTCGAGATCGCTCATGGCCGTGTCCTCACAGGCTGTAGGCTTCGAGGGTGGACGGGTGGAACAGCTCCTCGATCCCGACCCGGCGCGGGGAAAGCCCCTGCGCGGCGTGATAGTCGAGGAAGCGGTCGAGCACATGGGCGTTCGCCCCGACGCCATAGGTCCAGAGGTCCCGGCCCATCAGGGCCTGCGCACGGTTGAGCGTGTCCTCGACGAACGGCATGGTCACCTTGGTCGCGGAGGTATCCTGCAGCGCGTCCTGCGCGATGGCCTTGGCCTCAGAAAAGGCCTTGAGAAGCGCCGAAGGCAGAAAGGGGTACTGCTCGACGAGGGACCGGCGCACGCCGAGCACATGCATGATCGGGAAGATCTTCGTGCGCTGATAGTATTCCGAGGCCGCGCCGATGCTGTCGGCAAAAAGCCGGCCCACATTCGGATGGCCTTCGGCGAAGCAGCGCGGCCAGCGCGGGCCGACGAAACCGTCGATCTCGCCCGCCATCAGCATGCCGTTCAGCGTAGCGCCTTCGGGCGCGGCTTCGACCGTCACGTCCTCGGGCAGCGTCACCTTGATCTTTTCCGGCCGCCCCGGCGTGTCCATGCCGCCGCGCACCCAGGTGACGTCGGACGGCTTGACGCCGAAGTCCTCCTCCAGAATGCCGCGCACCCAGACATTCGCCGACAACTGATATTCGGCGATGCCGATCCGCTTGCCCTTCAGATCTTCCGGCCGGTCGATGCCGCGATCGGTGCGGATGTAGACCGAAGTGTGCCGGAAGGCGCGGCTGAGGAAGACGGGCACCGCCACATAGTGCGGTTCGCCGCGCGCGACGGAGATCGAATAGGAGGACAGCGACAATTCGGAGATGTCGAAAGCCTGATGCCGGAAAGCGCGGAAGAACATCTCCTCCGGCGACAAAAGCATCGGGATCGGATCGACGCCGTCGATCTTCACCCGCCCGTCGACGATCGCGCGCGTCCGGTCGTAATTGCCCATTGCGAGCGACAGTTTCAGATCCGTCACGCCGGCTTCTCCTCTCCAGTTGTCGAACATTGCCGCTCGAGCCGCACCGACTCGCCGCTTTCGGCCGAGCGCAGGATCGCGTGGCAGACTTCGAGGCTCGCCCGCCCCCAGGCGCCGGTCTGGGCCGGCGGGCGGTTCTCGCGAACCGCCGCGACCAGCGCGTCGACCACGGTCTTGCGCGGAACGGCGGGCACTGGGGCCTCGACGAAATGCCGCTCGGTATCGGCGAAGACCTCGACGCCCTCGGGCGTCAATCTCAGATCGGCACGGTCGCAAAGGACGACGATCGGACCGAAATGCTCGTGACGGGTCGCCGGCGCCGGCGCGCTGCCCTGGCCGAAGGTCCGCGTCGTCTTGAGCTTGGCTTCGGCTTCCGCATCGAGTCCGACCAGCGCCTTGCGCGCCTTGCCGTAGCCGGCGGGATCCTTCGGCGCGCCGAGTTCGCCGATATCGCCCATCCAGACGTCGCTGTCGAAATGGGCGTAGCCCGAATAGGTCATGGTCGCGAAGGCTCCGGAGGCGAAGGAGATGAGCGCCGAATAGGCGCCCTCCGTCGGCCGCGCCGGGTCCCAGGCCCCGGTCATCGCAGTCACGCGCTCGGCCATGCCGCCGCAGAGAAGGCGCACGATGTCGATCTGATGGACGCCCTGGCTGAAGAGGACGCCGCCGCCCTCCTCGGTCCGCAGTTCCTCGGGCCGGCGCGGGCGATAGAGAAAGTCGGTGTAGTTCAGCGCCTGGACCATCCGGACCTGGCCGAACTCCCCGCTCTCGATCATCTGTCGGGCGAGCGCCACCGGCGCGTCGAAGCTGTGGCTCGGACCGACGATCAGATGAACGCCGGCGGCCTCCGCCGCCTCGACCATCCGGTCGGCGTCCTCCATCGTCACCGAAAGCGGCTTGTCGACGAGGACGTGCTTGCCGCCCTTCGCCGCTGCCAGAACGTGCTCGACATGCATCTGGTGCGGCGTCGCGATGTAGATGGCCTCGACATCGGGGTCGTTCGCCAGCGCCTCGACGCCCTCGTGCCCCTTCCCACCGAATTCCGCCTCGAACGCGGTGCGGCTCTCCGCGCGCGGCGCTGCGGCGGCGACCAGCTTCACCCGGTCGTCCGTCTTGAAGGTCGGCACCATCAGCATGAAGGCCCGGCCGAGCCCGGCGACGCCGAGGCGGACGGGATCAGAGGTCAAGAACGAGGTTCCCGGATTTCGCCCGCGAGACGCAGATCATGATGAACTCGCCCTTCTCCTCGTCCATCAGCACCATGTCGCGATGGTCGACCTCGCCGCCGAGGAGCTTCGTCTTGCACGTCCCGCAGGTGCCGCTCTCGCAGGAGCTGACGGTCTTGTGGCCACGATCGCGGATCGCTTCGAGGATGGAGCGGTTGGCGGGCACCGTCACGGTCTCGCCGGACTTCTTCAGCTCGACTTCAAATTCCACGTCGTCGGCACGCACCACGTCGACCGGCTTGAAGTCCTCGAAATGGACGCGGCCCTCGGGCCAGTGGCCGGAAACAGCCTGGATCTCTTCCATCAGCGGCTTCGGGCCACAGCAGAACACATGGGTCTTCCTGGGCTCGGCGAAGTGGTCCCAGAAATCGTAGATCTTTTCCGGATCGCCGTCGTCGTGATGGATCAGCACCCGGTCGCCGAAGGCCTCGACGAATTCGTCGAGATAGGCCGTCTCTTCCTTCGAGCGCGTGCAATAGATGATGTTGAAGCGCTTGTTCTGGCGCTCCAGCTCCTGCGCCATCGCATAGATCGGCGTGACGCCGATGCCGCCGGCAATCAGGAGGTATTCGGCGACGTCCGTCAGCGCGAAGGTGTTTTCCGGCACCTCGACCTGAAGCTCGGTCCCCTCCTGGGCTTCGTCATGCATCGAGGCCGAACCGCCGCGCGATTCACGCTCGCGCTTCACGGCGATGACGTAGCTCTCGGGGTTGGCACCATCGTTGACCAGCGAATACCGCCGCGTCGCGCCGGACGGCGTTTCGACGGTGACGTGCGCGCCAGGCTCGAACGAAGGCAGGCTCGCCCCGTCCACCGGCTTCAACGTGAATTCGCAGATCGCTTCGGTCAGCGGACGCCGCTTCTCGACGCGCATCTTCAGCTTTTCCATGGAAATGAAACGACCTCCTCCCGTCGCCCGGTTTTTGTGCCAAACCGTTCGGCACTCACATACTTAGAAAGCTAAGATCATGTCAAGCTTCGGCAAGACCGATGGACATTGCGCCTCCGGACTCGACGGTCGTGGCCTTTGGCCGAGTCCGAACGGCCTCGCGATGGGTTTCCGAACGAACGAACTCCCGCGGGGACTGTCGGGAATCGCCTGTGTGGTTTGACGGTCGGACATTCTCGGGCCACAGCCCTGACGACGCGCGCGCCCTATCGGATGGCGAACTGCGTCGCGGAGCCCTTGCCCGTCGACAAACGCGGAACGGAGAGCTTTTGCGTCTCCGACTTTCCGGCGGGTCATCGACGCCGCTGGTCCCGTGTGCCCGAAGGTCCCCGGCCGGCATGAGCAGATGAATTCGCGCCATCCGACCTGGCCCGGCACGGAAAAATGGCCGAGAACGAACGGCCAGACCGGACTTGACGAGAATCGGCACCACCCCTTACAGGACGAGCAGGGGGCGGTTAGCTCAGTTGGTAGAGCGCCTCGTTTACACCGAGGATGTCGGCGGTTCGAGCCCGTCACTGCCCACCATTGCCTGCGGAATTCCGAGCGGAGACCGGGACGGGACCGCTCTTTGGTGGGCTCCACCAAGCCTGGCGGGCGAGCACGACGGCGTTTCGCCGAGTGTGAGATCGCGCTGGCGTCGATCGTCTTTGCTGCGCCGACGACGGCAGCGACCACCTCCGGGAACGGAGGCCAGCGAAATCCCGAATGGTTCCGCGCGCGAAAAGACCGAGGAAACCGGCTGCGGAGGCGCGGACGCCGGCCACTCCCGACTGCGAACCGGCTAGCCTGCAGCCGCCGGTCGTTCGCTCGAGCGACGACGGCCATCGACGGCCATCGACGGCCAGACAAGACCCGCCGTAGCGACGGGAATGCGCCGGGCGGAGGGTCATTGACGTCACCGAGCCAAACCATTACGTTACGTCATTAACGCAATGGAAACGCTCCGCGCGAGCGGGCCACGGCGGTCCGCCACGCTTTTTTTCGGTGTGCCTGCCCGAGGGATTGATCGCGACGAAAGCGCGACGGCCGGGGACGTGGCAATATCCGCAGATGCGGCCGTGAAGAGGCCGCAGTGTCTCGGCGTCCGGTCCGCCAGCCGATGCGGCTGGCAGGACTCGGGCGGCGTTGCGACTATTTGTTGACCGAGTCCTTCAGACCTTTCCCGGGAGCGAACTTGGGAACGTTGCGAGCCGGGATGTCCACTTCGGCACCGGTCGAGGGGTTGCGTCCCTTCGAGGCGGCACGGTGCGACACGGAAAACGTGCCGAAGCCGACGAGACGAACGTCGTCGCCCTTGGCCATGGCCGCTTCGATCGAATCGAACACTGCATCGACGGCGGCACCCGCCTGTTGTTTCGACAGCTCCGCCTGTTCGGCGACAGCAGCGACGAGATCATTCTTATTCATTGGCATCCTCCTTGTGCGGGATCGTGTTGCCGATCTGATTCCAATCAAGAACCATTGCGCACTTTTGCGGAAAGCCCGGAATTCAGCAATGTCCGCGGGTGACGAATCGCTAATTGGTAAAAAAAATGCCGCCCCACGGGGCGGCATTTTCCCATATCTTTCGACGAGTGAGGTCAGTGCGCCACAGCCGTCGCGCCGTCCTCGACCGGTTCGGGTCCGGCGAGAGGCTCGTCGGCCTCGGACCACTCGACGGGCTTCAGCGGCTCCACGAGAGCGTGCTGGAGCACTTCTCCCATGCGCGAGACCGGTACGATCTCCAGCTGGTTCTTCACATTGTCCGGAATGTCCGCCAGATCCTTGGCGTTTTCCTCCGGGATCAGAACCTTCTTGATACCGCCGCGCAGCGCCGCCAGCAGCTTCTCCTTCAGGCCGCCGATCGGCAGCACCCGACCCCTCAGCGTGATCTCGCCGGTCATGGCGATGTCGCGCCGAACGGGAATGCCGGTCATCACCGAGACGATGGCCGTTGCCATCGCCGTGCCGGCGGACGGACCATCCTTCGGCGTCGCGCCTTCGGGAACGTGGACGTGGATGTCCCGCTTGTCGAAGAGCGGCGGCTTGATGCCGTAGTCGAGCGCCCTGGAGCGGACGTAGGAGGCCGCCGCGGAGATCGACTCCTTCATCACGTCCTTCAGATTGCCGGTCACCGTCATCTTGCCCTTGCCGGGCATCATGACGCCTTCGATCGTCAGCAGTTCGCCGCCGACCTCGGTCCAGGCAAGCCCGGTCACCACGCCGACCTGATCGTCGAGCTCGGCTTCGCCGAAGCGATAGCGCGGCACGCCGAGGAAGTCGGAGATGTTGGCGGCCGTCACCTCGACGGTCGTCGTCTCGCCCTTGAGGATCGTCGTGACCGCCTTGCGCGCGAGAGTCATCAGCTCACGCTCGAAGTTGCGGACGCCGGCCTCGCGGGTGTAGCGCCGCGCGATCTCCTGCAGGGCGTCGTCGGAAACCGAGAACTCCCCGTCCTTGAGCGCGTGGTCGCGGACCGCCTTGGGCAACAGGTGGCGGCGGGCGATCTGGACCTTCTCGTCCTCGGTGTAGCCGGCGATCCGGATGATCTCCATCCGGTCCATCAGCGGGGCCGGGATATTCAGCGTGTTCGCGGTCGTCACGAACATCGTCGAGGAGAGGTCGTATTCCACCTCGAGATAGTGATCCATGAAGGTCGAGTTCTGCTCCGGATCGAGCACCTCGAGCAGCGCCGAGGAAGGATCGCCGCGGAAGTCCTGGCCCATCTTGTCGATCTCGTCCAGCAGGAAGAGCGGATTGGCCTTCTTCGCCTTCTTCATCGACTGGATGACCTTGCCCGGCATCGAGCCGATATAGGTCCGCCGATGACCGCGGATCTCCGCCTCGTCGCGGACGCCGCCGAGCGCCATGCGCACGTATTCGCGCCCGGTCGCCTTGGCGATCGACTTGGCGAGCGAGGTCTTGCCGACGCCGGGAGGTCCGACGAGGCAGAGGATCGGCCCCTTCAGCTTGTTCTGCCGGCTTTGCACCGCGAGGTATTCGACGATCCGCTCCTTGACCTTGTCGAGCCCGAAGTGGTCGGCGTCGAGGACCTCCTCGGCCTTCTTCAGGTCGATCTTGACCTTCGACTTGATGCCCCACGGCAGGCCGAGCAGCCAATCGAGATAGTTGCGGACCACCGTCGCCTCGGCGGACATCGGCGACATCTGCCGGAGCTTCTTGAACTCGGCATTGGCCTTTTCGCGCGCTTCCTTCGACAGCTTGGTCTTCTTGATGCGCTCCTCGATCTCGGCCATTTCGTCGCGGCCGTCCTCGCCGTCGCCGAGCTCCTTCTGGATCGCCTTCATCTGCTCGTTGAGATAGTACTCGCGCTGGGTCTTCTCCATCTGGCGCTTGACGCGCGAGCGGATGCGCTTTTCCACCTGCAGGACGGAGATTTCCGATTCCATGAAGCCGAGCGCCCGTTCCAGCCGCTCGCGGACGGAGAACAGCGCCAGCATCTCCTGCTTCTCGGGGATCTTGATCGCCAGATGCGAGGCGACGGTGTCGGCGAGCTTGGAATAGTCCTCGATCTGGCCGGCGGCACCGACCACTTCCGGAGAGATCTTCTTGTTCAGCTTGACGTAGTTCTCGAACTCCGAGACCACCGAGCGCGCCAGCGCCTCGACCTCGACCGGATCGTCCTCGTCGTCGCCGAGCACCTCGGCTTCCGCCTCATGCCAGTCGACGCGCTGTGTGAACGAATTGATGCGGGCGCGCGACATGCCCTCGACCAGGACCTTCACCGTCCCGTCCGGAAGCTTCAGAAGCTGCAGGACGTTCGCCACCGTGCCGACGGGGTAGATGCCGTCCGGCGCCGGATCGGCGTCGCCGGCGTTCTTCTGGGTCGCCAGCAGGATCTGCTTGTCGGCGCCCATGACCTCCTCGAGGGCCTTGATGGACTTTTCGCGGCCGACGAAAAGCGGCACGATCATGTGGGGAAACACGACGATGTCGCGAAGCGGCAGCACCGGATACAGGGCCGTCTCTCCGACCTCGGGGCGGTCTGGCGTGTTGGACATGATATTTTCCTTTCTACGGCCGGGGCCGTCTACAGCCCTCCGGCGCAAACCTTAACAGGAAGCGCTTGCGCGAGAGGCTACCTTCCACCGCTCAATCTGGCCCCGCAGCCCCTCGTTTTCAAGCGCTTGGGCCGTGCTTCGGCATGCGGCATCAGATCCATGCAAGATACGAAAATGCCCGCCTCGGCTGACCGAAGCGGGCACTCGTCAAATCATCGGCTCGGGTGTGGAATGACAGCTCACGCCGAGACGTTTTCCTTCTCGTCCGCCCGATCTGCGTAGATGTAGAGCGGCCGGGCGCTGCCATCGATCACTTCTTCGGAGATCACCACCTCCTGCACGCCGTCCAGCGTCGGCAGGTCGAACATGGTGTCGAGCAGCATCGCCTCCATGATCGAGCGCAGGCCGCGCGCGCCGGTCTTGCGCTCGATCGCCTTGCGGGCGATGGCCTTCAGCGCGTCCTCGTGGAAGCTGAGTTCGACGTTCTCCATTTCGAACAGCCGCTGATACTGCTTGACCAGCGCATTCTTCGGCTGCTCCAGGATCTGCACCAGCGCCACCTCGTCGAGATCCTCGAGGGTGGCGAGGACCGGCAGACGGCCGACGAATTCGGGAATGAGGCCGAACTTGAGCAGATCCTCGGGCTCGACCTGCCGGAGCAGATCACCCGTGCGCCGGTCTTCCGGACGCTCGACATTGGCGGCAAAGCCGATCGAGGTCTTGCGGCCGCGGTCGGAGATGATCTTGTCGAGGCCGGCGAAGGCGCCGCCGCAGATGAACAGGATGTTCGCCGTATCGACCTGCAGGAATTCCTGCTGGGGATGCTTGCGACCACCCTGCGGCGGCACCGACGCGACGGTCCCTTCCATGATCTTCAACAGCGCCTGCTGGACGCCCTCGCCCGACACGTCCCTCGTGATCGAGGGGTTGTCCGACTTGCGGGAAATCTTGTCGATCTCGTCGATGTAGACGATGCCGCGTTGCGCCCGCTCGACATTGTAGTCGGCCGACTGCAGAAGCTTCAGGATGATGTTCTCGACGTCCTCGCCGACGTAACCGGCCTCGGTCAGCGTCGTCGCATCGGCCATGGTGAACGGCACGTCGAGGATGCGGGCGAGCGTCTGGGCGAGCAGCGTCTTGCCGCAGCCGGTCGGCCCGATCAGCAGGATGTTCGATTTCGCCAGTTCGACGTCGTTGTTCTTCGCCGCATGGGCGAGGCGCTTGTAGTGGTTGTGGACCGCAACCGAGAGCACCTTCTTCGCATAGGACTGCCCGATGACGTAATCGTCCAGCACCGCGATGATTTCCTGCGGGGTCGGTACACCCTCGCGCGACTTCACCATCGAGGATTTGTTCTCCTCGCGGATGATGTCCATGCAGAGCTCGACACACTCGTCGCAAATGAAGACCGTCGGCCCGGCGATCAGCTTGCGGACTTCGTGCTGGCTCTTTCCGCAGAAAGAACAATAGAGCGTGTTCTTCGAATCGCCGCCGCTCGTTTTGCTCATTCGTCTTTCCTTCCGATCGGGTTGTATCGCACCCGTTTACGTCTCGTCCGCAGACCGGTGCCCCGGGATGGCAGGCTCTCCTGCCTCGGAAGCGACCGGTCCCTCCCGGAACCCGCACAGCAATCCACACCATAGGGCATATCGCCAATTGCTTATGCGGCCCTTAACGAGGATGTCCCTCATTATCGGCGTTCAACTGTGGCCGACAAGTGACGGATCGCGCCGAATTGCCGCTATCGGGAGATTTCCTTCTCCAGCGCTTCGCGGGACGAGTAGACTTTGTCGATCAGGCCGAACGCCTGAGCTTCCCCTGCCGTCATGAAATGGTCACGGTCGAGCGTCCGGTCAATCGTCTCGTAGTCCTGACCGGTGTGTTCGACGTAGACCTCGTTGAGGCGGCGCTTCAGCTTGATGATGTCCTGGGCATGGCGCTCGATGTCCGAGGCCTGGCCGGAAAAGCCGCCGGACGGCTGGTGCACCATGATCCGCGCGTTGGGCGTGGCGAAGCGCATGTCCTTGTGTCCGGCGCACAGAAGCAGCGAGCCCATCGACGCGGCCTGTCCGATGCACAGCGTCGAGACGGCCGGCTTGATGAACTGCATGGTGTCGTAGATCGCCATGCCGGAGGTGACCACGCCGCCCGGCGAGTTGATGTAGAGCGCGATCTCCTTCTTCGGGTTCTCGGCCTCGAGGAAGAGCAGCTGGGCGCAGACGAGAGTCGCCATCGAATCCTCGATGGGACCGGTGATGAAGATCACCCGCTCCTTGAGGAGACGCGAGAAGATGTCGTAGGCGCGCTCGCCCCGGTTGGTCTGTTCGACCACCATCGGCACGAGGTTCATCGCGGTTTCGGTCGGGTGCTTCATGATCGTGTCTCAAATCGCGCGAGAGAATGGGTGGGCCCGCATCGCCGAGAATCAGCAAGGGGCCCGCTCGTCCTAGATAGGGCGTAGCGGCCGGGCTCCGCAACCCGCCGGGCGCGCCGGCGCCCCGCCGGCGCCATTCGCGGTAAATTCCGAGGCAGGCGAACCATCCCTCGCGATGACTGGGAGCCGGCGACGGCCCATCGTCGATGAAGCCTCAGCCGCGACCGCCGCCGGCACTGTCGATGTCCGTCGCGTCGGGCGGGATCGGACGGCCGTCCGGCTCGGTGGTGCCGTGCTGCGTCATGTCCCGGTCGTAACCCTCGTGACCCGGCTCCGCCGGCTTCTGGTCCACGACCTTCGGCCGCGGCTGCGGCTCGTTGCGCAGGCGGATCGGCGGCGCCTTGCCGCCGCGGTCCTCGCCGAACCAGACCGTCATGTGCGGGAACGGGATCTCGATGCCGCGCTCGTCGGCCATCCGCTTCACGATCTCGCGATAGGCGCGGCCGACGCCCCACTGGGTCCCCGGCTTGGTCATCACCCGGCCTCTGACGACGACGGCCGAATCACCGAGTTCGTTCACGCCCCACATGTCGAAGCCGGAGATCAGGTTCTCGCCGACGCTCGTCGTCTTCAGCTCCTCGAACGCGTCGATCATCAGCGTCTTCACGTCCTCGACGTTCTCGCGGTATGCGACGCCGAGATCTGCGACGTAATAGGCGAAGTCCTTGGAGAAATTCGCCACCTGATCGACCGAAGAGAACGGGATGAGATACCATGTGCCGTCGAGGCTGCGCAGGCCGACGGAGCGCACCGTCAATTGTTCGACGACGCCGGAGACGCCGTTGAGTTCGACGACGTCGCCCTCGTTCATGGCGTTCTGGATCTGGATGAAGGCGCCGGTGATGATGTCCTGCACGAGCTTCTGCGCACCGAAACCGATGGCGAGGCCGACGACACCGGCACCGGCGAGAAGCGGCGCGATGTCGATGCCGATCTGCGAGAGCACCAGCATCGAGATGACCACGATCAGAGTGATGGTGAAGGCGTTTCTGAACAGCGACAGGAGGGTGCGCTCGCGGGCCGTCGGCACCGTACCGTAGTTCGGGTTGAGACGGTATTCGATCCAGGACGAGACGCCGAGATAGATCGCCACCGCGACGACGACGATGAGCATCGCACCGAGGAAGCCGGCGACGAAATCCTGACCGATGGCCGAAGCGAACCAGAGGTCGAAATTCGTCAGCTCCCAGCTGTCGAGGATGAACATGATCACCGTCACGATCACGACGAAGCTGATCACCGTGAGGATCTTGGGGACGAAACCGTTCAACCGCCGCTCCAACAGCGGCAGGCGGTATTTCAGCTCCTGCGGGATCTTCACGCCATGGGCGATCATTCGCGCCAGGATCGAGAAGACGAGGCCGCCCAGCGCCATCGCCGCGATCGACTTGCCGGCCGCCATCGCAACGAATTTCAGGCCGTCCTCCGGGCTCTGCAGCCAGACGATGAAGAGCGCGAGGGCCGCCGCGATCGCCAGTCCCCACCAGATCTGGCCGATGAACGAGTGGACCATCGCCCGGAAGCTGTTGTCACCGCTCTTGCGCGCCCGCTTCAGGCGTTCGCGCACCGTGCCGCGGTTCTTCAGGATGAGCCCGATGGTCAGACACAGCGAGCCGAAGGCGACGATGAACTGGGTGGCCTCGGCGGCGGCGAGCGTCGACGACCACTGGACGATCGGCGCGACGAACAGGAAGGTGTAGCCGAGGATCGAGACGAGCCTCGAGATCCAGAAATACCAGTAGCTCGCCTGCCGGTTGGAAAACGGCGTCAGCCGCAGCCCCGGATAGTTCGGCGCAACGAAGGCCGATAGCCCCACCTTGATCAGTTCGATCAAAAGGAACGCGTTGAGGAACAGCGCCTGGCTGAATACCGGCCGGGTGCCGCTGTAGAGCGTCGCGACGAGATAGCCGCAGGCCCAGCTGACGACGACGACGAAGGCCTCGATCGCCCCAGAGAGAAGGAGACAGCCGAGTTTCTGGATCGGGCCGGAATGCTCGGCGCGCTCGGCGAGGCGCCGGAACAATCCCCGTTCGAGAAAACGTCCGAGGAAGAGGATGAAGAAGACGACGAGCGCGACGAGCGCGACCGGCAGGATCGCCTGGAGAATGTTCGGAATGTCGATCGATTCGGCGCCCGACAGCATGTCGATCGACAAGTCGACATACTCGGGAACTTCCTCGACGCTCTCGACCGCCATGCCGATCAGCATGCGTGTGTATTCCGCGATGCGGCCGGGCAAGGAGCGGACGATCTCGGCCGGCTTCTCCGCGTCTTCCGGCGTCGCCGCACCCTTCGGAGCGTTCTCGGGCGCCTGGTAGGCCGCCGCCTTGAGCGACTCGACGAGCTTCTTGCGGGTGTCGTCGTTCTCCAAAATCTCGATTAGATCGTCGAGCGACGGCTCGCCGGGCGCGGCCTGCGTCTCACTCTCCGCCGCGCCACTCGATCCGCCGGTGAGCCCGGGGATCGACTGTGCGAAGACGACCGGCGGCGACACGGCCAGGAACAGGACGACGGCGGCCAGAAGGCCCAGCATTTTCGCGGCGGCGTGGCGCGGGCAGAGGGAATTCATGGGTTGGAGAAGTCTCTCGTGGAAGGCGGATCGGCCGGTGGGCCGGCGTGACGGCACCAGGGCCGCTCGGCTGCGATATCCGGGGCCTATCGCCGACGGCTTTGACGAGAGTGCGGCAGCCAACGAAAAAGGGCCGGCGCGGGGCCGGCCCTTAGAACCTGTGCGTCGAGGAGGTCCTGGCGATCAGGCCTCGACGGTCTTTTCCTCGATCTCGTCCTCGGCCATCAATTCCTCCTTCGAGACCGTCTTGTCGGTGACCTCGACCTGGGCGAGCAGATGGTCGACGACCTTCTCCTCGTAGAGCGGCGCGCGAATGCTCTGGATGGCGTCGGGATTTTCCTGGAACATCTTCAGGATTTCCTGCTCCTGGCCCGGATAGCGGCGCATCTGCTCGAAGACGGCACGCTGCAACTCTTCCTCGCCGACCTCGACGCCGGCATTCTCGCCGATCTGCGACAGTACCAGTCCGAGACGGACGCGGCGCTCGGCGAGCTTGCGATAGTCCTCGCGCGCCTTCTCCTCCGTGGTGTCCTCGTCCTCGAAGGACTTGCCGCTCTCGGTCAGCTCGCGCTGGACCTGATTCCAGATGTTGTCGAACTCGGCCTGGACCAGCTTCTCGGGGAGCGCGAAGTCGTACTCCTTGTCGAGGGCATCGAGCAGCTGGCGCTTGACCTTCTGACGCGTCGCCATGCCGTACTGGCTCTGGATCTGGTCGCGGACGATCTCCTTGAGCTTGTCGAGGGAGTCGAGGCCGAGCTTCTTCGCCATCTCGTCGTCGATGGCCGTGTCGGTCGGCGCCTGGACGGCCTTGACCGTGACGTCGAAGGTCGCGGCCTTGCCGGCCAGATGGGCGGCGCCGTAATCCTCGGGGAAGGTGACCTCGACGACCTTCTCGCCGCCCTTCTCCGTGCCGATCAACTGCTCCTCGAAGCCGGGGATGAATCGGCCGGAGCCGATGACGAGATCGCTGTCCTCGGCCGAACCGCCCTCGAAGGCTTCGCCGTCGATCTTGCCGACGAAGTCGACGGTGACCTTGTCGCCCTTCTCGGCGGCGCCGTCCTTGTCCTCGTACGTGCGGGCGTTCTCGGCGATCCGCTCGACCTGCTCGTCGACCTCCTCCTCGGACACCTCGACGATCGGCCGCTCGATCTTGATGCCGCTCGAATCCTTGAGCTCGAAGTCCGGCAGGGTCTCGTAGGACAGGGTGAACTTGAAGTCGCTCTGGCCGGCGAGGACCTTGTCGGCCTCACCCTCGTCCTCGGTCATCGCGATTTCGGGGCGCATCGCCGCCCGCTCCTTGCGGTCGGAAATGACCGAGCCCGGCGTCTGGTTGAGGATCTCGTTGACGATCTCGGCCATCAGCGACTTGCCGTACATCTTGCGAAGATGGGCGACGGGCACCTTGCCGGGCCGGAAACCCTTCAGCTGCACCTTGTCCTTGGCCTCGAAGAGGCGGGTCTGAAGGCGCGCCTCAAGGTCCGAGGCGGGCACGACAATCTCGATCTCGCGCTTCAGGCCCTCGGCCTTGGTTTCCGTAACCTGCATTCTGAATTACCTTTTCGATCCTGTCCGATGCGCCCGCCGGCCACTTTCGGGTCCCGGCCAGGCGCATTCTCATTGAATTCGGCAAATGGTGCGGGTGGAGGGACTTGAACCCCCAAGCCTCTCGGCGCTTGGACCTAAACCAAGTGCGTCTGCCAATTCCGCCACACCCGCAGAGCGCGTCGGCCGCCGAGGTCTCGAGCGCGGGCCTCTATATCATCGTGAATTCGGCCACGAAAGGGCAAAACCGCGGGGTTGGACCGCAGAATTCCCCGATCTCCCGCCCAAAGCCGCGACGCGACCGCCTCCGCTCCGCACCATCGGGGCGAAGCGGATAAAGCACTGTTGTTGACCAACCCCCTCATCGAAACGTCCTCCCGAATTTCAGAATCCGCCTGCAAGTGTCTGGCACTGCTGGAGGATCTCCGAGCTTTGCTGCATTGCACAATGCGCAGAGCAGCCATGCAGACTTCCGTCTAGCGGGGGACGCCCGGCCATCATATTTTGCTCTCAACGAAACGGGACAGAGCGGCAAGACGCTCTCCCGAAGTGGCTGAAGTGAAATCTGAAAGGAGGTTCCGACATGAACCTTGTTCGTTCGTACCAGAGCTGGCGCCGCTACCGCGAGACCGTCAACGAGCTCAACCGTCTGTCGCAGCGCGAGCTCGCCGATCTCGGCATCGCGCGCACCGACATCCCGACCGTCGCTCGCCGGACGGTTATGTAATCCGAGAGTTTCCAAGTTTCGCCGAGGCCATCCTCCTCCCAGGCCAAGGCGAATACGGTCTGCCGACCTCCTCCCAATAGGCAGACCATCCGATGCAGCCCGCCGGTCCTCCCCCGGCGGGCTCATTCGGAACCCGAAAGTTCCAAGGTTTGCCGAAGCCCACCTCCTCCCGGGCCGAGGCGAAAGCGGTCTGCCGACCTCCTCCCAACTGGCAGACCATCCGATGCAGCCCGCCGGTCCTCCCCCGGCGGGCTCATCCGGAACCCAAGTTTCAAGGTTTGCCGAAGCCCACCTCCTCCCGGGCCGAGGCGAAAGCGGTCTGCCGACCTCCTCCCAACTGGCAGACCATCCGATGCAGCCCGCCGGTCCTCCCCCGGCGGGCTCATCCGGAACCCGAAAGTTTCAAGGTTTCGCAAAGGCCCACCTCCTCCCGGGCCGGAGCGGATACGACCTGCAGATCCTCCTCCCAAATGCAGGTCAGAAAAGCAAAGCCCGTCGGTCCTCCCCCGACGGGCTTTGTCGTTCTCGGGATCGAAATCGGCACCCGAAGCCTTCCAGGGGGAAACGGCCCGGTTTCGCTTCGCCGGCGCATCGCCTAAATACCGCTGATGAGCAACGAACCCATTCACGTCGTCGGCGGCGGTCTCGCCGGCTCCGAAGCCGCCTGGCAGATCGCCGAGGCCGGGATTCCCGTCATCCTGCACGAGATGCGCCCGGTGCGCGGCACCGAGGCGCACAAGACCGACGGCCTTGCCGAACTGGTCTGCTCGAACTCCTTCCGGTCGGACGACGCCACGGCCAACGCCGTCGGCGTCATCCACGCGGAGATGCGGCTCGCCGGCTCGCTGATCATGGCGACGGCCGACAAGCATCAGGTTCCGGCGGGTGGTGCGCTCGCGGTCGACCGGGAAGGCTTTTCGGCTGCCGTGACCCAGGCCCTGGGCGAGCATCCGCGCGTCACGATCGAGCGCGGCGAAATCGACGGACTGCCGCCGGAAGACTGGGGCACGACCATCGTCGCCACCGGACCGCTCACCGCCCCTTCGCTCGCCGAATCGATCCGCAAGGCCACGGGCGAGGACGCGCTGGCCTTCTTCGATGCCATCGCGCCGATCGTCCATTTCGATTCGATCGACATGGACAAGGCCTGGTTCCAGTCGCGCTACGACAAGGTCGGGCCGGGCGGCACCGGCAAGGACTACGTCAACTGCCCGCTCGACAGGGAGACCTACGAGCGCTTCGTCGCCGCTCTCGTCGAGGGCGACCGCGCCGAGTTCAAGTCCTGGGAGGGAACGCCCTATTTCGACGGCTGCCTGCCGATCGAGGTGATGGCCGAGCGGGGGCCCGAAACGCTGCGGCACGGCCCGATGAAGCCGATGGGGCTCACCAACGCCCACGATCCCGAAGTGAAGCCTTATGCCGTCGTCCAGCTTCGGCAGGACAATGCGCTCGGCACGCTCTACAACATGGTCGGCTTCCAGACGAAGCTGAAATACGGCGCGCAGGCGGAGATCTTCCGGATGATCCCGGGGCTCCAAAATGCCGAATTCGCCCGTCTCGGCGGCCTGCACCGCAACACCTACCTGAACTCGCCGGTGCTGCTCGATGGCTTCCTCAGGCTGAAGGCGCGGCCGCATGTCCGTTTTGCCGGTCAGATCACCGGCTGCGAGGGCTATGTCGAATCGGCTGCCGTCGGTCTGATGGCCGGGCGGTTCACCGCCGCCGAGCGGCGCGGCGAGGCGATCCCGGCGCCGCCGCAGACCACCGCCATGGGGGCGCTGCTCGCCCACATCACCGGCGGCCACCTCGCCCACCAGGAAGAAGGAGGCAAGCGCTCCTTTCAGCCGATGAACGTCAATTTCGGCCTGTTCGCCCCGCTGGAGCCCGGCGCCATCCAGAAGCCGGAAGGCCAGAAACGCTTCCGCGGCAAGGAAAAGGCCATAGCCAAGAAGAACGCCCTTTCGCGCCGGGCGCTGGCCGACTTTGCCGCCTGGCTCGCGGGCGCCGAGACGCGGCAGGCGGCGGAGTAGGCTTCGCCGCGCCGCTCACGTCGTCCGGTTTGCGGGCATGAACGGCGGCGTCTTCGCTGCCCCTTCACGGCCATTCCGACCGGCGGTAGCACGCGTCGAACTCCAGGAAGGTGACGGCGCCGTCGTCATCCCGGGCGAGACGGCGGATGGCGAGCCGCAGGCTGCGGCCCGCCTCGCTGCGGAGATCGACGACCGGTGGCACGGTTTCCCGCGCGTCGGCCGTGAAGAGTTCCTGCGGAAGTTCTCCGATCGCAGCGACGAGCGGGAACCGGTCCTGCGCTCCCGCCTGCGCCGCGACCAGATCGTCCCCCTCGAGCATGAAGCTCATCCCTTCGACCCGCGCCGGCGACGAAGCGTCACCGGACGGCGTATCCGCCGTCGCGATGCGGGCAATGGCGACGCGGTCGTAGCCGCCGATGTCGATCTCGCCCGGCTTCAGCGCCGCGAAACCGCGCGGCCGGGCCTGCGCCCAGGCGGACACGTCCGCCCCGAGGCCTTCGTTGACGATCGTGATCGCCTGCTCCGGCTCGCTGCGCAGCGCCGTCTCGAGCCGTTCGGCCAGTTCGGGTTCGAGATGGGGTGCCAGCGCACCGAGACGATCCGCCGCTTCGAGGGCAAAAAGCCGCGATCGAAGCCGGATCTGCGCCTCCGGGCGTCGGGCGCCGGACCTGACGGCGATGGTCTCCGTGCCGGGCACGCGCTCTCCGAATTCGGCGACGATCCGCCCCGTCTGGCTGCGGCCGACGAGGCTCGACGCGCCCCAGGGTCCGAAGGCGGAAAGCGCCAGGAGAACGACGGGAATCGCCGCCATGACGCGAACGTCCCGGCGAAGGCCGGGCAGCAACTGGACGAGGATGACGAGCGCGGCCGCGAGGATGGCGAGGGCGACGTAATAGCGCTCCAGCGTCACCCCCTCGGCGCCGATCCGGATGGCAATGCCGAGCGCTCCGAGGGCCAGAGGGACGATCAGGCTGACGTGCCAGAGCCGCGAAAACAGCCGGGTCGGCATCGCTCCACCGGCCAGGAACGGCTCGGCGGCAATTCTGAGCGCCAGCACGAGGAGGGCGTAGAACGTCACGATCCAGCCGATCTCGTTCTTCGGCAGCGTTCCGGTCAGCGCGATCTTCGCGGCGTAGAGATGCAGGATGGAGGCAGTCGCCAGGGCCAGCGGCGCGGCCACCCAGTCGACCAGGAGACGGACGCCGCCGACGAGACGGTCTTCGGCGATTTCCGCGCGCTCCTGGAAGTCGCGCGGCAGCCGACCGAGCGCGAAGAGCGGCCCGACGAGGGTGAAGGCCGTCGTGTAGATGTGCTCGTAGTCGCGTGAGCTCAGACCCGCTTCGAACAGGAAGCGGATCATCTCGAGGATCGCCGAAAGGCCGAGGACGAAGAGGAGCACGGACAGAAAGGCAAGCGTTGCGCCGACCGCCGCCCACAAGGCGAACGTCCAGAAGCGGTCGGACCCGCCGTGCCGGACATAGGGCGCGAGTGGAATGGCGAGTGTCAGCGCCGCGGTGAGCGCCGGCAGATGGCTGTCGGCCCGTCCGCCCCAGTAGAGAGCCGCGCCCGCGACAAGCGCCACCCCCAGCGACAGAACCTGCGACGCCGGGCGCCGCCAGCCGCGCGATTCCGCCGCCAGGGTCGTCGCGACGGCCGCCGCGGAGGCACCGTAGAGCGCGGCGAGGAGCCAGACGAGCCGCCGCGGATCGGGAAGCTCGACGCCGGCGACGGCCATGTTGCTGAAGAGCGCGAACAGACACACGCCGAGGCAGGCCACGGGAAAGCGCGTCAGCGCCGTTTCCGTGCCCTGTGCGAGCGATCCGACGAGCCGGCCGGCTCGGCCCCGCCAGCGCGGCGGACGGCCCGGTTCGGTGTCGGTCTTCATGTCGCCGTCCATTCGCCCGTCCCTGCGAGAAGTCGGTCCGAAGGCAGGCACAGCGGCGCCTCACGCCGACGGAAGCCCGCCTGCACGCGGTCTCACCTGCGCATCGACCGCCAATAGTGAAATGCCTTGCGGGGAGCCGAGACGTCCGGCGGATGTCGCAACACCTCCGCTCCTGAGCGTTCGATACGGTTCAAATATGGCGTGGCGAGAAGCGCCGGCAGAAAGGCCGCGCGCACAGGCTTCGGAATGTCGGCAAAGTGTCGGCGCGCCTTCTCCACATGTTCCCGGCCGAAAGCGACCATGGCCGCGACCGCCCGCGCCGCCGCCTCGCTTTCGCCGGCGATCAGTTCCTCGGTCGAGCATCCGGCCGCAGCCAGAATGTCGGCGGGAAGAAAGACCTGGCGCCGCGCCCGGTGAATCGGCAACAGCCGCAGCACGCCCGCCGCCGTCTGGGCGACACCGGCATGGCCGGCGGCGTCGGCGATGGCGTCCGCGTCCCGCGGCGAAAGAATGGTGGCGGCCAGCATGATCAGCGTCGAAGCCGTCTCGCCGGCATAGGCTTCGAAGTTTTCCCGAGACGGCATCGGATCGTCGTAGAGGTCGAAGATCCGCGCCTCCAGCATCCGATCGAAGGCCGCGACGGGCAACTGGTGCCGGGCGATCGCGTCGACGAGCCGGCTCGCGACGGGGTGACCCGCTTCGCCGCCGCCCGCCGCGGCGTCTTCGGTGGCGCCGCCCGCAATCACGTCCCGCCACCATTGCAGCCGGATCTCGCCCGGCAGCGGCTGGCTGATCTGGTCGCGGACCCGCGCGACCTCGACGTTGAAGGCGTAGAGCGCGGCGAGATCGGCCCGACAATCCTCGGGCGCGAAGGCCAGGGAGAGCGCACGGTCGCGATCGCCCTCTTCGACGAGGTCACGGCAGGGGTCGCTCTCGATGCGAGCCATTTGAGCTCCTCGCGGACACATTGATCTCGGCCGGCGACAGGAGACGCCCGGCCACAGACGGCTACCCAGATCGCACGACGCCTCGATCTGCCACGGAAAAGGCCCCGCAGGCCGAGCGGGACCGTCAGTCGACGGCGACGAGGGCGGCGCCGACCGGCCGGCCTTCCGACAGCATGATGTTGAAGGTCCGCACCGCTGCCCCGGTCGACATCGGATCGCAGGAAATTCCCGCCCGCTTCAGCCGCTCGGCGAGCCCCGGCGGCAGGCGCCGGATATCCCTGCCGGTTCCGAAGAGGAGGAACTTGATCTCCTCCTTGAAGACGAGGTCGAGCCTCTCGCCGGTGAACGGCTCGCCTTCGGTCCCAGTCCAGCCGTAGATCCCGGACGGCAGGCAGAGGATCGAGCCGCGATGCGACATGGCGGCAAAGCGGAAGCCGCCGTTGCCGTAGGCTTCGATCGGCGCCCGGCCCGGAAAATGAGCCTCGCGGATCTCGATTCCCTTCGGCATCGGTCAGGCTCGGCCCGGATTGACCGTGACGCGCTCGGTCGGGTCCTCCGCCTCGGCCTTCTCCCTCTCCTCGGCGGCTCTGGCCGCCTCCGCCGCATCGGTCGGCCGCAGCTTGAAGAAGATCAGGATCGGCGCGGCGACGAAGATCGACGAGAAGGTGCCGATGGCGACGCCGAACAGCATCGATGCGACGAAGGAGCGAATCACCTCTCCGCCGAAGACGAACAGGGCGGCCAGCGCCAGCAGCGTCGTCGCCGATGTCATGGTCGTCCGCGACAGCATTTCGTTGTCGGAGAGATCGAGCAGCTGCCCGAGCGGCATCTTCTTGTAGCGCCGGAGATTTTCGCGCACGCGATCGTAAATGACGACCGTATCGTTCAGCGAGTAGCCGACGATGGTCAGGATCGCCGCGACGGTCGACAGACTGACGTCGAGCTGCGTGACCGTGATGAAGCCGAGCGTCAGGATGACGTCGTTGACCGTCGCGATGATCGCCCCCATGGCGAACTGCCATTCGAAGCGCAGCCAGACATAGACCATGATCGCGACCAGCGAGGCGAAGACGCCGAGGATCGCCGCCCAGGCGAGTTCGCCCGAAACGGTCGGGCCGACGACCTCCGTCCGCCGCACGTCGTAATCGGCGGCGACGGCCTGGCTGGCGGTGTCGACCAGCGCCTGCTGGGAGGCATCGGACACCTCACCCGCCGAGCCGATGCGGATCAGCGCCTCGCGGTTGGTTCCAAATTCCTGAACCTGCGGATCGGCGATCCCGGCGGCGGACAGCCGCTCGCGAATGTCGCCGATGTCGGCCTCGCCCTGCTTCGCCTGAACCTCGATCAGCGTACCGCCGGTGAAGTCGATGCCGAAATTCGGACCGATGGCGAACAAGGAGACGATCGAGGCGGCGCAGAGCGCCATCGACAGGGCGAAGATCTTGAGCCGCACCTTCATGAAGGGGATGCGGGTGACGTCCGGCACGAGACGGAGCCAGCCCTTCGGCAGTTCGCGCGGGCGGCGGCTGCGGACCCATGCGGCGACCAGCCAGCGGGTCAGCGTGAAGGCGGTGAAGATCGTCGTGACGATGCCGATCGCCAGCGTCACGGCAAAGCCGCGGACGGGGCCGGAGCCGAGGAAGAACAGGACGACGGCGGCGATCAGCGTGGTGATGTTGGCGTCGAGGATCGTCGCCAACGCCTTGGTGAAACCGGAATCGATCGCCTGCACCAAGGACCGGCCCTGTCGTCGCTCGTCGCGGATGCGCTCGTAGATGAGGACGTTGGAATCGACCGCCATGCCGAGGGTCAGCACGATGCCGGCGATGCCGGGCAGCGTCAGCGTGGCGCCGATCACGGTGAGGATCGCGAACAGAAGAATGACGTTCACGGCAAGCGCGATGTTGGCAATGATGCCGAGGAAGCCGTAGGCCGCCAGCATGAACACGACGACGGCGATCGCGCCGATGATGCCGGCGATCTCGCCGGCGGCGATCGAGTCGGCGCCGAGGCCCGGTCCGACGGTCCGCTCCTCGATGATGTCGAGGGTCGCCGGCAGGGCGCCGGCCCTGAGCAGGACGGCGAGGTCGTTGGCGCTCTGGACGGTGAAGGAGCCGGAGATCTGTGCCTGGCCGCCGAGAATGGCGGTGCGGATCACCGGAGCGGACAGGACCTTGTCGTCGAGAACGATGGCGAAGGGTTTGCCGACATTCGCCTGGGTCACGCGGCCGAAGCGCTGGGCGCCCTGGGAATCGAAGCGGATGTTGACCACCGGCTCGTTGGTCTGGGGATCGAATCCGGCCTGGGCGTCGGTGAGATTTTCGCCCGAGACCATGACCTGGTTGCGAACGAGGATCGGCTGCGGCGTGGCATCGGTGGTGTAGAGCAGCTGCGAGCCCGGCGGCACGCGACCGCCCCTGGCGACCTGCTCGGCATTTTCGCTCTGATCGACGAGCTGGAAGGTCAGCTTGGCCGTCTGGTTGAGCAGTTCCTTCAGCCGCTGCGGATCGCCGAGACCGGGAACCTGCACCATGATCCGGTCGTCGCCCTGGCGCTGGATCACCGGTTCGGTGGTGCCGAGTTCGTCGACGCGCCGGCGGACCACCTCGATCGACTGGGTCACGGCGGTCGACACCCGGTACTGAACGCCTTCGTCGGTCAGCGACGCGGTGAGGACGCCCGGTTGCGGCTCGGCGAGAGCGACTTCGGCCACCGAACCGCCCGAGATCAGGCCGCTCGAGATCGACTGGGTCAGCGGGCTCAGCGCCTCGCGCGCGGCATCGGCCTGGGCGGGATCGCGCAGCCGGACGGTCACCGTCCGGTCGTTGGCGGAGATCGCCGAATAGCCGATCCGCTCGTTGCGCAGCAGCTGGCGCACCTCGTCCTGCACGGCCTGCTGCCGCTCCTGGATCAGGGATTCCCGATCGATCTGCAGGAGAATGTAGGATCCGCCCTGAAGGTCGAGACCGAGGGTCACCGAGTCCTTCGGCCAGAAGCCGGGCATGGAATCGGTGACGTTGCGCGGAAGCACGTTCGGTGCGGCGTAGACCAGCCCGACGAGGACCGTCAGCCAGATGAGAATCGTCTTCCAGCGCGAAAAATACAGCATGGCGGTCTCGGAAGTGGCGGACCTCGCGCCGTGCCCGGGTCCGATTTCAGCATATGTGCCGAGTGCCGCGATGAGGCGGACCCGGCAAGATTACGCCACGAAGTGACGTTCATTCAAGCAATTGACTATTTGTTGTTCGCCGCCGTCGGCTCGCCCTTGACGCGGACGTCGCTCACCGTGCCTTGCACCACGCGAATACGAACCTGTTCGGAGATCTGGACCTCCAATTCGCCGTTGTCGAGGACTTTCGTCACCTTGCCGACGATGCCGCCGCCCGTGACGACGGTATCGCCGCGCCGGATGTTCTTCAGCATCTCCTCGCGCTTCTTCATCTGGGTCCGCTGCGGGCGGATTATGAGAAAATACATGATCGCGAAGACCGCGATGAACGGAAGAATGCTGATCAACAATTCGCTTCCGCCGCCGGCAATACCACCGGGGGTCTGGGCGAAAGCCTCGGACACGAACATCATCAACCTCGCTAGAAAGAGTTCTTCGGCAAAGGGCGCAATGGCAGGACACGGCCATCGGAAGGCGCCCGATGGCCTTTCGACAGGCCCGCCGGACGTGGCCGCAATATACGAACGCCCCCCCTCATTGCAACAAGGCGCGGCATTTGCGGCGCGATGCCCGAGCGCCTATCAGTATCGCCCCATCGCCCCCTCGCCCGTTGCCGGCCGGCTGGTCGAGGGCACCGACAACTTTTCCCGCCATATCCCGAAGAGACGGAACGAGTGATGACCAACGAGAGCGAACTTGCCCGCATTGCCGCGAGCCTTGAGGCCGTCGCGGCGGCGCTCGGCCGACTGGCCCCCCGCCTGATGCCCGAGCCGGACTTCGCCGCGGCCGACTGTTTCGTCTTCGAACCGCAGACGGGTCTGAAACCGGTGCCCCGGGTCAACCGCGTGCCGATCGTGCTTCTCAAGGGGATCGATCGCTCGCGCGACACGCTGTTCGACAACACCGCGCGCTTCGCCAACGGCCTTCCCGCCAACAACGCGCTCCTGTGGGGCGCGCGCGGCATGGGGAAGTCGTCGCTGGTCAAGGCCGTCCATGCGGCGGTGAACGCCGAGATCGGGCAGACCGGGCGTGCGGCGCTGAAGCTCGTCGAGATACCGCGCGAGGACATCGCCCATCTGCCGGACCTCATGCATCTCCTGGTGGAGGCGCCCTACCCGATTTTGCTGTTTTGCGACGATCTTTCCTTCGATCACGACGATACGGCCTACAAGTCGCTGAAGGCGGCGCTCGAAGGCGGCGTCGAGGGGCGCCCGGAGAACGTCCTGTTCTACGCGACGTCGAACAGGCGCCACCTGCTGCCGCGGGACATGATCGAGAACGAGCGCTCGACGGCGATCAATCCCAGCGAAGCGGTCGAGGAAAAGGTGTCTCTCTCGGACCGCTTCGGACTATGGCTCGGCTTTCACAACTGCAGCCAGGATCAATTCCTCGCGATGATAGAGGGCTATGTCGAAGCCTACGGCCTGAAGGACATGGTCGCGGACGGGGAGCTTCGCCGCGAGGCGCTGGAATGGGCGACCACGCGCGGCAGCCGCTCGGGCCGTGTCGCCCATCAGTTCATCATGGATCTCGCCGGCCGCTTCGGCCGGCCGCTGCGGATCGCGGACGGTGCCGGCGGCTGACGATCCCTTCGTGCGGCGACCGTGACGGGCGGCCTCGAGGTTCCGCACGCCGGGAACGATCGGCCGGAGATGTTCGACCGCTCGATCGACGGGAATGAGTGGACGCATTGGAGCGCGTCAGAACCGCGATCGCTCCCCGACCGGTGCCGGACGGTAGGGATCGGCCGCCCCGTCGAGTCCGCTTCCCCGCGCTTGCTCTTCGGGCAACCGGTCGGAGGCTTGGCCGGCAGGCGCCCCACCTGCCGGCCAAGCCCTTCGGCACGCCGGTGGTCCGAGGAGCCGGCGGACGATGACGATGGGTTCCGCAATGGCCGCTGACCCAACGCCGGATCTGAAGACGCGCGCCCGGTCGTGTCACCGGGCCGACGAGCCGAACAGGAAGCCGCCGACCCGAGCGCGACATGCCGGAACCGACCTTTCGCCCGGCCGATATCGGTCACACCGCCCTCGACGGCCAAGGCCGGACGGGGGCGCGAGAAGACGCGACGACTGGAGGGGGGCGGCAGACATCCAGCCGCCCTGACGTAAGGACAGCATAGTTCATCGAGCATGTCGAGGGTCGATTTCGCCGCATGGCATAGTTTGTAATTGCATCGACCGGCTTCATGAACCACTGCGGCGGAGGAATTGCCCGACCGAATCGAGCACGGCCGCGGCCGGGCGAAACCCGACGGCGATGGCGAGGTAGCCGGCATCGTCCTTTCCGGCGGGACCGGCGACCAGCGTCGGAAATCCGGTGACGCCGGAGGCCTGGGTGACCGCGAAATCCGCCAGGGTCTCTTCTCGCGTCGCATCGTCGTGCAGGACCTCGGCGAAAGCCTCGGCTTCGAGCCCCTCGTCGGCGGCGAGCGCGATCAGGACGTCCGGATCGGTGACGTCCCGGTTCCCGGCATAGAAGGCTTCGGCGATGCGTCGGTTCAGCGGAAAGGCGTGGCCGGCATCCAGCCGCCGCGCGGCGACGACCGCGCGGGCCGCCGGTTCGGTGTCGTAGACGAAGCCTTCGCGGTCGAAGAAGCCGTAGTCGAAGGGCTGGCCGCTCGCCGCCTCGACATGCCGCCAATGCTCCTGCGTCTTCGCCTTCGCCTGCTCGTCCATCGGCGTCTCGGTGAAGGGGCGCAGCCCGCCGAGCACGAGGCGGACCGGCAGATCGGGATGGCGCGCCGCGATCGCGTCGATCACCGGCGCAAAGCCCCAGCACCACGAGCACATCGGATCGGCGAAGTAGACGAGATGCGGGATCATCGACGACCGTCACGCCGGACCCGGCCAGACCGGGCGCGCGGCGCCTCGGCGGCGCGGGCGAAGGGAGCGAGATGCAAAGCTGCCAAATGATCTACCTCAGGTTGCGCATGGCGATCTGATGGGTCATGATGCACCGGCAGGTTCGTTTCAGTCAAAATTCGAGAGATTTCGGCCCTGGAAACGGCGACCGGCACGCGCGGGGAGCAAGACATCCGCATCGCCGGGCGCCGCACACCGTGCGGCCGGTCTCGAACAACCGGGAGAAAATCGCCATGGCATTCGCCCCGAAGCACTTCTTGTCGAGGCTTTCGGCAATGGTGCTCGCGACAGCCGTCGCCCTTACCGTCGCGCCGGTGACGCTTCCAGTCGGGACGCCGATGATCGGCGCGACCCCGGCCGAGGCCGGGCATTGGCGCCATCGCCATCATCATCGCGGCTTCGACGCCGGGGCGGCGGCACTGATCGGCGGCATCATCGGGCTCGGCCTCGGACTTTCCGTCGCCGAACCGCCGTATTATGACCCGTATTACGATTACGGCCCCCGGCCGCTCTACCGGGTCCACCCTCACCGGGTTCGCTTCGCCCCCCGGCCCCACACGCGGGCGTGGTACCGCTACTGCCACGCGAAATACCGCTCCTTCGACGCGCGCACGGGAACCTATCAGCCCCATCACGGCCGCCGGCGCCTCTGCCGCTGACGGGTTGCCCCTGACGACAGGAGACGGAGCAAGCCCGGAGCCGACCGGGGCAACGGAACGACCTGCCACCGGCTTGACGGCGGCGACGGCTGGAGCGCCGCCCGGGCCGGCCGGCTTGCCTGCGCGGGCTCGCGTCAGACGGGCCGGGTCGCCGCCTCCAGCCACAGTGCATCTTCGGCCGGCAGATCGGCGGACAGGGTTTCGCGAACCCTGGCGTGATAGGCGTTCAGCCAGTCGCGCTCGTCTTCGCCGAGCAGCGTCCGGTCGATCAGCCGGCGGTCGATCGGCGCCAGGGTCAGCGTCTCGAAGCCATGCATCGGCACATCGCCGCCGTCGATCGCTTCGGTCTCGGTGACGACGAGGAGATTCTCGATGCGAATGCCGAAGGCGCCTTCCTTGTAATATCCGGGCTCGTTGGAGACGATCATGCCCGGCTGCAACACCGCCATGCCGCGCCGCGAGATCGACTGGGGGCCCTCGTGGACGGCCAGGAACGCGCCGACGCCGTGGCCTGTGCCGTGGGCATAGTCGCAGCCGGCCTTCCACAGGGCGATGCGGGCGAGGACGTCGATGTCGACGCCGCGGGTTCCCTTCGGAAACCGCGCCAGCGAGATCGCGATCATGCCCTTCAGCACCTGGGTGAAGCGGGTGCGCATCAGCGGCTCCGGTTCGCCGACCGGGACCGTGCGGGTGATGTCCGTCGTCCCGTCGAGATACTGGGCGCCCGAGTCGACCAGGAAGAGTTCGCCCGCGCCGAGCGTCCGATTGGTCTGCCGATTGACCCGGTAGTGGACGATCGCGCCGTTCGGCCCGGCACCGGAGATCGTGTCGAAGGAGATGTCCATCAGCGCCATGTCGGCGGCCTTGCCGGCCTCGGCCCGGAAGGCCTCGAGCCGTTCGGCGGCGGTGATCTCGTCCGTCGATCCCGGCGCCTGGCGGTCGAGCCAGGCGAGAAACCGGACCATGGCGATGCCGTCGCGGCGGTGAGCCGCCCGGCTGCCGGCGAGTTCGCCTTCGTTCTTGATCGCGCGCGGCAGCCGGGCGGGGTCGGCGAGCGTGACCAGCCTGCCGCCGGCCGCCTCGACGATCTCCGCGAGCCGCGCAGCGGCAAGGCCGGGATCGAGGGCGGCGGCACGATCCTTCGCCATGGCGCCGAGATCGCTTTCGAAGGCCCCCGGCTCGCGAATCTCGGCGAGGGTCGAAAGATGCCCGGCGACGCCCTCGTCCAGCTTGTCGGGATCGACGTAGAGGCGCGGCTTTCCCTCCGTGGGCACGATGGCGAAGGCGAGCACGAGCGGCGTGTGTTCGACGTCCGCGCCGCGGATGTTGAAGGTCCAGGCGATCGAGGACGGATCGGTGAGAACCGTGAAGTCCGCCTTCGCCTTGCCGATCTCCGCCCGCATCGCGTCGAGCTTGTCCCGCGACGCGCGGCCGGCGAGATTGTCGCCATGCAGGAAGGCCCGGCCCTTCGGCGGCGCCGGACGCTCCGGCCAGACCGCGTCGATCGGATTGTGGTCGAGGGCGACGAGTTCGCCGCCCGTCGCCGCCATGACGCCGCGCAGCCGTTCGACCTCGGCGATGGTGTGAAGCCACGGATCGTAGGCGATCCGCCGACCGGCGGCCTCGCGTTCGAGATAGGCCGACAGTGGCGTCTCGATCGACGAGAGCGGTTCGATGACGGCGAGATCGACCTGCTCGCGCACCTGCAGCGTATAGCGCCCGTCGACCAGGATCGCCGCCCTATCCCGAAGCACCACGGCAACGCCGGCCGAGCCGGAAAAGCCGGTCAGCCATTCGAGCCGCGCGGCGGAGGGTGGAATGTATTCGCCCTGGTGCTCGTCGGCGCGCGGCACCACGAACCCGTCGACGCCCGCGTCTTTCAGGCGCGCGCGCAATGCCGCGACGCGCTCGGCGCTTTTCGAAAAATCGCTGGAACCGTCGAAATTCTGGAACATGCCGCCTCTTCCCGGGGCTCGCCGCGCCCCTTTCCGCCTGTGTCCGGCATTTTCCCCCGCATCGCAAGAGCGGCCTTTGTCTGCCGGCAGACGTTCAGGAGCCGGTCCTTACCGTTCGATGAACGAGGCGCTCATGCTGCATTGCAATAAGTGGAAAGGTCCTATGCGGCCAACGGGCTACCGGCCTGCGGGCGGCAAGGGCATATTGCGATGCAAGGGGAGGCCTGAAGCAGCTTTCCGAAGGAGATAGCAAATGGCCAGCAACGAGACCAACACCACCCGCCCGCGCCAGCAGAGCGTCGGCATCATGCGCAACGTCCTCAACCGGATGATGGAAGCCCGGGAGCGCGAGGCGCGCCGCTACATCACCACCCACTACGGCAAGCGCTTCGGACCGGAGCTGTTCGACGGCGAGATGCCGTCGCAGTTCGAGAGCAGCGCGCCGCGGCGCGCCTGAGCCGGCCGCGCGCCCCGACGCGCCGACGACGCAGGGCCGCGCCCACCGCGGCAGGAACGACTCTTTCAACGGCGGCCCGGCGGCTCTTTGCGAGCGGCCGGGCCGTTCGTCGTTCAGCGGGGCTCAGGAGGCGCGGCGCAGATGCAGTGTCACCCAGTCGCCGCGCGTCAGGGTCTCCACATGGACGAAGCCCTGGGAGCGGAATGCCGCCCGGACGGCTGCGGCCTGACCGGTCAGAATTCCGGACAAAATGACGTCCGCACGGTCCGTGGCATGGCGGCGAAAGCCCGGCGCGAGAGCGATCAGGGGCCCGGCGAGAATGTTGGCGACGATCAGGTCGTAAGGCGCGCGTCGCCGGATGGCGACCGCCGCGAAGCCGTCGGCGCGCGCGGTCTCGACCCGAGCCGAGACGCCGTTCGCGCCGACATTTCCCGCCGCAACGGCGACGGCGACCGAATCGACGTCGGTGGCGACGACGCCGACCCGCGCCAGCTTGGCCAGCGCGATGGCGAGCACCGCGCTGCCGGTCCCCAGATCCAGCGCCGAGCGCGGCCTTCTCAGCCGGACGACGCGACCCAGCATCGTCAGGCATCCGGCCGTCGTGCCGTGATGGCCCGTGCCGAAGGCGAGACCCGCCTCGATCTCGATCGAAAGTTCGTGGGCGCCGATCTTGTCGCGATCGTGGGCCCCGTGGACGACGAAGCGGCCCGCCCGCACGGGCTTCAGCTCGGCGAGCACCGAGGCCATCCAGTCCTGGTCCGGCAGTTCCTCGCGGCCGATCTCGACGTCCGCCGCAAGCCCTGCGGCGGCGCGAAACTCCTCTCGCCGGTCGAAGCTCTCTTCGGCGTCGTCGCCACCCCCGAGATAGGCCGCGATCTCCCAACGGTCCGTCGCCTCGTCGATCTCGGTGATGGCGACCGGCGAACCGTCCTCCTCGAACGCGACCTCCAACCGGGAATATGCGCTCTCGGCCTCGCTGCGCGACACCGTCGCGAAGTATCGAACCTGCACGGTCAACTCGTCCCTTCAGCCTGTCTGGACACTTCTTCGCTCGTCTTGCGGGCCCTTTCACGCCGTGCTTCGCGCTCGGTCAGGGTGCCGCGGACGATCTTCTCCTGTTCGCGCTCGGCGCGCGGCGGGCCGAAGGAGACGATCACGTCGCCGGCGAGGGGCTCGCCGACCCCCTCCCCGGCGGCGAAGACGATTTCCTGCGAGGGGCGGATCCACAGGATCGGCTGGGTGCCGTCCGGACGCGTCTCGTGAAACTCCGCGATGCCGAACTCCTCGGACAGGCGCGTCGCCTGGAAGGCCCAGCCGTCGATGATGTGGTCGCGTACCTGGTTGTAGGATCGCGGCGGCTTGAACAGGGGCGTGCCGCCGAGGGCGAAATGCATGGTGTGCCGTGCGCTGCTCGTCTGCGGGCTGCCGGTCGCCGAGCCGATCTGGAAGACTTCCGACCGGCCGATCTCGGCACCGAAATCCGTGCAGACGAGAGCATTGTAGGCATCGTTGTCGGTGGCGGCGATCATGTGGTCGAATCGCGATAGATCCAGCGAGTGATGCGCCTCCTCCGACAGGATCTCGCCGAACCAGACCTCGACCTCCGCGAGCCTCGCCTCCGAAACGTGCGACCAGTTGGAGTCGGCGATCAGCACCGGAACGCTCTGCGCCTTCAGCCGCTGCGCCAGGGCGATCGAGAAGCGCGAGGCCCCGACGATGAGAATGCCCGGACGGTTGGTGACGCGCAGGTCGAGGAGGCGGGCGAGCGGCTGCAGCGTGAAGCCGTGCAGGATGATCGTCGCCGCCACGACGGCGAAGGTGTAGGCGACCATCCGGTCGGCGTCCGGCAGGCCGAAGCGCGACAGCGTCGCCCCGAACAGCCCCGCCACCGCCACGGCGACGATGCCGCGCGGCGCGATCCAGGAGACGAGCAGCCTTTCCCGGAAGCCGAGCCCCGCGCCGATGGTCGAGAGGAAGATGGCGATCGGCCGGATGACCAAGAGGACCAGGGCGAGGAAAGCCACCACCCGCCATTCGAGACTGAGGATGACCGAGCGCTGCAGCGAAGCCGTCAGGATGATGAACAGGCCCGAAACGAGCAGGACGGTGATCGTCTCCTTGAAGCGCCGCAGCTCGGTGAGGCTGGCAAGCCGGGTGTTGGCCATGGTGACGCCCATGACCGTGACGGTCAGGAGACCGGCCTCCTCGAGCAGAAGGTTGGTCAGGGCGTTCATCGCCACGACGACGGCGAGGAGAATGGGCGCCTTGAGGTATTCCGGCGCATGGCCATGGGTGAAGAACCGCGCCAGAGCCCGCCCCGCGACGATGCCCCCGGCGACCGCGACGACGAGAGCGAGGACGGTCGTGAAGATCAGGTGCTCGGCGTCGTGGGCGCCGCGAAGCACCAGGTAGGCTTCGAAGGCGACGACGGCGAAGAGCGCGCCGACGGGATCGTTGAGAATCGCCTCCCATCGCAGGATCGATCCCGGCCGGCTGCGCAGCCGCGCGTGACGCAGAAGCGGCATGATGACGGTCGGGCCGGTGACGATGAGAAGCGCGCCGAGAATGATCGACACGGGCCATGACATGGCGCCCACATAGTGGGCGGCGAGCGCCGTCATGAACCAGACCATCGGCCCCGATACCAGGACCACGCGTCGCACCGCCGTCGAGGTCTCGCGGATCTCGCGAAAGTTCAGCGTCAGCCCGCCCTCGAACAGGATGATGGCGACCGCGGTCGATACGAGCGGGGTGTAGAGGTCGCCGAAGTCCTCGCGGGGATTCATCAGGCCGGTGATCGGGCCGAAGAGGAGGCCGACGCCGAGCAGCATGACGATGGCGGGAATCTGGAAACGCCACGCCAGCCATTGCGAAGCGATGCCGGCCACGCCGATGACGGCGAGCTGCATGGCAAGATCGTGCATGGATGTCTGATCCTGTCGGTTACGCGCGGAAGTTTCGTCCCGGCAGAGTCATTCGGCAAGACGGAAGATATGGCGGAAACCGCACCCGCCCATGGTCTGCCCTCGTTCCGGTCTTCGACGGGCGATCCGGCCGGTGGCCCCTGACCGCCTCAGACGCCGGCCAGCCGCTCGAGCTTGGCCGTCACGGTCTCGGGATCCTCGCCATAGGCGATGGTGCCCGCGAGCCGACCGTCTTCGTCGATCAGGAACGTCGTCGCCGTATGGTCCATCAGATAGTCCTCGCCCTCGCCCGACTTGCGAAAGAAGGCGCCCCAGCCTTTCGCCATCTTGGCGACGTCGGCCTGATCGCCGGTCAGGGCGACGATCTGCGGCGACACCGCCTCGACATATTCCTTCAGGACGCCGGGGGTATCGCGGGCGGGATCGACGGTGACGAAGACGATTCTGAAGTCGCCGCCCTCCGCCTCGATCGCCTGCTGATGGGAAGCGAGTTCGTAGAGCGTCGTCGGACAGACGTCGGGGCAATGGGTGTAGCCGAAGAACAGGGCGAAGGGCTTGCCCGAAAGCTTCGACGACGCGAAGGGCTCGCCGTTCTGATCGACGAGGGTGAAGGGCGTCCCGTAGGGCGCATCGGCCGCCCCGCCTTGCCGCGAAATCGACAGGTAGGTGAAGGCGAGCGCCCCCGCGACGAGCGCCACCATGGCCCAGAGGCCGGCCTGGATGATCGTGCCGGTCTTCATCTTCGCCACTCCGGAAATCCTTCGCATGAGCCAGGCGGACCGGCCTCTTGCGGGCCGTCGGCGCGATGCCGCGCCTGCGTCAGAAGCAGCTCGCCCAGGCGTCCGCCGCCAGCCTTACGAAAAGTGCCTCGCCCTGATCAAGCCACAGCGTGAAACCGAGCGCCGCCAGCGAAAGCAGCGCGGCGACGCCGGCAACGGCACCGAGGCGTGGAAGGGAGGGTTTGGTCGTCACCGTCCCGGAAACGGTTTCGATGGCGTCATCGCGACGAGAAACTCCGTAAAAATCGACGAACGGCATTTGCGATCCGTTAAAGCTGCCAGCAATTTTCGCGGCCCGTGCAACCTGACGAGGATGTCTCTCGCGCGAACGCCGGCGTAACGCGAAGCGACGTTACGTCATCGTCTGATCCGGACCAAACCCGATGTCGCCCCTGCGCGAAAATCGCATCGATCTCGTCCGCGGCATCTCGCTGCTGCTGATCTTCGTCGATCATGCCGGTGTCTCGTTTTCCGAAGCGCTCCAGCAAAGCCGCGGCTTTTCCGACGCCGCCGAACTCTTCGTGATGATGGCGGGGATGTCGGCGGCGCTCGCCTATCACCCCGCCACCGGCCGTGCCGACTTCGTCACCGTCGCCGCCCGCACGCTGGCGCGAAGCTTCAAGCTCTACCGGATCCACCTTACCCTGCTCCTGGTGCTGGCGACAGCCGTCTTCGTCCTGCCGCTTCCCAACCGCGACGCGCTCGTGTCGAACTGGTCGTTGCGCCCGCTTGCGGAGGATCCGACGCGCTTTGCCATGGAGGTGCTTCTTCTGCGCTATCTGCCCGCCGAACTCGACATCCTGCCGCTGTATATCGTCCTCATTCCCACCGTGCCGCTCTGGTTCGCCCTGATCGGCCGATCGCCCCGCCTGGCCGTTGCGGCGTCGACCCTGCTGTGGCTCGCGGCAGGGTTTTTCCACCTCGATCCGACGGACTTCTCCCAGCCGAAGGGCGTCTGGTATTTCAACCCCTTCTCTTGGCAGATCGTCTTTCTCGTCGGAATTCTCGCCGGTCTCCGGGTCCGGCAGGGACTGGTGCCGTTCCCCTACCGGCGTTGGCTGTTCCTTGCTGCCCTCGCCTTCTGCGCCATCGCCGTGCCGGCCAATCTCCTCAGCCATTTCGGCGGCCATGCCACCGAAGGGCCGCTGCGGTCGCTGGTGTCGAAGACGAGCGAGGGCCCCTTGCGGCTGATCAACGCGCTGGCGGTGGTCTACGTCGTCTTCAATCTCGACGCCCTGAAGCGGATCGACCCCAAAGGCTGGCTGGGGCCCGTGTTTGCCGCCGGCCGGAACAGTCTGCCGGTCTTCGTTACCGGCACGATCCTGTCCGACGTCGTTGCGGCGTCCGTCATCGGGTCGGGCGGCCTCGGGCTGCCGCTGGAGGTCATGCTCGTCGTGCTCGGCATCACAATTCAGCTCGCCCTGGCCTTCCGGCTGGACCGCCGCAAGCGCAGATCGGCGACGGTCCCGAACCGGTCGCTGCTGGTGGCGTCGTCGGGCGATCGAGACTACGATTGGCAGCAGCCGAGCGTTCTGAACCCGATGAGCGATGCCGCCAGAGACCCCGCGACCTGAAAATTTCGAGGAACTGCGCTTTCGGCCGTCCGAGCCGCGGATCGCGACGACGGCGGAATTGAAGAAGACCAGGCTCGGCCGTTATGCCGAAATCGGACCGCGCGTCGTGCTGCGCGACGTCGAGGTCGGCGACTTTTCCTATTTCGAGCGCGGCGGCGAGGCGGCCCATACGCGAATCGGCAAGTTCTGCTCGATCGCGGCGAACGTTCGCATCAACGCCCTCGCCCACCCGATGGAACGGCTGACGACCCACAAGATCAGCTATCGGCCCAACGAATATTTCCGCTGGCTTCCCGTCGATCAGAGCGTCGCCGAGAGCCGCAGGGCGAGCACGGTGACGATCGGCAACGACGTGTGGATCGGCCACGGGGCGATCCTCATGCCGGGCGTTTCGGTCGGCGACGGGGCGGTGATCGGCGGCGGTTCCGTCGTCACCGGCAACGTACCGGCCTATACGATCGTCGCCGGCGTGCCGGCGAGGCCGATCCGCGACCGGTTTCCCGGCCCGATCGCCGCGCGGATCGCGGGGCTTTCGTGGTGGGACTGGCCGCTGGAGACGCTGTTCGACGCAATCCCCGACATGCAGGCGCTGCCGATCGAGGCGTTTCTCGACAAATGGGAAGGTCAGTCTCCCGATTCGGCCAACGCGAAATAGACGAGCGCCGCTGCCGGCAGAGCCATGCCGATCACGCAGACGCCGAGCCAGCCGAAATGCGTCAGAACGGGGCTCGCCAGCGCCGATCCGATCGCGCCGCCGAGGAAGAACGTGGTCATGTACACGGCGTTGAGGCGATTGCGGATGTCCGGCGCCAGCCGGAATATCTCGCGCTGGCCGAACACCAGATTCGCCTGAACGCCGAGGTCGATGGCTACGGCGGCGACGACCAGGGCGATGAGCGACGTGCCGTCGGTGGCGAGGAGAAAGGCGACGATCACCATCGACAGCGCCGCGGCCGTACCGATCCGCGAATGGCCGCGATCGGCAAGCCGGCCCGAGACCGGTGCGGCGAAGACCCCGAGAACCCCGGCAAGTGCGAAAAGCGCGACGCCGCTCGGCGTGAAGTCGAACGGATCGTGCAAGAGGACGATCGGCGTCGCCGTCCAGAACAGCGAGAAGGCGGCGAACATCGCGGCGTGATAGAGGCCGCGTCGACGCAGAACCGGTTCCGAGAGGAACAGCTTGCCGAGCGAGCGAATGAGGCTCCAATAGCCGCGCTCGCCGCCGGGAACGCGCCGCGGCAACAGAGCCACCGAGACCAGCGCCAGAAGGGCGATCAGCCCGGCCGACAGGCCGAAGACACCCCGCCATCCCACGTAATCGGCGAGAAAGCTCGAGATCGGGCGGGCGAGGAGGATGCCGCCGAGAAGACCGCTCACGACATTGCCGACGACGGCGCCGCGCTGATCCTCCGGCGCCAGATTGGCGGCGAGCGGAACGAGCATCTGCGCCACGCAGGACGTCGCACCGACGACCAGCATCCCGGCGAACAGTGTGGCAAGCCCCGGCGCGAGGGCGAGTCCCGCCAGGCTGACGACGTTCGCCGCCATGGTCGCGAGGATGAGCGTCCGGTTTTCCAGAAGATCGCCGAGCGGGACGAGAAAGACCAGCCCGACGGCATAGCCGATCTGGCCGAGGGTGACGATCGAACTCTCCGCCGCGACGGGCAGGCCGATGTCCGATCCCATCATCGAGACCAGCGGCTGCGCGTAGTAGAGATTCGCCGCCAGCGCCCCGCAGGACAGGGCGAAGAGGAAGGTCAGCGTCGGCCCGAGGCCGGCAGTGTCGCTTGCCGGCGCGGCTTTGGTCGCGGATTGGCTCATCGATGTCCGTTTCCGTCTTAGAATCGGCCGTTCGAGGCGGCGGGGCGCGAGCGCCTGCCTGCCATCTTTCCGAAGGGCCATCGAGAGGGACCGCTTGGAACGGTGCGCGCCGGCATGGGAGGGCCGCCAGCGGCGCCAGCGGTATCTATTCGCAGGTGCGAAAGAATCCAGAGAGCGAAAACGCCGAAAGCGGCGACACACAGTCAACTCCCGCTCCCCCTTCGGCCTTGCAAGCCCGCCGCCGATGCCTATCGTTGGCGGGTGACGGCGTCGGCGTCGACGAGGCCGGCGGGAGCGCCTTCGCCGGGACCGGCCCATCTCCCCTCGCGAGACACAGATCTTCAGGACCTTCGATGCGCTTTACCGGAACCCAGTCATATGTCGCGGGCAAGGACCTGATGGTCGCCGTCAACGCGGCGATCACGCTCCAGCGGCCGTTGCTGGTCAAGGGAGAGCCCGGCACCGGCAAGACCGAACTCGCCTTCCAGATCGCCGAGGCGCTCGGCCTGCGGCTCTTGCAGTGGACGGTGAAGTCGACGACGCGGGCGGCGCAGGGCCTCTACGAATACGACGCCGTGTCGCGGCTGCGCGACAGCCAGCTCGGCGACGAACGCGTCCACGACATCCGCAACTACATCCGGCCCGGCAAGCTGTGGGACGCGTTCGCTTCCGAGGAGCGCGTCGTCCTGTTGATCGACGAGATCGACAAGGCCGACATCGAGTTTCCGAACGATCTCCTCCAGGAGCTCGACAAGATGAGCTTCGACGTGGTCGAGACCGGCGAGACGGTTTCGGCGCGGCACCGGCCCATCGTCGTCATCACCTCGAACAACGAGAAGGAGCTGCCGGACGCCTTCCTGCGCCGCTGCTTCTTCCACTACATCCAGTTCCCCGATCCGGAGACCCTGCAGAAAATCGTCGACGTCCACCATCCCGGCATCAAGCAGGATCTGGTACGGGCCGCCCTCACCCAGTTCTACGAGATCCGCGAACAGGCGGGCCTGAAGAAGAAGCCCTCGACCTCGGAGGCGCTCGACTGGATCCGGCTCCTCGTCGCCGAGGACGTCGAGGCGAAGGACCTGCGCGAGAGCGCGACCAGTGTCCTGCCCAAGCTTCATGGCGCGCTCCTGAAGAACGAACAGGACGTGCATCTGTTCGAGCGGCTGGCCTTCCTGGCGCGGCGCGGCTGACCGCGATGATGCATTTCCATTTCGACGAGACCAAAGTCCTGGTCTACGCCCGCCGTGGCCTGGAACTGCTCGTCTTCGAGGAGCCGGATTATCCCGAGGTGCTGACTCAGGTCCCGGGCGGGTCGGTCGAGCCGGGCGAAAGCCCACGCTCCGCGGCCCACCGGGAGTTTGCCGAGGAAACGGGTTTCGAGATCACCGCACCGATCGAGGAACTCGGCATTCAGGGCTATCGCTACCGCGTCGACGACCGCGTCATCCACCATGAGCGCCACTGCTTCGCCTTCGAGGCTCCGAGCGATCTGCCGGACGAATGGACCCATCTGGAGGGACAGCCGAGCCAGGGCGAGCCGGTCCTCTTCCGACTGTTCTGGATTTCGATCGAGGAGGCGAAAACGCGCCTCGGCTACGGCATGGCCGAAACGCTGTCGGCTCCATTCTTTTCCTCGCGACCATCGCGGCTCGAACCTTGAAGGCACCCATGTCCCGTCCCGCCCTCGAAGTCCGTCCGATCGTCGCCGCCGACGAGCCCGAATGGCGGCGGTTGTGGACCGCCTATCTGACGTTCTACGGGACGAAGGTGCCGGAACCCGTCTATGCCTCGACCTTCGCGCGGCTGCTGGGGGACGAGCCCTTTGATCCGGGCGGTCTGCTCGCCGTGCTGGACGGCCGGCCCGTCGGCCTCGTCCATTATCTCTTCCATCGTCACTGCTCGCGGATCGAGAACGTCTGCTACCTGCAGGATCTCTTCGCGGATCAGGACCTTCGCGGCCAGGGTATCGGCCGCGCGCTGATCGAGGCGGTCTACCGTGTCGCCGAGGACGCGGGCTGCCCGACGGTCTACTGGATGACCCAGGAATTCAACTATGCCGGCCGCATGCTCTACGACCGCGTCGGCGAAAAGACGCCCTTCATCAAATATCAGCGCCCCGCAGGGTGACGCGAGGGCCCGGGAAGGGTGCGCGCCGGACGCCGGCGCGCACCCTTGCGTTCGCGTCGCGGCTCAGGCCGCCAGACGCTTCTCGATCTGGTCGAGAGGATGGTTGGTGAAGTCCTTGTCGACCTCGCCGACGATCCTCGCCACGACTTCTTTGTGGTAGTGCTGGCGCATCTCGCCGAGGATCCGCGGCGGCGCGGCGATGACGATCTTCTCGAACCGGCCGCGATGGGCCATGCGATAGAGGATGTCGGCGATCTCGGCCGCGAAGCGCTCCTTTTCGAGACGATGCCAGTCGGTGTCCTCGACGGCGGAGCGATGGCCCGAGCCGGCATCGGACATCCGACCCGGCTTGTTGGCGCCCTGCTCGCGAGCCGGCGGATTTTCGTGCTCCTCGACGCGGCGGATCTCGAAATTCGGCAGTTCGCCATCGCCGACGTTTTCCAGAAACAGCGCCTTCTCGCCGTCGGCGACGAGGATCCAGGTCTTGTAGTCGATCGGCTTGTCCAACATGACATTGCCCTTTCAGTCTGTCCGCGACCGGCTTCGATCGGCCGGCCTCGACCCACAACGCCGACCGGGCCACTTGCGTTTCCTCGAATCCGGAAAGCGCCGGCGCCGGGCGGAGAAGTCGTTCGACTTTGGCGAAAATGTTAACCGTGTTTGCCAATAAACCGCGATTCATGGCGGATCGGCACCACCCGTTAAGCTCGCGCGGAGGATATTGCAGGTTCGAAATGCCCGAATGGATACAACCATCCGAGTTCTGCAATGTCGTCATCGAAGCCAGTTCGCGTTCTCAGAACCACCACGCTCCTTCTCCTCGTCGCCAGCCTGTCCGGCTGCGCCTCGTCGTCGCTGTTCGGCCGCCGCGTCATGAGCGAACACGAGTGCATGACGCGGGTGATGTATTTCGAGTCCAACCGGTCGAGCCCCGAGGGCATGCTCGCCGTCGGCACGGTCGTGATGAACCGGGTCGAGAGCAAGCAGTATCCCAACAGCGTCTGCGCCGTCGTCGGCCAGAAGAGCCAGTTCGCACCGGGCGTCCTCACCCGTGAAATGGGCAAGGGAAGCAGGCTCGCGGCGCAGATGGCCACGAAGGTGCTGAAAGGCGGCCGCCACAGCTACGTGCGCGATGCCAAGTTCTTCCACACCGCCGGCATGACGTTTCCCTATACGAACATGCACTACCTCGTCGAAGCGGGCGGCAACGTCTTCTACGAGAAGCGCAAGAACGCCCGCCGCAAGAGCGACCCGGCCTTCGTCAACCCGCCGGGCCTCGAAGCGGCGAACCGGGCGGCCCGGGTGATGCTGATGGGCTATCAGACCACGCCGGCGCAAGGCGGCTACGCTTCCGCACCCGTCGAGGCGATCCAGGCCCGGGCGCCGCAGCGGCTGGCGCCCGTCGCCCCCCGGCAGCCGCAGGCCGTTCCGCTGCCCGCGACCCCGCCGGCCGGCGAGGACAGCTATGCCGCTTCCGCTCCGCCCAGCGCCGGCGACGCCATGATGGAGCCGATCAGCCTCGACGACGTCATCGCCGCCAATGGCGGCTTCTGACCGCAGCCGCCATGCCCTGCGGCGATCGCCGGATGCCGCCGAGGCCTCCGGCCGCGTGAGAGCGGCTCGCCGTCAGGCGAAGAGCCGCATCCCCTGCCCCGCGTGTTCCCGGAAGCTCTCGGCGACGTGTTCGGCGAGCGCCGCGGCGACCGGACCGGCCTCCTCCCGCGTCATCATATCGACCCGGTAAGAGCCGATCGGCGGCAACCCGCCGGGCCCGTCGAGCCTCACCAGGCGGGGCGAAAGAACGCTCGCCGGCAAGGCGGCGATGGCGAGATCGGCCTCGACGGCGGCGATCTGTGCCTGGCACTGCTCGCTCGAATAGGCGATGCGATAATCCAGCCCGGCACGGTCGAGAGCTTCCAGTGCCAGAGACCGCCAGAAGCAGCCCTGCTCGGCCAGCGCCAGCGGCAGGGGATCGCGCGTGACCGCACAGCCGTTCTTCAGCCCGACCCAGACGAGCATCTCCGTGTGCACCTCGCGGACCGGAAGGCCCCCGCCCTCCCCACCCGTGAACAGCGCCACGTCGAGTTCGCGCGCGAGACACCGGCGTCTCAGTTCGGCGCTGGTGTCGAGGCGGACTTCCACCTCGACATGGGGATGGGTCGAAGCAAAGCGCTTGAGGATCTCCGGGACGGCAAAGACGCCGGAATCGTTCGGCGCCCCGAAGCGAACCCGGCCCTCCATCACCGGCCGGCGAAAATAGGCCAGCGCGTCGTCGTTGAGCTTCAGCATCTTGCGGGCGAAGCCGAGCAGATGCTCGCCGTCGCTCGTCAGCTCGACGAGCCGCGTCTCGCGGCGAAACAGCGGACGGCCGAGAATCTCCTCCAGCTTCTTCACCTGCAGGCTGACCGCCGAGGGGGAGCGGAACACCCGTTCGGCGGCTCGGCTGAAATTGCCGGTCTCGCAGATCGCCACGAAGGTTCGTGCGAGATCGACGTCGAGATTGGTCACCACCGGCGCCATCTGGTTCATATCGCTAACCTTTCCCGTTATATTTGAGCCAATCTCAACAATCAGATTAGTGCATTTCGTTGGACTCATCAATAGCGCAAGGCCACTCATGATGCAGACACGCAAAACGAAGGAGAGCGTGATGCTTCAGTGGGTTTACTTGCCGCGCGTCGGGGAGACCGCGATCACGAGCGTTCGAAGTGGATGGACGGGATGGCTTCGCTCGTGGACACGGGAGCGCAGGCGCCAGAAGCTGCGGCGCGAGGCGATCGCGACGCTCCTGCGGGTCGACGACGACATTCTCAGAGACGTCACCGGGCTCGAGCGGCACCAGGTCGAGGCCGCGGCGCGGCTGCCTCTCGACGTGGATGCCCTCGAACGGCTGCGGCGGCTGCAGGAGGCCCAGTCACGGCCATGAGCCGGTGAGACGCGAATGCCGGGCGGCCACACAACCCTCGAAAACGGTTTCGAAGGTTGTGCGGCACGCGTAAATCGCATCGATCTGCCCACGCCAAGCAGCACGCAAACGCACCTCATGCACACCCCTTGATCGTATCGTGACGTAATGCCCGGGGAAGGTAAGCGTTATGGAATTACTGATCATCTCTCGAACCGTGACCGCGAAGATCCAAGTTCATGAGGTCGGAATTAGCAGTTGAATTAGCGCTTTAGCTATATGCCGTAGATCGAGACCGGAGGCCGTTACGGCATGGTTTTCCGAAGCGCGGAAACCTAATCCGCGGTGATTTATAAAGTCGTGTTCAAACCATAACACAATCATAGACTTAAAACCGATCATGACTGAACCATTCGCAAATCGTTAATCAGCCGCAGCCTATAAATTCATCACGTAATTCAGACCGAATGACTAAGTTTGCGCAGATCCCGGCCGGCGCCGTGAAATCGGCCGCGACGGCCGGCACGGCTCCGCTCGTCGGCGCGTCTGAGCAGCCAAAGAAAAAACAGCCCGCGGAGGGATGGAGGAGAGCATGTTCGGAATACAGAGCAAGGCCAGCGCGAGTTCCACGGCGATCCTGCGAGCGCTCGACAAGTCGCTGGCGATCATCGAGTTCAAGCCCGACGGCACGATCATCAAGGCCAATGCGAATTTCTGTTCGGCGATGGGATACGAACTCGGCGAGATCGCCGGCAAGCACCATTCGATGTTCGTCGATCCCGTAGAAGCCCAGTCCGTCGCCTATCGCGAGTTCTGGGCCAAACTCTGCCGCGGCGAATTCGACGCCAGACAGTACAAGCGCCTCGGCAAGGGGGGCAAGGAGATCTGGATCGAGGCTTCCTACAACCCGGTATTTTCCGGCAACGAGGTGGTCAGGGTCGTCAAGGTCGCGACCGAGGTCACGGCCGCCAAGCTGCAGGGCGCCGAAAACGCCGGCAAGCTCGATGCAATCTGCCGCGCCCAGGCGATCATCGAATTCACCCCGGACGGCACGATCCTCGCGGCCAACGCCAATTTCTGCAACGCGATCGGCTACGGCCTCGACGAAATCAAGGGACGGCATCATTCGATGTTCGTCGAGCCCGCCCATGCCGCCAGCGCCGACTATCGCGAGTTCTGGGCCAGGCTCGGCCGCGGCGAGTTTATCGCCGACGAATTCAAGCGGATCGGCAAGGGCGGCAAGGAGGTCTACATTCAGGCCTCCTACAACCCGATCTTCGACATGAACGGCAAGCTCCTGAAGGTGGTGAAGTTCGCCACCGACGTCACCGGCCGCGTCGAAGCCGTGAACGCCATCGCAAACGGCCTCGACCGCCTTGCCGGCGGAGACGTCTCCCTGGAGCTGACCAAGCCGTTCATTCCGACGCTCGACAAACTGCGGACCGACTTCAACGCCGCGGTGACCGTGCTGCGCGAAACGCTGGAGGCCGTCGGCGAGACCGCTTCGACGATCTCGTTCGCGACCGAGGAAATCCGGGTGGCTTCGGACGATCTCGCCCGGCGCACCGAACAGCAGGCCGCCTCGGTCGAAGAAACCTCTGCCGCTCTCGGCGAACTGACCGATACCGTCCGCGGATCGGCCGCCAGAGCCGAAGAGGCGGGAATGCTCGTCGCCCGGACCAAGACCGGCGCCGAGACGTCCGGTGAAGTCGTGCAGCGCGCCGTTGCGGCGATGGGCCAGATCGAGGCCTCGTCGACCCAGATTTCGCAGATCATCGGCGTCATCGACGAGATCGCCTTCCAGACCAACCTCCTCGCCCTCAACGCCGGCGTCGAGGCGGCACGCGCCGGCGAGGCCGGCAAGGGCTTTGCCGTCGTCGCCCAGGAAGTGCGGGCGCTGGCCCAGCGCTCGGCGGAAGCGGCAAAGGAGATCAAGGGTCTGATTCAGAGGTCGACCTCGCAGGTCGAAGAGGGCGTCTTGCTCGTCGGCGAGACCGGCAAGGCGCTGCGGACGATCGTCGCCGAGGTCCAGACGATCGACGAGAACGTCCGCGCCATCGTCGAGGGCGCCCGCAATCAGTCCATCGCTCTCGCCGAGATCAACAAGGCGGTGGCCTCGATCGACGAAGGCACCCAGCAGAACGCCACCATGGTCGAGGAATCGACCGCCGCCTGCCACAACCTCGAAGCGCAGACGGTCGAACTCGATCGCCTCCTCTCGCAGTTTTCGCTCGGCCGTTCTTCGAAGTCCGCATCGACCCCGGCCCGGAACCCCGCGCCGAAGGCTTCGCCGGCTCGTAAACTTCAAAGCAACCTCAATCTGGCATTTTCGACCGACGGAAACGCTGCGCGCAAGCAGGACAACTGGGAAGACTTCTGATGCTGGCTCAGACCCTCGATGCACTTCAAACGGATCTCGGCGACGCCGCCATCGAGATCATCGCCTTCGAAATCGGCGGCCAGCAGTTCTGCGTGCGCACGACGGCCGTCCGCGAAATCCGGGGCTGGAGCAAGTCGACGCCCCTGCCCGGCTCGCCGCACGAGATCATGGGAATGATGAATCTGCGCGGCTCGATCATTCCCATCGTCAACATGGCCTCCAAGCTCGGTATGCCGCCGTCGGAGCCGGATGCCCGCAGCGCCGTCATCGTCGCCGAGGTGCAGAGCGCGGTGATCGGCCTGCTCGTCGACCGGGTCGCCGACATTCTGACGGTCGAGGCGAAGATGGTTCAGCCGACGCCGGAAATGCGGGGCAGCTTCACCGGCGGCTACGTCACCGGCGTGCTGGCCACCGGCCAGGGCATGATCTGCTTCCTCGATCTCGGCAAGATGTTCGCGGGCTTCTCCCTGGAAGAAGAGGCCGCCTGACGGGACCGACCGTAGGTCGGCAAGAAATTCGGGCGCCCGTTTTCGCATCGCGACCACGGCCTTGCAAACGTCTTCTCATCCGATCAACCGGTATCGGACGGTCTCTTCGCGTTCGAACGGCACGTCCGGCCGAAAAGACGCTGGGTTCGTCTCGGACGACGGGAGCCGGTGTCCCGAACCGGAACTTCGAACCGATCGCCCCTCATCCCTCGGCGATCAGCGGGACGAATTGCACTTTCGCGAGGATTTCGACCTCGAAATCGTCCTCGCCCCGGCGGGTGATCCGCTTCAGTGCCTGACCGGCCATGCTTTCGTCGACGGGAACGATCAGCCGGCCGCCGATGGCGAGCTGCCGCCGGAGCACCTCCGGCACCCTGGCCGCGGCGGCCGAGACGACGATCGCATCGAAGGGCGCTGCCTCCGCCCAACCCTTCGACCCGTCGCCGACGCGGATCTGGGCATTCCCGTAGCCGAGCCGCTCCAGCCGCTCGGCCGCCGCCTCGCCCAGCGAGCGATGGCGCTCGATGCCGTAGACCTTTCCCGCGATGCGGCTGAGGACGGCCACCACGTATCCCGAGCCGGCGCCGACCTCCAGCACCTTGGACGCGGGGCCGAGCCCGGCCGCTTCGATCATCATGGCGACGATCGTCGGCTGGGAGATCGTCTGCCCTTCCCCGATCGACAAGGGCGCGTCCTCATGGGCGAGATCCTGCATGTGCGGTGGCACGAAGTTCTCCCGCGGCACCTCGCGCATCGCCGCGAGAACGCGCTCGTCGCCGACGCCGCGGGAGGCGATGAGGTCGACCATCCGTTCGCGGCTCTGCTGGAAGTCGCTCGTCATGGGGTCCACCTCCCTTCTCGCTACGGCTGACGCCGCAAGATCGATCGCGGATGAAGACAACCCCCGGCACAGCCGCGGCATTTCCGTTTCGAAAGGCTCGCGCGCGATGAGCGCGCGAGCCCCATCCGATGACGCCACCCGAAGATCGGGTGGCCGGAACGGCTCAGAACGGCGAGTCGGGGAAATAGTGCTCGTCGGCATTCTCCGGCGTCACCAGCACCGAGTCGATGACGAAGCGGCCGGCCATCGGCGCCCGCGAGACGAAGCGGTCGGCGGTCAGCCGGATCGCCGTCGCGATCATCGACGGCGGATAGGTGACGTCGGCCGGAACCATCTCGTCGCCGGCCTTCACGCGCTCGATCATCTGCTTCATGCCGGCGCCGCCGAGCACCCACATCTGGTCCTCCCGGCCGGCCTGCTTGATCGCCTCGATGACGCCGAGCGCCATGTCGTCGTCGGAGGCCCAGACCGCGTCGATCTCGGAATATTTCGACAGGAAGTCCTGCATCACCTCGAAGGCCTTGTCGCGGTTCCAATCGCCGTGTTCCATGCCGACGATCTCGATGTTCGAGCCTTCGAGCGCTGCCTGGAAGGCCTCGACGCGCTCGTTGTCGATGGTCGTCGGAATGCCGCGCAGGACGACGATCTTGCCGCCGTCGGGCATCTTCTCCTTGAAGTACTCGCCCGCCACGCGGCCGAAAGCGGCATTGTCGCCGGCGACGTAGAGATCCTGGATGCCCGGCTGCGACAGGCCGCGGTCGACGACGGTGACGAACTTGCCGGCATCGGCGACGCGCTTGACCGGGCCGGTCAGCGGATCGGATTCGAAGGGCAGGACGACCAGCGCGTCGATGTTGCGGGTCGCCATCATGTCCTCGATGTCGGAGACCTGCTTGCCCGGATCACCGGCGGTGGCGAGCACGAAGGTGAGGTTCGGATAGGCGGTCTTCAGCTCGTCGATCGCCTGCTGGGCATGAAAGTTCACCCCGCCCGTCCAGCCATGGGTCGCCGAGGGGATCGAGACGCCGATGGTCGCCTTCGCCTCGCCGTCCTGCGCGGACGCCTGGCCCGGCAGCGCGAGCGCTGCGGCGAACAGCGCGCCGGCCGCGATCGTCATTAGTTTCTTCATGTCACTCCTCCCGAATGATGGCGCGTCATGCGCCTTTCCGGCCGCGTTGCAGAACGACGGCCAGGATGATGATGACGCCCTGAATCGCCCCGTTGAGATAGGGGCTGACGAGGTCCGTCAGATTGAGAATGTTGTCGATGAGGCTGAGGATGACGACGCCGACGACGGTCCCCCAGACCCGGCCGAAGCCGCCCTTCAACACCGTTCCGCCGATGATCACCGCGGCGATCGCCTCGAGCTCCCACAAGATGCCCGTGGTCGAGGAGGCCGAGCCGAGGCGCGGCACGTACATGACGGTGGCGACGCCGACGAGCAGGCCCTGCAGCATGTAGGTGGCGAGCCGGACCCGGTCGACATGGATCGCCGAATAGCGCGCCACCTGCTCGTTGGAGCCGATCGCCGCACAGTGCCGGCCATAGGCCGTGCGGCGCATGACGATCTCGCCGATGATGGCGACGAGAGCGAAGACGACGATCGGCCAGGCGATGCCGGCGACGCCGCCGTAATAGACCGGCCGATAGACCTCCCGCAGGTTGAAGTCTAGCGACAGCGTGCCGCCATTCGCCAGCCAGACGACCAGCGAGCGGAAGATGCCGAGCGTGCCGAGGGTGACGATGAAGGCCTCGATCCGGCCCTTGGTGATCAGGATGCCGTTCAGAAATCCGGCGGCGAGGCCGAGCGCCAGGCAGGCGACCATGCCGATGACGATCGTTCCCCAGCCGCCGCCGGTGTTCGGGATCAATGCGTTGAGCACGATGATCGTCACCCCGGCGAGGAAGGCCGACATCGAGCCGACCGACAGATCCAGCCCGCCGATGGTGATGACGAAGGTCGCGCCCACCGCGATGACGCCGATGAAGGCCGAGCGGGCCAGCACGTTGGTGACGTTGCCGGCGGACAGGAACTGGTCGTTCAGGGACATGCCCAGCACAACGAGCGCCAGCAGGGCGAGCAGCGGCCCGACGACGTGAAGGTCGACGGCAAAGCGCCGCCGCTGCGGCTCGACCCTGGTCTCAGCCGACATGAACCGCCTGCCCCGCCATTTCCGTCCTCTCTCCCACTTCCAGTCCCATAGCCCGCCGGACGATCGCCTCTTCCGTGATATCCGCACCCGACACCTCGCCGGCGATCCGGCCGGAGCGCATGACGATCACCCGGTCCGAGAGCCCGATCACCTCGGTCATCTCCGAGGAGATGACGATCACCGACCGCCCCTCGCGCGCCAACTCGTTGATGAAGGCGTAGATCTGCTGCTTGGTGCCGATGTCGATGCCCCGCGTCGGCTCGTCGAGAATGACGATCTCCGGTTCGACCAGCATGGTCTTGGCGAGAAGCAGCTTCTGCTGGTTGCCGCCGGACAGATTGCCGACCGGCATCGTCCGCGAACCGGCACGGATGTCGAAGCGGCAGATCGCCGCGTCGAGCGCTTCCTCCTCGGCCTTTTCGTCGACGAAGATGCCGGAAAAGCGATCGAGGCCGAGTAGCGTCAGGTTCTCCCTGAGCCCGTATCTCAAGAGCAGCCCCCGGCCCTTCCGGTCTTCGGTCAGATAGGCGAGACCTTGGCGCGTCGCCTCCTTCGGGTCGCGGATGCGCACCGTCTCGCCATTGCGGCTGATCATGCCCGATGCCGGGCGCAGCCCCATGATCCCTTCCATCAGCTCGGTGCGCCCGGCGCCGACGAGCCCGGCAAAGCCGAGGATCTCGCCGCGATGGAGTTCGAAGCTCGCCGTTTCGACATGGCCCGGCACGGAGAAGTCCCGCACCGCCAGCACGACGTCGCGATCCCCGGCGCCGAGCTTTTCGGGAAACAGATCGCTCAGTTCCCGCCCGACCATCAGTTCGGCCATCCGGTTCGGGTTCATCGTCGCGGCCGGGGCGCTTTCGACCAGCGATCCGTCGCGCAGCACCGTCACCTCGTCGGCGATCCGGGCGATCTCGTCGAGCTTGTGGGAGGTGTAGAGGATGGCGACGCCCTCGGCCTTCAGCCGCGCGATCTGAGCGAACAACACTTCCGCCTCGCGGCCGGTCAGAACCGCCGTCGGCTCGTCCATGATCAGGACGCGGGCGTTGCGCACCAGCGCCTTGGCGATCTCCACCATCTGTTTCTGCGACACCGAGAGCTTCGAGACCGGCAGCCGCGTGTCGATCGGCGTCGCGAGCTCCTTCAAGAGGCTCTCGGCCTTCGCGCGCATCGCATTGCGGTCGAGGAACAGCCCGCGCTTCAGCTCGCGGCCGAGGAAGACGTTCTCCTCGGCCGACAATTGTTCGGCGAGGTTGAATTCCTGATGGATGAGGACGACCCCGGCGTTTTCCGCCGCCTCGCTGTCGGCAAAGACCACCGGCTCGCCCTTCAGGGCGATTTCCCCGCCCGAGACCGGCTGATAGCCGGCGAGGCACTTCATCAGCGTCGACTTGCCCGCGCCGTTCTCGCCGACGAGGGCATGCACCTCGCCGGGCCGGAGCGCGAAATCGACGCCATGCAGCACTTCGATGGGGCCGAAGGACTTGGTGACGCGGCGGGCTTCGAGAATGGGGGCGGGACGGGAAGTCGTCATGCGGCGACGTTCCTTCCGAGCGTATCGGCAGGAGCCGCAAAGACCGCTACACACGCGGCCGTCATTCTCGGGCCCCGTCCCGAGAGTGCAGGGATCGCAGGGCGAGAACGTGTGCTGGAGATCGACAGGTAAGGACGTCTACCGGACAGTGACGCGAGCGGACGTCTTCCTTCGGCGTTCTCGGCGCGAGCCGCCGAAGCTCCGGCTGGGGCTCCTGGATTCTCGGGACGGGGCCCGAGAACGACGATGTGGCAGTGCTCTCGCCCGCCTGTCCACGCAGATGTTCGACGAGACCCGCCGCTCACCCCCCTCTGTCGCCTTCGGCGACATCTCCCACTCGAGGGGGGAGATCGACGGGCACCCATGCCCGGCGACGGGAGCATGTCCTGCGGCGGTTGCCCGCTGGGGTGAGCCATGCCAGCGGCCGATCTCCCCCCTCGAGGGGGAGATGCCCGGCCGAGCAGAGCGGGGTTACCCGGCGCCAACGCAAGACATTTTCCGTCGAGCCCCCGCAAACCCCGGCACACGTCGCCGATGGAAATCAGAGCGTCACCCAAGCGCCATCCTCTTTCGACGACTTCACGCAGGCTTCGATGAAGGCGAGGCCGTCGATACCGTCCTCGATCGTCGGAAGGGCGATGCCGGCCGGCGGCTCCCGGCCTTCGCCGGCGGCGCGGATCAGCTCGGCCGCCTCCGCGTAGATGGTCGCGAAGCCTTCCAGATAGCCCTCCGGATGGCCCGCCGGGATGCGGCTCACCGACGTCGACGGGGCGGTCGCGCCGGCGCCGTTGCGGGTCAACAGGCGCTTCGGCTCGCCGAGCGGCGTGAACCACAGCCGGTTCGGCTCCTCCTGCCGCCATTCCAGCCCGGCCTTTTCTCCGTAGATCCGCAAGCTCAGGCCGTTCTCGTTGCCGACGGCCACCTGGCTCGCCCACAGCATCCCCTTGGCGCCGCCTTCGAAGCGCAGGAGCATCGAGGCGTTGTCGTCGAGCTGGCGTCCGGAAACGAAGGCCGACAGGTCGGCGGACAGCTTTTCCACCTTCAGCCCGGTGACATAGCAGGCGAGATTGTGGGCATGGGTGCCGATGTCGCCGATCGCCCCGCCGGCTCCGGCCTTGGCCGGATCGACCCGCCAGCCGGCCTGCTTGGAGCCGGCGTCCTCCGCCCTCTCCGCCAGCCAGTCCTGGGCGTATTCCGCGACGACGACGCGGATCGCGCCGAGGTCGCCATTCGCCACCATGGCCTGCGCCTGGCGGATCATGGGATAGCCGGTATAGTTGTGAGTGAGGACGAAAACTTTTCCGGAAGTCTTTGCGATTGCTGCCAGATCCCTGGCCTCGGCCAGCGTCGTCGTCATCGGCTTGTCGCAGATGACGTGAAAGCCCGCCTCGAGGAAAGTCTTCGCCACCGGAAAGTGCATGTGGTTGGGCGTGACGATCGAAACCGCCTCGATGCCGTCGTCCCGCGCCTTCTCCTTCGCGGCCATCTCTTCGTAGGAGCCATAGCTGCGCTCGGGGTCGAGGCCGATCGCGGCGGCCGAGCGGGCCGCCTTCTCCGGCGTCGACGACAGGGCGCCGGCCACGAGCTGGAACTTGTCGTCGATCCGCGCCGCAATGCGGTGCACGCCGCCGATGAAGGCCCCCTCGCCGCCGCCGACCATGCCGAGGCGGATGCGGCCAGCGTGTCTCTCGTCGCGTCCTTCGATAGCCATCTCTCGCCCCTCTCTCAGCCGTCGATGCCGAGCATGCGCTTGTTCGCCGCCTCGTCCGTGCCACCGCTCGCGAAGTCGTCGAAGGCCTTTTCGGTCACGGTGATCATGTGGCTGGCGATGAAGGGCGCGCCCTCGGCGGCGCCCTGCTCGGCATCCTTGATGGCGCATTCCCATTCGAGGACGGCCCAGGAATCGTAGTCGTATTCGGCGAGTTTCGAGAAGATCGCCGCGAAGTCGACCTGCCCGTCGCCGAGCGAGCGGAAGCGGCCGGCCCGCTTCAGCCAGGGCTGGTAGCCGGAATAGACGCCCTGCCGGCCGGTCGGGTTGAACTCGGCGTCCTTGACGTGAAAGGCGCAGATCCGCTCGTGATAGATGTCGATGAATTCGACGTAATCGAGCTGCTGCAGGACGAAATGCGAGGGGTCGTAATTGATCTGGCAGCGCGGGTGGTCTTTGCAGGCTTCGAGGAACATCTCGAAGGTCGCGCCGTCGAAGACGTCTTCGCCCGGGTGGATCTCGTAGCCGACATCGCAGCCCACCGCGTCAAAGGCGTCGAGGATCGGCACCCAGCGCTTCGCCAGTTCCTCGAAGGCGGTGTCGATCAGCCCGGCCGGGCGCTGCGGCCAGGGATAGAGGAACGGCCAGGCGAGCGCGCCGGGGAAGGTCACGTGGCTCCCGAAGCCGAAATGGCCGGACGCCTTCGCCGCCATCTTCAGCTGCTCGACCGCCCATTCCTGCCGCGCCTTGGGATTGCCGCGCACCTCGGGCGCCGCGAAGCCGTCGAAAGCCTCGTCGAAGGCCGGATGGACGGCGACGAGCTGGCCCTGGAGATGGGTCGACAGGTCGGTGATCTCGACACCGGCCTCCCGGCAGATGCCGGAGACCTCGTCGCAATAGTCCTTCGATTCGGCAGCCTTCTTGAGGTCGAACAGCCGGGCGTCCCAGGTCGGGATCTGCACGCCCTTGTAGCCGTGGCCAGCCGCCCACGCGGCGATCGACTTCAGATCGTCGAACGGCGCGGAATCGCCCGCGAACTGGGCGAGGAAGATCCCCGGCCCCTTCATCGTCTTCATGCTTTCCTCCCGGTCTGGCGGCCACCTTCGTCCCGGCCGTCAGGACGTCTGCATCGAGGCGGACGTCTTTGTCGCGCGTCATGGTGGCATAGGCCGCGGCGGATTTGAAGCAGGTGGCCGGCCGATGCCGGCATGCGATCGGCAAGCCCGCTCGCCGGGGTCTCCCGGCACGGTGCGGGCGCCCCGAAGGTCGCATGGAGGACAGATGGAAGCGTCCGGGGGGCCGTCCTCGCCCCTCGGACCGCGTCACTATCGCGTGACGATTTCCGGCCCCATCAGGCCATAGGGCAGCCAGGTGGACAGCCAGGGCACGTAGGTGACCAGGATCAGGAACACGAACAGCACCCCGACGAAGGGCATCGCCGCCTTCACCACCTTGACGAGGCTCATCCCGGTGATGCCCGAGGTGACGAAGAGGTTCAGCCCGATCGGCGGCGTGATCATGCCAATCTCCATGTTCACCACCATGATGATGCCGAGATGGATCGGATCGACGCCGAGTTCGATCGCGATCGGGAAGACCACCGGCGCGACGATGAGGAGCAGGCCCGACGGCTCCATGAACTGGCCGCCGATCAAGAGCAGCACGTTGACGGCGATCAGGAAGGTGAACCAGTTGAAGCCGTAGTCGAGCATCAGTGCGGTGATCGCGTCGGGAATGCGCTCGGACGTCAGGACATGGGCGAAGAGCAGCGCGTTGACGATGATGAACATCAGCATCACCGTGGTCCGCGCCGCATCGACCAGGACCTTGCGCGTCTCGCCGTGGAAGCAGGCGGGGAAGAATGCCCGGCCGATCGCCGCGAAGTTCCGCCCGAAGATCGGCAGGCCGGCGGCAAACGTCGCCGGCAGCGCGGCAAGGCCGCCCTCGCCCCGCCACAGGCCGTAGGCGATGGCGAGGAGGATCGCCGGCACGCCGCAGATGACGCTGCGCTCGGCGAAGGACAGGGTGGACTCGCCGCCCGGTCCGGCGGTGACGAAATAGACGAGGATCAGCGCGACGACGAAGAAGGAGATGCCGTAGGCGAGCGCCGAGAAGCCGGTGCGGGCGCGCGGCGCGTCGGTGTCCGCCACCCATGGCCGGCCCTTCAGCGGGCCCATGTCGCGATAGACGAAGACGGCGACGAGGAAGGCATAGACCGCCGCCGCGGCCGCTGCCTCCGTCGGCGTGAAGACGCCGCCATAGATGCCGCCGAGAATGATGACGATCAGGAACAGGCCGAAGCCGGCGGCCTTGCCGCTTCGCAAGAGCGGCAGGAAGCCGTGCCACGGCTCCGAGGGAAGGTTCTTCCACCGGGCGACGACGTAGATCGCCCCCATCAGCATCAGCCCGGCGAGAAGTCCGGGAATGACGCCGGCGAGGAACATCCGCCCGACCGAGACGTTCGTCGCCGCCGAATAGACGACCATGACGATCGACGGCGGAATGAGAATGCCGAGGGTGCCGGCATTGGCGATGATGCCGGCCGAGAACTCCTTGGTGTAACCCACCTTGCGCATGCCGGCGATCGCGATGGTGCCGATGGCGACGACGGTCGCCGGCGAGGAGCCGGAGAGCGCGGCGAACAGCATGCAGGCCAGCACCGAGGCCATGGCGAGACCGCCGCGGAAGTGGCCGACGGTGGCGATGGCGAAATCGATCAGCCGCCTGGCGACGCCGCCCGTCGACATGAAGGCCGAAGCGAGGACGAAGAACGGGATCGCGAGCAGCGTGTAGTTCTGGGCCGCGGTGAACAGCTGGATCGCCACCGAGGACATCGAATCGGTGGAGAAGAAGGCGATCATGATGACGGCCGAAAGGCCGAGCGAGATCGCCACGGGAACGCCCAGGAACAACAGCCCGAGGACGAGAAGGAGGAGAATGAGGGCTTCCATCGTGGCGTCAGTCCTTCAGGACGTCTTTGTTTTCCGCCACGAGGTCTTCCGCCTCGTGCCCGGCGATGACGAGTTCGCGCCGGCGCGTGGCGATCGCCACCATCGCCTCGATGGCGCGGAAGCCGAGAAGCGCGAGGCCGACGGGCAGCATCAGATAGGCGATCCAGCGCTGCACCCGCTCCTGCACCCCGAAGGCCTCCTGGAACCATTCGGGATAGCGCAGGTCGTCGAGCCCGATGCCGACCTTGAAGAAGCGCTCCCAGTAAAAGACGGCGCCACCGGAGGTGTGGGCGCCGAAGATCTGCAGCCAGTCGGCCGAGAGGAGGATCGCGGCGTAGAGGAGCGTCGCGAAGGCACCGAAGATCGCCGCCACGCGGAACAGCGGCTTCGGAAAGGTTCGGATCGCCGCATCGACGCCGAGATGAAGGCCGGTCTTCAGGCCGTAGCCCATGCCGAAGAGGATCAGCCAGGCGAACAGGATGCGGTTGAATTCCAGCGCCCCGCCCCAGCCGGTCGAGAAGCCGTAGCGGGCGATCACCTGGAAGAACGAGACGAGGGTGATCGTCGCCAGGAGGATGGCGAGGACGTTTTCCTCGAAGCGGGTGACGGCGTCCGGCCAGCGGCGCTCGATGAGAAACAGTAGCGCGATCAGGCCGAGGATCGCGAAATACGGCCACAGGCTCAACACGGACGGGACCTTTCGAGCGGCGAAACGAATGCGCCTTCGGGCGACGGAAGAATGCGGGTCGGGAAATCGTCCACGGCCGCGGGATAGCGGCCGCATGACGGCCCTCGCGACGCGCGAGGGCCGGTTGCAGGGGCGGGAAAGGAGGCGATCAGTTGCCCGAGTTCGAGGCCACCGCGGCGTCGATGAGGTCCTGACCGATGTCGTCCGTGAATTTCTCCCAGACCGGCTTCATCGTATCGACCCACTGCTTGCGCTGCTCGGGCGAAAGCTCGCGCACCGTACCGCCGGCGTCGATGATGTTCTGACGGTTCTTCTGCTCGGTTTCGGCGACGCTGGCATTGGCCGACTGCGTCACCTCGTCGGCGATCTTGACGAACTGGTCGCGGATCTCCGGGTCGAGGCCGTTCAGCCATTCGGTGGAGGTGACGAGGAGATAGGCGAGCAGCTGATGGTTGGTCTCGGTGACGCCGTCCTGCACCTCGAAGAACTTCTGGGTGTAAATGTTCGACCAGGTGTTCTCCTGGCCGTCGACGACGCCGGTCTGCAGGGCGCCGTAGACCTCCTTGAAGGCCAGCTTCTGGGCCGAGCCGCCCATCGCCTCGATCATCGCCTCGGCGACGTCGGAGGTCTGGATGCGGAACTTCAGGCCATTGGCGTCCTCGGGAACGAGCAGCGGCTTGTCGGCGGAGAACTGCTTCAGTCCGGACGACCAGTAGCCGAGGCCGGTGTAGCCGACATCCTCCATCAGGGTGAGCATGCCCTTGCCGGCGTCGGACTGGGTGAAGTTGTCGACGGCGTCGAGGCTCTCGAACAGGAAGGGCAGATCGAACAGCCGGTACTTCAGCGTATAGGCCTCGAATTTCGACAGCGACGGCGCGGCGAGCTGGACGTCGCCGAGCAGCAGCGCCTCCATCACCTTGTCGTCGTCGAACAGCGTCGAGTTCGCGAAGACCTGCATGCAGGCCTTGCCGTCCATCTCCTTGTTGACGCGCTCGGCGAACAGCGTCGCCGCATCGCCCTTCGGATGGCCGGTGGCGGCGACGACATGGCTGAACTTGATGACCATCTCGCCGTCGTCGCACCCCGTCGGATCGGCGCTGGCTGCGCCCGAGGCGAGGCCGAAAGCGATCAGCGAGACGCTACCGAGCAAAAGCTTATTCATGCGTGTTCTCCTCCGCGGCGGACCGTTTCGGCCCGCGTGAATTGGACGATGCTGCAATCCGCCGAATGGCGGACCGCGACGCGGCGCCGGAATGCTCCGGTTTGCGGGAGCGAACTGCCGACATGCCTCGGGCACGCCCGTTCGACGGGTCCGTGACGGACACGTCCTCCGCCGCAGCGCCTCCCGCCGTCGCGACGACGCATGATGAGCAAGCGGCGTGCCAGCCCGGACGAAACGCAGCGAAAATGCCGCGACCCGCTGGCCACGGGGCGTGGCGACCAGCCGAGGGCCGAGAGCACATGTACGGGAAACCGACACGGCGTATCGTCAGCTACCCATCATCGAGATGCGGATGGGTGCCGGCGGTGACATGGTCCGTCACTGTTATGAAATAGCGAACCGGCGCTTGGATCCCCAAGGCGCCCGCCCATCCACGCGATGATCTCGCGCGGAGCCGGCCGGGTTTGCGACGTGGCCCGTCATGATGCGGCGGAACGGTACAGAAGCACCCGGCACTGGGGGCGGAGTTGGAGCAGGATGTCGAACTCGGCTACGTTGGCCGTCAACAGCGTAAGTCCGAACTTCTCCGCCTGAAGGCACAAGATGCAGTCGTTCCACGCTTTCATCTTGTCGTCATTGGCATAGCTCTGGGTGCGCGCGAGAATACCGGCGAGGACCGCGGCCCGGCCCATCACATCGGCGTCCGGCAAGAGCTGGCGGTGCTCCGGCATCCCCCGAACGAGCCGCTCGACCGCGGCCTTCACCACCGGAGTGCGCCGATCGTCCTCACGGAGTTGCCCGAGGCCGAACATCAACTCCCCTATCGCGACCATGGAATGGTTGACGATCCGGATGTCCATCAGCCTGTCGACAGCGTCGGGGGCGATGCCCTTCATCTGGTCGACGTAGACACAGGTATCGAGGAGCAGCGGACCGCCGGCGACGGCCTCGTCTCCAAGGTAAGGCAACCGGTCGTCCGGGCGTCGGGCAAGCGTCCGGCCCGGGTCGATCTTCTTGACACGCTCCGCCGTGCCGAAGTCGAAGCCCACGAAGTCAGGATCCGAAGTCGATGGTGGGATCGATCGTTCCGCGCACGGCATGGAAGGCTTCGGCGAAGTCGTCCTCGATCGCGACGGTCGCCAGCGCGAATTCCAGAAGCTCGGTGTCGGAGGTAAGCCCCGTCTTGGCCTTCGCCTTCGCGATCAGTTCGCTGCTAATGCGGCCCGCGATGCGTCCGTCCTTGGCCACGGTAAGACCTTCGTCAGTCGCGGCTTGCATGACGGCCTCGACCATTTTGCCGCTCCTGATTGGCCGAACGAGACGGTCTTCATCGACAACCGGCTCGCCGATGACTCGATGGCCACTGACCTCGGTCTCGGCGGGACGGCCGCGCTTCCCAATTCCCCCGGATGCCATGCCCGAACCGGACGTCCGGTGGCTCTTCGTCATTTCACAGCCTCCTTGTTCAACCGTTTCGGATTTCGTTTAACATAAAGACTCTTTCTTGGCGTTCAACGCGAGTGTTTTCGCTCCGAGACGGGCAAGCGGTCCCAGTTGCCGTTTACCGAACGCTCGAAACACCTTCACCGCATCCTCTCTCACGCTCTGCATGACCTCCACCTCAATCCTCCAACCCGTCGCCGCCTTCGATCCCGAGCCTCCTGATCTTGTCGTAGAGGCCCTTGCGGGAGATCTGCAGCGCCTCGTAGGTCGGCTTCAGGGCGCCGCCATTGCGGGCGAGTTCGGCCTCGATGACGGAGCGCTCGTAGGCCGCGAGGCGATCGGACAGCGATCCGGAGGCGCCGTTCCCGCCTGTCGCCGGCCCGGCGGCTTGCCGCGGCCCCTGCCCTTCGTCCTCTTCGAAGCCCGGCCACATGCCGAGGACGAAGCGGTCGGCATAGTTCCTGAGTTCGCGGACGTTGCCGGGCCAGTCTCTGCCCATCAGCTGCATCTCCAGCGCGTGGCCGACCGCCGGGATCTCGCGGCGAAAGCGTGCCCGGGCTTCGCGGGCGAGATGGAAGAACAGCAGCGGCACGTCCTCGCGGCGCTCCCGCAAAGGCGGGATGGTCAGGGTGACGACGTTGAGGCGGTAATAGAGATCGAGGCGGAAGCGCCCGCGGAGCCCCGCCTCGGCGAGGTCGGTCTTGGTCGCGGCGACGAAGCGGACGTCGAGCGGGATCGGCCGGTTGGAGCCGAGGCGCTCCACGGAACGGGTCTCGATGGCGCGCAGGAGCTTGGCCTGCAGGTCGAGCGGCATGGATTCGATCTCGTCGAGAAAGATCGTGCCGCGATTGGCGTGTTCGAGCTTGCCGATCCGCTGCTTCGCCGCACCGGTGAAGGCGCCGGGTTCGTGGCCGAACAGCTCCGATTCGATGATGTCGGCCGGCAGCGCCGCGCAGTTGATGGCGACGAAATTGCCCTTCGCCCGGCCGCCGCAATCATGCAGCGCCCGGGCCACGACCTCCTTGCCCGTGCCGGTCTCGCCGAGGACGAGGACGTCCACGTCGGTGTCGGCGAGCGCCTGGATCTGCTGGCGCAGCCGCTGGATGCCGGGCGTGCGCCCGACGAGGCGCCCGGCGAGTTCGTCGCCCCCGTCGAGTGTCGAGCGCAGGATGCGGTTTTCGAGGACGAGCCGGCGTTTTTCCAGCGCCCGCTCGGCCACCGCCATCAGCCGCGAGACCGAAAACGGCTTCTCGATGAAGTCGTAGGCGCCGGCGCGCATCGCATCGACCGCCATCTGCACGTCGCCATGGCCGGTGATGAGGATGACCGGCATCGTCGGGTCGATCGAAAGCGCCGCCTTGAGAAAGGACAGCCCGTCCATGCCGGGCATGCGGATATCGCTGACGATCACCGCATAGGATTCGGTGCCGATCCGCGTCAGCACCTCCTCGGTCGTGCGATGGGGCGAGACGGAAAAGCCGCCGAGTTCCAGCCCCTGCTCCAGGGCATGGCGCAGATCCTCGTCGTCCTCGATCAGGTGAACGACCGCCCGTTCGAAATCCTCTGCCACGAAACCCTCACTCCGCCGCCTGGCGCCCGGCCGCGGCGGCCCGCAGCGAGACGGCGAAGACGCAGCCGCCCTGCGGGCCGTCGCGCAGCGCGATGCTGCCGCCAAAATCCCTGGCGATGCTGTAGGCGATCGACAGGCCGATGCCGATACCCGATCCCACCTCCTTGGTGGTGAAGAACGGCTCGAACACCGTGCCGCCGATCTCCGCCGGAATTCCGGGGCCGTTGTCAGACACCAGCACGACGACGACGTCGCCGGCCCCCTCCAGTTCGACGCGGATCTCGGCGCCCGGTCGCCCGGCCAGCGCGTCGATGGCGTTGTTCGCGAGGTTGACGAAGATCTGCGACAGCCGAGTCCGCCCGCCGACGACGTCGATCGCCCGCAGCCGCTCGTCGACGACGAGCGCGACGCCTTCCTTGCGGGCGCGGGGGCCGACGAGGATCATCGCCTCGTCGAGCACCGCCGCGAGCGGCACCGGCATGGTGCTCGTCCCCGGCTTGCGCGCGAAGGACAGGAGCGTGCGCGACAGCTCGGCCATGCGCTCCACCATCTGGCCGATGCGCTTCAGATTGTCGCCCGCGAGGTCGTCCCGGCCGCGGGCGAGAAACTCGCCGGCATTCTCCGCATAGGTGGCGATCGCCGCCAGCGGCTGGTTGAACTCGTGGCTGAGCGCCGCCGACATCTGGCCGAGCGCGGCGAGCTTGGCGGCCTGGACGAGATCGGCCTGGGCCTTGCGCAGCCTTTCCTCGGCCTGGCGCCGCTCGGCGATTTCCGACGACAGCGAGCGGTTGGTGGCATTGAGGGCCCGGGTGCGGTCGCGCACCAACCGTTCGAGCCGCAGCGCCGCCACCCGCTCGGCCCGCCGGCCGAGCACGGCGCGCTCCCGCCGCCAGACGACGAGGGCGACGAGGGCTGCGGCCAGCAGCGCCGCCAGCGCCGCCATCAGACCGCCGGTCAGCTGCGCCTCCATCACCGGCCGGGCGTCGGCGAGGACGTGCAGCCGCCAGTCGAGAAGCGGCAGATCGCGAACGAGATCGAGATAGGGAACGGCCATCGCCCCGACCTTGAAGCGCCGCTCTGGCAGCCCGTCGTCGGCGATCTCATGCAGGGGCCGCAGCCGCCATTGCGGCTGGTTGGTGAGAAAGATCGTCCCCGCCGGATCGGTGACGAAGATCGGATTGGTCGACAACGACCACGTCGCCTCGATTTCGTCGAAACCGACATAGACGACGACGATCCCGGTCAGCCTCAAGTCGTCGCGGACGCCCGACGCGAAGGCGTAGGCGCGCTCGTCGCTGTCGATCGCGATGGCGGCGCGGCCGAGCCGGCCCTGGCGGACGGCCTCGATCAGCGCTTCCCGGTCGGGCGAGCGGTCGAGGAAGAAACCGTGGGCGGAGGCGAGAACCTCGCCGTCGGGATAGAGGAAGGCGACGTCCTTGGCGCCGGACAGGCTCGCCACCTCCCGCGCCTTTGCCCGTGCGCGCATGCGCTCGCCGGTGTCGGGCTCCTGGCGAAACAGCGCGGCGACGTCGTGCTGACGGGACAGGAGCGGCGGCAGCAGCCGGTATTTGTCCAGAACGCCGGTCAGCGTCTCGCGCTGCACGGCGAGCGTCTCGGCGGCCTCGCGGCCGACCGCGATCCGCGCGGCATCGGCCTGGATGCCGGCGACCAGCCAGATCGCGGCGAGAGACAGGCCTGTCACCACCAGCGCCGCGCCCAGCCGGACGCGCCGAAACCGCTCTCTGATCCCTCGCCTGCTCGCCATCTCGTCTCGATCGTCGTTCTGCGCGCGATCCTAGCGAAGAACGCCGCTCCGACACAGGCCCTCGGTGATCTACCGCCGGAAGAAGCGACCGGCAATTTCCAGCAGCCGGCGATCGGAGCCGCGCGGCCCGATCAGCGACAGGCCGAACGGCGCCCCGTCGAGGGTGCCGGCCGGGAAGACGACCTGCGGCAGCCGGGCCATGCCGGCGACGGCAAGGAGTTTCATCGCCTCGTGCCGGAAGGCATCGAACACCGCCCGCCCGGCGTCGCGCCGGAACGGCGCGTCGTGCACCACCGGCGCCAGCAACACGCCGTCGGCACCGAGAATCGCGTCCATGGCGGCGGCGAAGGGCTCCCGCACGGCATTGGCGGCCGCCTCGTCGGCCTCGGTCAGCCCCCGCGCGAAAGCGACGCGTTCGTCGAGGCCGGCGGCGAGCGGCATCCCCGTCGCATCGATGAAGGGCAGGATGGAGCGCTTGGCATCGCAGCTCTGCAGGACGCGGAAGCCGTCGTAGAGCGCCTCGGCTCCGCCGTCGGGATAGACCGAGACCGGCTCGGCCACGAGGGACCCGAAGGACGCGTCGTAGATCGCACGCTGTTCGGGACCCAGTCGCGCCACCATGTCGACGGGCATCAGCCAGCGCGGCTCGGCCGGCGCGTCGGCAACGTCCGGCCCGAGCAGAACCGCCGCCGCGCGCTCCAGCGTCCCGGCATCCCTGGCGAAGAGCCCGGCGGTGTCGAAGCTCGCGGCGAGTTCCATGCAGCCCGCGAGCGACGCCCGCCCGTGGGTCGGCCGGATGCCCCACAGACCGCAGAAGCTCGCCGGCGCCCGCACCGAACCGCCGGTGTCCGTGCCGATGCCGATGTCCGCGAGGCCCGCGGCGACGGCCGCGGCCGAACCCGACGACGAGCCGCCGGGAATGCGGTCCGGCGCCGCCGGATTGATCGGCGCGCCGAAATGGGCGTTCAGCCCGTAGAGCGCCCAGGCGAGTTCGTCGGTATGGGTCTTGCCGACGAAGTTCGCGCCGGCATCGAGCAGCGCCTGCACGGCCGGAGCCGTCCCGCTCTCGGCCTCGCTCATGGCGAGCTTCGTCGGGCAGCCCCAGCTCGTCCGGTAGCCCGCGACCGCGAAGAGATCCTTGACCGCCAGTCGCAGCCCAGCCAGCGGCCCGGCTTCGGCGGACGGCACGGCGACCGCCGGATAGGGCATGAAGGCACGGACCGGATCGGCGTCGATGAGCATCTGAGGGCAACCTTTCATGGGGATGGAAGACGAGGATGGGAAGTGGCGGCGGGAAGGACGTCGGACCGCCGCCGTGGCCGGCCGTCACCCACCGTCGGCGTCGCCGCGAAACAGTCGCGGCAGCGGCCGTTCGAAGGTCTGCCGGCCGGCCTTCCAGCCGGCGACGGGCTGGGCGATGCGGCGGACCGCATCGACCGCACTCGCCGCGTCGAGGATGAGGAGATCGGCCGGGGCGCCGACCGCCGGTGCCGACGGCCGCGATAGGCCGACCACCGACGCGGCGCCGTCGCTCACCATGGCAAAGCTCCGGGCGATCTCCTCGTCGGCGCCGATCTGCGCGACGTTGGCGAAGAGATTGGCCATGCGGATCAGCGAGGCGTCGCCGAAGGGCGTGAAGGGGTTGAGGACGTTGTTGGTGGCGACCGCGGTGCGGACGCCTGCGGCGGCGAGGAGATCCGCGCGCGCCATGCCCCGGGGGGCGAGGCGGTCGGCGCCGCGACCCATCAGATAGAGATCCGTCGCCGGCAGGACGACGACGCCGATATCCGCCCCGGCGAGTTGCTCCGCGAGGTCTTGGAACTCGTCCGGCGCCATCGCCGACAGCTTGCTGGCATGGCCGATCGAGACGCGGCCCTGAAGACCTCGCCGGCGGGTCGCCGCGATCAGGCTCGGAAGGTCCGAACCGTCCGGATCGAGATCGAAGTCGATGTGAAAGTCCGCCGGCACGTCGAACCGCTCGGCGAGGTCGAGGATCAGATCGATGTGCCGGACCGGATCGGGATCGGTATAGGGGCAGCCGCCGACGCTCGACGCCCCTTGCTCCAGCGCGGCGATCAGCAGGTCGTGGGTCGCCATCTCCTGGGTGAGCCCCTCCTGCGCGAAGGCACAGAGGTCGAGGTCGATCATCGCGGCATGGTCGCGCTTCAGCTGGACGAGCGCTTCGAAGGAGGCGAGGCCGACGCGCGGATCGGTCTCGACGAAGCTGCGCATCGCCACGGTGCCGTTGACGATCGCCGCTTCGAGGACCGTCTCGGCCCGCGCGTAGACGTCCTGCGGCGTGAAATCGGCCTTGGCTTCGGCGGTGAGCGACACCGCCTCCTTCAGCGTCCCGTCGCAGATCGGGCAGCGGCCGAGAATCCCGGCCTTGTCGAGATGGATGTGGGCGTCGACGAGGCCCGTGCAGACGAACCGTCCGTTCGCCGGGCGCTCCGGCGCGCCCTGCGGCAGGGCCGTCTCGATCGCGGCGATCCGGCCTTTCGCGACGCCGATGTCGACCGGCTCGTCGCGTCCGCCGATCCGGGCCTTTCTGAGGATGAAGTCGAACGTCGCCATTCTCTCCGCCTGGCCCGCCGGACGCTCAGCCGAGCTCAAAACTGGTGACGCCGAAGATCTCGTCGAGCGGCAGGGACGGCGCCGCGCCCCTGACCATGCGGGCCGTCTCGAAGACCGGTGCAAGGCCGCGTGTCTCCGCCAAGGCGACGGCGGCGCCGTTCGGCTCGGGAACGTCGAGGACGACCGCCTCGTCGGGCGGGACGCTGCGCACCAGCGCATCGAAGAGGCTGGAGGCGATTTCGGGCGTCTCTGCGAAGAGCGGCCCGATCTTGAAACCCACACGGCATGGACGGATGACGCCATAGCCGGCCGACGCGCCATCCGGTCGCTCGACGATCCTGGCGACGTGGCCGGGAGCGGCGAGCCAGGCCGCCAGAAACTGCGGGCGCTCGGTGCCGAAACGAGCGGCGTCGAAGTGCGCCAGTCGCTCGAAATCGTCCTGCGTCACCGGCCGCGTATCATCGGGCGCCTCGACGGCACGCGGCACCGGGCCTTCGTATCGGACGTTCCGATGCCGGAAGACGAAGCCCGATCTTGCGTAATTCGCCTGCTGGTCGACGACGCCGTCGAGACCGACGGAGCGTCCGGCCAGCCGCGCCATGCCCGCCTGCCAGAGCGAAAAGCCGATGCCGCGACCGCGTAGCTCCGGACGGACGATGAAAAAGCCGAGGAAGCCATGGGTTTCGCCATAGGCCACGACGGAGATCGCGGCGGTCGGCTGGCCGTCGAGGAAAGCCATCAGGAACCCGTCGGGATCGGCGGCGCGGAAGGCTTCGGCGTCGCAGAGGCCGGGGTTCCATCCCTCGGCGGCGGCCCATTCCACCGCGAGCGCCACCTCGGCCTCGCTCATGACGCGGACGTCGAGGCGGGGCGAGCCCGCTTCGACCGCTCTCATGCGGGCTCCCTCGCCTGCGCGACCATGCCTTCCGGATAGGCGAATCCCTGGTGCTTTTCGCGTGGCGCGCCGTAGCCGCCGCGCTTGGCGGTCTTCAGGCCGAGGGCCGCCGCCCCCTCCATGAGCTTGACCGCGGCCGAAACGCCCTCGACCACCGGCACGCCATGCTCCCGCGACAAGGCTTCGGCGAAGTCCGCCATTCCGGCACAGCCGAGCACGATCGCCTCCGCGCCATCCTCGGTGATGGCGAGGGCGATCTCCTCGGAAATCTTCGCCATCGCCGCCCCGGGATCGGCTTCGAGGGCGAGCACCGGGAGTTCCGATGCGCGCACGCTGGCGCAGAGGGAGGCGAGGCCGGCTCGAACGAGGTTGTCTTCGAGGATCGGCACGGAGACCGACAGGGTGGTGACCACCGAGAAGCGCCGGGCCACCAGCGTCGCCATCCGCGCCGCCGCCTCGCCGATGCCGATCACCGGGCATTCGAGCACCGAGCGTGCCGCCTCGAGGCCGGTGTCGTCGAAACAGGCGATGATATGGGCGTCGGCCCCGTCCCGCTCGGCGATGGCGAGGGCGTGGAGGAGCCCCGGTACGGCGAGCGCGCCGTCGACGTGGCCTTCGATCGAGACAGGCCCGGCGTCGTTCTGATAGGCGAGGATTTCAGTGCCCCGCGCCGCCGCTTGGCGCGCCGCGAGGGCGATCGTCTCGGTCATCGACCGGGTGGAGTTCGGATTGACGATCGAGATCCGCAAGGGGCCTCCTCAGATGGCTGATGGTCCCAGTCCGACCTTCGCCGCCAAGGCGTTAGGCCCGCCGGCAAGTCGCGACGAGGAAACTCATACGGCATCCGCACGATTTCGGGGCGGCGAATTTGTCACGCGGGCGATCCGATTTCGCAAAGACCCGGTCGCACGCTCATTCGGCGAGCGCGCGCAGCCGTCTGCGCCTCTGCAAAAGCACGAAGGCGGCGAGCGTCCCGAAGATGACGGTGAAGGACACCGCGGTGACGGACGTTCCGAGAGCATAGATTTCCGGGGTGGTCACCGTCGTCGTCAGCGCCGCCAGTTCGAGCGGCAGCGTGTTCGTCGAGCCCATGGCCTGACTGGACCGGGCGATCTCGTCCCAGGACAGCGTGAAGCCGAAGAGCGAGATGCCGATCAGGAACGGCGCGATCATCGGCAGGATGACATGGCAAAAGCTCTGCCAGTTCGAGGCGCCGAGATCGCGCGCCGCCTCTTCGTAGCTCTTGTCCAGCCGGTTGAAGACCGCGAACATGATCAGCAGGCCGAAGGGCAGCGTCCAGGACAGATGCGCGCCGAGGCCGGAGGTGAACAGGCCGAGCGAATTGCCGCGCCGGGAGACCAGGCCGATCGAGGCGAGGACCGGCCGGAAGACGTCGTCGAGAATGCGGAATTCCAGCGCGATGCCGAGCGAAACGACGATCGAGGGAACGATGAGACTGGCAATCGCGACATAGAAGAGCGGCGTCGCGCCGACGAACTTCTTGCGAAAGGCGAGCCCCGCCAGCACCGAGACGACGACGGTCAGCACCATCACCGTCAGCCCCAGCATCAGCGAGCGCTCGAAGGCGCTGCCGATGTCGACCGTGCCCCGCCCGCTCCACAGGCGCTCGAACCAGTAGAAGGAAAAGCCGTTCATCGGGAAGGTCAGCCCGCCCGAGGGCCCCTGGAAGGACAGGGTGAGGATCGTCACCACCGGCCCGTAGAGGAAGACCACGAAGAGTGCGAAGAACACCGCCAGCGCATAGAACGAGCGCGGCCTTCTCTCCTCGCGGTAAGCGGATCCCGCAGTCATCTCTCTAGAGCTCCTTGCGGATGTCGACGAGCCGCAGCATGCCCCAGATCGTCAGAAGCACCACGGCGAGGAGCACGATGGCGTTGGCGGCAGCGATGGGGAACTGCAGGAAGTTGATCTGGGTCTGGATGGTCTTGCCGACCGAGGCGATCTGCTGGCCGCCCATGATGCCGATGGTCAGATAGTCGCCGGTCACGATGGTGACGACGAAGATCGAGCCGATCAGGATGCCCGGCTTGACCAGCGGGATGATGACGTTGGTCAGCGTCTGCCAGCCGGAGGCGCCGGCGTCGTAGGCCGCCTCGATCAGCGAGCGGTCGATGCGCATCATCGAGTTGAAGATCGGCACCACCATGAACAGCGTGTAGAGGTGGACGAGGGCGAGCGCGACGGCGAAGTCCGAATAGAGCAGCCACTCGATCGGCGCATCGACGAGACCGATCGAGGTCAGCATCTCGTTGACGAGGCCGTTGCGGCCGAGAAGCGGAATCCAGGAGATCATCCGGATGACGTTCGAGGTCCAGAACGGGATGGTGCAGACCATGAAGAGAGCGATCTGCATCGGCAGGGTGCGGATGTGGAAGGCCAGGAAATAGGCCACCGTAAAGCCGATCAGAAGCGTCGCCACCCAGACGATGGCGACGAATTTCAACGTCGAGAGATAGGTCGCGAAGGTGGTGCAGAGGGCCGGAGAACCCGAGAAGCAGCCATAGAACACGTCCTGGTAGTTCGACAGGACGAAGGCCGGCTCGATCGAATATTCGGTGTAGTTCCAAAAGGACACGACGAAGGTCGCGACCAGCGGCAGGATGAAGAACAGGAAGAAGACGAGCGCCAGCGGCGCCGCCTGGGCATAGGGCACCCAGGCAGGAGTCCAGCTCGTGCGGCGCTTCCTCGCGCCGCTCGAAATGCCTTTTTCGGCATTGGACGCCCCGACCCGGGTCGAGGCGTCCATCGTGTCGGTCATGACCTCAGGCGGCAATGAACTCGTTCCACTTGCGGATCATGTAGATGTTCTCGTCCATGACGGCGTTCCAGCAGGCGACGGCGCCCATGCGCTCGTCGTAGGAGCCGCCGTCGCGGGTGGCGCCGGCCTTTTCGAGAAGCTTGCCGTCGGGGCTCATGATGTCCTTCTCGGCCGGCTTGCCCTCGAACCAATAGGCCCACTCATAAGGCTCCATCGCCTCCTTCGTGGTCTCGAGGACGGCGGTGTAGTAGCCCTGCTTGGCGAGATGGGCGCCGGCCCAGCCGGAGAGGAACCAGTTGATGAACTCGTAGGCGGCGTCCTTCTCGCGGTCGCCGATCGCCACCGGCAGGCCGAAGCCGGACGCCCAGGCGCGATACCCTTCCTTCAGCGGCTGGTACTTGCACTCGATCCCTTGCGTGCGCACGGCCGTCACCGCCGGCGACCACATCGACTGGATGACCACCTCGCCGGAGGCCATCAGGTTGACGCTCTCGTTGAAGTCGGTCCAGAAGGCCCGGAACTGGCCGTTGCGCTTGGCCTCGATCAGGACCGCGATGGTCTTGTCGATCTCCTCGCGGGTCATGTTGCCCTTGTCGCCGTATTTCATGTCGCCGCGGGCTTCGATCGCCATCGCCGCGTCCATGATGCCGATCGAGGGAATGTTCAGCGTCGCCGCCTTGCCCTTGAACTTCGGATCCAGCAGCGCCGCCCAGCTGTCGACCGGTCCGTCGATGAGATCGGGCCGAATGCCGAGCGTATCGGCGTTGTAGGTGGTCGGGATGAGGGTGAGGAAGCCGGTCTCCTCGCCGGCGAACTCGGTCGCCTCCTCGTCCGGCAGATACAGCACCTCCGTCGGCGCCGTGCCGTCGAGGCCGACCTTCTTGCCGTCGACAGTGCCGTTGCGGATCACCGAGGCGATCTTGTCGGACAGTTTGATCTTCGAGGCGTCGAGACCCATGATGTTGCCGGAGGGAAGCAGCTTCGGCAGGGCGAAATATTCGGTGTCGACGAGATCGAAGGAGTTCGGCTGGGTGATGACGCGCTTGGCGACGTCGTCCGTCGTCACCGCGATGTATTCGATGTTGATGCCGAGATCCTCGCCGGCCTTCGCGGCGATGGCCGGCGACTGGTTCACCGCCGTCGACAGATAGCGCAGCGTCACCTTCTCCTGGGCGATCGCCGGAAAGCCGGTGACCTTGGTGACGACCCCGGCCCCGGCGAGCGCCGCCGAGGCTTTCAGGATCGACCGGCGGGTGATGCCGCCACGGGTTTCCTTCAGGATAGTCATGATTCGGGGTTACTCCGTCTGATGGTTGGAAAACTGGGAGGGGATGAAGGTCAGGCGGCCAGTTCGTGCCTGTCGGACGGCTGCCAGGCGACATGGACCTCGTCGCCGACCTTGACCGGCGCGCGGTCGAATTCGCTTTCCGGCAGGGTCGCCAGAAGTTCGGTGCCGTCCCTGCGGGTCATCGCCACATGGACGGTCATGCCCTGATATTCGACGTCGGTGACCGTCGCGGTGTCGGCGGCCCCGGCGGACGCCGGAGCGGCGAGCTTCAGGCGATCGGCTCTGACGGCGTATTTCCGGCCGCCCTCCGGCACGACGTTGTGGCCGCCCATGAACTTGGCGACGAAGGTCGTCTTCGGCGCGTTGAAGACCTCGCGCGGCGATCCGACCTGCTCGATCCGGCCGTCGTTCATCACCACCACCATGTCGGCGAGCGCCATCGCCTCCTCCTGGCTGTGGGTGACGTGGATGAAGGAAATGCCGAACTCGCGCTGGTAGCGCTTCAGCTCGGCCCGCATGCGGATCCTGAGGAACGGGTCGAGCGCGGACAGCGGCTCGTCGAGCAGCAGCACCGTGGGGTTGGTGACCAGCGCCCGCGCCAGAGCGACGCGCTGCTGCTGTCCGCCGGAGAGCTGGCTCGGCAGCCGGCCTCCGTATTTCGTCATGTCGACGAGGTCGAGCAGTTCGTCGGCCCGGCGCAACCGCTCGGTCTTGCCGACGCCCGCCATCTTCAGCGAGAAGGCGACGTTCTCGCGCACCGACAGGTGCGGAAACAGCGCGTAGTTCTGAAACATCATCGCCGTGCCGCGCTTGGCCGGCGGCAGGTCGTTGACCACCGTGTCGCCGATCATCACGTCGCCGTCGGAGATGAATTCGTGGCCGGCGATCATCCGCAGCGTCGAGGACTTGCCGCAACCGGACGGCCCGAGCAGGCAGCAATAGGTGCCGGCGGGAATCTTCAGGGAGACGGCGTCGACGGCGACCGTCTCGCCATAGGCCTTGGTGACGGCGGCAAGTTCGAGATCGGCGGCTTGGTTCGGCAAGGCATGACTTTCGCATGAGGCGTTACGCGCCGATCAATGCAACGGCCGTGCCAACTCGCGAAGACCGGGCGGTGCCGCATTTCTCCGCAATGCCGGCCGCCCTATTTCGAGCGAAGATGCTCAAAACTGCGGCATTGCGAGGAAAAAGCCGGCAAACACCAGGACGCGAGGCGAAACGAGCCGCCAGGGCGAAAGACCGCTCCGGAGGACGTCACACTGCCGGCGATCGGCCCTCGTAGGCCCGGGCGAGGTCGATCAGATCCGCCTCGCGGCCGAGCGGCGCGATGATCTGCACGCCGGTGGAGAGCCCGTCGCGAAAGCCGGCAGGAAGGGCCAGGACCGGGCAGCCGGACAGGGTTCCCAAGGCGACGCATTCCATCCAGCGGTGATAGCTGTCCATCTTCCGGCCGGCTATCTCCTGCGGCCAACGCCAGTCGACCGGGAACGGCCAGACCTGTGCTGCGGGCAGAGCCAGGACGTCGAAGCGGCGGAACAGATCGAGCAGCCGCAGATGCAGGACCGTGCGGGTCTCGAATGCATGGTGCAGGTCGAGGGCGGACCGGGTGCGACCATTCTCGATCTCCCACTGCATCTCGGGCTTCAGCAGGTCGCGCTTTGTCGGGTCGTCGAAGAGCGGCCCGTAGCGCATGGCGAGCGCCGCCTGCCGCTGGACGACGAAGCCCTGCCACAGCCGCTCGGGGTCGAAGCCGAGGTCGCATGGCATCGTCTCGGCACCCTGTAGCCGCGCGAGAGCTGCGAGGCCGGTGTCGGTGATGCCGTCTTCCATGGCGAGATGGCCGCCGAGATCGCCGAGCCAGCCGATGCGTACCGGCCGGTCCTGCGAAAAGCGCGAAGTGCCCAGGCTTTCGAGGCGAGAAGACAGCGGCTGGCGCGGATCGGCGCCGGACTGCACCGAAAGCAGGAGGGCAAGATCCTCGGCGCTCCGCGCCATCGGGCCGTCGGTCGCCAGCTGCGCCTCGAAGACGTTGCCGGCCGGCAGGCTCGGCACCCGCCCGAAGGAGGGGCGCAGGCCGTAGACGTTGTTGAAGGCGGCGGGATTGCGCAAAGATCCGCCCATGTCCGAGCCGTCGGCGATGGGCACCATGCGCGTCGCCAGCGCCACAGCGGCCCCGCCGCTCGATCCGCCGGCCGAGCGGCTCGGGTCGAAGGCGTTGCCCGTCGCGCCGAACACCTCGTTGAAGGTGTGGGAGCCGAGACCGAATTCCGGCGTGTTGGTCTTGCCGATGACGATCGCGCCGGCAGCGCGGATGCGGGCCGTGGAGATCCCGTCCTCGTCCGGCACGTGGTCGCGGAAGATCGGCGAGCCGAAGGTGGTCGTCAGCCCCTTCGTCGGGGCGAGGTCCTTGATCGCGACGGGCAGGCCGAAGAGCGGGCCGATTTCGGCCCCCGCTCCGCGCACGGCGTCCTTGCGCGCCGCGTCCGCGAGAACTTCCGCCCGCGGTCGGAGGGAGACGATGGCGTTGTGGACGGGGTTGATCGCGTCGATCCGGTCGAGAAAGGCCGTAACGACCTCGACGACCGAAACCTCCCCTGCCGTGATCGCGCCGACGAGGTCGCCGGCGGACATCGCGCAGAGGGCGGGGATGTCGCCCTCCGGCGCCCGCAGCGAATGAGCGGCAGCGAAGGGCGACACGACGCCGCCCTTCGCTGCGTTCTCCTCCGACGTGCCGCCCGGAAGCGTCACGGCCGCGCCCCGGCGAGGAGAGGAAGAGCGCCCATCAGTCGAGCTCCGCCAGAAGCCCGGCGATCAGCCGGCCGCGCGAGGCGAGGCTGCCCACCTCGATGTGCTCGTTCAGCGTATGGACGTCGGCGCCGACGACGCCGAGGCCGTCGAGGGTCGGCAGGCCCATCGCGCCGGTGAAGTTTCCGTCCGAGCCGCCGCCCTCCGAAGCATGGGCGAGCGGAAAGCCGAGATCGCCGGCGATGCGTTTTGCCCGTTCGAACAGATCCATCGTCCCTGCGCTCGCCTCCCAGACCGGCCGAACGACGCTCTTTTCGACGAAGAAGCCGGTGCCGTCCGCCTCTCTCCGGTCGAAGGCCATCAGCCGCGCCGCGCCGCGGTCGAGATCGTCCTGGCGCTTGGCCATCGACAGGCATTCGGCCCGGCAGACCGTCGGCACGCAGTTCACCCACTGCCCGCCATGGACGACCGAGACGGAGAAGGTGCAGTCGTCGTCGGTCATGTCCTCGATGGCGAGGAGTTCCTTCGCCATCATCTTCACCGCCGACTGCCCGGCTTTCAGCGCCGCACCGGCATGGCTCGGCCGGCCCATGGCGGTGAGGTGGTAGCGGGCGATGGCATAGCGGCCGGTGACGACGGTGTTGCGGCCCCAGGCGGGTTCGGGAACGAGGACGTATTTGTGCTTGGCCGCTTCCGCCTCGATCAGCGCCCTCGTGCCGGGCGTGCCGATCTCCTCGTCGGAGGTCAAAAGCACGTGCACCGGCAGCGGCGTCTTCACCCCCATGTCGGCCAGCGCCTTCACCGCGCCGATCGCGGCGTAGTTGCCGCCCTTCATGTCGCAGATGCCCGGCCCCCAACAGCGATTGCCCTCGCGCCGGAACGGCAGCTTCTCCAGCGTTCCCAGCGGATGCACCGTGTCGAGATGACCGATGATCAGAACGCCGGGCTCGCCAGAGTTTTCATGCGGAAAGGCGGCTCTGGCGCAATCGCCAAGACCCTCTGGTCCAGGGATCATCTCGACCGAAAAGCCGAGATCCTCCATGTCCTGCGCCGCCATCGCCGTCATCTTGTCCACTGACGGCTTGTCGTAGGTCGGGCTCTCCAGCTCGACCCAGCGCTTCAGGCCATTCAGCATCGCCTCCGCATCGAGCGGCACGGCATTCACGTCGATCGTCATTTCGGTCCTCGTTTCGTCGATTCAGGCCGGCTGTGCAAGGTGTGGGGTGCGATCTCGCGGGTCGAAGCGGGTATCGACGCTGCAGAATGGGCGCCAGCATCAAGCCTTCGTCATCCCGGGCTTGACCCGGGATCCATTCCAAACCGTTGAAATCGTTGTAGCCAAGCGTTGGCAACACGCCGGTTTCCTCTACGGTGAAAAACCGGTTCGACGATTTGGAATAGATCCCGGCTCGGGGGCCGGGATGACGAAGCTTCGATTTCCGCGAGCGTTCTTCCACGCCGGGGGCGGTGACACACCGGGGTCGGTGACATGCGACTGCAGGCCAAACCGGACTAGGTGTGGTACTGTCACCCCACCGGCCGCATGTTCCCGTCCGCGCGGCCCCCTCGCCCTTCGAGGCCACCTTTGGCGGCACCTCAGGATGAGGGGGACTGGTCACTTCGCGCCACGCTTCCACGGATGGGTGCATTCGCAAGGCTCCGGCTCTCTCATCCCGCCGCCAGCCGCATCTCGGCCACCCGGGCGAGCAGGCTGGCGCCGATGGGCAGGATCTCGTCGTCGAGGATGAAGCCGGGATTGTGCAGCGGCATCGTCCCGCCGTGGCCGACCCAGCAATAGGCGCCCGGCACGGCCTGCAGCATGTCGGCGAAGTCCTCGCTGCCCATCATCGGAGCGGGCTCGGTCAGGACGCCTGCGTCGCCGACGACGTCGACGGCGGCAAGGCGCATGGCCTCCGTCTCGGCCGGGTGGTTCTCGAGCACCGAAAAGACGTTGCGGATGTCGATGTCGATCTCGCACTGATACATCGCCGCGGCACCGGCGCAGATCTCGCGCATGCGGCGGGCGACGAGGTCGCCGACCGCATCGTCGAAGAACCGGACGGTACCGCCGAGTTCGGCGCTTTCCGGCACGACATTGTAGGCCGAGCCGGCATGGATCTTGGTGATCGACAGAACGGCGGGGAGCATCGGATCGACATTGCGGCTGACGATGCTCTGCAGACTCTGGGACAGCGACGTCGCGATGACGATCGGGTCTTTCGAGTCGTGCGGCCGTGCGCCGTGACTGCCGCGGCCCTTGACGGTGATATCGAAGAAGCTGGCGCCGGCCATCGCCTTGCCCGGAAAGATCCCGACCTCGCCGAGAGCGAGCATCGGACTGTTGTGGATGCCGTAGATCTCGTCGCAGGGGAAGCGCTCGAACAGCCGGTCGGCGATCATCGCCCGGGCGCCGCCGAGCCCCTCCTCCGCCGGCTGGAACACGAAGGTCACCGTACCCTTGAAATCGCGCTTTGCCGCCAGATACCGCGCCGCACCGAGGAGCATCGTCGTGTGCCCGTCATGGCCGCAGCCATGGAAGCGCCCGGCATTGGTCGAGCGGTAGGGAAGGTTCGTCAGCTCGTCCATCGGCAGGGCGTCCATGTCGGCCCGAAGGCCGATCGTCCGGCCCTGCCCGCCGGTCCCCTTCAGGATGCCGACGACGCCGGTCCCGCCGACGCCCGTATGGACCTCGTCGAAGCCGTAGGATTGCAGCGCCTCGGCGACGATGCCGGCGGTGCGGACCTCCTCGAAGCCGATCTCCGGATGGGCATGGAGATCGCGGCGGATCGCCGTCAGGTCGGTGGCGAAGCTCGCGATCTCGGGAATGATGGTCATCATGGTCTCCTTGCGGGCGCCGCGCCCGGCATCGTTATCGGTCGATCGGATGAGTTCAAGGGAGGGCCGGCCCGTCGGGGCTGAGGGCGACACCTCGCCTAAGCTTCGTGAATGGGAGGGATGCGGGAGACAGCGGCATCGGCCCCGGCGCCGTCGCCACCAGGATCGTCTCGGCGATCGGCGCGAAGTCGGCGCGGAAATGCACCGAACTCTTGACCACGAGAACCGCCTGGGCTTCGGGCTCGATGCCGACGAAGCGGAACATTTCGCGATCGGCCATCTGCGCCTTCTGCGAGGCGACGACGACGCGGACGCCGCCGATCTTCAGGCAGGCCGACAGCCCCAGCCGCATGCGCGCGCCGCCATAGAAGGCGCCGGGCGCGACGAAGGCGCCCTCCGAGAGGGCGGCGACCTCGAACTCGCCTTCGAAGGGCGCGTCGCCGGGGATATGCGAGCCGCCGCCGAGTTTCAGCCGCAGGCGAGCGCCGGTTCCTGCCTCATGCGCGGCCTTCGCGGCGGCCGGATCGACGATGACGCCGATCGCGGCGCGCTCCGCCCCTGCCTCGACCAATGCCCGCAGCATGCCGGTCGTGTCGGAATCGCCGCCGGCGCCGGGATTGTCCTGGGTGTCGGCGATGACCACGGGTTTCGTGGCACCGGCTGAAATCCGCATCGCCTCGCGCACCGCATCGCGCGGCTCGTAGGACTTGCCGGCGAAAGCCGGCCGCGCCGCCTCGATCCGCCGGACGATGTCGTCGGCGGCCCTGTCGGCGGCCGCCTGCGTCTCGCCATAGGCGAGGACGGAGGGGCCGCAGTCGGCGATGTCGGCGGCCGGAAAGCCGCAGAGAAACGACAGCGAGGCGACCGGGCCAGTCTCGGCCGCTCCGATCTCGGCATAGATCGAACGCTTCGGTTCCATGACCGTCGACTGCCAGGCGATCGGGATCAGGAACGGGATCTGACGGAAGGCTTTCGCGTGGCGTTCGCCGGACAGGAGCCTTTCGAGATGGACCGCCGTGCGCCGGCCGGTCTCGGCCATGTCGACATGGGGGTATGTCCGATAGGCGACGAGGGCGTCGGCCGCCTCGACCATCCGGGCGGTGACGTTGCCGTGCAGATCGAGGCTGGCGACCAGCGGCACGTCGGGGCCGATAAGGTCTCGCACCCTTTGCAGCAGTTCGCCCTCCCCGTCGTCGCAATGCTCCGTGACCATCGCGCCGTGGAGGTCGAGATAGACGCCGTCGAGGGGAAGCGCGGCCTCGATCGCTTCGAGGATGCGGGCCGAAATCGTCTCGAAGGCCTCCTCGGTGACGTGGGCCGAAGGGCTCGCCGCGCACCAGAGCGTCGGCTGGAGCGCCCAGCCCCGCCGCTCGGCTTCCTCGATGAAACCGCAAAGGCCCATGTTGACGTTTCGCAGCGCCCCGAAGACGGCGGGCCCTTCCACGAGCGCCGGCCAGCCGCCGCCTTGCCGGAAGGCGTCGAGCGCCGCCTTGGTCGGGGCGAAGGTGTTGGTTTCGTGCATGAAGCCGCCCACCGCGATGCGCGGCGCACCTTCGCGTTCGACGATATCCGTCATGCCGTCGCCTCGATGCTGCCGGGACCGCCGGGAGCGAGCGGCCGGAAATTCGGGAAATCCCAGTGCCGGCCGGGCGCCGCCTCGATCAGCTGACGCGTATAGGCTTCGCGCGGATTGCCGAGCACCTCGGCGGTCGGCCCGTATTCGACCACCCGGCCGTTCTGCATCACCACCACCTCGTCGCAGATCTGGGCGGCGACCCTGAGATCGTGGGTGATGAAGAGCAGCGCGATGCCGAGTCGCGTCTGGATCTCGTCGAGGAGGTCGAGCACCTGTGCCTGCACCGAGACGTCGAGGGCCGAGACCGCCTCGTCGGCGACGAGGACGTCCGGCTCCATCGCGAGCGCCCGGGCGATGGCAATGCGTTGGCGCTGGCCGCCGGAGAACTGATGCGGATGGCGGTCGACGGCGTCGGCGGGCAGGCCGACGAGTTCGAGCAGTTCCATCGCCCGCTCCCGCGCCGCCCTCGGCTCGCTGCCGTAGTTGATCGGGCCCTCGGTGATGCTGTCGCCGACGGTGAGGCGCGGATTGAGCGAGCGGTTCGGATCCTGGAAGATCATCTGGATGCGCTTGCGCATCGGCCGCAGCGCCCCGCGTGAAAGCCCGACGATCTCCTCGCCGCGCAGGCGGATCGATCCCTCGGTCGGATCGATCAGCCGCATCACGCAGCGCGCCACCGTAGACTTGCCGGAGCCGCTCTCGCCGACGACCCCGAGGGTGCGCCCGCGCTTGAGCTTGATGTTGACGTCCTTGGCCGCGACGGTGCCCTGACGCTTCCGAAACAGCGACGGCTGGCGATAGACCATGCCGAGTTCCGAAGTCGACAGGACCACCTCGCGGGAGGCCGCCGCCCGCCCCTCGCGCGGATGCAGCGCCGGCACCGCGGCGAGGAGATCGCGGGTGTAGTCCCGTTCCGGCTTTTCGAGAATCCGCTGGATCGGCCCCTCCTCGACGATCGCGCCGTGGCGCATGACATAGACCCGCGTCGCGATGTCGGCGACGACGCCCATGTCGTGGGTGATGAACAGGACCGAGGTGCCGAGCCTCTCCTGGATCTCGGCGATGAGCCTCAGGATCTCCTTCTGGGTGGTGACGTCGAGCGCCGTCGTCGGCTCGTCGGCGATGAGGAGCTTCGGTTCGAGCACGAGGGCCATGGCGATCATCACCCGCTGGCGCTGGCCGCCGGAAAGCTGGTGCGGATGGGACCGGCACATGCGCTCGACGTCGGGCAGGCGGACGAGTTCCAGAATGCCGCGGATCCGGTCCCGCCGCTCCTTCGCGCTCATCTGCGAATGGGCGCTCAGAACCTCCTCCAATTGCCGCTCGATCGTCAGAACGGGGTTCAGGGCGGTCATCGGCTCCTGGAAGATCATCGACATGCGCGTCGCCCGCAGCTGCCGGAGCCGAGCCGGCCTGGCGGTCAGGACGTCCTCGCCCTCGACCAGGATGCGGCCCGACCGCGCCATGAGCGCGCCTTTGGGCAACAGCCCCATCGTCGCGAGCGAGGTCACCGACTTGCCGGAGCCGCTCTCGCCGACGAGGCACACCGTCTCGCCGGGCGCCACGCGCAGCGATACGCCGGAGAGGATCTTCGCCGAATTGCGGCCCGCCGTCTCGACGACGAGATCTTCGACGACGAGGACGTCCTCGGTCTTCGCCTCGGGCATTCTCGATGCGTCCATCAGCCGGCCCTCCCCTTGCCGAGCCGCGGGTCCATGACGTCGCGCGCCGTGTCGCCGAGGATGTTGATCGACAGGATGCAGAGCGACAGGAACAGGCCGGGCCAGAAGACGAGGCCGGGCTTCAGCTGGAAGTAGAGCCGCCCCTCGGACATGATGTTGCCCCAGGACGGCGTCTCGGTGCCGATGCCGGCACCGAGGAAGGACAGGATCGCCTCCGTCAGGATCGCCGAGGCGCAGACATAGGTGCCCTGGACGATCAGCGGTGCGATGGTGTTCGGCGTCAGATGCCGCCACATGATCTTGAAAAGGCTGGAGCCGACGGCGATCGCCGCCTCCACATAGGGCTCCTCGCGCGCCGACAGGACGACGGAGCGCACCAGCCGGACCACCCGCGGGATCTCCGGAATGGTGATGGCGACGAGGACGGTCCAGAGGCTGGAGCCGGCGAGCGAGACGATGGCGATGGCGAGGAGGATCGACGGGATCGCCATCAGCCCGTCCATGATCCGCATCAGCACCGCGTCGATCCAGCGGAAGAAACCGGCGAGAAGCCCGAGCGGCAGGCCGACGAGGACGGCGACGAAGGCCGCCCCGAGCCCGACGATCAACGAGATCTGCGCGCCGTAAAGCGTCCGCGAGAAGACGTCCCGGCCGTAAGGATCGGTGCCGAAGGGATGCGCCCAGCTCGCCGGCGCCAGCCGCTCCATCGGGTTCATCGCGATCGGATCGTAGGGCGCGATCAGCGGCGCGAAGACCGCGGCGACGACGATGAGGGCGAGGCAGATCGCCGCCAGCGTCGGCGCAAAGCGCAGGCGCGAGACCGCGATCTGCGGCAGGAACCTCCGCCGGATGACCGGTTCGGCCGAAGCAAGGGTCGCTTTGTCGGCCATCAGTAGCGGATCCTCGGGTCCATGAAGGCGTAGGAAATGTCGATCAGCAGGTTGATGACGACGTAGATGCCGCTGGTCAAAAGGATGAGGGCCTGGATGACGGGGTAGTCGCGCGCCAGGATCGCGTCGACGGTCAGCCGCCCGAGGCCGGGAATGTTGAAGACGCTCTCGGTGACGACGACGCCGGAGATCATCAGCGCGAAGCCCGTGCCGACGACGGTGAGGATCGGCACCGCGGCGTTGCGCAACGCGTGGCGGAACAGGACGACGCGCTCGGACAGGCCCTTGGCGCGGGCCGTGCGCACGTAGTCCTCGCCGAGAACGTCGAGCATGGCGGCCCGGGTCATGCGGGCGATCAGCGCGATGTAGATCGTCGCCAGCGTCAGGGCCGGCAGGAAGATGCGCGAGAAGAACGGCCAGAACCCCTCCCCGATGCTCTTGAAGCCCTGCACCGGGAAGATCCTGAGATCGATGGCGAAGATCTGGATGAAGATGTAGCCGGTGACGAAGACCGGGATCGAGAAGCCGAGGACCGAGATCGCCATCACCGCGCTGTCGGTCAGGCTGCCGTGACGCCAGGCGGCGAGGACGCCCATCGGGATCGACAGGAGAAGGGTGATCAGCATGGTGACGATGGCGAGGCTCAGCGTCGGCTCGAGCCGCTGGCCGATCAGCCTGAGGACCGGGGTCTTCGAGATCAGCGAGCGGCCGAAGTCGCCACTGAGGAGCTGCCCGCTCCAGGTGACGAACTGGGTGACGAGCGGCTCGTTGAGGCCGAGGCTCTGGCGGATCTGATCGAGCTGCGCGGGGGTCGCCATGTCGCCGGCGATGATCGCCGCCGGGTCGCCGGGCGTCAGCCGCAACAGCAGGAAGACGAAGAGCGCGACGACGATCATCACGGGGATCGAGGCGAGGATGCGGCGTGCGATGTAGGCGAGCATGGGTCGAGCCTCGCGGCAGGCGTGTCGGCACGGCGCCGACGGAAAGGCGCCCCGGCCGCCGGACGGCCGAGGCGAAGGTCAGGCGCGGGCGGTCAGTCGGCCGCCTTCTCGACGTTCCAGAACACCGGCACCGGCATTTTCAGCATGCCGCTCAGCGATTTGCGGGAGGTCGAAGGGATCGTGTACTCGCCGACCGGAATGTAGTTCACCACCTCGAAGGCATGGGCCTGGATGTCGGCGGCGATCTCTTTGCGCGTCTCGTCGTCGCTTGCCTGGGCGAACTTCGTGCGCATCTCGTCGAGTTCCGGATCGTCCGGCCAGCCGAACCACGCCGCTTCCTTGCCGCCGCCGTTGAGCATCGGATTGTTGATCGGGCTCCAGACCTCGGGAATGATCCAGTTGGTGAAGAACATGTTCCAGCCGCCGTCCTTGACCGGCGCCTGACTGGCGCGGCGGGTGACGAGCGTCTGCCAGTCCATCGGCTGCATGTCGACGGAGAATCCGGCCTGGCGGAGAAGCTGCGCCCCAACGACCGGCTGCGGGGCGATCGAAGGCACGTCGGTCGGCTGCATCAGGACGATCGGCGTGCCGTCGTAGCCGGCTTCCTCCAGCATCGCCTTGGCCTTCTCGGGCTGCGGGCCGGACATGATCGGCTCGGAGCCGGCATCGGTCGCGAAGGGCGTCCCGCAGCCATACATCGAGCCGCAGCTCTTCATGTATTCCGGATTGCCGACGAGGGCTGCGAGGATCGGCTCCTGGCCGAGGGCGGTCATCGCGGCCTGGCGGATCTTGACGTCGTCGAAGGGCGGGTTCAGCCAGTTGAGCCGCGCCATGGTCTGGTAGCCGAGCGGGCTGAGGACCTCGACCGTCAGATCCGGATTGGCCTGGAGCAGCGGCAACAGGTCGATCGGCGTCTGTTCGAGGAAGTCGATCTCGCCGCCATTGATGGCGTTCACGGCGGTCTGGATGTCGGGCATGACGACCCAGGTCACGCGGTCGACGTTGACCACCTTGCCGCCGGCGGTCCAGCTCGGCGGCTCGTCGCGCGGCACGTAGTCCTCGTTCTTTTCGTAGACGGCCCGCACGCCCGGCTCGAATTCGGCCTCGACGAACTTGAACGGACCGGAACCGGTGTAGTCGGTGATCGACTCCCCCGCCGGCGTTTTGGCGACGCGCTCCGGCATGATGAAGGTCGGAAGCCCGGAGGGCTTGGCCATCAGTTCGAGCACGTAGGAGAACGGCTCCTTCAGCTTCAGGACGAAGGTCTTGTCGTCCTTCGGCTCGAGACTCTCCACCGACTTGAACATCATCTGCGCGCCACCGTCGCGCTCGCCCCAGCGCTTCAGCGAGGCGACCGCATCGGCGGAGGTGACCGGCGCGCCATCATGCCACTTCAGCCCGTCGCGCAGCGTGAAGGTGTAGGTGAGGCCGTCGTCGGACACCTCCCACGACGCCATCTGCGGCTGCGGCTTCAGGTTCTCGTCCATGCCGAGCAGCGTGTCGTAGATCATGTAGCCGTGGTTGCGGGTGATGTGCGCCGTGGTGATCACCGGATCGAGCACACGGATGCCCGAATGCATGACGGCGCGGATCTCCTGCGCGTCGACCGGCGCGGCGGCGAAGCCGGACAGGGCGACCACGGAAGCGAGCAGGGCCGATCGGACGAGCCGGGACGGTCGGAAGGCGGCGGCATTGGCAAGGAAGGACATGCAAGCGTCTCCGGTTGAGCGAGCGAAGGGCTCCAGGAAGAAGCGGCGATGATTAGCGCATTGCGCTCATCATTTGTGGATTGAGATATGGTAGGAACACGACTAGGATTCAGTCAACCGTTTTGAATGACCAAATAGTGTGCAGTACGAAATGGCGGCTGAAACGAGCAAGCGAAGCGACACCCATTTCGTCGCGTCGCTGGAAAAGGCGATGCGGGTCCTGGAGGCGTTCGGCTCGGAGCGGCCGCGCATGGGACTGACCGAACTCGCCCATGCGACGGGCCTCGATCGCAGCAGCGTCCAGCGGGTGACCACGACCTTTCACCGGCTCGGCTATCTCGACAAGGATTCCGCGACGCGCCGCTTCAGCCCGTCGATCCGCATGACCGAACTCGCCAACGCCTATCTGTGGTCCGACGAACTCGTGCAGCGGGCGATGGCCCGGCTGATCGATCTCCGGCAGACCCTGGGCGAGACGATCAACTTCTCGCGCCTCAGCGGCTCCGACATCGTCTACACCGTCCGCCTGCCGAGCGCCCGCACGAGCTACGCGGCGATGATCGCCGGCCGCCGGGTGCCGGCTTTGAACACCTCGAGCGGCCGGGTGATGCTCGCCCAGCGCGGCCCGGAAGAGCGGCTCGCCTGCATTCGCGAGTGGCCGATGCAGAGATTCACCCCCGATACCGTGATGTGCCGCGACACGGTGCGCGACCTCGTCGAAGAGGCCGCCGAGACCGGCTATTCGATCGCCGAGAACGAACTTCAGATGAACGAACTCGCCGTCGCCGTGGCGGTCGACCGCTCCGGCGAGGGGGCCATTCACTGCTCGGTGAGCGCCACCCTGTGGAGCCGCGACCGGCTGAAACGAGAGGTGATCCCGCGGCTGCGCGACGCTGCCAACGGCATCGGATGAGCCGCCGTCCCGATCCGCAAGGCACCGCCGCGAGCGAACTGCTCCATCCGAAACCATCGAGCGAAGAGCGCCTGCCTTGAGCAATTTTTCCAAAGCCCGGACCGTTCGCAAACCTGCCGCGATCTCGAAGCACGGCATCGTCGCGGCGCAGCATCGCCGCGCCGCCGAGATCGGCGCCGAGGTGCTGGCAGCCGGTGGTGACGCTCTCGATGCCGCGACGGCCGTCTCCTTCGCCATCGGGGTTCTCGAACCCTGGATGAGCGGGCCGGCCGGCGGCGGGGCGATGATGGTCTGGCGGGCGGAGGAAGCCCGGCCCTACGCGGTCTCCTACGGCATGCGGGCGCCGCAGGCCCTCGACCCGAACGACTTTCCGCTGTCCGGCGATGGCGTCGCCGGCGACCTCTTTCCATGGAAGCGGGTGGTGGAGGACCGCAATCTCGAAGGCGCCACCGCCGTCGCCGTCCCCGGCCTCGTCGACGGCATCGGCATTGCGCACGAACGGTGGGGACGCATGCCCTGGCGTGACCTGGTTCGGCCGGCTGCCGCCCTCGCCCGCGAGGGACTTTCCGTCGACTGGTATGCCGGCCTCGTCATCGCCTCCGCGGCCCGCTCGCTCGCCCGCGATCCGGATGCGGCGGCGCTGTTCCTGGAGGATGGCGTCTGGCCGCCGGTCGGCGCCTGGACGGCGCTCACCGAGGTCCGGCTGCCCTTTGCCCGCATGGCCGACACGCTGGAGATGATCGCGGCCAACGGTCCGCGCGAAATGCATGACGGCGACGTCGCCCGCGCGCTGGCCGCCGACGTCGCCGCCAAGGGCGGATCGCTCCGCCACGAGGATCTCTCCGCCTATCGCGCGACCATCGACGAACCGCTGTCCTTCAGCGCCTTCGGCGGCCGATTCCACGTCACCCCGACGCTGACCGCCGGCCCCACCTTCGCCGACACGTTTTCCCGCCTGGAAGCGCTCGGCCCGGCGGACGGCGAAGGCGAGCGCCTCGTCGCCATGGCGACCGCGCTGTCCGGCGCCTATGCGAACCGCCTCGTCCGGATGGGCGATCACGAAAGCCCGGCGGCCCCCGGCTCGACCACCCATTTCTCGATCGTCGACCGGGACGGCAACATGGTGGCGATGACCCAGACGCTCCTGTCGGTCTTCGGCTCGAAGGTGGTGTCGCCCTCGACCGGCCTTCTCCTCAACAACGGCATCATGTGGTTCGACCCCGAACAGGGGCGGCCGAATTCGCTCCGGCCCGGCAGCCGCTGCCTGATGAACGTCTGCCCGGTGATCGGCGAGGTCGGCGACCGGCGCTTTGCGGTCGGGGCGTCGGGCGGGCGCAAGATCCTGCCCGCCGTCGCGCAGTTGTCCCACCGGCTGCTGGCGCTCGGCGACGACATCGACACCGCCTTCCATGCGCCGCGGATCGACGTCTCCGGCGGCGCGGCGATCATCGCCGACGAGGCAGTGCCGGGCGAGGCGCTGGGGCATCTTGCGGCGAAGTTTCGGGTCCGCACCGCCGAGCGCCTGCCCTTTCCTTACGCCTTCGCCTGCCCGGCCGGAGTGATGCGCGAGGGCACGGTGAATTCCGGCGCGAGCGAGCCGTCCTCGCCCTGGGGCGACGCCGTCGCCGCGACGAGCTGACGCCCGAGGCGAGGCCTCCCGGGACCCTCAGTCCTGCAGCGCCCGCAACGCCTCCGGCTTGATCAGCCACAGCGCCAGGGCACCGAGCGCCGCGAGCGGAGCCATCATCACCGCCGCCGCTGCCATCGTCGCCAGCCGTTCGAAGGCCAGCGTGTCGATGTCGGTGGCGATGTTCAGGAAAGCCAGCACGGTGATCGTCAGGCAGGTGATGAAGCCGGTATAGCTCTGCGGCAGGATGCGGAAGCCGAGCGGCAGCGCGACGGCGCCGATCGGGGCGAGCCACCAGGGCTCGGCCGTCAACTGCCCGAGGCCGAACAGCAGCAGCGTCCCGACGACGGTCCCGACGCCGCGCTGGAAGGTGCGCGAGAACAACTGGCCGTGCGGCGGCAGGCAGAGCGCCACGAAGGTCAGCGGAAACCAGAAACCGTGAGCACCGAAGTGGCGTTGGCCGACATAGACCGAGATCGCCAGGCCGACCGCGAAAACCGCGCCGAATACCGCCGAATACTGGCTCGACGCCGCCTCTTCCGGCGGCAGCGTCGCGGCGAGGCCGGCAAAACGTGTGACCAGGAGGCTCCAGATCATCGACAGGCAATAGACGAGAAACAGCGCCTCGGGCCGGTCGGCCGGCATCAGGGAACTCGTGAAGATCGTCCAGAAGATCAGCCCGCGAACCACCGGGCGGGCAAAGCCGTAATGCCCGGCCGTGGCCGCAGCGATCCCGACCATCGGCGCGACGAGCAGCGTCATGTCCGGTCTGCCGAGGCAGACGAAACCGGCAAGTCCGGTCGAAAAGACGATCAGCCCGGCCGTGCCGGAGCGCACGTCCTTCGAGGCGAGATGCGCCGACATCGCCGCGATCAGGGCGGCGATGGCGAGCTTGCCGAAGAAAAATCCGCAGACGACGGGCGGAAGCGCAGCCGCAGCGAGGGTCGCCGCCACCGAAAGCCACGGCATCGGTTCCCCCGAAACCCGGACGGTGCCCCGCACCACCTCGGCGAAACGCCGCGACGCCGTGGGCTTGGCGCCGCTCCTTCCGTCCGGTTCGCCCGGCGGCCCAGAGTTCGGCCGGGCCGGCGCTTTCACGCCGGATAGATCCATTGTTCGGGAATGTGGGCCTCGAAGCCCTCGCCCTCTCCGATCGTCCCGGGCTTTTCCACCCATGCGACCAGGCCGCGCCGCTTCCTCGCCGCCCGCACGAAACCGAGTTCGACGTCGGTGCCGCCACCGACCTTCTCGGCGATCGAGCGGCCGGCGAAGCGGCAGGGCGCGTTGTCGCCGTCGACCTTCAGCGTCACGCCGCCCCGGAAGAACAGCAGCGTTCGCGGCGGCAGCAGCGAGAGCTGGGCGATACCCTCGACCAGCAGATTGCCGCCGATCCATTCGGGCCTGATCTCGGCGATGTCCATGGCAGCGGCGACGGCAGCCAGTTCGTCGGAGGCGAGCAGCGACAGCTGGCGCTCGTTGCGCATCTCCGTTCCCCGCTCGTACCAGGGCTCGCGACCGCCGGAGCGGCGCGTGAAGCCGCCGTGGCGATCCCCGGCGATGCCGTCGAAGCCGAGGTCGAGGCTTTCCACGCGCACCGTCTCGAAGTCCTCGCCCCGGGTGCGAAAGAGCCCGCCGATCCGCCCCTCCAGCCGCCTTGCCCGTGTCATCGCCGGCAGTTCGAAGAAGGGCAGCGTCGTCTGGCTCATGGAGCGTCTCCAGGTGAAGGCGATGAAATCTTTCGCCGATGCGGCCGAAAGGAACAAGTCCGGCCGGAGATCTGCCTCGTCAGCCGTCTTCTTCCATCGCCCGGCGCTGCTCCTCGAGACGGCCGGTGTCGAAGGTCGCGACACGATAGACATAGAAGGCGGCGATGGCGATGATGATGGCGTTGGAGACGGGTCCGACGTAGCCCTCCACCAGTTCGTACTGCTGGCCGAGCAGAAAGCCGACGATGGTCAGGAGCGCCGTCCAGATCGCCCCGCCAATGGCCGAATACAGGAGAAACGTCGGCATCGGCATGTGAGCGATCCCCGCCGGTACGGAAATCAACGTTCGCACGGTCGGCACGAGTCGACCGAGCAGGACGGCGCTGGCGCCACGACGACGGAACCAGGAATTGGCCTTGTCGACGTCGGCGGGGGAAAGCGTCAGCCAGCGCCCGTATCGCAGGGCCAGCCGCTTCATCCGCCGCTCCCCGAGATAGTGGCCCGCATAGTACCAGGGGACGACGCCGAGCAGCGAGCCGACGGTGCCGGACGCGATGACCGCGAACAGCGACATCCGCCCGGTCGAGGCCTCGTAGCCGGCGAGCGGCATGATCAGCTCGGACGGGATCGGCGGAAAGACGTTTTCGAGCAGCATCAGAAGGCCGATGCCGAACACGCCGAGATTGTCCATGACGATGCGGACGAATTCGTCCATCGGGTCGCTTTCCTCATTTCGACTGTCACCTCGCGCCGGTCAGCCGACGCGTTTCGACAAGGCGATGCCCCGCGACATCGTTCCCTCTCGAATGATCGAGACCGGGCGATCGGAACAACGCGGCCGCGCCGCCGCCGGCGGGCCGCCGCTCGCACCCGCGATCGGCAGCATCGTCAGGCGGCTCAGATCCGTCCGCCCGCGGCCTCCAGCGCTTCGGGCGTATCGACGTCGAGGCTCGCCGCGGAGCCGATCTCGACCTCGACCAGGGCCTCCGGATTGGCGGCGATGATCCGCGCCGCACCGACGTCGCCGATCAGCGCCTCGATCGCCGGGGCGAAGTGGCTTGCCAGGACGACGGGATTGCGGCGTTCGCCCCGGTCGCAGGCGGCGACGATGGCGCCCTTGCCCTCGCCGGTGAACGAGGCGATGAGGCGGTCGACGTCCTGCGAGGTCAACTGCGGCTGGTCGGCCAGCATGACGAGGACGCCGTCGGCCTCCTTCGAGGCGATGAACCCCGCCTTCAGCGAGGACGAGAGACCTTCCGTGTAATGCGGATTTCCGACGATCTCCACGTCCAGACCATCCAGCGCTGCGATGACGTCCGCCCGCATGTGTCCGACGACGACGCGGACCGCATCGGCGTTGCGTGCGCCGAGCGCCGTCTCCACCGTCCGGCGGATCAACGGCTTGCCGTCGAATTCGGCGAGCAGCTTGTTCGGACCGCCCATGCGGCTCGACCGGCCGGCGGCGAGCACCACGACGTCGACGGAAAGCTCGTCGCCGTCCGCATCGTCGCGCTTGCCTTCTCGGGGCCGCGGCCGCGAAGCGATCTCCATCAACAACCCGCCCACCCCCATCTTGCGGATGTCTTCACCCGATACGTCGAGATCTGCGAGCAGGCGATTGAGAACCCAGTCGAAACCGTTCTCCTTCGGACTTCTGGCGCAGCCCGGTGCACCGAGCACGGGCCGCCCGTTCAGCCGGCCGAGCAGCAGGAGATTGCCCGGATCGACCGGCATGCCGAGATGATCCACCGTACCGCCGGCCATCCGGATCGCGGCGGGAATGACGTCGTCTCCGTCGATCACGGCGGAGGCGCCGAAAACCAGCACGAGATCGTCCTCGCCGGTCTTGCCGAGCGCTTCGGCCAGCGCCGCCGCCTCGTGCGGGCAGCGCATCTCGGCGGCGAGTTCCGATCCCGTCGGGGCGAGCCGCGCCTCGGTCACCCGCCGGGTCTTGTCCAGCATCTTGGAGCGCGTGCCGGGAAGTTCGGTCTGGATCAGCGCGACCTTGCGCGGACGGAACGGCGACAGGCGAAAGGCCGGCTTCTCGGCGAGGATCGCGAGCACCCTCTCCACCGAGGCACCCGCAACGGCGAGCGGAATGATCTTCACCGTCGCGACCATCCGGCCCCCCGCCACCGGCTCGAACTCACCGAGGGTCGCCAGCGTGATCGCCGGGTCGACGGCGTTCACCCGGTCGATCGTCTCGCGATCGGGCACGAAGAGCCCGGCGGCTCCGCCGAAGACGTTGACGCGCCCGGTTGCGGCGTCGGCGACGACGAGATGCGAGCCGCCCAGCCCCCCGCCGATCCGGGCGGCCGCCTCGTCCTCGGTGAGATCGCCGGCGTCGAGGCGGGCGACGACGAGTTCCTCGACGCCGGCCGCGAGCAGCGCCGCGACCTCGTCACGCGTCAGCCTGGTGCCCTTGGCGATCTTGCCGCCCTCGACACTCTTGGAATGGGCGAGCAGCGTCCCTTCTGCTTCCCTCGTCGGAACCGCGCCAAATCTCATGAAGGCTCCGTCTCTCCGCGACGATCGGCGAACATCTTGCGCTTGCGGAAGGCGGCGATCACCGAGGCGAGGATGGCGACGGCGATCTCGCCCGGCGTCGCCGCGCCGATGTCGGCGCCGATCGGTGCCTCGATCCGGTCGATCGACGATTGCGGAATGCCGGCCTCCTGCAGCCGCTCGACCCGCTTCGCATGGGTCTTCCGGCTGCCGAGCGCGCCGACGTAGAAGCACCCCGTCTTCAGGGCCGAGATCAGCGGAAAGTCGTCGATCTTCGGGTCGTGGGTGATGACGCAGACGGCGGTGTAGGGATCGAAGGGTCGCGCCGTCAGGACGGTCTCGGGCCACTCGGCATGAAGGATCGCGCCCGGAAAGCGCTCCTCGCTGGCGAAAGCCGTGCGCGGGTCGATGATCTCGAAGTCGAAGCCGGCGATCTTCGCCATCGGCGCCAGTGCCTGGCTGATGTGGACGGCGCCGATCGAGACGATCCGGGCCGGCGGCAGATGGGCGTTGAGAAAGACTTCGCCCTCGCTCGTCGCGGCGATGCCGGACTTGCCGGAGCGGATCGCCTTTTCCACCTCGGCGGCCAGCGGATCGGCGCCGACCTCGGCCTCGCGCACCAGACGCTGCCGGCCGGAGGCGAAGTCGGTCACCACCACGGCCGCGCGGCGGGCGGCCCGCTCCGCGTTCAGCGCGGCGAGAAGGCTGCGGTCCATCAGTTCACCTTTTCGACATAGACGCGGATGCGCCCGCCGCAGGAAAGCCCCACCCGCCAGGCCGTCTCGTCGGCGACGCCGAATTCTAGCATCCGTGGCTCGCCGGCCTCGATGACGTCGATCGCCTCGGACACGACCGCCCCCTCGACACAGCCGCCGGAGACCGAGCCTTCGAAGTTCCCCTCCGCGTCGATGACGAGGTGGCTGCCGGTCGGGCGCGGGGCCGAACCCCAGGTTTCCACGACGGTGGCGAGCGCCATCGAGCGGCCCTCGCCTGCCCAGCGTTCAGCCGTCTTCAGGACGTCGAGTTCGGTGACAGTTTCGGACATGGCAATCCTCGCAATCTCGTTGCGGCGTATCGCTCGGTACGCTCTGCGCCCTTCGCGCCCCCTCTGTCCTACCGGACATCTCCCCCACAAGGGGGGAGATCGGAACTTGTTCAACGACGCCGCCAGTCTTTGATCGGTCAACGACAAAGAAGGCGAGGACGGCTCCGATAATCGATCTCCCCCCTTGTGGGGGAGATGCCGGCAGGCAGAGGGGGGTCGACGGGGCGCTCCCATTCAGCCCATATGTCGCCCCCAGCCCCGGCCTCGGCAAGGCCTCACGCCGCCGCGACGATCCGATCGTCCTTCAGCCAGAGCCGCGGGTCGGTTTCGGCCGCCGGACGGGCGCTGGAAAGCGCCTCGCAGAGCGCCCGCATCGCATCCAGGGAATGGACGGAGCGGAACTCGTCGACATGGGGCAGCATCGCCCGGACACCCCGCGCCTTGGCCGAAAATCCATCGTAGCGCAGCAGCGGATTCAGCCAGACCAGCCGGCGGCAGGATTTGTGCAGCCGCTCCATCTGCTTTTCGAGATCCTCGACGCTGTCGCGCTCCAGCCCGTCGGTGATGAGGATGACGATCGCCCCCTGCCCGAGCACCCGCCGAGACCAGACCCGGTTGAAGGCGCCGATCGCCTCGCCGATGCGGGTGCCGCCGGACCAGTCCTTCACCGCGCCGGCGCATTCCTCCAGCGCTTCGTCCGGGTCCTTGCGGCGCATCTGCCGGGTGACGTTGGTCAGCCGCGTCCCGAAGAGAAACGTGTGCACCCGCCGCCGTTCGTCGGTCAGCGCGTGCAGAAAGTGCAAAAATATCCGCGTGTACTGGCTCATCGAGCCGGAAATGTCGGCGATCACCACCACCGGCGGGTGACGCGTTCTCGGCGAGGAGAACTTCGGCAGGACGAGATCGCCGCCGGTCCTCATCGAGGCCCGCATGGTCGCGCGCGCGTCGATCCTTCGGCCGCGGGCATCGAGCCTGAAGCGGCGGGTCTTCACCTCGTCCTGGGGAAGCCGGAGCGCGGCGATGGCGCGCCTCGCCTCGGCGAGCTCGGCGACCGACATCTGGGCGAAATCCTTCTGCCGGAACACCTCGTCGCCGGAAACCGTCAGGCTCGCGTCGATCTCGACGATCGGCCGCTCCTGCCGCGTCACGCGGTTTCCGGCGCCTTCGAACAGGCCCTCGGCCGCCCGGTCCTCGCCGGCCCGTTTCTTCTCCCGCTCGCTCTCGCGCGGCGGCGCCGTCGGCGAGAACATCGCGATCATCTTCTCGATCAGTTCGCGCGAGCGCCAGAACAGCCGGAAGGCCTCGGCAAACACCGCCTCGTCCTCGCGCCGCGAGACGAGCGTCGCATGCAGCGTCCAGTAGAAGTCGTCGCGGGAAGTCAGTCCGGCGACCTTCACCGCGGCGATGGCGTCGAGGGTGGCGGAGGGGCCGAGCTTCAGCCCGGCGCGGCGCAGCGCCCGCGCGAAATAGGCGATGTTGTCGGCGAGCCGCCCCTGCGGGTCGGCCTTCGCCGGTGCCTCGACGTCGCCCGCCATCGGTTCAGCCGGCCGCGCGAAGCTCACGCTTCACCTCGTCGAGGATCTTCTTGCTCTCGCCGGTCTGCAGCCGCTCGATGTCGTCCTGATATTTCAGCAGAACGCCGAGCGTGTCGGAAATATGGGCCGGGTCGAGGGCGACGGCATTGAGTTCGGTCAGGGCATTCGCCCAGTCGATCGTCTCGGCGACGCCCGGCGCCTTGAAGAGGTCGATCGACCGAAGCTTCTGGACGAAGCCGACGAGCTCGGCCGCGAGGTCTTCGTTGGCGCGCGGCGCCTTGCGCCGGACGATGGCGAGTTCGCGCTCCGCTTTCGGATAGTCCACCCAGTGATAGAGGCAGCGGCGTTTCAAGGCGTCGTGGATCTCGCGCGTGCGGTTGGTGGTGATGATGACGATCGGCGGCTCCTCGGCCTTGACCGTGCCGAGTTCGGGGATCGTCACCTGGTTGTCCGAGAGAATCTCCAGAAGAAACGCCTCGAAGGCTTCGTCGGTGCGGTCGAGTTCGTCGATCAGCAGCACCGGCGTGCGGCCGGGCACGGCCTCCAGCGCCTGGAGGATCGGCCGGCGGATCAGGAAGCGTTCGGAGAAGATCTCCGAGCGCATGGCGTCGCGCGCCGTATCGCCGCTCGCCTCGGCGAGGCGGATCTCGATCATCTGCGCCGCATAGTTCCATTCGTAGAGTGCCGAGGAGACGTCGAGCCCCTCGTAACACTGCAGGCGGATCAACGGCCGGTCGAGGGCCTGCGCAAGGACCTTGGCGATCTCCGTCTTGCCGACGCCGGCCTCGCCCTCGAGGAACAGAGGCCGCCCCATCTTGAGCGCGAGGAACAGCACGGTCGCCAACGGCCGGTCCGCCAGATAGTCGGCGCGGTCGAGAAGCGTTGCCGTCTCGTCGATCGAGGCAGGAAGTTTCGTCACGGTCGTCCTTTCACGCTGGCAATCGCACCGGCTTACTCTCCGCCGCCGAGCGTGCGGAAACCGCGGCCGAGATAAATCAGCCCCGAGCCCGCGTCGCTGGCCCTCAAGCCGGCAACCTCGCCGATCAGCACCTTGTGGGTGGCGATCACCCGGGCGTCGATCAGCCGGCAGTCGAAGCTGACGAGGGCCGTATCGAGCAGCGGCGCGCCGGTCTCGCCCTTCGACCATTCGCCGCGGGCGAAGCGCTCGGGCTGCGAGAGCTTGTCTTCGCCGGCAAACGCCCGCGCCAGCGCCTCGTCGCCGGCCGAAAGCAGATTGACGGCAAACACGCCGTTCTCCTCGAACCAGGCATTGTCCGGGCTCGACAGGTTGAGGCAGACGAGCAGGGTCGCCGGATCGTCGGAGACCGAACAGGCGGACGTCACCGTCACGCCGCGCCGGCCGGACGCGCCGTCGGTCGTGACCACGTTCACCGCGGCGGCAAAGCGCGTCATCGCCTCGCGAAACGCGCCGGGGTCGGTCCGGCCGGACTGCAACGATCGTCGATCCTCGGTCATCGGAAGGGCACGGTTGAAGTTCATGGGCCGATACATAGGGTGGATGCCGCCGGAGCGCAGCCTCGGCTCTTCGCAGATCGAAAGGCAATCCGGTGGACCGCCCGCCGGAGGGAGTCGCTCGTTTGAAGTCTGGCACGGCCGCGGCATCATTTCCAACCTCGAACGAAATCGTTATGAGACCGCCATGCGCGCACTCGCAGTCTTCGCCCCGCTCCTTCTCGCAGCCCTGCCGGCCATGGCGCAGGATGGCGCACCCGCCCCGACGGCGGAACCGGTGATCGGCATCGCCGCGCCGCTGTCGGATTCTCAGGAGATCCTCGGTCGGCAGGTGGCCGATGGTATCGCCGCGGCGCTCGGCGAGCGAAACGGTGCGCCGAGAACCGTCCTCTCCGACACGTCCTGTTCGGCCGAGGGGGGTGCGGCGGCAGCGCAGAAGTTCGTCGCCGAGAAGGCAAACGTGGTGGTCGGCTTTCTCTGCGTCGAGGCGATCGAAGCCGCCCTGCCGATCCTGAAGGACGCGAACATCCCGACGATCGACGTCGGCGTCAGGGCCAGTCGCCTCACCGACGACAAGGAGCGCACGGGCTTTCTGGTCTACCGGCTGGCGCCGCGATCGGAGGCCGAGGCGGCGGCCGTCGCGCTCTACATCGCCGCCCGCTGGGCCGACCAGCCCTTCGGTCTCGTCGACGACGGCACGATCGCCGCGCGCGGCCTGACGGACGCCGTGCGCCGCCGGCTCGGCGACGAGGGGCTGCAGCCCCAGACCGCCGACAACTTCCGACCGGCCGAGGAAAAGCAGTTCGGCCTCGCAAGGCGGCTCGAGCGCACCGGCGTCACCCGCTTCTTCATCGCCGGCGACCGGCCGGACATCGCGATCATCGCCCGGGACGCCAGGGAACTCGGCCTCGACCTTTCGATCGTCGGCTCGGAAACGCTGTTCGACGAAGCCAGCACCGACGCACCGCTGCCGGCAGGGATCGTCGCCATCGGCCCGAAGACGAGCTTTCCCGAACTCGAGCCGCAAGGTCCGCCGGCCGAGGGAAAGGAAGGCGACGCGGACGCGGGTCATCTGCCGCCGCAAGGCCATTTCGGCGCGGCCTATGTGGCGGGCCAGATCGCCGCCACCGCGATCGACGACGCGAAGCAGACGGGCGAGCCGCTCGGCCAGGTCCTCTCCACGACGACCTTCCAGACCGGCCTCGGACCGGTGACGTTCGACGCCGAGGGCGACGGGGACCTCGACCTCTTCCGCGTCTACGAGTGGCGCGGCGACGAATTCGTCGACGAGACCGGCGGCTGAGCCGGTGACGATGTCGCGCCCTGGACCGCGAAACCTCATCACCGACGTTGGCGGCGTCAAGGTCGGTCATGCCGGTGATGCGAAGCTGAAGAGCGGCGCGACCGTCCTTCTCCTGGACGAAGCGTCGACGGCCTCCGTCGCGGTCCTCGGCGGCGCGCCGGGCACGCGCGAGACGGATCTTCTCGCGCCCGACAGGCTCGTTTCCGGCGTCGACGCGCTCGTCCTCTCCGGCGGCTCGGCCTTCGGCCTCGATGCGGCGTCCGGCGTCCAGTCCTTCCTGCGCCGCCAAGGTCGGGGCTTTGCCGTCGCGGGCTTCGCCGTGCCGATCGTTCCGGCCGCGATCCTCTTCGACCTCGCCAATGGCGGCGACAAGGACTGGGGGCTGCACCCGCCCTATCGCGACTTCGGCTTCGCGGCCGCGGAGGCCGCCGCGGAAGACTTCGCCCTCGGCACCGCCGGCGCCGGGATCGGCTGCACGACGGCGACGCTGAAGGGCGGCATCGGCTCGGCCTCGGTCCGGCTCGAAAACGGCGTCACCGTCGGGGCGCTGGTCGCCGTCAACGCCGTCGGTTCGGTCACGATCGGCGATACCCGGCATTTCTGGGCGGCGCCCTTCGAAATCGACGGCGAATTCGGCGGCCTCGGCCTGCCCTCGCCTTTGCCCGCCGACGCGAGCCAGCCGAAGACGAAATTGGGCCCCAAGCCCGGGACGAACACCACGATCGGCATCGTCGCCACCGACGCGGTCGTCGACAAGGCGGCGGCCAGACGCCTCGCCGTCGCCGGCCATGACGGGTTCGCTCGGGCGATCTGGCCGTCGCACACCAATTTCGACGGCGACCTCGTCTTCGCCGTCGCGACGGGCCGTTCCGGCGTCGCCGTCGATCCGGCCGGCCCGGACGCGATCGATCTCGGGGCCGCCGCCGCCGCGGTCGTGGCGCGGGCGATCGCCCGGGGCGTTCATGCCGCAAGGTCAGAGCCGGGAGACCTGCTGCCGGTCTGGAGCGCTCCCGACGACTGACCGACCTTCGGGCGCCCTGCATGGCTTTTGCTTCAAACTCATGCCGACGAAGCATTGTCTTTCGGCCGACTTCCCGCCAAAGCAGGTGATCGTGCCCGTCTGAAGCGTCGTTGCCATGTCGATTACCACCATCGTCGCGCTCGTCGCGATCGTCATCGCCCTCGGATCGCTCGCCCGGCCGGTCGCGCGCTGGCTGCGATTGCCGATGTCGATCGTGCTCGCCGGTGGCGGCCTGGCGCTCGGCAGCCTCTGCCTCTACTCGCTCGCCAATCCCGGCTCGCTGTTTCCGGAAGAATTCTCCGAGCAGGTGCTCAATCTCCCGATCGGCTCGCATCTCTTCCTCTACGTCTTCCTGCCGACGCTGATTTTTCAGGGCTCCCTCGGCGTCGACATGCATCGGATCCGGGAGGATTTCGTCCCGATCCTCATCCTCGCCCTCGGCGCCGTCGTCGTCGCCACCTTCGGCGCCGCTCTGGCGCTCTGGCCGCTCGCCGGCATGCCGCTGCTGGCCTGCCTGCTCGTCGCCTCGCTGATCGCGACGACCGACCCCGTCGCCGTCATCGCGATCTTCCGCGAAGTCGGCGCGCCGGAGCGGCTGACGAGGCTCGTCGAGGGCGAAAGCCTGTTCAACGACGCGGCGGCGATCTCGCTGTTCCTGATCTTCACCATGGCGCTGACGGCTCCCGGCTCGCTGTCGGCTTTCGGCATCGCCGCCAGCCTCGTCCTCCTGCCGCTCGGCGGCGCGGTCGTCGGCTGGCTGGTGGCGCAGGCCTTTCTGGCCTTGTCCCGATCCCTGGCCGACGACCGCATCGCCTTCGTCTCGCTCAGCCTCGCCGTGCCCTATCTCGCCTACTGGCTGGCCGAGGAAGCCTTCGAGGTCTCCGGTGTCATCGCCGTCGTCTCGGCGGGCGTGACGCTGGCGACCTTTGCCCCCGGGCGGATCGCCGGCGGCACCTGGCGGCACCTCAACGACACCTGGGAACAGCTCGCCTCCTGCTCGGCGATCCTCATCTTCGTGATGACGTCGCTCCTGGTGCCGCGCCTCGTCGCCGATGCGACGCCCTACGACCTCTTGCTGCTCCTCGTCGTCTTCGTCGCGACGCTGGTGGCACGCGCCGTCGTGATCTTCGGTTGCTTCCCGCTGCTCGCGCGGTTCGGGCTCTATGACGGTGTCTCGCGCTCTTATGCGGTGGTGATGATCTGGGGCGGTCTGCGCGGCTCGATGACGCTCGCTCTCGCCCTCGCGGTGACCGAGAACCCGGCGATCCCGCGGCCGGTCGCAGCCTTCGTCGCGACGATCGCGACGGGCTACACGCTGATGACGCTGTTCGTTCAGGGCACCACCCTACGACCGCTCATCCAACGGCTGCGGCTCGACGTCCTCTCCCGCGTCGATCGGGCGATCCGCGATCTCGCCCTGTCGGCGACGTCCGAGAAGGTCCAGAGGCTCGCCCATTCGATGGCGCGCCGCTTCCGCACGGCAGCGCAGAAGGAAGGCATCGACGACGGCCTGGAACTCGCAGTCGACCCGGTCACCTCGACGTCGAACCTCGTCGAGGAGGAAAAGCTGCGACTGGCGCTGATCACCCTGTCGAACCGCCAGCGGGAGATCGTGCTCGCCCATTTCACCGAGGGCAAGATTTCCCCGGCGATCGCCCGCGAACTGGCGGCGGAGGCGCGGCGGCGGCTCGACCTGATCCGCGCCGACGGCAGAGCCGGCTATGCGCAGGCCAACAGGGCCGAGGTCGGTTTTGACCGGCTCGACCGGCTCAGCCTCTTCCTGCAGCGCAGGCTCGGCTCCAGCCGTCTCCTGTCGAAGCGCCTCGCCGACCGGTTCGAGCGGCTGGCGGAGATTTCTCTCGTCATCGACCGGCTGATCCCCTTCGCCGAAGCCGAGTTGCGGCCGGTGCTCGGCGCGCACCCCACCGACGAGGCGATCGCCGCGCTGAAGGATCGCCAGAGCATCGTCGAGCGGGAGATCGCGGCGATCCGGCTGCAATATCCCGCCTATGTCGCCAGGCTGGAGCGAACGATCATCGCCCGCTCGATCCATGCCTTCAAGGCAAGCGAGATCGAGCGGCTGCGCAGCTCGGGCGTCATCAACGCCGAGGTCGAAAGCCACGTCCTGAAAGGGCTCGACCGACGGCGAGCGGCCGAAACGGTGCGCCCCGAGCTCGACCTCGGGCTCGACACCACGAGCCTCATCGCCCGCTGCGACCTCTTCGCCGATCTCGACGATCGCAACAAGGCCGAGCTGGCCCGGCATCTGAGGCCGCATTTCGCGCCGCCGGGCATGCCCCTGATCAGGACCGGCCAGATCGGCGACGCCGCCTATTTCATCGCTTCGGGCGCGGTGGAAGTCGAACGCGGAGCGGTGAAGGTGCGGCTCGGCAGCGGCGACATCTTCGGCGAACTGGCGCTGATCTTCGACATCCGCCGGCAGGCGGACGTCCGGGCCATCGCCTATTCGTCGCTCTTGCGTCTTTCGGCCCAGGATTTCGCCCAGTTCCTCGCCCGCCACCCGGATCTGCGGGCCAAGATCGAGGCGGTCGCCCGGGCGCGGATGGACGAGAACCAGATGACCGGCCCCGAGGTCGCCTCCGTCGGCAGAGAGACGGTCTGAGGCGGCCGACGCAGATTTTCGCGTTTACGTCGCGATGACGCCGTCCGGCGCGGCGGACTTCGGAATGCGCGACGCGCCAAGGTGTGGCCGGTCGCGCAAGTCGACCACCGGACGGCGGGTCGTTCAGACGGTTTCCGCCCGCACCTCGCTCGCGCCGGGGATCGGGCTCGGATGCCTGTGCGCCTCGCGCGCCGCGATGGTGGCGTAGAGGTGCTCGAGCGCAGGCACCTCGAAGGAGGCGGCCACCGGTTCGGCGCCGACGAGAAGGCCCTCCACCGCCGCGTCGAAGCGTTTGCGCGTTGCTTCCTCGACCGGCTCGATGGAGGCGACCGTATAGACCGGCGAAACACCGCTGCGACCCTTCACTGCAATTCGAGCCACGAGCAGCGGCCCCAGCCTGCCTCCGATCTTCGCCGCCGTCCCGGCACCGAGCAGCAGCGGCACGCGGCATTCCTTCGACGCCCCTTCGAGGCGGGAGGCGTAGTTCACCGCATCGCCCAGCACCGAATAGTCGAAGCGCGTCGCCGAGCCCATGTTGCCGACGACGCAGGCGCCGGTGTTGATGCCGACGCCGACCGCGAGCTTCGGCGCCGTCTCGCCGAGTTCGGCGCGAAGCTCCTCGTTCAAGGCGTCGACGGCTGCCAGCATCGCAAGGCCGGCCTCGACGGCGTGGACGGCATGGTCCGGATCGTCGAGCGGCGCGTTCCAGAACGCCATGATGCAGTCGCCGATGAACTTGTCGATCGTCCCGCCCCGCTCCAGCACCGCGGCCGACAGCGGCGTCAGCAGCCGGTTGATCAGCTGGGTCAGCCGTTCCGGCTCGTCCTTCATCGATTCCGCCAAGGTGGTGAAGTTGCGGATGTCGCTGAAGAGGATCGTCAGTTCGCGCCGTTCGCCCCCCAATTTCAGGGCCGACGGGTCCCGCGCCAGCCGCTCGACGAGAGCCGGCGCGAGATAATGGCCGAAGGCTCTGGTCACTTCGCGCCGCATCGCCCGCTCCTGGGTGATGTCGCGGGCGGCGAGCGGCACCAGCACCGCGGTGACGGCGAGCGACGGCGCGATCGGCGGCAGGAACATCCGGAGGAAAAAGAACGATACGGCACTGACTGCAAGGATCAGCGCCACGAGCCCGAGGCCCGCGCCGAGCGTCCACAGGCCCGCCGGCCGGAAGGCGGCGACGCCGGCGAGGAGCGCTGCGGCGGCGACCGCAAGACCGAGCAGCGGCAGGCCCGCCCATCGCGACGACAGGGCGTGGCGCAGATTGTCGGCGATCGTCGCCTGGATCTCGACGCCCGGCACCAGCAGGCCCGTCGACGCGGTGAAGGCGGTGGCGAAACTGTCTGCGCCCCCGGTCTCCGCAGGGATCGCCATCTGCAGGCTGCGGCCGACGACGGCGATCTTGCCTTTGAGATAACCCGGCGGAAGGAAGTTTTCCGGATCGAGCGCCTGATAGTAGGATACGGTCGGATATGTCCTGGCCGGACCCATCGGCGCGATCAGCCGGCCGGCCGCAGCCTCTTCCGGTTTCTCGCCGCGATCTCCGCCGCCGGCCGCCTCGAGAAGCTCGGCGGCGAAGATGTCCGGCGCCGTCGGCATCCGTCGCAGCACGTTGTCGGCGTCGAGCGTGACCGAGGCGAGCCCGACCCGCGCACCCGCCTCGATGAATTCCGGCAGCGGTTCGGTCCGGATCAGCTGGCTCATATGCGGCGTCTCGATGAGGCTCTCGTCGGCCGCGAGCACCACGTCTGGTCCGAGGGCCGCAGCGAGGGCCTGGTCCGCAACCGGGCTGGACGGTTCGGCGAAGACGAGATCGAGGCCGATCGCCTTCACCCCGGCCTTCCTCAGCGCCGCCACCAGTTCGGCGTGGAGAGTGCGCGGCCAGGGCCATTGCAGGCCGATCTCGGCAAAGGAGGGTTCGTCGATCGCCACCACGACGATGCCGCCGTCGGCTTCCGCCAGGGACTGCATCGGAGGCGGAGACAGGGTTGCGAGAAAATCGAAGACACGCGCTTCGGCCAGCCGAAACGGCTGCCACGTCGACAAGGCGAGACCGAGCATGATCGCCGCGGCGACGCAGAGCGCCGTCTCGGCCAGGCGACGTCGCTTCGCTCGCTCCATCTAGAACCGCGCCTGCATGCTCACGCGGATGGTCCGCTGCGCCGTCGGGACCAGCGGCGCGACCTCGACGGTGTCGTCGAAGAGGTTGTAGACGCCGGCATCGACCGCGAGGTGCCGATCCTCGCTTTCCCAGCTTCCGAACACGTCGGTGACGAAGGCGTCTTCGAGGCGGTAACCATCCAGATGGGAGCCGCGGCTGCCGAGATAGGTTTCCCGCGCGGTCACCTTCACCCGGCTCGGATCGACGTAGGTCAGGGCGAACTGTCCGCTCCAGTTAGGAACATAGGGCAAATCGCCCGTCTCCTCGTCGATCGTCCCCTTCGACCATGAGCGCGCCACCGTCGCCGAGGCGCCGAGGCCGCCGCCGAGCCAGAGATTGGCGGTCAAAGCGAGACGATCGAGCCTGGCGTCGTCGACGCCGACGCCGTCGATGTAGCCGGGGATCGCGTAGCTGAGGGCGTCGAAGTCCTGATGCTGATAATCCAGCGAGGTGAAGAACCGGCGGGACCATTCGCTGTCGAGACGGACGATGGTGGTATCGACGTGGTCGACGTCGGCGGCGACCGAGCTGGATCTGAGGCCGAGGACTCCGATGGGCGCCAGCGTGTAGGCGTCCTCCTCCGGCCGCTCTCGCATGAAGGCCGCCCGCAGCCATTGGCCGTCGACCGGCATGAAGGCGGCACCGAAGCGCGGCGCCAGGAGGTCGTCGTCGGCGCCCTCGCCTTCGGTTGTCGTGCCGAACAGTCCGGCCTCGAAGCGCAGTTCCTCGGTCGCCTCGAAGGTCGCGTCGATCCAGGCGCGGCCAAAGCTCGAGCGGCTGTCCGAGTCGTTCTGCGCGACCTGGACCGGTCCATTGGGATAGACGGCGTAGAGTTCGCTGTCGGCCCTTGAACGCAGGCTCCCATACTCGCCGCCGTACTCGATGGTCAGCGGCTCGAATCCGACGATGTGCGAGGCGCTCGCCTTGAAACTATCCTGTCTCGCCTTGGCGGAGTAGGCGCCGAAGACGTCGCTGATGAGGAACTCCAGCGGCACGCTCTCCTGCGTGCCATCGTTCTGCGATCCGAAGACGGCGACGTTGAGGACGTTCTCGTAGCCGAAGGTGTGGGACAGACCGAGGACACCCGTGAAAGAGTCATCGCGCGTGTTGTCGAAGCGCGTGAAGGGGATAGACTCCACGCTCAGCCCGCCCGTCGAGCGGTTCACCGTGACGAACCCGGCCAGCCGGTCGTAGGGGGTGACCTGCAGGCCGAAGCCGCCGATGACCTGATAGTTCTCCTCTTCCTGACTGGCATAGTCCGGCGAGACGGTCTCGCCACTCGCCTGGATGAGCATCGAATAGGGCAGCGGGTCGTAGCCGAGCGACTGGAACGAGGCGCCGAAGCTGCCGCCGAACTCGCCGCCCGCGTTGAGAAACCCGCCGGTCAGCGAGACTTCGCTGAAGGGCGTCGTCACGAAGGACGGGCGGAGGTTCGAGCCGGCAAGGCTCAGGGCATCTCCCAGAATGCCCTTCGTCAGGAGCGAGAGACCGCGCCCGTCGACGACCGGATCAGGCCCGACGATCTCGTCGTCGCGGCTGAGATAGAAGGGTGCGGCACTGCCCTGCAGCGCCCGATCGAAGTATCCGGCCGCCTCGAACGGATCGAAGACGACGTCACTCCAATAGGCGCCCCACGCATCGAGCGACAGAAACCCGTAGGCGGCAGACAGCACCGAGCCGGAATCGCGGGTCGCATGGATCGATTCATAGTCGCCGCCCTTGGCCCGGATGCGTTTCACCGCCTCCCGGGCATATTCGACGCCGGCGTCGGCCTGGTACTGATCGATCGCCAGCGCCGACAGATACTGCGCCGCCAGCGAGCTGTTCGGATCGAGCCGATCGGCGTCGTCGAAGGCCTGTTTGGCGTGTTCGATGTCGCCCGTCGCCGCATAGGCTTCGCCGAGCGCGAGCAGTCCGTCCGAATAGGCCGGATTGGCCGTCGAGGCCTTGAGCAGGCTGTCGAGCGCCTCGGCTTCCTTTCCTTCCAGCATCTGCTGCTGACCGCGGGTCAGATGAGCGAGGGTGAAGGATGGATCCGCTTTGAAGATCTCGTCGGTCATCTGCCGGGCTTCGGCGACTCGGCCCTGGGAGATGTAGAGCATGGCGAGATTGGCCCGGGTGACCGGCTCTTCCGGATCGATCGCGATGGCGCGCAGGAGAGCGGCCTCCGCTTCCTTGTCGGCGCCTCGGTCGGACAGCGCAAGGGCATAGTCGTTGAGGAGTTCCGTATCGCCGGGAGCGACCGCCAGCGCCTTTTCGAGGTCGGCGATCGCGCCTTTGACGTCGGATATGCCGTTCGCCCGGTAATAGGCGCGGGCCGACAGCGCATCGGGATCGTTCGGGTCGAGCTGATAGGCCCGGTCGGCGGCCCGCCGCGCCGTCTCGTAGTCGCTGGAAAGCACCGCGACCTGGGAAAGCACCGCCTGATATTGCGGGTCGTCCCGAAACCGCGGCTCGGCGTCCTTCAAAATCTTCAGCGCCGCGCGCGGCGTGTCCAGCATCGCGGCGACGAAGGCCTCGCCGACGACGGAGATGCGGTCGTTCGGATCCGGCCGCGGAGGGGTCGGTGCATGCTGCGGATCGGCCAGCGAGCGAGCGAAGTAGAGGAAATAGGTGGCGGTGGTCTTCTGCTCGCCGGAAAGATGCGGAAGCGCGCCCTCGTAGAGGCTGACGGCACGCCGGTAGTTCTGCCTTCCCGCGGCGATGTTGGCTTCGAGCAGATCCAGCCGGGCCGCTTGTCCGGGCGTCAGCGAGAGGGTTCTCGCCTCGCCGATCGCGGCCTCCGCCGCCTGCCGGCCGTCCCGGTCGGCGGCGATCTCGGCCGCCAGCACCCGGTCCTCGGCGCCGCGGGAGGCGAGCGGGAGCTGGGAAAGGCGGGCGCGCTCGCCGAGGAGCGCACGATTGGGCAGCGAGGTGGCGGGAAAAGACTCGAACGCCGCCCGGATCGACAGGTTGACCAGCATCTGCTCGTGAACGTCGTCGGCGACAATGACGATCTTTGCCGGTGCCTGACCGAGCGTCGCGGCGGCCCCTTCCCCCTGGCGGACCGTCACCGAACCCTGCGGGTTGGAGAACTCGACCTCGCCGTCGAGGACCGTCAGCGTCGTGCGGGAACCGTCGGCCTGCATCGACCAGTCCGTCCCGCGGATGGCCGCCGTCGCGGCGGCCGTTTCGACGAAGACGCCCGATCCGCCGCGAGCCGCGCGACCGAAGATCTGGCCGCTCTGAAGCACCAGTCGCGTATCGCCGCCGGGGATCCGCTCCTTGACGAGGAGTGTCGAGTTGCGACCGACGCGCACCTGGGTCTGGTCGGAGAACAGGATGGCGAGCTGGCCCGTCGCATTCGTCCTCAGGACGTCGCCGGTCTTGACCTCCTGCAATACCTCGACGCCGCGCCAGCTCGGCGCCTCGACGAATTCGATCTCCTCGCCGAGCTTGGCCGCGATCACCGCGCCCGCGGCCGGGGCGGAGCGCGGAATCGGCTCAGCGAGGGCCGACGTCGTCGAAAGGCCGCAGCAGATGGAAATCGTGAGATGGCAAAGCGTCTGGCGCATTGACGGAGGGCTTCGAATATGACGATAGGGCATCAATCATTTGCCGCAACGCGACTGTCAATCGACGGATCTGCGGTTGAGACGCTGGGTCAAGTCGAATCCCCGGTGCCGTGTCGGCACCGCCACAGACCCGGGGGCACGGGCATCGATCGGATCGCGCCCGCGCCGAGGCCCTTCCTCCGAACCACACAGGCTGGAGCATACGATGTCCGAGCGGCATCTCACCCATCTCGTCGAAGCCAACCGCATCTTCGCCGATCAGATCAGAACGGCCGACCAGAAGGCGGCCTACATCTTCACTTTCATCCTGGCGCTGGTCGTCTGGTCGGCCGAGACCCGGCGATCGTTCTCGCTGGAGCATCTCGCCTCCGCGGGGATCGTCAACGTCGTGGCCAGTCTGGTGCTGATGCTGGCCGTCGGCTTCGCACTGGTCTGTGCCATCTGCGTGGTTCTGCCGCGCTCGCGGCCGGGCACGAGCATCCTCTTCTGGGGTGCATGGCCCGACGCCAGCCGGACGCTCGAGGATGCCCGGCAACGCGGGGACACCGATTTCCTCTATGAAGACTATCTGCAGAATACCGCGACGCTCGCGGCGATCTGCAAGGCGAAGTACCGGCTCGTCGCCTTCGCCTTCCGCGCCATGCTCGTCGTCGTCGCGAGCTATCTGGTCCTGCTCGCGACGGCATGAGGCCTTGCCGTCACATCCCGGAGAGCAGGGCCAGGATCGCCAGGACGATGACGGCCGAGCCGAGTAGTTCCAAAGGGCGGACCTTCTCGCGGAACCAGAAGACCGAGGTGGCGAAAGTGAACACCAGCTCGATCTGGCCGAGGGCGCGGACATAGGCGACCTTCTGCAGGGTCATCGCCGTGAACCAGCCGGCCGAGGCGCCGGCGCCGGCAAGGCCGACGATGAGGCCGGGCGCCCAGGCGCGGGCGACGCGAGAGAGTTCGGCGCGGTCCTTTGCTGCCATCCAGGCGAGCATCGCCGCCGTCTGGATCGTCAGCGCCACGACGAGGGTCAGCGCCGCGCGCAGCGCCGCCGAGCCCTCGGGAAGCGCCAGGGCGGCGGCGCGGAACCCGACTGCCGACGCGCCGAACAGCGCCCCGGATGCGATCCCGATGAGGGCGGCGCGGGAGGCGAGCCCATTCACGAGGTTGCGGCTGGTGCCATTGCCGAGCGAGATGAGGACGACGCCGACGACGCCTGCGACGACCGCAAGCAAAGCGAGCGGCGAAACCGTCTCACCGAGGATCAGGAAACCGAACAGCGCCGCCTGCACCGGCTCCGTCTTCGAATAGGCCGTCCCGACCATGAAATTGCGCAGGCCGAAGAGATAGACGAGGAGGAAGGTCGCCCCGATTTGCAGAAGGCCGCCGCAGACCGCGGCAACGATCATCGCGGCGTTGAGCGCCGGCATCGGCTCGCCGCCGATCGTCACGACCGCGAAAAGGTAGATCAGCGCGAAGGGCAACCCGAAGCCGAACCTGACGAAGGTCGCGCCGGTCGTCCCCATGCTGCCCCTGAGGCGTTTCTGCAGCCCCGATCTCAGGTTCTGGAAGAAGGCAGCCGCGATCGTGATCGGGATCCAGAGGGGCATTTCGCGAATCGTCCTGTTTTTCGCAAGGTCCGACGTCTATCATCCCCCGATGCTTCAGAAACCGACAAAAGCCGAAGAGCGAAAGCTCGCCCCCACCGAACCCGGCATCCGCAAGACCGCCGAGGTGCGGCCGGGCGATTTCGCCGGTATTCGCGACTGGGTCTTCGATCTCGACAACACGCTCTATCCGCGCCACACGAACCTGTTCTCGCAGATCGATCAGCGGATGACCGCCTTCGTGGCGCAGTTCCTGCAACTGCCCAAGGACGAGGCCCGGATCGTCCAGAAGGACTTCTACCGGCGCCACGGGACGACGCTGCGCGGGCTGATGCTGGAGCATTCCGTCGATCCGGACGCGTTTCTGCAATATGTCCACGACATCGACTATTCCTGGATCGATCCCGATCCGGCCCTCGGCGAGGTGATCGCGAACCTGCCCGGCCGCAAGTTCATCTTCACCAACGGTGACCGCAATCATGCCGAGCGGGCGGCCCGCCAATTGGGCATTCTCGATCATTTCGAGGACATCTTCGATCTCGTCGCGGCCGACCTGGTGCCGAAGCCCGCGGCGGAGACTTACGACAAGTTTCTCGGACTGCACCGCATCGACGCCCCCCATGCGGCGATGTTCGAGGATCTTGCGCGCAATCTCGAAGTGCCGAAGAAGCTCGGCATGCGGACGATCCTGATCGTCCCGGCCAATTTCGAGGACACCTTCGGCGACGTGTGGGAGCACGAGGGCCGCGAAGGCGAGCACATCGACTACGTCACCGACGACCTGGCGACCTTTCTGCGCAGCATCGGCTGACACCGCCCGCGAGCGGACGGGGCGAAAGCTGCCTCATCAAACCTCAAGCTTCGCTGGGACGACGGTAGCCCTGCGTCCTCATGCGTGGTTGCCGCATTCCATGCACGTCGCGGCAACGGCGGTTCACCCGCCGAGGAGCGAACGGCCCCGCCGGACGAGACCTTTCTTCGGATGCCCGGCCTTTGCCGTCGAGCCCTCGCTCGCCCCTGTCTCCTGCCGGTTCTGGCGCAGGATGGCTTCCATCTGCTCCTCGCCGTCGCCTCCGCCGGAGATCGCCGCCCGGCGCTCGCGGCTGCTGGCGTCGTCGCTGTCCGCAGCCTCGGGTCGCGCGTCGCCGCGGGTGACGTCCTCCGGCGTATCCCGGTTCTGCTGCTCGCGCATCATCTTGGAGTCGGTGTCGAAGTCCGGCATGAAAAGATCCCCTTGGCCTCTGCGCTCGAGGCCGCTTCGAAGCGGCGGTCGTGATCGGCTGCATCGCGTTTTGCATCGCAGCGTCCAAGTGAGGCGAACGGCGTTTGCTCGAACGAGGTTCCTTGCAGGCGACGCGGAGGCCGCGTCATTCGACTGTTCCACGCCGCCCGATTTGCGTGACGGCGCGAGGAACGCCGCTCGTTCTGAGTGTCGGGCGCGCCACTGGAGAGGATACAGAGCGAAGGAGGCCGTAACGGACGGCGAGACAGCGAGCGAGGCAACGGCGCCCTGCGCCCTTGCCTCGAACCCTTCCTCGAGCCGTCATCTCATGCAAGGCGATGCCGGGCCGCCCGTGCGATGGGTCAGTCGGTGCAGACCACCGGATAGACCGCATCCTTCACCCTCGCGGTGGCGTCCGGGACGCTTTCGAGGGAAGCCTTCGCATCGGCGGTGCGGAACTCGATCTCGTTCTTGTGCAGGAACGCTGCGACCGTGTCCGGGCGGATGGCGAAGTTGATCGACTGGGGGATGTCCCCGGTCGCGTCGGCAACGGCGACCGCATCGAGCTTTGCGGTCACGACACCCACCACCCGGCCGGCGAGGTCGACCAGCGGACCGCCGGAATTGCCCGGCTGCACCGGCGCCGAGATCTGCAGGTAACGCGGGTCGTTCATCAGGCCGAGCAGCGAAGAGACGTTGCCACGGGTGACGTTGAGCGAATCGGCGAGAATCGAACGGAGCGGAAAGCCGAGCGCGAGGACGTCCTCGCCGAGCCGGGGCTTGGAGGCAGAAATCGCCAGCGGCTTTCCGAGGCTCGAATCCACGTGGACCAGCGCCAGGTCGTTTCCGTCGTCGATACGGATATCCGATGTCGAAACGTTTTCGCCGACCTCGACCTTGCGGCAGCCGCGAACGACATGGGCATTGGTCAGCAGCCAGCCGTCGGCGACGACGAAGCCCGATCCGGCCATGTCGAAAGCGGGGCTGCCCGGCTGGGGGGCCACCCCTTGTGCCGGCTCCATCGCACCGCTTCCGCCGCGCCGGCTGCGCGGCAGCTCGAAGAGATGCGAGCGGGCATTGCCGTCGCCACGTTCGGCCATCGCGTAGCGGGCCGACTCGCCGTCGGAGGTCGAGCGGCGTCGCGCCAGCATCGCGGAAAACGGATTGGCACCATTTTCGGCGACCAGCGGAGCATTCGGCTCGCCGGCGAAAGGCTCGAACAGATTGGAGGCGACGGTGATGAAGGAGCCGATCTCCGCTGCGTCGACCTCCGCATCCGCGTAAGAGATCGAAAAGCCCCGCAGGTCGGAGCCCGAGCCGGAGAACCGCATGAAGTAGCGCCGCCCCGATTCGGTGCCGGCGACGGTGAACCAGTCTTCCGCCTTCTGGGCGTCGCTGACCGAGCGCTGCGCGGTGGGCTCGCTCAAGGTGGCGTACAGCCCACCGAGCGTCTGGCCGGTTTCGGCGATGCGAACGGTCTCGACCTCGATACCGTTGCCCTCGGCACGCCAAAGATTGCCCACCTCGGTCCGACCGCGATCGCTCACCAGCTTCAGCGGCAGCGCGAGGCGCGCACCGGTCGCGCCGTCGTCGACCATCGCGACGCCGAGATCGGACTGGATACCGTCGGACATCGCGATCAGCTTCTGCAGCATGGCTTCGCTGATCACGCCATCGGCCTTCATGCCGTGCCGGGCCTGAAAATCGCGGATGGCGCGCAGGGTCGGCGCGGCGATCATACCGGAGAACGGTCCGGCATAGTCGCCCGTCCAGGCGAGGCGGATCTGCAATCCGCGCCGGAATGAAAGGTCCGTCTGCGTGTTGTAGGCGAGTGACAGTTCGGCCGACGAAGACGTGATAGGGGTGATGCCGCTCGAAAGGTCACGCGCAGCCGCCGGCGAAACCGCCAGCAAGCAAGCTGCCATGATGACCCCCAGTCCGCGACGCATGTGATCCCCCTGCGTGTCCGAATGCTGCAGTCTACAATGCAGCCCGAGCGTTTTCGATCCGCCCTGGCGTAAATCTTTTTTTAAGGTTTCTGCCGCCACTTACCCCTGACGCAGCGGAAAGTACAGCGGATCACGCAGCGTTGATGGGACGCCGGTCGGCCATTGGCTGGCACCCGTCGGGCCCTGCCGCACAGCCTGTCCTTGGTCGGCATCCGCCACCTCCGAAGCAGCCCATGCTGCCAGCGACCCTTTTCAGACGGTGCGCCCACCGTGCCAGATCATCGGGCGTCGAACGATCCGATAACAACTTTGTGAGCACGCGGCGTGTCGCCCCGGGACGGCTGCGGGCGCGCCATCGGTTCGACCGAGCCGAGGGGCTCGACTTCGTCGCCGAGCGATCGCGCTATCCGGCCGGCTTCGAAGCGTCTGCGCTGTCCTCACCCCCGCGCCAGCGACCCCGCGGGCGGATGCGCGGCCTCGTCGCCGAGTTCGATGCCGGCGATCCTGTCGCCACGCCGCTTCAGCTTGTCGCTCGACAGCGAGATCTGGTCGATGTCCCGCGAAGCGTGGGCGAAGTGGCCCTTGAGGGCGGCGACCCGTGCGTCGAGGCGCTCCAGGTCCTCGGCGAAGAGCCGCACCTCGGACTGGATCCGGCCCGCCGAGGCCCGCAGCCGCGCATCCTTCAGGACCGCCTGGACGACCTGGATCGACAGGTTGAGGAGCGAGGGCGAGACGATGACGACGCCGGCCCGGTAGGCCTTCTGGACGACGTCGTCGAAGCTTTCGTGGATCGTCGCGAAGATGCTTTCCGACGGCACGAACAGGAAGGCGGTGTCCTGGGTCTCGCCGGGGATCAGGTATTTTTCCGAGACGGCCCGAACGTGCACCTCCATGTCGCGGCGCAGCCGCGACGCGGCGGCGGCCCTCGCCTCGGCATCCGGCGATGTCTCGAGGGCCGAATAGGCCTCGAGCGGAAACTTCGCGTCGATGACGAGGCCGGGGGCGCCGTTCGGCATCTTGATCAGGCAGTCGGGCCGCCGGCCGTTGGAAAGCGTCGCCTGGAAGACGTAGACGGAGGCCGGCAGGGCGTCGGCGACGATCGCCTGCATCCGCCCCTCGCCGAAGGCGCCGCGGCTCTGCTTGTTGGCGAGGACGTCCTTCAGCCTCACGACCTCGCCGGTGAGACTGCGGATCTCGCCCTGCGCCTGATCGATGACCGCGAGACGCTCCGCCAGCGCGGAGAGCGAGGCCTTGGTGTCCCTGGTGGTCGAAAGGATCGACTGGCCGATGCGGCTGGTCAGACCGTCCATCCGGTCCGACAAGGAGCGTGTGAGATCGGCCTGCCGGGCGCCGAAGATCTCCGTCATGGTCTGCATGCGCCCGGACATCTCGGCCTGGCTGCGAACGAGCTGGTCGAGCCGGGCGGTGTTCTGCTCGGCGGCGTCGAGCGCGGCGCGTCCCCTCCTGGCGCGACCGGCCGCCCGAAGCCAGGCGAAGCCGAGGACGAAACACAGCGCTGCGAGAGCGGCGGCAAGACCCGTCACCTCGACGCCGGCGAGCGCGACGACGGGACGGTTCAAAAGGGCGACGACGTCGAGAATCATGTGCGCGACGATAGCAGGCAATCCTTAACGATGGGACCAAAAGAAGAACGGATTCATCGGCAGACTTCGAGACGGCCGGATTCCGGCGGCTCCTGCGCCGGCCGGCAGTATACGAAAGCATCGCTCCCACGCGCATGAAGCGGATTGACCGCTTCATCGCCAGCCACTACCTCCGCGCCATGACGATCAAGCCGCTCATCATTCTCCCCGATCCCAAGCTCCGCGAGGTCTCCCGGCCGATCGAGCGAGTCGACGATCCGTTGCGGAAATTCGCCGACGACATGCTGGAGACGATGTACGACGCGCCCGGCATCGGCCTTGCTTCGATCCAGGTGGGCGAGCCGCTCCGCATGCTCGTGCTCGACGTGTCGAAGGAGGACGAGGAAAAGGCGCCGCGGGTGTTTCTCAACCCGGAGATCGTCTCGCGCTCCGACGAGCGCAGCCTCTACGAGGAAGGCTGCCTGTCGATCCCGGACTACTATGCCGAGGTCGAGCGGCCGGCGACGGTGACCGTTCGCTATCTCGGGCTCGACGGCGCGATGCACGAGGAGACGGCGGAGGGCATCTTCGCCACCTGCCTGCAGCACGAGATCGACCATCTCGACGGCGTTCTCTTCATCGATCACATCTCGAAGCTGAAGCGCGACATGGTGATCAAGAAGTTCACCAAGCAGGCGCGGCTGAAATCGGCCTGAGGCGATGGCGCTCTCCGTCGTCTTCATGGGCACACCGGCCTTCTCCGTGCCGACGCTCGCCGCCATCGTCGCGGCCGGGCACCGCGTGCCTGCGGTCTACACCCAGCCGCCGCGCAAGGCCGGCCGCCGCGGGCTGAAGCTGACGCCCTCGCCGGTCGAGGTGGAAGCGGAGCGGCTCGGGCTCGCGGTGCGCTCGCCGCTGAACTTCAAGGACCAGGCCGAGATCCAAGCCTTCGCCGCCCTCGAAGCCGACGTCGCGGTGGTCGTCGCCTACGGCCTGCTTCTGCCACAGGCGGTGCTCGACGCGCCACGCTTCGGCTGCCTCAACGGCCACGGCTCGCTGTTGCCGCGCTGGCGGGGCGCCGCGCCGATCCAGCGGGCGATCGAGGCAGGCGACGCCATGACGGGCATGATGGTGATGCGGATGGAAGCCGGGCTCGACACCGGCCCCGTGGCGCTCACCGCAGAGACGGAGATCGCCCCCTACGAAACGGCGGGCGATCTTCAGGAGCGACTGTCGCGGCTTTCCGCCGAGCTGATGATCGAGGCCCTTGCGAAGCTGGAAGCGGGCACCCTCCCCTTCGAGGACCAGACGGCGATCGAGGCGCGAACCGGTCGCGCTCCGCTCTATGCCAAGAAGATCGACAAGGCCGAGACCCGGATCGACTGGACGGCCGAGGCGGCGGTCGTCGCCGGCCGAATCAACGGCTTTTCGCCGATGCCGGGGGCCTGGACGACGATCCCCTTTGCCGGCGCGCCCGAGCGGGTGAAACTGCTGCGGGCCGTCGCGGTCGATGGCGATCACGGTCAGGCCGTCTCCGATGCCGACATGGCGTCCGTGTCCCCCGGAACCACCCTCGACTCCGGCCTCACCGTCGCCTGCGGCTCCGGCGCCGTGCGCCTCCTCGAACTGCAGCGCGCCGGCGGCAAACGCGTGGCGGCGGCCGAGCTGCTGCGCGGTGCGCCCGTCGCGGCGGGAACTGTCTTGGGCGGGGAGTAGGTAATGCTGTCTGCCGGGCCGACCGCCACAGAAACAAGCAACCGCCCTCCCCGCGGCGTCATCCTCGGGCTTGTCCCGAGGATCTACTGCCGTCGGCCGACGAGGGAATATGACGGGTGGGTTTCATCGACCGAGGATTTTGCCGCGGAGATCACAGGAGATCCTCGGGACAGGCCCGAGGATGACGCCGCGGTGAGGGCTGTGAGCCGTCATCCGGGACCTGTCGAGAATGTACGAAGAGATCTTCGGCCGGAGCCACAATCACCTCTCCGGATTGCGCGAATTGCCCGCCGCCCTCGCTGCGCTCGGCCCCCCGCATCCCCCGCCTGATGCCCCGCTACAAGCTCACCATCGAATATGACGGCGGCCCCTATCGCGGCTGGCAGCGGCAGGAGAACGGCCTGTCGGTCCAGGAGGTGATCGAGACCGGGCTTGCCGGCTTCACAGGCGAGGCCCCGACGCTGTTCGGCGCCGGGCGCACCGACGCCGGTGTTCACGCCACCGGCCAAGTCGCCCATGTCGATCTGTCCCGCGAATGGCAGGCGGACACGGTGCGCGACGCGCTCAACGCCCATATCCGCGACGAGCCGGTCTCGATCGTTTCCGCCGAGCGCGTGGCGGACGATTTCGACGCCCGCTTCTCGGCCCGCAAACGCTGGTATCTCTACCGCATCTTCAACCGCCGGGCGCCGCCGGCGATCGACCGCGGCCGGGTCTGGTGGGTCTCGCGCGACCTCGACGTCGCGGCGATGCACGAGGCCGCCCAGGCCCTCGTCGGCACCCACGACTTCAACACCTTCCGCTCCACCCACTGCCAGGCGAAGAACCCGATCCGCACGCTGGAGGAACTCTCCGTCGTGAAGGGCCCCGGCGAGGAGGTGCATATCACCGCGATGGCCCAGTCCTTCCTGCACAACCAGATCCGCTCCTTCGCCGGGACGCTGAAGCTCGTCGGCGAGGGTCGCTGGACGACGGGCGACGTCGTCGCCGCGCTCGAAAGCCACGACCGCACGCGCTGCGGTCCGGTGGCGCCGCCGGACGGGCTGTATCTGACGAAGGTCGAATACGGCAACGCCCCGAAGCGGACGCTGCCGGCCTATGACGGGTAACGGAGCGCCCCCTTCTCACCACCGCACCCCCTTCGCGAAATCCACGAACGCCCTCAGCGGCGCCGGCAGGTTTTTCCGACCCGGATAATACAGAAACGGTCCCGAGAAGCTCTGCCACCAGTCTTCCAGCACCGGTTCCAGCCGCCCGTCGCTCAGCGCCGGCCGCAGCCATTCCTCGAACAGCCCGAGGATGCCGACGCCCCCGATCGCGGCTTCGACGGCGAGGTCCATGCCGCCGCCGGTGGAGGTGACGAGCGGGCCGCCGGCTTCCACCTTGACGATCTCGCCGTCCTTTTCGAACTCCCAGGGCGTCGTCAGCGCACCGCCGCGAAAGCGGCCGAGAATGCAGCGATGGGTCAACAAGTCGCGCGGATGCTCCGGCCGCCCGGCGCGGTCGAGATAGGCCGGCGAGGCGGCCGCCGCCATCCTCTGCTCGCGCGGGCCGATCGGCACGGCGATCATGTCCTGTTCGAGGCGTTCGTCATAGCGGATGCCGGCGTCGCAGCCTTCCGCCAGAACGTCGACGAAGCTGTCCTCGCAGATGACTTCCAGCCGGATGTCGGGAAAGGCGGCGAGGAAATCCGGGACGATCTTCGGCAGGACGAGGCGGGCCGCGGAGACCGGAACGTTGAGCCGCAACGTCCCCGCCGTGCGATCGCGAAACGTATTGATGACATCGAGAGCGTCCTCGACCTGCGTCAGCGCCGGGCCGAGCCGCTCGATCAGCCGGCGCCCTGCCTCGGTCGGCGCGACGCTGCGGGTCGTCCGATTGAGCAGCCGGACGCCGAGACGCGTCTCCAGCCGGCGGACCGCCTCCGACAGGCCCGACGCGCTCTTTCCGGTGACGCGCGCCGCGTCGCGGAAGCCACCGGCGCGCACCACTGCGAGGAACTCGGGCAGATCGGCGAGTTCGGGCATCGTTCGTCCTTTCGCACGACCTGTGCGGATTTCAGCCGGTTATCGCACAGCTTGCGGTGGTCTAGCTACGGGCCGAACCACAGAGGAGTTCAGTAATGACCGACCTTTCCAAAGCAGGAACCTTCCAGCTCGGTGACAGGACCGTGAAGCGCATGGGCTATGGCGCGATGCAGCTCGCCGGACCGGGCGTCTTCGGCCCGCCGAAGGATCGCGCGGGCGCCATCGCCGTCCTGCGCGCAGCGGTCGAGGCCGGCGTGGATCACATCGACACCAGCGACTTCTACGGTCCCCACGTCACCAACCAGATCATCCGAGAGGCGCTCGCCCCCTACCCGGACGACCTGACCATCGTGACCAAGATCGGCGCGAAGCGCGGGCCGGAAGGATCCTGGGAGCTCGCCAACTCGCCCGCCGAGCTGCGAGGGGCCGTCGAGGACAACCTGAGAAATCTCGGTCTCGATGCGATGGACGTCGTCAACCTCAGGATCATGTTCGACGTCCACGGCCCCGCCGAGGGCTCGATCGAGGCGCCGATGACCGCCCTCGCGGAGCTGCAGCGCGCCGGTCTGGTGAAGCATATCGGCCTGTCCAACGTCACCCCGACGCAGATCGCCGAGGGCCGGGGCATTGCCGACATCGTCTGCGTCCAGAACCAGTACAACATCGCCCATCGCAGCGACGACGCGCTGATCGACGATCTGGCGAAAGACGGCATCGCCTATGTGCCGTTCTTCCCGCTCGGCGGTTTTTCGCCGCTGCAGTCGGAAACGCTTTCGGCCGTTGCGGCGAAGCTCGGGCGGACGCCGATGCAGGTGGCGCTCGCCTGGCTGCTGCAACGCTCGCCGAACATCCTGCTCATCCCGGGAACGTCGTCGGTCGAGCATCTGCGGGAGAATCTCGCTGCGGCCGATCTCGCACTGCCAGCCGAGGCGATCGCCGAACTCGATCGCATCGGGACGGCTGACGCGGGCTAGCGTCGAAATCTGCGCAAGCGGGTGACGCCGACCGGAGTCGGTCGGCCCTCACACCAGCGGCACCCCCGTCACGTCCATCACCGCGCCGTAGCTCAACAGCGAGGCGATGATCATCATCACGGTGATGGCGACGGCGGCGGCGAAGTCCTTGGCGAGCGCGAAATAGATCAGGCGCATGGTGAGGGTGACCGTGGCGATGGTGACGAGCAGCCCGGCAAAGGCCGTCACCTCGCTGGCGCCGAAGAGGATGACGATCAGCCAGTAGGGCGTCACGGCCCAGGCGAGCAGCGCGCCGCCCCAGTTGGTGGCGACGACCAGGGGCACGATCTTCTTCGAGTAGCCGATGCGTTTGGCCGCGAGCATCAGGATCAGCACCGGCAGGAGCCAGGCGAGGACGTCGGCGAAGGCGTGGGCGCCATAGACGACGATGCCGCTCCGCTCGTCCGCGAGGACACGATGGCCGCCGAGCTCGTAGGCGAGCCAGGACAGGGCGAGCGGCGGCAAAGCGACGATGACGGCGGCAAAGGACTGCCAGAAGCCGTCCGCCGACAGATCCAGCCGCTTCAGGCCCTCGGCTTTCCCCGCCATCAACAGGAAGGCGCCGTTGAAGAACCGTACGACGTCGTCGAGGCTCGGCATCAGGTCAGGCGTTGGCGGCGAACCAGCGGGCGATGAAGGCTTCATAGATTTCCGTCAGTCCTTCGAGGTCGGACAATGCCACCCGCTCATTGGACATGTGCATGGTCTTTCCGACAAGCCCGAATTCGATCACCGGGCAATGATCCTTGATGAATCGTGCATCCGACGTTCCGCCAGAGGTGGAAAGCTGCGGCCGGCGGCCGGTCTTTTCGGTGATCGCGGCGACCAGCGCCTCGGTCAGGGCCGCCCCCTTCGTGCCCGTCCCGCCGCCGGTCGAGAAGGCTTCGGACGGCCGCTCGCGCCAGACGAGGTCATAGCCGGCGGCCTCCCGGCCCGGGCGCAGATGCGCGGAGGCCGCGCCTGCGGCAACCCGTTCGGCGAGCTCGGCCTTCAGGCCATCGACGGTCCACAGATCGTTGAAGCGGACGTTGAAGAAGATCGAGCAGCGGGCGCCGATGACGTTGACGGAGGCGTTGCCGGTCTCGATCGCGGTGATTTCGAGATTGGAGGGCTGGAAGACCCCGGTTCCCCCGTCGAGGGGCGTCGCCATCAGCGCTTCGGCGATCTGGACGGCGGAGCGGACCGGATTGTCGGCGAGATGCGGATAGGCGACGTGGCCCTGGACGCCCGCCACCCGCACCTCGCCGGACAGCGAGCCGCGCCGGCCGATCTTGATCATGTCGCCGAGCGCATCGGGATTGGTCGGCTCGCCGACGAGGCAGGCGTCGAAGCGCTCGCCCCGCGCCCTCGCCCAGTCGAGCAGCTTCTGCGTGCCGTTGACCGCCGGCCCCTCCTCGTCGCCGGTGATCAGGAAGGACAGCCGCCCGCGGGGGGCGCCATGCTTGCGCAGATGTCTGGCGACGGCGGCGAGGAACGCGGCGATCCCGCCTTTCATGTCGACCGCACCTCTGCCGATCATCTCGCCGCCGACGATCGCGGCGGCGAACGGATCCTGGCTCCAGTCGGCAACGTCGCCCGGCGGCACCACGTCGGTGTGCCCGGCAAAGACCAGATGCGGCCCGGCCTCGCCCAGCCTTGCGAAGAGGTTTTCGACCGGCTCCGTCCCCGCCTCGGAGAACACCGGTCGATCGACGGCGAAGTCCTGCCCCGCCAACAGCGCTTCGAGTAGCGCCAGCGCGCCGCCGTCCCGCGGCGTCACGGAGGGGCAACGGATGAGGCCGGCCAATACTGCGGCCGGGTCGGTCGGGTCGATCGTGGCGGCGAGCGCCGCAGGCTCGGGGCGAGGATGCTGTGCTTCGGTCATGGCGCGGAGATAGCCGATCTGATGCCGGCCCGCCACAGTCGGCCGGGTCGGTGAGGATTCGTTAAGAAAGTAAGGCAGCCGCCATCTGAGCGCCACGATTGCGCCGCGATCGGGCGGGAGATCGGCAGACGGGGAAACTTCGAGCGGGGATGTCTGTGCTGATTGGGCGGAAAGGTTCGAGGGCCGATCGCGGGACGCGCTCGCCCTGGCTGCAGCGGGGGGCATCGCTCGCCGCCCTGGCCGGTCTCCTGGTGGTTTCCGGCTGCATCGCCGACGGCCCCGGCGGTTCGCCGCTCGGCGTCGCCTTTGCGGGCAAGGAGGACGCTTCCGCTCCGCAGGATGGCGATGATGACGGCCAGGCCATCGCTGCAGTGGCCGTCTCGTCCAAGGGCGTCGAGAAGGCCGACCGGGCGATCGCCCGGCGCGAGGCCGCTCAGATGGCCGAAACGGGGACGATTTCCGGCAGCGCCGCGATCGACAGGATGATCGTCGCGCACGCCGAGGAGAACGGCATCCCACCCGCCCTCGCCTTCGCCGTCGTGCGGGTCGAAAGCCGCTACAATCCGCGGGCCCGCGGCCGCGGCGTCTACGGCCTGTCGCAGATCAAGCCGGCGACGGCCCGCAGCCTCGGCTTTTCCGGCTCGGCGAGCGATCTCCTCGATGCCGACACCAACCTCACCTACGGGATGAAATATCTGAAGGGCGCCTGGGAGCAGAGCGGCCACGACGTCTGCGGCACGGCGATGAAGTACAAGGGCGGCCACCGCACGACCCGGATGACCGCCGCGGCCCGCAGCTACTGCTCGAAGGTCAAGGCCCACATGGCCGAACTCGACCTCAGCCGGCGCGCGCCCGGCCGCGCGGTGCCGGCGACCATCGAGACGGCGAAGCTCGAGACGAGACGAAGTGCCGAGCCGCGGCGCGAAGCCTCCGACGCCATCGTCGAGGCGGTCGCCTTCGCCCCGCAGCGGGCCGACCGCCCGACCCCGGGCGACGCCGTCCCGAAAACGATGCGCGAGATGGCGGCCAAGTCCGAAGCGGCTGCCGCACGCGGCGGCCGCGTTGCGGGCGCGAAGACGACGCCGGAAGCCGAGACGGACGCAGAAACAGCCCGGGACGCCAATCTCGCCGCCCGCTTCGGCGACGACGATGCGAGCGTCCCGGCACCTGCCCTGCGCCCCTCGGTCGCCGACTGATCGAACCTTCCACCGGGTGACGCGCGAAAGGCCGCGTCGGTTGGCGGTCGAGAACGGAGACCCGCCGTCCAGGCTGTCGGCCGGTCATGCTTTTCGAACCAGCTCACAGGTTGGCGGAATCGCGAGCCGCGGTCCCGGCAATGGCCGGTCACTGCTCGGTGACGACCAGCATCGGTCCCAGCCGATCGCGGCGATAGTCGATGCCGCCGGACGGATAATAAAGGCTCGACACCGTGCCGTCGAAGAACAGCGCGTTCCTGCAGCCGAGCCCGTCCTTGAAGAACGTGCCGAAATCCCAGAAATTCACCGGCGACCGCGAGAGGACGAGGGTGACGACCCGCCCGTCCTCGCTCGCGCAGACGCCGTTGCGCACGTGCCGGCTGTCGGAGTTCTCGATGAAGCGCGGATGCAGCCTGCCGTCGACGACGAGCATCGGGCCGGACTGCGTCGCGAGGTCGGGATCGTGCCCGCCGTCCAGATAACGGGTCGATTCCATCACCCCCGCCCGGCCGTTCTCGACGAAGAAGACGCCGTTCGGCCGCAGCGAATAATTGCCCGAGCCGGTGCCGAGAACCGCGCCGTGCAGCTCCCTGCCGTCCTGTACCGCCAGCCCGACCGGCCGGCGATCCTCGTGATACATGCCGGCATTCACGATCAGCGCGACTTCACGGCCGGGCAACGAAGCCTTCGCCGCCTCGAAGGTCTCGTAGGGCCTGCCCTCCTTATCGACCGCCCGCAGCGCGAGGTCGTAGCGGTCGAGGGCGACGTCGCAGACGATGTATTCCACGCCGGCCGCGGTCTCGGTGCGGCAGAGGCCGGCATGGGCGCTCGGCAGAGCGGGAACGGAGGTTAGCCAGCCGAGCAGGCCGGCGGCGGCGGTGAGGGGAAGAGCGACAATCGAACAGAGCTTGGGAGATCTGAACCGCCGAGCCGTCATCCTGCGACAGGTTCCGTCTGATCGACATGATGTTTCGATTTGACGAAGCCGGGCCCACAAATCATCAAGACGGACAGAGGCACGCCAACGACGATGCTGGGCAGACTTGCGGGCTCGACCATGACTGCAGGAGACAAGGATCTCGGCAATATCAGCTCCGCAGCAACTCGTTGATCGAGGTCTTCGACCGCGTCTTCTCGTCGACGCGCTTGACGATGACGGCGCAATAGAGGCTCGGTCCCGGCGCGCCGTTGTCCATCGGCTTGCCGGGCATGGTGCCGGCGACGACCACCGAATAGGGCGGCACTTCGCCGTAGCGGACTTCGCCGGTGGTGCGGTCGACGATCTTGGTGGACTGGCCGATGAAGACGCCCATGCCGAGCACCGAGCCCTCGCGGACGATGCAGCCTTCGACGACCTCCGAGCGGGCGCCGATGAAGCAGTTGTCCTCGATGATCGTCGGGCCGGCCTGCATCGGCTCCAGCACGCCGCCGATGCCGACGCCGCCGGAAAGGTGGACGTTCTTGCCGATCTGCGCGCAGGAGCCGACCGTCGCCCAGGTGTCGACCATCGTGCCCTCGTCGACACGGGCGCCGAGATTGACGAAGGACGGCATCAGGACGACGCCCTTGCCGATATGGGCGGAACGGCGGACGATGGCGTTCGGCACGGCCCGGAGCCCGGCCTCGCGGAAGCGGTTCTCGCCCCAGCCCTCGAATTTCGACGGCACCTTGTCCCACCAGGTGGCGCCGCCCGGCCCGCCTTCGATCACCGTCATGTCGTTGAGCCGGAAGGACAGGAGCACCGCCTTCTTCAGCCACTGATGGACCGTCCAGGAACCGTCCGCCTCGCGGCTCGCCACCCGCGCCTCGCCGCTGTCGAGCAGCTCCAGCGCCGCATCGACGGCCTCGCGCACCTCGCCGGTCGTCGTCGGGGAAACCTCGTCCCGCTCGTCGAAGGCGCGTTCGATCGTCAGTTCGAGGGCGGCGCGGTCCTGCCCGGTCATCGGCATGGCTCCTTGATCAGTCAAAGGTCGGGAATATTCGGAACCGTCGGCGCTCGAAAACGCCGCCGTCCGGATCGCCGCGGACCCTAGTTGCCGGGCTCTGCAAGGTCAATCGAATGCCGAACGAGGCGCTTTTGGAGGCGCGGCCCTGGGGTTCGGACCGATGGAAGCCCGAAAACGCAGAGCCGGCTCTGTCGCGGGGTAGCGGTGAGGCGCGTTCGAAGGCAGCGAAGGAACCCGGTCCCGACCGCGATTCTTCGCCGTCGCGAGAACCACGTAAGAAGATGGGCGGGCGGTCGATGGCTCGATGGCCTAGTTCGCGACCGTACCCGCCTTTTTCTCCATGCGAGCGCGGAGCGCCTCGCAGGGATCGTCGCGATCGGCGCGGGGGGTGAAGATGGTGAAGTCGTAGGGCGCCGGCATCTCGGCCTTGAGCCCGTAATCGGCGGGGTCGCCGTCCTTGCCGTCGACTTCCAGCATCCGCACGGAGATCGTCTCGGCCTCGGGATCGGTCCGCTGCAGGATCGAGGGCACGCCCCGGTCGTCGCGGACATGGCCGGAGCCGGCGATCAGAACCGCCTTGTCGCCCGATTGCGCGGCGTCGATCATCGCCGCAGCCATCGCGCCGTCGCGGGCGCGCTGGGCATCCGCCATGGTCGCCAGCGCCCCCTCGGGCATCAGGCCGCAATGGGCGCTGCGAACTTCTTCCGTCAGATCGGCAACGATCTCGGGATCGGCGGGCGCGTCGAGCGACAGTCTCGTCCGCATCTCGGGCGAAAGCGCCGAAATGCCGCTCTGGGCGATCGAGCTGACGACGTCCCGGTCGAGATTGCCGGGAAAGACCGCGAGACCCTCGCGCCTGGCCGTTTCGAACATCGGACGGTACATGGAGAAATCCGGCCAGCCCCTTGCCGACCATTCGAGCCGGTCCGCCAGCGAATCCATGTCGATGGCGCCGGCGCGCGGCGTGCCGAAGGCCGAAACGGCGCTGCCGAGCCGCGGCGGGATCATCTCGAATACCAGCGACAGATCCGCCGTCGCGTCGGCGAGATCGGCGACGATGTCGCTCTGCAGCCGGTGATGATCCGGGTTGTCGTGCGTCTCGCCGAGAAGAACGTAGCGGGCCGTCCTGGCGGCGCCGATCAGGGACGCGGCGTCCGCCCGGTTGCCATCCCCCTGGAAAATGCCGCCGACGAGCGGGTTGTCGGCGAAGAAGCGCGATTGCCAGGCCGGCTCGTCGGCGTCGAGAAGCCGGCTGGACAGCGGTGTCGCCTCGAAGGCGGGAGAGATCGCATCGGCCGTCTCCGCCGCGTTCATGTCGGCGGCAGCGGCGGCGTCCCCGGCCGCAGCGACCTTCGTCAGAAAGGCCGTCGCGCCGTTCGAGCCCGGATTGCGGGACGCCGTGGGCGCCAGCGCGGCACTGGCGGCGGCGACCGGCGGAACCGCGCCGTCGGCCACCGAGGCGACAAGCCGCCGGTCGACGCCGTCGACGAAAGGTTCGACCGTCGACACCCTCACCTCGGCGAAATTCTCGTCGCCCTTGCGGCGATAGCCGAGCGAAACCCGGTCCGACAGCGTCGGCGGCGTAAAGTCTTCGTCCGCCGATGCGGCCGGCACGGGTGCCGGCGCCGTCTGCACGGACGAGCGAAGATCGGCCGCATCGCGGGGCGGCAGGTTCTGCGCAACCCCGTAGCCGATCCCACCCAGGACGGCTGCCAGCGACGGAACGATCCAGTATTGGCGTTTCAAGTCGAACGACCCCCAAGCTCGGCTTTCGCAGCAGCCCCATTCCCCTTGCGGCCGCTGCGTCGCGAAGCGTTACGAATTGCGCCAGCATGTGGCAAAACTATTGCAGAATCGCCACCGGGGCGAAATTTATCGCTCGTCCTCGTCGTTTCGAAACGTCCGGCCGTTCGCTCGGCGGAAACGGCAGGCGCGCGGCACGCTCATTTCGCCAGAAGCGCCTTCGCCACGATCGTCCGCATGATCTCGTTGGTGCCCTCGAGAATCTGATGCACCCGGAGATCGCGGACGATCTTTTCGATGCCGTAGTCCGAGAGGTAGCCGTATCCGCCGTGCAGCTGCAAGGCCATGTTGGCGACCGAAAAGCTCGCGTCGGTGACGAAGCGCTTGGCCATGGCGCAGAACTTCGTCGCGTCCGGCGCCTTCCGGTCGAGCTTCCAGGCGGCCTGGCGCAGGAAGATCCGGGCGGCGGACAGCTCGGTCTCCATGTCGGCGAGGCGGAACTGCAGCGCCTGGAACTCGGTCAGCGACTTTCCGAAGGCCTGCCGGTCCCGCATGAAGGCGACCGACTTGTCGAGCGCCGCCTGAGCCGCGCCGAGAGCGCAGGCGGAGATGCTCAAGCGGCCGCCGTCGAGCCCCATCATGGCATAGACGAAGCCGCTGCCCTCCTCGCCGAGGCGGTTCCCGCCCGCGATCCGGCAGTCCTCGAGCCGCACCTCCGCAGTCGGCTGGGCGATCCAGCCCATCTTCTTCTCCTGTGCGCCGAAGGAGAGGCCGGGAGTCCCCTTTTCGACAAGAAAGGCGGAAATGCCCTTCGGTCCGGCCTCGCCCGTTCGCGCCATGACGAGATAGAGATCGGAAAAGCCGGCACCCGAGATGAAGCTCTTGGTGCCGTTGAGGACGTAGCCGTCGCCATCTCGTCTCGCGCTGGTGCGAAGGGCGGCCGCGTCCGAGCCCGCGCCGGGCTCGGTCAGGCAGTAGCTGGCGACAGCCTGCATCGAAGCAAGCTTCGGCAGCCATTCGGCCCGCTGCCCGTCGGACCCGAAACCGTCGACCATCCAGGCGACCATGTTGTGGATCGACAGGAACGCCGAGACCGACGGGTCGCCATAGGACAGCGCCTCGAAGATCAGCACCGTGTCGAGACGCGACAGGCCCGAGCCGTGGTCGTCGCGAACGTTGATCGCCGCCATGCCGAGCGCCGCCAGTTCGTTCAGCACCTCGCGCGGCAGGCGCTTCTCCTCTTCCCACGTGGCCGCGTGGGGCGCCATCTTCTCGGCGGCGAAGTCCCGCGCCATCTGGAAGATCTGCTCCTGCTCCTCGGTGAGCGAAAAATCCATGACCTGCTGCCTCCCTGTCATGCCGCCGCTTTTTTTCGCCTCGGGATGCGAGGCCCGCATCTGCACCTCGTCCCTCGCTGCGTCGCGACGATCGCCGCCATCAGACGGCGTGGGCGCGAGAAATTCAAGCAGACGGTCGGGACGGTCTGAGGGTCTTGCCGGAGTGGCCGGGGCGACTTGCCGACATCGCGGCCATTGATCGACGCCGGGCGGTAGCTGATATGGAGGGCGCTCCCGTGATTCCCGATGCGAAACCCGATGTCCGCCAAAGCCCTCGAAATCCTGAAGACCGTCTACGGCTATGATGCGTTCCGCGGGCCGCAGGCGCGCATCGTCGAGCACCTGATCGCCGGCAACAACGCCTTCGTCCTGATGCCGACGGGCGGCGGGAAGTCGCTCTGCTACCAGATCCCCGCCATCGCCCGGCCCGGCATGGGGCTGATCGTCTCCCCGCTCCTGGCGCTGATGGCCGATCAGGTTTCGGCCCTGCGGCAGGCCGGCGTGAAGGCGGCGGCGCTCAATTCCGACCTGCCGCCGGAGGAGCGGCGGGACTTGTGGGAGGCGATCGAGACCGGCGGGCTCGACCTCCTCTACGTCGCGCCGGAGACGCTGCTGCGCGGCGGCGTCCTCGAGCGGCTCGGCCGGGCGCGACTGTCGCTGATCGCCATCGACGAGGCCCATTGTCTGTCCCAGTGGGGCCATGATTTCCGCCCCTCCTACCGCCAGCTCGACATCCTCGCCCGCGCGTTTCCGACGACGCCGCGCATGGCGCTGACCGCGACGGCCGACGCGCCGACGCGGGGCGAGATCCTGGCGCATCTCGGCATCGCCGAGGCCGATGCCTTCATCGCCGGTTTCGACCGCCCCAACATCCGCTATGCCATCGCGGAAAAGGACAATCCTCGCGCCCAGCTCAAGGAGTTCTTGCGGCGCCACGAGGGCGAGAGCGGCATCGTCTACTGCCTCTCCAAGCGCAAGACCGACGAGACCGCCGCCTGGCTGCGCGCCGAGGGTTACGATGCGCTCGCCTATCACGCCGGCATGGACAAGGCGGAGAAGGAGGCGAACCAGCTGCGCTTCCAGCATGGCGAGGCGGTCGTCATGGTCGCCACCATCGCCTTCGGCATGGGCATCGACAAACCGGACGTGCGCTTCGTCGCCCATCTCGACCTGCCGGGCAGCCTCGAGGCCTATTACCAGGAGACGGGCCGCGCCGGTCGCGACGGCCTGCCCTCCGACACGCTGATGCTCTACGGCCATGAGGACATCGCGCTCAGAAGCCGCTTCATCGAGGAATCCGACGCGCCCGAACAGCGCAAGCGCACGGAGCGCCAGAAGCTCGACTCGCTCCTGGGGCTCGCCGAGACGGCAGGCTGCCGGCGGCAGGTGCTGCTGTCCTATTTCGGCGACCACTGCGAGCCCTGCGGCAATTGCGACACCTGCCTGGAGCCGCCGCAGCTCTTCGACGGCACGATCGCGGCGCAGAAGGCCCTCTCCTGCATCTACCGGACAGGCGAGCGCTTCGGCCAGGCCTATGTCGTCGACGTTCTCCTCGGCGTCGAGAACGACCGCATCGCCCAGTTCGGCCACGACAAGATCTCCACCTTCGGCATCGGCACCGAGCACGACGGCCGCCTGTGGCGGGCGATCCTGCGCCAGCTGATCGCGCTGCGCCTCGTCGAGGTCGACCACGCCGGACATGGCGGGCTTTCGATCGCGCCCGCCGGCCGCGAGTTCCTGCGCGACAAACCCGACCTGATGCTCCGCGTGCCGCCGCCCCGCCGTGCCCGGCGCGGCAAGGTCGCGGGCAGCTCTCCGCAGCAATCCGCCGTCCCCGAGGCGGACCGCGCCCTGTTCCAGTCGCTGCGCCAGAAGCGCATGGAGATCGCCCGTCTGCAGAACGTGCCGCCCTATGTGATCTTCCACGACAAGACGCTGATCGAACTGGCGGCGGCGCGCCCCGGCTCGCGGAGCGAGATGGCCGACATCCCCGGCGTCGGCGAAGCCAAGCTCGACCGTTACGGCCCGGCCTTCCTCTCGGTCATCGCCAAACACGCGGAGTGACCGCTCACGTCGTTCGACGGCGGCATCCCAAGCCCCGTCGCCTCGGCGGATTGCGAAGCCCGACGAACCCCGGCGCGCGATCGACCACCCCATCGGGCGTCTTCTCCGATCCCCGACCTCACGGGAACCGGATGCCCATCTGGGACGGGATCGAAGCGTCCATCGCGGTCACGGCCGGCTCGAACGCCTTGCCGTTCGCTCCGGCTCCTTCCGACCTAGGCATTTCCCCATCCCTTCGATCCGAACGAATCCGGCCGGTTCCGGTTGATCCATCGTCGGCGGCGTCCGCCGCATTGCTTCGATCGCACTCGAGCCAGGAGTTTGGACAATGGCAGCCCATGAAGGAGAACTCGCGGTCGTGACCGGCGCCTCCAGCGGCATCGGCTTCGAACTCGCCAAACTCGCCGCAGAGGACGGCTACGAGCTCGTCGTCGTCGCGGACGAAGCCGAGATCGAGGAAGCCGGGCGGAAACTCGGCCGGATCGGGACGCGGGTCCAGGCGGTCAAGGCCGACCTCGGCACCGAACACGGCGTGGCGGCGCTATGGCAGGTCCTAGAGGGCCGCCGGGTCGACGTTTTGATGGCCAATGCCGGCCGCGGTCTCGGCGGGGCTTTCCTCGAACAGGATTTCGGCGAGGCGAAGGATGTCGTCGACGTCAACGTCACCGGCACCCTCTCGCTGATCCACAAGGTCGGCCGGCAGATGCGTGATCGCGATACCGGCCGCATCCTGATCACCGGCTCGATCGCCGGCTTCATTCCCGGCTCGTTCCAGGCGGTCTACAACGGCACCAAGGCGTTCCTCGACTCCTTTTCCGAAGCGCTCGCCGACGAACTGAAGGAGACCGGCGTCACGGTCACCTGCCTTGAGCCGGGGCCGACCGCCACGGAGTTCTTCCATCGCGCCCAGATGGACGATACCTCCATCGGTCGGGACGATTCCAAAGACGACCCTGCGGCGGTCGCCAAGACCGGCTACGAGGCGATGCAGAAGGGCAGACGGCAGGTCGCCAGCGGCTTCATGAACAAGGTCCAGTCGACCTTCTCCGGCCTCATTCCGGATGCCGTTCTGGCACAGATGCACCGCCGGATGGCCGAACCGGAGACGGGTCGGGGCGGTTGATCCTTCCTCGCCCCCGACAGTCTGGCACGAGACCTTGCAGCGCCGGGGCGCCCTCACCGGCCGGGAAGCGGGGTTGGACCGGGCACGCGTCCCGTTGCCGAGGCGACCGGGCGAGATGTGCTCCTCAACCGCCGGCGTCGCGTCATTCGGCGGCTTTCAACCGCCGCGAGCGGGACACGTGGCTGCCGGCGGTCGATATTTTCGCGCCTTCGACGCCGCCCTCGCGCTTTTCGGCGACGGCCACGACTTCATCGGCTCACGCTGCGAGCGCCACGCCGGACCTTCGGGACCCGCGACGCCACGGATCTCTTAGCCGAGCACCGGATCGGCGCGCCGCAACCGCCGGCGACCCCGAAGCCACGCCTCCCCCAGAACGACCCGGGGGCCCTGAACGCCCTCGCCGCGACGATCGGCGTTGCCGCATTCAAGGGGCATAGTCCTCACAGGCGAGCTGATCGAGTGCCGGACGGCTCTCGGCGTTTCTCGGTCCCGCCGTCTCTGTCGAGACCCGAGCGCCGACGGTCGCCGGGCGCCCGTGCTCTTCAACGATTCAGGCTGCGCCTCCCCTGAGCGCCCCCTGCCACGACGAGCCCACCCACCCGGAACACGTGTGCGAAACCGCGTTCAACAGCCTATTTCGGATTATCGAAAAAGGTTGATTTCGCGAGGTAATCTGACGTGGCGGAGAGGAAGGGATTCGCCAGAATTGACCATTAAATCATTGATATATATAGACCCGCAATCGTCAACCAGTCATCTCCGTGTACCACCATTTTGTACCCATCGGCAAGCTGTTGCTCACATTTGCCACTGCGATTTTGCAAAGGCCATCTTCGCTAGACAAGAGCTCCGAAATACCGAGCCGATTTAAAGATTTGAAGAATGAGTCAATTGTTTCAAGCGGCATAGGCTGTTATGGAACTGCCGGTGGATTCCATCGCGAAGCGCAACAGTTTCATGAGAAGCAGATCCGGACGTCTTTGCCAAGCTCCTTGAGGAGTGCCTAAAGTGGCGTAACGAAGCCGAGGCATTTGCGCGGTGTCGTGTTCAGGGTGATTACAGCGTCCTGCAGGTCGGCATCCGAGATGATGTCGAGATCGAGGGATCTCAGGATCCATCGTCGCAATCGGCCATTGGCGTTCTCGACGCCACCCTTCTGCCAGGAGGCACAGGCGTCGCAGAACCATGTCGTCATGCTGAAGAGATCGCCCAGCAGCCCCTGGCGGGCGAAAGCCGTATTATTGTCGAAGGTGATTAAGGATCGCAGACCGGGCGCGAGGTGGCGGAAGACCGCGGTCATCGCGGCAATCGTCTCGGCCGCGGTCTTCCCGGTGAGGCGCGTTGCGAGCGTTACCCTCGTCTTTCGCTCGTGGAGGACGAGAACTGGCCGGGCTTTCCGGCAGATGACGAGATCGGCCTCCCAATGGCCTGCCTGGCGACGATCCTCGATCTCGGCCGGGCGATCGTGAATGGAACGACGATCCTTGATCGTGTCGCGAGAGGTCCGCGCCTTCATCGGGCGCCAGGTCCTGCGCCGACGCACGAGGTTGCCGCCGCGGCTCTTGGGGAGCTTGAGGGACAGCCTGCCGGCAGGCGTGTCGATCGTCTTCGGCCTGGTCCCGTTGGCATAGCCGGTCCACTCGGGTGCGCGCTCATAGGCGCGGGCGCCAAGATGGCGCTCGCGTTCGATCCGCATGGCCAGATTGAGCATCGCGGCGAAAGTGGCTGCCATGCCGTCTGGACCGGTCTCGATCAGCTATTCCATCAGCTCGGCGATGATCCTATCGTCCGTTGTGGTCTGCATTCGGTTCTCCTTGGCAAAGGGAAGAACCGGAATGGAGCCTCGG
>NZ_JAJUWU010000018.1 GCF_021390325.1 Jiella avicenniae | reverse complement strand
TTCAACGCCGTCACCGAAAGATCGGGATCCAAGAAGGTCGCGATCATCGCCGTCGCCAGAAAGCTTCTCACCGTCCTCAATGCCATGCAGAGGGACAAAAAGGCCTTTGCATGAACACAGTTGCCATTCCAAATCCTTGCCGTCTTTGCGGCGGCCGTTCGCAACGCATTGTCTTGCCTGCACCGACCAAGTCGTTTCACCGCAGAGGGGTCCCGGCTCGGAGGCCGGGATGACGAAGCTTCGAGCTTGGCGACCATTCTTCCATGCCGATGAAGTCCGCCCACAAGTGTGAAGCGTGCAGGATCAGACCTGGGCGGCGAGATCCGACAACAGGCCGGCCGCGACGGTGAGCCGCGCGACCGAAGTCTCGCCGCTGCCGGCGAGCGCCACGAGCTGGCTGCGGATCCGGTCGACCGTGGACGAGCGCTGCCGCGCCCAGTCGGCCGGAGCCTCGCCGCTCTTCAGCGTCGCTTCCGTCAGCTGCCGCCGCGCCTTGGCGATCTGGCTTTCGGCCCGCTGCAAGGCGAGGGTCTCGAAATAGTCGTGCGATTCGAAGCGGAACAGCGCGGCCTCGATCCGGCCGATCTCGAACAGCCGGGTGATCTCGAAATAGCTTCCGACCGTCTGCTCGAGCGTGCAGCCCGTGTCTCGCGAGACGGCAGCGATGTCCGGGATGAGGGCGAGCAGCGGCAGCATCGCGACCTCCTCGGCGAGATCCTGCGGCACCCCCTGGCGCGCCCAGTCTGCGGCCCGGTTTTCGGCTTCCTTCCGCGCCGCCGCCGAGGCGATCTCGGCGAGCCGCCCCTTCAGCTGGCCGAGAGCGTCGCGGCTTTCGATGGCGACGCTGGTCAGCCCCGAGCCGAAGCCTTCGTTGATCACGTACCAGTTGGTAAGCCGGCGTAGGAACCAGCCGACGTTCCGGTAGAGCCCGTTCTGCACGGCGCCGGGAAGCTTCGCGTCGAGGGCGTCGATGCGCTGGTAGAGATCGCGGATGTCGAAGCCGTCCTTGGCCGCGACGAAGGCCCGCACGACGGCGCCCGGCGAGGCGCCGGTGGCCTCTTGCGTCATCGTGACGAAGGTCGGCCCGGTGCGGTTCACCACCTCGTTGGCGAGCACCGTCGCGATGATTTCCCGGGCGAGACGGTGCTCCTTGATGTCCTTGAGGAAGTCGCGGCGCATCGGCACCGGGAAATAGTCGTGCAGCCGGTCTTCCAGATAGGGATCGTCCGGCAGGTCGCTGGCGACGATGGCGTCGAAGAGGGTGATCTTGGCATAGGCGAGGAGGACGCCGATCTCCGGCCGCGTCAGGCCCTTGCCGGTGCTCCGGCGATCGGCGATGGCGGCGTCCGAGGGAAGCGTCTCGACCGTGCGGTCGAGATGGCCGGCCGCTTCGAGGAGGCTCATGAAGCGCGACTGGAGGGCCAGCGCCGAGACGCCGTCATGCTGTTCGAGCGAGAGCGCCAGCGTCTGCTCGTAATTGTTGGCGAGCACCAGCTCGGCCACCTCGTCGGTCATCGCCGCGAGCAGCCGGTTGCGGTCCTCGCGCGACAGCCGCCCGTCGCTCATCGCGCTCTTCAGCGCGATCTTGATGTTGACCTCGACGTCGGAGGTGTTGACGCCCGCCGAATTGTCGATGGCGTCGGAATTGATGCGGCCGCCCTTGCCGGCAAATTCGATCCGGCCCTTCTGGGTGACGGCGAGATTGGCGCCTTCGCCGACGACCTTCGCCCGGACGTCGGAGGCGCCGACGCGCACGGCGTCGTTCGAGCGGTCGCCGACGTCGACGTTGCTTTCGCCGCTGGCGCGCACATAGGTGCCGATGCCGCCGAACCAGAGGAGGTCGACCGGCGCCTTGAGGATCGCCGTGATGATCTCCGTCGGCGTTCCGCCGTCGCGGTCGTAGCCGATCGCGGCGGCCGCCTCGTCGGAAAGCCGGATCACCTTGTCGCGGCGCGAGAACACTCCGCCGCCATGGGAGATCCTCGCCTTGTCGTAGTCCTGCCAGGAGGAGCGCGCGAGGGAAAAGAGCCGCTTGCGCTCGGCGAAGGAGGCCTCGGGGTCGGGGTTTGGATCGATGAAGATGTCGCGATGGTCGAAGGCGGCGATCAGCCGGGTCCGCCGGGACAACAGCATGCCGTTGCCGAAGACGTCGCCCGACATGTCGCCGCAGCCGGCGGCGGTGAAGGGCTCGCTCTGGATGTCCCAGGCGCCTTCGCCTTCCTGGCGCGGGATCTCCCGGAAATGCCGCTTCACCGCTTCCCAGGCGCCGCGGGCGGTGATGCCCATCGCCTTGTGGTCGTAGCCGGCCGAGCCGCCCGAAGCAAAAGCGTCGTCGAGCCAGAAGTCCTCGGACTGGGCGATGGCGTTCGCCGTGTCGGAGAAGGTCGCGGTGCCCTTGTCGGCGGCGACGACGAAATAGGGATCGTCGCCGTCGTGGCGGCGCACCGCCTCGGGGGTGACCACGCTCTCGCCGACGATGTTGTCGGTCACCGACAGGAGCGATGCGATGAAGACGACATAGGCCGAGCGGCCGGCGGCGAACCACTGGTCGCGCTGGGAAGCATCGGGCAGACGCTTGGGATAGAAGCCGCCCTTGGCGCCGACCGGCACGATGACGGCGTTCTTGACCTGCTGCGCCTTGACGAGGCCGAGCACCTCCGTGCGGTAATCCTGCGCCCGGTCGGACCATCTGAGGCCGCCTCTGGCGACGGAACCGAACCGGAGATGCACGCCCTCGACGCGGGCGTCGAAGACGAAGATCTCGCGGTAAGGCACGGGCGCCGGCAGCCCCTCTACGGCGCTGGAATCGAGCTTGAAGGCCAGCGCCGGCTGGACGTTGCCGGGCTCGGAGCCGGCCTCGGCGGACATCCCGTCGACGGCGAAGTAGTTGGTGCGCAAGGTCGCGAGGATGACATTGAGGAAGCGCCGGACGATCCGGTCGTCGTCGGCCGAATCGACGCCGTCGAGCGCGTCGAGGATTTCGCCATACACGTCCGCGCCGCCGCGCGTGACGGCCCGCCGGTGCTGCCGGGTCTCGATCTCGTCGGCTTCGAGCGACGGCTCGTCGGTTTCCGCCGCGCCCTGCCGGGGATCGAGCGTCGTCTCGAAGAGCTGCCAGAGCTTTTTCGTGATCGCGGCGTGTCGGACGAGCGCGTTGGCGATGTAGTCCGGCGAATAGGCGAGCGTTCCCTGGCGCAGATAGCGCGAATAGGCGCGCATGACGTTGGCCTTGCGGAAGTCGAGACCGCCTTCGAGGACGAGGGCGTTGAAGCCGTCGTTCTCGGTCCGGCCGCGCCAGACCGCGCCGAAGACCTCTTCGAGCGCCTTGCCGCCGTCCTCGAGCGGAATGGTCCCGCCGGCATTGGCGCGGACGAGATCCATGTCGTGCAGATGGACGGCGTCGCCGTCCGGCCGAACCAGCCGGAAGGTGCGCTCCGACACGACGCCGAAGCCCATGTTTTCGAGGATCGGCACCCGCGTCGACAGCGCCACCGCCTTGCCGAGATGGTAGATCTTGAGCCGCACCGTGTCTTCGGCGTCGCCGCCGCGGCGGTAGAAGTCGATGAAGAGCGGCTCGTCCTCCGTCAGCTTCTCGATGACGGCGACGTCCCGTACCGCCTCGGCCGGCGGGACGCCGTCGCGATAGCTGCCGGGCAGACCGGCGGCGAAGCGCTGGTGATGGCTCGGCGCGTGGGCCTTGCCGAGCGCCGCGACGAACTCGTCCTCCCAGTTCTTCGCCATCTCCGTGATGCGTGCTTCCAGCCGCTCGACGTCCACCTCGGGCGTCGGTTCGCCGGAGCGCCCGACGATGATGTGGACGCGGGCGAGAAACCCTTCGGGAAAGGCCGGATAATAGGCCGAGACGTGGCCGTCATAGGCTTCGGCGAGAAGATGGCCGATCCGCTCCCTGAGGCGGGAATCGTAGCGGTCGCGCGGAACGTAGACGATGACCGAGACGAAGCGGTCGAATTCGTCGATCCGCGTGAGGACGCGCACGCGCGGCCGCTCGCCGAGCTCGACGACGGTCGCCGCGAAGCGCTCGAGGAGATCGGTGTCGATCTGGAAGACCTCGTCGCGGGGATAGGATTCGAGCGCGTTGAGCAGCGCCTTGCCGGAGTGGGATTCGAGGTGGAAGCGGGATTGCGCGATCACCGTCTCGGCCTTCCGCCGGACATAGGGGATCGTCAGGATCGAGCGGGTGTAGGCGGTCGACGTGAACAGGCCGACGATGCGCAATTCGCCGATCAGGCGGCCTTCGCCGTCATACTGCTTGACGCCGACGTAATCCATGTAGGCGCGCCGATGGACGACCGAGCGCGCATTCGCTTTGGTGACGATCAGCGGGGCGGGGTCCTTGAGGAACTTGCGGATCTCCGGCGTCGTCGCCATCGGTCGGCCATGGCGGCCGAGAATGCGGATGTCGGGGTCCGACAGAATGCCGAGAGCCTCGCTCTGCCGCCGCTCCAGCTCCTCGCCGTCGCGCTCGCCGTGATAGTCGTAGTCGCAGGTGCCGAGGAAGATGAAGTTGTCGTCGCGCAGCCATTCGAGCAGCCGCGCGGCTTCGGCGATGCCCGCCCGCTCGGCCTCCGGCATCGTCCCGGCGCGGTTCGTCAGATCCTCGACGGCACGGTTCACCCGCTGGCGCATCGCCTGGAAGTCGCGATTGGCGTGTTGGACCTGGGCGAGGATGTTTTCCAGCGCAGCCGACAGGCCCGAGCCCGGGTCGCCCGCGGCCATCGGGTCCACGGCGAACTGGATGAGGCTGGTGCGCCGCGTTCCCGGCCGCGTTTCCTCTCCCGGTCGCGAGGCCGCGAAATCGGCGAGGCTGCCGTCTTCGCCTCTCGTCACGTCGATGATCGGGTGGGAGATGTAGTGGATCTCGTTGGCCCGCTCGGCGATCTCGGCGGTGAGCGAATCGAACAGGAAGGCCATGTCGTCGGACACGACGGTGACGAGGTCCTGAGCCTCGCCGCCCCGCCGGAAGTCCTGCGGCTGGTCGATCCGGACCAGCGGCCGGCCGTCGCGGTGGGCGGCCAGCGCCTCGGCGCCGACGCGCGCGGCGGCGGCGAGGGCCCCGGGATCGAAGGCCGTCAGATCCTCGACGGGCGGGCGGGCGAAGAGGAGGGGGGCGAGTTTCGCCCCGGCGCTGTCCTCGCCGAGCGCATCTGCGACCGCGGCGATGATCGGCGTCTTACCCGCCATTGCGTCCTCATGCATGATCGACCCTCCTCTCGTGCCCCGGTCCGTGGCACCAATGATAGGGGAGGGCGCGCGTTCTGCGAGCCGTGCGGTCCGTCCCCGGCGGCCAGCCTCCCGTCGTCCCGAGGCCGTGGCCGCCGCGGAGCGCCGTTTCCCCGGCGCGTCGTTCGAATGCCCGTCCGCGGGCGCATCGCCTGTTGCCCTCGCCGGCCATTTCGGCGAGAACAGCCGACATGAGCGGCAACCCATCCGACGACGAGCGCCAGCGCGAGGCGAGGGCCATTCTGACCCGCGTGCGCCAGGAGACCGACCCGCAGATCGGCGCGCATACTCAGGCCGCGCTGATGCGGACCGGCGATCATTTCATGGCGCGCGACGTCGATCAGGGCGACCGGATCGAGGTGCTCGGCGCACGGATCGGCCGGATCGCCAGCATCGGCGGCTTCATCGTCCTGGCGCTGCTGCTCGCCAGCCAACTCCTGCCGGGCTGATCCGGGATGACCAAAGCCACCACGCCGGGCGACCGGCCAGCAGTGATCTCGATCGCGAGCCACGTGGTGCGCGGCACGGTGGGCAACCGCGCCGCCGCCTTCGCGCTCGAATCGCTGGGCTTTCCGGTCTGGTCGGTGCCGACGGTGACGCTGCCCTGGCATCCCGGCCATGGCGCCTCGACGCGGATCGTCCCGCCGGCGGACGCGTTTTCCGCGATGATCGACGACCTTTGCCGGTCGCCCTGGCTCGGCGAGGTCGGCGCGGTGCTGATCGGCTATTTCGGCGAGAGCGCCCAGGTCGCGCCGGTGGCCAGACTCGTCGAGGCGGTGAAGGCGAAGAACCCGCGCGCCGTCGTCCTGTGCGATCCGGCGACCGGCGACGGCGGCCGCCTCTACCAGCCGCGCGAGACGCTGGATGCGATCTCGGAACGCCTTCTGCCGCTCTCCGACATCGCCACGCCCAACCGCTTCGAGCTGGAATTCCTGACCGGTCTCGAGCTTTCCGACAATCGCGACCTGATCGAGGCGGCAAGCGCGCTGGGGCCGCGCACGGTGCTCGTCACCTCGGCCTTTCCGCTGCTGCGCGGCGGGACCGGCAACCTTCTCGTCGACGACCGGGAGGTCATTCTCGCCGAGCACCGGCTGATCGAGAATGCGCCGAAGGGCCTCGGCGACCTGACCTCGGCGGTGTTTCTCGCCCGCATCCTTGCCGGCGCCAGCCTGGAAAAGGCCCTGCAGTCGGCGACGGCGACGGTGTTCGAACTGCTCGCCCGCACCATCAAGCGCGGCGCCGACGAACTGACGATCGAGACCGACCTCGACAGCCTGAAACATCCGATGGCAATGGTCCAGATGCGCCGCCTCGGCCGGTCGCTGCCCAAGCAGCCGGCGTGAGCCTGCGTGCCCCCTGAGCCCGTGGAGCCGATCCATCGAGAGCACTGCCCGCCGGACCGGGCGGCACCGTTGGATAGTCGTGGCAGAGGCTCCTCGCCGATAGCGAAGGGACGGTTCGTTCGGCCGGCTGATCTCATTGCCATGGCCGGCGTTTGCGCCTATTTTTCCAGGTGCGGTTGGGAGAGTTGCCTTAGCAGCTCGACGAAGCCATTGCTTCGCCCGGCCGCCTTTTCGCGCGAGGCCGATGTATCTCCTCTATCTCGACTACTCCGGTTCCTCGGGAAATGCTTCCGACAAGCATGTCATCCTGGCCGGATTCGCGGTCTTCGAGCGCCAACCGCACTGGCTTTCCCTCAAACTCGATGATCTCGCCAAGGAAATGTGGCCGGAGAATCCCCAGGGACTGGAATTTCGCGGGGCCGACATGTTCAGCGGCAAGCGGCACTGGCGAGGCGTCGAAAAGGCGCGGCGGCTGGATGCCTATCGCCGCGCGCTCGCCATTCTGGGAACATCGCGGCTCGTGCATGTTTTCGGCGTCGCCGTCCACAAGGCGTCCGTCTCGCCGGACGATCCCATGGAGCGCGCGTTCGAAGCGGTTGCCAATCGTTTCGACCGCTTCCTCGGACGACTTCACAAGCAGAACAACACCCAGCGTGGCCTGATCGTTCTCGACAAGTCCTCCTACGAGACGTCTCTGCAGGGGCTGGCGACGAATTTTCGCTCGGTCGGCCATCGTTGGGGGCAGCTGTTCAATCTCACGGACGTGCCGTTGTTCGTGGATTCGCGAGCCACTCGGCTCATTCAATATGCCGACTTGGTTGCCTATGCACTGCGGCGCTATTACGAGAATGGGCAGTCCGCCTATCTCGATACGATCAGCGGACGTTTCGACGCGCAAGGCGGCGTGGTGCATGGTCTCGCTCACATGGTCAGCCCCGAATACCCCTGCAATTGCCAAGCATGCCGGCAGAGGGTTCGGACATAGGATCGAAGTGTAATGGCGGTTCTTCTTCCCGATCATCTGGTGGACGGCTACAAGTCCTTCATGGAAAAGCGCCTGCCCGGCGAGCGGCAGCTGTTTCGCGAGCTGGCGCAGCAGGGGCAGCATCCCAAGACCATGGTGATCGCCTGCTGCGACAGCCGCACGGCGCCGGAAACCCTCTTCGACAGCGCGCCGGGCGACATCTTCGTCGTGCGCAACGTCGCCAATCTCGTGCCGCCCTACGAGCCGGACGGGGAATATCACTCCACCTCGGCGGCGCTGGAATTCGCGGTCAACTCGCTGAAGGTCGAGCACGTCGTCGTTCTCGGTCACGGCAATTGCGGCGGCATTCACGCGGCCCTTTCGCCGGCGGTCGAGCCGCTGTCGCCGGGCGATTTCATCGGCAAGTGGATGAGCCTGCTCGATCCCGCCGTCCGGGCGGTGGGCGCCAACGAACTGATGACCGGGCGCGAGCGCCAGTCGGCCCTGGAGCGCATCGCCATCCGCTATTCGATCACCAACCTGCGCAGCTTCCCCTTCGTCGCGGCGCTGGAGGCGGAGGGCAAGATCACCATCCACGGCGCCTGGGTCGACATCTCCTCGGGGGAACTCTGGGCGATGGATCCGGAGAGCGGCGACTTCTCCAAGATGATCGACGAATAGCACCGTGCCGAGCGGCGGCGGAACTTCGCCGTCCCGATCGTCTTCGTCTCTCGACGCGGGCGCAGCGGCAGGGTTGGTCGTGGATTATCCGTCGATCCGACCCCGTTCGTCCGGTTTTGGACGATGATGCCTTGCGTTGTCGCCTCTCCGTCCGCTTTATGGTGGGGAAGGAACATCGCCGGACAGGCGTTGTCGACGCCAATCGATTTGGGGGAATTATCCGATGAACCATCCGGTCAGGACCACGGCCGTGACCGCCATGCTGCTGTTGGCGGTGGGCTGTTCGCGGTCGGTGTCGCCTTATGCGGACAACGGTCCGCCGCCGCTGGCTCCCGTGCCGGCAGGCCAGGTGGCCTCGAACCAGCTGCCGCCGCCACCGCCGCCACCACCGCCGGGCAACGACATGGCGGCCGGGCAGGACATGACCAGCGACGGCGATGCCAGCCTGGACGCGAGCAATGGCGGACAGCCGGAGACGAGCGGCACGCAGAACACCCAGGTCGCCAGCGCCAGCCAGCCGGCGCTGTCGCGCAATTCCGTCCTCGGCGCCTACAAGGTCACCACCGACGGCGGCAACTGCCAGATCATCCTGTCGCTGACCAAGTGGTCCGGCGGCTACCGCGCCGCCTCGCGCGGCTGCCCGGGCAAGGTCGCCGACGTGTCGGCATGGGACGTTTCAGGCAGTCAGGTCGTGCTGCGCGATTCCGGCGGCACCAACGTCGCCAATCTGAACTCGGCCGGCAACGCCCGCTACGAGGGCCGCACCACCGGCGGCCAGAGCATCACCCTCTACCGCTGACGAGGGGCGCCGGGGCCACGGCCCCGCCCCCATGCGGGTCGCCGAGCCCCGCCGCCGGATCGGTCGGCGGCCTTTGCATGGCCGTGGGCGATCGACGGCACTCGCCGCATCCGCGCCGAAGGAGGCAGCGCTTGTCCTTGCCGTTCCGCAGGGCAATATAGATGATTGCTGCAATGCGGAAGCGATGGACATCCCGGGCCGGTCGCGGCGGTCGGCACCGGGGCGCCGAAACGGATTGAACGAGCTCCCGCATCGTGTCGGCGTGACCGCGGGGCGGGACGGCGGACCGGAACGGACGAAGGAACGCGCGAAGACATGGCCTCCAGCGCAATCGCCCCGCAGAAGCCGCGGCACGGCCCCGTCCGCTCCGCACTGGAGCGGTTGATCGAAAGCGGCGAGATCGAGGCCGACCCGCTGCAGCGCAAGTTGGCCGATCGTCTCGACGCTCTCGACCGGCGCCTGTCGGCCGAGGTCGGCGCCTCGAAGAAGAGCGCCCTCGGCTGGCTGTTCGGCAAGCGGCGCGAGGAGGAGCCGGTCAAGGGGCTCTACGTTCATGGCGAGGTCGGCCGTGGCAAGACCATGCTGATGGACATGTTCTTCCGCCAGAGTTCGATCGCCGCCAAGCGCCGCGTCCATTTCCACGCCTTCATGGGCGACGTGCACGAGCGGATCGGCGCGCATCGGCGGGCGCACAAGAACGGCGAGGCGAAGGGCGACGATCCGATCCCGCCGGTCGCCGCCGCGATCGCCGCAGAGTCCCGCCTCCTCTGCTTCGACGAGTTCACCGTGACCGACATCGCCGATGCGATGATCCTGTCGCGCCTGTTCAAGGCGCTGTTCGCCAACGGCCTCGTTCTCGTCGCGACCTCGAACGTGGCGCCCGACGATCTCTATCCCGACGGTCTCAACCGGCCGCTCTTCCTGCCCTTCGTCGACGTCCTCAAGCGGCATACCGAGATCTTCGAACTTGCCGGGGCGGAGGACTATCGCCTCGCCTTTCTCGGCGAGGAGGACGTCTATCTGGAGACGAGCGATCCGACGGCCGGGGAGCGCCTCGACGCCGCCTGGCGGCGGCTGCTCGACGGGGCACGGGAAAAGCCGGCCTCGCTGTCGGTGAAGGGGCGGACGATCCCGGTTCCGCGAGCCGGCAACGGCGCGGCCCGCTTCAGCTTCGACGATCTCCTGAAGCGGCCGCTCGGGGCGCAGGACTATCTGGCGCTGGCGCGGCGCTTCCACACCGTTCTCGTCGAGAACGTCCCGGTGATGGCCGAGGCCGAGCGCAACGAGGCGAAGCGGTTCATCACGCTGGTCGATTCGTTCTACGATGCCGGCGGGCGTCTGGTCGTCTCGGCGGATGCGCCGGCAAACGAACTCTACCGCGGCCGGTCGGGGACGGAGGCCTTCGAGTTCGAGCGCACCGCCTCGCGCCTCTTCGAAATGCGCTCGAAGGAATATCTGGAACGGGCCGGCGCGGGGCAGGCCGAACGGGTCTGACGCCTGCATTCGCAGGCTGCCGACACTCCGAGAGGATAAACGAAACCGCCCCGTCCGGAGACGAGGCGGCTTCTCGTTCGTTCCGTCAGTTGCGATCTACAGCGCGCGGCGGCGGCCGAAGATCAGCGACAGCACGAAGAGCACGATCGCGACGAAGAAGATGATCTTGGCGATACCGACGGCCGTACCGGCAATGCCGCCGAATCCAAGAACCGCGGCAATCAACGCGATCACCAGAAAAGTAATGGCCCAACCGATCATGGCTGGTACTCCTTTCGCACAGAATGTTTGGTCGTCGAAATAACGGTTCCCATGCTGGAAGGTTGCACGGATCCCCGTGAATCTTTGCCGGCCAAGGTAAACGTCCGGCCGGATCCCGATCACGCGCCAGGAACACGAAGAGCGGGTGGACCGTCGGTCCGCCACTCCGCATCTCCCGGGTCGACCCTCGCCGCTTGGCGGCCGAGCTTTCGGGTCTCATCGAGGTCCCGGACGAGAGTCGCAATGCCCTCCATCCGTGCCGTTGCGCCGATGCCGGGGAGGGTGGAAGCGGCAACGATCGACGGACGCCGGGCGAAGAGAGCGTGAAAGGCCTGCAGAATCGCGCAGCCGCGCACCTTGTGGTCGCGGCTGCGAAGCGGATTTTGGCGGGAACGCCGCGCCGAAGTTTTCCCGGGACCCGCGGCAGGTCCAAATCGCGCCGTGGAGTGAAATGGAAGACCTCTTCGCCCCATGCAGGAATGGCGGCTGGTCTTCGACCCTACTGGCGATCTTCCGGGAAGAACACCGGCCCGACGATGCGAATGCCATCCGCAGTACGACGGATCTTCCGTTGCTCCGATACCTTGGTATCGATACCGAGGGCTGAGGCCCGGGAAGTCGGAACGGGCAGGCTGGTCAATCGAAGACTGGAGACTTCATAGCTCTGCGTAGATTTCGCGTCCTGCGCAGCCGCCATTGCCGGAACGCCGGCAAGTATCAGCGAGATTGCGATAATTTTACCGGTATTTCCGACCACGAGCTGCTCCTTCGAAACCATCAAGGCAGGTTTTTTCGACTTGCAGCATAAAGGCGCGTGGCGGAATCCGGTTCCTTCGCCGCGACGAGAAATGTGTCGAAAGTTCGGAAAGGCCGTCCGCGCATGGCCCGGAAGCGGGCGACGCGGAGGCGTTCGGCAACGTGCCCGAGTCCCTCACGGCGCGGTGTGAGCAGAGAGCGAAAATGCGGAGCTGAAAAAAGCTGGAAAACCCGGGTGGGAAAGCGAGCGCTCACCCATCCCCCTCTCATGTCGTTGGCGAAGCGATGTCCGCCGTCGGACCCCCGTTTCGATCCCTCGGACCGAATCCCCTCGGGAGAAGCCGTGATTTTACAGAATGTCGATCTGCACCGGCGCGGTGCCCGAGCTGATCATTCCGATCCGCGAAGCGGCGGCCCGCGACAGGTCGATCACCCGGCCATGGGCATAGGGACCGCGGTCGTTGATCCGGACGACGACGGACTTGCCGTTGCGCCGGTTGGTGACGCGCACCTTGGTGCCGAAGGGGAGCGACTTGTGGGCCGCCGTCATGGCGTTCATGTTGAAGCGTTCGCCATTGGCGGTGCGCCGGCCATGGAAGCGCTTGCCGTAGTAGGATGCGTTGCCGGCGCGGGCCTTGCTGGCGCCGGCGAATGCCTCGGCGGAGATGATCGGCGCCTGGGTGAGGGCCGGAGCGGAGAGAAGGGCGACCGCCAGGGCAATGGTCTTCGCGATGTTCATCTGGGTCCTTTGCTGAATTTGCGTTCGGTGGCGGCTCTTTCGTCAATCGGTTTGACGAGACCGTGATCAGAAACGGGCGATCGCAAGATTTTTTCAGGGCAGAGGGAACCTTTTTCAGTTTCGCTCCAACTTTCTGATCGCGCGGAGAAAATTCGAGCGAGAGAATGTCCGATCGCGACGGCGATGTCGCAATCGGGCGAAATGCGGCGCCGATCCGGCCCGATCCCAAAAGCGATTTGACGAGCGGCACTTGTCACGTCGGACGGTCGTCCGGGCGCTCCGCAAGGGCGGCCCCGGGAGCCGATCCCGCTTTCTTGTGCTTGCGAGGTGCCCGGCTTTGGTCTATCTCCCGCGGCGGGACACCTCTCCCCAACGAGAGGCGCCTATCTGAAAGGGTAGCTACAAGATGGCGAACATTTCCAAGCCGGACCTGCGTCCGGCCAATCCCCGCTTTTCGTCCGGACCTTGCGCCAAGCGACCTGGTTGGTCGCTGGAAGCGCTGAACGATGCCGCGCTCGGCCGCTCGCATCGCGCCAAGGTCGGCAAGTCGAAACTTGCCCAGGCGATCGACGACACCCGCGAAATCCTCGGCGTTCCCGCCGACTACCGGATCGGCATCGTGCCGGCGTCCGACACCGGCGCCGTCGAGATGGCGATGTGGTCGCTGCTCGGGGCGCGCGGCACCGACGTGCTCGCGTGGGAAAGCTTCGGCGCCGGCTGGGTGACCGATGCGGTGAAGCAGCTCCAGTTGAAAGACGTGCGCACCTTCGACGCGCCCTATGGCGAGATCGTCGATCTCGCCGAAGTCGATTTCGACCGCGACGTCGTCTTCACCTGGAACGGCACGACCTCCGGCGTGAAGATGCCGAATGGCGACGCGATCCCGGCGAACCGCCAGGGCCTGACGATCTGCGACGCGACCTCGGCGGCCTTCGCCCAGGACCTGCCCTTCGACAAGCTCGACGTCGTCACCTTCTCCTGGCAGAAGGTCATGGGCGGCGAGGCGGCCCACGGCATGCTGATCCTCAGCCCCCGAGCCGTCGAACGGCTGGAATCCTACAAGCCGGCCTGGCCGCTGCCGAAGATCTTCCGCATGACCAAGGGCGGCAAGCTGATCGAGGGCATCTTCAAGGGCGAGACCATCAACACGCCCTCGATGCTCTGCGTCGAGGACTATCTGGACGCGCTTGCCTGGGGCAAGCAGATCGGCGGCCTCGAAGCGCTGAAGGCGCGGGCGAACGCCAATCTGAAGGTGGTCGAGGACTTCGTCGCGAAGAACGACTGGATCGGCTTCCTCGCCAGACGCCAGGAGATCCGCTCCAACACCTCGGTCTGCCTCACCTTCACCGATCCCGATCTGGTCGCGGCATCCGAGGACGCGCAGAACGCCTTCGCCAAGGGCGTCGCCTCGGCGCTCGAGAAGGAGGGCGTCGCCCTCGACGTCGGCGCCTATCGCGATGCGCCGGCGGGGCTTCGGATCTGGTGCGGCGCGACCGTCGAGGCCTCCGACCTCGAAGCGCTGATGCCCTGGCTCGCCTGGGCCTACGAGCAGCAGAAGGCGGAGCTGAAAAAGGCTGCCTGAGGGCGCCCGGCGTTTCCTCATCCCTCATCCTGAGGTGCCACCGAAGGTGGCCTCGACGGGCGAGGGATGACAGGCGCCGAGGTCCGCTCCTCGCCCTTCGAGGCTCGCTTCGCTCGCACCTCGGGACGAGGGGCTCGGGGCGGCGGATGTCTGAGCCGGGCTTCGTCGCTGCAAAGTTCAGGCCAGCCCTGAAGCCTTGGAATGCAAGTCTTCGGTCGGCTCATCCGTCATGCTTTTCCCGGCTCGGGCCGACCCCCGACGCTTCGTCATCCCGGGCTTGACCCGGGATCCATGCCTCGCCGTTTCGGCGGCAGTCCGGTCGATGAGAAGCTTCGACCCGATCGGTTCATGTTCTGCGGTTTGGAATGGATCCCGGGTCAAGCCCGGGATGACGACCTCTGTTCCAGTTCCGCGTCTTTCATCCTCACGGCGCAGGCCACGTCGCCGGCGTCGCACCGACAAGGACCAATCCCATGGCACCTCGCGTTCTCGTTTCCGACGCTCTTTCCGAAACCGCCGTCCAGATCTTCAAGGATCGCGGCGTCGAGGTCGACTTCCAGCCGCAGCTCGGCAAGGACAAGGACAAGCTGCTCGAGATCATCGGCAATTACGATGGTCTCGCCATCCGCTCGGCGACCAAGGTCACCGAGAAGATCATCGAGGCGGCGACCAATCTGAAGGTCATCGGCCGGGCCGGGATCGGCGTCGACAACGTCGACATCCCGGCGGCCAGCCGCAAGGGCATCATCGTGATGAACACGCCCTTCGGCAATTCCATCACCACCGCCGAACACGCCGTCGCGCTGATGTTCGCCGTTGCCCGCGAGCTGCCCGCAGCCGATGCCTCGACCCAGGCCGGCAAGTGGGAGAAGAACCGCTTCATGGGCGTCGAGATCACCGGCAAGACCCTCGGCGTCATCGGCTGCGGCAACATCGGCTCGATCGTCGCCTCGCGCGGGGTGGGGCTCAAGATGCGCGTCGTCGCCTTCGATCCGTTCCTGTCGGCCGAGCGCGCCGCCCAGCTCGGCATCGAGAAGGTCGAGCTCGACGAATTGTTCAAGCGCGCCGACTTCATCACCCTCCACACGCCGATGACCGACAAGACCCGCGGCATCATCAACGCCGCGGCGATCGCCAAGATGAAGGACGGCGTCCGCATCATCAACTGCGCCCGCGGCGGCCTCGTCGTCGAAGCCGATCTCGCCGAGGCGCTGAAGAGCGGCAAGGTGGCGGGCGCCGGCATCGACGTCTTCGAGACCGAGCCGGCTAAGGAAAGCGTGCTCTTCGGCCTGCCGGGCGTCGTCTGCACGCCGCATCTCGGCGCCTCGACCTCGGAAGCCCAGGAGAACGTCGCCCTGCAGGTGGCCGAGCAGATGGCCGACTATCTGATCCGCGGCGCCGTCTCCAACGCCATCAACATGCCCTCGATCACCGCCGAGGAAGCGCCGATCCTGACGCCCTTCGTGAAGCTCGCCGAATGCCTCGGCGCCTTCGTTGGGCAGGTGACGGAGGAGCCGATCAAGTCGGTCGAGATCGTCTATGACGGCGCCGTCGCGGCGATGAACACGAGGGCGCTGACCTCTGCCGCCCTCTCCGGCCTGATGAAGAGCCAGGTCGCCGACGTCAACATGGTCTCGGCGCCGGTGATGGCGAAGGAGCGCGGCATCCAGGTGACGGAGTCGCGGCGCGACCAGTCGGGCGTTTTCGAGACCTACATCAAGCTGACGATCACCACCGAGAAGCAGACCCGCGACGTCGCCGGCACGGTGTTCTCCGACGGCAAGCCGCGCTTCATCCAGATCAAGGGCATCAATCTCGACGCCGAGATCGGCCGCTACATGGTCTACACCACCAACAACGACGCACCGGGCATCATCGGCCTGCTCGGCACGACGTTCGGCCAGGCAAACGTCAACATCGCCAACTTCCAGCTCGGCCGCAACCGGCCGGGCGGCGACGCCATCGCGCTGCTCTACGTCGACTCGCCGGTGCCGGAAGACGTGCTGGAAAAGGTCCGCGCCCACAAGGCGATCGCCAGCGCCAAGCCGCTGACCTTCGACGTCGCGGAAGTCACCGCCTGATCGGGCGAGAGCCCGGATTTTCGTCCTCCCGAGACGAGCCATGTGCCGGCGACATTCGTGTCGCCGGCACATTTTTGCGTCTGCCTGCCCGCGATCCTGCCTGCTATCGACGATTTCGGGGCTAAAACCGGCGCGGCGGCGTCGGACCGACGAGCAGGATTTTCGCATGACCGAGGCAGACGACGTCGTGATCCGCGTTCCCGCGGCTAGCCCCGAGCGCATCGTCCTCGAAGGCCGCTACGCGCGGTTGGAGCCATTGGATCCCGCGCGGCACGCGGACGATCTCTTCGCCGCGATCGCCTTTGATGCCGAGACGCGGCATCGCTGGCTCTTCGACCACGCGCCGGCAACGACCGAGGCTCTTCGGGAATGGATGGAGGGGGCGTCCCGATCGAGCGATCCGCTCTTTCACGCCGTGGTCGACGGGGCGACCGGCCGCGCCGGCGGGCGCCAGTCGCTGATGCGGATCACCCCCGAGCATGGGGTGGTCGAGGTCGGCAACATTCTGTGGGGGGAGGGGATCGCCGGAACCCGGATCGCGACCGAAGCTCTTTATCTCACCGCCCGTTACGTCTTCGAAACCCTCGGCTACCGCCGCTTCGAATGGAAGTGCAACGACCTGAACGAGCCCTCGAAGCGCGCGGCGGAGCGTTTCGGCTTCACCTTCGAGGGCGTCTTTCGCCAGCACATGGTGGTGAAGGGCGAGAACCGCGACACCGCCTGGTTCGCGATGCTCGACCGCGACTGGCCGCGGCTGAAGGCCGGCTACGAGGCCTGGCTCGACCCGAAGAATTTCGACGTCGAGGGCAGGCAGAAGGACCGGCTGCGTTTCGCCTGATGCGAACGGGGGTGGAAGGAAGCGACGACGAGAGACCGCTCGTCAGCCTCCTCTCGTTCCGTCTCCCCGTTCCGCGAAGGCCTGGAGCAGCGACCCGAACGCCTCCGGCGGCGGAAACTGCGGAAAGCTCTCCGGCGCGCCGGTTTCGGCGAAGGGCAGTTTTTCGTCCGTCCAGCTTTCGATGAACGGCGCGATGTCGCTGGTGTCGTCGAGCATCGGCGAGCGCAGATTGACGAAACCGGCGATCCGCCGCGGCCTGGAGAACACCCAGGTGAGGCAGGACGGACAGAAGAAGTGCTGGACCTCCTCGGCCTTCAGGCCGCCGAGCACCGGCTCGCCGGACGTCACCCTGAAGCCGTCCTCCGGCAGCATCATCGTCAGCGAATAGGCGCTGGAGGTCATTTTCTGGCAGCCGCGGCAATGGCAGGCGGCCGTGATCGCCGGCGCCGTCGTCACCTCGAAGCCCAGCGCGCCGCAGCGGCAGCTGCCGTTGCGGGGAAGTTTCCAGTCTCGTGCCATCGTTCCCTCTCAAGTCGGTCCGGGCGCTCGGAGCGAATCTCCCGCCCGATCCGCCCGGATTTTCCGGCCCGACGCCGCAAGGCGGCGGGGGCGGTTCGTCGGTCGGCGATTCAGCGTCCGGTCATCGCCAGCTGCTCGGGGCGATAGCGGGCACCGGCGACATTGGCGAGCTTCTCGCCGATCTCGGCCTGTTCCGCTTCCGTCAGGGTGACGTCGGCGGCCGCGGCGTTCTCCTCGAGGTGTTTGATCTTGCGGGCGCCGGGGATCGGCACGACGAAGTCCTTGCGCGACAGGAGCCAGGCGAGCGCCAACTGCGCCGCCGTCACGCCCTTCGCCTCGGCCAGCGACTTCAGCGTCTCCACCAGGGCGGCATTGGCGGCCAACGCCTCCCCCTGAAACCGCGGCAGGTTCCTGCGGAAATCGCCCTCGGAGAGCTGATCGGGGCTGGAGAATCCGCCCGTCAGCTGGCCGCGGCCGAGCGGCGAATAGGGCACGAGGGTGATGCCGAGCTCCTCGCAGAGCGGGATGATCTCCGTCTCGGGGTCGCGGGTGAACAGCGAATATTCGTTCTGCAGCGCCGCGATCGGATGGACCTTGTGGGCCCGCCGGATCGTCTCCGGTCCCGCTTCGGAAAGGCCGAGGGCCCGCACCTTGCCCGCCGCGACGAGCTCGACCATTGCCCCGACCGTGTCCTCGATCGGTACGTCGGGATCGACCCGGTGCTGGTAGAACAGGTCGATCGTCTCGATGCCGAGCCGCTTCAGCGATTCCTCGCACACCGCCTTGACGTGTTCGGGACGGGAGTCGGTGCCCCCCATGGGATTGGCGCCGCGCTCGGGCGAGATCCTGAAGCCGAACTTCGTCGCCACGACCACCTCGTCGCGCCGGCCCTTCAGCGCCTTGCCGACCAGCTCCTCGTTGGTGAAGGGCCCGTAGACCTCGGCGGTATCCCAGAAGGTGACGCCGATCTCGACGGCCCGGTGCAGGGTCTTGATCGACTCCGCCTCGTCCTGGCCGCCATAGGCGTGGCTCATGCCCATGCAGCCGAGGCCGATTGCCGAGACGGTGAGGTCGGAGCCGAGCTTTCGCTGATGCATCTTGGTTCTCCTCGCATTTCGACGGGAGAAATACGTCAGCCGAAGGGTTCGGCCAGTGCGGCAGCCGGGGAGCGACGTCGCGGCGCAGCAATTTCACCGCCGCAGATATGCGGGAGATCGGGGCTCTCGTTCATTCTGCGTCGACGTGGAGGCGAACAGCGTGGACGCCGTCGGAGGAAGAGCACCCGTCGCCGTCGGTTCGCCCGACGCTCAGAAATCCAGTTCGGCGTAGTTCAGCGAGGGCGGCAGGCCGCGGACCCGCTCGGTCAGGAGTATGCGAAAGGCGGGGCGGGATTTCATCCGCATGTACCAGTCCTTCGCCTGGGGCTCGGAATCCCACGGCACTTCGCCGATATAGTCGAGCGTCGAGAGTGCCGCCGCCGCCGCCATGTCCGCATAGGTCAGCTTCGGCCCGGCGAGCCAGTCCCGCGCCTCGACCAGCCAGCCGAGATAGCGCAGGTGATGCTTGAGATTGGTGCGGGCCGCGCGGATCGCCGAGGCGTCCGGCGCGCCGCCGCCGTCCTCCGGCCGCATCTCCAGCTTGAACACCCGCTCGCGGATGAGATAGCGAGTGACCTCGCTCTCCATCTTCTTCAGAAACCATTCGGTGAGACGCCGCGCTTCGGCACGCTCCAGCGGCTTTTCCGACATCAGCCGCTTGTCGCGCTGAAAGGCGCCTCGGGTCTCGTCGAGATATTCGCCGACGACGATGCCGCCGACGATCGGCGGGCCGTTGTCCTCGATCAGCACCGGCAGGGTCGCCGCCGGATTGAGCATCAGAAAGTCGCGGCGCCGTTCCCAGGGCCGCTCCTCCACCAGTTCGCAGCGCTCGCCGTACTCGGCAAGGACCAGCCGAACGAAGCGGGAGGCGGCGGACATCGGATGGTGGTGCAGTTTCAACATTTCGCCTGGGATCGGATTCTGGGCTGCTGAGGGATGAGCATCGGACACATGATGGTGTCCGCGCCGTAACCCGCAAGAGTCGCAGCCGGGGCCTTGGCGCAAACATCGCACAAAATCGTCAACAGATTGGAAAGGCCGGGGTTTTGAAAAATGCGCGGCAGCGGACGCTCCCTGGGTGGCTGGCTGTCGAATGCGCGGTGCGAAGGCTTGGTTCCCCCTCGGGCCGCCGGCAGGTCAGCCCGGCGCCAGACTCGAGGCTCAAAGAGCGAGCGTTTGAGCGGGCAGGCTCTTTGCGGCGCGCCGCAATTCGGCCAGACGCATGGTGCCGAACGGCGCCGGATCGAGAGCCGGCCGGCCGGGCGCCCCTGCCGCCGGATGGCGGGTGTTTGCCGGGTGGACGCCGAAGGCGTCCTCGGCCGTTGATGTGAGGGAGATCGGACTTGGATCTTGGAGCCTATGTCGACGCGGCGATCCTCGGCATCGTCGAGGGCCTGACCGAGTTCATCCCGGTCTCGTCCACCGGGCACATCCTTCTGCTCGGCCATTTCCTCGGCTTCCATTCGACCGCGCGCACCTTCGAGATCGTCATCCAGCTGGGGGCGATCCTCGCCATCCTGCTCGTCTATTTCGCCAAGCTCTGGCAGCTCTTCGTCACGCTGCCGACCAGCCCTCGCAGCCGGCATTTCGTCATCGGCATCCTGATCGCCTTCCTGCCGGCGGCCGTCGTCGGCGTCATCGCCCACGACTTCATCAAGCGCGTCTTGTTCGAGACGCCGATGGTGATCTGCATCGCCCTCGTCGTCGGCGGAATCCTGCTGCTCGTCATCGACAAGCTGCCGCGCCGCGTGCGCTACGACGACGTGATGGACTATCCGCTGTCGCTGTGCCTGGCCATCGGCGTCTTCCAGTGCCTCGCCATGATCCCCGGCACGTCGCGCTCGGGCGCCACCATCGCCGGGTCCCTCTTGATGGGCACCGACAAGCGCTCGGCCGCCGAGTTCTCCTTCTTCCTTGCGATGCCGACCATGGCCGGCGCCGTCGCCTACGACGTCTTCAAGAACCGGGACGTCCTGTCGATGGACGACGCCGGCCTGATCGCGCTCGGCTTCGTCCTCGCCTTCGTCTCGGCACTGTTCGTCGTCCGCTCGCTGCTCGACTTCGTCTCCCGCCACGGTTTTGCGCCCTTCGCCTGGTGGCGCATCGCCGTGGGGACGCTCGGCATGGTGCTGCTCCTCACCGTCGCGCCGGCGGCCGATGCGGGAAAGCCCGCCCCGGTCCAGCTGGACGGCTCGCTCAGCGTCGAGGACGTGATCGGGGCGGAGGGCGGCGTGCCCGCCGACCATGCGGCGACCGGCAAGAGCGACCGCGTCACCAGAGCCCAGTGATCCCGCGGCGGATCAGATCGGCCGCGAGAACCGTGAGAATGACCGTCAGGACGAGGCGGAAGATCCGCTCGTCGAGGCGCTTCAGGAGATGTGTTCCCGCCAGCGTGCCGGCAAAGCCCGAGGCGGCGAGGAGACCGATCAGCCCGGCATAGCGCGACAGGGCGACGCCGAGCGCGAAGAAGGCGACGACCTTCAGGGCATGCTGGATGGCGGTGATCGCGGCGAGCGTCGCGACGAGCGACCGCCGGTCCGCGAAGATCTTGGAAAACATCGCGACGTTGATCGGCCCGGTGGCGCCGACGAACATCGACAGGAACGTCGTCGCAAGGCCCGTCAGGGCAAGACCGAACGGGCCGATCGCCGCGAGTTTCGGCAGCCTGGCGAAGGTGACGATCAGGAGGAAGGCGCCGAGCGTCAGATCGAGCACCGCCTCGGGCAGTGCGACGACGAAACGGGCGCCGATCGCGGCGCCGATGGCCGCCCCGACGAAGAACGGCCCGATCACCCACCACCGGACGGCTCGGCGCTGGACCAACACACGGCCGAAATTCGAGGCGAACTGGACGACGCCGTGAACCGGGACGAGCACCTGGACCGGCAGGAACAGGCTCAGGATCGCAAGCAGCGTCACGCCGCCGCCGAGCGCGAAGGCGGCCGTCAGGGCCGAGGTGAAGAAGCTGACGACGACGAGAAAGGTGGCGCCGGCGGGCGACAGCCCGTCGGGAAGCAGCGCCGCCGTCATCGCCCGCTCATGGTCCGATCACGCCCGGACCCGGACCCGGTCAGGCAAGGCCGTCCTGGTTCTCGGGATCGAGACCGCCGGCCTGGGGCTGCGGCTTGGTGAACTGGCCCTGCGGGCGGAAGCGGATGAGATAGGTCGGCAGGATGGCGTCGAGCGAGCGCGGCATCCGCTCGAAGGCGTCGAGCGTCCGGCCTTCGGCCTTGGCCTCCTCGGAGACGACGTTGTCGTGCTTCAGCAGTTCGACCTGGTCCTCGGTGAGCGGCGCCCCCGGCAGGAAGCGCATCAGCCTGGCCATGGTCGAGGCGGCGCCGAAGGGGACGTTGACGAAGCGGCGCTTGCGGCCGACGACCCGCAGCATCTCCTCCATCATCTCCCTGAAGGTCAGCACCTCGGGGCCGCCGAGTTCGTAGATCCGGCCGTTCGCCACCTTGCCCTCGACGCTGTCGGCCACCGCCTCGGCTACGTCGCCGACGAAGACCGGCTGGTAGCGCGTCTTGCCTCCGCCGATCAGCGGCAGGAACGGCGAAAACCGCGACATGCCGGCGAAGCGGTTGAAGAAGTGGTCCTCGGCGCCGAAGACGATGGAGGGGCGAAGGATCGTCGCCTGCGGGATCGCCTCGAATACCGCCGCCTCGCCGGCGGCCTTGGAGCGGGCGTAGCGCGACTTCGACCCGGCATCGGCACCGATCGCCGAGATCTGCGTCATGCCGGCGCCGACGCTGCTGGCGGCTTCCGCCACGGCCCTTGCGCCGGAATTCTGCACCGCGTCGAAGCTCTGCCGGCCGCTCTCGGCCAGAATGCCGACGAGATTGACGACATGGTCGGCATTTTCGACCGCCCGGTCGACCGACCAGCGATAGCGCAGATTGGCCTGGATCGGCAGGATCTGCCCCATGTTGCCGGCGATCTGCAGATGATAGGCGAGATCCGGCCGTCGGCAGGCGACGCGCACCCTGTGCCCGCGCCGGCAGAGCGCCCGCGCGACGTAGCGCCCGAGAAAGCCGGACCCGCCGAACAGAACCACCGTCTGCTTCAAACCGATCGTCATCCAATCCGCTCCTTCATTCTCACGCGGGCAACGATTTCCACTCGCAGGAACGCCCCACGAGGTCGGGGATCCAGATTCGCCCATCGCCCTTGCCCAGCCGGCCCCTGCCGAGTCGGTCGAGGTGAGGCGAACGTCCCGGCCGCCCCGCGCCAGATGGCCCTTCACCGGCTCATAACCTGTTCGCCTTCCAAGGTGAAGGCAGGATTTCGCGGCGGTGTCCTGACGAGAGGGCGATACACGCGAAAGGAATGTTTTGCCGGAATGAAACCGGTCCGGTCGTCTCGGCGCGTCTCAAAGCCGAGAAAGCTCATCTTGTCCCTCGACCCTTTGCTCCCTTTGGAGTTTCTCGTTCAGGGAACGCCGACGAGCCTCCAGGGGTCGGCGCGATCGCGCGATGAGTGGCAGGAACGCGTTCGTGAGGCGGTCCGTGCCGTCATTCCGCCCGATGCCTGGCTTTTGCTTCAACCACTCGCGGTGACCATCTATATTTTTCCGGCAACGGTTCTTCCGGGAGACATCGACAACCGCGTGAAGCACATACTCGATGCGATGACGCGAGTTGTGTATTTGGAGGACAGGCAGATACACCGGATCGTCGTGCAGAAATTCGAACCCGGCGCCATCTTCCTGTTTTCAGCCCTGAGCAGAGATCTTGCCGAGGCGATGAATTCGCGAGAGCCGGTGGTCTATCTGAGGATTACCGACGATCTTCATGAGGAGCTGCGGTGATGTTGGCATTGACCGAGCGGAGTGTTCTCGACGCGATGGAGCCGCGGTGGAAAGCGCGCGGCTACACATTGATCCGGGAACCGGCCGAGTCGCAGGTGCCGGCGTTCTTCGGCGGATTTCGCCCCGATGCGATCGCGGTGGGACGCGATCCCTCGCTGCTGATCGAGGTCCAGCGCCCGGGCAGCGAAGTGACGGACTATAAGCTCGCCAAGCTCCAGGAACTCCTCAAAGGGCGCAACGACTGGCGTCTCGAAGTTCTCTATGCCGCCTCCGAGTCGCCGGTCGTCGAAGCGGTCGCGACCGAGTGGATCGAGAGCACTCTCCTCTCTGCGACCCAGCTTTCGGCGCAAAATCCGCGAGCCGCCTTTCTTCTCGCATGGGCAGCGTTCCAGGCAACCCTGAAACGCAGGTTCCCGACCGAGGCGAGGGGACCGATTTCGGCGTCGTTGCTGGCTCTCCTCGACGCCGGGGAGATTGGCCAGGACGCACACCGTCAGCTGCTGGACCTCTCCCGCAAGCGGAATGCGCTGGCGCATGGTCAGCTCGACGTGCCGATCGACGACGAGGACGTGTCGACGATCGTCGACCTTGCCGGGCGGATCGCGTCAGACAATCCGCCGCTATAGGTTCGAACGCGAGCTACCGGAACGCCCGCGACGGCGAGCCGTCGTGGGCGGCGATCGTCTCGCCCTCTTCGATCTCCAGGAGCTTGACGTCGTAGCCCCAGAGATTGGCGAGGTGGTGGAGGACCTTGGCGGCGTCCTTGCCGTCGAGGGTGATGCCGTCGACGACGTTGTGGTGGAGGATCAGCTTGCGGTCGCCGGCGAGGTCGACGTCGGCGACCTGGATGTCCGGATCCTGCCGCCCGACGTCGAACTGCCTGGAGAGGGACTGGCGCACCGCCTTGTAGCCGCGCTCGTCGTGGATCGACGCGACGACGATCTCCGGGTCCTCCGAATCGTCGACCAGTCGGAAGAGCTTCTGCTTGCGGATGACGGCGGGGCTGAGGAACTGCAGGATGAAGCTTTCGTCGCGATAGTTCGCCCAGGCGTCGCGCAACACGCCGTAGCCGTCGCCGCAGCCGGCGAAATCGGGAAAGAAGGCGCGGTCCTCCGGCGTCGGGTTCAGCGCGATGCGCTCGATGTCCTCCATCATGGCGAAGCCGAGCGCATAGGGGTTGATGCCGGAATAGCGCTGATCGTCGTATTCCGGCTGGAACACGACGCTCGTATGGGAGTGGAGGAATTCTAGGAACGACCCGTCGGTGATCTTCCCGCGTTCGTGCAGCCGCGACATCAGCCGGTAGTGGGTGAAGGTGGCGCAGCCCTCGTTCATCACCTTGGTCTGGCGCTGGGGATAGAAATACTGGGCGATCTGGCGGACGATGCGGATCAGCTCGCGCTGCCAGCCGGCGAGCCGCGGGGCGTTCTTTTCCAGGAAGTAGAGGATGTTCTCCTCGGGCAGTCCGAGCATCTGGCGCCGCCGCTCGTCCTCGCCGTCCCGCTTCTTGCGGCTGGCGGTCTTCGGCAGGGTGCGCCACAGGTCGGAGAAATGCTGCTCGGCGAAGGCCTGGCGTTCCTCCTGCCGGCGCTGCTCGGATCTGAGGTCGAGGGCGTGCTTGCCGGGATAGCGGTGGACGCCGTGGCTCATCAGGGCATGGGCGGCGTCGAGGATCTGCTCGACGTTCTCCTGGCCGTAGCGATCCTCGCAGGAGGCGACGAATTTCTTGGCGAAGGCCAGATAGTCGAGAATGCTGGTCGCGTCGGTCCACTGCTTGAAGCAGTAGTTGTTCTTGAAGAAGTGGTTGTGGCCGAAGGCGGCATGCGCCAGCACCAGGGTCTGCATCGTCGCGGAGTTCTCCTCCATGATGTAGACGATGCAAGGCGAGGAGTTGATGACGATCTCGTAGGCGAGGCCCTGCCAGCCCTTGCGGTAGAGCGTCTCGTTGCGCACGAAGTGCTTGCCGAAGGACCAGTGCTTGTAGAACAGCGGCATGCCGGTGGAGGCATAGGCGTCGAGCATCTGCTCGGAGGTGATCACCTCGATCTGGTTGGGATAGATGTCGAGCTTCAACTCGCTCTCGGCGATCTCCTGGATTGCGCCGTAGACGCGGTCGAGCAGGCCGAAATCCCAGTCCCGGCCGGTGAAGAGGGGCTCGCCCGTCATCGGGGCGGCTGGAGCCGCGATCGGCGTGGTCTTCCGGGCTCTTGCCATCAGCGTGCCTCCGCCGCCTCGTCGCGGCGTTCGAAGAGTTCGCGGAACACGGGATAGATGTCGCGTCGGTCGTTGACCTTGCGCATCGCCATCGGCAGGTTCGGGCGGATGAGCTCCTGATAGGCCCGCCAGAGCGTCGTCTCCTGGCGGGCGAAGACGCCGTCCTCGCGATCGTAGTCGCCGCGGCCGACCTGCAGATAGGCGTAGTACTGGGCCATCGGCAGGATGGTCTCGCGCAGGATCGCCAGCGAGCGGGCGTTGTCCGACGACAGATTGTCGCCGTCGGACGCCTGCGCGGCATAGATGTTCCACTGGTCGGCCGGATAGCGCTCCTTGGCGATCCTCGCCATCTCGATCAGCGCCGAGGAGATCACCGTGCCGCCGGATTCGCGCGAGTGGAAGAAGGTCTCCTCGTCGACCTCCTTGGCCTCGTGGGTGTGGCGGATGAAGACGATCTCGACCTGCTTGTAGCGCCGGGTGAGGAACAGATAGAGCAGCGAGAAGAACCGCTTGGCGAGGTCCTTCATGTGCTCGTCCATCGACGCCGAGACGTCCATCAGGCAGAACATCGCGGCTCTCGCGATCGGCTCGGGCGTCACCTCGATGCGCCGGTATCTGAGATCGACCGGGTCGATGAAGGGGATCACCTTGGCGCGCCGTTCCTGCCGCTCGATCTCGGCCTTGAGGGCGGCGATGCGGGACGCGTCCCCGCCGGCCGTCTCCAGCTCGTCCAGCTCCCGGCGCATCGCCTCGAGCTCGGCCGGGTTCGGCCGCTTCAGCGCGATCCGCCGGGACAGGCTGCGCCGCAGGGTCCGTCCGACCGACAGCGAGGAGGGCGGGCCGGAGGTCTTGAAGCCCGCCGGATGACGCTTCTCGATGGCGTCGCCCATCACCTGGCGCTTGGCGAGATTGGGCAGTTCCAGATCTTCCAGGAACAGGTCGAGGAACTCGTCCCGCGACAGGACGAAGCGGAAATTGTCCTCGCCTTCGCCGTCGGCCGAGCCTTCCGAGCCGGAGCCGCCGCCCTGTTTCGGGCGCTCGATCCGGTCGCCGGAGACGAACTTCTTGTTGCCGGGCAGGACGTAGTCGCGCATCCCGCCGTCGCGCCCGGCATGAAAGCTCGGCTCGTGGACGCCGTCGGCGGGGATCGTGACGGCGCCGCCGCCGTCGATCTCGCGGATCTTGCGGCTGCCGGAAGCCTCGCGCACCGCCTGCTTCACCAGAGCCCTCGCCCGCCGCATGAAACGCTGACGGTTGGCGAGGCTCTTGCCCCCGGGGTCGGGACGACGGTCGATGATGTGCATGGTTTATCCCGTGGAATGCGTGGGGATACGCTCAGCTCGCCTGCCTGACACGCATATACCATTCGACGAGACGCCGCACCTGCCTCGGCGTAAACCCGCGCTCGACCATCCGCTCGACGAACTCGTTGTGTTTCTTCTCGGTCTCCGAATCTTTCTTCGAGCCGAAGGAGATGACCGGCAGGAGATCCTCGACCTGGCTGAACATCCGTTTCTCGACGACGTCGCGGATCTTCTCGTAGCTGGTCCAGGAGGGATTGTGGCCGCGATTGGCCGCCCGCGAGCGCAGCGAGAACTTCACCACCTCGTTGCGGAAGTCCTTCGGATTGGCGATGCCCGCCGGCTTCTCGATCTTGGTCAGCTCCTGGTTCAGAAGATCGCGGTCGAGCAGCTGGCCGGTGTCGGGATCCTTGTAGTCCTGATCCTCGATCCAGGCGTCGGCATAGGAGACGTAGCGGTCGAAGAGGTTCTGGCCGTAGTCGTGATAGCTCTCGAGATAGGCCTTCTGGATCTCGTTGCCGATGAACTCGGCATAGCGCGGCGCGAGTTCCGCCTTGACGAACTCAAGATAGTCGCTCTCGACGTCCTCGGGAAACTGTTCGCGGCGCACCGCCTGTTCGAGCACGTACATCAGATGGACGGGATCGGCCGCCACCTCCTCGGTGTCGTGGTTGAAGGTCGCCGACAGCGCCTTGAAGGCGAAGCGGGTCGAGATGCCGTTCATCCCCTCGTCGACGCCGGCGGCGTCCCGGTATTCCTGCAGGGTGCGGGCCTTGGGATCGACCTCGCGCAGGCTCTCGCCGTTGTAGACGCGCATCTTGGCGTAGAGCGAGGAGTTCTCGTGCGGCTTCAGCCGGGAGAGGACGGCAAAGCGCGCCAGCATCTCCAACGTGTCCGGGGCGCAGGGCGCCTCGGCGAGCTCGGAGCCCTGGACGAGCTTTTCGTAGATCCGCGTCTCCTCGTCGACGCGCAGGCAGTAGGGCACCTTGATCACGTAGATCCGGTCGATGAAGGCCTCGTTGTTCTTGTTGTTCTTGAAGCTCTTCCACTCCGATTCGTTCGAGTGGGCCATGATCATGCCGGTGAAGGGGATCGCGCCGATGTTCTCCGAGCCGACATACGAGCCTTCCTGGGTCGCCGTCAGCAGCGGATGCAGCATCTTGATCGGCGCCTTGAACATCTCGACGAATTCGAGGACGCCCTGATTCGCCCGGTTGAGGCCGCCCGAATAGGAATAGGCGTCCGGGTCGTTCTGGGCGAAGGTCTCGAGCCTGCGGATGTCGACCTTGCCGACGAGCGAGGAGATGTCCTGGTTGTTCTCGTCGCCGGGCTCGGTCTTGGCGACGCCGATCTGCTTCAGCCGCGAGGGCGTCAGCTTGGCGACCTTGAACTTGGAGATGTCGCCGCCGAACTCGTCGAGCCGCTTGACGCACCAGGGGCTCATCAGGCCGGACAACCGTCGGCGCGGGATGCCGTATTCGGTTTCCAGCATCTCGCCCATGGTCTCGGGATCGAACAAAGCGAGCGGGCTCTCGAACACCGGCGAGAGTTCGTCGCCGGCCTTCAGCACGTAGATCGGCTGGTTCTCGATCAGCGCCTTGATCCGCTCCGCCAGCGACGACTTGCCGCCGCCGACCGGTCCGAGCAGATAGAGGATCTGCTTGCGCTCCTCGAGGCCCTGCGCCGCCTGGCGCAGGAAGGCGACGATCCGTTCGACCGTCTCCTCCATGCCGTAGAAGTCCGGAAACGCCTTGTAGGTCCGGATCGTGCGGTTCTGGAAGATCCGGCCCAGCCGGGAATCCATCGACGTATCGACCATCTCCGGTTCGCCGATCGCTGCCAAAAGCCGCTCGTGCGGTCCGGCATACAGGATCGGGTCCGTCCGGCAGTCGTCGAGATATTGCGACAGCGACATCACGGTCTCGCGTCGCTGCTCGTAGCTCCTGGCGTACTGGTCGAACAATGCGCTCATCACCCACCTCCATTCGCCTCGTCGGAAAACACAGGGCTTCCGAAACCCCCCTCGGGGTTAGGCTAGTGTGGGCACAGGATGAGCCGAGCGCAAGTCAAATGATTGAAAAACATCGCTAAATCTCGGCACTGTGAGGAACGGTCGAAACCGTCCGGCCGAGCGCCCTGCGGACGATCCCCGGCGGCCGAATCGTTGGATTCGGGACATTGTGCGATGCGAAAGAGTCTCGCGTATCGCCGGAGACAAATCAAGCTGGCGCTGTACCCCACGCGAAACGTGATGGGCGAAAGCGGCGCTTTCGCGGCGTTTGCCATCCCCTCGGAATGGCTCCGGCCGGGCCGGAAGGACGCGGCTGCGTGGAATGGTCGCGGGAACGGGTGGCGCTACCCGGCGAGCGCGGCGGCCACGAAGGTCGGCACCAGCTTCGTCGCGGGGCCGTGCCGTGCCTCGTCGAAGAGGCTGGTGCCCTCGGAGGGCTCGAGATTGAGCTCCAGGGTCCTTATGCGCGCCGACCGCGCCTCGGCGACGAAGCCGGCGGCAGGGTAGACGGCGCCCGACGTTCCGATCGAGACGAACAGATCGGCATCCATCAGCCGGTCGTAGATCTCGTTAATCCGGTAGGGCATCTCGCCGAACCAGACGACGTCGGGCCGCAGGCTTCCGGCGGTGCCGCAGGCGGCGCAGGCGAGCGCCGTCGAAAGATCGCCGACGGCCTCCGCCTTGGCTCCGCAATGGCCGCAGAGCGAGCGCGACAATTCGCCGTGCATGTGGATCACCGCCGGGGAGCCCGCCCGTTCGTGCAGGTCGTCGATGTTCTGCGTGACGAGGGTCACGTCGCCGGCATAGTCCCGCTGGAGCCGGGCGAGGGCGCGGTGCGCCGCGTTCGGCTCGGCGTCGCGCAGGCTCGCCCGCCGGGCGTTGTAGAAGGCGTGCACCGCCGCCGGATCGCGGAGAAAGCCCTCCGGCGTCGCGACGTCCTCCAGCCTGACCTGCGACCACAGGCCGCCCACGTCGCGAAAGGTGGCGACGCCGGACTCGGCGGAGATGCCCGCACCGGTCAGGACGAAGATCGACGCCGTCATCCCGTCATGCCGCCAAAAGGTCGCCCGAGCCGATCCGCCCGACGCCGAGCCGGGTCATCTCGTCCCATGCCGTTGCGAGCGAGCCGTCGAGATCGATCGCCCGGCAGGCGTCCTCGACGACGGCGACCTCGAAGCCGGCCTTCCGCCCGTCCATCGCCGTCCAGGCGACGCAGAAGTCGGTGGCGAGGCCGCAGACGAACAGCCGACCGATGCCGCGTTCCCGCAGGTAGCCGGCAAGGCCGGTGGGGGTCCGGTGATCGGCCTCCATGAAGGCGGAATAGCTGTCGACTTCAGGGTGGAAGCCCTTGCGCACCACCATCTGGGCCGTCGGCACGGCGAGTTCGGGATGCAGGGCCGCGCCGGCCGAGCCCATGACGCAGTGGTCGGGCCACAGAACCTGAGTGCCATAGCCGAGTTCGATCGTCTCGAACGGCTCTCGGCCATGGGTCGAAGCGAAGGAGGCGTGACCGGGCGTGTGCCAGTCCTGCGTGAGGACGCTGACGGCGAAGGCCGGGGCGAGGCGGTTGACGATCGGCACCACGGCGTCGCCGTCGGGAACGGCGAGCGCGCCACCGGCGCAGAAGTCGTTCTGGACGTCGACGACGATGAGGGCGTCGCCGGGGCCGGGGCGGATCTCGGTCATGGCGGCAGAATGCCAGCAAAACCGCCGCGACGAAAGCGTCGTTCGGGCCGGGCGATGGATGAAAAATCGGCAAAACCGGCCGGCGCGCGCCCCTTCGCGCCGGCCAGGAGAAAGGGAGCCGCGTCGGCCCCCTTCTCGTTCAGTCGGCCATCGCGGCGCGAAGGTCGGGGCTCGCCTCGACGACGACGTGCTCGCCGACCCGCCTGAAGGTCAGAGCTTCGGCGTTCTGGCCGCCGGTCCCGGGGACTTCGACGACCATCGTCTGGCCGTCGGAAAGGGTCGACACGAAGCGGACGGAATCGCCGGTTTCGCCCCCGGCGACCGTCGCGACGAGGCGCAGGCCGTCGTCCTCGACGGTGTAATAGGCCGCTCCCTGGACGTTGCCGAGGTGAATCGCGTGGCCTGCCGCCGGCTTGAGTTCACCGGCCGTGGCGCTGGTCGCAGCAGCGGCGATGATGGCGGCTGCGGTGACGAGTTTCGTCTTCATCGGATGCCTCGTTACTTGGATGGGACGGTGTCGAGGCCAGAGATATCCATTGATGCTGCGGTGCACAATGGCATGGCAGCCATGACATTTCGTACGAACGGCGGATTTCTATTGAATAATCGGCGTCATCGATCGTAACCGGGTCACTCCTTCCCTTGGGGCGTCCCGTGCTGCAGGCACTGGTGCGTTCGATTGTGCAATGCAGTATCAAAGCCGGCGAAATTCCTCGCGGGACGATTGACTTCGAAGGCCGGAGCACCAGCCTTTGCGCGGCGTGGGACGGGTCCGCTGCGAAAGCGGGTTCGCCGGCCTGGGCGCTCGCCCGCCGGACCTCGCCGTGTCGGAGACCGGCGTGGCGCGAACTCGCCGAGGGCCTCGCGGATCCCGACATTCGGTTGGCCGACATTCGCCTGGCCATCGACGAGGTCGGATCCACATATCGGCATCGCACCGCCGGCAGAGGCAGGCGAGGATACGGAAGAGTTCCGGTTCGTGGGACGCAACACTGTTGGGAGCGCGGAGGCGATGGGCACGCTGCTTGAGGATGGGTCGAGACGAATGCTGAAACGGCGCCGCCGGCTCGTCGCGTCGACCCTGGCGGTCGTGGTCGCGGCCTCGGCCGCGTCGGCCCAGACGGCGCCGGCTGCGGCGGACGATCCGGTCGCCGCCGACGAACAGTCGATGCTGGTGGAGGTCTCGCTCGGCGACTGGGGCGTCAAGACCTCGCTCGCCTCGAAGCTGTCGCGCAAGATTTCCGACATCCCGCTGACCGTGACGGTGTCGCCGGACATCGCCCACGAGGTCTGTCCGATCGATCGCGGTGACCTCGACCAGCAGGCGGTCGTCAGTCCGCGCCGAACCTGCGCCGCCAAGAAGACGACCGAGGCGCTGGAATCGGCCGTGCGCGACGTGGTCCCCGCGCAATAGCCGGAATTTTTCCTTTCGGTTCAAGGCGGCGGAGGGGGCTACGCCACACCTTCGCCGCAATGAACTTCACGAGGTCCGGGCTTGGCCGGCCGATCCGAATGATCCCGGCTTCGTCCCGAATTCGTGTATTTCGGGGCAGGGGTCTCGGGCGCCGAACCATCGCGGATGGTCGGGCCGCTCGCCTCGTCCCGAACAACTGCGGGCCGTCGGAGGAACCGACGCCCTTTTGGATTGACCGCCATGCGCCTGATGGCCTTCGCCGCCGCTTCCCTGGTTCTTTCCGCTGCCCTGTCGGGCTGCGTTTCCGCGAGCGGCGATATCGCGGAGGTGATGAATCCCGAGGACCCGGCCGACGACGCCCATTGCCAGAGCCTTCTCATCCGGCCGGGCGAACTGGTCTACGCGCAGTGCCGACTGGCCCTGCGCAAGACCTATCTGAACGACTACAACGCCCGCAAGGCGGTCCTCGCCCAGCGCTACGGCCCGGTGACGGGCACCCTCGACGCGGCGCTGCGCGCCGACGCCTTCTGCAATTACGACGAGAGCGTCAAGCAGGTGACCTCGGGTCTGTCCGACGACGTCGTCGCGTCGACGGCCTATCAGAACTGCGCCAACACCCGCGAGGAACTCGGCGCCGCATTCGTCGCCGCCACGGGACAGCCCGCCGAGGCGCTCGTCGAAGCCGAGCGCGGCATGGTCCTCGATCAGAACCGGGCCGCGATCCGCGAAGCGCACGTCGTCATCAAGGGACCGCCGGGTTCGGTGCTGACGACCGAGGCCGAGGTGGCGGAGCGGGGAGGGATGGCACCCGCGGTGCCGGCCGAAATCCTGCCGCCGGCCCCGCTCTCCCGCTGAGGGGATGGCGAGCCGGCAAATAATTCCCAAGAAAAGATCCGGTCGTTGCTTGCAGCGGTTGTGCCGCACGCCCGCAGCGGCGTCGCCGATTCGTGGCCTTCGGGCATCCGCAGCGAGTCGCCCCGGCTTCTCCCTCGCCAGCCAGACCGTTGATTTCCAACGGTGCGATTTGCCGGCGGATGCGGCACGTCCGCCACGCCCCCTCGCGAGACGGGCAGGCGTCGCCGCAAATCTCTCGAACCCCTTGCCGACAGGGCTTTCGTGACGCCGGAAAGCAGGTTTGAAACAAATTGTTAACGATACGTAGGTTAGGGTTCTGAGGTTCGGCGGTAACTGTGGCTTTTGGGCACTTGTCGGTAGCGTGTTTTGGCAACAGGTTCCGAACGCACCGGCCGCAAACGCGTCGGGAATTTGAACTGCGGCAACCAACCGACAGACACGAATAGGTAGCTACTATGAAGAAAGTCATCATCGCATCGGTCGCGTGCTTCGCTCTCGCAACCTTCGCTGGCTGCATGGGCAAGGGCATCGGCAAGGGCAAGGGCAAGGCCCCGGTCGCCGAGCCGGTCTACTCCGAGCCGGCTTACGTCACCAAGGGTTGATCCCTGACAGACGTCGGGGAGGCTGCTTGCGGCCTCCCCGTTCTCTTTCGCCGCCCGCGTCAAAACGACCGGCGGCCGTCGGTGACGGAACCGACACAATGCAAGCGCATTCTTGATCCGGTGATCGGAATCGAGATCTTCGGCAAGAAGACAAGCGCTGCGCTCCATGGCTGGAGCATCGATAGCGTGACATGACGCCACGCCGCACCCGGGATCGGGTGCAAGTGCGATGGACGCGTCGTGATTGTTGCTCGACAGACCCGCGAGCCGGTCGGGGTAACCACGTTTCGTTTTCTGGAAAGGCGGCACAATGCTCCCCTCATTTCTTCGGCTTGCGGCCGCGGCTCTTCTGAGTCTCACCGTCGCCGGATGCACGTCCTCGGCCTCCAACCGCAGCACCGTGATGGCCGGAGCGCCGGTGACCACCGCGGGAAGCCTGGTGCAGCCGGCGGCCTATGCCCCGACGGTCAACGAGGCAAAGCCCTATTTCATCTCCTTCCGCGCCCGAAACGCCGAGAGCTATGGCCATACCTTCGTGGTCTTCGGCCAGTTCGACGCGAACGGCCGTGTGCCCTACGATTCGACCGGGACGCTGGTTCCGAGCATGACGGAAGTCGCCGGGCTCCATCCCGCATCGACCAGCGTCATCCCCTACATGGTCGGCCACATCCTCCCGGTCCCCTCCGAGACCGGCGCGAGCGACGGTGACACCGAGCGCCAGTATCTCCTTGCCGAGTGGACGATCCCGCTGACTGCGGCGCAGTATCAGGAGATCGCCGCCTATATCCACGATCTTCAGGACCGCAGTCCCGTCTGGAACGCGGCGACCTACAATTGCAGCGCCTTCGTCGGCGACATTGCCCGCCACATGGGCTTCAAGACGCCGAGCCCGCTGCATCTGCCGAAGAACTACATCAACGATCTTCGCGCGATGAACAGCTGAGGGACGAACGTCCCGACGGCTGGCGTCTCGGCGCTTTGGCCCGGCATCCTCGATGCCGGGTTTTTTGCGTTTCAGGCCACGCTTGCCGGGGCTTGTGGTGCGTGGTCGTGTCCAAACGTCGCGGAACGCCGGGGCCGCTTCGGAAAGAGCGTGATGGCCGACGGAACGACCGGCTTCGAGCAGCGGCGAGGCACCGGCTGGATCCCTCGGCAATGCGCAGCCGGTCTTCGAGGGGCGTTGACCGGGGTGCCCCGGAAAGAGGCTTTCGGCGGTGCCGCCGTACCGTTATCACTGATGGCATGATCGATCGTCTCTGCCGTCTCTTGCTCGTCCTCCTTCTTCTCGCGATCACGGCTGCCGCGCCGGCCCGCGCCGCCTCGCTCGACGCCGGCTTCCGCACGTTTCTCGAAGCCGACATCTGGCCGGCGGCGAGGGCCGAAGGCGTGCCGCGCGGCGTCTTCGACGCGGCCTTCACCGGCGTCTCTGCCGACACCAAGCTGCCTGACCTCGTCCTGCCCGGCGGCAAGGACACCGTCGCCGAGATCAATTTCCAGTCGGAGTTCAAGAGCGGCGCCGACTATCTGTCCGAGCGCGCGGTCGCCGGCAACGCCGCCACGGCGCGAAAGCTTCGGTCGCGCTACGGCGATCTTCTCTCCCGCATCGAGCAGCGCTACGGCGTGCCGGCGCCGATCATCCTCGCCATCTGGGGGCGCGAATCGGCCTTCGGCGCGGCGAAGATCCCGATGAACGCCTTCGAGGTGCTCGGCACCAAGGCCTTTCTCTCGCGCCGGAAGGCGATGTTCCGCGAGGAGCTGGTCGCGGCCTTGAAGATCGTCGCCGACGGGCATCTGAAGGTCTCGGAGATGAAATCTTCCTGGGCCGGCGCCCTCGGCCAGCCCCAGTTCATGCCGACGAAGTTTTTGAAATATGCCGTCGACTTCGACGGGGACGGGCGCCGGGACATCTGGAATTCGGTGCCCGACACGCTCGCCTCGATCGCCAACTACCTGAAGGCCGCCGGCTGGCAGGCCGGCCGCGACTGGGGCTTCGAGGCGGAGATCCCGGCTGCGGTCTCCTGCCGCGGCGAGGGGCCGGACAAGGCGTACAGGATCGGCGATCTGGTGGATGCCGGCGTCTCGCGCGTCGCCGGACGAACGTTCCCGAAAGACGAACTCTCGGCCACCGGCCATCTGTTGTTTCCGGCCGGCCGTCTCGGCCCGAGCTTCGTCGCCACGCCGAACTTCTACGTCATCAAGGAATACAACAACTCCGACCTCTACGCCCTGTTCGTCGGCCATGTCGCCGATCGGATCCAGGGCGCCGGGCCGCTGGTGGGGGCGTGGCGGAAGACCGACCGGCTGACCCGTGGCGACGTCTTCCGGATGCAGGAGAAGCTCGTTGCGAACGGGCGCGACGTCGGCGCGGTGGACGGGCTCGCCGGCTTCAAGACCCGCCGCTCGATCGGCGAGGCGGAGGCGAGGCTCGGCCTGCCGGAGACCTGCTGGCCGTCGAGGGCCCTCGTCGCACGGCTGTGAGCGCCGGCCGGCTGCGCTTTTGCGAGGGCCGTGGCGAGGTCCCGGGCATTTGCCTGTGGATGAAGTAGGGATTCATTAACGAGAGTTGCCAAATCCTTGGGGAAGGGGATTCCTGTCACTACCCTGGGGTAGCGGGCCATAGTATTGACGACATCGTGGATACCCACGGAGAGCAACGAGCAAATGCGTTGCCGCGGCGGGAGTTGCCGGGGAGGCGACTCGGACGGTTCGACCTTGCGAAGGGTCGAACCGTCCTCTGACCCCCATTCATCAAATGCCTTCACATCGCCCGGCCGTCCTGCCTGCAGAGCCCGACCGCATCTGTGGGGTCGTCTTCAGCCGGCGACGGTCTGCACCATGGATGATTCCGTCGTGGCGGGGCCGGGAAGATCCCTGGGGCGACGAGCCGCGGAAGGTGGCCGCTCAGCCGGACTGACCGAGCGACGGGCGTTCAGAGCGCCGGCGGCGTCGTTCCCGCCGCCCGGCAGGCCGAGCGCAGCGTGTTGGCCATCAGCATGGCGATGGTCATCGGCCCGACGCCGCCCGGCACCGGCGTGATTGCCGCGGCCTTCGCCGCCGCCTCGGCGTAGTTCACGTCGCCGACCAGACGGGTCTTCGGCGTGCCGTCCTCCTTCAGGCCCTTTTCCGGCGCCTCGATGCGGTTGATGCCGACGTCGACGACCACCGCGCCGTCCTTGACGTAGTCGCCGGTCAGCATTTCCGGCCGCCCGACCGCCGCGACCAGGATGTCCGCCCCGCGGCAGACGCCGGCGAGATCCTTCGTCCGCGAATGGGCGATGGTGACGGTGGCGTTGGCGGCGAGCAGGAGCTGCGCCATCGGCTTGCCGACGATGTTCGAGCGGCCGACGATGACGGCGTTCTTGCCGGAGAGGTCGTCGCCGAGCACCTCGCGGATCAGCAGCATCGAGCCAGCCGGCGTGCAGGGCACGAAGGCCGCTGCGGTATCGCCCGTCGACAGGCGTCCGACGTTGATCAGATGGAAGCCGTCGACGTCCTTGTCGGGATCGATGGTCTGGATGACCTTGGCCTCGTCGACGTGCTCGGGCAGGGGAAGCTGGACGAGGATGCCGTGGACTTCCGGATCCTCGTTGAGATCGCGCACGACCTTCAGAAGCGTCTCTTCGCTGGTCTCGGCGGGGAGCTCGTGCTTGATCGACTTGAAGCCGCACTCGCTGGCCATCTTCGCCTTCGAGCCGACATAGACCTGGCTCGCCGGATCCTCGCCGACGATGACGACGGCGAGGCCGGGAACCACGCCGGTCTCCCCCGTCAGTTTTGCCACGCCGGCCTTCACGCCATCGACGATCCGTGCTGCGACTGCCTTGCCGTCGATCCGCTGTGCCTCTGCCATGGCGCTCTCCCTGTCGTTTCGGTGCATTGCGTCAGGGAGGGTGATAGTGGCGCGGCGCCGGAATGAAAAGGCGGCGGGCCGGCTTCTGCCGGCCTCAGGCCTTTGCGATGTCCCCGTGCGGCGTCCAGATCGTGCCGTCGATCTTGCCCTGTAGCTCCGGATAGTCGTCGTTGTCGAAGCGCGGCTCGAGCCCGGTCGCTTTCTGGCGGAAATAGTCGCGGGTGAGCTTCACGACCGTTCCGGAAAGCGCGACGATGGCGATCAGGTTGATCGTCGCCATCAGGCCCATCGAGGCGTCGGCGGTGTTGAATACCGTCTCGACCTTCACCAGCGAGCCCCAGACCACCATCGCCAGGAGGCCGATCCTCAGGATCGACAGCCAGATCCGGTTGCCGGCGCGCAGGAAGGTCATGGCGTTCTCGGCATAGGAATAGTTGCCGATGATCGAGGTGAAGGCGAAGAAGAAGATCGCCACCGCGACGAAGATCTGGCCCCAGTCGCCGATGTGGGCCGACAAAGCGTTCTGCGTGAGCTCGGTGCCGGTGACCTCCTGGCCCGGCGTGTAGACGCCCGACAGAAGGATCATCAGCGCCGTGGCGGTGCAGATCACCAGCGTGTCGATGAAGACGCCGAGGCCCTGGACGAGCCCCTGCGAGGACGGGTGGTGCGGATCGGGCGTCGCGACGGCGGCGATGTTCGGCGCCGAGCCCATGCCGGCCTCGTTGGAGAACAGGCCGCGCTTGACGCCGTTCAGCATCGCCGCGGCGATGCCCCCGGTCACGCCGCCCGCCGCCTCCTGAAAGCCGAAGGCGCTCTTGACGATCAGCCAGAGCGTCGCCGGAACCTCGGTGATGTTGACGGCGATCACGTAGATCGCCACTGCGAGATAGGCGACGGCCATGAAGGGCACGACGATCTCGGCGACGTTGGCGATGGAGCGGATGCCGCCGAAGATGACGATGGCCGACAGGACGGCGAGGGCGATGCCGATCCACAGCTTGTCGTAGCCGAAGGCGGCCTCGACGGCATCGGCGATGGAATTGGCCTGGACGGCGTTGAAGATCAGGCCGTAGGCGAGGATCAGGCTGAGCGAGAACAGCCCGCCGAGCCAGGGCAGGCCGAGCCCGTGCGCCATGTAGAAGGCCGGGCCGCCGCGATACTGACCCTCGTCGTTGCGGATCTTGTAGAGCTGGGCGAGGGTCGATTCGGCATAGGCGGTCGCCATGCCGACGAGGGCGACCATCCACATCCAGAAGATCGCGCCCGGCCCGCCGAGGGTGAGCGCCACTGCGACGCCCGCGAGGTTGCCGGTGCCGACGCGGCTGGCAAGCGAGACCGTCAGCGCCTGGAGCGGCGAGATGCCCGCCTTGTCGCCGCCACGGCTGCCTTTGACCACCCGGAAATATTCCGGGAAGTGGCGGATCTGGATGAAGCCGAGACGCAGCGTGAAGAAGATGCCGACCGCAAGCAGGCCGTAGATGAGCACGTAGCCCCAGAAAATGTCGTTCATGAAATTGATGATGGGATCGATAAAGGCCATGCCGGTCTCCGCTGGTGGCCTCGTCGGCCCGTCCTTACGTCAATAGGTTTGATAGACGGGAAGGAAAGAGTCCACTGCCGCCCGAGGGCTTCTCCCCCGCGAAAAATCGGCGGGAGGCGGTTCGGCGGGCGTTTTCGGGCGGCAGGACGGGCGTTGCTTCGAAAAGGTCCGCTGCGGCCGTCTTTCACGGCCACACCGCATGTGGTGCGCGCCGCGACCGCTCACGGTTTGGCGTGAGCCCGGCCGGCACTTGCATTGCAGCCCGTCGGCATGGAAAGGCTCGGGCCGAGTCTGGAAGACTTCGAAAACAAGGACGCGAAATGTACGAAATTCTGGTCAAGGCCCATGGCGGCCTCGCCCTTCTGGCGCTGCTTCTGTCCATCGGCTGGACCGGCGTCGCGCTGACCGCGCCGTCCGGCGCCGTCAGCGCCGTCGGCGGGATGCGCAAGCTGGTCTATGTCGCGGCCGTCGCCCTCACCAGCCTCGTCGGGCTCCTCGGCCTCGTGCTCCTTGCGATGATGCCGGATTGGGCCGGGCAGGCCTTCACCTGGGTCGGCCTCGCCGTCCTCGTCGCCTATCCGATCCTCGGCGCGCGCAGCCGGCGGGCCTATGCGGCGGGCGAGAAGACGACGGCCATCGGCCTGTCGGTCGCCATGCTCGCCCTCGTGGTCCTCGCCTACGGGGTGATGGTGGCGAAGCCGTTCTGAGACTGCGTGTCGTTCCCTCTCAACCTCGTCGACTCGGGCTTGACGCAGCCCTTCTGAAACCGAAGGCCCGCTTCCCTGGCAGTCTCGTCATCCCGAGCCTGATCCAGGATCCTGTGTGGGGGAAGCGACAAGTCGTTTCGGACAACCCGCCGAGCCGATAATGGCACCGTCTCGGCGGGTGAGACGGTTTGGCATGGATCCCGGGTCAAGCCCGGGATGACGAGGTGTTCATGGCTCCGCTCCCTCGATCACGCGGCGACGTCAGTCACGCCGCGAGATCGATCGCGGCTTCCTCGCCGTTCACCTTGACCTGCGTCGGCAGGCCCATCCGGCCGAGCAGGTCGAGGAAGGGCTTCGGCGGCAGATCCTCGACGTTGACCATCTTCTTCACGTCCCAGGTGCCGTCGGCGATCAAGAGCGCGGCGGCCACCGGCGGCACGCCCGCCGTATAGGATATCCCCTGGCTGCCGACCTCGTTATAGGCGTCCTTATGCTCGGCGACGTTGTAGATGAAGACCTCTACGTCGCGGCCGTTCTTCCTGCCCTTGACGAGATCGCCGATGCAGGTCTTGCCCTCGTATTCCGGGGCGAGTTCGGCCGGGTTCGGCAGGCAGGCCTTCACCACCTTCAAGGGCACGACCTCCTGGCCCTCGGCGGTCGTCACCGGCTGCTCGGAGAGAAGCCCGAGGTTCTTCAGCACCGTGAAGACCTGCACGTAGCGCTCGCCGAAGCCCATCCAGAACCGCACGTCGGCGTCCTTGTAGCGGGCGGACAGCGAGTGGATCTCGTCGTGTCCGGTCATGTAGGTCGGGCGCTTGCCGACCACCGGCAGGTCCCATTCGCGCGGGATCTCGAACATCCGGTTGGTCTGCCAGGCACCGTTCTGCCAGGAATAGACCACGCCGGTGAATTCGCGGAAGTTGATCTCCGGGTCGAAGTTGGTCGCGAACCACTTGCCGTGGCTGCCGGCATTGACGTCGACGATGTCGATCGAAGTGATCTCGTCGAGATATTCGTCCTCGGCGAGCCGCGCATAGGCGTTGACGACGCCGGGGTCGAAGCCGGCGCCGAGGATCGCGGTGATCCCGGCCTTTGCGACCTCCTCGCGGCGCTTCCACTCGTAATTGCCGTACCAGGGCGGCGTCTCGCAGATCTTCAAGGGATCCTCGTGGATCGCCGTGTCGATATAGGCCGCACCCGTCTCGATGCAGGCGGACAGCACCGACATGTTGACGAAGGCCGAGCCGACATTGATGACGATCGCGGCCTCGACCTTCCGGATCAGCGCGACCGTCGCGGGAACGTCCAGCGCGTCGAGGCGATGGGCGACGATCACCCCGTCCTTCACCTTCATCGCGCCCTTGTCGCGCACGGACTCGACGATCGCCTCGCACTTCCCGACGGTGCGCGAGGCGATGTGGATCTCGCCGAAGCGGTCGTTGTTCTGGGCGCATTTGTGCGCCGCCACCTGCGCGACGCCGCCGGCGCCGATGATCAGGACGTTGGGTTTCATCGAGGATTTCCCCTTCAGGAGGTTTTTGGCTCCGCCTTACGAGAGGCTGCTTTCAAAGTCGTCATAGGTGAAGTCGCGCACGACCTCGATCCGGCCGCCGAGGCGCTTCACCGCGATCGCCGGCATCTTCACGCCGTTGAACCAGTTCTTCTTGACCATGGTATAACCGGCTGCATCCTGAATGGAGATGCGGTCGCCGATTTCCAAGGGCGTCTCGAAGCAAAAGGTCCCGAAGACGTCGCCGGCAAGGCACGATTTGCCGCAGATCATCACCTCGTGCGGTCCGGTATTCGGCAAGAGCTTGGCGCTCTCGCGATAGATCAGGAGATCGAGCATGTGCGCCTCGACCGAGGAATCGACGATCGCCAGTTCCTTGCCGTTGAACAGGCGGTCGAGCACCGTCAGCTCCAGCGTCGTCGTCCTCGTGATCGCCGCCTCGCCGGGTTCGAGATAGACCTGGACGCCGTATTTTTCGGCGAAGTCCTTCAGCCGCCGGCAGAAGGCGTCGAGCGGGTAGTCCGTGCCGGTGAAATGAATGCCGCCGCCGAGGCTGACCCAACCCACCCGTTCGAACAGATGGCCGAACTTCGCCTCGACCGCGCCGAGCATGGCGTCGAACAAAGCGAAATCGCCGTTCTCGCAGTTGTTGTGGACCATGAAGCCGGAGATCTTCTCGATCACCGCCTCGACCTTCTCCGCACTCCACTCGCCGAGCCGCGAGAACGGCCGGGCGGGGTCGGCGAGATCGAAGGAGGAGGTGGAGACGCCGGGGTTCAGCCGGAGACCCCGGACGATCCCGGCGCTTTCTGCCTCGAACCGCTGCAGCTGCGAGATCGAGTTGAAGATGATCTTGTCGGCATTGTCGATCACCTCGGCGATCTCGTGATCGGCATAGGCGACGGAATAGGCGTGGGTCTCGCCGCCGAACTTGCGGCGTCCGAGCTTCACCTCGTTGAGCGAGGACGACGTCGTGCCGTCCATGTGCCCGGCCATCAGCGGGAACACCGCCCAGGACGCGAAGCACTTCAGCGCCAGGAGGACCTTCGCGCCGGACTTCTGGCGCACCGCGTCCATCACCTGCATGTTGGCGAGCAGCCGCGTCTCGTCGATCAGGTAATAGGGGGTCTGAAGCTCTGCCATGGCCCGCCCGCTTTGCCGCTGGTTCCGGATGAGGGCCGCTGTTTAGGCGAGGGGGGCAGGGGGTGCAAGGGACGGCGGCCGGGAGAGGGCCGGAGGCGGTTCCTCACCGGGCGGCATCAAAGGCGTCCGGTCGGCCTAACCCTCGCGGAACTTCTGCCGGGTGATGATCGCGACGAGGATGGTCAGAAGCAGCGTCGTCGCCATCAGGACGAAGGCGACGGCCGCCGCGCTCGGCCAGTTGTTCAGTTGGAACTGACCGTAGACGAGCGGCGCCAGCATGTTGAAGCTCGGTCCGCCGAGAAGCACCGGCGTCGCATAGGCGTTCATCGCCAGGATGAAGGTCAGGATCGTGCCTGCTGCGATGCCGGGGAGGGCGAGCGGTAAGAGCACGCGGCGCGCCATGGTCAGCGGCGGGGCACCGAGCGAGAAGGCGGCTTCCTCGACGTTGCGGTTGATACCTTCCAGGACGCTCTGGAGCGACAGCACCATATAGGGCAGGTTCACCGCGACGATGCCGACGATCACCGTCCCCTCGGTGTACATGAAGTCCGTCGGGCCATCGGTGAGCCCGAGCTTCATCAGCGTGACGCTGAGAAGGCCGCGGCTGCCGAGAAAGCTCATCCAGCCGGCGGCCCGCACCGCATTGCCGACGAACAGCGGCACGACGATGCCGATGATCATCAGGTTCTTGAAGCGCGACGCCGAGCGGGCGAGGACGTAGGCGAGGGGAAACCCGGAGACGAGGCAGATCGCCGTCGAGATCAGCCCGACCCTCAGCGTCGTCAGATAGGCGCCGAGATAATACGGGCTGGTGAAGAACTCCCCGTAATTGCTCAGCGTGAAGGTCTCGATCATCAGCTCCATCGGGTCGTATTTGTTGAAGCTGTAGCGCAACAGATAGAGCATCGGACCGATGACCCCGAGGCCGGCGATGAAGGTCGCCGGCCCGATCAGGAACGTCGCGGTCAAGATCCTCGGCCTGGAAGCGGCATGCGCGCTCATCGCCCGTCTCCCTAATGTCGGATTGTGGTCACGTTTTATCCTCGAGGGACGGGCGAAGCGCGGTCAGCCGATGAATTCCCGGTCCCACCAGGTCTTCAGCTCCAGATCGTTCTTGGCGAAGAACTCGAAGTCCAAGGGGTTCATCGCTTCGATCTGCTCGGGCGTGAAGCTGACGCGCTCCTGCAGCTCCTTGGGCATCTCGACGTCGGTCGTGCCGGCATAGCCCATGTTCTCGGCGAAGCCGATCTGCGCCTCGGGCTCCAGCAGGGCGTTGAGATAGGCGTAGGCCCCGTCCTTGTTCGGCGCGTTCTTCGGGATGACGAAGCCGGACACGTAGGGCACCATGCCCTCGGACGGCACGGCGGCGAGGACGTTGATGCCGGCCTTCTGCCACTGCAGCGACCGCGCCTTCCACATCGGGCCGCCGTCGATCTCTTCGGTCTTGAGGGCCTGGGCGAAGGCTTCGTTGGTCGGGTAGATGCGCACGCCGGCCTTGCGCAGCTCCATGAGAAGCGCCTTGCCCTTTTCAACGGCGGTGACCGAACCGCCGGCGATCAGAGAGGCGACGGCGATGTTGTGCCGATACTGGATGTCGATGATGCCGAGGCGGTTGCCCATCTTCGGATCGAAGAGATCGGCATAGGCCGAAGGCGCGTCCATCTTGTCCGGATTGTAGAGCAAAACCATGCCCGAGAAGATCTGCGGAATGCCGTAGGGCAGGCGCATGTTGGGCAGAAGCTTGGAGGCGTTGGGAATCTTGTCGAAATCCAGTTCCTCGACCAGGCCCTGCGCGTAGACCTGATACATCGAGCTGTCCTGCAGAGCGTTGGTGTCGACCGAGCCGCGCGGCAGACGGCGCTCGGCCAGCATCTTGGCGCGGCGCTCCGGATCGCCGGCCTGATCCTGGACGATTTCGTAGCCGAGCGGGTTCAAGATCGGCTGGTCAATGTTCTCCGTCAGAAGGCGGGCGTAGTCGCCGCCCCAGGTGCCGACCACGATCCGGCCGCCTGCGGCGAAGGCCGGCATGCCGGGGAGGATGAGGGAGGACGCGGCCACGCCGGCGGTTCCGGCCAGAAAGCTGCGACGGCTGATCGACATGCTCTTGGTTTCTCTGGTCATTTCGTCTTCCTGCTGGTTGTTGACACGAGGGACATGGACCGGACCCGCCTCAAGCGGGCGAGGCGGCGAATACGGGCACGTCGCGCGGGAACGTGACCGATACCTCGTCGCCGACCGAGGCGCCGCTTTCGCGACCCTTGTTGACGACCTGCGCGATGACTCTGTCGGTCTCGTTGAGCTTCACCTCGACGTCGATCGAGCTGCCGAGATAGGAGATCGACGCGACCTTGCCGCGATAGGTGTTGCTCCCGTCGGGGCTCGCGGCGTCCGCCGCATCGGCGCCGAGATGGATGCGCTCGGGCCGCAGCGCCAGCACCGCCTCGCCGGCGAGGCGCCGCTCGGTCTCGACCGCCAGCCCGCCATGGCTGACGAACCGTCCGCCGGAAAATCGCCCCTTGATGAAGCTCGAACGGCCGACGAAGGAGGCGACGAATTCGCTCGCCGGATCGTCGTAGAGTTCGCGCTGGGTGCCGAGCTGCTGGATGCGCCCGTCCTTCATCACCACCATCCGGTCGGCCATGGTCAGCGCCTCCTCCTGGTCGTGCGTCACCATGACCGTGGTGATCCCGAGGCGCTGCTGGAGATTGCGGATCTGGTGGCGCACTTCGTGGCGCAGCTTGGCGTCGAGGTTCGACAGCGGTTCGTCGAGCAGAAGGACGTCCGGCTGGAAGGCCAGCGCACGGGCGAGCGCCACGCGCTGCTGCTGGCCGCCCGACATCTGGCGGGGATAGCGGTCGGCCAGATGCCCGAGCTGGACGAGGTCCAGCGCCGTCGCGACCTTGCCGCCGATCTCGGCCTTCGGGACCTTGTGCATCTCGAGCCCGAAGGCGACGTTCTGGGCGACGGTGAGATGGGGAAACAGCGCATAGTTCTGGAAGACCAGCCCGGTGGAGCGCTTCCACGGCGGCAGCCGCGTCACGTCGGCGCCGCCGACCGTGATGGTGCCCTTCGTCGGCTCGATGAAGCCGGCGATCATCCGCAAGGTGGTGGTCTTGCCGCAGCCGGACGGCCCGAGCAGCACCAGGAACTCCCCGTCGGCGATGTCGAGGTTGACGTCCTCGGTCGCCTGGAAGTCGCCGTAATGCTTGGACAGTCCTTGAAGTTCGACGCCAGCCATATCGCTACACCACTCGGCTAATTCGGACGAAGCGGTCCGTGATCAGCATCGCGGCGATGATGATCAGGATCTGCAGGACGGAAATCGCCGCGATGGTCGGGTCGATCTTCCATTCGAGATACTGGAGGATGGCGATCGGCAGCGTCGTCTGGCCCGGTGCGACGAGGAAGAGGCTGACCTCGAGATTGCCGAAGGAACTGACGAAGCCGAACATCGCGCCCGCCACGATCCCCGGCAGGATCCCCGGCACGGTCACCCGCCGGAACGCCGTGAAGGGATCGGCGCCGAGATTCATCGCGGCCTCCTCCAGCGTGCGGTCGAAACCGACGAGGCTGGCGGTGATCAGCCGCACACTCCACGGGATGACCAGGAGAACGTGGCCGAAGACGAGACCCCAGAACGAGCCCATGATCGGCAGTTCGGTGGCGATCGTGGTTTCCACCTGGAAGATGTAGAGCGAGAAGCCGAGCACGATGCCCGGGATGACCAGCGGCATCAAAAGCAGGTTGTTGATCGCTCCGCGCCCGGTGAAGCGGTAGCGCGTCAGGGCGATCGACGCCGGAATGGCGACGATGAGGCCGATCGCGGTGGCGACCAGGCCGACCTGCGCACTGATGACGAAGGCGTCGATGAAACGCTCGTTGGCGATCGCCAGGGCGTACCAGTGCAACGAATAGCCCGTCGGCGGAAAGGAGGGGATCTCCTGCTCGTAGAAAGACAGCCACGTCACGAAGATCAGCGGCAACAGGGCGAAGAGGAAGGCGAGGGTGGCGAGGGCGTTCAACGTCCAGCGGCCGATCCGCCGGTTGGAGAACATCCCGCCCTGGTGCGGCCGGACCGCGCTCACGCCATCGACCCGAGGCGGTTCTTGTGGAAAGCGCCGCCTTTCATGATGGCGCTGAGATGCCGGCCCTGTCCCTCCAGAAGCGAAATGTCGGCGAGCGGATCGCCGTCGACGACGATCAGGTCGGCCCAGGCGCCGGGCGCGATCGTGCCGAGCTGGCCCGGCCGGCGGACGATCTCGGCGCCGATCGTCGTCGCGGACCGGATCACCTCGATCGCCGGCTGGATCTCGGCGCGGATCGAGAACTCGCGGCTCTGGTCTTCGGCCAGGGCGCCGAGGAGGTCCGAGCCGTAACCGACCTTGACCCCTGCCGCCTTGCAGATCTCCAGCGACCGGTAGCCGCCCTCGATCACCATGTCGTTCTTCTCGAGCATTTCCGGCAGCATGCCGTAGTCGGCGGCGCGCTCCTTCATCGCGACGTAGGCGACGAGATTGGCGACCACATAGGCGCCCTTCTCGGCCATCAGCGCGGCGGCAGCCTCGTCGATCAGGTTGCCGTGTTCGATGGTGCGCACGCCGAGGGTCACGGCCCGGGTAATGGCGCTCGCCGAATAGGCGTGGGCGGCGACGTAGCGGCCGAAGGCGTCGGCCTCTTCCACCGCGGCGCTGATCTCGGCGTCGGAGAACTGTTCCGACATCAATGGGTCGTAGGGCGAGGCGACGCCGCCCGAGACCATGATCTTGATGTGATCCGTACCCTGGCGCATCTGCTCGCGCACGGCCTTGCGCACGGCGTCCTCGCCGTCGACGATCAGTCTGAGGAACGCCTGCCCGTTGCAGCACAGGCACGGATAGCCGGGATTGGTCCGGCTGCGCCCGTCGCTGTGGCCGCCGGTCGGTCCGATCGAGCGCCCGGCGATGAACAGCCGCGGGCCGGGGATCAGTCCCTGCTCGACCGCCTGCTTCATGCCCCAGTCGGTGCCGCCGGCGTCGCGCACGGTGGTGAAGCCGCGATCGAGCATGTCCTTCAGGCGCTGGGCGCCGCGGGCCGAGGCGAGCGTCAGCGGCACCTCCTCGAGCCGGCGCGTGAACACCTCCGAATGCATCGAATGCACGTGGCAATCGATCAGGCCGGGCATCACCACCTTGCCGGCGCAGTCCACCACGTCGGCCGAGGCGCTCCGGATCGGGGTGTCGGAGACCTCGCGGATCTTCTCGCCCTCGACGAGAATCTCGTAGCCGCCGCGGGCCTCGCCGAAGGACGGCTCGAGCAGACGAAGGTTCTTCAGGAGGATCGGCGTGCCGGTCCGGGTGCTGGTCTTGCTCATTGTACGGCTACCTTACGGGGCGCACTGCAGATGCGATGGAAGCGGGTCAAAGGGCGCATTTGTGGAAGACGCCGTCCTTCATGATCGCCTTGAGATGGCGACCCTGCCCCGCGAGGAGTTCGAGGTTCTGCAGCGGATTGCCATCCACCACGATGAGGTCGGCCAGGGCGCCCTCGCGCAGGCAGCCGAGTTCGCCTTCCTTGCGCAGGATCTGCGCGCCGACCGTGGTGGCCGAGCGGATGATGTCGATCGCCGGCAGCACCTGCGAGCGGATGGTGAATTCGCGGCTCTGGTCGATGCGCAGGGCCCCCAGAAGGTCCGATCCGTAGGCCACCGGCACGCCGGCGCGTTTGCAGATCTCCAGGGACCGCAGGCCACCCTCGATGACCACGTCGTTCTTTTCCAGCATGTCCGCGGACATGCCGAAATCGGAGGCGCGCTCCTTCATGGCGTAATAGGCGACGAGATTGGCCACCATGAACATGCCCTTCTCGGCCATCAGGGCGGCGGAGGGCTCGTCGATCAGATTGCCGTGCTCGATGCAGCGAACGCCGTTCCGGGCGGCCCGGGTGATGGCCTGCGGCGTATAGGCGTGCGCGGTGACGTAGCGGCCGAAGGCCGTCGCCTCCTCGACCGCCGCCCGGACCTCACGCTCGGAATACTGCAGGGAATGAAGCGGGTCGTAGGGCGAGGCGACGCCGCCCGACATCATGATCTTGATGTGGTCGCAGCCCTGGCGCATCTCCTCGCGCACCGCCCGGCGCACTTCCGCCTCGCCGTCCGCGATGCCCATGGCGAAGGACATGGCGTCGCAGCACGGACAGCCGATCGCGGTGTCGGTGCGGCGCCTGGCGTCGCTGTGGCCGCCGGTGGGCCCGATGGCGCGGCCGGAAATGAACAGCCGCGGCCCGGCGATGAGGCCCTGCTCCACGCCCTGGCGAAGGCCCCAGTCGGCGCCGCCGGTGTCGCGCACGGTGGTGAAGCCGCGGCCGAGCATCGCCCGCATCTCGGCCATGGCGTTCGCCGTCATCAGGGTGATCGGCGTGCTCTCCATGTTGCGGATGAAGACTTCGCTCAGCACCACGTGAACGTGGCTGTCGATGAGGCCGGGCATGAGCGTCGCGCCGCCGCAATCGATCACGTCGGCGCCGTTGGCGCCGATCTCGCCTTCGCGAACTTCGCGGATCCTGCCGCCTTCGACCAGGAGCGAGTGACCGTGGCGGATCTCGTCCTGCTCGGGATCGAGCATCGCGAAGTTCTGAAACAGCGTCTTGGCCAAGCCACGCCTCCTCGAAGCCACGAGCCCGGACGAGTGACGGCGCCGGGCACCCGGGCAGAAATCTTCCATCGGTCGGGGAATTCGCCCGGCTCCGATGGCACCTTGCATCGATTATGCATACAGATAATATGCAAAGCAAGAGCCGAGCTGCATTGCAATTTTGCACTGCGCAAAAGAAAGGCAGAAGTTGTGAGCGCCGATCGACACCCATTGCCTGCGACCGTTCTCACCGGTTTCCTCGGGGCGGGGAAGACGACCCTCGTGCGCGAAATCCTGGCCAATCCGCGCGGTCAGCGTATCGGCGTGCTGGTCAACGATTTCGGCGAGATCAACATCGATGCGGCGCTGATCGTCGAGGGTTCCGCCAACAGCGTCACGCTCAGCAATGGCTGCGTGTGCTGCACGATCCAGTCCGAACTGGTGACGGCGGTGCGGGAGCTGATCGCCTCGCGGCCCGATCTCGACCGCATCGTCGTCGAAGCCAGCGGCGTCTCCCGCTCGCTGCCGCTCGCGGACACGATGATCTCGGAAGAGCTCGAAGGTCTCGTCACGCTCGACGGCATCTTCTGCATCGTCGACGCCGCCGCGTTCCCCGAACTCGACTATGCGACGACGGAACTGGCGATCGACCAGATCGTCGGCGCCGACCTGCTCATCCTGAACAAGGTCGACCTCGTCTCCGAAAACGAGCAAGAGCGGTTGCGAACCCAGCTCAGCGGGCTCACGCCGCATCTGCGGATCGTCCCCTGCCGGCACGGCGACGTCCCGATCGAGGTCCTGCTCGGCCCTGCGCGCGGCGAGCGCCCCGCGACGGAAAGCGGCGGGGGCCACGATCATCGAAGCCACTCTCATGGAAGCCACGATCACGTTCATGGGCCGGACTGCGGCTGCGACGGAGCCCACCCGACCGAATCGCACACGAAGGACTTCTCGTCGTGGTCGTGGCGGAGCGACGATCCGTTGGACGAAAAGCTGCTGCGGCCGGCCCTGAAGCGGATCGGCGGCGGCCTGCTGCGCGCCAAGGGGGTGCTGCGCGTGCGCGGCGAAAGCGGCGAGGAACGGTCCTTCGAATTCCAGCAGGTCGGCAAGCGAGCGCAGATGACCGCGATCGAGGCGGTCGAAATGGCCGAAAGCGCGTTCGTCGCCATCGGCCTCAGCGGGCAGATGGACGGTGCCGCCTTCAAGGCCGCGCTCGACGCCTGCCGGCTGGAGAAATCCGGGAACTGAAACCTCTCCCGGCCAGAGCGAACCCCAGACAATCCATCGAACGAGGACTATCCAGGATGACCATCGGTGTGGGCGGATCGACGCCCGAGCAGGAACTGGCGAAGATGCAGGACATGTCCGGCGGCGTCGCGTTCATCGACGATGCCGACCGCGAGGCGAGGCTGGACAAGGCCCGCGCGCTGATGCGCGAGCAGAAGATCGACGCCCTCTATCTCGATACGACGGTGAACCTCAACTACTTCACCGGCCTCAACCTGAAGCTGACGGAGCGCCTGCACGGCGCCATCCTGCCCGCCGACGGGCCGCTGGTCTATCTCAGCCCCGCCTTCGAGGAACCGAAGACCCGCTCGATGCTCAAGATCGACGGCGACATCCGGGTCTGGGACGAGCACGAGGATCCGAGCGCGCTGGTCATCGACACCGTCGAAAGCCTCGGCATCGCGGCCGGCCGGCTGGCCATCGACCCCAACGCCCCCTTCTTCAACGTCGACGGCCTGCGCCGGTCGGGCAACCGCTACGAACTGGTGAACGGCGCCGCGATCACCGGCGCCTGTCGTTCGGTCAAGACGCCGCGCGAGATCGCCCTCTTGCAGCGCTCCAACGAGATCACGCTGGAAGTCCACAAGGCCGCGGCGCGCATCATGCGCGAGGGGATCGGCACGGTGGAGGTCGAGGAGTTCATTCTCGAAGCCTTCCGCCGGCTCGGCGGCAAGGCGCCGCAGGCGGGCCGACCGATCGTCCTGTTCGGCGAGGCCACGGCCTATCCGCACGGCGTCGACTATCCGCAGTCCCTGCAGGACGGCGACATGGTTCTCCTGGATATCGGTTGCTTCCTCGGCGACTACCGGTCCGACATGACCCGGACCTACGTCTTCGGCAATGCGAACCCGCGCCAGCGCGAAGTCTGGGAGCTGGAGAAGGCCGCGCAGCTCGCGGGCTTCGCCGCTGCCCGGTTGGGCGCGCCCTGCGAGGCGGTGGATGCCGGCGCTCGCGGCCTGATCGAGGCCGCTCCCGGCTTCGAGAAGGACTACAAGACCCCCGGCCTGCCGCACCGCACCGGCCACGGCATCGGGATCGAGGTCCACGAAGAGAGCTACATCGTCAAGAACAACAAGCGGCCGCTGGAAGTCGGAATGTGCTTCTCGATCGAGCCGATGATCTGCATCTACGGGGAGTTCGGCATCCGTCTCGAGGACTGCGCCTACATGGCCGAAGACGGGGTCCGCTGGTTCACGACGCCGAGCCATAGCGTCGACGATCCGTTCGGCTACGAGGCCTGAGCAGCTCCCGCTTCGTTCGGACCATTCCTTCGCTTCCGCTTCGCGCCCCTTCCGGGGCGCGAAGCACGGTCGGAGCGGCCGTCGCGTCTTCGTCTTGACGCCGCGGCGAAGAATTCGCTGTCATGTCACGAAGCCGGCATGTAACGCGCAGGTGGTGATCGCTCGGGATCCCGTCAGGAGGGCTCATGGAAGACAGGGACGGCAATCGCCCGGCAGAGCGCAAGCGCGGCTCGGGCGTCAAGAGGGTCTACGACATCCTGCGGGACGAGATTCTCGAACTGGCCCTGCCGCCCGGCAGCCCCGTCGACGAGGTTCAACTGGCCGAACGCTTCGGCATGTCCCGCACGCCGATCCGGGAGGCGCTGGTGCGGCTCGCGGGCGAGGGGCTGGTCGAGACGCTGCCCAATCGCTCGACGATGGTCTCGAACATCGACGTCCTCAATCTCAACACCTTCTTCGACGCGATCACCCTGATGTACCGGGTGACGACGCGGCTGGCCGCGGAGAACCGCAGCGCCGCCGATCTCGATCGCATCCGCGCCCTTCAGGCGACATATGCGCAGACCGTCGCCGCCCAGGATGCGCTCGGCATGATCGCGGTCAACCGCGAGTTCCACGCCGCCATCGCCAAGGCCGGGCGCAACCCATACTACCACTCGCTGATGGTCCGGCTGCTCGACGACGGGCGCCGTCTCTTGCGGCTTTATTATCAGTCGTTCGACGACCGATTGCCCGAACAGTACGTCCACGAGCATGAAGAGATCATCGACGCCATCGCCCGGCGCGACGTCGAGGCGGCGGACCGGCTCGCCCGCGTCCATGCCGACCAGATCGTCGGGCAGATCCAGCGGCTTTTCGCGACGGACAACCGCCAGCATCCGGTCCTTTGACCTCCTCTCGGTATGCGCATATTTTATGTCGACAAATAATATGCATGAACGATAGAATGTCCGCACGGCACGGCGTCCCGTGCACCGGCCAAGGAGTGCCCCCATGTCATCGAACGTATTTCAAGGTGTCATCCCGGCCCTGATGACGCCGTGCAGGCCCGATCGCTCGCCCGATTTCCAAGCGCTCGCCCGCAAGGGACGCGAACTCGTCGATCTCGGCATGAACGCCGTCGTCTATTGCGGCTCGATGGGCGACTGGCCGCTCCTGACCGACGAGCAGCGCATGGAGGGCGTGCGGCATCTGGTCGAAGCGGGGGTGCCCACCGTCGTCGGGACAGGCGCGGTCAACACCAAAGTCGCCGCCGCGCATGCCGCGCATGCCGCGAGCGTCGGCGCCAAGGGCCTGATGGTCATTCCGCGCGTCCTGTCGCGCGGCACCTCGCCCGCCGCCCAGCGGGCGCATTTCTCGGCCGTGCTCGACGCCGGCGGGGACCTGCCCGCGGTGATCTACAACAGCCCCTATTACGGCTTCGCGACGCGCGCCGATCTCTTCTTCGAGCTGCGCCGCGCCCATGCGAACCTCGTCGGCTTCAAGGAGTTCGGCGGCGCCAAGGATCTGTCCTATGCCGCCGAGACCATCACCTCCGGAGACGACGCCCTGACCTTGATGGTCGGCGTCGACACCAACGTCTCTCACGGCTACGTCCGCTGCGGCGCGCGCGGCGCCATCACCGGCATCGGCAACGCGCTGCCGCAGGCGGTTCTCCAGCTCGTCTCGCTCTGCGAGAAGGCCGCCGCAGGCGACGCCCTGGCGCGCCGGCAGGCCCAGGAGCTGGACGAGGCGCTGATGGTCCTGTCGCGCTTCGACGAGGGCGCCGATCTCGTTCTGTACTACAAGCATCTGATGGTGTTGAACGGCGACGAGGAATATCGGCTGCACTTCAACGAGACCGACGAACTGAGCCCTGCGCAGAAGGCTTTCGCCGAGGCGCAATACGCTTTGTTCAAGGCCTGGTATGCCGATTGGTCGGGCAGGGCCGCCTGACGCGTCGCAAGAGGCAGGTCGATGACGACGACACGCGATCTCGATGCCGAGACCGTCATCATCGGGGGCGGCATCGTCGGCATTTGCTCCGCCCATGTGCTGGCGGAGAGGGGGACGAGCGTCGTCCTGGTCGAGCGCGGCGAGATCGCCAGGGGCGCCAGCTTCGGCAATGCCGGCGCCTTCGCCTTTTCCGACATCCTTCCGCTGGCCTCTCCGGGGATCATGCGGCGGGCCCCCCGCTGGCTCGCCGATCCGCTCGGCCCCTTGAGCGTTCGCCCCGCCTATCTGCCGAAGATCGCGCCGTGGCTCTGGCGGTTCTGGCGCGCGAGTTCCGCCGAGTCCTGCCGCCATTCCACCCGCGCCCAGGCCGAGCTGATGCGTCTTGCCCGTGGCGAGACCCACCGGCTGATCGCGGCGGCGGGTCTACAGTCGCTCCTGCGCTCCGACGGCAATCTCGAACTCTACGAATCCGCCCGCGAGCGCGATGCGTCGCTTGCGAGCTGGGCCGCGCGGGAGCGCGAGGGGATCGAGTTCCACCATCTCTCCGGCGAAGCCATCGCCGCGTACCAGCCGGGCCTGTCGCCCCGCTTCACCCACGCGACCTTCGTGCCGGGATGGCAGTCGGTCTCCGACCCCTACGACTATGCCTGTGCGCTCTGGCAGAGTGCCGCCGCCGGTGCCCAGCGACGGCAGGGTGAGGTGCGCGGCATCGAAGCCGATGAACACGGGGTGACGGTCGCTCTGGCGGACGGAACGAGCCTACGCGCCCGCCACGCCGTCGTCGCAGCCGGCGCCTGGTCGAAGCCGCTCGCCGCCATGCTCGGCGACCGCATTCCGCTGGACACCGAGCGCGGCTACAACACGACGCTGCCGGCCGATGCCTTCGACCTGAAGCGCCAGCTCACCTTCGGCGGTCACGGCTTCGTCGTCTCGCGGCTGTCCTCGGGCATCCGGGTCGGCGGCGCCGTGGAGTTCGCCGGGCTCGATCTGCCGGCGAACTTCAAGCGGTCCGAGGCGATGCTCGGCAAGGCGAAGAGCTTCCTTCCCGGCCTGAGGACCGAGGGCGGGCGGCAGTGGATGGGGTTTCGCCCCTCGCTGCCGGATTCGCTCCCCGTCATCGGCCGCTCCACGGCCAGCCCGCGCGTCGTTTACGCCTTCGGCCACGGCCATCTCGGCCTCACCCAATCGGCGGCGACCGCCCGTCTCGTCGCCGACCTCGTGACCGACCGTCCGCCGGCCATAGACCTTTCGCCGTTTCGCCCGAGCCGCTTCTGACAGGATCCGATCCCATGGCCCGCCACTCCTTCTTCTGCATCGACGGTCACACCTGCGGCAATCCGGTCCGCCTCGTCGCCGGCGGCGGGCCGAACCTTTCGGGCGCGACGATGATCGAGAAGCGCGCGCATTTCCTCGCCGAATTCGACTGGATCCGGACTGCGCTGATGTTCGAGCCGCGCGGCCACGACATGATGTCGGGATCGATCCTCTATCCGCCGACGCGCGCCGATTGCGACGTCGCGATCCTCTTCATCGAGACCTCCGGCTGCCTGCCGATGTGCGGCCACGGCACGATCGGCACGGTGACGATGGCCATCGAGCACGGGCTAGTCACGCCGCGCGAGCCCGGCATCCTGCGGCTCGACACGCCGGCGGGCGTCGTCGTCGCGACCTATCGCCAGGAGGGCGCGCATGTCGAGGAAGTGCGCCTCGTCAACGTGCCCGCCTTCCTGCATTCGCAGAAACTGGAGGTCGAGAGCGACGCTCTCGGCAGGCTCGAGGTCGACGTCGCCTATGGCGGAAATTTCTACGCCATCGTCGATCCGCAGGAAAACTTCCGCGACATGGCGGACTTCACGGCCGGCGCGCTCGTCGCGATGTCCGGCCAGCTGCGCCGGGCGCTGAACGAGCGCTACCGCTTCGTCCATCCGGAAAAGCCGGAGATCTCCGGCCTCTCGCACATTCTGTGGACCGGCGCGCCGACCGTCCCCGGGGCCACGGCGCGCAACGCGGTCTTCTACGGCGACAAGGCGATCGATCGCTCGCCCTGCGGCACGGGAACCTCGGCACGGATCGCCCAATGGGCGGCGAAGGGCAAGCTGAAGCCGGGGGACGAATTCGTCCATGAATCGATCATCGGCTCGCTCTTCAAGGGCCGCGTCGAATCCGGAACGAAGGTCGGCGACCGCGATGCCGTCGTGCCGTCCATCGCCGGCTGGGCGCGGATGACCGGGCTCAACACCATTTTCGTCGACGATCGCGACCCCTTCGCCCTCGGCTTCCAGGTCGTCTGACGCCGCCTGGACGACGGCGTTGCCGCGCGGTTTCGGCACACGGCAGCGATGCGACCGGCCAGACGCAGGCCTATCGTTGCAGACGGCGGGAAACGACCGGTCAGGGGCTCGACGAGTGCGGGCCCGCGCAGCGGGGTTCGCACGGGATCGACGAACCTTATCTGCATCGGGAGGAAATCGTGATCGGGAGGAAACCGTGACACCGGCAAAACAGCTCAGAGCCGCGCTTGCATCCCTGTTGATGGCGGGGGCCAGCATCCTCCCGACGAGCGCTCCGGCGGCGGGCGGAACACAGAAGGTCGCCGTCCTCGCGTTCGACTATTCCGACTCGTCCGGAGAACCGGAAGACCAGACGGCCGAACATGCCGCCCGCCTGTCGCTGTTTCGCGAGACGCTCGACGCCGACCTCGCAAAGACGGATGCCCTCGATACCGCGACCATCCCCTGCATGGCCCGCAACTGCACCATCTCGACGATGCGCGCCGCCGATCTCCTGGCGGAATGCCGGGCCGCGGGCCTCGACTACCTGGTCTTCGGAGGCGTCCACAAGATGAGCACGCTCGTCGGCGGTGGCCGGATCGTGGTTCTCGACGTGGCCCGGAACAAGTTCGTCTTCGAGCGCCTCATCTCCTTTCGCGGTGACGACGACGAGGCCTTCGTCCGCGCCGCGAAGTTCAGCGCCAGAGAGATCGTGCGCTCCGTCGGCTCGGCGAAACCCGAAGAACATTGAGGCCCGAGGGCGGGACGCAGGCGCGTCTGCCCGCCGATCGACCCGTGGTCGCGCCACCGGCGTCGCGCCCGGCCGCGGGACGATGCGGAAAGGGGGCGCCGACGCTGGTCAGAACGCCAGCGCGGCGCCGTCGGCGCGCGGGTCGCTCGCCCCTTCGAGGACGCCGGATGCATGGCGCACCACGGCGCCGGCATGGCCCGCGAGGTCGGAAAAGGCGGGGATGATCTCGGTCTCGTGGCCGGCGGCCTTCAACGCCGCGACGAGGGCGGGGTCGAAGCGATCCTCGAGCTTCAGCGTCGTCGTCGCGTCGCCCCAGGTCTTGCCGAGCAGCCAGCGCGGCGCCGTCACCGCCTGCTGCAGGTCCTCGCCGAACAGAGCATAGCGGGAGAACACCGCGGCCTGCGTCTGCGGCTGGCCCTCGCCGCCCATCGTGCCATAGGCCATCACCCGGCCGTCTGAGAGCTCCGCCAAGGCGGGGTTCAGCGTGTGGAAGGGCCGGCGGCGCGGACCGAGCTGGTTCGGGCCCGGCTGCAGCGAGAAGCCGGCTCCGCGGTTCTGGAAGAACACGCCGGTGTCGGGGCAGGTCAGCCCCGAGCCGAACTCCCAGAAGACGCTCTGGATGAAGCTCACCACCGTGCCGTCCCGGTCGGCCGCCCCCATCCAGATCGTGTCGCCGGCTTTGGCCACATGCGGCCAGGGCAGGGCGGTGTCGGCGTCGATCTCGCCGGCGAGTTCGGAGAGGGTCGCCTCGCTCAGCCAGTCCACCGCCGGCCGCGCCATGAAGTCCGGGTCGCCGAGTTCGGCATTCCTCAGGATGAAGGCCTGCTTGGTCGCCTCGATCAGGCCGTGCAGATGCGCGAAGCCCTCGGCCTCGGTAACGCCCAACCGGTCGAAGAGGGCGAGGATCATCAGGGACGAGACACCCTGCGTCGGCGGCACCATGTTGAACAGCCGGCCGGCGGAAATTTTAACCGACAGCGGCTCGACGGTCTCGGCCGTGAACCCGTCGAAATCCTCGCGGCGCAGCGGCGAGCCGGCGGCTTCGAGGAAGGCGGCATGAGCCTTTGCGATGTCCCCGCGATAATAGGCGTCGAGGCCTTCGCCGGCGAGGCTCCGCAGCGTTCCTGCGAGAGCCGGCTGTTTCAGGATCTCGCCCGCTTTGGGCGCCCTGCCGTCGATCAGGAAGGTCTCGGCGAAGCCCGGCACGTCCTTCAGCCCGGCGAGCTTCGCCGCCGTCGTGTCCGCCTGGTTGCCGGTCACCACCATGCCGTTCTCGGCATAGGCGATCGCGGCTTCGAGCAGGGCTTCCAGCGGAAGCCTGCGGGCCGGATCGACGAGGTCGAGCGCCTTCTGCCAGCCGGAGATCGTGCCGGGCACGGTCAGCGCCGCATGGGCGCCGCGGGTCGGCATCGCCTCGTGGTGGTCGCGGGCCGCGTACCATTCCGGCGTCGCCAGTGCCGCCGCCCGGCCGCAGCCGGAGATGCCGACCGGCCTTTCGCCCGGTCGGTGGACGATCCAGAACCCGTCGCCGCCGATGCCGTTCATGTGCGGATAGACGACCGCAATGGTGGCGGCCGCGGCGACCATCGCCTCGATGGCGCTCCCACCTTTTGCGAGGATCGCCTGGCCGGCGAGCGCCGCCGCAGTGTGGGGCGCGCTCATGCAGCCGTTCAATCCCCGGGCGCCGTGAAGCATGTTCGTTTCTCCTTACCAGCCGATCGCATCCGGCAGCCATAGCGCCAATCGTGGGAAGAGGTACACCGGCAATAGCCCGATCCGCCGCAATGACGACGAAGCGCCGGCCTCCGGGGCCGGCCAAGCCTTTGGGAGAACGATAGACCCGGATTTCACGCCAGATTGTTCGCGAATGCAGCATCTTCGGCCGCGCCTTCACGCTTTGGCCATATTGCGAAGCTTTACCGTAGTGGAGGGTGGAAGCCTTTTGAGATTGGGTCGGGCGTCGAGCGGAGCGGGTACCGGTTCGCGGCGGCTCACGCGACGGCGATGCTGTCGAAGCCTGACGTCGAAGTCGCGCGATCGGCAGGTGTCGGGCCTTGGCCATCGATCGCGTCTTGCGCGGCGCACGGCTGGCGGCAGAGCGGATGCCACATCGCAGGCTTCGTGCAGGCTTCGACGGCCATCTTGACGAGAAACGGGGGCATGAATGACGATCGATCGCAGGCGTTCTTCTTCGACGCGCAGGCAGTTTCTTCTGGGGGCGGCCGCGGCCGGAGCCGGCTTGGCGCCCGGTGCGGCGTTCGCCCAGAATGCGCTGGTCGACATTCTCAACGCGCCCACCCGCGGCAATTGGGACGATCAGTTCGACACCCGCGGCTCGAACGCCCGGCAGGTCGCCTCCAACACGCCGATCTTCTCGAATGCGGCGCTGGTCTCGACCCAGAACGCCGTCGGCGCTTATCAGGGCATCGTCGCCTCGGGCGGCTGGCCCGAACTGCCGGCGAACGAGAAGCTGCGGATCGGCGCGGAATCCGCTGCCGTCCCGCTGTTGCGCCGGCGTCTCGCCATTGCCGGTGATCTCGCGGCTTCGGCCGGCTCCTCGACGGTCTTCGACACCTATGTCGACGCGGCGGTGAAGCGCTTCCAGGCCCGCCACGGCCTGCCGGCGGACGGCGTCGTCGGCGAAACCACCTACAAGGCGCTCAACGTTCCGGCGCAGCTGCGTCTCAACCAGCTGATCACCAACGTCGCCCGCCTGCAGGATATGGTGGGCAAGGACCTCGGCCAGCGCTTCGTCATGGTGAACATTCCGGCCGCCTCGGTGGAGGCCGTCGAGAACGGTCAGGTCGTCCAGCGCCACACCGCCATCGTCGGCAAGGTCGACCGCCAGTCGCCGCTGCTCGAATCCAAGATCACCAATCTGAACCTCAATCCCTACTGGCACGCGCCGGCGTCGATCGTCCGCAAGGACATTATTCCGCTGATGCGCAAGAACCCGCAATATCTCGAACAGTCGAACATCCACATCTACGACGGCAACGGCAACGAGATCCCGCCGCAGTCGATCGACTGGAACACCGACGAAGCGGTGAAATATCTGTTCCGCCAGGATCCGGGCAAGAACAACGCCATGGCCTCGGTGAAGATCAACTTCCCGAACCCCTACGCGGTCTACATGCACGATACGCCGCAGCAGGGCCTGTTCTCGAACCTGATGCGCTTCGACTCGTCGGGTTGCGTGCGCGTGCAGAACGTCCGCGACCTGATCGTCTGGCTCGCCCGCGACGAGCCCACCTGGGACCGTCAGCACATCGAGCAGGTGATCGCCTCGCGCCAGCGCCAGGACATCGACCTCACCAATCCGGTGCCGGTCTATTTCACCTACGTCACCGCCTGGGCCACCGATCCGAACGTCGTGCAGTTCCGCGACGACATCTATCACCGCGACGGTGCCGAACAGCTGGCGATGAGCGAACTGACCGCGACCGCCTACAGTGGCGGCGAGCAGAACCCTTACGCGCAAGGCGACGACATCTACCAGTAAGGTCGAACGGCCGAGCCATCGCCATCACGTCGGAAGGCGCTCGCGGGACACCGCGGGCGCCTTTTTCACGTCGTTGAAATGAACGGAAGGGGTCTTGCCGACGCGTTGCTACAGAGACGCGCGATGACAGCGGGAAAACTGCCCGGCAATCTCGGAAACACGGCGGGCATGTTCGGCCTGACGGTTTCATCCGTCATCTTGTGCAACTTCAAGGCGGAGAATACCAATGTAGCGAGGGCAGAAGCAGCGCCGCGTCCCAGCCCGCGGACCGCGGAGGATGAGCCACCGCGGCCGAGGCAACGGCTTTGCCCTCGAAGGAGTGACGGAGATGTGGATGATTCCATGGACCGTCGTGCTTAGAGTGAAGAGGACCCGGACCGGCTGGGAGCTGGAAATCCGGGTCCAAATCATCACCTAAGCAAAGGAGGCCGGAGTTCACGCTCCGGTCTCCGCTCCTGCAATATATGCGATTTCAACCTGAACGGCAAATCGGGAGCCACGCGGTCTTCGTCGCAAAGGCCACGGATGCGTGACGAATTCAGAGCGGCGCGTACGTCACCGCTCGAAGGCGGGCAGGGCGTCGAAGGCGCTCTTCAGCGCGTCGGACCAGCCGTCCGAGACCGTCCGGTAGTATTCGTCCTTGGCATCGAAGCGCCGGCGATAGCCTTTGACGAAACTGTCCTTCTCGTAGAACTGCATGTCGATCGGCAGGCCGACGGACAGGTTCGACTTGATGGTCGAATCGAAGGAGACGAGCAGCAGCTTGGCGCAGTCCTCGAGCGACATCTCCGGCTCGTAGGTCCGGATGATGATCGGCCGGCCGTATTTGTGCTCGCCGATCTGGAAGAACGGATTGTCGCGGCCCGCCTCGATGAAGTTGCCTTCCGGATAGATCATGAACAGGCGCGGGCGCCCGCCCTTGATCTGGCCGCCGAGGATGAAGGAGGCGGAGAACACGGCGTCGGCGCTCTGGCCGCCCTGAGCGCTGCCGGAGATCACTTCCTTGACCGTCTCGCCGATCAGGGTCGCCGTCTGGAACATCGACGGCTGGGTGAGGATGCTCGGCTGCCGCTCGGCCGGCGCCAGCTTGCGCTCGTCGAGCAGGGACACGGTCGCCTGGGTCGTCGCCAGATTGCCGGCCGAGAGCAGGCACAGGAACCGCTCGCCGGGCACCTCCCAGGTCTTCATTTTCGAAACGACGGAAATGTTGTCGAGGCCGGCATTCGTCCGCGTGTCGGACATGAACACCAGGCCGCGTTCCACCAGAAGCCCGACGCAATAGGTCATCGAAGTCAGTTGCCCCGCACCGCAGAGAACATCGTCCCCGCTCGGGGCGATCATTCGACCAAAAAAAGCCCGGTGACAACTAACCGATCGGACTTGCCCGGAACCTTTTCGACATCTGCGGCGAAACTGCGTCATAAGTTCGCGGCAACCGTCCGGCACCTCCCATTGCAAGCTGATCGGGAATCGGTCGGCAGTCTCGCCGGCGGCACCCCCGGGAGGACGAACCGGCACTTGGTGACGCGACCGACCGCGCGCCACCGGGCCATGGGACGGTTCCCCGCCGCGGCGGGGGGCGGATCGGGATCGTGCCGGCAGGGCCGCCACGGCTCCGTCAGGCAGTTGGATAGAAGCGGTAGTTCTGGCCGATCTCCTGGGCGAGGCGATTGTTGTCGCGAATGAACGCCTCGATGAACTCGTGCAGGCCACCGTCGATGGTCTGGCGCACGCTCGCGTCGGAAAGCCGCTGGTTGATCTCGGTCGCGGTCTCGAAGCACGGGTGGCGGACTTCGTAGTTGCGGTTGAGATATTTCAGGCTCTCCTCGATCACCGTGTAGCAATAGGCGAGCGACCGGGGCATGCGGCGATTGAGCATCAGGAAGTCGATGATGTTCACCGCCCGGTATTCGCCGTCATACTCCCAGGCATAGGAGCGGTGGGCGGAGACGGATCTCAGGATCGAACGCCATTGGAAGTTGTCGAGAGCCGAACCCACCTGGCTGTGCTCGGGCAACAGCAGCCAGTATTTCACGTCGAGGATGCGGGCGGTGTTGTCGGCGCGTTCGATGAAGGCGCCGAGATTGCAGAAATCGAAGATCTCGTTGCGCAGCATCGTCGTCTGGAAGGTGCCACGGATGAGCGCGCCCTGCCGCTTGACGAGGTCGATCACGGCAGGCAGTTCCCGCGCCGTCACGGGCGAGGCGAGCCGTCGCTGGATGACGAGCCAGCTTTCGTTCACCGCCTCCCAGAGCTCGCGGCTGAGCGCCGTGCGCACCATCCGCCCGTTGGTGCGGGCGGTTTCCAGCGAGGCGCGCACGCTGGACGGGTTGTCGCGGTCGCACAGCATGAAGTCGACGACGGTGTCCGGGTCGTATTCCTGGTACTTGGCGGCATAGGCCGCTTCCACCCCCGCCGAGACCAGCACCGACTGCCACTCGTCGGGCTCGGCGGACAGGTTGGTGAGGGCGATGCGCTGGCCGGCATCGAGCAGGCGGGCGGTGTTTTCGGCCCGCTCGATGTAGCGGAACATCCAGAACAGGCCGTTTGCGGTGCGTCCGAGAAGTGCCATCGCTCAGTCCCTCAAAACCCAGGTGTCCTTGGTGCCGCCGCCCTGGCTGGAATTGACCACCAGGGAGCCCTCCTTGAGGGCGACGCGGGTGAGGCCGCCGGGAATGATCCGGACCTTGTCGGAGACGAGGACGAAGGGACGAAGATCGACGTGGCGCGGCGCCAGCCCGCCGTCGACGAGGATCGGCACGGTGGACAGCGCCAGGGTCGGCTGGGCGATGTAGTTCGTCGGCCGCTTCTTCAGCTTCTCGGCGAAAATCTCCCGCTCCTCGCGGGTCGAGGTCGGGCCGACGAGCATGCCGTAGCCGCCGGAGCCGTGCACCTCCTTGACCACCAGCTCTTCCAGATGGTCGAGGACGTATTTCAGGCTGTCGTCCTCGGCGCAGCGCCAGGTCGGCACGTTCTGCAGCTTGGCCTTCGCCCCGGTATAGAACTCGACGATCTCCGGCATGTAGGAGTAGATCGCCTTGTCGTCCGAGATTCCCGTGCCCGGTGCGTTGGCGATGGTGATGCCGCCGTTCTTGTAGACCTCCATGATGCCGGGGATGCCGAGCATGGAATCGGGGTTGAACACCTTCGGATCGAGGAAGGCGTCGTCGACCCGGCGATAGATCACGTCGATCGGCTTGTAGCCCTCGGTGGTGCGCATCTGGATGCGCCCGTCGATCTCGGCGACGTCCGACCCCTCGATCAGCTCGACCCCCATCTGGTCGGCGAGGAAAGCGTGTTCGAAGAAGGCCGAATTGTAGATGCCGGGGGTCAGCACGGCGATCGTCGGCGTGCCCTCGCAGGCCGGCGGCGCGACGGCGGCCAGCGAGCGGCGCAAGTGATGGGGATAGGTCTCGACCGGGCGCACCCGGTTCTGCGAGAACAGCTCGGGAAACATCTGCATCATCGTTTCCCGGTTCTCGATCATGTAGGAGACGCCGGAAGGGGTCCGGGCGTTGTCTTCCAGAACGTAGAACTCGTTCTCGCCGCAGCGCACGATGTCGGTGCCGATGATGTGGGTGTAGACGCCGCCGGGCGGACGGAAGCCGCGCATCTCTTCCAGAAACGCCTCGTTGCCGGTGATCAGCCGTTCCGGCACGATCCCGGCCTTGATGATCTCCTGATCGTGGTAGAGATCGTCGAGAAAGGCGTTGAGCGCGGTGACGCGCTGTTCGATCCCTTCGGCGAGATTGTCCCATTCGGCCTTGGCCATGATGCGGGGGACGAGGTCGAAGGGGATCAGCCGCTCGGCCGCTTCCTCCTGCCCATAGACGTTGAAGGTGATGCCGGTTCGCCGGAAGAACGCTTCCGCCTCGCCGGCCTTTTCGCCGAGGGCGTCCGCGTCCTGTTCCCTGAACCATTCGTAGAAGCGGGCGTAGGGCTCCCGCACCTCGTCGTTCGCTGTCAGCATCTCGTCGAATGAATTCACCGGCAACCTCCGTCACGCTTCCAATCAAAGAGAAAGCCATTCGGCTAAAAATCAAGCCGTCCGATCGAATTGGATGAGTCTGATGAAGGAATGTGCATGCTGCGGCGCCGGAACGACGCGTCGTGCCAAGCTTTTCGGCAGGCTCGTGACGCAACGGCGACCTCGCCGTGGGATGGCCGCGCCGGTCGCCGCGACGACCGTTTGCCAGTGCCCGCCCTCCCACATTACACATCCCCGGTTGGGAGGACAGGCAGGCGATGGCAAAGATGCGGGACGAGGCGACGACGCGGCTCGACGAGGCGGCAAGGGCCGGCTGGCTCTATTACGTCGCCGGCAACACCCAGGACCAGATCGCCGCCAAGCTCGGCATTTCCCGCCAGGCCGCCCAGCGGCTGGTCTCCCATTCGGTCTCGGCCGGGCTGGTACGGGTTCGCATCGACCATCCGATCGCCGCCTGCCTGGAACGCTCCGAAGCCCTCAAAGCACACTTCGGCCTCAGATTCTGCGAGGTGGTGCCGTCCGACCGGGCCTCGGCCTCGACGACGCTCGGCATCGCGGAAGCCTGCGCGGCCGAGATGGAGCGGGTGCTGAAGCGCGAGGTCCCGACCATCCTCGCCGTCGGCACCGGCCGCACCCTCAGAGCCGCCGTCGAGCATCTGCCGCCGATGTCGGCGACCCAGCACCGCATCGTCTCGCTGACCGGCAACATCGCTCCCGACGGTTCTGCCTCGGTCTACAACGTCATCTATTCGATGGCCGACCAGGTGAAGGCGCCGCATTATCCGATGCCGCTGCCGGTGGTCGTCTCGACGCCGGAGGAGCGCCAGCTCCTGCACCAGCAGAAGGTGGTCGAGAGGACCCTGCAGCTCGCCGCCAGGGCCGAGGTCACCTTCGTCGGCGTCGGCGAGATCTCGGCCAATGCGCCGCTCGTCCTCGACGGCTTCATCACCGCGGAGGAGCGTGTCGATCTCGAGCGCCAGGGCGCCGCCGGCGAGATCGTCGGCTGGGTGTTCGACGCGTCCGGCCGGGTGATCGACTGCCGCTTCAACGAGCGGGTGGCGAGCGCGCCGATCCCGTCGACCGACAGGGGCGAGGTGGTCGCCGTCGCCATGGGACCGGCCAAGACCTCGGCGATCCGCGCCGCGGCGACGGGCGGGCTGATCAGCGGTCTGATCACCGACGAGGCGACGGCCGAGCGGCTGCTGGGCTGACCCCCTCCCAAAGTATCCGTGTCCTTCGCGAGAAACGCGCGGGCGCGGGGGGCCATGCCGGCGCATGGCCGAAATCTTCGCGGGCGCACCAGGGTTCTTTTGCACCGCAGGATTGCATGTGACCGGCGGCTCTGGTTCCCTCCTTCTGCAGAGCGTCGAGGGTTCGGGCTGCTGCACTGCGGCATGGAATTCGATTGACATTCGAACGCCGACGGTGAAGTTTTGCCCCGCCATTGAACAAATGCTCATCTCAGAGCTGGGAGGCTTCCATGAGATTTTCCATGCTGACGGCGAGCGCTTGCGCGCTGATCGCCGTCGCGGCGACGTCCGCCGAGGCGCAGACGACGCTGACGATCGGCACCGTCAACAACTCCGACATGATCCGCATGCAGGGCCTGACGCCCGAATTCGAAAAGGCGCATCCGGACATCAAGGTGAACTGGGTGACGCTGGAGGAGAACATCCTTCGCCAGCGCGTCACTACCGACATCGCCACCGGCGGCGGCCAGTTCGACGTCATGACCATCGGCACCTACGAGGTCCCGATCTGGGCCAAGCAGGAGTGGCTGAAGCCGCTCGACGGGCTGGGCGACGGCTACGACATGGACGACCTGATCCCGGCGATCCGTTCGGCCCTGTCCTCCGACGGCAAGCTCTATGCCGCGCCGTTCTATGCCGAGAGCGTGCTGACGCTCTACCGCAAGGACCTGTTCGAGAAGGCCGGGCTGACCATGCCCGAAAAGCCGACCTGGGACTTCATCGCGGAGGCCGCGGAGAAGGTGACCGACAAGGATGCCGGAATCTACGGCATCTGCCTGCGCGGCAAGCCGGGCTGGGGCGAGAACATGGCCTTCCTCGGCAACATGGCCCGCGAGTTCGGCGCCAATTACTTCGACGCCGACTGGAAGCCCCAGTTCGAGTCGGAAGGCTGGAAGAAGGCCGTCACCCTCTATGTCGACCTGATGCAGAAATACGGCCCTCCGGGCGCCGCATCGAACGGCTTCAACGAGAACCTGCAGCTCTTCGGCCAGGGCAAGTGCGGCATGTGGATGGACGCGTCAGTCGCCGCCTCCTTCGTCACCGATCCCAAGCAGAGCCAGGTGCCGGACAAGGTCGGCTTCGCGCCGGCGCCCTGCGGCGTCGAGGGCTGCCCGAACGACGGCTTCAACTGGCTGTGGGCGTGGTCGCTGGCGATCCCGAACTCCTCGCAGAAGGCGGAAGCCGCGCAGACCTTCATCTCCTGGGCGACCTCGAAGGAATATCTCGAACTCGTCGCCGAGAAGGAAGGTTGGGCGAACGTGCCTCCGGGCACCCGCACCTCGCTCTACGAGAACTCGAAATACACCGAAGCCGCGCCCTTCGCCGAGGCGACCCTGAACGCCATCCAGCATGCCGATCCCTCGCCGACCGACGACAAGCCCTATTACGGCCTGCAGTTCGCGGCGATCCCGGAGTTCCAGGGCATCGGTACCGCGGTCGGCCAGCAGATGGCCGCGGCGCTCTCCGGTTCGGCGACGGTCGACCAGGCGCTGAAGCAGAGCCAGGCGATCGCCGAGCGCGAGATGAGCCGGGCCGGCTATCCGAAGTGACCCCGGCCGGGATCTGACGAACACCGGCACGGGCGGCCGCTCAAAGAGCCGCCCGGCCGAAAGCTTCAGGGAGGAAGGCCGAGTTTCGCCGGCGCTGCTGGACGGCGGCCCCCGAATTCGTTCCCGACATCGCCATCCTCCCGACACGCTTGCGTCCCCGCCCTTCGGCAGATCGACCGTTTGAAGGGTGGGAGGCGGGGCGAGATGCAGACCGGCGGCCGCCATTCGATGCGCGGCCGCCTCTCATCCGCGCTTTCACGCCGCGCGCGGCGGCAGAACGGGCAAGTGGCATGGCGACCCTGCATACCAAGAGCGCGGCGCGCGCGATGATGGCGCCGGCGGTGATCGTCCTCCTGATCTGGATGATCGTGCCGCTGGCGATGACGCTGTATTTCTCGACGCTGAACTACACGCTCTACAATCCGATCTCGACGCCTTTCATCGGCTTCGAGAACTACAGCTACTTCCTCACCGACCCGACCTTCCTGGCGGCGCTCGCCAACACGCTGATCCTCGTCCTCGGCGTCCTCGCCATCACGGTGATCGGCGGCATCCTGATCGCGCTTCTGCTCGACCAGGAATTCTACGGCGTCAACATCGTGCGGCTGCTGGTGATCGCGCCCTTCTTCGTCATGCCCACGGTGGCCGCGCTGGTCTGGAAGAACATGATGATGAACCCGGTCTACGGAGTCATCGGCCAGCTTCTCCAGGCGGTCGGCCTCGCACCGATCGACTGGATGACCGAGGTGCCGCTCCTGTCGATCGTCATCATCGTCGCCTGGCAGTGGCTGCCCTTCGCGACGCTGATCCTCCTCACCGCCCTTCAATCGCTGTCGGCGGACCAGAAGGAGGCCGCCGAGATGGACGGCGCGGGGGCCCTGTCGATCTTCTGGTACATCACCCTGCCGCATATGAGCCGCGCGATCACCGTGGTGATCCTGATCCAGACGATCTTCCTCCTGTCGATCTACGCCGAAATCCTGGTGACGACCCAGGGCGGGCCGGGCTCGCAGTCGACCAACATCACCTATCTCGTGGCGCAGCAGGCGACGTCCTACGGCGACATCGGCGCGGCATCCGCCGGCGGCATCGTCGCCGTCGTCCTCGCCAACATCGTCGCGATCTTCCTCGTTCGCCTCATCGGCAAGAATCTCGACGCCTGAGGGAGGGCTGACCATGGCACGCAACGTCACCACGGGTCGCAAGATCGGAACGACCATCCTCGCCTGGTTCGTCGGGCTGGTGATCTTCTTCCCGATCCTGTGGACCTTCCTCACCTCCTTCAAGACCGAGCTGCAGGCGATCTCGATCCCGCCGGTCTTCGTCGGCTTCGACTGGACGCTGGAGAACTACCGGACCATCCAGACCCAGTCGAACTACTTCCACTTCATGGCGAACTCGATCTATCTGTCGCTCGGCTCGACGGCGCTCGGGCTGATCTTCGCCATCCCCGCCGCCTGGGCGATGGCCTTCTCGCCGACCAAGCGCACCAAGGACGTGCTCCTGTGGATGCTGTCGACGAAGATGCTGCCGGCCGTCGGCGTGCTCATCCCGATCTACCTGCTCTTCGTGCGCTTCGGCCTGCTCGACTCGCGCCTCGGCCTGATCGTCGTCCTGTTCCTCATCAACCTGCCGATCATCGTCTGGATGCTCTACACCTACTTCAAGGAGATCCCCGGCGAGATCCTCGAGGCGGCGCGGATGGACGGGGCGAGCCTCGGCAAGGAGATCACCCAGGTTCTGGCGCCGATGGCGGTGCCAGGGATCGCCTCGACGATTCTCCTCAACGTCATCCTGTCTTGGAACGAGGCCTTCTGGACGCTCAATCTGACGACGTCCAACGCCGCGCCGCTGACCGCCTTCATCGCGTCGTTCTCCAGCCCCCAGGGCAATTTCTACGCCAAGCTCTCGGCCGCCTCGATGCTGGCCATCGCCCCGATCCTGATCGTCGGCTGGTTCTCGCAGAAGCAGCTCGTGCGCGGCCTCACCTTCGGCGCCGTCAAGTAAGGAATTCCGCCATGGGACAGATCCATCTCGAAAAGGTTCGCAAGGCCTTCGGCGACGTCGTCATCATCCCCGAACTCGATCTTCAGATCGAGGACGGCGAGTTCGTCGTCTTCGTCGGCCCGTCCGGCTGCGGCAAATCCACGCTGCTGCGGCTGATCGCCGGGCTCGAAGACGTCACCGGCGGCAAGATCGTCATCGACGGCGCGGACGCGACGACGCTGCCGCCGGCCAAGCGCGGGCTCGCCATGGTGTTCCAGTCCTACGCGCTCTATCCGCATATGAGCGTGAGGAAGAACATCGCCTTCCCGCTCAAGATGGCCGGCATGGACAAGGCCGAGATCGATCGCCGCGTCGACTATGCGGCGAAGACGCTGAACCTCGACAACTACATCGACCGGCGCCCCGGCCAGCTCTCCGGCGGCCAGCGCCAGCGCGTCGCCATCGGCCGGGCAATCGTGCGCGAGCCGAAGGCCTTCCTCTTCGACGAGCCGCTGTCCAATCTCGACGCGGCTCTCCGGGTGGGCATGCGCCTCGAGATCTCCGAGCTGCATCAGCGGCTGAAGACGACGATGATCTACGTCACCCACGATCAGGTCGAGGCGATGACCATGGCCGACAAGATCGTGGTTCTGAGGGCCGGCAACATCGAGCAGGTGGGCTCGCCGCTGGAGCTTTACTCGCAGCCGCGCAACACCTTCGTCGCCGGCTTCATCGGCTCGCCGCGGATGAACCTCCTCGGCGGCAAGGAGGCCGCCGGATACGCTGCGGCGACCATGGGCATCCGGCCCGAGCACATCAGGCTCTCGACCACCGAGGGCAAATGGAAGGGCACGGTGAAGGTGTCCGAACATCTCGGCTCCGACACCTTCCTGCACGTCGAATCGCCGGTGCATGACGAGCCTCTGACGGTGCGCGCCGACGGCGAGTTTCCCGTTCATGCCGGCGACGTCGTCTATCTGACGCCCCAGGAGGACAAGATCCACCGCTTCGACGACAAGGGTCTCGCCATCAGGGGCAACGGCCGGGTCGCCGGCTGACGGCGCGCCGGTTTTCCCGAGCGGTCGCTCGGCCGGTCGTCCTTCGCACGAGCCGGGCCGGCCTTTCCCGGTGCGGCCGCAGCGTCTATCGAACTCCCCCCGCGCGGGATCGTCCCGGCGCGGCAACGACCAGATCCTCAGGAGACCTGCCATGAGCGTTAGGCTTTCCGCCCAGACCCTTTCCGACATCGCCGAAAAGGCCGCCATTCCCGGCTACGACCGCGCGAAGCTTTCCCCCGGCATCCTGCATTTCGGCGTCGGCAATTTTCACCGGGCCCATCAGGCGGTCTATCTCGACGATCTGTTCGAGACCGGTGAGGGGCATGACTTCGCCATCGTCGGTGCCGGCGTCATGCCGTCCGACGCGGCGATGCGCGACAAGCTCGCCGGCCAGGACTATCTCACCACCGTCGTCGAGCAGGACAATGCCCGCACCAGCGCCCGCGTCACCGGGCCGATGGTCGACATGCTGCCGGTCGGCGATGCCGCGGCGATCGTCGAGAAGCTCGCCGATCCGGCGATCAGGATCGTCTCCATGACCGTCACCGAGGGCGGCTACTTCATCGATTCCGACGGCGTCTTCGATCCGGCCCATCCGGCGATCGCCGCCGACGGCGCCGATCCCGAACGGCCGAAGACCGTCTTCGGCCTGATCGGCGCCGGGCTGAAGGTCCGGCGCGAGCGCGGGATCGAAGCCTTCACGGTCATGTCCTGCGACAACATTCCGCACAACGGCCGGGTCTGCCGCAGCGCCGTCGTCGGTACCATGCGGCTCTCCGACCCGGCCTTCGCCGACTGGATCGACCAGGCCGTGGCCTTTCCGAACGGCATGGTCGACCGCATCACCCCGGCCACCAGCCAGCGCGAGATCGACCATTGCCGCGAGACCTTCGGCATCGACGACGCCTGGCCGGTCTATTGCGAGGAATTCAAGCAGTGGGTGCTGGAGGACGACTTTCCCGCCGGGCGCCCGGCGCTGGAGAAGGTCGGCGTCCAGTTCGTGCCGGACGTCTCTCCCTATGAGACGATGAAGATCCGCATTCTCAACGGCGGCCATGCGATCATCGCCTATCCGGCCGGGCTGATGGATGTCCATTTCGTCCACGAGGCGATGGAGACCGATCTCGTCGCGAAGTTCCTCGACAAGGTGGAAGCGGACGAGGTGCTCCCCGTCGTCCCGCCGGTGCCGGACACCGACCTCGCCGACTACTACGCGCTGATCAAGCGGCGCTTCGCCAATCCGAAGATCGGCGACACGATCCGCCGCCTCTGCCTCGACGGTTCGAACCGCCAGCCGAAATTCATCGTCCTGTCGATCCTCGACAATCTGAAGGCCGGCAAGGAGCCGACGGGCCTCGCGCTCGAATCGGCGCTGTGGTGCCGCTACTGCCGGGGCGTGACGGATTCCGGCGCGACGATCGAGCCGAACGATCCCAACTGGGACAAGCTGACCGAGCGGGCGAAGGCCGCCGAGAGCGACCCGTCCGCCTGGCTGTCGATGACCGACGTCTACGGCTTCCTGAAGGACGAGCCGCGCTTCGCCGAGCCCTTCGCCAAATGGCTGAAGATGCTGGCTGAGAAGGGGACGGCCGAAACGCTGAAGGTCTATCTCGGGGAGGGGTGATCCATCCCACCCGACGCGGTCGAAACGCCGGCGGCGGGTGAGGAGCCGACCCGTCCGCCAGATCGAGCCGCAGTCGAGCGAGAACGCCGACGGCCTCGCACGTAGGCCGTGATCTCCGGCGACGGACCGACGACCCCACGAAGGTCAGTGAATCATGTCAGCTGGAACTGCCACGATTTCGCGGTGGATTTGTAGTCGAGCTGCGGCGAAAAGACATGCCGCGTGTACAGCGGCATGGGTATGAGCCAAGGCAGGCTGCTCCCCGAGCCGAGCACCGCCTCGGCATGGAGACGCGCAAATGCGATCGAGAACGAGCCGGGCCCGGTGTTCCACCAGATTCGGCCGTTGAACAACTCCTCCTCCGGCATGCGCGTGACGATCTCGATGGCTTCGTGCAGGAGGGGATCCTTCTTCGCCAAACTCAGATACATGTTCGGCAGTTCGACCGGCGCGACGATGCGTTGAAGCCTGACGCATCGCATTGCCTTGTCGAAGAATGGGGGCAGCGACTTGCAGAATTCGTCGGCGTCGACGTAGATCCCGCCATTCTCGTACAGGTAGAATATCCTGAACAGGTCGGCTTTCATGGCCGGGTGCTCGGCGCGCCTGAACCGCGCGCCAACCTCGCTTCCATAGGTGCGAGCCAGCCAGTCTTCGGCATTCTCCTCGTTGAACAGGGAATATTGAAAGCCGCGCTGCGCCAGGGCCTGCCACGTCCGACAGCATCGTTCGACATCCTCCGGGACGGTTCGGCTGTCCCAGAACTGAACGATTGCGCGCGGCACTTCCTCGGCTGCGGCAGCGTTCGGGAGCGTCCGGTCTCCGATGGGTGCGCCGCCGACGACATGCGACAGGTAGAATTGTGAAAGGCAAACTCTCTCTTCATGCGTCCGGCAATTCTTGTCGTCGGCGAGATATGACTTCGATCTCTCTTCGAGAGTTTCTGCAGACGTGTCACGGATGAGTTCGGTCGCCGAAAGGAACGACCGGGCGTAGACGTTGCGAAACCGATCGGTCGTCGACGCGGCGGATTGACGGTCCTTCGTGTCGCCGCTCGAAAGGGACGCATCGATTTCCGTCAGCGCGTGCTCGATGCCCGGGCCGTCGAGCCGATACATCGCCGCGTAAAGCTCGTGATTCCACGCCGCCTTCCGAAAGGAGGCATGGCCGCTCCGCTTCGCCTTGTCGATAAGCCCTTCATCGTCGATGTCGACCATCGACGTGCGAGCTCTTGCGTCGGCGAGGTGCAAGCGTAGGCCGAGCGTCTCGTCATCTTGCAAGATCAACCTTTGAGCGTCGTCGAACCAGCCGTTGGCGATCGCATGATTCGCAAGTAACGTTCGGATCGGCCCCGCATGATTGACGATGCCGGCAGCCAATTCGGCTCGTTTCAACTTGTAGAGGGCCGTTTCCAGGCCCAGGAAGCCGAGGATCTGGAAATTGATCGTCCATATCCGGAGCGCATGACGGGACAGTTCCTCCTCGGAGCAAGCGGCCAGCAGGCCCTCGAAGACGGACGAGGCGGCCTCGGGATGTCCCGCGCGCAGAAGCGCTCCGACCTCATGGGAGACGATGCCGATCAAATTGTCGACCGCCAGGGATCGCCAATTCGATGCCGGGCCCGTGGACAAGTATTTCGAGAGAACTTTGCGGGCTTCGGAATGCCGTGACAGTTCACGAAGAGAAATTGCAGAGTCGATCCACGAACGCTGATCTTCAGGGCAAAGATCGAGGAGCTTTCGGAACAGCGCCAGCGACGTCTCATGATCTCCAGCGTTGCGAGCGCCCAAGGCACGTTGACGAAGATTGTCAATTTCCTCGGATGTCGTCATCGAGGCTCCATGAAATTTCGATCGGGCATTGACGGTGCGGCGGTTGAGGAACGCAAGGTAAACATGGCTCCACCGCTGCCGCCATCGATCTTGGCACAGGCTGGCGGCACGGCGGAAGCCGAGCGCTATGGATTTCGCCTCGCTGGGTGGTTCTTTGTCGCGGTCTGGCGATCGTCGCGATCTTCTATCGCCACCGCTTTGGTCCGATCTCCGAAGAACTTCATTTCGATGGGATATGAAACTGCAGGCATCGACGCCCGGAACGGCCTCCCCGCATCACGACTGCCACCCCTTTTCTTTGCCGGTAAAATCCGGCTAGGTCGCTGGCGACGCGAACCTTGGGAGGCGGCATGGCTGAGGCGTTTCTCGGCATCGACGTGGGGACGGGCAGCGCCCGCGCCGGGCTGTTCGATCGAAATGGCCGTCTCATCGCCTCGGCCAAGCGCCCCATCCGCCTGTGGCGCGAAGAGCCGAACGTCTTCGAACAGTCCTCCGAGGACATCTGGCAGGCGATCTGCGAAAGCGTCCGCGAGGCCGTCGCGAAGGCCGGTGTAAAGCGGGAGGACGTCAAGGGCCTCGGTTTCGACGCCACCTGCTCGCTCGTGGTGCTGGACGAGGGCGGCCATCCCCTGACCGTGAGCCCTTCCGGCGACGAGACGCGCAACGTCGTCGTATGGATGGACCACCGGGCGCTCGATCAGACCGCCCGCATCAACGAGACCCGCCATCCGGTGCTTCGCTATGTCGGCGGGAGCATCTCGCCGGAGATGGAAACGCCGAAGCTCCTCTGGCTGAAGGAGAACCTGCCGCAGACCTATGGACGGGCCGGGCACTTCTTCGATCTCGCCGATTTCCTGTCGTTCCGGGCGACCGGCAGCCTCGCCCGCTCGGTCTGCACGCTCACCTGCAAATGGACCTATCTCGCCCACGAGGGCCGATTCGACGCCGACTTCTTCCGGACGATCGGCCTTGAGGACCTCGCCGCGGAGAACTTCGCCCGCATCGGCACCGAGGTCGTCGACATCGCGACGCCGCTCGGCGCCGGCCTGACGGAGGAAGCCGCCGCGGATCTCGGCCTCGTCGCCGGCACGCCGGTCGGCGCCTCGCTGATCGATGCCCATGCCGGGGGGGTCGGCACGGTCGGCGGCGCCACCGGGCAAGGCGCGGCGGCCGACCCGACGGCGGAACTCGCCTTCATCATGGGCACGTCCTCCTGCACCATGACGCTGACCCGTGAGCCGGCCTTCGTCGACGGCGTCTGGGGGCCGTATCTCGGCGCGATGATCCCCGGCTACTGGCTGCTCGAAGGCGGCCAGTCGGCCTATGGCGCGGCGCTCGATCACGTCGTGTCGCTGCATCCGGCCTATCCGGCGGCCGAAAAGGCGGCTGCGGCGGCGGGTATCGCGGTGCTCGACCATCTGGAACGGCGGGCCGTGGAAATTGCCGGGTCGCCGGAAGCGGCGGCATTTCTCGGCGCCGAACTCACCGTCGTGCCGGAATTCCTCGGCAACCGCTCGCCGGAGGCCGATCCGCATGCCAGAGGGGCGATCTCGGGCCTGACGCTCGCCTCCAGCGAGGAAAACCTCGTCAAGCTGTTCGTCGCGACGCTGTCGGGCCTGTGCTACGGCACCCGCCAGATCGTCGAGGCCAACCGGGCGAAGGGGCTCCAGCTCGGGACCATCGTCGCCTCGGGGGGCGCTGCCCACTCGGCGCTGCTGCGCCGCCTGCTCGCCGACGCGACGGGCCTGTCGGTGGCGCTGACCGCGACGCCCGAGCCGGTGCTCCTCGGCAGTGCCATGGTGGGCGCCGTCGCGTGCCGTGCCCATCCCGATCTCAAGGCGGCCGCCGCGGCGATGAGTCGCGCCGGCGAAGTCGTCGTCCCCGCGGGGGGCGCCGTCGCCGAATTCCATGCCGCGAAATACGAGGCCTACCGGCTGTTGCAGCGTTGCGAGAGGCAGACGCGGGCGATCCTGCGCCCATATGTCGGAACCTGAAGCACCGGCCGTCGGCTCCAACGTGATGCGGGGGGATATCTTCGCCCTTTGGAAACATCGAGGCGGTCACCTGCGAAATCAGCGCGGGACCCCGACGCGAGGCAGGACGGACAATGGCGAGAGGAACGACGATGGCGAGCGAACGTGACGGCCGCACGATCACCGCGACCGAGGCCGCCGAGCCGCCGCCGATCGGCGCGCTCCTCGCCTTCGTGGCGATGCTGCCGATCGCGGCCGGCGCCGTCTATCTGTGGATCGGAACCGAGGCGGAGGCCTTTCTCACCGTCAATCTGACGCTGTTCTGGGGCGCGGCGATCCTCACCTTCCTCGCCGGGGTGCGGCGCGGCGTCAGCTTCCGCCAGCCGGGCGGGCCGACGCTGATGCAGCTCGCCACCATGCTCTGGCTCTACGGCCTCGGCTTCGTCGCCATCGTCGAGACCGTCTGGGCCTACACGCTGACGGCGACGGCGCTCGAACTCGTCGGCTATCTCAGCCTCGCCGTGCTCGACCCGGTGGCCGCGAAGAACGGCGAGGCGCCGCTGTTCTTCGCCTCGCTGCGGCCAGTCCAGATGGCCATCCCGATCGTCGCGCTGCCCGTGCTCGGCTACTATGTCTGGCAGAGCCCGCTCTTCGGCTGAGAGCCGGGCTGCGAAGCTGCCCGCAAGCTTCAGCGCGGCTCGTCCGTCAGGCCGAGTTCGATCGCCCGCTCGGCGGTCATCCGGTTCTGGCAGGCGGCATAGACGGTGAAGCGGATGGTGCCGTCCATGTTGCGGGCGTAGAGCCGATCGCATTCGGCGTCGCGAAAGGCGATCCAGGCGCGCTGGGCCTTCTTGAGACCGTCGGCGGCCCCCGGGTCGCCGCCGTTCTCCTTGGCTTCCGCGTCGTAGGACGAGGCGTCCTTCATCGCCGCCTTGTAGTTCTCGTTCAGCACTGTGTCCCAAGCTTCGGCCTCGCGGTCGTAGCAGCCGTTGACGCCGGTCTCGGTCTCGGAGGAGAGGCCGTCGACGCAAGGGTCGACCACCGTCTCGATGCAGCTGCGGGGATCGTCCTTGGCGCCTTCGACGCAGGCTTTCAGCGCAGCGGCGTCGGCCGCGACGTCCGGGCCGGCGGCCGCGGCCGGGTGGGCGAGGACGAGGACAGGGAGTAGGATGAGGGCAAAACGTTTCATACGGGATGGCACCTGATGGCTTCGACGACGTTGATGGCTTTGATATCAGACACTTTCGCCCGTCTCGGCAATCGAAATCTGGGGTTTTGAGATGGCATCGCTCTTCAGTCTCGGCGTCTTCGTGGCGATCGTCCTCGTCGTGGCTTCGAGCGGCGCCGTGTTCAAGCCCGGGCCGTGGTATCAGCGGCTCGACAAGCCGGGCTGGACACCGCCGAACTGGGCCTTTCCGACCGTCTGGTCGCTGCTCTACGTGATGATCGCCATCGCCGGCTGGCGGGTCTACGAGACCGCCGGGCTCGTCGCGACTCCGTTCGTCGCCTACGGGGCCCAGCTCCTCCTCAATGCAGCCTGGTCGGCGCTGTTCTTCGGCCTGAAGCGGCCGGGGCTCGCCTTCGCCGACGTTCTGGCCCTGTGGCTCGCGGTGGCGATCAACGCGTTGACGTTCTACCCGATCGACGCGGTCGCCGGGCTGCTGATGATTCCCTATCTCGCCTGGGTGACGGCGGCGGCCTGCCTCAATTTCGCGGTCTGGCGGCGCAATCCGCAGGCGTTCCGCGCCGCCGCGGCGAACGGTTGACCGAAAGCGCCGGCCCGTCGCAAAGAGGCGCCGCAAGGCGCTTCCGCCGACGTCCCACGGAGTCTCGATCGATGCCGCAATTTGCCACCTATCCGAGTCTGAACGGCAAGACCGTCCTCGTCACCGGCGGGGCGTCCGGGATCGGGGCGGAGATCGTCCGCGCCTTCGCGGGCCAGGGCTCGAAGGTCGGCTTCCTCGATCTGGACGAAGCGGGCTCGGCCGCCCTCGGCGCGGAACTGAACCGGGAGGGCGCGTCGGTCGGCTTCGAATGCTGCGACCTGCGCGACATCGACGCGACCAGGGCGGCGATCACAGCTCTTGCCGATCGCCACGGCCCGGCGACCGTCCTCGTCAACAATGCCGCCCGCGACGACAGGCATGGCTGGGAGAGCGTCACGCCCGACTATTTCGACGAGCGGATCGCCACCAATCTGAAGCACATGTTCTTCGCCATCCAGGCGGTCGCCCCCGGCATGATCGCCGCCGGCGGCGGCTCGATCGTCAACATGGGGTCGAACTCCTGGTGGGAGGCGGGCGGCGGCATGCCGGCCTACACGACCGCGAAGGCAGCCGTGCACGGCATGACCCGCTCCTTCGCCCGCGATCTCGGCCCGCATCGGATCCGCGTGAACACCGTCGTGCCCGGCTGGATCATGACCGAGCGCCAGAAGGAGCTCTGGGTCACCGAGGCGGCGATCGAGAAGCATCGCGACCGCCAGTGCCTGAAGGATCTGATCGAACCGGCCTACGTCGCCCGCATGGTGCTGTTCCTCGCCTCCGACGACGCGGCGATGTGCACCGCCAACAACTACATGGTCGAGGCCGGCTCGATCTGACCGGCCCCGTGTTGCCGAAGGCCGGCCGTTGCGAAGCGGCCGGCGCCGGGCGTCTTTCGTCCGTCAGCCCGTCTCTTTCGGGCCGACGCATGGTACCGGCTCTTCGAGAAGGGCGCGAAGGAAGCGCGCGACGCCGATCGCCTCCTCTCGCGACAATCCGTCATAGGCGCTCTTCAGGCGGTTGCGCAGATCCTTCTGATCGTCGAGCACCTTGCCGGCCTTGGCTTCGACGAGGACGATGATCACCCCGCGCCGGTCCGCCGGATTGGGGCGGCGCGTGACGAAGCCCTCGCGCTCCAGCCTGTCGAGCAGTGCCGTCGTCGCTCCCGTCGACAGGCCGACGTGTTCGGCGATCTTCTTGGCACTGACCGGTTCGTCCGAGTCCTCCAGAAATCCCAGGCACATCAGGTCGGTCAGAGCCAGACCGTAGCGGGTCGCGAGTTCGCGATCGAGCCCGACCGCCACGTGAACCACCTGTTTGAACAAATGGGAAAATTCCTTGAAGCCTTCCGGTCGTCGCAGTTTCGATGGGGTGGGCGCGGCCTTCGCAGGAGGCATTGACGTTCCTCGTCCTCTCGATATATCTCGATCATAAAGTAATTTGATCGATAAGTCACATGGATGTTCGCACGATGGTATGGTGGTTTTTGCGACGCCCCATGCGTCGCTTCCCGAGGCTCGGTGCGTTGGCGGTCGTGCCGCTTCTCGCCGGCTGCGGCGACGAGGCGGTGCCGGAAGCGCCGCCGCAGGTCGCCGCCTTCGTCGAGGCCGAGGTCGAGCCATTTTCCCGGACGATTTCCCTGACCGGCACGATCGTCGCCCGCAACACCTCGACCTATGCCTTCGAGACCGGTGGCCGTGTCACCGAGGTCGACGTCGACGTCGGTGACCACGTCGAGGTCGGCACGGTCCTCGCCAGGATCGATCCGACCCAGGAAGAAGCCGACGTCGCGTCGGCAAAGGCCAAGGTGGGATCGGCCGAGGCGGTGGTCGCCCAGGCCGAGGCCGCCTTCGAACGTCAGACGAAGCTGCTGGCCCAGGGTTTCACGACCCGCTCGGACTACGACGATGCCGAGCAGACGCTCGCCAGGGCCCGAAGCGACCTCGATACCGCGAGGTCGGATCTGACGACCGCAGAGAACACCCTGGACGACACGGTCCTGAAGGCGAAGGCGGACGGCGTGATCACCAGCCGCAGCATCGATCCGGGCCAGGTCGTGACGGCCGCCCAGGCGGCCTTCGGCTTCGCCCAGAGCGGCGCCCTCGATGCCGTCTTCAGGGTCCAGGAACAGCTGCTGCTGGCCGGGGGGAACCCCCCGTCGGTCGAGGTTTCGCTGGTGGAGAACCCGTCGGTGTCGGCGATCGGCCACATCCGCGAGGTCTCGCCCCTGATCGACGGCGGTACCGGCACGGTTCAGGTCAAGCTCGGCCTCGAAAATCCGCCGCCGGCCATGACGCTCGGCTCCGCCGTGGTCGGTCGCGAGACCAGTGGCGGGCCGAGCGAGGCCGTCAGCCTGCCCTGGAACGCGCTTCTGGTGAAGAACGGCCAGCCGGCCGTCTGGGTGGTCGGCGAGGGCGACAAGCCCGTGCTGAAGTCGGTCGAGATCGCCGCCTATCGCACCAAGGACATCCTCGTCGCGAGCGGGATCGCGAGGGGCGAGCGCGTCATCACCGCCGGTTCGCAACTGGTGCTGCCCGGCACGACGCCCCAGCTCGTGCGCGCCGAACGGGAGAAGACGCGATGACGATCGGATCGCGCATTCGCCTCACCGGCGCCTTGTCGCTGTCGCTCTTTCTGTGGGCCTGCAGCCAGTCGGAAGAGGAAGGCCCACCGCCTTCGCCCCGGCCGGTGCGCACCACGGTGCTCGCCGAGAGCGATCCCCAGGCTCTCGGCTACAGCGGAACCGTCGAGCCGCGTTTCACGACGCAGCTCGCCTTTCGCACCCTCGGCCGCATCGTCTCGCGGGAGGTCGACGTCGGCGACATCGTGGAAAAGGGCGAGCCCGTCGCGGCGATCGACGCCGAAACCCTCGATGCGGATCTCCGGTCGGCCGAGGCCCAGCTCGACAGCGCCGAGATCCAGGACCGCAACGCCAGGGCGGCCTTCGAGCGGACGAAGCGGCTGTTTGCCGAAAAGACCGTGGCGCAGTCCGAGGTCGACAACGCCCAGCAGAGCCTCAGCGCGGCCGAGGCGCAGCTCGTCAGTGCCAAGGCGCAACTCGCCAAGGCGCAGAACTCCCTGTCCTACGCCATTCTCAACGCCCCCTTCGACGGGGTCATCACCAACCGCGCGGCCGACGTCGGCCAGGTGGTTTCCGCCGGCGAAGAGGTGATGACGCTGGCTCGCACCGACCAGCGCGAGGCGGTGATCGACGTGCCGGCCGAACGCGCCGGCGAAGTGTCGGTCGGCTCGCCCTTCGAGGTGGTGCTGCAGATCGCGCCGTCCGTGAAGACCGACGGCAAGATCCGCGAGATCGCGCCGCAGGCCGACACGCTGACCCGGACGGTGCGGATGCGCATTTCGCTCGACGATCCCCAAAGCGCCTTCCGGCTCGGCGCGCTGATCACCGCGATCCCCGCCGCGAAGGCGGATGAGCCGGTGATATTCCTGCCGCCGAGCGCGATCTTCGAGGACGACGGCAAGACCTGGATCTGGGTCGTCGACGAAAAGGACCAGACCGTGCACAGAAAGGCAGTCGGGATCGAGCGGGACGGCGGCGGCCGGGTGATCCTCGTGTCGGGCGCTGCGGTCGGCGCCGCGGTGGTGACGGCGGGCGTCCACAGCCTCGAAGAGGGTCAGAAGGTGTCGCTCTCCAAGGGGATTCGGTCTTGAGGTCGTTCAACCTGTCCGATTGGGCGCTGCATCATCGTTCGATGATTTGGTTCCTGATGCTGATCGCCTGTTTCGCCGGCCTGTTCTCCTACTTCAACCTCGGCCGCGAAGAGGATCCGAACTTCACCATCAAGACGATGATCGTCTCGGCCTCGATGCCGGGCGCGACCGTCGAGGAAATGACCGAGCAGGTCACCGACCGGATCGAGAAGAAGCTGCAGGAACTCGACAGCCTGGACTACACCCGCTCGATCACCACGCCGGGACAGACGGTCATCTTCGTCAATCTCCTGCCGACCACCAAGGCCCGGGACGTGACCGGCATCTGGCGGAAGGTGCGCGACAAGATGGCGGACATCCGTTCGGATTTTCCGTCCGAATTCCAGGGCTTCGCCTTCAACGACGAGTTCGGCGACGTCTTCGGCAACATCTATGCCTTCACCGCCGACGGCATCACCTTCCGGCAGCTTCGCGACTATGTCGAGGGCGTCCGCACGCAGCTCCTGCAATTGGGCGATGCCGGCAAGGTCGAACTGGTCGGCGAGCAGGACGAGGCGATCTATCTGGAATTCTCCCTGCGCAAGATCGCCGGCCTCGGCCTCGACCAGCAGTCGATCATCGACACGCTGCAGGCACAGAACGCCATCGCGCCCTCGGGCGTGATCCAGTCCGGCCCCGAACGGATCATCGTCCGCGTTTCCGGGCAGTACACCTCCGAAGACAGCCTCGAGGCCGTCAATCTCAGGGTCAACGACCGCTTCTTCAAGCTGAGCGACGTCGCCAGCATCACCCGCGGCTACGAGGATCCCCCGACGACGCTGTTCCGCTTCAATGGCCAGCCGGCGATCGGGCTTGCCATCGGCATGCGCTCGGGCGGCAACATCGTCGACTTCAGCGAGGCGCTGAAGCAGGAAATGTCGCGGATCGTCAGCGAACTGCCGATCGGGGTCGGGGTCCATCAGGTCGCCGATCAGGGCGCCGTGGTCGAGGAATCGGTCGGCGGCTTCACCCAGGCGCTGTTCGAGGCGGTGGCGATCGTTCTCGCCGTCAGCTTCGTCAGCCTCGGCTTCCGGGCCGGCTTCGTCGTCACGCTGTCGATCCCGCTGGTTCTCGCCATGACCTTCATCGGCATGGAATATGCCGGCCTGACGCTGCAGCGTATCTCGCTCGGCGCGCTCATCATCGCGCTCGGCCTTCTCGTCGACGACGCGATGATCGCCATCGAGACCATGGTGACGCGGCTCGAGGCCGGCGAGAGCCGCGAGAAGGCGGCGAGCTTCGCCTGGACCTCGATCGCCTTTCCGATGCTGTCGGGAACGCTGGTGACCGTCGCCGGCTTCCTGCCGATCGGCTTCAACAATTCGAACGCCGGCGAATACACCTTCTCGCTCTTCGTCGTCATCGCGATGTCGCTGATGCTGTCCTGGATCGTCGCCGTCCTGTTCACGCCGCTGATCGGCGTCCTGATCCTGCCGAAGTCGATGCACAGGCACGATGCCAGGCCGGGCTTCGTGCGCCGCGCCTTCTCCGCCGTGCTGCGCGGGGCGATGCGGTTTCGCTGGATCACCATCCTCGTCACGGTCGCCCTGTTCGCCGGCTCGATCTATCTGATGCAGTTCGTCCAGCAGCAGTTCTTTCCGACCTCGGACCGGCCGGAACTCGTCGTCGACTTCACCCTTCGCCACAACGCGACCATCGCCGAGACGCGCGCTCAGATGGACGAGCTGGAGGCGTCGCTGGCCGGCGATCCCGACGTCGACCATTGGAGTTCCTATGTCGGCCAGTCGGCCGAGCGCTTCATCCTCGCCTACGACGTCCAGCCCGCCAACCCGTTCTTCGGCCAGGTGGTGATCGTCAACAAGGACGTCGAAGCGCGCGAACGGGTGAAGGCGAAGCTGCAGTCGTTCATCCGCGAAAATCTCGTCGGCACCGACGTCTATGTGAAGTATCTCGAACTCGGACCGCCCGTCGGACGCCCGGTGCAGTACCGTCTCGGCGGTCCCGACATCGAGGTGGTCCGCGACCGGGCCCGCGAACTCGCGGCGCTGATGGCGAGCGACCAAAGGCTGACCTCGATCGTGCGGGACTGGAGCGAGCCGGCGCGCGTCCTGAAGGTCGAGATCCTGCAGGACAAGGCCCGGCAGCTGGGGATCACCTCCCAGGAGATCGCCTCGCGGCTGAATTCGGTGCTGGACGGCAGCACCATCACCGACATTCGCGACGGCATCTATCTCGTGCCGGTGATCGCGCGGGGGTCGGAATCGGACCGCGATTCCATCGAGGCGATCGAGAACCTGCAGCTGACCAGTTCGCAGGGCGAGGCCATCCCCCTCGCCAGCCTGGTCAGCTACCAGTACACCTACGAGGATCCGATCCTCTATTCGCGCTCGCGCATCCCGACGATCACCGTCAGTGCGGCGATCAACGGTCCGGCGCAGCCGGCGACGATCGTAAAGGCCCTGGCGCCGAAGATCGCGGAGTTCGAAAAGAGCCTGCCGACGGACTACCACGTCGAGATCGGCGGTGCGGTGGAATCGAGCGCCGAGAGTCAGGGGCCGATCGCCGCCGTCATTCCGGTGATGCTGCTTGCCATGCTGACGCTGATCATGATCCAGATGCAGAGCTTCCGGGCGTTGTTCGTCGTGCTCTGCGCCGCGCCGCTCGGACTGATCGGCGTCGTCGCCGCGCTGCTGCCCTCCGGCGCGCCGCTCGGCTTCGTCGCGATCCTCGGCGTCCTCGCCCTGATCGGCATCCTGATCCGCAACTCGATCATCCTCGTTCACCAGATCGACGTCCTGCGGGAGGAGGGGATGCAGCCCTGGCAGGCGGTCTTCGAGGCGAGCGAGATGCGCGCCCGGCCGATCATCCTGACGGCCGCCGCCGCCAGCCTGGCGCTGATCCCGATCTCGCGCGAGATCTTCTGGGGTCCGATGGCCTTTGCGATGATGGGCGGCATCATCGCCGGGACGCTGATCACCCTGTTGTTCATTCCGGCGCTGTATCTGGCGGTGTTCCGCATCTCGAAACCGGACGAAGGGGATCTGCCGTCGAAGGATCACGTGCCGGCGGCGCACGGGGCGCCGGCTCAGGCCTCCGGCGATGGGATTCCTGCCGGCGCCGCGGGCAATTTTCCCTGGCATCGGTCGGCGGACACCCCGTAGCGCCACCGCTCCGAAAAGCATGCAAGACGCCTCGGCGGTCGCCGGGGCGTTTTTCGTTTCGCGGCCGCTTCCGCCGTGGCCATCGACGCCAATGATACGACCTTCGTCGTAGAACCGGCGTTCCGGGACTTGCGCAATCGCCGTTTCCGGCGCAATGGTACGATCATTGCGGATGGGAGGTCCGGCGGAATCCATGGGTTACGAGCGTCCGACAATCGACGGGGAGCGGTCGAATCGTACCGTTGCGCTCGCTGCCGAATTCGGCCGCCGGATCACGTCGGGCGATCTCCTCAGCGGCGACGCGCTGCCGACGGAAAAGGAAATCCAGTCCCACCACGGGGTGTCGCGCACGGTGGTGCGCGAAGCGATCCGTCATCTCGCCGCCAAGGGCCTCGTCAGCGTCGGCCCCAAGGTCGGCACCAAGGTGCGCCCGCGCATCGCCTGGAACATGCTGGATGCCGACGTCATGGCGTGGCATCTCACCGCCCCGGTGCGCCGCCCCTTCGTCGAGGCGCTGTACGAAATGCGGCTGATCAACGAGCCGGCCGCGGCCCGGCTCGCCGCCCGGCGCATCGACGCGGCGCAGGGCGAGCGTCTGACGCGGGCGCTCGGCGGCATGCGCGACAATCCGCGCGGCTCGTCCGAGCTGATCGCCGCCGATCTCGACTTTCACCGCATCGTACTCGAGTCGACCGGCAATCCGCTGCTCGTCTCGCTCGGCGCGCTGATCGAGCGCAGCCTATCGGTCTCCTTCTCCTTGTCCTGGCGGCAGAACCCGCAGGAGGAGACCGTGCGTCAGCACGAGAGGGTGATGCAGGCGATCCTGACCGGCGACGGCGATGCGGCCGAGCTGTTCATGCGGCGTCTCATCGAGAGCGCCTTCGACGACGTCGTTCATGCCCTCTACGCCAATGGCGAGGAGGAAACGCGGTCCGGCGGCGCGCCGGACGCAAGAAAGATGGCCGAGCCGCGCCCATCCGGCGTGGCTTGAGCGGAAATGGGCGCCTCGCGGCGTCCGCAACGGTCAGGGAGGTGAAGTGACCATGATGATGAAGACGTTTCTTGCGGGGGTCGCGGCTGCGGTCGTGACGCTGGCGAGCCCGATGGCGGCGAACGCCCAGGACAAGGGCACGATCGGCATCGCCATGCCGACCAAGTCCTCGGCGCGCTGGATCGCCGACGGCGACAACATGGTGAAGCAGTTCAAGGAAGCCGGTTACGACGCGAACCTGCAATATGCCGAGGACGACATTCCGAACCAGGTCAACCAGGTCGAGAACATGATCACCACCGGCGTCGACGCGCTGGTGATCGCGGCGATCGACGGCACGACCCTGTCGAACACGCTGGCCAACGCCGCCGCCGCCGGCATTCCGGTGATCGCCTACGACCGGCTGATCCGCGATTCCGAGAACGTCGATTACTACGCGACCTTCGACAACTTCCAGGTCGGCGTGCAGCAGGCCGAGTCGCTCGTCGACGGCCTGAAGCAGCGCTTCCCCGACCAGGAGAGCTGGAACGTCGAACTCTTCGGCGGCTCGCCGGACGACAACAACGCCTACTTCTTCTACGACGGCGCGATGAGCGTGCTGCAGCCGCTGATCGACGAGGGCAAGATCAAGATCCCCTCCGGCCAGATGGGCATGGACAAGGTCGGCACGCTCCGCTGGGACGGCTCGGTCGCCCAGGCCCGCATGGACAACCTTTTGTCGGCCAACTACACCGGCGACCAGAAGGTCAACGGCGTGCTGTCGCCCTATGACGGCCTGTCCATCGGCATCATCTCCTCGCTGAAGGGCGTCGGCTACGGCTCGGGCGACCTCGAGATGCCGATCATCACCGGCCAGGACGCCGAGGTTCCCTCGGTCAAGGCGATCCTCAGAGGCGACCAGTATTCGACGATCTTCAAGGACACCCGCGAACTCGCCAAGGTGACCGTGCAGATGGTCGACGCCGTCCTCCAGGACAAGGAGCCGGAGGTCAACGACACCAAGACCTACGACAACGGCGTCAAGGTCGTGCCGTCCTATCTGCTCAAGCCGGTTCTGGTCACCAAGGACAACTGGGAAAAGGTCCTGGTCGACTCGGGCTACTACACCGAAGACCAGATCAAGTAGTCCATCCGCCCGGGGCGCCATGCCCCGCGTGACCCATGCGTCGGCGCGCCGGTGTCCTTCCGGCGCGCCGCACCGATCGGGCCAGGCCCGTTCGCGATGGCAAACTTCACGTCCGGGCGCTGCCGGCTCGCGACGCGGACGCTTCGAGACATTCCGTCATGACCACGATTTTGCAGATGCAGGGCATCACCAAGACCTTTCCGGGGGTGATCGCGCTCGACGACGTCAATCTCACCGTCGCGGAAGGCGAGATCCACGCCCTCGTCGGCGAGAACGGCGCCGGCAAATCGACCCTGATGAAGGTCCTGTCCGGCGTCTATCCCCACGGCTCCTATGACGGGGTGATCGAATTCAGGGGCGAGGAATGCCGCTTTTCCGGCATCGCCGATAGCGAAAAGCGCGGCATCATCATCATCCACCAGGAACTTGCACTCGTCCCGCTCCTGTCGATCGCCGAGAACATCTTCCTCGGCAACGAGCGGGCGGCCGGCGGCGTCATCGACTGGCACGAGACCTTCTCCCGCACCCGCGATCTGCTTGCCAAGGTCGGCCTGAAGGAGTCGCCCCAGACGAGGGTGACCGAACTCGGCCTCGGCAAGCAGCAGCTCGTCGAGATCGCCAAGGCCTTGTCGAAGGAGGTCAAGCTTCTGATCCTCGACGAGCCGACCTCGAGCCTCAACGAGACCGATTCCGAGGCGCTGCTCAATCTGTTGCTCGAATTCAAGGCCGCCGGCATTTCGTCGATCCTGATCTCCCACAAGCTGAACGAGATCTCCAAGGTCGCCGACACCATCACCGTCCTGCGCGACGGCGCGGCGGTCTCGACGCTCGACGCCAAAGGCAGCCATGTCGGCGAGGCGGACATCATCCGCGACATGGTCGGCCGCAGCCTCAACGACCGCTATCCGCCGCGCGAGCCGAAGATCGGCGAGACGATCTTCGAGGTAAAGAACTGGACGGCCCATCACCCGCAGCATTCCGAGCGCAAGGTCTGCGACGACGTCAGCTTTCACGTGAAGGCAGGCGAGGTCGTCGGCATCGCCGGGCTGATGGGGGCAGGGCGCACCGAACTCGCCATGAGCCTTTTCGGCAGATCCTATGGCACGAACATTTCCGGCACGGTGGAGATGCACGGGCGTCCGGTGGACGTCTCGACCGTCAACCGCGCGATCTCGGCCGGCATCTGCTACGCCACCGAGGACCGCAAGACCTTCGGCCTCGTCCTCGACGACACCATCCGCCGCAACATTCCGCTCGCCAATCTCGGCGGCATCGCCGACGGCATCGTCATCGACGAGAACCGCGAACTCGCCGTCGCCCGGGACTATCGCGAGCGCATCCGCATCAAGTGCTCCTCGACGGCGCAGGAAGTCGTCAATCTCTCCGGCGGCAACCAGCAGAAGGTGGTGCTGGCGAAATGGCTCTTCGCCGGGCCGGAGGTGCTGATCCTCGACGAGCCGACGCGGGGCATCGACGTCGGCGCGAAATACGAAATCTACGCAATCATCGCCGAGCTTGCGAGGACCGGCAAGGCGATCGTCGTGATCTCCTCGGAGATGCCGGAGCTCCTCGGCGTCACCGACCGGATCTACGTCATGAATGAAGGCCGCTTCGTCGGCGAAATGCCGACGAAGGAAGCGTCGCAGGAAAAGATCATGTCGCTGATCATCCGCTCCGGCCACAGGAACTGAGGAAAAAAGGAATGTCTCAAGAGGCCATTCACCAGCCGGCCGTGACCAAGCCGGCGCCGAGCGGCACGGCCGGCGCGTCGGCGAGCTTCATTCGCAAGCACATGCGCGAATACGGCATCCTTCTGGCGCTGATCGTCATCATGGCGTTCTTCCAGATCGTCACCAACGGCATCTTGCTGAAGCCGATCAACCTGACCAACCTGATCCTGCAGAATTCCTACGTCATCATCATGGCGCTGGGGATGCTGCTCGTCATCGTTTCCGGTCACATCGACCTGTCGGTCGGCTCCGTCCTCGGCTTCGTCGGGGCGCTCGCGGCCGTGATGATCGTCCAGTGGGACATGAACTACATCCTCGCCGGCGTCATCTGCCTCGCCGTCGGCGCCGTCATCGGCGCGATGCAGGGCTACTGGATCGCCTATTGGAAGATCCCGTCCTTCATCGTCACGCTCGCCGGCATGCTGGTGTTCAAGGGGCTGACGCTGTGGGTGCTGGCAGGCCAGTCGGTCGGTCCCTTCCCCCGCGGCTTCCAGCTGATCTCCTCGGGCTTCCTGCCGGACGTTTTCGGCATCAAGGGCTTCAACCTCCTGTCGATGCTGCTCGGCGTCGTCGTCGTCGCGGTGATGCTGTTCTTCGGCTTGCGCTCGCGTTTCCGCAACCGTTCCAGCGGCCATGACGACGAGCCGGCGCTGTTCTTCTTCGGCCGCAACTTCATTCTCGCCGCGGCGATCGTCTACATCACCTGGGCGCTCTCGACCTTCCGGGGCTTTCCGAACGTTCTCGTGGTGATGGCGCTTCTCATCGCCGTCTATTCCTTCATCACCTCGCGCACCACCATCGGGCGGCGGATCTACGCCGTCGGCGGCAACGAGAAGGCGACGCGGCTGTCCGGCATCAACACCGAGCGGCTGGTGTTCTTCACCTTCGCCAACATGGGCATGCTGGCGGCTCTCGCCGGCCTCGTCTTCGCGGCCCGCCTCAACACCGCGACGCCCAAGGCCGGCCTCGGCTTCGAGCTCGACGTCATCGCCGCCGTCTTCATCGGCGGCGCCTCGATGGCCGGCGGCGTCGGCACGATCATCGGCGCGGTGATCGGCGCATTCATCATGGGCGTGATGAACAACGGCATGTCGATCCTCGGTATCGGTATCGACTACCAGCAGGTGATCAAGGGCCTCGTGCTGCTCGTCGCCGTGATCTTCGACGTCTACAACAAGAACCGGGCCTGAGGCACATGGCACCCGTGAAACTCGGCCTCGTCGGCATCGGCAAGATCGCCCGCGACCAGCATCTGCCGTCGCTGTCGCGCAGTTCCGACTTCGACCTCGTCGCGGCGGCGAGCCGCAATGCCGGCGTCGACGGCATCGCCAATTTCGCTTCGACCGAAGAGATGCTGGAGGCGATGCCGGAGATCGCGGCCGTCTCGCTCTGCATGCCGCCGCAGGCGCGGCACGCGGTCGCGGCCGAGGCGCTGGCCAAGGGCAAGCACGTGATGCTGGAAAAGCCGCCCGGCGCGACCCTGTCCGAGGTCGAACATCTCGCCGGCCTCGCGGCTTCGCACGGTGTCTCGCTCTTCGCCAGCTGGCATTCGCGCGAGGCGCCGGGCGTCGGGCCGGCACGCGATTGGCTGAAGGGCCAGCGCATCCGCAAGGTCGCCGTAACCTGGAAGGAGGACGTGCGCCTTTGGCATCCGGGGCAGGACTGGATCTTCGAGCCGGGCGGCCTCGGCGTCTTCGATCCGGGCATCAACGCCCTGTCGATCGTGACGCGGATCCTGCCCTTCCCGATCTGGCTGACCGGCGCCGAACTGACCTTTCCGGAAAACCGCCAGGCGCCGATCGCCGCGTCGCTCGTCTTCGCCGGGCCGGGCGGCGAGGCGGTCGAGGCGGAACTGGATTTCCGCCAGACCGGGCCGCAGACCTGGGACATCGTCGTGGAGACCGATGGCGGGACGCTGACGCTCTCCATGGGCGGGGCGAAGCTCAGCATTGACGGCGAGGAGCAGGCGATGGCGCCGGAGGCCGAATATGACGGCCTTTATGCCCGCTTCGCCGAACTGATCTCGGCCGGGCAGTCCGACGTCGACCCGTCGCCGCTCCGCCATGTCGCGGACGCTTTCCTGTTCGGGCGGCGGGCCGTCACCGAACCGTTCTTCTTCGATCCGCCGGCGGCCCTGTGAGCACGGCCTTCGCAGCCCTCGTCGACTGGGGCACGACGTCCTTCCGCCTCTGGCTGGTCGGCGAAGACGGAACCGTTCTCGCCGAACGCCGCGGCGGCGAGGGGATGGCGACGGCCGCCGAGGAACCGGGCGGCTTTGCCGGCGTGCTCGACCGCCATCTCGCGGCTGTTTCCGTTCCGGCCGATCTGCCGGTGGTCGCCTGCGGCATGGTCGGGGCGAAGCAGGGCTGGCTCGAGGCGCCCTATGTCGAGACGCCCGCCGATCCGGACAGTCTCGCGGCCGGCGCGGTCAAGGTGCCGGGCGCCGAGCGGCCGGTCTTCATCCTGCCGGGGGTCTGCCAGCGCGCCGACGGCCGGTTTGACGTGATGCGCGGCGAGGAGACGCAGATCCTCGGCCTCGAAACATCGCAGGATCGGCAGGACGGCCGTGAACTCGTCTGCCTGCCGGGCACCCATTCGAAGTGGGTTACGCTGGAAAAGGGACGCCTCGCTGGCTTCGCCACCTTCGTCACCGGCGATCTTTTCGCCGCCATTGCCGGGCATACGATTCTCCGGCACTCGTTGACGACGGGCGACGATCGCTTCGACGCGGCTTCGTTCGCTGAGGCCGCGCGGGCCGCATTCGCGCATCCGGCGGAAATCTCCAACCGGCTCTTCGCCATCCGCGCCGGCGGGCTGCTCGCCCCCGAAGCGGCGCCGCATGCGGCCTCGACCCTGTCCGGGCTCCTCATCGGCCTCGAACTCGCCGGCGCCGCCAGCCGCTTCGGCGGGCTCGGCGGTCACGTCGTCCGGCTCGTCGCCGCCGGCCCGCTCGCCGCGCGCTACCGGGCGGCCTTTTCGGCCCTCGGTCTCGACGCGACCGCAGAGGACGGCGAGGCGGCGGTGCGGCGCGGCCTTCTCGCCGCTGCAAGAAGGATCCTGACATGAGCGAACCGACGCGCCCTCGCGCACCCTGGCCGAAACTGAAGCGCGATCTCGTCGCGATCCTGCGGGGTCTCGCGCCGAACGACTGCCGGGCGGTCGTCTCCGGCCTGATCGAGGCCGGGTTCGAGGCGATCGAGATCCCGCTCAACTCGCCGGATCCGTTCCGCTCGATCGAGACGGCATCGCTGCTCGCTCCGGACGGCGTGCTGATCGGCGCCGGCACGGTGCTCGACGTCGCCTCCGTCGATCGTCTCGCCGACTGCGGCGGTGAGCTTCTCGTCAGCCCGAACGTCGACGCCGCCGTGCTCGCCCGCGCCCGCGAGCAAGGCCTCGTCACCATGCCCGGCGTCTTTACGGCGACCGAAGCGCTCGCCGCCGCCGCCCTCGGTGCCTCGGCGCTGAAGTTCTTTCCGGCGAGCGTTCTCGGCCCGTCGGGCATCGCGGCGATCCGCGCCGTGCTTCCCGCCGGCCTGCCGATCGGCGCGGTCGGCGGCGTCTCGGAAAAGGACTTCGCCGCCTATGCCGCCGGCGGCATCCGCACCTTCGGCCTCGGCTCGTCGCTCTTCCGGCCGGGCGACGACGCGGCCACGGTCAAGGCCCGAGCCGAGAAGACGGTCGCGGCATACGACGCAGTATTCGGGGGTTAGACGGCGGTCACACCGCCGTCCTCACCGCCTCGTCGATGTAGATCGCCCGCAGACGCCGGGCGATCTCTCCCGGTACGCCCTCGCCGATCTTCTGGCCGTCGATCTCGACCACCGGCAGGACGAAGCTCGACGCCGAGGTGATGAAGGCCTCGCGCGCGGCGAGGGCTTCCTCGACGGAAAACGGCCGCTCCTCGACGGCGAGCCCGGTCTCGGCGGCGAGACGCAGCACCGACGTCCGGGTGATCCCCGGCAGGATGGCGGGCGAAAGGGGCCGGGTGACCAGCGCGCCCTCGGCGTTGACGATATAGGCGTTGTTGGACGTGCCTTCGGTGACGAAGCCGTCCTCGACCAGCCAGGCGTCGTCGACGCCCCGCCGCTTCGCCTCGGTCTTGGCCATCGAGGGATAGAGCAGCTGCACCGTCTTGATGTCCCGGCGCGCCCATCGAAGGTCCGGCAGGGTGACGATCCTCAAGCCGGTTCTCGCCGCCGGCCGGTCGCGCAGCTGCCCGGTCTGGGTGAAGAGGACGAGCGAGGGCCTGATGTCGCCGGACGGGAACAGGAAATCGCGGTCGGCGGCGCCGCGCGAGACCTGCATGTAGATCATCCCCTCGGCCAAAGCGTTCTTGTCGACGAGCTGCCGGTGGATCGACAGGAGTTCGTCCTCGCTCGCCGGCGCCGGGATCGAAAGTTCGGCCATCGATCGGCGCAGCCGTGCCATGTGCCCGGAAAAGTCGATCAGCTTGCCGTCGAGGACGCTCGTCACCTCGTAGACGCCGTCGGCGAACAGGAAGCCGCGGTCGAAGATCGACACCACCCCCTGGTTTTCCGGGCAGAAGACGCCGTTCACATAGACCGTGCGCATCGCGTTCCTCCATCTCGGGGCCGCCTGGCCCCCGGCGCGCGACCATAAGGGCGAGGGTCTCGGCGGCGCAATATCGCCGGCGGTTTGCCGGCCGCCAATGAATCCAGTTTTACGAAAGCTTCAGGAGATCGGCGCGACAATCGCGGCCATTGTTGCGTATCCAGGACCCCGCCATGGTGGACCAGTCGTTCGATCGAATCCTCGAGGGGGTCGCCGCCCGTCACGAAGGCAAGGGCTGGCGCTCGGTGTTCGGCCGGGCGTCGGACGGCGTCATGTCGGTGATCGGCATCCGGCGCGGCCCGAAGATCGCCGAGAGCGTCGAGCGGACCGCTGCCGCCCGCGCGGCTTACGAGGAAGCGCTCGAGGCGGAAGATTTCTCCGAATTCGACGAGCCGGAGCCGGTGAAGCCTGCCGAGCCGCCCCGCGCCGCCTCGCAGCGGGCGGAAAAGCGCCCCGAGCCGCCGCAGGATTTCGAGGCGCGGCACCCGGGCGACCGGACGCGGAGGACGCCGGAGCCGACGCCTCCCGGCGGCAACCGCGGCACCGGCTCCGCCACCGAGGCCGGCGCCGCCTATGCGAGGACGGTCCGTGAGGCGCAGCCCGGCGCGCCGAGCACCGACCCTTACGACATCGCGATGGAACTGGACATTCTCTCGCTCGCCAGCGTCAAGGATCTCCTCGAAGCGCGCCGCAATTTCGCCCGGACCAACCATCCGGACCGCGTGGCGATCGGCTTCCGGTCCGAAGCGACGACCCGCATGCAGATCGCCAATCGCCTCGTCGACGATGCCGTCGCCAGGATGAGCGGGCAGGCGCGGCGGTAGGGCGGGCAGGGCTTCGGCGCCGTCAGCGAAAGATCCGGCGCCGTGCTGCCGCCGGCCGGCTTCCCATCGCCGCCCGTGCCGGGATAAGGCTCCGTGAGCGTCCGTGCGCCGGTTCCGTTCTCGGGATCGTGGCGGGGCGAAACGATGATCCCGGGACGATTTCGCTGATGACCGACGGACTTCCTCTTCCTTCTCCCGGCGGATCGGCCACGCCCCTCCAGCGCGCCCGGGGCCGGCTCGATCTGAGGGTCAAGGCGGCGGGCGGGCGCACCCGGCTCGAGGATCTCCACCAGGCCGGCTGCCTGAAGCTGCGTTTTCCGAAAGTGCCCGGCGAAACCAGCGAGGCCGTCCTGATCAACACCGCCGGCGGGCTGACCGGCGGGGACGTTCTCGATCAGCGCTTTGCCGTCGGCACCGGCGCGGGCCTTTCTCTCACCACCCAGGCCTGCGAGCGGATCTACCGGGCGAGTTCCGGCCGGGCCGAGGTGGCGACGCGGCTGAGCGTCGAGGCGGGGGGCTTCCTCGCCTTCCTGCCGCAGGAGACCATCCTCTTCGACGAGAGCGCGCTTGCCCGCAGGCTGGAACTCGACGCCGCCGACGAGGCCGAGTTCGTCCTTTGCGAGAGCGTCATTCTCGGCCGCGAGATGATGGGCGAGAGCGTCCGGCGGGGGCTCTTCCGCGAGAGCTGGCGCATTCGCGTCGGGGGGCGGCTCGCCTTCGCCGACGAGACCCGGCTCGAAGGCGACATCGCCGGGCGGACCGGCGCTGCGGCCTCGCTCGCCGGCAACCGCGCCTTCGCCACCCTCGTCGCCAGGCGCGCGGCGCCCGAAACCTTCCTCGCCCCGCTTCGCGAAGCGGTCGGCGAAAGCGGCGGCGCCAGCCTCGTCGACGGGGTGATCGTCGCGCGGCTCGTCGCTCCCTCCGGCTTTCTTCTCAGAAAGCGGCTGGTTCCGGCCATCGCGGCACTGGCAAAGGCTGCCGTCCCGCGGATATGGTCGCTCTGACCTTATCCGAACTTCCGACCCGATCTTCGAGGACGACACGATGCAGCTCACCCCCCGCGAAAAGGACAAGCTCCTCGTCTCCATGGCGGCCGTCGTCGCCCGGAAGCGGCTGGAGCGCGGCGTGAAGCTGAACCATCCCGAGGCCATCGCTCTCATCACCGACTTCGTCGTCGAGGGCGCACGCGACGGCCGCAGCGTCGCCGACCTGATGGAGGCCGGCGCCAAGGTGATCACCCGCGACCAGGTGATGGAGGGCATCGCCGAGATGATCCACGACGTCCAGGTGGAGGCGACGTTCCCGGACGGCACCAAGCTCGTGACGGTGCACGAGCCGATCCGTTGAGGGCGCAGGCGCTCCGGATGCCGGAGGGTTCGCAGACCATTCATTGACGGAGCATCACGCCGAAGGGTCTCTGGAGAGCCCTTCGCAAGATTTCTCTTGCCCGAAATTTTTATCTGACTTAAGTCAGTTATCATGTTTCTAGATCCCGTCTCCCGCTTTCGCCGTTTCGCCCGCGCTTCCGTCAGCGAGGTGGGCGCGCTCGACCATTCCTTTCTCGGCCGCGGCCGACCGCTCGGCGTCGCCCGCGTCCTCAATGCCATCGGACACGGCAAGGGCGACGTCAGCGAAATCCGCGCCTATCTCGGGCTCGACTCGGGGCTGGTCAGCCGGATGCTGCGGGGCCTGGAGGAGGAGGGTCTCGTCGAGACCACGCCCGATCCGGCCGACGGTCGCAGGCGCATCGTCACGCTGACGCCGGCCGGGGAGGCGGAGTTCGCCGCCTATGAGGCCCTGTCCGACGACCGGGCGCGGCACGCGCTGGCCCGCCACGCCAACCCCGAGGCCTTGCTGGCGGCGATGGATCTCGTCGCCTCGGCCTTCGGCCGAGACCAGATCGCGCTGCGCGAAGTGGATCCCCGATCGGACGTCGCCCGCTATTGCCTCGGCGAATATTATGCCGAACTCGCGCGCCGCTTCGAGCGGGGCTTCGACGTGGCGCTCTCGGCCGATCCCGAAGCCGGGAGCATGATTCGTCCCCGCGGTGCATTTGTCGTCGCCTTTTCCGACGACATGCCGGTCGGATGCGTCGGCCTGAAGGGCACCTGCGCCGACTATGCCGAGGTCAAGCGGCTCTGGGTGGCGCCGGCGGCCCGAGGGCTGGGGCTTGCCTGGAAGATCATGGCGCAGGTCGAGGCGATTGCGCGCGAACTCGGCGTGCCCCTCCTGCGGCTCGACACCAACAAGGCGCTTCCCGAGGCGGTCGCCATGTACCGCAAATCCGGCTGGACGGAGATCGACCGCTTCAACGACGATCCCTATCCGGACTTTTTCTTTGAAAAGCGGCTTTGATTTCTAACTGTTCTCCCATCGACCGAGTTCACCCTGCCGCGTGAACCGGCGAGACCGGCGCGGCATTCCGTCATGGAGGTTGGCACGATGTCCCTCGACCGTTTCATCGCAGCCCAGGACCAGGTCTACGAGACCGCGCTCGACGAATTGAAGGCGGGCGCGAAGCGCACGCATTGGATGTGGTTCGTCTTTCCGCAGATCGAGGGGCTCGGCTCCTCGCCGACGGCGCGGCGCTACGCCATAACCTCGCTCGCCGAGGCGAAGGACTACGCCGCTCACGAGATTCTCGGCCGGCGGCTGCGCGATTGTACCGAAGCCGTCCTCACCCATCCCGGCAAGTCGGCCCATGCCATCTTCGGCTCGCCCGACGACATGAAGTTCCATTCCTCGATGACTCTGTTCCATCGCGCCGCGCCGCAGGAGGCGTTCTATGGCGATGCGCTCGACGTGTTCTTCGACGGCAAGGAAGACGAGGCGACGCTCGCAAGGATCTGAGCGCCTCCTGCCCGGCCCGCCTCACGGTCGCCCTTATCCCGAAGTGCGGGCGAAGCGAGCCTCGAAGGGCGAGGGGCTCCTGCAGCGCCAGCCAGCCGCCTCGCTCGTCGAGGCGAATCTTTATGGTCACGTCACGAGGACTGGCGTCGAGACGTCCGTTCGCCCAGCCCATTTGTTGACATAAGAATATCTTTATGTGATCTGGATGGCGACCCAGAAGGACAAGCGACGCTCATGACCTCCACGACCGAACAGCTCTTCGGGCCGTTGACCGACGGCCGCAATCCCGTTGAGGCGTTCGAGGCGCTGAAACAGGCCGCCAGCGAACGCATTCTCATTCTCGACGGCGCCATGGGGACCGAGATCCAGCTTCTCGGCCTCGGCGAGGACGATTTCCGCGGCCACCGTTTCGGCGCCTGCGAATGTCATCTGCAGGGCAACAACGACCTCCTCAACCTGACCCAGCCGCAGGCGATCGAGGACATCCACTACGCCTATGCAATGGCCGGCGCGGACATCCTGGAGACCAACACCTTCTCCTCGACGACCATCGCCCAGGCCGACTACCAGATGGAAGATCAGGTCTACGAGCTCAACCGCGACGGCGCACGCCTCGCCCGCAGAGCGGCGATCCGCGCCGAGCAGACCGACGGCAGGCGCCGTTTCGTCGCCGGTGCGCTCGGCCCGACGAACCGCACCGCCTCGATCTCGCCCGACGTCAACAATCCCGGCTATCGCGCCGTCACCTTCGACGATCTGCGCATCGCCTATGGCGAGCAGCTGCGCGGCCTGATCGACGGCGGCGCCGACATCGTGCTCATCGAAACGATCTTCGACACCTTGAACGCCAAGGCGGCGATCTTCGCCTGCGAGGAGATCTTCGAGGAAAAGGGCGTGCGCCTGCCGGAGATGATCTCTGGCACGATCACCGACCTCTCCGGCCGCACGCTCTCCGGCCAGACGCCGACGGCCTTCTGGCATTCGGTGCGCCACGCCAGGCCCTTCACCATCGGGCTGAACTGCGCCCTCGGCGCGGCGGCGATGCGCGACCATCTCGCCGAGATCTCGAACGCCGCCGACACCTTCGTCTGCGCCTATCCGAATGCCGGTCTGCCGAACGAATTCGGCGAATACGACCAGAGCCCGGAGGCGATGGCGAAAGAGGTCGAGGTCTTCGCCAAGGAAGGCCTTGTCAACGTCGTCGGCGGCTGCTGCGGCTCGACGCCCGATCACATCAAGGCCGTCGCCGAGATGCTGAAGGCCCACAAGCCGCGGAAGATCCCGACCGTCGAGCGGCGGATGAAGCTGTCGGGCCTCGAGCCTTTCACGCTGACCAAGGACATCCCCTTCGTCAATGTCGGCGAGCGGACCAACGTGACCGGCTCGGCGCGTTTCCGCAAGCTGATCAAGGATAACGACTATCCGGCGGCTCTCGAGGTCGCCCGGCAGCAGGTCGAAAACGGCGCCCAGGTCATCGACGTCAACATGGACGAGGGGCTGATCGACTCCAAGCAGGCGATGGTCGACTATCTCAACCTCGTCGCCGCCGAGCCGGACATCGCCAAGGTGCCGGTGATGATCGATTCCTCGAAATTCGAGGTGATCGAGGCGGGCCTGAAATGCGTTCAGGGCAAGGCGCTGGTCAATTCCATCTCGATGAAGGAGGGCGAGGAGGCGTTCCTCGCCCAGGCAAGGCTCATCCAGCGCTACGGCGCGGCCGTGGTGGTCATGGCCTTCGACGAAAAGGGCCAGGCGGACAGCTACGAGCGCAAGGTCGAGATCTGCACCAAGGCCTATCAACTCCTGACCGAGAAGGCGGGCTTCGCGCCGGAGGACATCGTCTTCGATCCGAACATCTTCGCGGTCGCGACCGGCATCGAGGAGCACAATCCCTATGGCGTCGCCTTCATCGAGGCGACCCGGACGATCCGTCAGACCCTGCCGCACGCCCACGTCTCCGGCGGCGTGTCGAACCTCTCCTTCTCCTTCCGCGGCAACGAGGCCGTGCGCGAGGCGATGCACGCGGTGTTCCTCTACCACGCCATCCAGGCGGGCATGGACATGGGAATCGTCAATGCCGGCCAGCTCGCCGTCTACGACACCATCGACCCGGAACTGCGCGAGGCCTGCGAGGACGTCATCCTCAACCGCGTGCCGAAGGACGGCGGCGACCCGACCGAGCGGATGCTGGATCTCGCCGAACGCTACAAGGGTCAGGGCGGCGGCAAGGCCAAGGAGAAAGACCTTTCCTGGCGCGAGAAGCCGGTGAACGAGCGCCTCGCCCATGCGCTCGTCAACGGCATCACCGAATATATTGAGGCCGACACCGAGGAGGCGCGCGCGGCCGCCGAGCGCCCGCTGCACGTCATCGAAGGCCCGCTGATGGACGGCATGAACATCGTCGGCGACCTGTTCGGCTCCGGCAAGATGTTCCTGCCCCAGGTGGTGAAGTCGGCCCGCGTCATGAAGCAGGCGGTCGCCTATCTGATGCCCTACATGGAAGAGGAAAAGCGCCTTGCGGGCGGCGAGGGCCGCAAGAATGCCGGCAAGGTGCTGATGGCGACGGTGAAGGGCGACGTCCACGACATCGGCAAGAACATCGTCGGCGTCGTTCTCGCCTGCAACAACTACGAGGTCATCGATCTCGGGGTCATGGTGCCGGCGGCGAAGATCCTCGAAACGGCGAAGAAGGAAGAGGTCGACATCATCGGCCTGTCCGGCCTGATCACCCCCTCGCTCGACGAGATGGTGCACGTCGCCTCCGAAATGGAGCGCGAGGGCTTCGACATCCCGCTGCTCATCGGCGGGGCGACGACCAGCCGCGTCCATACGGCGGTGAAGATCCACCCGCAATACGAACGCGGCCAGAGCATCTACGTCACCGACGCCTCCAGGGCCGTCGGCGTCGTCTCGAACCTTTTGTCCGAGGAAAATCGCGACAAGACGATCGCCAACGTGCGCGAGGAATACCGGAAGGTCGCCGAGGCGCACGAAAAGTCGGAGCGCGACAAGAAGCGCCTGTCGCTCGCCGCGGCGCGAGACAATGCGATGAAGATCGACTGGTCGGGCTTCGAGGCGAAGGCGCCGTCCTTCCTCGGCACCAAGGTGTATCAGGAATTCGATCTCGCCGATCTCGCCGCTCATATCGACTGGACGCCGTTCTTCCAGACCTGGGAGATGAAGGGACGCTATCCGGCGATCCTCGAGGACGAACGCCAGGGCGAGGCGGCGCGCGCGCTGTTTGCCGACGCGCAGGCGATGCTGAAGCAGATCGTCGACGAAAAATGGTTCCGGCCGAAGGCGGTGGTCGGTTTCTGGCCGGCCAATGCGGTCGGAGACGACATCAGGCTGTTTTCCGACGAGGCCCGCAAGGACGAGCGCGCGACGTTCTATACGCTGCGCCAGCAGCTCGCCAAGCGCGGCGACCGGCCGAACCTCGCCCTGTCGGATTTCGTCGCGCCGCAGGACAGCGGCAAGGCGGACTATGTCGGCGGCTTCGTCGTCACCGCCGGCATCGAGGAAGAGGCGATCGCCAATCGCTTCGCCAAGGCCAACGACGACTACGCCTCGATCATGGTCAAGGCGCTGGCCGACCGCTTCGCCGAAGCCTTCGCCGAGCGCATGCATGCGCTGGTGCGCACCGACCTCTGGGGCTATGCGCCGGGCGAGACCTACACGCCGGAGGAACTGATCGCCGAGCCCTATGCCGGCATCCGTCCCGCGCCCGGCTATCCGGCCCAGCCGGACCACACCGAGAAGCTCACCTTGTTCGAGCTGCTCGACGCGGAAAAGGAGATCGGCGTCAAGCTCACCGAAAGCCTTGCCATGTGGCCGGGCTCCTCGGTGTCCGGGCTCTATATCGGCCATCCGGATTCGCACTATTTCGGTGTCGCCAAGGTCGAGCGCGATCAGGTCGAGGATTATGCGACCCGCAAGGGCATGTCGGTCGAAGAGGTCGAGCGCTGGCTCGCCCCGGTGCTGAACTACGTGCCGAAGCCGCGGGCGAACGAGGCGGTCGACGAGGCGGCCTGATCGTTTCGGGCCGGCGGCCTGCGGGTCGGCTTCCTCGCCTCCCCCCGGCCGCGACGGCATCGCGATCGCATTGACGGAAAATGCGATCGCGTCGGCGGATCGTGGCGCGGCGCAATGGATTTTCCGGTTCGGCGCGGGTTTTTGGAATTTCCGACGCTGCGGCTTTGCGATCCGGCAATTATGTTTGTACGCTAATGATCTCATCATTGGCTTGCGGGCCGGATCGCGCTACCGGACGACCCGGAACGCCCGCCGTGGCGGCCCCGGGATGACCTTGATCCGGTGCCGTAAGGCGCCGCCGCGCCATAGGACGAACGAGAGAGGCAATTGGCATGAGTTCTGTCGCCACCAGCGAAGCCGAAACGGCATTTCCGATCCCGGCGAACGTCTTCGCCGAGACGGTGACGGCGGTGAAGCACTACACCGACCGCCTGTTCTCCTTCCGCATGACGCGGCCGCAAAGCTTCCGCTTCCGCTCCGGCGAGTTCGTCATGATCGGGCTGCCCAACGCCGAAAAGCCGGTCTACCGCGCCTATTCGATCGCCAGCCCCGCCTGGGACGAGGAACTCGAATTCTTCTCGATCAAGGTGCCGGGCGGCCCGCTCACCGAGCATCTGCAGAAGATCAAGGTCGGCGACACGGTGCTGATGCGCAAGAAGCCGACGGGCACGCTGGTGCACGACGCGCTGCTGCCGGGCAAGCGCCTGTTCCTGTTCTCGACCGGCACCGGCATCGCCCCCTTCGCCTCGGTGATCCGCGATCCGGAGACCTATGAGAAGTTCGACCAGGTCATCCTCACCCAGACCTGCCGCGAGAATGCCGAGCTGAACTACGGCCGGGAACTCGTGGAAAATACCAGGAACGACGAGCTGATGAGCGAGTTCGTCGGCGACAAGCTGATGTTCCACGCCAGCGCCACGCGCGAAGGCGAGACCAGGGGCCACCGGGTCACCACCCTGATCGAGAACGGCAAGCTGTTCACCGACCTCGGCATCGAGCCGCTGAACCCCGAGACCGACCGGGCGATGATCTGCGGCTCGATGGCGATGCTGCGCGAGATCGAGGGCCTGCTCCAGGCGCGGGGTTTCGAGGAAGGCGCCAACAACAAGCCCGGCACCTACGTCGTCGAGCGGGCGTTCGTCGACTGACGCATTTATCAAGCGTGAGCCAGGAAGCGGGAGGCTGATGCCGTACAAACGAGCGTCCGTATAACAACGATGGCGTCGCCTGCCGTGCGAATGATGTCGTAGCTTTCAGACGGAACACTGCCGGATCGCGGCGGTGGTGCTCCGAGGCGCGGCGTCGGAATCGTGGTGCTATTGCGTCGATCCACACGAGGGTGCACCATCCGCCAATGAAGGTCGCGGGCTTCGATTGGGACGGAGGCAACTGGCCGAAGTGTGGCCGTCACGGCGTTTCGCGAGACGAGATCGAGACGCTGTTTCGTGCGGGTCCGGCCGTGTACGCCGATCCGAACCACTCGGCGACCGAGCAGCGTCTTCGGGCGATCGGACGAACTCTCGGCGATCGCTGGCTGTTTGTCGCCTTCACCTATCGTCGGCGCGAGGGAAGGACCCTGGTAAGGCCGGTCAGCGCCCGCTACATGCACGGCAAGGAGGTGGCGTTTTATGACGGACGCAAAGTCGTTGAAGAAAATGCCGGCACTCTTGACCGACGAGGCGGCTGAAGAGTTCGTGGCGACCGCCGATTTGACGGAGTACGATCTGTCACACTTCGTGCCCACGGCCTTTGAATTTTCCGACGAGGAAGAGGTCAACGTCACCCTGCCGAAGGTGCAGCTCGATGCCGTGAAGGCGCTTGCCGAGCGCCGTGGTGTGCCTTACCGACGTCTCATGCGTGAGCTGATCGAGATCGGCCTGAAAACCGCCTAGGTCATGCCGTGGAGCCGCATCTCGCGGCGTCCTGACGGCCGATCCTGAGGAGCAGAGTTCCCTGCATATGGGATGAAAGTCGCCAGGACGAGAGTGCGTTGACCGCAGGCGTGAGTGTTTCCGGGCAGCGGAACCATCTCGCTCAGACCTCCGGATCGAACTGTGGCTCGGGCAGACCCGGCACGTCGGTCTGCATGGCGAAGACGCCGCCGGAATGGGGAAGACGCTCCAGTTCCTCCGCCGGGCGGCCGTCGCGCGCCGAGGTGACGTAGAGCGTCTCGAGGTCCTTGCCGCCGAAGGCCACCATCGTCGTGCACATCGCCGGCACCGGATATTCGCCGAGAAGCTCGCCCTTGGGTGAATAGCGCCGGACCCGACCGCCCTCGTAGAGCGCCGACCAGTAGCAGCCCTCGGCGTCCACCGCCGCGCCGTCCGGGCGGCCCTTGTCGTCGCCGACATTCGTCACCTTGGCGAAGATCCGGCGGCCCGTCGCCTCGCCGCTCGCGACGTCGTAGTCATAGGCGTAGATCGTGCGGGCCGACGTATCGGAGTGGTACATGGTGCGGCCATCCGGCGCGAAGGCGAGGCCGTTGGATGTCCACAGGCCGGATTCGATCTGCGCCAGACCGCATCTGTCGAAGCGGTAGAGACCCGCGGTGCCGCCAGCCTTCATCTCGTCGATCGTGCCGAGGAAGAACCGGCCGCGGGGGTCGGTGCGCCCGTCGTTGATGCGGTTGGTCGCGTTCGGCTCGGGGTTCGGCGCCAGCATGGCGCGCCGCTCGCCGTTCGGGCCGAGATGCCAGACGCCCGAGCGCAGGCCGGCGACGAAGCCGCCGTCCTTGCGGATGGCGAAGCAGCCGATCTCTTCCGACAGGCCGATCGTGGTGTGGCGTCCGGTCTCCGGCTCGAAGCGATGGAGCTTCATGCCCTTGATGTCGACGAAGTAGAGCGCCCGCTCGGGGCCCGACCAGACCGGGCACTCGCCGAGGGCGCACTTGGCGTCGAGGACGAGAGAAAATGGCGAGGTCATCGGAATCTCCTTGGGGAATGCGCGAACCGCCGCCGCCTCGGTTCGATGTCTGCCGGGCCGCCTGGCGCCTCCTTGCCGTGGCCGGTCACCTGCGGCAGGCCATCCGGGTGGCAAGGGCCGTCGGCCCGGATACGGGGCCGTCAAACATTACCGGAGGATGAATTCTGCACGCCGCAGCCGCCGATCTTTACAAGACGTCTTCCCGTCGCCTTCACCAGATGCAAGTAATGTATGCGTTGATGTCGGGCCTGATCGGGGCCGCTCGGGAGGCGGCGCAGGCGACGACGAACTGCGGGAGGAAACCAGCATGCAGCGCAGACAGTTCATCCAGAGCGTAGCGGGCGGCGTCGCGGCCACGGCTTTCGGCGGCCTGATGGGGCGCCCCGCCTTCGCGGCGGAGGGCAAGTGCATCGTCCCATGGGCCTCCGACACCAAGATGATCAAGCGCGAGGCCAAGAGCGGCCCGTTCAACATCGCCCTGTCGAATTCCTACATCGGCAACACCTGGCGCACCGAGATGGTGCAGATCGCCAAGGCCTATACCGAGCGCGACGAGGTCAAGCCGCTCATCAAGAGCTTTCAGGCGACGAGCTCCGGCAACGAGGTCAGCGCCCAGATCGCCCAGATGAACCAGATGATCCTGTCGGGCGTCGATGCGATCATCCTGAACGCGGCCTCGCCGACGGGGCTCAACTCGGTGATCGACCAGGCCGCGGATGCCGGGATCCTCGTCGTCTCCTTCGACAACGTGGTGACGACGGACAAGGCCGTCACGGTCAATGAAGACCAGTACGAGATGGGCAAGCAGTGGGCCGACTTCGTCGTCGACAAGACCGGCGGCAAGGGCAACGTCCTGATGGTCCGCGGCGTCGCCGGCACCTTCGTCGATCAGGAGCGCACCCGCGCGGCGAACGACGTCTTCGGCAAGCACCCCGAGATCAAGACCACCGAGATCTACGGCAACTGGGACGACGGAACGGCCCAGAAGGTGACCGCCAACGCGCTCGCCTCCGGCACCAAGTTCGACGGCGTCTGGAGCCAGGGTGGCGACACCGGCGTGGTCCGCGCCTTCCAGCAGGCCGGGCTCGACGTTCCGCCGATCGCCGGCGAGGCGGAGAACGGCTTCCGCAAGCTGGCTTCCGAGCTGAAGTTCCCGATGCTCTCGATCGGCCAGTCGCCGGCGCTTTCGGCGCTGTCGATCATGGTGGCGCTCGACATCCTGCAGGGCAAGGAAACGCCCCAGTCTGTCTCGGCGCCGCTGCCGATGGCGACAACGGATACGTTGAAGTCCGGCGAGAACTTCTTTCCGGAGCTGCCCGACAGCTTCTTCACGCCGATCTCGATCCCCGTCTGCGGGCTCGATTTCACCGCCGAGCAGATCCTCAAGCAGAAGGTCTGACGCCGGAAAGATGCCGGGTTCCGGCGCATGGCGGGCGGGCGTCTTCCCTCCCGCCGGCCGCCGGTTTCCGAGCTCCGGCCGGTGCCCGCCTCGGGCCCTGAGGCCGGTGTTTCGTCTCCGCGCGGGCCGGACGTCCTCCGGCCCGCGCCCATTGGCGGAGAGTGTCCTTGAGTTCCCATCCAGATCCGACGTCTCCTTCGGCTTCCCGCGCATCTGCCGGCGAGGGCACGCTTCTCGAGGCGAGAGGCATCTCCAAGAGCTTCGGCGGCGTCCATGCGCTCGAGGACGCCGATTTTTCCTGCGAGGCCGGCGAGATCCATGCGCTGCTCGGCGCCAACGGCGCCGGCAAGTCGACGCTGGTCAAGGTGCTGAGCGGTGTCCAGCGCGCCGATGCGGGGACGATCGCGCTCGGTGGCGAGACCGTCAGCTTCGCCGGGCCGGCCGACGCCGCCCGTCACGGCGTCGCGACGGTGTTTCAGGAGCTGTCGCTGTTCCCCCATCTCACCGTCGCCGAGAACATCCTGATCGGCCATCAGCCGACCGGCTTTCTCGGGCAGATCAGCCAGCGGCGGATGCGGGCCGAGGTGCGCGGGCTGTTCGATAGCCTCGGCGTCGATCACATTGCGCCCGGCGCCCATGTCTCCGACCTGTCGCTCGCCGATCGGCAGCTCGTCGAGATCTTCAAGGCGCTGTCGAAGAAACCGAAGCTCCTGATCCTCGACGAGGGCACCTCGGCCCTCGGCCGCAAGGAAGTGCAGCGGCTGTTCGATCTCCTGCGCAAGCTGAAGGCGGGCGGCACGTCGGTGATCTTCATCTCGCACCGGATGAGCGAGATCCGCGAATTCGTCGACCGGATGACGATCTTCCGCAACGGCCGGCACGTCGCGACCGTCAAGGCCGCTGAGGCCAGCGACGGCGAGATCGTCGAGATGATGCTCGGCCAACGGGTCGAGCGGTCCTTTCCCGAAAAGACCGCAGTCGAGACGAACGCCCCGCCGCTGCTCGAACTCTCCGGCTTTTCGGCCGGCTCCGGCCTTCACGACATCTCGCTTTCCCTGAGGCGCGGCGAGGTGCTGGGGCTCGCCGGCCTCGAGGGACAGGGGCAGGGGACGCTGCTCCTGGCGCTCTTCGGCGCCTATCGCGGCATCGGGGGCGAGGTGACGATAGCCGGCAAGCCCGCGAAGGTCGCGAGCCCGTGGGACGCCAAGGCGAGCGGCATCGCGCTGATCCCGGAGGATCGAAAGACCGAAGGTCTCGTCCTGCCGATGAGCGTCAGAGAGAACATCACCTTCTCCGTGCTCGGCCGCCTCGGCCGTTTCGGCTTCGTCAGTCCTGCCAAGGAAAAGGCCTTCGTCGCGCGGATGATGGAGCGTCTCGCGGTCAAGGCGGCGTCGATGGAGCTGCCGGCCCGCTCGCTCTCCGGCGGCAACCAGCAGAAGCTGGTTCTGGCCAAATGGCTGGAGACGGGCGCCGACGTCTTCCTTTTCTACGATCCGACGCGGGGCATCGACGTCGGCACCAAGCAGGCCTTCTACGAGCTGATCGTCGGCCTGACGCGCGAGGGCAAGGGCGTGATCCTCTATTCCACCGAGACCAGCGAACTCATCGGCCTCTGCCACCGCGTCGCCGTGATGGACGACGGGCGGATCGCCCTGACGCTTCAGGGCGACGACATCACCGAACAGGACATCCTCGCCGCCTCGCTCGGCGTCGGGCGGGGGCGGGGCGAGGGCGCCGCCGTGATGGAGGCAGCCCAATGATCCTGCGTCGCTACAAGACCTCGTTGCTCGCCATCGTCGGCCTCGTGCTTCTGCTCGGCTATTACTGGTATCAGCAGCCGCTGATCGTCTCGCCCTTCGGCTTCCGGCTGCTCGCCAACCAGGGCACGACGCTGGCGCTGGCGGCGCTGGCCCAGCTCACGGTCGTCCTCACCGGCGGCGTGGACCTCTCGGTCGGGGCCATCGTCAGCCTCTCCAACGCGATCGCGGCCACCTATATGGGCGACAGCCCGTGGAGCGTCTTCGGCGTCGTCCTGCTGACCCTCGGTGCCGGTGCCGGCGCGGGGCTCGTCAACGGCCTTCTCGTCGCCTATGGCCGCATCCAGCCGATCATCGTGACGCTCGCGACGCTCTACGTCTATTCCGGCTTCGCGCTCCTCATCCGCCCGCAGCCGGGCGGCTCGGTGCCCGGCTATTACGCCTCGACGCTGACCGGCGCCTGGGGCTGGCTCCCCTATTCGCTGATCGTGCTTCTGGTGATCACGCTCGCCTTCCGCATGCCGATCATGCGCTCGCGCCTCGGCACGGCGATCTACGCCGTCGGCGACAATCCCGGCGGGGCGCACATGTCCGGCATAAACGTGCCGCGCACCCTCGTTTCGGCCTATGTGATCGGCGGCGTCCTCGCCGCCTGCGCCGGCCTGTTCCTCACCGCCCAGACGACCTCCGGCGATGCCACCGTCGGCACGTCCTACACGCTGAACTCGGTCGCGGCCGTGGTCTTCGGCGGGGCGATCCTCGGCGGCGGCAGGGGCGTCGCACTCGGGCCGATCGTCGCGGCCTTCTTCATCTCGATCATCATCTCGGTGCTCTTCGCCGCCGGCGTCTCGTCCTTCTACCAGAGCGTCTTTCAGGGGGCGATCCTGATCCTCGTCCTGATGTTCGGCAACGCCTGGACGCTGCGGGCCCGCAACCGTCTGACCGTCCTCAGGAGCTGACCGATGACGTCCACGACCGCCGGCTCCCCGAGCCTCGCCTCCCGCCTGTCCGCCTTCACCAAACACGGCGTCGCCGTCTCCTATGTCCTCCTCGTCGTCCTCATCGTCGTCGCGGTGATCCTCAACCCGGCCTTCGCCTCCTGGGCCAACGTCAAGGCGCAGCTGCAGATCGCCACCTTCATCGGCATCATCGCGATCGGCCAGACGCTGGTCATCCTCACCGGCCAGATCGACCTGTCGGTGCCGTGGAACCTGACCTTCTCCTCGATCCTGATGGCGACGCTCTACGGCCAGGGCTACGGCTTCGGCGTGGCGATCGGTGCGGCGCTCCTCGTCGGCATCTCGGTCGGCCTGATCAACGCCATCGGCGTCGCGGTCTTCCGGCTGCACTCGCTGGTCTGGACGCTCGGCATGAATGCCCTCCTCGAAGGCGCGACCATGGTCTATACGAACGGCCAGCCGCCGGATTCGACCATTCCCTCCGTGGTGCGCTTCCTCGCCGTCGGCCATCTCGGCGGCATGCCGGTCTCGCCGCTGGTCTGGGCCTTTCTGTCCCTCGTCACCATCCTCGTCCTCGCCCGCTCGCGCTTCGGCCGCTTCCTCTATGCGACGGGCAACAATGAGCCGGCGCTGTTCCTGTCCGGCGTCGACACCCGCCTCGTCTATGTCGGCGCCTTCGTCGCCTCCGGCCTGTGCGCGGTCATCGGCGGGATTCTCCTCACCGGCTACGCCTCGCAGACCTATCTCGGCATGGGCAACGACTATCTGCTGGTGCCGATCGCCGCCGTGATCATCGGCGGCACCAACATCATGGGCGGCGCCGGCGGCTATGTCGGCACCATCGCCGGCACGCTGATCGTCGTCCTCCTGCAGTCGATCCTCTCGATCGCGCAGATCGGCCAGGCCGGCAAGAACATCGTCTTCGGCGTGATCATCATCGCCCTGGTGCTGCTCTACGCCCGCGAGGCGCGGCCGACCGACTGAAACCGCCGGGGCGGCGGCAACCGCGTCCTTCGGACTTTCACGGGCGATTTCGCAATGTCCGGCGAAATCGCCTATGAGGGTCCGTCCTCACTTCAGCGATTCCCCATTCATGTCCATCCTCACCATTCTGCTTCTCTTCCTCGCCGGCTTTGCGGCGGCGGCCATCAATGCGGTGGCCGGCGGCGGCACCTTCATCTCCTTCGGGGCCCTGTCCTTGATCGGCATCCCGCCGATCTCCGCCAACGCCACCTCCTCGATCGTCCAGCTGCCGGGCTATTTCACCTCGACGCTGCCCTATCTGAGAGACATCCGCCGGATGTGGCGGGGCATCGCCGTCCTCGCGGTCGTCTCGGTGGTCGGCTCGACCCTCGGCGCGCTCCTGCTCCTGTGGCTCGACAACGAACAGTTCTCCGCTGCCGTGCCCTGGATGCTCCTCGCCGCGACCGGCCTCTTCGCCGCCGGCCCGTGGCTGAAACCGAAGCCGCGCGAGGCGGTCGCCACCACCGAAAAGCGCGGCATTGCGGCGCCCGTGATGCAGTTCGTCACGGCGATTTACGGCGGCTTCTTCGGCGCCGGCATGGGCATCATGATGCTGGCGACGCTGGGGCTCACCGACGCCGGCGACTATCACCGGCTGAACGCCATCAAGAACGTTCTCGCCAACGTCATCGCCGTCGTCGCGGTGGTGATCTTCGTCTCCGGGGGCGTGGTGAATTGGCCGGGCGCGCTCGCCATGGTCCCGGGCGTTGCGCTCGGCGGCTATTGCGGCGTCTGGCTCGCCAAGCGCGTGCCCCAGATCGCCGTGCGCTGCTTCGTCATCGCCGTCGGGCTGTTTCTCGCCGGCTACTACTTCGTCACCGGCTGAGGGCGTTTCGTCCTGCCGCCCGCCGAGACCCGGACCGGCGACGTCGCCTCGCTGAGACGCGCCGCCCCGCCACAGCGACCCGCAATCTGCTGGTCGGATTCGTCCGCGATGCCTCGGTGGGCGCGTCGATCAGCGGGTCGAGGAATCCGTCCGAAAAATCCCGAACGACGGAGACCGCACCTGACGATGGGCTGCGCGAGTGATCCCTCAGCCCCGCGCGGTTCTGGCCAGCGTCACGCCGCGGCGCTTCGGCATGAGGTGGTCGTGTTCTTCGAAGATGCCGTATTCGGTCGCCTGCTGGTAGAGCATGTCGCCCTTGGTGCCGGCGAGGATCCGCAGTTCCTTCAATTCGCACAGCAGCGTGATGCGGAAGGCGAGATCCCTCAGATGCACCCGGTTGTAGCAGAAGAAAGCGAGCCTCGCCCGTTCCATCGCGGGAATGGCGCGAACAAGGTCGTCGCGGAGCTCGCCCTCGCAGCGCAGGAGCTTTGCCAGAAGATCGAGGGGGACCGGGCACGTGGCCTCGTTCGGAATAAGGTCGCGGTTGGCAGCCATGTCATCCTCTCTTTCCGGCGCTCGAACCCTTTTGCCCATTCGACACTGTTCGTCCGATTTCAGCAGCCTAACGGAGCTGGCTTGCCCTGACCTTGATCACCGCTTCGTGAGCGATTGTAATCGGGAAGTCGAAATGCCGCACGGAAACGGCGTGCAAATGCAAAGACATCATGAAGTTTCGTGTTGCGAATGATCAATCCTCAACAAGAAGACGCACGAGAGCATTTACGAACTCATTCTTCATCGCGATGAGTCCGGATCTTGCATACTCAGGTGAATATGTTCGGCGATGTCCTGTTCCATGCGAGCGGGAAACAAGATCCGACGTGTCTCGTCGAGCCGGCGAGCGCCGGCTATATTTCCGAACGGCGCGAGAGAACCATGTAGTTCACGTCCGTGTCACGGTCGAGGCGCCATTCGTCGGCGAGCGGATGATAGACGACGCCGGTCTCCTCCAGAATGGAGAGGCCCGCCGCCTGGAGCGGCCGCTCGATCTCGTGGGGGCGTACCAGTTTGGAATATTGGTGGGTCCCCTTCGGCAGCCAGCCGAGGACGTATTCCGCCCCGACGATGGCGAAAGTGAGAGCCTTGAAGGTGCGGTTGATGGTGGCGACCAGGAGCAGGCCGCCCGGCTTCACCATGGCGGCGCAGGAGGTGAGGAACAGATCGACGTCCGCGACGTGCTCGACGATCTCGAGAGCGAGGACCACGTCGAAGGTCTCGCCGCCTTCGGCGATGGCTTCCGCGGTGGTCGCCCGATAGTCGATGGTGAGCCTCGAACCGGCCGCATGGAGCTTCGCCACCTCGATGTTGGTCTCCGACGCGTCGGCGCCGACGACCGAGGCACCGAGCCTCGCCAGCGGTTCGGCGATGAGCCCGCCGCCGCAGCCGATGTCGAGGACCGAGAGCCCCTCGAAGGGCTTCGGCTGCACCGTGTCGCGGGAAAAATTCAGCGCCATCTGCTCACGCACGTAGTCGAGCCTGACGGGATTGAACTTGTGCAGCGGCTTGAACTTGCCGGCCGGGTTCCACCATTCCTGGGCGACGCGCGAGAAGCGCTCCACCTCGTTCGCGTCGATCGTCGTTGCGTCCGGCATCGTTTCGTCCCGTTCATCGCTTCGCCAGACGGGATGTTCGCTTCGCGGCCGCGAAGTCAAGCGCCGGATAGGGCCTCGGCGTGTCGCGGAAGGAACGATGGCGCTGCCCGGGCCGGCGCGGACGATGCCGATTCGCTCTGCCGAAAGGCCGGCCGGACCGGTCGATGGGGGCGGGGAAGGACCGCCGTGAAAGCGCGCCCTGCCCGAACGCACGGGATGTTGTCGCGACGATTGCGCAGCGGTCCGCCATCGGCTAGGGAACCGGCGCTGAAGGGGTAGCGCGAGCCCTTCGCTTGCGACAACCAACGATGCGGGACCCGCTCCGCCGGAAGCCCGCGCTCAACGGATCGAACCATCTGAGCCCATGGCCCGTCTCGTCCTGAAATTCGGCGGAACATCCGTCGGTGACATTCCCCGCATTCAGAACGTCGCCCGGCATGTCAAACGCGAGGTCGAAGCCGGCCACCACGTCGCCGTCGTCGTGTCGGCGATGGCCGGCAAGACCAACGAACTGGTCGCATGGTGCCGCGAGGCCTCTCCCATCCACGACGCGCGCGAATACGACGCGATCGTCGCCTCCGGCGAACAGGTGACGGCCGGGCTGCTCGCCATCACGCTGCAGAAGATGGGGATCAACGCCCGGTCCTGGCAGGGCTGGCAGATTCCGATCCGCACCGACGGCGCCCACGGCGCCGCGCGCATCCAGGAGATCGACGCCGGCGAGATCGTCCGGCGCTTCGACGAGGACCAGGTCGCCGTCGTCGCGGGCTTCCAGGGGATCGCCCCCGACAACCGCATCGCGACGCTCGGCCGCGGCGGCTCCGACACCAGCGCCGTCGCCATCGCCGCGGCGATCGGCGCCGATCGCTGCGACATCTACACCGACGTCGACGGCGTCTACACCACCGACCCGCGCATCGAGCCGAAGGCGCGCCGCATGGCCAAGATCTCCTTCGAGGAGATGCTGGAGATGGCCTCGCTCGGCGCCAAGGTGCTGCAGGTGCGCTCGGTGGAACTGGCAATGGTACACAAGGTGCGCACCTTCGTGCGCTCCTCCTTCGTGGATCCGGACGCGCCCGGCATGGGCGACTTCGACAATCCGCCGGGAACCCTCATTTGCGACGAGGACGAAATCGTGGAACAGCAGGTCGTAACCGGTATCGCCTATTCGAGGGACGAGGCGCAGATTTCGCTGCGGCGTGTCGAGGACCGGCCGGGCGTCGCGGCGGCGATCTTCGGGCCGCTCGCCGATGCCGGCGTCAATGTCGACATGATCGTCCAGAACATCTCCGAATCGGGCGACGCCACCGACATGACCTTCACGGTGCCGGCGGGCGACCTGCAGAAGGCCATCACGCTGCTCGAAAATGCCAAGGCCGAAATGCGCTACGATGCGCTGCAGAGCGAATCGGGCCTCACCAAGGTCTCGGTGATCGGCATCGGCATGCGCAGCCACACCGGCGTCGCCGCCACGGCCTTCAAGGCCCTCGCCGCCCGCAGCATCAACATCAAGGCGATCACCACCTCCGAGATCAAGATCTCGATCCTCATCGACGGCGACTATACCGAGCTTGCGGTCCGGGCGCTGCATGGCGTCTACGGCCTCGACAAGGCGTGAGGACGACGCCCGGCGGGGTCGGGACGGGCGCGTTCCAGGAGCGGCGGGGGTTCTTGCTTTGCTCCAAGTCGTACCCCAAGCTGATCGTCAGGGGTGCGAATTCGCCGCGACGCTTGGGCGAACGCGGTTTGTGTGATCAATTGGGTTCGACGCGAACCGCGTAACCGACATCGTCTGCCGCCGCAGGAGTGGCTGCCGCGGCACAGAACGGAAAGCTGGGTTGAACAGGAGCGACACCTCAGGTCCGCGCGTCTTGATGCGCCGCATCCGGGAGCTGATGATCGAGCCCCTGGAGCCGCAGGCGCGTCTCGACCAGATCGTCAAGCTGATCGCCAAGCACATGGAGACCGAGGTCTGCTCGCTTTACGTGCTGCGGGCCGACGGCGTGCTCGAACTCTATGCCACCGAAGGCCTCAATCCCGGCTCGGTCCACCTGGCGCAGCTGCGGCTCGGCGAGGGTCTCGTCGGCACGATCGCGGCGACGGCGCGGCCGCTCAACCTCTCCGACGCCCAGAACCATCCGGCCTTCACCTATCTGCCGGAGACCGGCGAGGAGGTTTACGCGACCTTCCTCGGCGTGCCCGTGCTTCGGGCCGGGCGCACCCTCGGCGTCCTCGTCGTCCAGAACAAGGCGGCGGGCCGGGTCTATCCCGAAGAGGAGTCCGAAGCGCTCGAAACCGTCGCGATGGTGATCGCCGAGATGATCGCCGCCGGCGGCCTGGAAGGCCTGTCGCGCCCTGGCGTCACCCTCGACCTCACCCGGCCCGTCAGCTTCGCCGGGCTCGCCCTGTGCGACGGCATCGGCATCGGCCGCGTCGTCCTGCACGAGCCGCGGGTGATCGTGTCGAGCCTGTTCAACGAGGACGTCGACAGCGAGGTCTCCCGTCTCACCGAGGCCCTGGCGATCCTGCGCCAGTCGATCGAGAACATGCTGGGGCGGCGCGACGTCGCCGACGAGGGGGAGCACCGGGCGGTGCTCGAAACCTATCGCAAGTTCGCCCAGGATCGCGGCTGGGTGCGCCGGCTGGAGGAGGCGGTGCGCAACGGCCTCACTGCCGAGGCGGCCGTCGAGAAGGTGCAGTCGGACATGCGCGCGCGCATGATGCATCTCACCGATCCCTACATCCGCGAGCGGCTGCACGATTTCGACGATCTCGCCAACCGGCTCCTGCGCCAGCTCATCGGCCAGGCGGGCCAGGACAACGGGACGAACGACGCCGTCGTCGTCGCCCGCAACATGGGCGCCGCCGAGCTGCTCGACTATCACCGCGGTCAGATCAAAGGCCTCGTCCTCGAGGACGGCGCGGCGACCAGCCATGTCGTGATCGTCGCCCGCGCCCTCGGCATTCCCGTCGCCGGGCAGGTCAAGGGCGTCGTCTCCATGTCGGAGAACGGCGATCCGATCGTCGTCGACGGCGAGAGCGGCGACGTGCATCTGCGTCCCCCGCCCGAGGTGCACGAACTCTTCGCCGACAAATTGAGATTCCGCGCCGAACGCCAGCAGCGCTACCGCTCGCTGCGGGCGGTTCCGGCGAAGACCCGCGACGGCGCGGCGATCGGGCTGCAGATGAATGCCGGTCTCCTCGTCGACCTGCCGCAGCTCGACGAATCCGGGGCGGAGGGGATCGGCCTGTTCCGCACCGAGCTGCAGTTCATGGTGGCCTCCACCATGCCGCGGGCGGGCGATCAGGAGCGGCTCTATCGCGCCGTCATCGAGGCGGCGGGCGACAAGCCCGTCACCTTCCGCACCCTCGACGTCGGCGGCGACAAGCTGTTGCCCTATCTCGCCCACGGGCCGGAGCAGAACCCGGCGCTCGGCTACCGGGCGATGCGCCTGGCCCTCGACCGGCCGGGCCTTCTGCGCACCCAGTTGCGGGCGCTTCTGAAGGCGGCTTCCGGTCGCAAGGTCAAGATCATGTTCCCGATGATCACCGATCTTGCCGAGATCGACGCGGCGCGTTCGCTGATCGACCGTGAACTCCGGCATCTGGAGCGCTTCGGCCATGAGCCGCCGAAGGATCTGCAGCTCGGCGCGATGCTGGAGGTCCCCTCGCTGCTCTACCAGCTCGATCCGCTGATGGGCATGCTCGACTTCGTCTCGATCGGCTCGAACGATCTCTTCCAGTTCTTCTTCGCCGTCGATCGCGGCAATGCCAATGTCGCGACGCGCTACGACGACCTGTCGGTGCCGTTCCTGCGCGCGTTGCGGGACGTCGCCCTTTCCGGCGAGCGCCACGGCGTTCCGGTGTCGCTCTGCGGCGAGATGGCCGGACGGCCGCTTTCGGCGATGGCCCTGATCGGCCTCGGCTTTCGCAGCATCTCGATGGCGCCGCCCTCGATCGGGCCGGTCAAGGCCATGCTCCTCGAACTCGACGCGCAGAAGCTCCGCGCCGAGCTGGCCGCGCTTCTCGACGATCCGGGCGAGGCGGGATCGGCACGCAGTTTCCTGAAGGATTTCGCCGAGCGCCACCGGATCCCATATTAGCGTCCGAACGGCCCCCGGAACCGCCCGCCGGATGCTTCGCGGCTTGCCGACCTGCGGCCGCGGGGCTATCGCCGGCCCCTGACGGGGTATCGCCCCCACCGACAGCATCGAACCGGATATCATGGCAACTCTGCCGAACGCCACGCTGAACGACATCCAGAACCGCTTCGCCACCCTCGAACGGGAGATGGCGAAGGGGCCCGAACACGAGGTCTATTCCAAGCTCGCGGCGGAATATGCCGGGCTCGAAGACGTGAATGCCGCGATCGGCGACTATCGCCGCGCCGAGGAGGAGCTGAAGGGCACCCGCGCGCTCCTCGCCGATCCCTCGGCCGACCGGGAGATGCGCGAGCTCGCCGAACTCGAGATCGACAGCCTGAAGGAGCGGCTCGAGGAACTCACCCAGTCGATCCGGCTCCTGCTCCTGCCGAAGGACGCCGCCGACGAAAAGGGCGCGATCCTCGAAATCCGGGCGGGAACGGGCGGCTCGGAAGCCGGTCTCTTCGCCGGCGACCTCTTCCGCATGTATCAGCGCTATGCCGAACTCCACCGCTGGAAGCTCGAAATCCTGTCCGCCAGCGAGGGCGAGGTGGGCGGCTACAAGGAGGTGATCGCGGCGATCAAGGGCCGGGGCGTCTTCTCGCGCCTGAAGTTCGAATCCGGCGTCCACCGCGTGCAGCGCGTCCCGGAGACCGAATCGGGCGGACGCATCCACACGTCCGCCGCCACCGTCGCGGTGCTGCCCGAGGCCGAGGACATCGACGTCGATATCCGGACCGAGGACATCCGCATCGACACCATGCGCGCCTCCGGCGCCGGCGGCCAGCACGTCAACACCACCGATTCGGCGGTGCGCATCACCCATCTGCCGACCGGCATCGTCGTCACCTCCTCGGAAAAGTCGCAGCATCAGAACCGCGCACGGGCGATGCAGGTGCTCAAGGCTAAACTGTTCGACATGGAGCGCCAGAAGGCCGACGACGAGCGCTCCGCCGCCCGCAAGAGCCAGGTCGGATCGGGCGACCGCTCGGAGCGGATCCGCACCTACAACTTCCCGCAGGGCCGGGTCACCGACCATCGCATCAACCTGACGCTCTACAAGCTCGACCGGGTGATCGAGGGCGAACTCGACGAGCTGGTCGAGGCGCTGATCGCCGATCATCAGGCGCATCTGCTGGCCGCGGTCGGCGTCGACGAGGGGGCTTGAGTCGGCCGATGGGGCGCGGCGGATGAGCGGCACCGAAGACGACGGCAGCGCGACCGGCCGGCAGCCGGTTGCCACCGTTGCGCCGGAAGCCGGCAAAGCGGGCGTGACGGCGCGGCTCGGCGACATCTACGTTTCGGCGGCGCAGCGTCTGCGCGCGGCCGCGAGGGCCGACTCGCGCGGCGCCGCGGGCGGAACGCCGGAGATTTCCACCCCCGACCTCGATGCCCGGCTGCTCACCGCCGAGGCGGCCGGCCTGTCGCCCGGCGAGGTCCACCGTGCGAGCGGGCAGGTGGTAGCTCCTCTCGCCGCCGAACGCCTGGAGGCCTTTCTCGCCCGGCGGGTCGCCGGCGAGCCGGTGCATCGGATCATCGGCCGGCGGGCCTTTTACGAGCACGAATTCACCCTTTCGGCAGAGACGCTGGAGCCCCGGCCCGAGACCGAAATCCTCGTCGAGGTGGCCCGTCCCTTCGTCGAGACGGCGATCGCTGACCGGGGCGAGTGCCTGTTCGTCGACGTCGGCACCGGATCCGGGGCGATCGCCGTTTCGCTGCTCGCTCTCTACGGCCGGGCGCGGGCAGTCGCGATCGACGTTTCGTCGGGGGCTCTGGCGACGGCGCGGCGCAATGCCGAGGCGGCGGGCGTCGCCGGACGCTTCCTGCCCGTCGCCTGCGATCACCTGGCGGCACTCGGCGGGGCGGTCGACCTCGTCCTGTCCAACCCGCCATACATTCCGACCCGGGACATCGACGGGCTCTCGCCGGGAGTGCGGCGGCACGATCCACGGCTGGCGCTGGACGGCGGGCCGGACGGGCTTGACGCCTATCGCGCCATAGCGGACGGCGCAGCGCGCGTGCTTCTGCCCGGGGCGGCCGTCGTCGTCGAGATCGGCATCGGCCAGGCGGAGGACGTCGAGGCGATTTTCGCGGCGCGCGGCATCGCCGGTCCCGGACGGACGAGAGACCTCGCGGGGATCGAGCGGGTCGTGTCGATGCGCTCGCAGCCGGCATGACGGAAGCTTTCGCGAAGCCCGTCTTCTTGCACGAGGATTCGCCGTCTTCGGCAAATAAGGCTTGTGGCGCGGGGGTTTCATCTCTATTGTCAGGCCCGTAACGGAGCAATCGAGGGGGACATCTCAGGCGGCAAAGCCCGGAGATGCTCGAGATGGCCGAATGGCCGTCCGTGTGCTGGCAGTTCGGATCGCCAGTCGAAACCGAAATTAGAACATTTCCATCGCCGGCCCGACCTCAGACAGGCGGCCGCGTTCGGGGCACGTTACACGCTCCCAAGACGGACCATCCTGCGGGATGCTCCCGACACCAAGAGACAGGAAGAGCATGAGGCCAGGACAGCAAAAGAACCGTATGCGCGGGCGTGGTCGCAAAGGGCCGAATCCGCTTTCGCGCAACTACGAGTCGAACGGTCCGGACGTCAAGATTCGCGGCTCCGCCCAGCATGTCGCCGAGAAATACGCGATGCTGGCGCGCGATGCCTCTGCCGCCGGCGACCGGGTCATGGCGGAAAACTATCTCCAGCACGCCGAGCACTACAATCGGATCATCGCCGCCGCCCAGGCGCAGTTCCAGCAGCCCCGCGACGATCGCGACAGCCGCGACAGCGACGACGAGGACGAGGACGACGGCTTCGACACCGGCAATTACGGCCGCAACGACACGAGCGACCGCAACGACCGCAACGATCGCGATCGCCGGTTCCAGTCGAATGGCGGCCGCGACCATCAGCAGAATGCCGGCCGCGATCAGCAGGGCGGCAATCGCGACGGCGGCAGCGGCCGCGACAATGGCGGCCGCGACCGCAATCGCGACAACAACCAGCGAGGCCGCGACGACAACGGCCAGCGCGACGGGGGCCAGCGCGACGGGGGCCAGCGCGACGGGGGCCACCAGCGCCGCGACCGCAACAATCCGCCGGCCGGCACCGGCCCGCAGCCGGTGATGGTGCGCGACGACAATGACGGCCATGCCGCCAATGGTCACGCCGGCGGCAACGGCGCCGCCGCGGCAGCCCATGGCCGATCCGACGACCGCCGCGCCGGCAGGAACGACGAGCGCTCCGGCGAACAGGCTCGCCAGGGCGGCAATGCCGACCAGGGCGACGCGTCGTCCGTTTCGATGACCGCGGCGGACGCCCTCGAAGAGACCCAGAACCGCGCCAAGCGCCGCACCCGCACGCGCCGGCCGCGACTGGCCGACAGGGCCGAGGCCGCGGAGACCGCGGGCGAAGCGGCAGATGCGCCGAACGCGGCCGAAACCAAGGCGTCTCCGGAAACGGCACCGTCTGCCGAAGCGGAGGCCGAGACCGGGGCGAAGAAGCCCGCGACGCGGCGCAAGCCGAAGGCCGATTCCGAGGGCGAGGACAAGCCGAAGCGCCGGCGGACGACGCGGGCCAAGAAGTCGGACGACGACGAAGGCGGCGAGCCGCAGGGCGAACTGCCGGACTTCCTGCTGGCTTCCAACGGCTGACCGGCGAGGCTGCACCGCCCGGAATTGCGGGCCTGGCCCTTTCCGGTATCAGCGAGAGCACGGAGGGCGCGATCGAGCCGATCGCGCCCTTTGCCGTTTCGGCCAGCCGTCATGTTTCGCCATGCTGCTCGCAATGCCGGCGCTCGTGCACGCCAGGGCAATCGCTCGAAGCCGGGCGCAAGCTGGCGGTTGGCCTGATCTCCCCCCTTGCGGGGGAGATGCCGGCAGGCAGAGGGTGGCGACCTCGCGCCGGACTGCTCGAACATGCCGCGACACCCCCCTCTGGGTTGCCACCCATCTCCCCCGCAAGGGGGGAGATCGAGGCGTCGCCGACGGCGCTCGCCTTCAAGCGATTGCCCCGTTCGTGCACACTCCGCCGTTCGACCTACGACATTCACAAGTTTCAGATCGCCTCGCCGATGAAGGCGATCTGAAATGTGTGAATCTCCTAGGCCATTTCCCGGGGGTTTCCGGCGGCTGCCCGACGCCCCGAGGCGGCTTCATGCAGGAACGGGCGACCCGTCGAACAGGGCGACGGGCCGCCCGTCTCCGGCCGACGGAGCGGCAGGTCGGCGGACCTTGCCCGGGCTCCTTCGGCCGATCGCCTCTGGCCGACCTTCCGGCCGAGCCCGTTGGGACTCAGCCCTTGGCGGCGCGCTCGATCGCCGCGACGTCGATCTTTTTCATCGCCATCATCGCTTCCATCACCCGCTTCGCCTTCGCCCTGTCCGGATCGCAGAGAAAGGTGGGCAGAATGCGCGGAACGATCTGCCAGGAGAGGCCGAAGCGGTCCTTCACCCAGCCGCAGGCTTCGTTCTCGGGATGGGCCGACAGGGCGTCGTGATAGCGATCGACCTCGTCCTGGCCGTCGCAATCGATCGACAGCGAGATCGCCTCGGTGAAGGTGAAGTTCGGTCCGCCGTTCAGCGCCTGGAAGCGTCGTCCAAACAGAGTGAAGTCGATCATCAGGACGCTGCCGGCCGCGCCGGAAGGATAATCCGCAGGCGCATGCATGATCCGGTCGATGGAGGAGCCGGGAAAGAGATCGACGTAGAACCGTGCCGCCTCCTCGCCGTTCCCGTCGAACCACAGGCAGGTGGCGAGGGCGTCCTTCGTTTCTCGCGTCATGAGTTTCAGCCCTTCCTGCGAGGGCCGACGAGGCCGAAGCGGGCGCCCTCGGGATCGGCCGAGACGATCGCGAAGGAGCCGCCGGGAATCTCGCTCGGCCCATGCAGCGCCCTGCCGCCGGCCGCTTCGAGCCGCCGATGCACCGCATCGATGTCGGCGACGAAGAAATAGACCTGCCAGCCCGCCGAGGCGCCGGGCGGCTGCGGCATGACGGCGCCGATCCGCGTGTCGCCGGCGAACCAGAATTTGTAGTCGCCGAGTTCGCCCATCGGCATGGCGCCGTCCTGCCTCAGGCCGAGAAGCTCAGCATAGAAGGCAACCGCCGCGTCCTGATCGGGCGCCGTCAGCTCGTTCCAGACGGCGTGGCCGGGAAGCGCGGTCATCCCGTCCTGGAAGGCTTGGCTGTCCCGGTCGGAAAAGCCGCGCATCACATAGAACATCGTGCCCTGCGGATCGGCGAGGAAGGCGAAGCGGCCGACTTCGGGGATGTCGGTCGGCGGCATGTGGACCGCCGCGCCGAGGCCTTGCGCCTTTTCCACCGTCGCGTCGACGTCGCCGACGCCGAAATAGATCAGCCATGTCGGTGGCATCGGCGCGCCCTCCGGCATCTTCATGATGCCGCCGACCGGCCCGTCCTCTGCCGCGCAGACGCGGTAGTCGACGCCGGGCGGCCCCATCTGCGGCCTTTCGATCGTCCAGCCGACGACCTTGGCGTAGAATGCCTGCGCCGCGTCCTGGTCGCGGGTGAGAAGCTCGTACCAAATGGGTGTTCCGTGCGGATTGGGCATGCGAGCACTCTTGTGTCCGGGGGTGGGACCGCCGCGGCGACGCGTTCAGATGACCTCGAAGCCGGCGAAGATCATGCGTTTGCCGTCGAAGGGCATTTCGGACGGCATCGTTGCCATCCGCTCGTCTTCCATCATCGCCTTCATGCCGGCGTCGCGCGACGCCTTGTCGTCCCATTCCACAAAGGCGAAAACGATGGCCTCGTCGTCCCCGGCATGGGCGGCACGAAAGAAGTCGGTGACCTCGCCCCGCGGGACGTCGATGCCCCAGGCTTCGACGTCCCGCCTCGCTCCATGGTCGCGAAAAATCGGCCATGCGGACAGCGCCATGGCGCGGAAGGCCTCGCGATTGCCCGAAGGGACGGGAATGACGAAGCCGTCGACATAGCCACCCTCGACGGACCCGCCCTCGTCCATCAGCGTCTCGAAGCCACCGAAGATCATCCGCTTGCCGTCGAAGGGCATGTCGCCGAGTTCGCGCATGCGCGGATCGGCCATCATCCTGTCGAAACAGGCCTTGGCGGTCGGCGCATCGGGAAACTCCATCCAGCCGAAGCAGACGGTCTCGTCGTCCTTTGAAGCGACGGCGCCCTTGAAGTCGTTGACCTTGCCGTCCGGAACGTCGACGCCCCAGGCATCGACGACGCGGCTCGCGCCGAACTCGCGCATCAGCGCCGCCGCCTTGCGGGCATGGTCCTCGAAGGCGGCACGCTTCGCGGTCGGCACCGCCGTCACGAAGCCCTGGATGTAGCTCATTGGTTTCGTCCTTTTCGGCATTGGGACGGGAGGTCGGGGGATTGCCGGATTTGCTGTCGGCTTCTGGCTTAGTCTGCCTGAGGCTCGCCGCCGGCCATGGCCTTTTCCATCGCGGCGAGATCCATCCAGGTGACTTCCCAGATGTGTCCGTCCGGATCTTCGTAGGAGCGGCCATACATGAAGCCGTAGTCCTGTTTCGGCGTCGGATCGGCCGTGCCGCCGGCGGCGACCGCCGCGGCGACGGCGGCGTCGCAGGCTTCGCGGCTGTCCATCGTCAGGCAGAGCAGCACCTGCGCGCTCGTCTTGGCATCGGGAATGGCCTTGGTCGTGAAGTCGCGCCAGCGATCGTGGGAGAGCAGCATGACGTGGATGGTGTCCGAAATCACCATCCCGGACGTCGTCTCGTTGGAGAACCGCTCGTTCTTTTTGGCGCCGAGGGCTTCGTAGAAGGCGGTCGAACGCTTCACGTCGCCGACGGGGAGATTGACGAAGATCTTTTCGCTCATAAGACGCTTCACTTCACTTCACTGTCTGGCGGATCGCTCGCCGGTTTCGGGTCGGTCTTCCGGCTTCAGTCCCGGTCCGGCGCGCCGAGCGGGAAAAGCGGGCGATAGGGTCGTGCCTCATCGATGCAGCGGGCGAAGGAAGGGCGCGCCTTCAGCCGTTCGCGATACGCGGTGACGGCCGGAAATCGGTCGCCGATCGGATGGGTCCAGTCGGCATAGAAGAGCTGCGGCGCGGCGGCGCAGTCGGCGAGGGAGAACGTCTCTCCTGCCACCCATTCGCGGCCCTGCATGTGGCGGTCGAGATGGGCATAGGCGGTGTCGAGCATCGCGCCGGCGCGCTCGACCCCGTAGGGATCGCGGCTGCCCTCGGGAGACAGGGCGTCGATGACGAACTTCTGCTGCGGCGTCGCAATGTAGTTGTCGAAGAAGCGATCCCAGAACCGGACTTGCAGGGCCGCCTTCGGATCGTCCGGGATCAGCCGGACGGGGCCGGGGTAATGCAGCGCCAGATGCTCGATGATGATCGAGGCTTCGACGATCGGCCGGCCGTCGTCCAGAAGCAGCGGGAATTTTCCGATCGGCCAATGCGCTTTCAACTCGCCGAAGGTGTCGGGCGCGTCGGGGCCGAGCATCCGGAATTCGAAGGCGATGTCGTTCTCGTAGAGCGCGATCAGCGCCTTCTGGCAGTAGGAGGAGAAGGGATGGGCGAAGAGCTGCAGCGTCATCCCCGGTCCTCCAGCGCGAACGAGCCGGTGCGGACTTCCCCGGACGGCTCGTAGACGGCGATGATCGCGCCGCTCTCGGAAACTCTGGTGTCGACCAGCCGGAAGGCTCCGGGCATGACGCCTGGAAGCGCCCGTTTGCCGGTGCCGAGAATGACCGGGAAGGTGATGAGATAGAGCCGGTCGATCAGGCCGTTCTCCACGAGTCCGGGATAGATCGTGCTCGATCCCTGAACGATCAGCCGTGGCCCGTCGGTCTCCTTCAGCGCCCTGACGGCGGCGAAGTCTTCCAGCCGGTGGGAATTGTGCCAGGCGAGCGGCTCGCGCGACGATGTGAGCACATATTTCGCCGCCGCGTTGAACTTGTCGGCGAAGGGGTCGCCCTCGATCTTCGGCCAGTGGCCGGCGAAGATGTCGTAGGTCCTGCGCCCCAGCAGCAGGTCGAACGCGCCGGAGAAGACCTCGTCGATGAAGGCCCCCGTCGTCTCGCTGAAATGCGGAACCAGCCAGCCGCCGAAGGCAAAGCCGCCGCTTTCGTCCTCCTGCGGGCCGCCGGGCGCCTGGACGACGCCGTCGAGGGACTGGAACAGGCCCGCCACGATCTTGCGCATCGCATGTCCTTTCTCGGCCGCGCCTCGCGAGCTGCTCTGTCAGTATCGAAGGCTCGGATACCAGTCGGTGCCGCGCCCCTCGGGCGTCGTGTCGAGGATGGTCCAGAGCGGGTTGAGGTCCGGCGCCATGTGCGGGTCCTGGCCGGGATCGGCGATCTCGCTGCCGCCTTCGGGGGCCCAGAAGTGCCGGATCGTCCCGTCCTTGCGCGAGAAGACGTTGTAGGCGGGCATGTCCGAATCCCGGTCGCCGACATAGTCGGCCGTATAGTCGCCGGACGGGTCGCCATAGAGCTTCAGGTTCCGCCAGCCGCGCTCTTCGGCAAGCCCCCTGATCCGCACGATCGGCGAGCGGGCGACCATGGCGAAGGCGACGCGGCGCTCGATATGCGGGGCCTCGCCGTCCCAGGCGCTCATCGTCGCCGCGCACATCGGGCACACGTCCCGGCGCTTCGGCCCGTACATGAAGCTGTAGAGGACGAGCGTGTCGTGCGGGCCGAAGAGATCGGCCAGCCCGACCTCGCCCTTTCCAGTCGCGAAGCGGTAGTCGCGCGAGACCTCGCCGCCGGGCGGAAGCGTCCGTCGCAGCGCCGCGACGCGGGCGAGGTGGCGCCGCAGCTCGATCTCCTCGGCGAGAAGCTCGGTCCGGGCCCGGCGATAGGCGGCGCTCTCATTGGGGAAATGCCGGGGCGCGAGCCGGGCGAGTTCGCCCGCCGGCCTGAGTTCGGCTTCGCTCATCGGTGGTGTCCTTGCAGCGACGGCGGATCGGTTCAGGCGGCGACTTCGTAGCGGGCGGCATTTCTGGCGAAGGGCTCGACCTGCTCGGCGAGCGCCTTTTCGAAGGCGGGCCGGGCAAGGCAGCGCTCCAGATACCGCTCGAGCGCCGGAAAGCCGGCGAGAACGTCGCCGTGGCCGAGGTTGCGCAGCACGGTGGCCATCAGGATGTCGGGCGCGAAGAACTCGCCCACCAGGAAGTCGCGCTCGCCGAGCGCCGCCTGGAGCTGGGCGAGGCGCGTCTCGACCGCCGATACGGCGCCGGGGCGGAGCTTCGCCTTCAGCTCCTCGTCGTCGAGGAAGAAGGCAATTTCGACCAGACGCGCCACCACGGGCTCGACGGTGTTGAGTGCGGCGAAGCTCCAGGTCAGCGCCTGCCGGCGCTCCGCCGGGCCCTTGGGAAGGAGATGGTCGCTCGCCTCGGCGATCGTCCAGACGATCGCGCCGGACTCGAACATCGAGCCGCCGTCCATGTCGATCGCCGGCACCTGGCCGAAGGGCTGGCGGGCGAGGTGCTCCGGCTCGCTCTTCTGCCGGTGGTCGATCAGCCGGGCTTCGTAGGGCAATTTCGCCTCGTTCAGCGCCCAGCGCACCCGCAGGTCGCGGACGTAGCCCTGCGCGAAGGAAGGCACCCAGTCGTAGGCGGTGACGACGATCGAAACCTGTGGATTCGAAGACGATTGCAACGGAACCTCCCAATTCCCGACTGGACATAAACGTTGATATCAACATAAACGTCCTATGTCAAACCGAAATGATTCGCATGCCGAAGCTTCGAACATGGTGCCCTTCACCACCACCATCCGGGTTCGCGACAACTGCCTATGCCTGCACAGCCAGCGGGCGGCCCGGGCGATCGCCCGCAAGTTCGACGAGGCATTCCGGCCGCTCGACCTGAAGAGCGGCCAGTTCTCGATCCTGATGTCGCTCAACCGCCCCGAGCCGCCGACGCTGGGTTCGGTCGCCGACCTTCTCGGCATGGACCGCACGACCCTGACGGCCAATCTGAAGCCGCTGGAACGGCGAGGGCTGCTCCGGGTGTCGCCGGACGAGAAGGACCGGCGTCTGCGCCGCCTTTCGCTGACGGATGCCGGCCGGGACATCCTCGCCGACGCCGTGCCGCTGTGGGAATGGACGCAGGCCGAGCTCGAAGAGGCGCTCGGGATCGCCGGCGATCCGGACCGCCTGCGCAGCGATCTCAACGCCCTTGCCTGAGCGGCGCAGACCCGGTCGGCAGGCGCCGTTCGCCCGGCGTCGGGCCGACTTTCCTTGCGTCGTCCGGCGTTTTGCCACATTGGCATGGTGCCAGAGCGGGCGAACGAGGGCGCGCGAGAGGGGATGTCGGTGAACGATCACTACGCAGACGGCAGCGGCGACGACCGTCGGAACCCGCGCGGCCGGAAATTTCAGTCCTCGCCGGCCCCCAAGCCGCCGAGGCGCTCGCGCCACTCCCGCAACCAGCTGGTGATCTTCCTGAATTTCTGCCTGACGGCGGGCCTGTTCGTGCTTCTGGCCGTCGGCGCGATCCTCTATTGGGGCAAGAGCGAATTCGAGCGGCCCGGGCCGCTGACGAAGGAGGCGACCTATGTCGTCCCGCGCTCGACGGGGGTCTCCTCGATCGCCAGCGGCCTGGAGAGCGAAGGGATCGTCTCCGACGCCCAGGTGTTCGAATACGGCGTGCGCCTGTCCGGCGCCGGCGGCCAGCTGAAGGCCGGCGAATACGCCTTCCCGGCCGGCGCCTCGATGCGGCAGGTGATGGAGAAGCTGAAGAGCGGCGAATCGATCATGCACGCCGTGACGATTCCCGAAGGCTGGACCGTCTATCGCGCCTATGAGCGGATCGCCAATGCCGACTTCCTGACCGGGGACATGCCCGGCGAGGTGCCCGAGGGGACGCTCAAGCCGGACACCTATCTCGTCCAGCGCGGCACCACCCGCAAGGAGGTGGTGCGGCAGATGAAGGGCGCCCAGGACCAGCTCGTCGAGGAGATCTGGGAAGGGCGCGAACCGGACCTGCCGATCAAGGACATCGGCCAGTTCATCACCCTCGCCTCGATCGTCGAGCGCGAGACCGGCATCGCCGGCGAAAGGCCCCACGTCGCCTCGGTGTTCATCAACCGGCTGAAGAAGGGGATGCGGCTCGATTCCGATCCGACCTTCCTCTACGGGGTCTATGGCGGCGAGGGCAAACCCTCCGGCCAGCCGGTCAGCCAGTCCGACAAGGACAGCGAGACGCCCTACAACACCTACAAGATCCGCGGCCTGCCGCCGGGGCCGATCGCCAATCCCGGCCGGGCGGCGCTCGAAGCGGTCGCCCATCCGCTCGAGACCGACGATCTCTTCTTCGTCGCCGACGGCACCGGCGGTCACGTCTTCGCCTCCTCGCTCAAGGAGCACAACAACAACGTCGCGAAATACCGGGCGCTGCAGCGCCAGCGAAACGCCGAGGAAGAAGCCGCCTCGGGCGGGTGAACGTCCACCGGTGACGCCGGGCGACGCGGCCGGAGCCGTCGCCATGGGCCTCGGCTCTGCCCTCGGGGCTTGATCCGAAGGCCGCGATGGGACACTCAGTCGCCAATGGGCCGGCCCGCTTCGCCGGCCCCGGATCCGATCGGAGAGGGCGCGCAATGGCGGTCAGGAGCATGACGGGCTTTGCCCGCGCCGAAGTCGAGACGCCTGCGGGCAGCTTCGTCTGGGAGTTGCGCGCGGTCAACGGCAAGGGGCTCGACGTCCGCTTCCGGCTGCCCCAGGGCATGGAGCATCTCGAAGCGGACCTCCGCCGCCGTCTCGCCGCCACGGTTTCCCGGGGCAATCTCCAGGCCAGCCTGCAGTGGCGGCGCGAGGCCGGCGTTCCGGCCCTCGTCGTCAACGAGGAGATGCTGTCGAAGATCCTCGCCATGTCGAGCCGCCTCGTCGCGGACGGCCATGCCGCCCCGCCGACCGCCGACGGGCTTCTCGCCATCAAGGGCCTGATCGACGTCGCCGAGGAAGCGCTCGACGACACCGCCTCCGGGGCACGCGACGCCGCCGTCGTCGAGGGATTCGACGCGGCGCTGGCGCGGCTGGAAGAGACGCGGCGCGAAGAGGGCGCGGCGCTGCACGGCGTCCTTGCCGACCGGCTGGCCGAGATCGGCACCCTCGTCGAACGGGCCGACGGCGACCCGGCGCGCACCACCGAGGCGATCGCGAGGCGTCTCAAGGAGCAGGTCGAGGCGCTCACCGCGGCGAGCGAGGGCCTCGACCCCGTCCGGCTTCACCAGGAGGCGGCGATCCTCGCCGCGCGGGCCGACATCCGCGAGGAGATCGACCGGCTGCGCGCCCATCTCGCGGCCGCCGGGGCGCTGCTCGACGCCGGCGGGGTGATCGGCCGGCGGCTCGACTTCCTTTCACAGGAATTTCACCGCGAATCGAATACCATCTGTTCGAAGTCCAACGCGGCCTCGCTGACGGCGATCGGGCTCGATCTCAAGGTCCTCGTCGACCAGTTCCGCGAGCAGGTGCAGAACATCGAATGACCCTTTCGACCGACCTCGGCTCGACGCCGGACATCGCCCGCCGCGGCATCATGCTGGTCCTCTCCTCGCCCTCGGGGGCGGGCAAGTCGACGATTGCCCGCAATCTCCTCGAATTCGATCCGAGCTTCTCGCTGTCGGTGTCGGTGACGACGCGAAAGCGCCGCACCAGCGAGATCGACGGCGTCCATTACCGCTTCGTCGACCGGGAGGAATTCGAGTTCCTGCGGGCTGGGGAGGGGCTCTTGGAATGGGCCGAGGTGCACGGCAACTTCTACGGCACCCCCCGCGCGCCGGCGGAAAAGGCGATGCGCGAGGGCCGCGACATGCTCTTCGACATCGACTATCAGGGCGCCCTGCAATTGCAGGAAAAGGCCAAGGACGACGTCGTCTCGATCTTCATCCTGCCGCCTTCGATGGAGGAGCTGAAGACCCGCCTGTTGCGCCGCGCCGAGGACTCGGCCGAGACCATCGCCATCCGCCTGAACAACGCCAAGGTCGAGATCGCGCGCTGGCGCGACTACGACTACGTCGTCGTCAACGACGATCTCGACCGGGCCTTTCAGGCGGTGCGGGCGATCATCGCGGCGGAGCGGCTGAAGCGCGAGCGACGGCCGGGACTGGTGGCCTTTACGGAGACGCTGCTGGCGCAGGAGGTTGGGTGAGGGGGAGCGGTTCGCACGAAGATGCGCGTCCGATCGACCTCGCCGCTCGTGCAGCTCGGTGCGACGGGCGAGGCTGACATGCGATCGAAGATGACATGGTCGACGAGTCATCTTATCTTGAGGCCATGACCCGCGACGACGTCATCGCCCGCCTCAAGGGCCTCGAACCGCAGATCCGCGCCCATGGCGTGGCGGCGCTGTATCTCTATGGCTCCTATGCCCGCGACGAGGCCGGGCCGGACAGCGACATCGATCTGCTGGCCGATTTCGACGAGGGGCGGGACGCCGACATCATGGACTTTCTCGCGCCCTATGAGGCCCTGGAGAGTGCGTTTCCGGGAATGGAGATCGGGTTCAGCACCCGCGACCGGCTGGTGCCTGTCTATCGGCCATTCATCGAAAGCAGCGCGGTCCGCGTTTTCTGATGACTTCGGCCAAAGACCCCCGCGTCAGGCTCCAACATATTCTCGAAAATATCGACGGCATTCTGTCCCACACGGACGGGTTGACCTTCGAGACGATCCTCGGCGATTTCGTGCTCATCCGGGCGGTGGAGCGATCGATCCAGATTATTTCCGAGGCAGCCAAGGAACTGCCAGCCGACCTGCGAAGTCGGGAGCCCGACGTGCCGTGGCAGGGGATCATCGGCATCGGCAACTTCCTGCGCCACGAATACTATCGCATCAATCACAACGACATCCGGTCGATCCTGGTGGTCCATTTGCCGGCTCTACGGCCCGCCGTCATTCGGTTGATGGCACGGCTGGATGGGGAAGCTACACCGTAAGTCATGTCTGCGAGGACATTCGCCCCCGCAATCGCCGCGTTTCGTCCCTTTTTGCCTCGCGGCTCCAGAGGGCGAACGAACCGGACGCCCTTCGGCTCACACCGCATTCGCCAGCCGCACGAACTCGCTGACGCTCAGTGTCTCCGCCCGCCGCTGCGGGTCGATGCCGACGCTCGTGAGCAGCGCTTCGCCGCCGAGGGGCTTCAGGCTCTGGCGCAGCATCTTGCGGCGCTGGCCGAAGGCGGCGGCGGTGACTTTTTCGAGCTTGTCGAGCGCGGCGGGTTCTGGTGCGGGGTTCGGCGTCAGCTGGACTATCGACGAGGTGACCTTCGGCGGTGGCGTGAAGGCGGCGGGAGAGACGTCGAAGAGGATCTTCGCCCGCGCCCGCCAGCCGGCGAGGACCGACAGGCGGCCGTAGTGGTTAGTGCCGGGGGCCGCGACGATGCGCTCGGCGACCTCCTTCTGGAACATCAGCGTCAGGCTTTCCCACACCGGCGGCCAGATGGCGGGGGTGAGCCAGTCGAGCAGCAGCTGAGTGCCGACATTGTAGGGCAGGTTGGCGACGATCTTGACCGGGCCGCCGCCGGACAGCGCCGTGAAATCGACGTCGAGCGCGTCGGCAGAGAGGATATCCAGCCGTCCGGGGAAACGGGCGGCGATTTCCTTGAGGGCTGCGATGCAGCGCGGGTCCTTCTCGATCGCGACGACCTTCCTGGCGCCCTCGGCGAGCAGCGCGCGGGTCAGGCCGCCCGGTCCGGGGCCGACCTCGACGACGGTTGCCCGGTCGAGCGGCAGGGCCTGCCGGGCGATGCGGCCGGTGAGGTTGAGATCGAGGAGGAAGTTCTGGCCGAGGCTCTTCTTCGGCGCGAGGCCGTGCGCCTCGATCACCGCCCGCAGCGGCGGCAGCCCGTCGGTGGGGGGCATCAGGGGGTCTTCGCCGCGGCCTCGCTCGCGGCCATCTTCCAGGCGAGCGCGATGGCGGCGGCAAAGCTGTCGGGGCGCGCGGTGCCGGTGCCGGCGATGTCGGCGGCGGTGCCATGGTCGGGCGAGGTGCGGATGATCGGCAGGCCCAGCGTGACGTTGACGGTTTCGTCGAAGGCCAGCGTCTTGGCCGGAATCAGCGCCTGGTCGTGATACATGCAGATCGCCACGTCGTAGCGCGCCCGGGCCGGCGGGTGGAACATCGTGTCGGCGGGAAGCGGGCCGACCGCATCGATGCCCTCGGCTCTCAGGGCCTCGATCGCCGGGCGGATCACCGCCTCGTCCTCCTCGCCGATCGCCCCCTTTTCGCCGGCATGGGGATTGAGCCCGGCGACGGCGAGACGCGGCGCGGCGATGCCGAGGCGGCGCCGATAGTCCGCTGCGGTGATGCGGCAGGTTTCGACGATCAGATCGCGCGTCAGGGCGGCCGGGACGTCGGCGAGGGGAATGTGGATGGTGACGGGGACGCAGGACAGCTCCGGCCCGGTCAGGAGCATGACCGGCACGACCGGCGTGCCGGACCGCGAGCAGAGCTCGGCGAGATATTCGGTATGGCCGGGATGGCGGAAGCCGACGTCGTAGAGCGCCTTCTTGTCGATCGGCCCGGTGACGATCGCCGAAGCCCGCCCGTCGAGGCAGAAGCCGACGCCCCGGTCGATCGCTTCGATCGTGCCGGCCCCGTTGGCCGGCCGCGGCGTGCCGGGCGTCTCCGTCTGACGGTTTTCGAGGGGCAGCAGCGCCAGCGCCTCGGGGCGGGCACCGGCGGCGTCTTCCGGCGCGGCGATCGTCTCGAAGCGGATCCGGCCGGAAAGTCCCAGCCGGCTCGCGCGGGCGGACAGCATGTCCGGATCGGCAAGGACGAACAGCGGCGGAAGCGCGTCGGCCTTCGCCGCCTTCAGCATCAGCACGATGTCCGCGCCGACGCCGGACGGTTCGCCCAGCGTCACCGCGAGCGGCGCGAGGCGGGTGTCGCCGCCGCCGGCCGTCATTTGCGGACGATCTTCGCGCTCTTCTTGAGCTTGTCGAGAAGCTCCTTGTCGGGGCCCGACTCGCTCTTGCCGAGCTTTTCGAGATCACGCGAGCGGAAGACCATCGCCGCGGACACGTCGTCGGAAATCTCGCGGGTGTTGCACACCATGATGAACTCGACGCCGCGATCGGTTTCCTTCACGGGCGTCGACTTGCCGACCGACGACGCCTCCACCGCGTCCTTCCAGAGCGGCGGCAGCTCCGGCGCCGCGACGCGGCCGAGATCGCGCACGGTCACGTCGCGCAGCTGCTTGGCGATGTCGTAGGTTCCCTCGCAGCCCCGCAGCCGCCCGCGCATGCCCTCGGCCTCGCGCTTGCGCAGCGGCATCCTGGCGCCGCGCTCGCTCGGCGGAATGACGAAGATGATCTGCTGCAGCGTGTATTCGGTGGTGGTCGGCTTCTTGCCGCCCTGGGCCAGCATGCGCTGGACCGCATCCTGCTCGCTCACCGCCTCGTTGCGGCGAAGGCTCGCCTGCACGGCCTGGCCCCAGCTCATCTGGGCGCGGATGTATGTCTTGAAGCCCTCGGCGGAGAAGCCGGCCCGCGACAGCACTTCCGTGAGCTGCGCGGGGGAGAGCTTGTTCTGCTTGGCGAAGTTCTCGAAGGCCTGATCGACGGCCTGATCGGGAATGTTCACCCCGCGCCGCCGCGCTTCCTGCAGCTTCAGCGTTTCGTCGATCAGCTCGTCGGTGGCCTTCTGCGTGAGATTTCCGCTCTCGCGGCGAAGCTTCATGAAGGCCGCCCGCTGACGGATCTGATAGGTGGTGACAGGCTGACCGTTGACGACGACGGCGACCTCCGAAGCCGCCTGCGCCACCTTCGGGGCGAGCGAAAGGTCGGCGGGCGCAGCGACGAAAAAGGCGCCGGCCGCGGCAAGGCCTGCCAGCAATCTCACGAATGTCATCGAGGCTCTGACTCCTCATCCAGAGCGGCCGTTTCTGCCGCTGGGTTGGTCGGTTGGTCGGCGCGGCCGATCGACTTGCGGCCCGCCCGCCGTCAGGCCGTCTTCGTGTAAGCGACTTGACGCTCCGTGAGAAGTGAATTCGTCGCTGACTGCGGTCGGTGGCGCGCGTCACCGGTCCGGTCAACACGAAAGCTTTGGCGAAACGATGGTGACGGCGCGGAACGGCGAGATCGTTTTGCCGCAGGCCTTCGCGCGAGCGTCGGTCGAACCGGAGGGGATTGCCGTCGCCACGCAGGCGCCCCGCACCGGGCTGCCGGCGCGATCGCGTAGCGGCGGAGTGCGCCGCTCAGAGCCCGATGTCGTAGGGTTCGTTGAAGTTCGTCAGCGTCCTCAGGCCGATCTTGAACATCACCGTCGTCGAGCCGTTTTCGTCGGAATAGCTGGAATTTTCGTCCTCGAATGCGAGAAGCATCGAATAGCACTCGTTGGCCCAGCCGACGGCCACGCCCTGGCGGATCACCGACTTGTTCTCGATGTCGTAGCCGATCGTGCCGTAGGCGGTCCAGTTCTGGTCGAATTTCAGCGAGGCGCCGGCGGTGATCTGGTTCTGATCGTCGATCGACCCGTAGGTCGGCTGCGCGTCGATGAAAGAATAGGCGACGTAGCCCGAAGCGATCGGTCCCGTATAGGAGCCGTAGAGATCGGCCCGGCGCAGGGCGAAGTCCTCTTCGTCGAACCGCGCCTGGGTGCCGAAGGTGACGCCGGAGGGCATGCCGAAGGACAGGGAGCCGACATAGTCGGAGCGATCGGTTTCCAGGCCCGAATCATAGCCGACGAGGCTGAGGTCGCGCTGGGCGTAGGAGTTGATGCCGGCCAGATGATAGGACTGGCCGATCACCGCGTCGATCGAATAGCCGCCGTCGAAATTGCCGGCGTAGCGCAGGCCGAGATTGGCCCTGGTGCCCCCCTCGATCCGGTCGTAGCCGGAGAACTTGTCGAGGGAGAAGAGGTTGGCGGTGTTGAAGACGAGGGTCTGGGCGTCTTCGTTCGGAAGATAGCCGATGCTGGTCTCGTCCGGGCGCACGATGATCTGGCCGATCGGCTCGATGACGTGGCTGCCGTATGCCGTCTCGATCATGTAGGGGTAGCGCGCCTCGAGGGCCGCCGTCGCCATGCCTCGCGAGCCGTCGTCGTCGATGTCCACCGCGCCGAAGCCATCGTTGGTGATCCGCGTCCCGCCCGCGTAGAACGGCAGGGTGGAGCCGTTGCTCGACATGTCGGCGGTGTAGAGATCGCCCCGCACCGAGGCCATCGGCGTCAGCACCAGGCCGACGGGAAGGATGTAGCTGTTCTTCCACTCGAGCGCCGTGGTCGCGCGGGTGTAGCTGCCGTCCAGGCCCTCGTAGCGAAGGTTGTTCGGATCGAACTGGAAGCCGTCGAAGGGCTCCGCGCAATCGTCTTCGGGGTCGATCCCGCCCGAAAGATAGGTGTTGCAGATCCGCGTGACGGAATCCTCGTTGCGATGGATCGAAGCGAGGTTGGCGGTCAGCTTGAGTTCGCCGCCGAAAAGCGACTCCGGCTCGATCCGCTCGTAGTCAAGGGACGGCAGGACGTAGGGCTGCTGACGCGACAATCCGTCGTCGTCCGACTGGTACTGGAACTTCTGCGCCCTGAGGTCGAAGTAGCTGCGCTCGCCGAGACCCGTCAGATAGACTTCGGAGACGCGCTTGCCGTCCGAATATCCGGCGATGTCGTAGGTGTTGGCGAAGTTCTGGTCGCTCTCCACGAGGACGTCCCAGCCGAAGGTCCAGCGGTCGGACAGGGCGAACTTGCCGGTCGAGCCGATCATGCCGCGGTCCTTGTTGGCGTAGTCGGGGGTGTCGTCGTCGAAGGTGCCCCGGTCCTGCTGGATGATGCCGGCGGTCTTCAGGGTGAACATGCCGTTGTCGAAGGCCTGCCGATACTCGGCTTCGGCGAGAAAGCCCTGCTTCGTGTAGTAGGTTCCGGCGACGGTGACGTCGGCGCTGTCGTTCAGCACCATGAAATAAGGAACCCGCACGCCGTAGCCGAGATCGCTGGAGGTCCGGAACTCCGGTGCGAGGAAGCCGCTCTGGCGCTTCACCGTCGGGTCGGCCGACTGGAAGTAGGGCAGATAGGCGATGGGCGCGCCGAACAGCTCGAACTGCGCACCGTAATAGCGGATCACCTTCTCCTTCTCGTCCCAGATGATTCGCCGCGCCTTGATCTGCCACAGCGGGGCGCGCTCGGGATTTTCGCGACACGGCTCGCAGGCGGTATAGACGCCGCGCTCGAATGTCGTGGCGCCGTTTCCGCGCACCGCCTGGGCCGCGGCGAATCGGGTGTTTTCCGGCGTTTCCAGCCTGAGGGCCTCGATGAAGCCGTCGCGGAAGTCGTCGGTGACGTCGATCTGGTCGGCATAGATCAGGTTGCCGTCGGGCTCCTTCAGCTCGACGTCGCCGACGGCGATCAGCCGGCGGGTCTTCTGATTGTAGATCAGCCGCCGGGCGACCAGCTTGTATTCGCCGTAATCGATCTGGACACCGCCGGTGGCGGTGACGACGTCGTTCCTGGTGTCGTAATTGACGGTATCGGCGGCCAGGAACAGCTTGGCGTCGCGGTCCGGCGCCGCTGCGCCCACCGTCGGGATCGCCGGCTGAGCGCGCACGCCTGCCGGGTCGCCGAGCAGAAACGCCGCGAAAAGAAGAATGGTCCACGGCCTAAGCCGGAACGCGCCCGGCTCGGCGGCGAACGTCCCCCTCAATGTCATCGCCTATCCATCCTCCTGATGGAGCAGGATCGTTACCCCCAACGATCCTGCGGCCAATACCGGAAACCACGCGGCCACCACCGGCGGAACGATGTCGTTGCTCCCCAGCGCCTTCGCGAGGAACGTTATCACGTAGAGTGTGAAGCCCGCCAGCACTCCAAGGGCAATCGCCCGGCCGGCCTGTTGAGTTCTGGAGAACCGTGTCCCAACTGTCGCAGCCACGAGCGTCATGGCGAGGAACAGCGCCGGGCGGGCGAGCAGCGTCTGATACTGCATGTCGAAGGCCATCGCATTGAGGCCGAGGCTGCCCGCCACCTTGATTTCCCGGGGCAGCGCGAACACCGAGGTCGCCTCGGGATCGGCGACGCGCTGTTCGATGTATTCCGGCTTCAGGGTGGTCGGCAGCACGAATTGCCGGGGATAGGACGGCGGATAGCCGATCCGGGTGACGCGGGGCTGCGACAGCACCCACTGGCCGTTCTGGAGGACGGCGCGGTCGGCATCGATGCGCTGGACGATCGAACCGTCGTCGCCGAACAGGAAGGCGCTGACCTTGCCGAGTTCGGTGCCGCCGGCGGCGACGGTCGCGCCGCCGAGGATCGAGCGAACGCCGTCGGCGTTCTGACGCAGCCACACCTCCTCGCCGGTTCGCGACGAGGATCCGCCGAACACCGACGTCTCGATCGTTTCGGCCTGCGCCTTGGTCCAGGCGGCGAGCGGATTGTAGACGAAGGTCGCGGCGAGGCCGAGAAGCAGCGATCCGGCCATGAAGGGCATCAGCATCTGCCAGATCGACACGCCGGCGCTGCGCGCGACGACGAGTTCCAGCCGCCGGTTGAGATTGAGCAGCGTGAAGATCGACGCGAACAGGACGATGAAGGGAAACGCCTGTTCCATGAAGCCCGGCACGCGCAGCGCCGAGAAGCTCGCGGCGCCCAGGAAGCCGAGTTCGTCCGTGCGTCCGCGCCGCGACAGCTCGACCATGTCGATGAGATAGATGAGCGCGAAGACGGCGAGCAGCGTCGAGAAGAACGAGATGAGATAGAGCCGCAGGAAATAGCGGTTGAGCGTCAGGTTCCTCATCGGCCGGCCCCGGCGGTTCCGGGCTTCGGGCCCTCGAAGAGCCGGGCGATGGCATGGGTCGCCGCCTCGACCGCCTCGACCGATCGCCGGTAGACCGTCCATTCGGCGATGTTCGCATCGGACCAGATCAGCCAGGCGTCGAGCGCGATGGCCGAAAGCGGCAGAACATAGGCGGCGAGAGCCCATCCGGACTGGCCGTCGACCTGGGCGATGACCAGAAAGCCGAGTGCCTTCAGCCCGAGCCCGCCCGTCAGGCCGAGCGTCATCGCGGCGGAACTCGCCTCGCGATTGGTGCGCGGATGGCCCGCCACGACGACCGCCCAGAGCGCGAAGGCGACGGCATAGAGCCACGAGGTCATCCGGTCGGTCAGTTCCGCCCACAGGGAGCCCGGATCCTCGCGATAGAGCTTGTCGGCGGGGTTGGGGGAGATCAGCTCGGCGGTCGAGCGCTCGGAGGTGCGGATCCAGTCGCTCTGATTGGCCGGCTTCAGGTCGGCCAGATCGAACGCATAGGACTGGAACTGGACGACCGCGACGGAATCGTCCTTGACGTCGCGGCGATGCAGCTGCCCGTCGCTGAGGAGAAGCAGCGACTGCCCGTCTTCCTCGGCGATCCGCGCCTGCCGGGCGAAATAGATCAGCTCGGTCTTCGGATCCCGCGTGTCGGCGATGAACAGGCTGGTGATGTTCGAGCCGCGCGCCGCGCCGATCGACAGTTCGAGGCCGTCCTGGACCTTTTCGAACCGTCCCGGCTGCAGGAACAGGGTGATGGTATCGGCGTTGATGGCGCGGATCCCGTCGCGGAAGGCCTTCGAGGACATCGGTCCGACGACGTGCGAGACGAGGAGGATAACGATCCCGCCGAGCACCCCCAGGACGATGATCGGCTTGGCGGCGACCTTCGGCGAGGCGCCGGAAGCGGCCATCACCGCCCGTTCGGAATCGGCGTTGAGACCGTTCAGCGTGTAGATCGCGCCGATCAGCACGGCGAAGGGGACGATGCCGGCCGCAAGGTCCGGCAGAAGCATCAGGGCGATCCAGAAGACGTTGCCCGCCGCCGACGCCGTCGACTTGACGATGTCGACGCGCGACAGCGCCTGGACGATCCAGACGATCATCACCAGCGCGCCGAGGGCGCCCAGCGAATTCGTCACGGCCCGCCGGAAGACGTAGCGTTCGAGTATCGTCATGTGGGTCGGCGCCCAGCCTTCACGAGGCGGCTCCTTGAGTATCCGAGAGACGAGGCATCCGCGGTGTCGGCCGCCTGCATCTTCCGCCTGCGCGTGCTGCGCATGCTCCGTCCGATGTCGCCGCCGCAATAGACGTCCCGGCCCGGCTTGTCGAGAAGCCGGCGGCCACACCTCTTGCGGCATTCTTCGCGCGGTCGGCGATGATCGTGGCGGCATTCATGCGTCGGGCAAACTCGTCGAAGGGTGCGGTGGGCCCGGCCCGGCGGTTCTGCCGGCGGCCCGGGTCACAGTCGCGCAGCTTGGCTAAGGAAGCGCCAAGCGACATGGTTAACGCGCCGTCTCGCTTGTCGGCGCCCTTGCATTTCGCTGCCGGGGGCTCAAATCTGGCCCGGTTCGGCCGGCGAGTCGATCGCCAGGGGCCGACGGATGGCGGCAAAGCCCGCCGACCCGGGGCGCGGCCCGGACCGACGCCCGGACCAGACGACGCCGCCCGGCCGGCCGGAGCGCCGATCGCGTCGGGCCGACGACGCTCACGAGAGACCAGGAGACATCATGGCAACGCTTCCAAAGATCGAATTTTCGGCTCTCGACGCACCGGCGGGCGACGTCCTGGTCGTCCTTGCCGGCGAGGGCGGGTCGATCCCGGAGAGCCTGCCGGCGGCCCTGCGCGAGACGGTCGCCAAGGCGGCTCCCATCGCCAAGTTCAAGGGCAAGAGCCTTGCCACCCTCGACCTCATCGCGCCGGCCGCCGTCGAGGCCGATCGCCTCCTCGTCGTCGGCACCCATTCGAAGGAGCCGGCGAGCGAGGAGGACTTCCTCAAGCTCGGCGGCACGGCCCTTTCCAAGACCAAGGGGGCCGCCAGGGTCACGATCAGGTGTGAGCTACCGGGCGGCGCCGTCTCGCCCGAGGATGCCGCGCGGATCGCCGCCGGGGCGCTGCTGCGCGGCTATGATTTCGACCTCTACAAGACCAAGAAGGCGAAGTCCGGCGAGGAGGAGGAAGACGTCTCCGGCGACCAGCCTTCGACCCTGACCCTCGCCGTCGCGGACCCTGAAGCGGCGCGCGCCGCCTTCGAACGGGAGGAGGCCGTGGCGACCGGCACGATGCTCGCCCGCGACCTCGTCAACGAGCCGGCCAACATCCTCGGTCCCGTCGAATATGCCGAGCGTATCCAGGAACTGGCAAAGCAGGGCATCGACGTCGAGGTGCTCGGCGAGAGCGAGATGAAGGCCCTGAAGATGAACGCGCTCCTCGGCGTGTCGCAGGGTTCGCCCCGGCCGCCGCGCCTCGTCATCATGCGCTGGAACGGCGCCGCGGACGACGAGCAGCCCGTCGCCTTCGTCGGCAAGGGCGTCGTCTTCGACACCGGCGGCATTTCGATCAAGCCGGCCGGCTCCATGGACGAGATGAAGGGCGACATGGGCGGATCGGCCGCCGTGGTCGGCCTGATGCGGGCGCTGGCCGGCCGCAAGGCCAAGGTCAACGCCATCGGCATCGTCGGCCTCGTCGAGAACGCCGTCGACGGCAACGCCCAGCGGCCGGGCGACATCGTCACGGCGATGTCCGGCACGACGATCGAGGTGCTGAACACCGACGCCGAGGGGCGGCTCGTCCTCGCCGACGCGCTCTGGTATTGCCAGGATCGGTTCAAGCCGAAGTTCATGGTCAATCTGGCGACGCTGACCGGCGCCATCATCGTGGCGCTCGGCAATCATTACGCCGGCCTGTTCTCCAATGACGACGCACTGGCCGAGCGGCTCTCGGCCGCCGGCAAGGCGAGCGGCGAGAAGGTCTGGCGGCTGCCGCTCGGGCGCGAATACGACAAGATGATCGAGGGCAAGTTCGCCGACATCAAGAACATCGGCGGCGGCCGGGCCGGCGGCTCGATCACTGCCGCGCAGTTCCTCCAGCGCTTCGTCAACGACGTGCCCTGGGCGCATCTCGACATCGCCGGTACGGCGATGGGCTCGCCGTCGAACGAATACAACCAGTCCTGGGCGTCGGGCTTCGGCGTGCGGCTGCTCGACCGTCTGGTCGCCGATCATTACCAGTCGACGTGATCGGTCCGGGGAGGCGGTCTCCGCCTTCCCTTTCAGGCCCGGATCGGCGAAAGTCTCGAGGATATGGCGGTGGCGCAGCGTCGAGGGGCCGGGCCGCCGACGCGTCTCATGGAACCGCCGCCGATGACGGAAGTCCTGTTCTACCATCTGACCGAGAGCCGGCTGGAACAGGCGCTGCCGGATCTTCTGGAAAAGTCGCTGGCGCGCGGCTGGCGGGTCGTCGTCCAGTGCTCCAGCACCGAGCGGCGCGACGCCCTCGACAATCATCTGTGGACCTACCGCGAGGACAGCTTCCTGCCGCACGGCAGCGACGCGGAGAGTTCCGGCGCCCTGCAGCCGGTGCTCCTCACCGTCGATCCGAAGCAGCGGGCGAACGAGCCGCATGTGCGGTTCCTGGTCGACGGCGCCGTGCCCGACACGCTGACGGGCTATGTCCGGGCCGTCTATCTCTTCGACGGCCACGACGGGGAACAACTGCAGACGGCGCGCGGGCGGTGGAAGGTCGAAAAGGCCGCCGGCCACGCCGTCACCTATTGGCAGCAGACCGAGGAAGGCCGCTGGGTGAAGAAGGCGTGAGGGCGCGCCGCGCCGTCATCCCGGCAGGACGATCTCGCCCTTCAGATACAGCACCGCCTGGCCGGAGACGACCACCGTCTCGCCGTCGAGGGTGCATCTGAGGTCGCCGCCTCTGGCCGAGACCTGCCGCGCGACGAAATCGGTCTTGCCGAGCCGCTCTGCCCAGTAGGGCACCAGCGAGCAATGCGCCGAGCCGGTCACCGGGTCCTCGTCGATCCCGGCCTTCGGTGCGAACATGCGCGAGACGAAGTCGACGGCGAGCCCCGGCGCGGTGGCGATGACGTTGAGCGGTGGGAGCGCGGCGATCGCCCTGACGTCGGGGGTCAGGCCCATGACGTCGGCCTCGTCGGTGAAGACCGCGAGCCAGGAGGTGTCGCCCGGCGTGGCGAATTCGATCACCTCGTCCGGCCGGCGGCCGAGCGCCGCCGCCACCGGCTCGATTGCCGCCGTGCCGTTGCGTGGCCGGCGGGGAAAGCGCATGACGAACCACCCGTCGGCACCCCGCGAGACGGTGAGGTCGCCGACCATCCGGGTCGAGAAGGTCAACGTCGCGGCCGTCTCGCCGAGCACCTCGGACAGCACGAAGGCGGTGGCGAGGGTCGCGTGGCCGCAGAGCGGCACCTCGATTTCCGGGGTGAACCAGCGCAGCTCCCATTTCGCTTCGCCGGCCGGGACGAGGAAGGCGGTTTCGGAGAGATTGTTCTCGGCGGCGATCCTCAGCATCGTCGCGTCGTCGAGCCAGCTCTCGAGCGGCACCACTGCGGCCGGATTGCCGGAAAACAGCCGGTCGGTGAAGGCGTCGACCTGATAGATCGGCAGGGTTTGCATCGTCGCGTCCTCGGGTCGTTTCGTCGGCTACACGGACTGGCGGCTTTCGGCCGCCGAGGCCACCCCCTTTCCTGTCACGGGAGCAAATTTGCCGGAAACGTTCCAGGCGGGTGCCAAGACCGCGCCGAAAACCTATGTTGGCAGCGAGAGGAGTGGACGTCATGGCTGCCGAACACCGGGACGCGACCCATCACGGCCATCAGGGTCACGATCATCGGGGAAGCGACCATGATCGCCACGATCATGGGGAATCCCGGCCGGGCGCCGAAATCTCCGGTCATGCTCATGGTGATCACGAACACGGTGGCCATGAGGACCATGGGCATCACGACCATTCGCACGGCCATCACCATCACGCGCCGACGGTTTCGAGCGGCAACGAGCGGGCGGTGCTGTTCGGATTCGTCCTGACCTTCGGCTTCATGATCGTCGAGGGCCTCGGCGGGCTGCTCTCCGGCTCGCTCGCCCTCGTCGCCGATGCCGGCCACATGCTGACGGATTCGGCGGCGCTGGCGCTCGCCTGGGCCGGCTTTCACTTCGGCCGCCGCAATTCCGACGACCGCCGCACCTTCGGCTACATGCGCTTCGAGATCCTTGCCGGCTTCGTCAACGCCGTGGCGCTGATCCTCCTGATCGCCTGGATCGTCTATGAGGCGGTGATGCGGCTGGTGACGCCGCAGATGGTGCATGCCGGGCCGATGCTGGCCATCGCCGTGATCGGCCTTCTGGTCAATGTCGGCGTCTTCTTCATGCTGCGCCAGGGCGACACGGAGCACGTCAACATTCGCGGCGCGCTGCTGCACGTCCTCGGCGACCTTCTCGGCTCGGTCGCGGCCATCGTCGCGGCGATCGCCATCTATTTCACCGGCTGGATGCCGATCGACCCGATTCTCTCCGTGCTCCTGTCGGTGATCATCCTGAAGAGCGCCTGGACGCTCTTGAAGAACACCCTCAACATCCTGATGGAGGGCGTGCCCGGCGGCATCGCCATGGACGATCTGACCGACACGCTCCTGCAGGACGTGGGCGGCCTTGCAGCCGTCGAGCACGTCCATGTCTGGTCGATCACCTCCGGCCAGCCGCTGGCGACGATGAACGTCCGGCTGGAAGAGGGCGCCGAGCCGAGAGCGGTCGTCTCCTCGGTCAAGGCGGTTCTGCGCGACCGATTCGGCATCGATCATTCGACGATCGAGATCGACTTCGGCGGCCCGCCGGCCCTCTGTCCGCTCGACGACGGGAAGGAACGGCGGGGCAAGGCGCAGCAAGGCCGTTCGGCGCCCACCTCCGCAGCAGCCTGACGCCTCAGGACGCGGCCGGTGAACCGGCGATCGGCTCCGGCGTGTAGCCGGCGGCACGGATCGCCTCCGCCGCGGTCTCCGCTTCCTCCGCAGGGGCCGCGACCTCGACCCGCTTGGACCCGCGATCGACGCTCACCGGCCGGTTCGGCAGGGCCGAGGCGAGTTCCTTGCGGATCGCCGCCTCGCAATGGCCGCACGACATGTCGGCGACGGCGAAAGCGAGCGGAGCGGCGTCGGCCGTCCCGGCAGGATGGTCGGACTTTCGCTTGAAGGGATTGGGGATCTGCATCGTCGTCTCCGTGAAGTTCAAAGGCCTGCGGATCTCGGTTCCGTCGTGAGCGGCTGACGAGGCGCGGGCCGGGCTTGTGAGCCTGATGTGGGCGTTCCAGTAACGGGAAGGTCAAGACGTCAGCGGCTTTCCCGGCCATGACGCGATGCCATCCTCCCTTTCGCCCGACCGAGCGACGCGGGTCTTGACCTTCCAGTCACTGGAAAGGCGATGTCCTGAATAGGGAGCGGCGTCCTTTTCGGCCGTGCGGGCCGGAAGACGGCTCCGCCGGGACGGGACGCTTCCCGCAGACCGATCGAAGGACGAGGCAGATGACCACCACGCGATCCCTCACCGTCGCCGTCGACGGCATGTCCTGTGCGTCCTGCGTCAAGCGGGTCGAGAAGGCTTTGAGAGGCGCGGACGGCGTCACCGGCGCCGACGCCAATCTCGCCGCCGGGACGGCAACCATCGGCCTGAGCGAGGGCGCCGATCCCGCCGCGGTCGTCGCGGCGCTGGATGCGGCCGGCTATCCGGCGGTTCTCGAAGATCTCACCTTCGACGTCGAAGCCATGAGCTGCGCCTCCTGCGTCGGGCGGGTCGAACGCGCGCTGAGGGCCGTGCCGGGCGTCGTCGCGGCGTCGGTCAATCTCGCCTCCGGGACCGCATCGGTACGCGTTCTCGAAGGCGCGGCGGATGCCTCGGCGATCGCCGAGGCGGCGACGGCGGCCGGCTATCCGGCGACGCCGCGAAGCGACGGCGACGAAGCCGCTGCCGGACGCGACGAGCGCATGGCGGCGGAAGAGAGGGCGCTGCGGCGGGACGTCGTCGTCGCGGCGGTGCTCGCCACGCCGGTGTTCCTGCTGGCCATGGGCGGGCACGTCTTTCCGGCGGCCGAAGCCTGGCTCGACGGCACCTTCGGCCACCGGACTCTGCTGTTCGTCCAGTTCGCCCTGACGGCGGCGGTGCTCGCCGGTCCCGGCCGGCGCTTCTACGCAAAGGGCGTTCCGGCGCTGCTGCGCGCTGCGCCCGACATGAACTCCCTCGTCGCCCTCGGCACGGCGGCGGCCTTCGCCTATTCGGCCGTCGCGACCTTTTTTCCCATGGCGCTGCCGGAAGGCGCCCGCCACGTCTATTACGAAGCCGCCGCGGTGATCGTCCTCCTCATCCTGGTCGGCCGGCTGATGGAGGCGCGGGCCAAGGGGCGGACGGGCGCGGCGATCCGCAAGCTCGCCGGGCTGCGGGCGAAGACCGCAAGGGTGCTCAAGGACGGCGCGGAAATCGACACGCCGATCGACCGGCTGGCGCCCGGCGACGTCATCCGGGTGCGGCCGGGCGAGCGCATCGCCGTCGACGGCACCGTCATAGAAGGCACGAGCTTCGTCGACGAATCGATGCTGACGGGCGAGCCGTTGCCGGTCGGAAAGCATCCCGGCGACACGGTGGTCGGCGGCACGGTGAACGGCGCCGGCAGTTTCGCCTTCACGGCCGAGAAGGTCGGCGCCGAGACCACCCTGTCGCAGATCATCCGCATGGTCCAGGCGGCGCAGGGCGCCAAGCTGCCGATCCAGGCGCTGGTCGACAGGGTGACGATGGTCTTCGTGCCGGCGGTGATGGCCGCCGCCGCGCTCACCTTCGTCGCCTGGCTGGCCTTTGCCCCCGCACCGGCGCTGGCCGACGCGCTGGTCGCCGCGGTGGCGGTGCTGATCATCGCCTGTCCCTGCGCCATGGGGTTGGCGACGCCGACCTCGATCATGGTCGGCACCGGCCGCGCGGCCGAACTCGGCGTCCTCTTCCGCAAGGGCGATGCGCTGCAGGCCCTGCACGAGGTGGGCGTCGTCGCCTTCGACAAGACCGGCACCCTGACCGAAGGCCGGCCGAAGCTGACCGACCTCGTCGTCGCGCCAGGATTTTTGGAGAACGAGGTGCTGCGGCTGGTCGCGGCGGTCGAAGCCACCTCGGAACATCCGATCGCGCTCGCCATCGTCGCCGCGGCGAGGGCACGCGGCATCGATCCGGCGGCCGCCGCGAACTTCCGCTCGCTGACCGGCCTCGGCGTCGCGGCCACCGTCGAGGGCCGGGAGGTCCGCGTCGGCTCGGCGCGGCATCTCGCCGGCGAGGGGATCGCGCTCGGGCGCCTCGAAGCGGCCGGCGACGGGCTGGCGAAAGCGGCGAAGTCTTCGGTTTTCGTCGCGATCGACGGCGCCGCCGCGGCGGTCGTCGCGGTGGCCGATCCGGTTCGCGCGGAGACGCGCACCGTCGTCGACGCTCTGCACGGCATGGGGTTGAAGGTGGCGATGATCTCCGGCGACGCGAAAGCGAGCGCCGAAGCGGTGGCCGCGAGCCTCGGCATCGACCACGTCGTCGCCGGCGTCATGCCGGACGGCAAGGTCGCGGCGGTGGAATCGCTGCGGGAGAGCGGCCGCCGGGTCGCCTTCGTCGGCGACGGCATCAACGACGCGCCGGCGCTGGCGGCGGCCGACATCGGCATCGCCGTCGGCAGCGGCACGGACGTCGCGATCGAGAGCGCCGAGGTGGTGCTGATGTCCGGCGATCTCGCCGGCGTCCTGTCGGCCTTCGAGATCAGCCGGCGGACGATGGCGAACATCCAAGAGAACCTCGTCTGGGCCTTCGGCTACAACGTCGCGCTGATCCCGGTGGCGGCGGGCGTGCTCTATCCCGCCTATGGCATTCTCTTGTCGCCGATGCTGGCGGCAGGCGCGATGGCGCTGTCCAGCGTCTTCGTCCTCACCAACGCCCTGCGGCTGCGCTTTGCCGGATCGAAGCGCTCGTCGGGGGCGAGCGGCGCGCCGGCCACCCGCAGGCCCCGCCAGACCGCCGAGCGGCCGGTCGAGGCCTGACCTGCCGCATGCGCGGCTCCCCGGTGAGCGCCCGATCCGTCAGGGAAGGCAATGGGGCGCGGATCAGAGATCCTCGCGCAGCATCTGGTCGATCTCGCGCCGCTCCTTGCGCGAGCGGATCTGCACGGCGTCGATGGTGCGCGGGCTCAGCTTCATGTTGCCGTCGTCCTGGCCGACGTCGTAGCTGCGCTTGGCGCCGATGCTGATCTCGTCCGGCCCGTAGACGCCGATGACGTAGATGCTGAACCCCTTCAGCCCTTCCCAGTCGTTGTGCGGGCCGGGCGGATCGTTCGGGCCCTTGTAGTCGAGGACGTGGGTGACGATGGCCGAGAAGCTTCCGAGATCGCGCATCGCGCCGGATTCGATCGGTCCCTGGCGGGTCTGCTGCTTGATGTTGCCAGAATCGCCGGTGTTCTCGATCTCTTCGATCTCGGTCACCGGATAGCGCAATTCGCCGGCCTGGGTTTCGAGCACGACGATGATGCTGCGGATGAAGATCGTGTCGCGGCTCATATTGGTGACGAGGCAGCGGGAATCGAGATCGGAGCGCAGGCCACGGGTGATGAGCAGCCGCGGACGCCGGTCGCGGCTGAAGCTCGAATAGAGCATCTGCAGGTAGAACGCCCAGATGCCGAGCATGCCGAGATTGGCGAAGACGTTGATCAGATCCGCATTGGCGGTGATCCACTCCAGCATGTCTGCGTATTCCGATCCTTCTTCGACGACGGAAGCCCAATTGCCTGTCGGGACGTGCAATGCCCTTCCTGCCGGCCGTTCGAGCCTGCGGGACGCCGGCAAAAAAATGAGGCGTTCGTCCGAGATTGCGAGGGACGGGCCGTCGATCCTATTTTTAGCCGGCGGAAAACAGGCCCCGCCGCAAAGAGCGAACGAGGACGCGATGAAGAGCGCCGGCATCCACCACGTGACCGCGATCGCCGGGCCGGCGATGCGCAATCTCGACTTCTACACCCGCGTCCTCGGCCTGCGGCTGGTGAAGAAGACCGTCAACTTCGACGATCCCACCGCCTATCACCTGTATTTCGGCGACGCGGCCGGCACGCCGGGGACGATCGTCACCTTCTTTCCGGTCGAACATGCCGCGCAGGGCCGGGTCGGGGTCGGCGAGGTCGAGGAGATCATGCTCGCCGTCCCCGCCGCCTCGCTCGGCTTCTGGTCGCACCGGCTGATCGAAAAGGGCGTCGAGCATTCCGGCATCGAGAAGCGCTTTTCCGAGAGCGTCCTGCCGTTCAAGGACGCCGACGGGATGCGCCTGTCCTTCGTCGGGACCGCGGCCGAGCCGCATCCTGCCGGCGAAGCGACGGACGTGGGCATTCCGGCGGAGCATGCCATTCGCGGCATCCACGGCGTCAGCCTGTTGATCGAGGAGGAAGCGCCGACGGCGGCGATTCTCGCCGACGTCTTCGGCTTCGACAAGATCGGCGAGGAGGGCTCGCGCCATCGCTACGTCTCCGGTGCCTCGATCGGCGGCATCGTCGACCTCCACGCCGTCGGCGGCTTCCTCAAGCCGCGGCCCGGCCGCGGCAGCGTCCACCATCTGGCCTTTCGGGCGCGCGACGAAAGCGAACAGGCGGCAATGGCGGAAAAGCTGACCGAGGCCCACGGCCGCGACGTCACGGCACTGAAGGACCGAAAATACTTCCGCTCGGTCTATTTCCGCGAGCCCGGCCACGTCCTGTTCGAGATCGCCACGGACGCGCCCGGCTTTGCGGTCGACGAGGCGCCGGATGCCCTCGGCAGCGGTCTGATGCTGCCAGACGAGTACGAGCCGCTGCGGAAGCGCATCGAAGCGACGCTACAGGCCCTCTGATCGGCTGTCGGCCGGCCCGGTCTGCCGATCCCGCCGGGGCCTGCTTCCGCGACGATTTCCGACTGATCGGAAACGCTTCAGGCGGCTCGGCCGGAACCGATTTTTTACGACCTCGCGAAATCTTGTCGCCGCGTTGCAAGAAACCCTCTCGCAATGCGGCTGCAGGACGGCTACATCTGCGAACGATCGTTCGCTCTCGGATCTTCGGCTGCCTCTCCCAAGCAAGGACGGTCGAACGTCCGCAGATCCACAGCCGGAAAGTCGTCCATGTCGGAAAGCTCCGCCCGCGCCATCACCTTCCCGGTTCCGCCAGCACCAGCGACGGCGCAGGAACAGCGGCGCCAACAGATCCTCGATGCGGCGCGGGTGTGTTTTGCCCGGTCCGGCTTTCACTCGGCCTCGATGCATCAGATCTGCGCCGAGGCGCAGATGAGCCCCGGCGCGCTCTATCGCTACTTTCCCTCCAAGGATTCGATCATCGAGGCGATCGCCGAGGAGGAGAGGGTGACGGCGGCGGCCTGCGCCCAGCTTCTGTTCGAGCCGGGTGACCTCGTCGAGCGGATCGTCCAGGTCGGGGTCGAATATCTCAAGCACACGCGCGACCGGGCGACGGGCGGCCTGACCATCGAGATCTGGTCGGAAAGCATCCGCAACACGGCGGTCGGCCAGCGCTTCTGTGAGATCGAGGCGGGCATCCATGCCAGCCTCCGCACCATGGTCTTCGCCGCGCGAGACCGCGGCGAGATCGATCCCGATGCCGACGTCGACGCCGCCCTGACGCTGATCTTCGCGCTGGCCGACGGCCTCGTGCTGCGTCTGCAGCTCCAGCCGGAGATCAGCATCGATTCGATCGAGCCCCAACTGCGCAAGTTCGTCCGCGGTCTGCTCGCGCCGAAGGCCGACGCGCCGGTCGGCTCGGTCATCCACCCCGAGGTTTGACGTGGCCGTGTTCTTTCGCCGCCCTGAAGAGAAGACGACGATGCCTGCAACCGAGCAAAATCCGTCGATCACCCAGCGCAGCCGTTTCGGCCTCGTCGCCGCGGCGATCATCGCCGGGACGCTGCCGTTTTCCGCCCTTGCACAGGAGCCCGCCGCCACGACGGGCGCGCCGAAGCCGCCGAGCATTTCGGTGATCGCCGCCAGGACGGGCGAGATCGTCGAGACCGTCGACGTCACCGGCACCTTGATGCCGCGCGAGACGGTGTCCGTCGGTGCCGACGTCGACGGCCTCAGGATCGTCGACCTTGCGGCCGACGAAGGCGACGAGGTCGAGAAGGGCGCGGTTCTGGCCCGGCTGGAAACCGACATGATCGATTCCAACATCGAGCTCAACGCCGCCCAGATCGAGCGGGCCGAGGCGGCGATCGCCCAGGCCGAAGCCCAGATCGCCGAAGCGCAGTCCGCCGTGACGGAAGCGAGCGCCGCCCTCGATCGCTCGCGGCCGCTGGCCAAGAAGGGCATCATCGGCCAGGACGTGCTCGACCAGCGGATCGCCGCCGCGTCGAGCGCGAGGGCGCGGCTGAGCGCCGCCGAGCAGGGCCTCGCCGTGGCAAAGGCCGACGAGGCCGCCCAGATCGCCCAGCGCGACCAGTGGCTCCTGAGAAAGTCGAAGGCCGAGATCAAGGCACCGACCGCCGGGCTCGTCCTGTCGCGCGATGCAAGGCTCGGAGCGATCGTCTCGGCGGGCTCCGGCAGCCTGTTCGAAATCGCCCGCGACGGGCTGATCGAACTCGAAGCTTCCGTTTCGGAAACGGTTCTGGCGCGGCTCGACGACGGTCAGCCGGTCAAGGTGCATCTCGCCGGGCGGCGCGAGCCGGTGACCGGAACGATCCGGCTGATCTCGCCGCGGGTCGACCAGGCGACGCGGCTCGGCACCGTCGACATCGCGCTGCCGAAGGACGCTGACGGCCTCCATAGCGGCGCATTCGCCAGAGGCGTCATCGAGGTCGCCCGGCACGACGGCGTGCTGGTGCCGCGCACGGCCGTCGTCTTCGAGGGCGAGGACGCCGTCGTCCAGGTGGTGGAGAACGGCGTGGTGAAGCGGCGCGAAGTCGACCTCGGCCTCACCACCGCCGATACCGTCGAGATCCGCGAAGGCGTTTCGGCGGGCGAGACCGTGGTCGCGACGGCCGGCGCCTTCGTGCGCGACGGCGACAGCGTGACGCCGGTGAAGATGGCCGAGAGCGGGGGCGAGCGATGAACTTCAACATCTCCGGCTGGGCGATCCGCCACCCGGTTCCGCCGATCCTGCTCTTCGTGGTGCTGATCGCGCTCGGGCTCTACAGCTTCTTCGCCCTGCCGATCACCCGCTTTCCGAACATCGACGTGCCTGTGGTCTCCGTCGCCATCACCCAGTCCGGCGCGGCGCCGTCGGAACTCGAGACCCAGGTGACGAAGCGCGTCGAGGACGCGATCGCCGGCGTCTCGGGCGTCAAGCACATCACCTCGACGATCACCGACGGCCAGTCGGTGACGGCGGCCGAATTCCGTCTCGAGATCGACACCGACCGGGCGGTCAACGACGTCAAGGACGCCATCGCCAAGATCCGCATGGACCTGCCGCGCTCGGTCGACGAGCCGATCGTCCAGCGCATCGAGGTCGAGAACCAGTCGATCGTCACCTATGCGGCATCCTCGCCCGGCATGACGCCGGAGCAGCTCTCCTGGTTCGTCGACGACACGGTGGTCCGCGCGCTGCAGGGCCTGAAGGGCGTCGGCCGGGTCGAGCGCATGGGCGGCGTCGAACGCGAGATCCAGGTGCGGCTCGATCCCGACCGGCTGGCGGCGCTCGGCGTCACGGCGGCGACGATCAACGAGCAGCTTCGCTCGACCAACGTCGACCTGTCCGGCGGGCGCGGCGACTTCGGCGGTCAGGAACAGGCGATCCGCACGCTCGCCTCGGCCGACACCGTCTCCGGCCTCGCCGCGACCCGCATCGCGCTGCCGGGCGGGCGCGAGGCCAAGCTCGCCGACCTCGGCGAGGTGGTCGACAGCTGGGAGGAGCCGCGCTCCTTCGCGCGTCTCGACGGCGAACCCGTCGTCGCCTTCTCGATCTACCGCGCCAAGGGGGCGAGCGATACGACCGTCGCCGACACCGCGGCGGAACGGATCGCCGAGCTCGGCGTCGAACATCCGGACGTGTCCTTCGCCAAGATCGACGACAGCGTCACCTACACCTACGGCAACTACGAATCGGCCATGGAGACGCTGGCAGAGGGCGCGATCCTCGCCGTCATCGTCGTCCTGTTCTTCCTGCGCGACTGGCGCGCCACCCTCGTCGCGGCGATCACCCTGCCGCTCGCGGCCATCCCGACCTTCGGCCTGATGGACCTGATGGGCTTTTCGCTGAACCTCGTCAGCCTGCTCGCCATCACGCTGGTCACCGGCATTCTCGTCGACGACGCCATCGTCGAGATCGAGAACATCGAGCGCCACATGTCGATGGGCAAGCCGCCCTACAGGGCCTCGATGGAGGCGGCCGACGAGATCGGCCTCGCGGTCATCGCCATCACCGCGACGATCATGGCGGTGTTCGCGCCGGTGTCGTTCATGGGCGGCATCGCCGGCCAGTATTTCAAGCAGTTCGGCCTGACGGTCGCGATCGCGGTGTTCTTCTCGCTGCTCGTCGCGCGCCTGATCACGCCGATGCTCGCGGCCTATTTCTTCAAGCCCCATCGCCACGACGGGCCGGGCTTCTGGCGGCTGTTTCTGACGAGGCTCCTGTGGTTCATCCCGTTGTGGGCGGTCGGCGCCGCGGCGCTCTACACACTCGCCGTGCTGCCCGACCTCGGCGCGGATTCCGCCCTGCGCAACCTCGTCCAGCCGCTCGCCGCCGATCTGCCGGCGATGGACTTCGTGACGGCGCGTGAGGATGCGGCGCTTCTCGCCGCCGGCCTGTTCGGCCTCGCCGCCGTGCTCGCCTACCTCGCCATGCCGCACGCTCCCGAAGGCAAGGTCGGGCCGTTGACCCGCGCCTATACCGGGTTCCTGCGCGGCACTCTGCACGTCTTCCGCATCCCGACGCCGTTCTGGCGCAAGGGCGAGGACGGCAAGCGGCGGCTCCTGCGGTTTCCCTTCGGCATGCGCTGGGTGACGCTCGCCGTCGGCCTCGGGATCTTCGCCGGCTCGATCTACGCGATCCAGTTTCTGCCGACGGGCTTCATTCCGAAGGAGGACGCATCGCGCATCGTCGTGTCGCTGGAACTGCCGCCCGGCTCGACCCTCGAGACCACCCGGGGGATCACCGACGAAGCGGTGGAATCGATCCGCGAACTGCCCGAGGTCAGAAGCGTTCTCGTGATCGGCGGGTCGAGCCCGACCGGCACGCTCGAAGTGCGCCGCGCCGCGCTGACCGTCAACCTTCTGAGAAAGCACGAGCGCACGCGCAGCCAGGGCGATCTCGAGCCGATCATCGCGGCAAAGCTCGCCGCCATTCCCGACGTCCGGGCCTTCTACGTCAACGACCGCGGCGAGCGCGAACTCTCCGTCGGCATTCTCGGCGACGACGGGGAGAAGGTCTCGGAGGTCGCGGCGAAACTCGAATCGCAGATGCGCAAGGACCCGATGTTCGCCAGTCCCTCGGCCATGGCCTCCTTCGCCCGGCCGGAAATCCGCATCACCCCGCGCTTCGACGTCGCCGCCGATCTCGGCGTCACCGCCGACCAGATCTCCCAGACGGTGCGGGTGGCGACCATCGGCGACGTCGGCGCCAATCTCGCCAAGTTCAATCTCGGTACCCGGCAGATCCCGATCCGCGTCGAGCTGGAGGAAGACGCCCGCGCCGATCTCGCCACCATCCGCAACCTGAAGGTCAACACCGCGTCCGGGGCGGCCGTGCCGCTCGAGACCGTCGCCGAGATCGGCTTCGGTCGCGGGCCCTCGACCATCGACCGCTACGACCGGGACCGGCTGGTCAAGGTCGGCACCTCGATGGCGCCGGGCTACGAGATCGGCCAGGGCTCGGCGCGCATCGCCGAACTGCCGGCGGTGAAGAACATGCCGGCGGGCGTCCGCCTGCAGGAGGTCGGCGACGCCGAGATCCAGGGCGAGGTCTTCGCCGGCTTCGCCTCGGCGATGGTGGCCGGCATCATGATGGTGCTGGTCGTGCTGATCCTCCTGTTCGGCTCGTTCTTCGTGCCGATCACCATCCTCGCGGCGCTGCCCCTGTCGGTGGCCGGCGTCATCGGCGCTCTGCTTCTGACGCACACGGCGGTTTCGATGCCGGTCGTCATCGGCATCCTGATGCTGATGGGCATCGTCACCAAGAACACGATCATGCTCGTCGACTTCGCCGTCGAGCGCGAAAAGCACGGCATGAGCCAGACCGAGGCGATCATCGACGCCGGCGCCAAGCGCGCCCGGCCGATCATCATGACGACGCTGGCCATGGCCGCGGGCATGCTGCCGGCGGCGATGGCGACGGGCGAGGGCGGCGAGTTCCGCGCGCCGATGGCGATCGCGGTGATCGGCGGCCTGCTCGTTTCGACGGTCCTGTCGCTGGTGCTGATTCCGTCGATCTACACGCTGATGGACGATCTCAGCCACGTCACCGGCCGGCTGTTCCGCTGGCTCTTGTCGCCCAACCAGCCGCATGAGGGGACCGGCACGGCCGTCGTTCCGGCCCATGGAGGCGCCACGGTCATGCCCTGGCCGCATCCGGCCGGGCCCATGCCGGTCGCGGGGCCCGGTTCCACATTCGTCTACGGTCCGCCGGCGATCTACCAGATCGGCACGACCAAGGTGCGGGACGAGGACGAGGGCGGAAGCCCGAGCCGCTATCCCCACGCGGCCGAATGAAGCGGGCGAGTGCTGCGCCCGTCTGCCTCGTAAAAGGCGCTGGCTCGCCTCTTGACCGGTGCCGCGATCGCGTGGACAAGCTCGCCCCATGGAAAAGATCGGCGACAGCGCGCCAGCGCCGGACATCGACATCAAAGGGTTGACGCTCGCCGATGCGCGCGATCTCGCGCCGTTGATCGCCGCCTACAACCAGTCGCTGTTTCGCGGCCCGCCCGGCTCGCCCGACGCCTTTTACGCCGAGAAGCTGCTGCAGGACCGCACGGCCGAGATCCTCGGGGCCCGGCTCGACGGCGCGCTCGTCGGCTTCATCATCTTCTACGACATCCCGGACGTGTGGACCGGCATGCGGTCGGGCCTTGCCGACCACATCTTCGTCGACCACCGCCACCGCCGCAAGGGCATCGCCAAGGCGATGGTCGACGTCCTCGCCGAAGAGGCCGACGGCAGGGGCTGGTCGAAGCTCGTGCTGCACGCGCCGCGCAATCCGGGAACCGGGCGCCGGCTCTATGAAAAGGTCGCCGAACCGGCCGACTGGGCGAGCTACGTCGTCCGCTTCGTCGACCGCGAGCCCGACGTGAAGTGATTCGCAGATCCAGCCCTTGCGAGAGCGCGCGGATCGCCGCCGATCCGACGTTCGCCGGCCACCCGCCGATCGACGGACGAACGCTTAATCGATTAAGCCTCGCGGTTCTTTTCGCAACTGCGGCGAAAGGCTTGCTTTCAAACGGGCGATCGTCCTTTTAGAAGGCTTCCATTGGCCGCTCGCCGCCCCGCTCGACCCCGAGGAGGGCTTCGTCCGGCCGAAAGCATGGACAGGAAGGCACCGATGTCCGACGTCAAATCCGCGCGGCCGCTCTCGCCGCATCTGAGCATCTATCGCTTCAGCCCCACCATGGCGATGTCGATCGTCCACCGCATCACCGGCGGCGCGCTCTATGTCGGCACGCTGCTGCTCGTCTGGTGGCTGGTCGCCGCGGCGAGCGGGCCGGATGCCTTCTCCACGGCCTCTGCGGTGTTCGGCTCGTTCATCGGCCAACTCGTGCTCTTCGGCTACACCTGGGCGCTCGTCCACCACATGCTCGGCGGCCTGCGCCACTTCGCCTGGGACATGGGCCATGCCGATTCCAAGGAAACCTCGACCAAGCTCGCCGTGGCGACGCTGGTCGGCTCCGTGACGATCACCGTCGTCCTGTGGCTCGGCATCCTGATCTTCGGCTGAAAGGGGCACCATCCATGAGCGACTTCAGAACCCCGCTTCGCCGCGTCCGCGGCCTCGGCGCTGCCGGCGGCACCGAGCATTTCTGGCAGCAGCGGCTGACCGCGCTGGCCAACGCCGTCCTGATCACCTGTTTCGTGATCCTCCTCCTGACGCTGATGAACGAAAGCTACGAGGGGGTGCGGGCGGCCTTCGCCAATCCCTTCGTCGGCATTCTCATGGCCCTGATGGTCGTCTCGGCGACGATCCACATGAAACTCGGCATGCAGGTCATCATCGAGGACTACATCCACGGCGCGGCCAAGCTGCCGCTCCTCATCCTCAACACCTTCTTTGCGATCGCCGTGGCTGCCGCATGCCTGTTTGCGATCGTCAAGATGAGCTTCGGAGTCTGAGCGATGGCTGAGAACGCGACCCACAACGGCACGGCCACGAACGGTTCGGGCCAGCCGCACCGCACCGCCCCCGCCCGGAACGGCAAGGCCTACGGCTTCGTCGACCACACCTTCGACGTGGTGGTGGTCGGCGCCGGCGGCGCCGGACTTCGCGCCACCCTCGGCGCGGCCCAGGCCGGGCTGAAGACCGCCTGCATCACCAAGGTCTTCCCGACCCGTTCCCACACCGTGGCCGCCCAGGGCGGCGTCGCCGCCTCGCTCGGCAACATGGGCAAGGACGACTGGCGCTGGCACATGTACGACACCGTCAAGGGGTCGGACTGGCTGGGCGATCAGGACGCCATCGAATATCTGGTGCGCAACGCGCCCCAGGCGGTCTACGAGCTCGAGCATTTCGGCGTGCCGTTCTCCCGGACGGAAGACGGCCGGATCTATCAGCGGCCCTTCGGCGGCATGACCACCGAGTTCGGCCAGGGGCCGGCCGCCCAGCGCACCTGCGCCGCCGCCGACCGCACCGGCCACGCCATCCTCCACACGCTCTACGGCCAGTCGCTGCGCCATGCGACCGAATTCTACATCGAATATTTCGCCATCGACCTGATCATGGACGAGGAAGGCGCCTGCCGCGGCGTCGTGGCGCTCTGCCTCGACGACGGCACGATCCACCGCTTCCGCGCCAAGAAGACGATTCTGGCCACCGGCGGCTATGGCCGCGCCTATTTCTCCGCAACTTCGGCCCACACCTGCACCGGCGACGGCGGCGGGATGGTGCTGCGCGCCGGCTTGCCGCTGCAGGACATGGAATTCGTCCAGTTTCATCCGACCGGCATCTACGGCGCCGGCTGCCTGATCACCGAGGGGGCCCGCGGCGAGGGCGGATATCTGACCAATTCCGAGGGCGAGCGCTTCATGGAACGCTACGCCCCCTCGGCCAAGGATCTCGCCTCGCGCGACGTCGTCTCCCGCTCGATGACGATGGAAATCCGCGAGGGTCGCGGCGTCGGCAAGGACGGCGACCACATCTTCCTGCATCTCGACCATCTCGACCCGGCCGTGCTGCACGAGCGCCTGCCCGGCATCTCGGAGTCGGCGCGGATCTTCGCGGGCGTCGACGTCACCAAGGAGCCGATCCCGGTGCTGCCGACGGTCCATTACAACATGGGCGGGATCCCGACGAACTTCCACGGCGAGGTGCTGACCAAGAAGGACGGCGATCCGGACGCGGTCGTGCCCGGCCTGATGGCGGTCGGCGAAGCCGGCTGCGTTTCGGTGCACGGCGCGAACCGCCTCGGCTCCAACTCGCTGATCGACCTCGTCGTCTTCGGCCGGGCCGCCGCCCTGCGCTGCGCCGAGACGGTATCGGCCGGCGAGAGCCAGCCGGACCTGCCGGCCGGCGCCGGCGACAACGCGCTCGCCCGTCTCGACCGCTTCCGCTACGCCGACGGCTCGACGCCGACGGCGCAGCTGCGCGACAACATGCAGCGGACCATGCAGTCGAACTGCGCGGTCTTCCGTACCGGCGAGATCCTCGAGGAAGGCCATCACAAGATCCACGACGTCTGGAAGGCCTCGGACGACATCCGCGTCACCGACCGCTCGCTGATCTGGAACACCGACCTCGTCGAGACGATGGAATACGACAACCTCATCGCCCAGGCGGTGGTGACGATGGACTCGGCGCGAAACCGCACCGAATCCCGCGGCGCCCATGCCCGCGAGGACTTCCCCGACCGGGACGACGCCAACTGGATGAAGCACACGCTGTCCTTTTGCGACACGGTCGGCAAGACCGTGACGCTGGAGGATCGGCCGGTCCACACCTACACCTTGTCGAACCAGATCGAATACATCGAGCCCAAGAAGCGGGTGTACTGAGGCTGTCCTTGCCGGCATCGAATGATATCAAGTAATCGGCGTCGCACCGGATGGTGCGGCGCCGATTCCGCTTTCATGCCGCCAGTTCGCCGTCGATCGCGGTGGCCATGCTCTGCACGGGCGCTCATGCGCTGATTCTTCTGTGTCTTTCGCGGCGCCGACCGGTCACGATCGCGGGCACCGTGATCGGACACGACGCTCGGGTGGTTCGTCGAGCGACCCGGCGGGCGAAGAATGACTGCAGGTCGACCGGCCGAGCCGCCCCGCAGAGCCACAGTCCCCTCGTGATGCTCTTCGTCGGATCCCGTCTCAGCAACAAGGGCAACCCAGCAGCCGGCAGGATTTTTCGCGAGATCGGTCAGATTTGAAACCAATACTTCATGCCTTGCATGGCCATGTTGCACCGCCAAATCCACTGACGTCGACGGGACCATCATGTCTTTGACCATCCCCAGGAAACTCGCCATCATGATCGCCATCGCGGCGGTACTGTCGATGGCCGCAACCACGGTGCAGCTCTTTTCGATGCGCACCCAGCTTTGGAGCGACCGCGAGAACCTGCTCAAGGCCGAGGTCGACAGCGCGCTGTCCCTCCTTACGAACTTGGGTGAGAAAGTCGCCAGGGGCGAGATGGCCGAGGCCGAGGCCAAGGCGATGGCCGCCTCCATGATCGCCTCCATGCGCTACGGCAAGGACGACTATTTGTTCGCCAACGCCTACGACGGAATCGTCGTGGCGCATCCCAAGACGGAGAGACTCGGCGACAATCAGTGGGACAAGACCGATCCGGCCACCGGCGCCTATCACGTCCGGCACATGATCGAGGTCGGACGGGCCGGAGGCGGGTTTACGTCCTACATGGCGGCGCGCGCCGACAGCGAGGATCTGATCGACAAGCTGTCCTACACGAAGGCCTATGAGCCCTGGAAATGGGTGGTCGGCACCGGCGTCTATACCGACGACATCTTTTCCCAATTCGCCCGGGCGGTCCTGAACGCCGCCTTGTGGCAGCTCGGCATCCTGGCGGTGCTGATCGCCTGCGCGATGCCGCTGGCGCGTTCGATCTCGCGGCCGATCACGGCGATGAGTGCGGCGATGCGGCGTCTGGCTACGGGCGACAGGGAGGTCGAAATCCCGGCCGTGGGACGCTCCGACGAGATCGGTGAGATGGCCGGCGCGGTCCAGGTGTTCAAGGAGCAGGCGATCGAGGCGAAGCGGCTCGAGCAGGTGGCCAACGCCGCCCGTGCCTCCGAGGTGGATGCCAAGGAACGCCAGGCCCGGCTCGAAAGCGCCAAGGCGGAAGATCTCAGGGCCTTCATGGGGATCGTCGACGCCAGCTTCGATCGGCTTTCCTCCGGCGACCTGACGGTCCGCATGTCGGATGCGGTGGCGCCGGAATTCGAGCCGATCCGGGCGAAGTTCAACGCCTCGGTGGAAGAGCTGGAGGCTGCGATCGGCCAGGTGGTCGGGACCGTCGGGACGATCCGCACCGGGCTGTCGGAGATCACCGTCGCCTCCAACGATCTCGCCCACCGCACCGAGCAGCAGGCGGCGAGCCTCGAAGAGACGGTCGCCGCGCTCGGCGAGGTGACGGGCGGTGTCAACAGCACCGCCGAAGACGCCGGCAAGGCCCGGCAGGCGGCGAACTCCGCCCGGCGGAAGGCCGAGAAGGGGGGCGAGATCGTCGCGCGGGCGGTGAACGCGATGCAGGGCATCGAGTCGTCGTCGCAGCAGATCTCGCAGATCATCGGGGTGATCGACGAGATCGCCTTCCAGACCAACCTCCTCGCTCTCAATGCCGGCGTCGAGGCGGCGCGGGCGGGCGAAGCCGGCAAGGGCTTTGCCGTCGTCGCCCAGGAAGTGCGGGCGCTCGCCCAGCGCTCGGCGGAGGCGGCCAAGGAGATCAAGGGACTGATCAACGCCTCGTCGGAGCAGGTGGAACAGGGCGTCGACCTCGTCTCGGCCTCGGGCCGGAGCCTGGACGAGATCGTCGCCGAGGTGGCCGGCATGGCCGAGGTGATCGCAAAGATTGCCGACAGCGCTCGCGAACAGGCGACCAGCCTGCGCGAAGTGTCGGGTGCGGCCGACCAGATGGACAAGGTGACGCAGCAGAACGCCGCGATGGTCGAACAGTCGACGGCGGCCGCGCAGACCCTGTCCACCGAGACCGACGGTCTCGCCCAGGCGGTGGCGCGCTTCAAGACGGCGGATCGGAGCGCCGGTACAACGGCCACCACGTCGGCGAAGGCTCGTCTTGCTTCCTCGAACGTCGCAAGACCCGCCGCAAGGGTATCCACGAGCCCCGTGCCGCAGATGAAGAGGTCGGGATCCGGCGGCGCCGCCCGCCAGCCCGCCATGGCCGAAGACAGCTGGGAGGAGTTCTGATCCGTCAGCGTTGGCGGGCGGCCGAAACCGGCCGCGCGGCACGGCGCAGACCTTGCTGAGATGAAAACGGGGAGGGCGATCGCTCTCCCCGCTTTCATTCGTCGCCGGCGACCCGCGAGCGCGTTCGGAACGCCGGGACGGTGCCCGACGATCACGTCCCCGCCTCGGCGGGCCGAACTGCGTTCATGATCCCCATGGCGGCCTTGCTCCACGGTTCGTCTCGTCCATTTGCTGCAGGAGCGAACAGCAAAGGATGAGGACCATGCAACTCGAAGGTAACGTCGCCGTCGTGACCGGTGCGAGCTCGGGAATCGGCAGGACGATCGCCGAAACGTTCGTCCGCGAGGGCGGCAAGGTGGCGATCTGCGACATCAACATCGACGGTGCCGAAAAGGTCGTCGCCGAAATCAAGGCGAAGGGCGGCGACGCCATGGCGGTCGAAATGGACGTCACCGACGAGGGGGCCGTCAATCGGGGTGTCGACAAGGTGGCCGAGCGTTACGGCCGCATCGACACGATGGTCTCCAACGCCGGCATCCAGATCGTCCACCCGATCGAGGAATTCCCCTATGCCGAGTTCCGCAAGCTGGTGACGATCCATCTCGACGGATCGTTTCTCCTCACCAAGGCCTGCGTCAAGCACATGTATCCGAGGAACTCCGGCTCGCTGATCTACATGGGCTCGGTCCACAGCCATGAACCCTCCGCCCTGAAAACCGCCTATGTCGCGGCCAAACACGGCATTCTCGGCCTTTCGCGGGTCATGGCCAAGGAGGGCGCCAAGCACGGCGTGAGGTCCAACACCATCTGCCCCGGCTTCGTGAAGACGCCGCTGGTCGAAAAGCAGATCCCCGAACAGGCGCAGTCGCTCGGCATCTCGGAAGAAGACGTGGTCGACAAGATCATGCTCGGCGAGACGGTGGATCAGGAGTTCACCACCATGGAGGACGTCGCCGAGGTGGCGCTGTTCCTGGCGAGCTTCAAGTCGAACGCTCTGACCGGCCAGTCGATCGTGCCGAGCCACGGCTGGTACATGGCCTGAGCCGCGGGACGCGGCATCTTCGGGGTAGGCTCCGGCTCGAGGCTTTCGCGAGCCTGCGACAGGACGGCACTTCGCGCCGGCGGGTCGGCGGTGACGGCTTCCGCAACGCCACCCGCCCCGACTGGCGCGGGCGGACGGCACGCGCCGCCCTTCGTCTCTCGCCGAAACGGTGACGCGGATCTGCAGCCGATAGCAAGTCGAAGATATACAATCCGCAATAGTGGATTGTGGAATGCGTCGCTGACCTTCGGGAATGCGGATCGACACTTCACCGACGCGAACGTAAAGTCGTCTTATATTGTATCGATGAACAACAAATGTCGGCGCGGGCGCGTCGCGATAAGATGACATTCATCAATTCCTGCCAGAACGGGGCGAGATTGACGCGCAGTCCCGTTCACACCGGCCGGAGAATAGATCTTGTCCTTCGCGAATATGTCCATTTCCCGCAAGCTGGCGCTTGCTCTCGGTTTCCTCTCGCTCCTGTCTCTCGCGATGGGCGCGACGATCTTCTGGACGGCCGGCCGGATCGCCGACGCCGCCGCCACCAAGGACAGCCGCACGGCGATCGTCGACGCTGCGGTCGATGCGCGCTTTGCCCTGGCGCGGCAGGAGAATTCGCTGCGCGGTTTCATGATCACCCGCGACGAGTACTTCGCCGGCCGGGTGAAGGAGCATCACAAGTCCTTCGAGGCCGCGCTCGCCAAGTTGCGTGATCTCGTCGGCGCCGGCAGTGCCTTCGGGGCGAAATATGCGGACGTTCTGGCGGCGATGACCGCCTGGCAGAGCGAGATCGCCGATCCGGTCATCGCCGCGGCCCGCCAGGAGGCGACCTATCCCGCGGCGCTCGCGATCTTCAATTCCGGCAAGGCAGACAAATTCATCGAGCCGATCGAGGAGGCGCTCGACGCGGAACGGGACGAAGCCCGGCAGGCGCTGGCCGAGGCCAAGACGGTCGAACTGGACGCAATCTCGCTGTCGCGCAACGTCATCGTGGCCACGCTCGTCGCCATCGCCATCTCGGCAATCGCGCTCGGGGTCGTCCTTGCCAAGACCATCATTCGGCCGATCAGCGCGATGACCGGGGCGATGCGCCGGCTCGCCTCCGGCGACAAGTCTGTCGAGGTTCCTGCCACCGGCCGCGGCGACGAGATCGGCCAGATGGCCGGCGCCGTTCAGGTCTTCAAGGAACAGGCGCTCGCCCGCGACCGGCTGGAGAAGGAAGCCGAGGCGGCCCGCGTCTCGGAAGCCGATGCCAAGCAGCGTCAGGCCGATCTGGAACACGCCAAGGCGGAGGATCTCAGGGCCTTCATGGGCGTCGTCGACGCCGGCTTCGACCGGCTGTCCTCGGGTGACCTGACGGTTCGGATGACGGGCGCCGTGGCGCCGGAATTCGAGCCGATCCGGGCGAAGTTCAACGCCTCGGTCGAGGAACTCGAAGCCGCGATCAGCCGGGTGATCGGCGCGGTCGGCACGATCCGCATGGGGTTGTCGGAGATCACCGTCGCCTCCAACGATCTCGCCCACCGCACCGAGCAGCAGGCGGCGAGCCTCGAAGAGACGGTCGCCGCGCTCGGCGAGGTGACGGGCGGCGTCAATGCCATGGCCGAGGACGCCGGAAAGGCCCGCCAGACGGCTCAGTCCGCGCGCCAGAAGGCGACGCGCGGCGGCGAGATCGTCGCCGAGGCGGTCTCGGCGATGAACGGCATCGAGTCCTCGTCGCAGCAGATCTCGCAGATCATCGGCGTCATCGACGAGATCGCCTTCCAGACCAACCTCCTCGCCCTCAATGCCGGCGTCGAGGCGGCGCGGGCGGGCGAGGCCGGCAAGGGCTTTGCCGTCGTCGCCCAGGAAGTGCGGGCGCTCGCCCAGCGCTCGGCGGAAGCCGCCAAGGAGATCAAGGGGCTGATCAACGCCTCGTCCGAGCAGGTGGAAAAGGGCGTCGACCTCGTCTCGGCCTCGGGCAAGTCGCTCGACGAGATCGTCGCAGAGGTCGCCGGCATGGCGGAAGTCGTCGCCAAAATCGCCGAATCGGCCCGCGAACAGGCGACCAGCCTGCGCGAAGTCTCGGGTGCGGCCGACCAGATGGACAAGGTGACGCAGCAGAACGCCGCGATGGTCGAACAGTCGACGGCGGCCGCCCAGACCCTGTCCACCGAGACCGACGGTCTCGCCCAGGCGGTGGCGCGCTTCAAGACGGCCGGCGGCAAGAGTGCCGGCGCAGCCCCCGCGAGGGCGCAGGCCGCCGCAAAAGCGCACAAGCCGGCCGCCAAGGCCGCGCCGCGCGCCGTGCCGCAGATGCGGTCGACGGGAACCGGCGGTGCCGCGCGCCAGTCTGCCCCGTCCGCCGACAGCTGGGAAGAGTTCTGATCCGGGCCGGTCGCACGAAGACGCGGACAATCCCGTCGAGACGGCGGATGGACGAGAGGGGCGGCCGCAAGCCGCCCCTCTCGTCGTTGCGGCGGGCGAGCCGCCCGCTGCGGGCTGCCGCAGCACTTTGACGCGGCGCGCCGCGCGCTAGTTACCGCCTCCCCACCGGAGGCACGTCCATGGAAATCATCGCCATTCAGCCGCTCGTCGCGCTGATCGCCGGGATCCTCATCCTCGTCGTTCCGCGGCTGCTCAACGTCATCGTGGCGATCTATCTGATCGTCGTCGGCCTGATGGGCCTGTTCCCCGACCTCATTCACATCTGAGGGCCGGTGATGGCTCCCCGGCTGGTCATCCTCGGCGGCGGTGCCGGCGGCTCCGAACTCGCGGCGAAGCTCGGCGGCCGGGAAGACCTCGACGTCACCCTGGTCGACCGCCATGCCTCGCACATGTGGAAGCCGCGGCTGCACGAATTCGCCGCCGGGACGATCGATTCGACGCTGTCGGAACTGAGCTACTACATGCTCGCGCGCATGCGCGGCTTTTCCTTCGAGCAGGGCGAGGTGGAGCGCATCGACCCGGCGGAGAAGCGGGTTTGTCTGACCGGGCCGGCGGCCCCGTGCGGCGCCGGCGCCGTGCCCCGCCAGATCGCCTACGATCGTCTCGTCGTCGCGCTCGGCGGGGTGACGCCGGATTTCGGCACGAAAGGCGTCGCCGAACACGCCGTTCGCCTCGACGAGCGGGTCGACGCCGACCGCTTTCGCGCCCGCTTCATCGCCCTGATGATCTCGGCCCGCGCGACCGGCCGACCGGCCCATGTCGTCATCGTCGGCTCGGGGGCGACCGGCACCGAACTCGCCGCGCATCTGCGCCAGGTCGAGAGCGGCTTCTTCCGCAAGACCGGCGAGAGGCCCCGCGACCTTCTGGAGATTCTGGTCGCCGAGGCGGCACCGGAGCTGATGCCGGGGGCGGAAGAGACGCTGCGCCGGAACGTCGAGGCGCGGCTTCACGCCCTCGACATCGACACCCTGACCGGGGCGAAGATCGCCGAGATCGCCACCGACGGCGTGGTCGAGGCCGACGGCACCCGGCATCCCGCCGACATTTCGGTCTGGGCGGCCGGCCTCGTCGGCAATCCCGGGCTTGCCGGCTTCGCCGATTTCGAACTCGACAAGAAGGGACGGATCGTCGTCGACCAGCGGCTGCGCTCGACGATCGATCCGGCGATCCAGGTGCTCGGCGACGCCGCGAGCTTCACACCCGTGGGCGCCGATGCGGCCCTGCCGCCGACGGCCCAGTGCGCCAGCCAGCAGGCGGCCTATCTTGAGACCGCGATCCCGTCGCTGCTTGCAGGCAACGAGCCGGAACCTTTCGTCTACGACGATCGCGGCCGGCTTCTGTCGCTGGCCCGGGCCGGCTCGGTGGGACAGATCGGCTTCGGCCGCAAGACCGACCTCATCGTCAAGGGCCAGTTCGCCAACGCCGCCTACAAGAGCCTGCAGCGAAGGCACCAGTGGACGCTGCTCGGGCCGTTGCGCGGCGGCGTGGCGATCTTTGCCGACTGGCTCTCCCCGGCCAAGGGGGCGCAGCTGAAGCTGCACGGCTGAAGCGTTCGATGGCCGGTCACGGCGGCCCGTCGACCGCGTTCGGGGCACGCGCCGAGGTCCCTTCGGCAAGCCTCGCCTTGAAGCGGCTTTGCTAACGCGGCCTTAATCTTAAGAGCGCCTTAACCCTCCTCGGCTAGTCTCCGTGGCAGTGTGGACGAGGCCGGCCCCGGTCGGCGGATCGTCGAAAAAAGTCGCAGCGGGTCAGGTGAATGGCGTACGTAACGGTCGGCGCAGACGAGACTTCCCTCCTTCGGCGCGGTCTGGAGATGACGGTGGCCGTCGGCCTCCTCCTCCTTTCGGCCTATCTCGGCCTTGCCTGCGCCACATGGTCGGTCACCGACCCTTCGCTCAGCCAGTCCAACCAGAACATGATCGAGAACGCCGCCGGCGCCACCGGGGCGATCGTCGCCGACCTGATGATGCAGATCTTCGGCATCGGCGCGACGCTGGTGATCGGCCTGCCGGTGATCTGGGCGCTGCGGCTGATCCGCGGCGACGGCGTCGATCACGTCTGGAAGCGCGGCTGGTTCGCCGTCGGCGGCATCGTCACGTTCTGCGCGGCGCTCGGCTGCATCGAGCCGCCGGCCACCTGGCCTCTGCCGATCGGCATCGGCGGCGTCGCCGGCGATCTCGTCCTGAAGATCCCCGCTTCGCTGTTCGGCGGCTATCCGAGCGGTGTGACGGCTCTCGTCCTCGCGGCGCTGTTGGCGGCTCCGGCCATCTGGCTCTATCTCAACGGCGCCGCCCTGATCGGCCGTTACCCCACCCATGCCGAGAGGCTGCGGCACGCCGAGGAGGACGACCGCGAGGGACGCTTCGCCCTTCTCTTCGGCGCCGCGGCGCACGGCTTCTACTCCCTCAAGGCCGCCTGGCAGCGTCGCAGCGAGCAGCGCCAAAGGCAGAAAGAGCCCGATTTCGGCGATCGTTTCGACAATTGGCACGACGCCGACGAGGCGGCCTTCGCACCGCCCCCCCCGGCGCCCGTCGAGCGGGCGGGCCGGTCGATCCGGGTGCAGATGCCGGTCCATGACGGCAACAGTTTCGTCGACCCCACCGACTGGCAGGAAGACGACGACGAGGCCGCCGCAGCCTGGGCGACGGCCGACGAGACCGCCTGGCAGGACGAGCGGCAGGTCGCTCACGCGGCTCCGAGGCAGCCGGCGGTCGACGACTTCTCCGTGACGGATGACGAAGACGCGCGCACCGACTTCGAGGAGGAGATCGCTGCCGCCGCTTGGCACGAGGCGCCGCCGGCCGAACAGGTCCGAGGCGATGCCATGTCCGTCAGCGCCGACGACCGGGTCACCGGCCGTGGGGGCGAGGACGAGGGCGGCGGCTGGCGCGGGCTTCTTTCCGGCAACATCGTCGCCTTTCCCGGCCGCAGGGCCGGCCAGCGGAGCGAGCGCCAGGACGGCGAGCGGCGCGATCCGGCCCCGGCGCAGGAGCCGCAGCGGCCGCGCCCGCAGGCGCCCCAGGCCGCGCCTTCGCGGGGCCCCGCCGCCGGCGAGGCAGCCGCCCGCGTCGTCCCGCAACAGCGCACGGTGACCGCCGACCAGCAGCGGCTGCGCACCGGCTCGGGCCGGGCCGTGGCGATGAAGGCCGCGCCGCAGCCGATGACCGTCGCCGATTCGGCCACCTTCGAGCTGCCCTCGATCGAGTTCCTGTCGCCGCCCAAGGCGACCGGTCGCGATTCCTCGATGTCGCCCGAGGCGCTGCAGGAGAATGCGCGGCTGCTCGAAGGCGTGCTGGAAGATTTCGGCGTCAAGGGCGAGATCATCGAGGTTCGTCCGGGACCGGTGGTCACGCTCTACGAGCTGGAGCCGGCGCCCGGCATCAAGTCCTCCCGCGTCATCGGCCTTGCCGACGACATTGCCCGCTCGATGTCGGCGATCGCCGCCCGCGTCGCCGTCATCCCCGGCAAGAACGCCATCGGCATCGAACTGCCGAACCAGCGCCGCGAGACCGTCTACTATCGGGAGATGATCGCGTCCGAAGCCTTCGCCCAGAACAAGGGCAAGCTGCCGCTCGTCCTCGGCAAGACCATCGGCGGCGAGGCGGTGATCGCCGATCTCGCCAAGATGCCGCATCTGCTCGTCGCCGGCACCACCGGCTCGGGTAAATCGGTGTCGATCAACACGATGATCCTGTCGCTGCTCTACCGGTTCACCCCCGCCGAGTGCCGGCTGATCATGATCGACCCGAAGATGCTGGAACTGTCGATCTACGACGGCATCCCGCATCTCCTCTCGCCGGTCGTGACCGACCCGAAGAAGGCCGTCGTCGCACTGAAATGGACGGTCCGCGAGATGGAGGACCGCTATCGCAAGATGTCGAAGGTGGGCGTCCGCAACATCGACGGCTTCAACTCCCGCGTCAAACAGGCGATGGAGCGCGGCGAGACGATGTCGCGCACGGTCCAGACGGGCTTCGACCGGGAGACCGGCGAGCCGATCTTCGAAACGGAAGAGTTCGATCTCGAGCCGTTGCCCTACATCGTCGTCATCATCGACGAGATGGCCGACCTGATGATGGTCGCCGGCAAGGACATCGAGGGCGCCGTCCAGCGCCTCGCCCAGATGGCCCGCGCCGCCGGCATCCACGTCATCATGGCGACCCAGCGCCCCTCGGTCGACGTCATCACCGGCACGATCAAGGCGAACTTCCCGACCCGCATCTCCTTCCAGGTGACGTCGAAGATCGATTCCCGCACCATCCTCGGCGAGCAGGGCGCCGAGCAGCTGCTCGGCATGGGCGACATGCTGTTCATGGCCGGCGGGGGGCGCACCCAGCGCGTCCATGGCCCCTTCGTCGACGATCAGGAAGTCGAGGCGATCGTCAACCATCTGAAGTCGCAGGGCGTGCCGGACTATCTCGATGCGATCCTCGTCGACGAGGACGAGGACGAGGACGGCGGCTCGGGCGGGGGCTCCGGCGGCAATTCCGGCGGCTCGTCCGGCGGCGACGATTCCGACGATCCCTACGACCAAGCGGTCGCGGTCGTCCTCAGAGACGGCAAGGCGTCCACCTCCTACATCCAGCGCCGTCTCGGCATCGGCTACAACCGTGCCGCCTCGATCATCGAGAAGATGGAGCAGGAGGGCATCGTCGGTCCGGCCAACCACGCCGGCAAGCGCGAGATCCTGGTGCCGACGGAAGACGAAATGTGAGACCGGGCGGCGGGCCCCGTTCCGGGTCCGTCTTCCCAGGCCGGAGGACCGATGGCGACGACGATCGGCCCGTGATGCGATCCGTCGCGTTGACAGCCCGCGGGCGGGGACGTTCAATCGACCGGTGCGCGACAGGCTTCCCGGACGGCCGGCATGTATCTCGACGAGAAGAACCAGTGGGGCCCGATCGATCCGGCCGGCAACGGCAGGCGTCTCGGCGACCGCGACGAGAAGGTCCTCCTCTGGGTGATCGGCATCTTCCTCGCCTCTCTGGTGATCGCACCCATCGGCGGCGCGAGCGTCATCGAGGCGATGCTTGCGCTGATCGGCGCTTAGGCCGGAGCGGGTGACCCGGCGAACTACCCGCGCGCCGGTCGGCACGGCCGGGTGATGAGATAGCGCTTGGCGAAGGCGATCTGGACGAGCGGAGCCATGGGCCTGATCCTTTCCGGGTGATCGATGCCGCTGGCAGTGGAAGGTCCAGGGCGGGATCAGACGAAGGCGCGACCGCCATCCCGCCGCGCCGTCACTCTTGCCTGTCTGCGAGCGACAGATTGCCCAGCAGGTCTGCCGCCGTACGGGTCGAAGCGGCGGCCGCCATCGCCATTTGCGGCAGGATCATCCATTCCAGCGACCAGGCGGCGCCCGAGCGCTCGTTCTCGTGGACGAGCGCCTGGTGCATGCCGGAGACGAGGGTGGCGTTGAACCGGGCGAGGGTGACGAGGATCTCCGCGCCGACCGGATTGTTCTTGTGCGGCATCGCCGAGGAGCCGCCGCCGCCGGAAAGCTGCAGCTCGCCGACCTCGTTCTGCAGGGACAGCACCGCGTCCTGGCCGAGCTTGCCGAGCGCGCCGGTGACGAGCGAGAACCAATTGGCGAGTTCGACGAGGCCGTCCCGTTCGGAATGCAGCGAGGAGGGCGCGGCGTAAAGGCCGAGGCGCGACGCGACCGTTTCGGCGATCCGATCGGCCCGATCGCCGAAGCCGGCCCTGTCGCCGACCGCGCCGCCCATCCTGAGGGCGAAGGCCTGCGGGGCGATCGCCTCGCGCTTCAGCCGGCAGCGCACCAGCGGATCGGTCCAGGCGGCGAGCTTGCGCGAAAAGCGGGTCTCTTTGGCCGCCTGCATGCGGGTATGAGCCATCACCGGCCGCTGCCCGGCTTCGAGGCTCCAGCGGGTGAGGGCGTCGGTGAGCGCGGCGAGCCGGCGGTCGAGGACCAGCGAGACGCCCTGCATGCGCATGGCGAGCGAGGCGTCGATCACGTCCTGGCTGGTCGCGCCCTTGTGTAGGGCCTTGGCGGCGGTCTCGGAGAGCCCGGTGCGCAGCTGCTTCAGGAGGCTCGGCACGACCACGCCGTCGCGGGCCGTCCCCTCTGCCAGCGCCCCGAGATCCGGCGCGAACTCGGCCATGCGGGCGCGAATGGCCTCGAGCTCGGCGCTCTCGACGAGGCCGAACTCGGCCTCCGCCTCTGCGAGCGCCGTCTCGAAGGCGACCATCGCCTCGATGTCGGCGGCCGCGGTGAAATAGCTGGCGACCTCCTCGTCGCCGAACAGCGGGCCGAGGAACGGGTGGGTGAAGATCGAGGCCGTCACGCCGTGGCGCCTTTGCCGAAGATCTCGTCGGCGAAATCGCCGAGCAGCCGGGCGGTCGTGTCCGGCTGCTCGATGCAGGGCAGATGCCCGGCGCCTTCGACGACCTCGAACCGCGCGCCGACGATGAGATCGGCGCAGGCCTCGACGAGATCCGGCGGTGTCGAGCCGTCCTGATCGCCGACGATGCAGAGCGTCCGGACTTCGAGGTTCCGGGCGGTCTCGGTGTGGTCGGCATCGCGAAGGGCGGCGCATGAGCCGAGATAGCCTTCGGCCGGCGTGTTCGCGAGCATGTTGGAATAGCCCTCGAAGGCGGGATTGCCCACGCTGCGGAAAGCGGGGGTGAACCAGCGCGACAGGATCTGTTCGGCGATCGCCGCGATCCCGCCCGTCTCGATCGCTTCGATCCGGCCGTTCCAGCCTGCCGCATCGCCGATCTTGTGGGCGGTGTCCATCAGGACGAGGCCGGCGAGGCGGTTCTGGTCGATCGCCGCGAGACCGAAGGCGATCTGGCCGCCGATCGACAGGCCGACGACGAGGGCCTGGCCGACGCCATAGTGATCGAGAAGCGCCAGAAGGTCGGCCGAATGGTCTTCCATGCGGTAGGGGGCCGGCGGAACCGCGGAGAGGCCATGGCCGCGCTTGTCGTAGCGGATCACCCGGTAGCGGCCCGCAAGCTGCGGGACGACGGCGTCCCAGATCCTGTAGTCGGTGCCGAGCGAGTTGATCAGGACGATGGTCGGGGCGCCGGCGGGCCCGTCGACCCGATGGTGGAGGGCAATTCCGTTGATGCGGTCGAAGGGCATGGGGGCGTTTCCGGGGCTCGTGTCGGCGAATCTCTCCGGCGATCATAGCGGCGGAAGCTGTCGAAGGAACCCCGACGGCCATGCCGCCCGATGCTGGTCGCCACACCTCTCTCTTTCGGCAATCGGACATTCCTGCTAGCGGCTGTGCTATCCTGAAACGAGATCGAAGCGGAGGATCGCGGATGTTCTTGAGCTGTGGTGATTGCCTGTTCGATCTGTTCGCCCTCCCGCAGGAGGAGGTGTCGACCGTCGCCCTGTCCGGGCGGATCGGCGGATCGCCGCTCAACGTGGCGCTGGGCCTGGCGCGGCTCGGGCACCATTCCGGCTATTTCACCAAGATGTCGGGCGATCTCTTCGGCGAGAAGATCCGCGCCTTCATGGAGCGCGAGGCGATCGACCAGCGCTTCCTGATCCCCACCGACCGCCAGACGACGCTCGCCATGGTCTCGCTCGGCCCGGACGGCTCGGCGAGCTACGCCTTCTACATCGAAGGGACGGCCGACCGTTCGATCGAGCCCGAGGAAGTGCCGCAGTCGCTGCCTGCCGAGGTCGAGGTCGTCCATGTCGCCTCCTATTCGACGGTGACCGAGCCGACCGCCTCGGCCCTTCTGCGACTGGTCAGGCAGGAAGCGCCGAACCGCTTCGTCTCCTACGACCCAAACGTCCGCGCCTCGATCGAGCCCGATCTCGACGTCTGGCGGGCAAAGGTCGCAGAAATCGTGCCTCTGGCGGGCTTGGTGAAGGCCAGCGAGGAGGACATCGCCCAGCTTTATCCCGGCCGTGCCGTCGACAGCGTCGTCGGCGAGTGGATCTCGGCCGGCGCCGAGATCGCCGTCGTCACCCTCGGAGAACACGGCGCGATCGCCGCGACGAGCCGGGGCGAGACGGCGAAGGTGCCGGGACGCGCGGTCCAGGTGGTCGACACGGTGGGCGCGGGCGACACCTTCCAGGCAGCGCTGCTCGCCGGCCTGAAGGAGCGCGGCGCCCTGTCGCGCGCGGCGATCGCCGGCTTTGCGCGCTCCGACGTCGAGGAACTCGTCGATTTCGCCGTGAAGGCGGCGGCCGTCACCTGCACGCGCAAGGGGGCCGATCTGCCCCGCCGCGCCGAACTCGGTCTCGCGCCGCTCGGCTGATCGAGGCGGTTCGGCCGTCGCCGGATATTAAGGACGGTCCCGGGGCCGATGATGCGCACGCAGGCGAGGATATCGCGGCAAGCGGCGCTCGAGCCAGCGTTTGCTTCCGGTCGCGAGCGGGGCCCGAAGCATATGAAACGACGAAGCCGGCCGGCGGATGGGTCAGGTCATCCGCCGGCCGGCTTCGGAGAAGTTCGGCGGGCAGCCAGTGCCACCCGCCGGTCACCCGATCTTAGTTGAAGTGGTACGATGCCTTCGCCCACACGGTGTGGAAATCGAAGTCCTGGTCGTCGTTGCTCTTGTACTCGACGGTGTTGCCGAGGCCATCGGTGCCGGTGATCGTCGAGCTGTTCTTGCCGAGATTGGTGTAGAGGTATTCGACGCCGAAGGAGAGGTTCTGCGTCGCCATGACGTCGACACCGGCGCCGGCCGTATAGCCGACCGAGGACTTGTCGTGGCTGCTGTCGAAGCTGTAGCCGGCAAATTGCGAGCCGGCGCTGGTCGACGGCGCCGAGGACTCCTGCTCGACGTCGCCATAGGCCAGACCGCCGGTGCCGTAGAACAGCACGTTGTCCATGGCATAGCCGAGACGGGCGCGGACCGTGCCGAGATAGTTCAGCTTGGTCTCGTCCTCGAAGGAGGTACCACCCGGCGTCGCGTAGCTCGTCTTCTTCTCGCGGTCGATATAGTTGAAATCGGCAACCGCACCCAGCACCACATTGTTCTGGAACTGGTAGTCGTAGCCGATATTGGCGCCGCCGACGAAGTTGCCGTCATGCTCGAAATTCGAGTCGCCGCCGCCGAGGGCGGTCGCCGTGCCGGGATCGAAGTTCGCGTCACCCGCGTGGCCGCCAAAGGCGGCGCCGGCCTGGACGCCGAGATTGAGGCCGGTCCAGGTGGTCGTCTGCGCGACCGGCTCGATGGCCATCGGCGCCGGTGCCGGCGGCTCGGGAACGAGGACGTCCGCCGCCATGGCCGGGGTGGAGAGAGCGGCGGTGGCGAGAAGCAGTGCGAGGCGTTTCATGCGTATGTCTCCTTTGTCGCGGGGTCGCGACGCATTGGCAGGGGCAAGGCCGCCTGCACGTGACGGATTCGGATCACATCCGAATTCGAGAACGACCACTGATCGGTATGGTTGGCTGAAAGATGGCAGGAATACGGTCTTATTCTTCCTGTTGCCAATGGGCCGCACCCCGCCAGAGGTCGTCTCGTTAATGACCCATTCATGATACCAAACTCTTGAGAAACGACTAAAATTCAAACTTAACGCAAATTTCCCCAAATCCTGCAGCGGTTTACGACTGTGGCGAAAATATGAAGACAATATTCCCAAAGGGAAGCTTGCATATGGTCGGCGCCGTCGATCCCTGCGGTCCGCGGCGCGACGGGGCCGCTGCCGCTCGGACCGGCGCCCGTCGGAATCGTCGAACAGTTTGGATTCGTTCTCATCTCGATTGCCAAGGCGGCGCAGGGCCCGATATGGTCCCGATGGGTGCCGGGACAATTGGACCAAGCGACTCGAAAGGGAGGAACGATGCGTAAACTCAACCTCGCCATTGCCGGGACGGCGCTTCTCTTCGCCGTCGGCACGGCGTCGGCCCAGGAGGTCGGCGATCCCGCGGCCGGCGAGAAAGTGTTCAACAAGTGCAAGGCCTGCCACGCCGTCGGCGAGGGAGCGAAGAACAAGATCGGTCCGGAGCTGAACGGCATCGTCGGCGACAAGCCGGGCGCCGATCGTGGCGGCTACAAGTTCTCCAAGCCCTTCCAGGACTGGGCGGCCGACAAGACGGCCTGGAACGAAGAACTTATGACGACCTGGATTTCCGATCCGCGCGGGACGGTCAAGGGCACCAAGATGGCCTTCGCCGGTCTGAAGAAGCCGGACGAGCTCAAGAACGTCATCGCCTATCTCGCCACCTTCGACGAATCGGGCGGCCAGCAGGACCCGGCCGAGGCCCTCAAGGCGGCTGCCGCGAAGTAGCCGATCGCCGCGGCGGACACCCCGCCGCGAGGCCATGTCGTCAATTCTTGCATGTCGTGAAAAGGGCGGAGCGCCGGTGCCGGCGTCCCGCCCTTTCGTATGAGAAGGTGCGCACGAAAGCATTGCGCCGAGGGGAGGGGCGTCGCTCGGCGTCGCGAAGGTCCGGCCCGTCAGCTCTCGCCGTGCGCCACCGGACGTCCGTCCGGCATGCGGTTGCCGATTTCGCCCGGCGGGTTGGAAAACGGCAGCGGCGGAGCACCCGCCTCGGCCGAGGCGTCGTGGGCGAGCGCCCAGTGCACCGAGGGAAAGGCGAGTTCGTCGAACGGGATCTCCGCCGGATCGAACAGCTGCACGTCCAGGCTCTCCGGCCCGGGCGCGAAATGCGGGTCTTGCAGCCGCGCCCGATAGATCAGCTGCACCTGGCTGATGCGTGGCACGGAATAGACGGCGAGCAGGCATTCGAGGTGGAGATCGGCTTCCGCCTCCTCCCAAGCCTCGCGTTTCGCCCCGTCCTCGGGCGTCTCGTTCAACTCCAGATAGCCGGCCGGGATCGTCCAGAATCCGCGGCGCGGCTCGATCGCCCGGCGGCAGAGGAGGATCCGGCCTTCGTGCCGGACCACGGAACCGACGACGATCTTCGGGTTCTCGTAGGCCACGAAGCCGCAATTGTCGCAGATTTTGCGGGCAATGCCGTCGTCTTCGGGCGTGCGGAGAGAAAAGGATGGCTCGGGCATGGGGCTATAGATGGTCCGAAAGATCCATCCGGGAATGGAGGATGCGGACGACGACGAGCTCCCCTCTGCTGCCTGAAGTGTGGAAGACGAGGTGGCTGCCAGTCCGGTGATTTCTCAGTCCCGGGCGAAAATGCGACGCGTCGCGACTTGGCAGCCGGCCGGCCGCGACGGCTTCGCAGCGTTCGATGATCCGAGACACATAGCGATCGGCCTGGTCACGACCGAAGCGGGCGTGGGAGAAGATATAGACGGCTGCCAGGTCGCGATCTGCGGCCGGGGTGAAAAGCAGCCTGCTCACTGGGCTTTCGAGCCGACCAGGTCGTGCATTCTTCGCAGGAATTCGTCGCGGTCGAATGCGACGGGCTCGCCACTCGCAAAGCCCTCCTCGATTGCCGCGCGGATTCTCGCCTCGTCTTCGGCATCCCGCCGCTCCAGAAGCGAGAGGCCGGCGCGGATCACCGCGTCGGCGTCGGCGAAATTGCCGGCCTCGACCTGGGCCTCGACGAAGGCGCCGAAATGCTCGCCGAGGTCGATGGTCTTCACTGCGCTCATCGCCGCTCCTCCATCCTCTGAAACTTCGCCGCGAGCCGGGCCCTCACGCGCCGCGGAAGAACACCCGACTGGTCAGCTGGTCGGCGGCCGCTCCTTCGCTTCGCGCTGCAGCGCCTTTTCGACCGCCGGCATCAAGCCGGTCTCGATCGCCTGCGGCGTGAAAGGCCCCGTCTGCTTGTAGACGATCTCGCCGTCGGGAGCGACGAGGAAGGTCTCCGGTACGCCGTAAACGCCCCAGTCGATGGTCGCCGAACCCTTTTCGTCGACGCCGATCGCTGCATAGGGATTGCCGAGATTCTGCAGGAAGCCGAGGGCGTTGGCCGGCTTGTCCTTGTAGTTGATGGCGACGAGCCGAAACCGTTCGTCCTTTGCGAGTTGCATCAGCAAGGGATGCTCCTCGCGGCAGGGCGCGCACCAGGAGGCGAAGACGTTGACGAGGACCGGCCGTCCGTCGCCGGGGCCGGAGAGGTCGAGCCCCGGCACCGGCCGGCCACCCGGCAGACGCGCGCCTTCCAGCGCCGGCAGCACCGTCATCGGTGCCGTCTTGCCGACGAGGACGGAGGGGATCTCCTTGGGATCGTGTCCGGACAGGAGCTGGTAGAGGAACACGCCGGCAAGGCCGAAGAACAGGACGAGCGGCAGAAGGACGACGAGCTTCGGACCGCGGCGCCGCCCGTCCGGCGTCGTCTCCTGCGGCAGCTCGTCGGCCGGCGCGGTCTGGAGCAAGGTCTCGTTTTCGCCGCCGGAACTCATCGCGCGGCCTCCGGCGCATCGCGAGACGTGCGCGCCTCGGAGCGGCGGCGGATGCCGCGCGCTTCCAGCTCCTTCAGCGCGCGGCGCTGGGTTCTGGCGTCGAAGAACACCCAGGCGAAGAGGCCGGCAATGGCAAAGGCGGAGATGCCGTAGGCGCTGGCGACGAAGGCGAAATAGTCGGCCTGCATGAAATGGCTCCAGTTCGGGCGCTTCAGCCCTCGGCCCGCCGGGCGGCGAGACGCGACAGGGCGGCGACGCGCCGGCGCAGGATCTCGGTGCGCATCGCCGTCAGATGCAGGGCGAAGAACAGCAGCGTGAAACCGGCCGCCGAGACCAGCAGCGGCGTCAGATAGGCGGCCGGCATCGCCGGTCCGTCCATGCGCATGACGCTCGCCGGCTGGTGCAGCGTGTTCCACCAGTCGACCGAGAACTTGATGATCGGAATGTTGACGAAGCCGACGAGGACGAGGATCGCGGCCGATTTGGCGCTCTTGCCCGGCTCTTCCAGCGCCCGCGTGAGGGCGATCAGGCCGAGATACATCAGGAACAGCACGAAGACCGAGGTCAGTCGCGCATCCCAGACCCACCAGGTGCCCCACATCGGCCGGCCCCAGATCGAACCGGTGATCAGACAGAGCACGGTGAACACCGCGCCGATCGGCGCCGCCGCCTTGACCGCGACGTCGGCCAGCGGATGACGCCAGACCAGCGTGCCAAGCGCCGAGACGCTCATCACCGTCCAGATCATCATCGACAGCCAGGCGAAGGGCACGTGGATGAACATGATCGTCACGGTCGAGCCCTGCTGGTAATCGGCCGGCGCCGTCAGGCCCAGGAACACGCCGGCGGCGACCGCGATCAGCGCCGCGCCGTAGAGCCATGGCTGCAGCCTGCCCGACAGCTCCAGGAAGCGGGTCGGATTGGCGAGGATCGAGAAGCGCGAAGGCTTGGCGCTGGCGGAAACGTCGGTCATGGCCGACATACTAGAACCAGTCGAAGCCACCCGCAAACGGATGATGCCTTGCGCCGATCATCTTTTCGCGGGGTCGCCGCGATAGAAGCGCGCCATGCCGATCGAGGCGGGCATCACCGGCTCGAAGCCGAATTTGGCATAGAGATGCTTCGCGTCGCCGTCGGCGATCAGGCTGACATAGGCGGTGTCGGGCGCCGTCCGGGCGAGCCAGGATTCGAACGCCGCGAAGATACCCTTGCCGATGCCCTTGCCCTGATGCGCCGGCTCGACCGCCATGGCGACGATCTGCATGTGGCAGCCGCCGTCGCCGACGACGCGGCCCATGCCGATCACCCGGCCCTGATGGCGCACCACGACGGCAAAGAGCGTGTTCGGCAGGGCGATCCGCGCCGCTTCGAAGCTCTTGGGCGTCAGGCCGGCCACGGCGCGAAGGCGCCGATAGTCGTTGATCGCGGGGATCTCCTCGGCGAAATCGTAGCCGGCGGCGACGTCGCGGCCAGGCAAACCGGTGGGTGGCGGGGGTGGACGGCACGGTCGACTCGCATGTCTTGAACCACGACGAGCCATCTTCTGGCTCGGGGCCCGCGATCGGGCAAGGCCGGGGCACGGTTAAAGCGGGATTTACACTTGTGTTCCAATATCGGCGGTGATCCGACCCGATGGCGGCGAAGATTGGCGAGCGTTGCCAGGCCTCCTTTTCTCGGAGCCGTTCGGCCGCGCCGCCGAAGTTGTTTCGGCGGCAAACGAAGCGACCAGGATGCAGAAGTATGGGCGTCTAGCTTTGGCGGATGAGACAAGCAGATTCGAGGACGGCGACGCGTTCCGCCGCGCCGTACTTCTCGCTCTGTTGATCTTCACGGCATGCTTCGGCGCGATATTCGCTGTCCTCAACTATTACCACGGCAACTACATGGCGATGGCCGGCGAAATCGCGATGGGGCTTTTCGCGCTGGTCCTCGTTCCCGTCATCCGCAGGACGCGGCATCTCATCCGCTGGTCCTTCGTCTATCTCGTCCTGTTCGACACGACGATGATGATGATCCTGACGACGCCGCAATCGTCGCCGTCGGTTTTCGCCTGGGTGCTGATGATCCCGATCTTGTCGCACATGCTGCTCGGCCGGGCGCTGGGCGGCGGCGTCACCCTCGTCTTCCTCTTGACGGCCTTGCTGATCTATTTCACGCGCTTTTCGCAGAGTGCCGTCCTCGGCAATCCGCGGGCGCTTCTCGACGTCGCCGGGGTCGCCCTGTGCATCTTCGGCTTTTCCTTCGTCTACGAGACTTCGCGCTCGCGCGGGGAAAAAGCGCTGAAGCGCCAGGCCCTGACCGACCCGCTGACGGGCCTCGGCAACCGCGCCCATCTCGACCTGCGCTTTCGCGAGGAGAAGGCGCGATGGGAGCGCCACGGCACCGCCTTCGCCCTTCTCCTCCTCGACATCGACTTCTTCAAGAAGATCAACGATTCCCATGGCCACGAGACCGGCGACAACGCCCTCAAGGCGATGTCCGCCTGGCTCACCGACAACGTCCGCGGCACCGACCACGTCTTCCGCTACGGCGGCGAGGAGTTCTGCCTTCTCCTCTCGCACGCCGCTCCGCACGCCGCGCGGCAGGCGGCGGAGCATCTGCGCCGCGTCGTCGAGACCTCGTCCTTCGAGGAGGCGGGCGAGACGCTGTCCTTCACGACGAGCATCGGGGTGGCGTCGTTTCCGGAAGACGGAGCGGATCTGCAGGCCCTGCTCGGCGCAGCCGACAAGCGGCTTTATGCGGCGAAACTCGGGGGGCGGAACCGGGTGGTGTGGGAGTGAGGCGGGAAGGCAGCGGGGGGCGACTAACTCTGCCGCCTCGTTGACGCTGCAGGTGATGCCAACGGCATCGCCCGACATCTCCTGCGGCGGCTAGCGAGAAGCTGAAGGCCAGGACGTGCGAGCACCACGGCAAGGCGGAGAGAGAGAGCAGCGTTCCAGTCGCTTCCTGGGACCAGCCCGCAGAGACCTGGTTTCGGTCGCGAGACGACCATACTGGCGCCGTAGGTATGGAAGCTTAGGGCGCTGACATACGAATTTCGTCATCCCGGGCTTGACCCGGGATCCATTCCTCTGCGTTGAAACGGCCATTCGTCTCAGAATGTTAGCGTCTATGGCCACCGATTTGGAATGGCAACTGTGTTCATGCAAAGGCCTTTTTGTCCCTCTGCATGGCATTGAGGACGGTGAGAAGCTTTCTGGCGACGGCGATGATCGCGACCTTCTTGGATCCCGATCTTTCGGTGACGGCGTTGAA
>NZ_JAJUWU010000017.1 GCF_021390325.1 Jiella avicenniae | reverse complement strand
GCCTGGACTTTGGCAACGCTGGTTCGGCAATGGACAGGGACATGAGAGCGCTCCGCGAATCAAACCCCTTCATCGAATCAGATCAAAAGCAACCCGTCATCCGCTGTCATATGAATTCGGAGCCCTGTTCTGGAAACCGCCCATCTTGCTGCCGGCCTCGACATCTGCCATATTGAGCCAGATAGGACAGTAGTGCTGCCATAAATTGGCGCCATAAGATCGACGAACGGCGATGCTGCGCCGGCATGGCGCGGCAAGGGTCCTATCCTGACAGAGCCGAGCGTGGCAAAAGACGCGTTCGAAAGCAAAGATCCGGCAGTCCGGCTTCGCGGCAACCGCCCTGGAGCGACGGACTGCGGCGGGTCCAGTTCGCGCGGCCGCAGCTTGGCCGCGCACCGATGGGGAGATGACGCGATGACGAATGCGAAGCTTGTGCTGACGCCATCAGACGCCAAAGCCGTGGCCGGGGCGGCCGCGCCTCACCGGCTCGGCCTGCCGAAAAAGATCGGCCTCTACGATCCGCGGAACGAGCACGATGCCTGCGGCGTCGGCTTCATCGCCCATATGAAGAACGTCAAGTCTCATGCCATCGTCGAGAAGGGCATCGAGATCGTCCAGAACCTCACCCATCGCGGCGCCGTCGGCGCCGACCCGCTGATGGGCGACGGCGCGGGCATGCTGGTGCAGATTCCGCACCGGTTCTTCTGCGAGGAGATGGCGGCGCAGGGTGTGACTCTGCCCGAGCCGGGTGCCTACGGCGTCGGCCACATCTTCATGCCGCAGGAGGCGGAGCGGCGCGCCCATATCGAACAGGTGTTCGAGGAGGTGGTGCGCGAGGAAGGCCAGACCGTTCTCGGCTGGCGCGACGTGCCGGTGTCGAACGAGAGCCTGTCCAAGGCCCCCGAGATCGTCGCGACCGAGCCCGTCCACCGGCAGATCTTCATCGCCCGCTCGGCCTCGATTTCGAGCGAGGAAGAGTTCGAGCGCCGCCTCTACATCCTGCGCAAGGTGGTCTCGAACCGCATCCAGGCGGAAACGGGCGGCGAGGACATCGGCTTCTACGTCGTCTCGCTGTCGGCCTCGACCATCGTCTACAAGGGGATGTTCCTCTCCTACCAGCTCGGCGCCTATTACAAGGACCTCGCCGACGAGCGCTTCGAATCGGCGCTCGCCCTCGTCCACCAGCGCTTCTCCACCAACACGTTCCCGTCCTGGAAGCTCGCCCATCCCTACCGGATGGTCGCCCACAACGGCGAGATCAACACGCTGCGCGGCAACGTCAACTGGATGGCGGCGCGCCAGGCCTCGGTCGATTCCGAACTTCTCGGCAACGACATCTCCAAGCTCTGGCCGATCTCCTACGAGGGCCAGTCGGACACCGCCTGCTTCGACAACGCGCTCGAATTCCTCGTCCAGGGCGGCTATTCGCTGACCCATGCGATGATGATGCTGATCCCCGAGGCCTGGGCCGGCAACAAGCAGATGGCCCGCGAGACGCAGGCATTCTACGAGTACCACGCCGCGCTGATGGAGCCTTGGGACGGGCCGGCCGCCGTCGCCTTCACCGACGGCCGGCAGATCGGCGCGACGCTCGACCGCAACGGCCTGCGCCCCGCGCGCTACGTCGTGACCGACGACGATCTCGTCATCATGGCGTCGGAGGCGGGAACGCTCGCCATCGACGAGGCCAAGATCGTCAAGAAGTGGCGGCTGCAGCCGGGCCGCATGCTTCTGATCGACCTCGAAAAGGGCCGCATCGTCGGCGACGAGGAGATCAAGCACGAGATCGCCGGGGCGAACCCCTATCGCGACTGGCTGAAGAACACCCAGATCATCCTGGAGGACCTCAAGCCCGTGGCGCCCCGCGCCTCGCGCTCCGACGTCTCGCTTCTGGATCGTCAGCAGGCCTTCGGCTACACCATCGAGGACACCCGCACGCTGATGGCGCCGATGGCGACCACCGGACAGGAGGCGATCGGCTCGATGGGCACCGACACGCCGATCTCGGCGATGTCGCAGCAGTCGAAGCTGCTCTACACCTACTTCAAGCAGAACTTCGCCCAGGTCACCAACCCGCCGATCGATCCGATCCGCGAAGAGCTGGTGATGAGCCTCGTCTCCTTCATCGGGCCGCGGCCGAACATCTTCGATCTGGAAGGCTCCTCGCGCAAGAAGCGGCTCGAGGTGCGCCAGCCGATCCTCACCAACGGCGATCTGGAAAAGATCCGCAACATCGGCCACACCGAAGATCGCTTCGACACCAAGACCATCGACATGACCTATGCGGCCGAACAGGGCGCGGCGGGCATGGCGGGGGCGCTCGACCGGCTGTGCGAGCGGGCCGAGGCGGCGGTCGTCGGCGGCTACAACATCATCATCCTGTCCGATCGCCAGGTCGGGCCGGACCGGCTGCCGATCCCGGCGCTGCTCGCCTGCGCCGCCGTCCACCACCATCTGATCCGCAAGGGCCTCAGGACCGCCGCCGGCCTCGTCATCGAGAGCGGAGAGCCGCGCGAGGTGCATCACTTCGCCTGTCTCGCCGGCTACGGCGCCGAGGCGATCAACCCCTATCTCGCCTTCGACACGCTGCTCGAGATGCACCGCCGCGGCGATTTCCCGCCGGAGGTCGATCCGAGCGAGGTGGTCACCCGCTACATCAAGTCGATCGGCAAGGGCATCCTGAAGGTCATGTCCAAGATGGGCATCTCGACCTACCAGTCCTATTGCGGCGCCCAGATCTTCGACATCGTCGGGCTGAAGAGCGAATTCGTGAACCGCTATTTCACCGGCACGGCGACCACCATCGAAGGCGTCGGGCTGGAGGAGATCGCCCGCGAGAGCGCCGAGCGCCACCTCCTCGCCTTTTCCGACGATCCGGTGCTGCAGCGCTCGCTCGCCGTCGGCGGCGAATACGTCTACCGCATGCGCGGCGAGAGCCACCTGTGGTCGCCGGACGCCGTCGCGACGCTGCAGCATGCGGTGCGCAGCGGCTCGTTCGAGAAGTATCAGGACTATGCGAGGATGGTGAACGAGGCGGCGGTCGAGACCTCGACCATCCGCGGCCTCTTCCGCATCAAGTCGGCCGAGGAGGCCGGCCGCGCGCCGGTTCCGCTCGACGAGGTCGAGCCGGCCAAGGAGATCGTCAAGCGCTTCTGCACGGGCGCCATGTCCTTCGGCTCGATCTCGCGCGAGGCGCACACCACCCTCGCCCGCGCCATGAACGCCATCGGCGGCAAGTCGAACACCGGCGAAGGCGGCGAGGAATCCGACCGCTTCCTGCCGCTGCGCGACGGCTCGGCCAACCCCGAGCGCTCGGCGATCAAGCAGATCGCCTCCGGCCGGTTCGGCGTGACGACCGAGTATCTCGTCAATGCCGACATGCTGCAGATCAAGGTGGCGCAGGGTGCGAAGCCCGGCGAAGGCGGCCAGCTGCCCGGCCACAAGGTCGACGCGACCATCGCCAAGACCCGTCATTCGACGCCGGGCGTCGGGCTGATCTCGCCGCCGCCCCATCACGACATCTATTCGATCGAGGATCTCGCCCAGCTGATCTACGATCTGAAGAACGTCAACCCGGCCGCCGACGTCTCGGTCAAGCTCGTTTCCGAGGTCGGCTGCGGCACGGTCGCGGCGGGCGTCGCCAAGGCGCGGGCGGACCACATCATCATCGCCGGCTACGACGGCGGCACCGGCGCCTCGCCGCTGACCTCGATCAAGCACGCCGGCTCCCCCTGGGAGATGGGCCTTGCCGAGACCCAGCAGACGCTGGTGCTGAACGGGCTCCGCTCGCGCGTGTGCCTGCAGGTGGACGGCGGGCTCCGGACCGGCCGGGACGTCGTCGTCGGCGCGCTGCTCGGCGCCGACGAGTTCGGCTTCGCCACCGCGCCGCTGATCGCCGCCGGCTGCATCATGATGCGGAAGTGCCACCTCAACACCTGCCCGGTCGGCGTCGCGACGCAGGATCCGGTCCTCAGGAAGCGCTTCAAGGGCACGCCCGAGCACGTCATCAACTACTTCTTCTACGTCGCCGAGGAAGTTCGCCAGATCATGGCCGAACTCGGCGTCCGCCACCTCGCCGAGCTGATCGGCGAGACCCAGCTGCTCGACCGGCGCGAGCTGATCGATCACTGGAAGGCCAAGGGCCTCGACTTTTCGGGCGTCTTCTTCAAGCCGGACGGCGCGCCGGAAACCCTGCGCTGGACCGAGCGGCAGAAGCATCCGATCGACGACGTCCTCGACCGCAAGCTGATCGCGGAGGCCGAGCCGGCACTGAGCGCGCGGCAGAAGGTCGAGATCGAGACGAAGATCATCAATGTCGACCGTTCGGCCGGCGCCATGCTGTCGGGCGAGCTCGCCAAGCGCTTCGGCCTGAAGGGGCTGCGTGACGACACGATCACCGTGCGACTGACCGGCACAGCCGGCCAGAGCTTCGGCGCCTTCCTCGCCCGCGGCATCACCTTCGAGCTCACCGGCGAGGCCAACGACTATGTCGGCAAGGGCCTCTCCGGCGGCAAGCTGATCGTCAAGCCGATGCCCGGCTCGCGCATCGTGCCGGAGGAATCCATCATCGTCGGCAACACCGTTCTCTACGGCGCGATCTCCGGAGAATGCTATTTCCGGGGCGTCGCCGGCGAGCGCTTCGCCGTCCGCAACTCCGGCGCCGTCGCCGTCGTCGAGGGCGCCGGCGACCATGGCTGCGAATACATGACCGGCGGCGTCGTGGTCATTCTCGGCACGACGGGGCGCAACTTCGCCGCCGGCATGTCGGGCGGCGTCGCCTATGTCTACGACGAACTCGGCGACTTCGCCGAGCGCTGCAACATGGCGATGGTCGATCTGGAGCCCGTTCCCGAAGAGGACGACCTCCTGGAGAAGCTGCATCACCACGGCGGCGACCTGCAATACAAGGGCCGGGTGGACGTCTCCTCCGACATGACCCGCCATGACGACGAGCGGCTGTTCCAGCTGATCTCCAACCATTTCCACTACACCGGCTCCGGCCGGGCGAAGGAAATGCTCGATCACTGGGAGAGCTACCGCCCGCGCTTCGTCAAGGTGATGCCGGTCGAGTATCGCCGGGCGCTCCGCGAGATGGAGAAGATGCGCATGGGCGTCGCGGCGGAGTGAGGCCACTCCGCTGACATCGACGGGGAGGGACGCAGACGCGTCCCGGCCCTTCGGCATGGACGACGAGGGTTTGCGACGTCGATCGGCTTCGACGCGCAGAAAACGTGCCCCGGCTCCGCTTTAGGCTTGTCACGGGAAAGGTCCCTTTGATAAGAGACGCCTCGCGCCGGCGACGTCGACCCCGTTCCGGCGCAACGGATGGTCCCATGCTGCTGGCCGGGCCATCCCCTTCGGAGCCCGGAGCGTGCCGAGGATGGCCCGCTTTGGTTTTGGAAAGCCCCTTTGGAGAGGTGGCAGAGTGGTCGAATGCACCGCACTCGAAATGCGGCATACGTGCAAGCGTATCGGGGGTTCGAATCCCCCCCTCTCCGCCATAATTTCTGAGATACACCAGACCGTTAGGTTGAAATCCGATTGCCGCCAGAGGCGTCGCCGGAGAGGCTGATTTCGAGTGGCGAGCGATCTAGCCGCATCCTCGGCACGTCGGCCTTCATGACCTTCGCGAAGAGCGTTGCGCCGATCTGCGAAGCATGAAATCCATCGAGCGGTGACGGTGGGCGAGATTGCGCTCGGTACGACGTCGTTGGTGCTTTTCTCCTTGGCCCGGGATGCGTCCACGACTTCGGTGCTTTCACCGATGGGCGGTCTTTCCGACTGGCAGTTAGCTAAAAGGCACGGAGCTGGTGTGTCCGCCGGCAAGCGAATGTGACGGCCGCGGATGGGTCTGGCGCAGTTCGGCGCGTAGGAAGGGGGACCGAGACATCGCCTCGATCGAGAACGGCTCGACACTGACCGCTTCCGCCCCATTCGCAGTCCCGCAGTTCCTTCCGCGTCCCCACCAGATCGCAGCAAGGGACGCGATCGTGTCGGCGCGGTTGGGCGGACGACCCGGCTTTCTCCGGGGCGATCTGACCGGTCTTGGAAAGACGCTCTCGGCGTGGAGCGCCATGGCGGGATAGTCCTCGGCGCCGCGGTGCCGGCATCCCGAGACGTATAGATATGGAGGACTTATAGTTATGTCCGCAACAACCAGTAATCCTTCCCGACGTCCGCCGCAGCTTTAGTTTTTGTTGATCAACATCTGCTAGAAGCGAGGAAAATACCCTCGGCTGGTGTCAGTCCAATTCGCAGCTCAAGATTATTCTCTTCTTTGGTCAGCTCGCCGACCATCGCCTGGTGTTCGATGATGGGCGTCACTCTCGCGGGACTGATCGCGTCGCTTCCCGCCCCGGCATTCGGCCCGGGGAGCAGCGTTGCTGCGCTGTTCCCGCCGTGGTGGTCGCAGGAGCGGGTTCTAGCCGCGGCGACGCAGTCGGGTTCGCTGCTCGACGTCGGCGGCTGGTCGTCAGTAGTCGTCCTCGCTTTCACGGACAAGGCGCTGCCTGACAGGCTGCGCGAGTCCGGCGCGCTCATCGTGCTCGACGCGCGCGCCGTCGGCTGCTTCGCATCCCCCAAATAGGAACCAGTCAGATGGATGGCCTTCTTGATCTCGACCGGCACCGCAATCGCCTGACCGTTGCGCTCGCAGTCGCTCTCATAATCGCAGCGCCACTGACTTGCATACTGGATTGGTCGCTGGGACGATCGGGTCTCATGGCTGCGCTCGGCTCCTTCGTCTTCGGCGTCATGGGCTACGTCCTGTCTCGTCGCGAAGGTTCGGGCGCAAGCGCGCGAATGGTGATCGCGCTCGGTCTAGTGGCCGACATTTCTCTGGTCGTCGCGGCGCTCGACGGCAATTATCTGCAGGTCGACGCGCATATGACCTACTTCGCGGGTCTGGCCGTCATCGGCGCCCTGTTCGATTGGCGGGCAATAGCGGGCGCCGCAGCGGCGACGGCCGTGCAGCATACCGTCCTGAATTTCCTTCTGCCGGCCGCGATCTATCCCGGCGGGAGCGACCTGCTGCGGCTTGCGATCCACGCCACGATCCTCGTGGTCGAAGCCGGAACTCTGATGTGGCTTGCCGTCAAGGTCACGAAGATGTTCCAGGCGATATCGGACTCCAGCCAAGCGGCGCGCGAAGGCAAGGAGAAGGCAGAACGGGCCGGACTAACGGCGGCGCAGTTGCGCGAGCGCCAGATTGCCGACGAGGCGCGAAACGCTGCGGCCGAGCGTGAGAACACCAAGGCGCTCAAGTCCTTTGTGGACGATATCGAGATCGGCTTCCAACGCCTCTCGATCGGCGATCTGACGGTCCGTATGGAGCGGCCCGCTGCTCCCGCCTTCGAACCCATTCGAGCGCATTTCAACGACAGCGTCGGGAAGCTTGAAGCGGCAATCGGCCATGTGATTCGGACCATAGGCACTATCCGCGATGGGCTGGCCGAGATTACCACCGCCTCGAACGATCTGGCGAAGCGCACCGAGCAGCAGGCGGCCAGTCTGGAGGAGACCGTCGCAGCTCTTGGAGACGTATCCAGCACCGTCAACCAGACGGCAGAGGCGGCGTCCCATGCACAGGTCGTTGCAGCCAGCGCCCGGGATAAGGCAGAACGGGGCGGCGCGATCGTCGCCAAGGCGTTCGAGGCGATGAGCCGGATCGAGGCCTCGTCGAGCCAGATCGGCCAGATCATCGGGGTGATCGACGAGATCGCATTCCAGACGAACCTCCTCGCGCTCAATGCCGGCGTAGAGGCGGCACGGGCTGGCGAGGCGGGCAAGGGCTTCGCGGTGGTCGCGCAGGAGGTGCGGGGACTTGCTCAGCGCTCCGCCGAAGCGGCCAGGGAGATCAAGGGCCTGATCCAGGCGTCTGGCGAGCAGGTCGGGCGCGGCGTCGAACTCGTTACGGCATCCGGCCAATCGCTGCAGGAGATCGTCGCCGAAGTGTCCTCGATGACCGGGGTGGTCGCGGCGATCGCCGCCTCGGCGCGTGAGCAGGCGACGAGCCTGCGCGAGGTCTCGACGGCGGCGGACCAGATGGACAAGGTGACACAGCAGAACGCCGCGATGGTAGAGGAATCGACCGCCTCCGCTCAGATGCTGGCAAGAGAGACCGACAACCTCGCGGCCGCAATGGAAACGTTCAAGACGACGGCTGGCGCCGCAAAACCTGATGTCGCGGTTGCCGTTCCGTCTCTTCCGCGACACACGGGCTCGCGCGTGTCCGTCCGCATGCCGCAGCCGCGACCGACGGGGTCCAGCGGTGCCGCGCGAAGAGCTGCTCCGGCTCGAGCAAACGATAGCTGGGAGGAGTTCTGAACAGGAATGCCGATGATCGACGTGATCTGCGACCGACGGGATAATTCTGCCAGCGACGAGTGACGGCAAGCCGCCCGAGGAGCAGAAACGGGATGTCTTCGTAAAGGCCCGGCCTGGACGTCATCCGGCAGGTGATCGCGGCGGACCGAATGCGCGCTGATCGAGGAATAGCCGGTGATGGCGGGACCGTCAGCGAGGACGTAAATGCGCGTCAGGGTGGGTTTGAGGTCCTGGTTGGCGTAACGCTGGAGATAGAGATCGAGGGCCGGAACGCCGCAATCGCATGATCTGCGGTCGACGCCCTTCGGATCGAACGCGGCGAACTCCACCTGGGCGCTGCCCACTCAGCCTTGAATGTCGCGGAACTTCGCAGCCGCCTTCTTCATGCGCGGCGTCGGCGCTTCGGGCGCATCGAGCGCGCCGAAGAACGCCGTCCAGTCCTCGGCGGAGAAGCGCGTCCTCTGGTGCTCGGCGATGACCGCCTCCGCCTTCTCGCGGACGCTCTCCCGGATGAACTTGCTCTTGTCGAGCTCGAGATAGGCGCGTGCCGTATCCATCATGGACAGCGTCACCGCGTCCATGCGCACCTTGAGCATATCGCCCTTATCCGGCGTGTTCGTCATCGTTCGGGCCCTCGTCGCACCTGCCTCATCAATAACAACGCCCGTGAGCGTGGTCTACGGGGCGAAGAGGTGGCCCGTCTGGTCGCCGCCTGCGATACCGGCCGCATCGGCTGCATGAAGGCGCTCGTCATCGTCGCTGCCGGCTCGGGGATGCCCGCAAGGCCGCGGATGGCCTCCCCCATCGCCGGATCGCCGGGCAGGATGAAGGGCCGAAGTTTCACGGCATTTCGCCCTCGATCCTGATAGACGTCGTCTGTTGGCGGCGAACCGGCATTCCGGCTCCATCGTGGTCGTCGACAACGACACGGAAACGGGGCCCTGATGCGCAAGGGCATGATCGAAGGTGGCGACGACCCCGCCTGTCTCGTTTTCGGACCAAGTGGCGAATAACCGGATCGACGTCGAAGACCGGCATCAGGGTGCACCGTCGCGCGGTCGGTCGATGAGGTTGCGCTCGCGAAGGGCTAGCCAGACACGAAATAGGTCGCTATTCTTGCTGGAATTCCAGAATGCCAGAATGCATCGGCAGACTGGGCGATTGGGGTGCAACACCCCTTGGTGGGAGGAAAACGATGGTGAAAAGCACGTCTTGGAACGCGCCGAACCTGACCCGGCGGCATTTTTTGGGTGCCGCCACGATGGTGGGCGCCGGCGCCATGCTGCCTCGGTCCGTCTTCGCGCAGGCACAGCCCTGGGCCGAAGCGCCGAGCAGCAGTGTGGACCGGCTCAATATGGCGATGTGGACCTATGGCGACGTCTGGCCGACGGCGGCGAAGCAATTCGAGGCGGCGTGGGGCGTTCCGGTCGAGGTGATCTCGATCCCGTTCCCGGAGCTGCCGACCAAGATGATGAGCCTCTATGCGGCGGACGAGACCATCGACATCTCTCTGACCTCGCCGGCCACGATCGCGAACTGGCACGATCTGGGCCTCATCGAGCCCCTGGGGGACCTGCCGGGCGCGCAGGCCTATGTCGACGACATGGTGCCCACCGCTCGCGACAGCTGCTTCTTCGACGGCGAACTCGTCGCACTGCCGTTCATGGGCGCGGTCTGGGCCTGGAACTACAATTCCGAGCTGCTCGAAAAGGTGGGCGGCAAGCTGCCGACCAGCTATGACGAACTCGACGAGATCGCAGCCAAAGCCAAGGCCGACGGGATCTCGCAACATCCTTATGTGTGGTGTGCGATCAGCTCGGGCGAGCACATCACCTTCACGTGGTATTCGCTGACCTGGAACCGCGGCTCGGGCCTCTTCGACGCGTCCGGCGCGCCGCTTCTCGGCGAGGGGTCCGAGGCGCGCGAGACTCTGCGCTGGTGGGCCAAGACCTTCGCCGACGGGCTGTCCGACCCGAGCTCTCTGCAGCTGTCGATGGATGCCAGCGCCCGCGCCTTCGCCACCGGCGGGCACCTGTTCCGGGGCCCGACGCAGCACTACGGGCTTCGGGTCATCAACGATCCCGACCAGTCGCCGATCGCCGGCAAGGGCGTGCTGTGGGAAGGGCCGCTGGGGCCGCGGACGATCACGTCCTGGCACCTTGCCTATGTCTCCGCCAACACGCGCGATCGCGACTGGGCGTGGATGCTGTTGCAGCAGGTCGCGGGCAAGACCAAGTCGGGCGAATACGAGATGGCCAAGCAGGTCGCGAAGGCCGCCGGCTTCGGGCCTGGCTACAAGAGCCTCGTCGAAGGCGGATTCATCGAGGACGTATGGTCGTCATGGATGGACGTCTCGAAGTACAAGCAGCTTCAGGACAACGCCTCGAACTCGTTCGAAGTGGTCAATGCCTTCTACAAGCCGTGGTACCAGGAATGGAACCAGCGGGCGGAGATCGAGCTGCAGCGCACTTTGACCGGCGAGATCACGGCCGACCAATGCTGTGATAACCTGATCGCAGCGATCCCGTCGAACTGACCAGGCGGGCGGTTGGAGACAATCGGCGGTGCGGCCCTCTCCCGCACCGCCTACAGCGCCGGGCGCTGCAACGCCGTGACAAGTGCGGACTCCGTCTACGATGAACACGATTACCGAGAAAAATGCCGCCCGTCCTTCGGCGCGCAGCCGAGCGGACGAGATGTCCGTCGGATGGCTGGCGGTCGTCATGAACCTGCCGACGCTTCTGACGCTGCTCTGCGTCCTGGCCTATCCGATCATCTTCGCCGCCTTCCTCTCACTCCACACCGTCGGCCTGCGCGAGTTGAGGCGCGGCGAGCTGCCGTTCGTCGGGCTGGATAACTTCTGGTTCCTCTTCTCCGATCCGCTGTTCTGGACGTCGATGAAGAACACGATGATCCTGTCGGTCTTCTCGGTCACGGCGGAGATCGTGCTGGCGATCGGAATCGCCCTGTTGATCAACAGGAAGGGTCTTTGGACGAGCGTGGTCAGCCGTCTCTTGATCCTGCTCCCCTTCGCCGTGCCACCCATCGCGAACGGCCTGATCTGGACGTTCGTCTACGCCTATAACGGCGGTTTCCTGAACCGCGTGCTGATCTCGACCGGGCTCATCGATCTTCCGATCAACTGGCTGGGGAATGCCGACACCGCCATCTACGCGGTCGCGGTTCCTTATATCTGGCGCTCCCTGCCGTTCTGCGTGCTTTTGATCCACGCGGCGCTGCAAGGCATCAGCAAGGACTACTACGAGGCCGCATCCGTCGACGGCGCCACGTCCTGGAGCCAGTTCTGGGAGATCACCCTGCCGCTCCTGCGGCCCGTCATCGTCGTCCTCCTGATCCTGCGGACCGCCAGCGCCGTCGTCGTCTTCGACGAGGTCATCGCCCTGACGGCGGGCGGGCCCGGCAATTCGACCTGGGTCGCCGCCTGGTACAGCTACCGCAAGTCGTTCCAGCCGCCCTTCGACATCGGCGTCGGCGCGGCATCGGCCTATGTCCTCGCCATTCTCGTCGGCATCCTGGCGATCGTCTACATCAAGCTCATCTACAAGCCGGGAGTGTAGCGGATGAACCCCCTGGTGCGAACCGGCCTCACCGCGCTGAACGTCGTCACGATCCTGTTCGTCATGTTCCCGATCGTCGCGGCCGCCATCGCCTCGCTGCAATCGGAACTGGTTCTGAGCAGCGACCTGACCGCAATTCTTCCCGCGGAATACACGCTCGACAACTACCGCATCCTGTTCGGCGGCACCGACGAGGCGAACCGGGCCGGCACGATCTATGCCAACGTCGCCTACCTGCCCGATGCGATCCGTTATTTCGACCGGGCGCTGCTCAACAGCCTGATCATCTCGTCCTCCGTCACCGCCCTGACGATCTCGTTCTCGGCCCTGTCCGCCTACACGGTCGCCCGGCTGCGTCTGCGGTGGCTGCTCGTTCTTCTCGCATGCAACGTGTTCGCGCGCTTCGTACCCCTGGTGGTGCTGGTCATTCCGCTCTACGTCATCTTTCGCGACATCGGGCTGACGAACTCGCTCCTCGGCATCATCATCGCGCAGACCGGCTTCCTGCTGCCGTTCGGCGTCCTCATCCTGTCGCCCTACTTCGCCGACATCCCGCGCGACATCGAGGAGGCCGCCCGGATCGACGGCTGCAGCCGCTTCGGCAGCTTCCTCAAGATCACCTTGCCGCTGTCCGGTCCGATCCTGGTGTCGCTGGGGACGATCATCTTCATCGCGTCGTGGAACGATCTGCTGATTCCGCTGATCCTCAGCAGCAAGCAGGAGTTTATGACGGTGCCGGCGATCCTGGTCTCGCTCATCGGGGACAACGCCGTGTTCTTGGGCCTTCTGTGCGCCTGCTGCCTCGTCGCGCTGCTGCCGACCGTCCTCATGGTGCTGATGCTGCAGAGATACGTGGTCTCGGGCCTTACGGCGGGGGCGGTCAAGGCTTGATGCGTCGGGCGGCTCGGCATGACGCGGTGTCGTGGCCTGGCTGCGGGCTCGACCCGCGGCTGGTCTCGGCGCGACCATCGTGGATCGCGATCTGCCAGCGGCCGGTCGCGGTCAGCGGGCCGCCTGCTGGCGATCCTCGATCGAGCGATACATGCGCATCAGCTTTCCCTTGAGCGCGCCGTGATCGAATTCGTCGATGCCGAGCGCGTGCTCACCCGCCCGGGCCAGGAAGCCGGATCGAGCCGCCTCGACATGGTCGTGGACGGCGGTGGCGATCCGACCGACTTCGCCGCTGCGGATCGCATCCAGAATCACGTCATGCTCGGCGATGGCGCCCTCCCGGAAATAGGCCCCGAACCGGGCGAACTGCGCCATCATGATCCGGGTCGTGATCTGATTGTAGACCTCGCTCAGCTGAGCGCCGGGCGAATTGGACAGAAGCCGCAGGTGGAAATCCCTGTCCGCATGCGACATCGCGATGTAGGTGTCGAGGTCCGGGCTCTTCGATGCGGCGACCGCCTTGAACCGGCCGTTCGCTTCCTCCAGCGCGGCGACGTAGCCGGCGTCGAGCCGACCGACGGCATAAGCGGTGCCGTAGAGTTCCAGCATGTCACGCAGGTCGTACAACTCCAGCACGTCGGCAATGCTGGGCGCGGCGACGAAAGGCCCCGCGCCGGGCTTGAACTCGACCAGCCCCTCTCCCGAAAGCCGCTCGAGCGCCCGCTCGATCGGCGTGCGGCTGATGGACAGCGTCTCCGCCAACACCTTGGATCGAAGCCGATCGCCCGGACGAAATTTCTGGGTCAGGATCGCGTGAAGGATCGCATCGTAGGCGCTGTCGATGAAGGTCGTCTTCGTCAAAGGCTTCGAGTCCAGGGCTGGCTCCTTTTCCGCGCTGCAAACAATCCGAACCGGGCCGGACCCCTGACCACCGTCCGAAGGCCGTGGGCTGCGAGGATCAGTACGTCCGCGACGAACAGATTGACAAGCGGATAACCACGGTCAATATGTGCATTCTGGAATTCCAAAATTCCAACTGAGTTCGGGGCCACACCTCATGACGGCAAATGCTCGCTCCAGCGGCAGGAAAAGCACCGTGGCTGGCAGGAACGCGGCGCGGACCGGATCGTCGGAACATTCCGGTGGGGTCCGTGTCCGTCGACGGGGCCCGATCGGCTCGTCCAAGGCGATGCCCGCCTTTGCCAACGCGGCGGGTCGTTGCCCGTGAGCGCCCGATGCACCCGGTATGAATCAGCGGAGCGGTAATGGCTTCACTCACTTGCGAGCGCCTGTCGAAATCCTACGGTGCTTTCCGCGCGGTCAAGGAATTGCAGCTCGACATTCCCGACGGGGAGTTCCTCGTCATCGTCGGTCCTTCGGGCTGCGGGAAATCGACCGCACTCCGCTGCATTGCGGGTCTCGAAACCGTAACCTCGGGACGGCTCCTCATCGGCGAGGACGACGTCACCACGACGGCCCCGCGCAACCGCGACATCGCGATGGTTTTCCAGAGCTATGCGCTCTACCCGCACATGGACGTGCGTCAGAACCTCGCTTTCGGCCTGCGGCATCAGGGCGTGCCGAAGAACCAGATCGACGCCAAGATCACCGAGGTCGCACGGATCCTCGAACTGGGCAGCATGCTGGACCGCCGTCCGCGCGAGTTGTCGGGCGGCCAGCGCCAGCGTGTCGCGCTCGGACGAGCCATCGTTCGCCAGCCGCGCGTCTTCCTGATGGACGAGCCGCTGTCGAACCTCGACGCCAAGCTGCGCGTGCAAACCCGCGCCGAACTCGTGGCGCTGCAGAACGAGTTGGGCACCACGACGATCTACGTCACCCACGATCAGGTCGAGGCGATGACGATGGGGCACCGGATCGCGATCCTCGATGCCGGAAAGTTGCAGCAGCTGGGAACGCCGCAGGAAATCTACGACAAGCCTGCGAACCGCTTCGTGGCGACCTTCATCGGCAGTCCCGCGACGAACGTCCTGAGGGTGCGGGCGGAGCGGTCGAACGGCCGCATGGTCGCCCGGCAACCGGGCATCGAACTGGACTTCGGCGCGTCGCCGCCACCCTGGCTCGCAGAGGGCGGGGACCGGGACTACGACATCGGCATCCGACCAGAGCAGCTTTTCGTCGGCGGAGAGGCCGGAGAGCCTCTGACCGGCGACATCAGGGTCAGCCTCGTCGAACCGCTCGGGCCGGAGAAGCTGGTCCATTTCGTGACGCAGGGCGGCCAGACGCTGGTGACGAAGGTCCCCACGGCCACCCCCATTGCCGCCGGCGACCGGCCGAACCTGCGCTTCGACCCGGCGGCGGTGCACGCCTTCGATCCGAACACCGGAGCGAACCTGTCGCTCCGGCATTAGGCAGCGCCGCGGCGCGCAAGCCTTTCGAAAGGCCGCCGCGAAGTCTCCCAGGCGTCCATCCCACCCGTCCACCGGGACGGATCGCCAGATCGAGAAAGGAAAGACCCGATGAGTGAGAAGATCCGCGTGGCGCTCTTGAGCTTCTGGCATAGCCACGCCATCCGCAGCGACGAGGTCAGGTTCAAGGGGAAAGGCATCTACGGCGAGGTCAAGGACCATCCGGAGGTCGAGATCGTGACCTCCTGGGACGACGACGCCACGCGCGGACGGAAGGGTGCCGACGAATTGGGCGTCCCCTTCGATCCGGATCTGGAATCGGTCCTGTCGCGGGAAGACGTCGACGGCGTCGTGATCATCAACGAAACGACCAGGCACGCCGAACTCGCCATCGCCGCCGCCAGACACAAGAAGCACATCTACATCACCAAGGTCCTGTCCCCTACCTTCTCGGAGGCGCAGGAGGTCATCCGGGCGTGCGACGACGCCGGGATCGTGATCGTGACCATGCTGAGCCGCCTCTCCATGCCCTGGGCGCAGAAGATTCGCGATCTGATCGCGGACGGGACGATCGGGAAGCTGATCTCCTTGCGGATCTGGCATGCCCACGGCCTCGCGACGAAATACTCCGAGGCGGACGGTGCCGGCTATCTGCCCGACGGGCATGGGTTCCTGACCGAGCGTGACGGCGGCGGCGGGGCCTATGTGGACATGTGTCACCCGCAGTACCTCGCGCCCTACCTCCTGGGCGGCGCCCCGGACAGCGTGTTCGGACGCAAGTCGTCCGCTTCCGGGCGAGGCGACGTGGAAGACAACGCGGTCGTCCTGCTGGACTATCCCGGCGGGCCCTACGTGATCCTGGAAGAGGGCTGGGCCTCGGCGCCGCAGACGACCTTCGTCGAGGTGCAGGGCACGGACGGCACCATCCTCTACGTCGACGACAAGGCGGATCCGGGCCGCAACGTCTTCGGCGTGCGCAGCGGGGATGCGGCAACGTTCAGCGCGGTCGATCCGGGTCCCGCGACCGGGACGCCGCTGGACGAATGGATCGGGCACATCCGCAACGGAACCCGCCCCGACGAGAACATCGAGAGGACGTTGCTCCTGTCGAAGATGAACGAGGCGGCTTACCGCTCGTTCGAGAGCCACGTGCCGGTGCGTCTCGAGGCCATTTCATGATCCGCGTGACCATCTGGAACGAATTCCGCGACGAGAAGGTCGAGGCGGAAGCGGCCGAGCTCTATCCCGACGGGATGCATCCGGTGCTCGCGTCGATCTTCGCCGGAGACGAGCGCTTCTCGGTCCGGACGGCGACGCTGGACGAGCCGGAGGCAGGCCTCGGCGGATCCGTCCTCGACGAAACGGACGTGCTCTTGTGGTGGGGCCACAAGCATCATGACGAAGTGCCCGACGAGCTGGCGCGTCGCGTCCAGTCGAGGGTCCTCGAGGGCATGGGGCTGATCGCGCTGCACTCGGCGCATTTCTCGAAACCGTTCAAGCTCTTGATGGGGACGCATTGCTCGCTCCGCTGGCGCCGCATCGGCGAGCGGGAGCGCGTCTGGAACCTCGCGCCGTCGCATCCGATCACGGCGGGCATCGGCGACTATTTCGAACTCGACGCGTCCGAGATGTACGGCGAGCGCTTCGACATCCCCGAACCGGACCAGACGATCTTCATATCCTGGTTCGCCGGCGGCGAGGTCTTCCGCTCGGGCTGCGCGTGGCAGCGGGGAAACGGACGCGTCTTCTACTTCAGCCCCGGCGATCAGGCCTATCCGATCTACTACGACGAGACCGTTCGGCGGGTGATCCTGAACGCGAGCGAATGGTGCGCGGCGCGCGTGCGCATCCCGTTCGCCGTGCCGAACATCAAGGATCCGATCGAGCCGGTGACGTGAGGCAAGTGACGGCGTCCGCCGCGTTGGCGGGGTCCGTCTCGTCGAAGCCCTCGCCGGTCGCAAGAATGCAAGCCCCTTAAAGGAAACGAACGTGAAACTCACAGAACACAAGTCGATCTCGGGGGAGCTTTCGCTTTCGAGAGTCGGGCTGGGCGCCCTCGCCATATCCGGCCGCTTCGGCAAGGCCGACGAAACCGAGTCGATCGCCGCCATCCATGCGGCCGCCGATGCCGGGATCAACTGGGTCCACACCGCCCCCAGCTACGGGACCGGCTATGGCGAGGTCGTCGTCGGTCGCGCGGTGCGCCAGATGCCGGAAGCCGATCGCCCCCTGGTCTTCACGACCTGCACCTGGGTCTTCGACCAGTCCGACGAGGGGAACGATCTCGCGGTCCGAACGAAATCGCTCGCGCCGGAATCGATCCGCAAGCAGGTCGACGGCTCCCTCAGGCGGCTGGGCCTCGACCGGATAGACCTCTTGCAGTTCCACTGGCCCGACTACAACACGCCGATCGAGGAATCCTGGCAGACGATCGGGGAACTGATCGACGAGGGCAAGGTGCGCACCGCCGGGTTGTCGAACCATCCGCTGGACCTCATCAAGCGATGCGAGGCGGTGCGCCATGTCGACGCACTGCAGCAGCCGCTCTCGCTTCTCGACCGCTCGTCGAACGGCCCGTACTCCGCCGACGGACGCAATTCGGGCGGGCTCGACGTTTTGAACTGGGCCGAGGAGAACGGGGTCGCCGTCCTCACCTATGCGCCCCTGCAGCACGGGCTTCTGGCCGGCCGCTACAATCGGGACTCGGTGCGGGAGTTCGTCGACGCCGGCGATCCGCTGCGCCCTGCCCTCTACTGGTTCAAGGAACCGACCTACGGCCAGGCGCTCGAACTCGTCGAACTCATCCGCCCCATCGCCGCGCGTCGAAACACATCCGTCGCGTCGATCGCGATCGCCTGGGTCCTGCAGTGGAGCGCGGTGACGGGCGCCATCTGCGGAGCGAGACGTCCCTCCCAGCTGGACGCGCCGGTCGGTGCCTTGAAGATCGAACTGACCGAGGAGGACATCGAAGAGATCGGCGAGGCGATCCTGAAGACCGGCGTCGCGGCGGGCACGCCGGGCGACGGACCGGCAAGACCGATCCGCAAGGGCTGATACGAGCGGAAAGTCTGACGGCCGTCATGCGGACCGGATCGTGCCGGTTCCACTATGGAGTCGTCCGTGACGAAGGCCCGCTGGTGGGCGGGAGGCAGGCGGATCGGCGTCCGGGTCATGAAGAAGACGGAGAGCGCGCGGGCACCCCGGTCGGCGAGCTTGGCGAGATGGGTGTAGGGAAGGCCGGACGGAGATGGCGGCCTTCCCGATCGAGCCCTTCGCGCAGACAGCGGGTATGACGGACCGCTGCACTCACACCGACGCCGGCGCCCGGCCGTCACCGAAAGCGGTTCGCCCCCTTTCGTCTTGCTTGCCCCTTGACAATGGCACCCTGTCGCAACAGGCTAAAGCTGTAATATCATGTTACAGGACAGCGGGAGGCTCCGTGCTGTGGCCTGTATCGATTCTGCTGTCAGGGAGGAAGAAGATGAAATTTGCAAGCTTTGCACTGGGCGCGGCGGTGGCGGCGCTGTTGACCTGTTCGACCGCCGGGGCTCAGGAGAGCGCGGAGAATTACCCGAGCAAGCCGATCACGATCGTCGTCTCATACACGCCCGGCGGCTTCAACGATCAGGTTGCACGGCTCTTGTCGGAAGATCTGTCCAACCGCTGGAACCAGACCGTCATCGTCGACAACCGGCCCGGCGGGGGTACGGTCGTTGGGACGGACGTCGTCGCGAAGGCTGAACCGGACGGCTATACGCTCGGGATCGCGCCCTTTGCCTTCGCGGTCAATCCCGGCCTGTTCCCGCAATTGCCCTACGATTCGGAAAACGACTTCACCAACATCGCCATCCTCGGCGGAACCTTCAACGTCCTCGCCGCCAACCCGGAATTTCCGGTCAACAACGTGCAGGAACTGATCGACTACGCCAAAGCCCATCCCGGCGAGATCAACTACGGATCGGCCGGCAACGGCTCGTCCAACCACCTGTCGGCGGAACTTCTGAAATCGCTGACGGACACCGACATGGTTCACATCCCCTACAAGGGGAGCGCTCCGGCGAGAACCGATCTGATCGCCGGGCGCGTCGACGTGATGTTCGACAATTTCACGAACTTCCAGTCGCTCATCGAAGCGGGCCAGTTGAAGGCGCTCGGCGTCAGCATCCCGCAGGAGAGCAAGCTTCTGCCCGGCGTCCCGCCGATCTCCGACACCGTGCCGAACTACGAAGTGACCGTCTGGTGGGGCCTGAACGCACCGGCCGGGGTGCCGGAGCCGATCGTCGAGAAGATCAATACGGCCGTCAACGAATTCCTTCAGAAGGACAAGACCATCGAAACCTTCGCCAACCAGGGGGTGGACCCGATCGGCGGAACGCCCGCCGAAGCGGAGGCCTATGTGAAGGAACAGATGGAAACCTGGATCCCGGTCGCGAAGAAGACGCAGATGCAGGTCGACTGACCAGGATGGGCGCCTCGTCCGAAGCCACGCTCTCGGACGAGGCGCCCGATGCCGGAGCGAGCATGCCGACAGTCTTCCTGACCGACGCCATCGATCCCGGTGCCGAACGCACGCTGCGATGCCATGCGACGGTGATCGCGCCACGCGAGCCGTATGGTCTCGACGCGTTGGCGGATTTTCTCGCACGGTCCGACGTCGTCGTCGTGCGGCGTCGGCTTCCGCCCGGATTGCTGGCCGAATGCCCTCGCCTGCGCGCCGCCGTGCGCCATGGAGCCGGGCTGGACTTCATTCCGGTCGACGAGGCTTCGCGTTGCGGGATCGCTGTGACCAACGTTCCGGGGGCGAATGCGGACTGCGTCGCCGAACATGCCATCGGTCTCGCGCTGTCTCTCTGCAGACGCATCGCGGCCTTCGATCGAGGCATCCGCGAGGGGCGCTGGGGCGATCTACGCGAAGCGGCGGTGAAACTGACGACGCTCGGCGGCCTCTCGGCCGGAATCGTCGGCTTCGGTCGCATCGGAGAAAGGATCGCGGCGATCTGCCGTGACGGTTTCGGAATGGAGGTCCGCGCCGTCGCCCGTCCGGGTTATTCGGAGCGTGAAGGCGTCTCGTTCCATGATCTCGATACGGTCATGAAGGAGAGCGACGTCGTCTTCCTGGCGTGCCCGCTGACACCACAGACTGCCAAATCGATCGGCGCCGCTCAACTCGCCTTGATCGGCCCATCGGGCATACTCGTCAACATCGCCCGCGGGCCGATCGTCGACGAACGCGCCCTCCTCGCCGCCTTGCGCGAGGGAACCATCGCGGGCGCCGGGCTCGACGTCTTCGAGGATCAACCCCTTTCGGCCGACCACGAACTGAAGGGCATGACCAACGTCGTGATGACGCCCCACGTCGCCGGCATCAGTCAAGCCAGCATGAAGGCGATGAGTGCGGTGGCCGTCGCCGACACGCTCGCGATTCTCGGCGGCGAGCGTCCGAGACACCTGGCGAACGAGACGGCCTGGCCGGCGATCCGGGCAAGATGGGACGGCCTCGACCGAGTATCGGCGGACACCAAACGGTAGCGGCCGCGATGCGGCCCGAACACCGATCAGTCCGCTTGCACCGCCTGCGTACGCCTCAGCAGTTCCTGCCCGCGTGCGATGACGCGCAGTTGCGAATGTTCGATGTGCTGCAGCATCGCGGCCTTGGCGCCGGCCGGATCCTGATTGCCGATGGCCGTGAAGATCGCCTCGTGTTCGTTGAAGATTGCTCGCCTTCGAGCGCTCTGACCGAGCATGGACAAGCTGTGCGCCAGCATCTGGCCGAGGTCGATATCGTATTCGATCGCCTCCAACGCATTCATATAGTATGTGTTTCGCGCTGACTTCGCTATGCTCATGTGAAAATGGAAGTCGACATGGGCCTTGGCCTGCGTTTGCTCGATCGTCTCTTCGAAATCCTTCAGAGCTTTGTGCATCATATCGAGGTCGTCGGCCGTTCGGCGCAATGCGGCGAAGTAGGCTGCGTCCGGTTCGACGCTGCGCCGGAACTCGAGCGCCTGAAGGATCGCGACGAACTGTTCCTGCGCTTGGCCGGAACCTCCGTCCCCCGCATGGGCCAGAACGTACCAACCCGATCCCTTGCGTGGCTCGATCAGACCTTCGTCGCGCAGTCGAGCCAACGCGGTCCTGACGACGGGGCGCGAGACGGCGAAGAGCTGACAGAGTTCGCCTTCGGCCGGAAGCCGGCTGCCTGAGGTGAGCTCTCCCGCCGAGATCAAACGCGCCAGCGCCTCGTAGACCTCGTCCCCGAGCCGCCGCTGCTGCGCGGGCCTGATCTCTCGGCGAAGCTGGATCTCGGCGGGGTCCATCGTCCGCCGGGTCGTCGCCTTTCTCAACGCTTGGCCCGCCTCACTCGAGATATCCTTGCGCATCCCACGAAAGTCTTTCTTGGGCGAGCGAGGCGACTTTGTCGAGCAGCGCCTCGGAAAGACGCTCGCCATCGACCTTGAGCGGCCGCGCGGCCGAGCGCCAGTTCATGCCGTACGCGCGCAGATGGTCGAGTGCGCGATTGGCGTTGGAGAACGCATTCGCGCCGCCTTCGTCGGCTGCTTCCGCAAAGACGGCTCCGACCGTTTCGCTGATTTCGGCCGACAGGGTCCCGGCCTCCCGCCGGTTTCCGGCCTCCAACAGACGCAGGATCTCGCGCAGCTCCCGGCCGAGCGCATTACCGGTGCTGAGCAGCCATCCATCGTAGGGCCCGTCCGGTTTCAGGGCTTCCACGTAGCCGCCTTCGGCCCCCCTGACCATGAGGGTCGACCCGAAATCGGGACCACTCTTGGCGACCTCATCGATGCCGCTGCTGTCCTTGAACATGATGACCTTCGGATTGCCGGCGATCTTCGCGACGGTCCGAGGTTCGAGGGCACAGCCGGTGACCTGCGGTAGCTGGTAGACCGCCAGCGGCAGATCGGATGCGGCGAGGATTTGCCTGTAGTGCTCTTCGATCACCTGTTGATCCAGCTCGGAACCGACGGGAGGACAGACCGCGACACCCTCAACGCAGGACCGCAATCCGTCGTCGCTCCCGAGCCTCGCCTGCAGCCGACGCAATCGGTCGAGGACACCATCCGTATCCGGCCTCAAGAGGCCGAAGAGAATGCGCGACGGCGACGGACCACGCCCGACGATCGCTGCGAAGTCGATCAGCGATTCGAACTGATCGTCCGTCAGTTCCCAGCCGTCACCCGTCGAGCCGGCCAGCATGATTTGGCGGACGTCGCCGGAAATGCTCGAAAGGTGCGCGCCCATGCGCCTGATGTCGGGAGCGTCGGGGCTTTCGTCGCAATAGTGGGTCAGGAGCGGGACCCACAACAGATCCTCATTTCGGGAAGGCATTTCGACAGTCTCACTCATGCGGCGCTCTCCAGATCGGCATTCCGTTCGCAAAACAGCTCTTGCAAACCGATGGCTCAAAGATGTTATATGACATGACAGGATCTGGGAAGGCCGCCGTCAGTGCGGGGGAGCGACCGGATGCCGATCCACCCGATGCGAGGACATCGAGCTGGCTCGTCCAGCCCGAACTGGAGGACCGAAATGAAGATTCGCGCCGTGAACGTGCATCCCATCTCCCATGAGATACCCAACAATTCCGGTGCGACGATGGGCGTCGGGCGCATGGTCAAGCGGGATGCCGTGCTCGTGGAGATCGAGACGGACGAGGGTGTCACGGGGTGGGGAGAGGCCCATCACGGCAGATCGCCCGGTGCGATCGCCAAGCTGATCGACACGACCTTGAAACCGATGATCCTCGGCATGGACGCCTTCGACACGACCGCCGTGTGGCACCGCCTCTACAAGGGCCACTTCGCGACCCATGGATTCGGCGCCGGGACCGCGATCGCGATGAGCGGCATCGACCTTGCCCTCTGGGACATTCGCGGCAAGGCCTGCGGCTGGCCGATCTACAAGTTGCTCGGCGGCGGACGGCGACCCTTGAAGGCGTATGCCGGGGGGATCACCCTCGGCTACCAACCGGCCGCCGGGCTCGTCGAGGAGGCGAAAGGCTTCGTCGAGAAGGGATATCGCGCCCTCAAGCTGCGGCTCGGCGATTCGCCCGCGCGCGACATCGAACGCCTCGAAGCCGTCCGCGCGGCGCTCGGCGACGAGATCGACATTCTCGTCGACGTCAATGCCGCCTACGGCCTGGAGGAGGTTCGGCGGATCCTGCCGGTGCTCGACGCCTGCCGCGTCGGCTGGCTCGAGGAGCCGTTCCCGCCCCATGACCGGTACGCCTACGGCAAGGCCGCGGAACTGGGCCGCACGCCGATCGCGGCCGGCGAGAACCATTACACGCGTTACGAATTCGCATGGCTCATGGAGGATCAGGCGGTCCAGATCTTCCAGCCCGATCTTTCCAAGACCGGCGGCCTGACGGAGGGGCTGCGCATTGCGGCGATGGCATCGCCCCGCAAGCAGCGCGTCGCGCCGCATACGTCGATGACCGGCCTGAACATGGCCGCTTCTCTGCATTTCCTGTCGAGTATCGAGAACCCCAGCTATTACGAAGTGGACGCGACGAGCTTCAACCCGTTCCGCGCCGAACTGACCGGGCACGCGTTCCAGCCGGACGGCACGGGTTGCCTCCAGGTTCCCGACGGCCCGGGCCTCGGAGTCGAGATCGACCGGGATTTCTTGCGGCATCATCCGCTCATCGAAGGGCCCTGCTACGTCTAGTGGTGTGATCGAGACATCTGGCCCCCGCCTGTGTCGGGTGCCGAGCCAAATGTCATGGCTTGGAGCGTCGTTCGTGCGTCCGATTGGACGCACGGCGCTCCAGCTCCGGTTGTTTGGGAGGACGACGGGAATGCCTGCAATCTTCAGGGACAAGGACTTTCTCGCGGGATGCCTGTTTCTCGCGATCGGTCTGTTCTTCGCGGTCGAGGCTCCGAGCTACGGCATCGGAACGGCGCGTCGGATGGGAGCGGGATACTTCCCGCTCATCCTCGGCATCGTGCTCGCCCTCATCGGACTGGCCCTGTCGGCGCGTGCCGTCCTGCAAAGCCAGCCGGACGTGATGCCGCGCCTGTTCATTCGCCCGGTGGCCGCGATAACCGCCTCGATCGTCGCGTTCGGGTTTCTTCTCGATCGCGCCGGACTGGTGATCGCCACGCTGGCGGCCGTCCTCGTTTCGGGCCTTGCAAGCGAGGAAACCCGCTTCTTCGAACTCGTTCTGGTCGCGATCGGTCTCACCGTCGTCTCGGTTCTCCTGTTCGTCCAGTTTCTGGGCCTTCCGATCCCGTTGTGGTGGCGTCTATGAGCTTCTTCGACAATATCGCGCACGGCTTCGAACTCGCCTTCAGCTGGTGGAACCTCATCTACTGCGTCGTCGGGGTTCTCGTCGGGCTCGTGATCGGCGCGCTGCCCGGCCTCGGCGCGGTCACGGCAATCTCGATGCTGTTGCCCTTCACCTTCGGGTTCGACCCCTTGAGCGCCCTGATCATGCTGTCCGGCATCTTCTACGGCGCGCTCTACGGCGGCTCGATCGCATCGATCCTCCTGAATCTTCCGGGAACCCCTGCCAACGCGGTGACGGCGTTGGAAGGCAACGCCCTGGCGAAACAGGGACGGGCCGCCATGCCGCTCTTCATGGCCACGGTGTCATCCTTCTGCGGATCGATCATCGCCCTGATATTCGTCAGCGTGGCGGCACCGGCGATCGTCACCGTCGCGCTCGACTTCGGTCCGCCCGAATACTTCTCGATGATGCTTCTCGGCCTCATTGCGGCGTCGGCGGTCGCTGCCGACTCGCTGCTGCGCTCGATCGGAATGACCGTCGTCGGCCTTCTGATCGGCCTCGTCGGCCTGGACATCGTGTCCGGGATGATGCGCTACACGTTCGGCGTCCCGATGCTCGCCGAAGGGATCAGCTTCATCGTCGTCGCCATGGCGTTGTTCGGTTTGTCCGAAGTGATCAGCAATCTCGAACCGAATACCCGGATGGAAGTCTTGAAGCCGAAGACGGGGCTTCGGGACATGCTGCCGACCGCCGCGGAAGCGCGCCGTTCGGTCGGCTCCATCCTGCGCGGAACTGCGCTCGGAGGCTTTCTCGGCGCCTTGCCGGGGGCCGGACCGACGATTTCCTCATTCATGGCCTACACCGTCGAACAACGCGTTTCGCGGCATCCCGAACTGTTCGGCAAAGGCGCGATCGAGGGCGTGGCCGGCCCGGAGGCGGCCAACAATTCGGCCGCCCAGACCGGCTTCATTCCGACCCTCACGCTCGGCATTCCGGGCGACGCCGTCCAGGCGCTGATCCTCGGGTCTCTGATCGTCCACGGTATCCAGCCGGGGCCTCTGGTGATGACCCGCAGCCCCGATCTCTTCTGGGGACTGATCGCCAGTATGTGGATCGGCAACATCATGATCCTCTTCATCAACATCCCGTTCATCGGAATGTGGGTCCGGATGCTGAGCGTTCCTTATCGCCTGTTCTACCCGCCGATCATCATCTTCCTTTGCATCGGCGTCTTCAGCGTCTCGAACAGCACCTTCAACCTCTATCTCATGGCGGGCCTCGGTTGTGCCGGCTACCTCTTGACCAAGCTCAACTGCCCTGCCTCGCCGCTGCTTTTGGGTCTCATCCTCGGGCCGATGATGGAGGAAAATCTCCGCCGCTCCCTGCTCCTGAGCCGCGGCAGCCCGATGATCTTCATCGAGAGCCCGATCAGCGCGGGTATCCTGGTCTGCTGTCTGCTCTTCCTGATCTTCTCGATCTACTCCCAGATCCGCAGCCGTCGCCGCTCACGCATGGCGGACGCGACATGAGGCCATTGTGACGCCAGGGCTTGCGGCCGATCTCGGGCGCCTGCTCGGCCGAAAGACGATGGGGAACGATCCCTTCGGAAAGGCTCGCGACGCCTTTGGTCGACGCCGGCATGCTCGTCACGGACCCCGGCCGTGTCCGGAAGGATCGGCGTTGCGGGATTGATCGCTTCACGGATTCCACCGGTTGCCGATTGAACCGCCGGGACGCCAGTGCCGCCGGTCGCTGCCGTCTCGAGACCCGACAGTGCGGACGGGCCGGGTTGTTCTCGCGGACGATTTCCGAGAGCATTGGCGGCGCCGGCAGGCGCTCGATTCCGAGAATGAGGGCGGCGTGATCGGGATCGCCCTCATGGCGCCGCACGTGATGGCGCGCGTCCCGGCCTCCCCCGCCCGTGCCGCGGGAAACCCGCATGCCGAGATAGTCGACGCCCGCCTCGGCAAGCCGGGCCGCACGCTGGCGCGCCTCGGCCGGCCGGATCGAACTCATTTCGACGACGAGGCTTGCCTTCGCGACTCGCACCCCTGTTCGAAATTCCGCGCCCACCTCTGCTGAACTCGCCGACATTTTGCCCACACCCGGAAGCACGGCTGGAGTAGATATCGTTCAGTCTGTTTTTTCAGATATTTGTCCCCTCCCATACTTGTCTTGGACACAGTTCGGAGGTGTACTTTAAAACAATGCATGATGCCTCTGACGCCCAAGGGAACGGCCGACCTTCCGCTGGCGCGGTCACGCAAATGCCATGCAAGTTGAGAACAACAGAGACGCGCGGGGTGGTTACCGACAGCTCGAGGCAAGACCGATCGGGGCGCATCGTTTCGGACATCGCGGGACGCCGCACTGCCGTAAAGTCGTTCACGAGAAGCGACCGGGAGGCGAAGGCCTGATCGACACAAAACAACAAGATCAATGACCGGGGATGGAAATGCGGGAGGCAATTCTTCTTTACCAGGGCGATTTCGGACGCCTGTCGATCCGGAATGTCGTCGGCGATCTCGTCACGCATGCTCATCGCGACGTGCACTTGATCCTCTGGATGCGCGGATCGACGGGAGAGATGACGATCGGCAGTCGGCAGGTCCATCCGGGCCGGGACTTGGCGATCGGCGTCAATTCCTTCGAGCCGCACAATCACAGCATGATGGCCGAGGGCGAGGGCGGCCTGTTCCTGGCCTTTTATCTCGATCCCGACTGGATTCGCCAACGCAGGGGTATCGATGGCGACGTTCCGCTCTTCGTCGATCCCGCGATCCCGATCGATCCCGCGACGCACGACCTGATGGCCAATCTCGTCGACCGGCTGATCGACGGGGATGATCCGGGCCATCTCCTGCACTACGAGATCGTCTCCTTCGTCGATTCTCTGCTCGACGCTGCGGAAGCCGAACGGGCGCGGCAGCGCCTTCCGAAACGCGCACCGGGAGCTCGCGATTTCCGCATCCGCAAGGCGATCGCCCTGATGAAGGCGAATGTCACGGCCCGCATCTGCTTCGACGAGGTAGCCCGCGAGGTCGGGTTGTCGCGGCCGCACTTCTTCGCGCTCTTCAAGGAGCAGATGAACGTCACGCCGAACATCTACTGGAACATGCTGCGCATGGAGGAGGCCCTTCGCCACGTCCAGGGCAGCGACGACCGATTGACCGAGATCGCGACCGATCTCGGCTTCACGACCCAGGGCAACTTCTCGCGCTTCTTCCGCGAGCATGTGGGCGTGCCGCCGGCGGTTTACCGCTCGGCTGCGCGCTCCATGGTGGCGTGACTTTTTAAGACTGAACGATTGGACGATCCGACCCACCGATAAGTCCGGGCCGGATCGAGGCGTTAGAGAAAGGGCATCGCCAATCAACCTGGGGAACCGATCCATATGCCCACCGTCACCGTTTCGAGTGTCATCGACGCGCCGGCTTCCGAAGTCTGGGCGTTGATCCGCGACTTCAACGGCCTGCCGAACTGGCATCCGCGCATGGTGGAAAGCCATATCGAGGACGATCTCGCCGCCAACGAGATCGGCGCGGTCCGCAACTTTCAGACCGCGACCGGCGCCAACCTGCGCGAGAAGCTGATCGGAATGTCGGACGACGACTACTCGGTCACCTATCAGATCCTTCAGACGCCCGCCCCGATCACCAATCACCGCGCCACCCTGCGCCTCTTCCCGGTGACGGACGGCGACAAGTGCTTCGCCGAATGGACCGCGACCTTCGACTGCCCGCCGGAAAAGGCCGAGGCCGAGGCCGCCGGCATGGGCAAGAACGTCTTTCAGGGCGGCTTCGACGCCTTGAAGAAGCATTTCGGCGGTTGAAAAGCCAAGCGCCGGATGATCAGGCGGCGCCCCGGTCTTCGGCCGATCGCCACCGCTAGACGACACTCTCCCGAGACGCACGGAAAGGCGGGCCCCGGCAGGCCCGCCTTTTCTCGTTTCGCAAGGGACCGAAATGGCCGTCGCGCCTCGGTGACCGTTCCGGGGTGAAGGTTCCGACGCAATGATAACTGCGTCAGACCAGGCGATAAGCGCAGCTCCCTCCCAGCCTGTAGCCTTTCCTCGAAATGGCGCAGACAAGCCAAGGGGATGGAAAAAATGCTCGATCGCGTAGACGTTCCTTCCGATCTGAACGCGGCGCTGGAGACCCTTGCGGGGTGCCGGGCCGGCGCGATCCTGTCCGGCGGAACGCTGCTCATGCCGGAGATCAATACGCGGGCGACGGGTCTTACCACCCTCGTCTCGCTGAAGAAGCTCGATCTCGCCGGCATCTCGGTGAGCGGCACACGCGTCACGATCGGCGCGACGACGACGCTCGACGCCTTCGGCCGCGACGAGCGCCTGGCGCTTCTGAAGCCGGTCGTCGAATCGATCGCCTCGCCGCCGGTGCGCAACATGGCGAGCGTCGCCGGCAATCTGTTCGCCGCCCAGCCCTATGGCGACCTCGCCGTCGCGCTTCTCGCCCTCGACGCCGAGGTCGAGATCGCGGGGCCGAAGGGCAAGCGACAGGCCCCGGTGTCCGAGATCGTCAAGAAGGGCGTCGCGGCGGACGAGATCGTCACCGCGCTCACCTTCGATCTGCCAGACGGGGGGAGCTGGTTCTACGCCAAGACAATGCGGCGGAACACCAATTCGGCGGCGATCGTGTGCGTCGCCGCCCGCGTCCAGGTGGAAGGCGGTGTCGTCAAATCCGCGAGCATCGCCCTCGGCGGGGCGGGGCCGAGACCCTTGCGCGTGCCGTCGGTGGAGGCCGCGCTCGTCGGCAAGCCTCTCGATGCCGAAAGTGTCACCGCCGCAGCGGCGAAGTTCGAGGCCGATTGCGAGCCCTTCACCGACGCCTATGCCAGCGCCTGGTACCGGACGCGGGTCATTCCCGTCCACATCCGCCGCGCGCTTGTCGGAGCCTGAGCGGCCGGTCGGCGAGGCAACGCGCCAGCATTGCCCGCGCTCCAGAACGTCAACGAGATGCCGCAGAACGGCGGAGGAGGAACCATGGCATCACGGATCGTGACGCTGCTCGTCAACGGAACGCCGCAGGAGGTGATCGTCAGGCCGGGAACGACGCTCGTCTCCGTCCTGCGCGACCAGCTCGAACTCACCGGAACCAAGCGCGGCTGCGCCGACGGCTCCTGCGGGGCCTGCTCGGTCGTCGTCGACGGCAAGGCCGTGCGCTCCTGCCTGATCCCGGCCGAAACCGTCGACGAAGCGGAAGTGACGACCGTCGAGGGGATCACGCCGGTCGGCGGTCTCGGCCCCTTGCAGGAGGCGCTGGTCGAGGGCTTCGCGACCCAGTGCGGCTTCTGCAACTCCGGCATGCTCATGGTGGCGACCGCCCTCATCGCCGAAAACCCGGATCCCAGCGACGCGGACATCATGCGGGCGATCTCCGGCAATGTCTGCCGCTGCACCGGCTACCACCCGATCATCCGCGCCATCCGCGACGCCGCCGCCAAGATGCGCGGTGCCCAGCAGATCGCCGCAGAGTGAGGAGCGCCCCGATGGACGATCACATCCCTTCCGAGACTTCCGGCGAAACGCTCGATCGCAGCTATTTCTCCGACGAGAACCAGCACGACTTCAAGGTCGTCGGTCAGCCTTCGCCGCGCCTCGACGCGCGCGGCCACGTGACCGGCACGACCCGCTATTTCGAGGACAATCATTTTCGCGGCACGCTGCACATCAAGGTGTGCCGATCGAAGCGCCATCACGCCAAGCTGACGCGGATCGACCCCGCGCCGGCCATGAACGTGCCGGGCGTCGTGCGCGTCCTGACGGCCAAGGACGTGCCGGCCAACTGGTATACGGTGCTGAGACTTATCAATGTCGGGCCGAACGACGAGCCGGTGCTGGCGGAAGACAGCGTGCGCTATCTCGGCGAGCCGATCTGCGCGGTCGTCGCCGAGAGCGAGGCGGCGGCGATCGAAGGCGCGAGCCGCGTTCAGGTGGACTACGAAGATCTCCCCGTCGTTCTCGACGTGGAGGAAGCGCTGAAGCCGGACGCCCAGATCGTCAATCCTGTCCACGGCAAAAACTATTTCGAATATGAAGGTCACCCCTTTCGCCGCATCCGCTTCGGCGACGTGGAAAAGGGTTTTGCCGAAGCCGACCATATCTTCGAGCATCGCTATCAGTCGCGGCCGATCGAGCAGGCCCCGGTCGAGACCACGGGCTGCATCGTCAAGCCCGAGGGCGACGGGCGCCTCACCATCTATTCGGACACCCAGGCCTGCTTCTTCACCCTCGACAATACGGCCCTAATCCTCGACGTACCGACCGCCAAGCTCCGCGTCGTCGGTGGCACGGTGGGCGGCGGCTTCGGAGGCAAGGTCGACGTCATGGTGGAGCCGCTCGCCTGCATCGCGGCCATGCTGACCAACCGGCCGGTGAAGTTCGTCTACGACCGGGCGGAGGAGATGCAGGTCTCCTCGCCGCGCGCGGCCGAGCGCATCTACATCAAGGACGGCGTGATGAAGGACGGGCGCATCGTCGCCCGCAAGATGACCTTCTACATCGATTCCGGCGCCTATTCCCGCCACACGCCCTATGGCGTGACCAAGGCCTCGGCCCACGTGCCCGGTCCCTATTCGATCCCCAATGTCTGGGCGGACTGCCATTGCGTCTACACCAACCGCACGCCGTCGAGCGCCATGCGCGGCTTCGGCGTGACGATCGGCGACTTCGCGCTGGAAAGCCAGATGGACCGGATCGCCAAGACCCTCGGGCTCGATCCGCTGATCTTCCGGCTGAAGAACGCCTATCGCGACGGCGATACCAAGGCCCATCGCAAAAAGGTGGAAGGTGCCGCGCTGATCGAGGTGATCCAGCGGGCTGCCGAGCTGGTGGGCCACGATCTGCCGGAGGAATACCGCAAGATGTCCTCGGTGAAGCGGGAGGCGAAGTGATGGCCAAGCATTTCGGGCGCGGCTTTGCCGCCGTGAACTATCCGACCGGCATGAATCTCGGCGGCGACCCCTCGCAGGCGCTGGTTCATGCGACGCCCACCGGCGTCTTCTCGGTCGTCCTCTCCTCGGTCGATCTCGGCCAGGGCATCAAGACGATCGCCGCCCAGTGCGCGGCCGAAGTGCTCGGCCTGCCGGTGGAGAACGTGCTGGTCGACACCGCCGACACCGATACCGGCCCCCATTGCATGGGCACCTTTGCCAGCCGAGGCACCCACCGGGTGGGCAATGCCGTCATCATGGCCGCGCGGGAGGCCCGCGAGGTGATGCTGGAGGTCGCGGCGGAAGAGATGGAGGTCGACGCCGCCGATCTCGAAACCGACGGCACGGGCTTCGTCAAGCTGAAGGGCTCGGAGGAAAAGAAGATCAGCATCATGGACGTGGCGCTCGCCGCCCATTTCAAGCAAGGCCGCACCATTTCCGGGCGCGGCATGTTCATGAAGCCGCGCAACTATCCCGATCCCGAGACCGGCGCGATGGACCCCGATTCCGCCCAATCCCACGCCTGCACCGTGGTCGACGTCTCGGTCGACGACGAGACCGGCGAGGTGGAGGTTCTGAAGCTCCAGAGCGTCTACGAGCTCGGCCGCGCGCTCAATCCGGCCATGGTCCATCAGCAGATCACCGGCGGGGCCTGGATGGGCATCTCGCACGCCCTCTACGAGACGACGGAGCCCTATTATCCGGACCGCTCCCACGGGCCGGTGAGCTTCAGCGACTATCTGATGCCGGGGCCCTCCGACACGCCGCCGGTCACCAGCGTCGTCATCGAGCGTCCGGTGGCGAACGGGCCGTTCGGTGGCAAGGGCATCGGCGAGATGACGGCGAACTCGCCCATTCCCGCCATCGCCAATGCGATTTTCGATGCCTGCGGCGCGCGGGTCGAGGAGTTGCCGATCACGCCTGAACGGGTGCTGCGTGCCCTGGACGCGGCGCGCGAGACCGCCGTGGAGGCATGATCGTGGCGGCGAGCCTGCCGATGATGGAAAGCCCCCGGGCGCTTCAGGCCGAGCTTGAAACGGTGAATTATTTCGCCGATCTCGGGCTCGCGACGGCGATCTATCTCGGCGTCGCCCTCAACAAGCCGCTGCTTCTGGAAGGCGAGCCGGGCGTCGGCAAGACCGAGGCGGCGCGCGCGCTCGCGGCCGTCACCGGGCGCGAGCTGATCCGCCTGCAATGCTATGAGGGCCTCGACGCCGCGCAGTCGCTCTACGAGTGGAACTATCCCAAACAGCTCCTGAAGATGCGGGCTGGTTCCGGCGAGGCCGAGACGCTCGCCGACATCTATACGCCCGAATTCCTGCTCGAACGTCCGCTCTTGAAGGCGCTCCGCCAGCCGAAGGGCGCGATCATCCTGGTCGACGAGATCGACCGGGCGGACGCCGAATTCGAGGCGTTCCTGCTGGAATTTCTCGGCGACTACCAGATCACCATTCCCGAACTCGGCACGGTGAAAGCGGAGGTCGCGCCCATCGCCGTGCTGACATCCAACCGCACCCGCGAACTGCACGATGCCCTCAAGCGCCGCTGCGCCTATCACTGGATCGACATGCCGGAGCCCGCACAGGTGCGCCGCATCGTCGAGACCCGCGCGCCGGGGCTCGCGGCGGAGGCGGCCGAGGCCCTGGTCGAGGCCGTGAGCCGGGTGCGGGATCTTCGTCTCACGCGCCAGCCGGGCATTTCCGAGAGCGTCGAATGGGCGCAAAGCGCCATGGCGCTGGAGCGCAACGGCGAAAGCTGGCCGATGGCGCTGCGCCGCTCGCTCGGCCTTCTCATCAAGGATCAGGACGATCTTGCCCGCGTCAAGAAGGCGATGAACGAGTTCGAGGGCGCGACGTCATGAGTGCGGCGGCGGAGCGCCATATCGACGGCTTTCTCTCCGCGCTGGCGAACGCCGGTCTTGAGCCCTCGCCGCTTCGCCGCACGGATTTCCTGCGCGCCCTCACGCGGACCGATCTGCCATCGGTCACCGATCTCTATTGGACGGCCCGAATCACACTGGTCTTTCGGCACGAGCAGATTGAACCGTTCGATGACGTCTTCGACGCATGGTTCCGAAACGGCGACGAACTCGTCCGACAAGAGGTCGAGGCGCCCGAATCGGAGGAGAACGAGCGTCCGCCGGATTCAGACTCCGGCGAAACGCCGCCGCCCGCCGAAATGGGCGAAGGCACCGGCGAAGCGGCGAGCCTCGACGAATTCCTCGCCAATCGCGGCCTCGCAGAGACCGGCGAGGCCAAGCGCGACATCTGCCGCGAGATTACCGATCTCGCCCGGGGCCAGCTTCCCCGCGAGCGCTCGCGCAGGGCCAAACGCGCCTCCCGGCCGGGCACACTCGATCTGCGGCGTGTTCTATCCGAGATGCGGCGGAGCGGCGGCGAGATCGTCCATCTCGCCTATCGTGAGCGCCCCACAAGGATGCGGCGCGTGCTGATGCTGATCGACGTCTCGGGCTCGCTCAAGGCGACGAGCCCGGACGCCCTTCGCTATGCTCACGCTTTGATGAAGGCTGCCCCGCGCATGGAGGTCTTCACCTTCGGCACCCGGCTCACCCGCATCACCAGGACCCTGAGGACCGAGGACGTGGACGAGGCGCTCGAAGCGCTCTCCGACGTGATCTTCGACTTCGACGGTGGCACCCGGATCGGGCCTACCTTCGAGAGCTTCCTTTCCGACGGACGGCTCCAGACCTTGGCGCGGGGCGCGCTGGTGATCATCGTCTCGGACGGTCTCGAACGCGGCGACGTGACCGCCATGCGCGATGCGACGGGGCGGCTTTCCCGGCTCGCCCACCGCCTCGTCTGGCTGACCCCGTTGATGAGCGACTCCTCCTACAAGCCCGCGACGCGCGGCATGCAGGCGATCCTCGGCACCCTCGACCGGCTCGGCGATGCGGGCACGCTCTCGGCCCTTTGCGAGGAGGTCGCCATCCTGGACGCCAAGGTCGAGCGGGCCGCGCGCGGACAGGTCGCCGCCCGATGGGCGTGACCCCAGACAAACGCCCGCAAAGGGCCGCCACACCCAGACTTTGGAGGATTCCATGACCCTGGTCGACTGCCACTTTCACATTTGGGAGCGCGAAAAGCTCGACTGGCTCAACGGCCCCATGAAGCCGCGTATTTTCGGCCCCTACGAGCCGATCCGCCGCGATTACCCGATCGAGGAGTTCATGGAGGACGCGAAATCGGTCGGGATCGAGAAAGCCGTCTACGTCCAGCCGAACTGGGGCCCCGGCCGCGAGGTGGAGGAGGTGCGCTGGGTCGAGGAGCGCGCCGAGCGCACCGGCTGGCCGCACGCGATCGTCGCCCCCACGGACCTGATGGACGACGACTGCTTCGCGGTGATGAAGGAGGAGGCCCGCATCTCCAAGCGCATGCGCGGCTGTCGCCAGCAGCTCCATTGGCACGAGAACCCACAATATCGCTACGCGCCGGTGCCGGACCAGATGAATGATCCGGTCTTCCGCAAGAACCTCAAGCATGTCGCCGATATGGGCTGGCTCTTCGAGCTTCAGGTCTTCTCCGGTCAGGCGGAAAACGCCGCCAAGCTCGTGCGCGACTTCCCCGACATTCCCTTCGTCCTCGTCCATGCCGGCATGCTGGAGGGCGACACGCCGGACGTCGTCGAGCGCTGGAAGACGGGGCTGAAGCGCCTCGCCGAGAACGACAATCTGGCGGTGAAGTTCTCCGGACAGGGCACCTTCAACCAGAAAGTCGACCGGACTTTCATCGGCCTCGTCGTCGACGAATGCCTCGCGACCTTCGGCTCCGAGCGCTGCATGTTCGGCAGCAATTTCCCGGTCGAAAAGCTCTGGACCGACTACGCATCGATCTTCGAGGCCTATCAGGACGCGCTCTCGGCCTACTCCGACGACGATCGGCGCAACGTCTTTGGCGCGACGGCCGAGCGCGTCTACCGGATCTGAGACCCGACAGGTCCACGCTCAATCGGACGATATCGGAAGGACAGGACATGACGGATCGGTTGAAAGGCAAGCGGGCCTTCGTGACGGGCGCCGGCCAGGGGATCGGCCGCGCCGTGGCGATCGCCTATGCGCGCGAGGGGGCCGAGGTGATCGCGGCGAGCCGCACCGTTGCCAAGATGGCCGATCTGCCGGAGATCGATCCGGCGATCACCCCGATCGGGCTCGACGTCACCGACGGCGCGGCGGTGAGACAAGCGATCGACGAGGCGGGGCGGATCGACATCCTCTTCAACTGCGCGGGCTGGGTCCACAACGGCACGATCCTCGACTGTTCGGAGGAGGATTGGCTGCGCAGCATGGAGCAGAACGCCACCTCCTGCTTCCGCACTATGAAAGCGGTGCTGCCGCAAATGCTGGAGCGCGGGGCGGGCTCGATCATCAACGTCTCCTCGGTGGTCTCCAACCTCAAGGGCGTGCCCAACCGCGTGGCTTACGGGGCGAGCAAGGCGGCGGTGATCGGGCTGACCAAACAGGTCGCGCGCGACATCGTCGACACGGGCGTGCGCGTCAACGCGCTCTGCCCCGGCACCACCGAATCCCCGTCACTGGAAGAGCGGATCGCCTCTCAGGCCGATCCCGAACAGGCGCGCAGAGACTTCATCGCCCGCCAGCCGATGGGCCGGCTCGGCACGCCGGACGAGATGGCCGCGGCCGCGGTCTATTTCGCCAGCGACGAATCCGCCTTCACGACCGGCGCGACGCTGGTGGTCGACGGCGGCCTGACCATCTGAGGGTCGGTCCATTCGATAGGGATCAGCCGCACGGTTGACGGAACGACAGAACCGGCCGCTTCTCTTCGAAAATCAGACGCTACGAAAAGCCTCTTCTGGCGAAATCCATATGATCGACAATGCAGCGGGCCTCTTTTCGTGAATATCCACGTGATGGCCTGAAAATGGATTTGCTACCTTGAATAAACACGGATTTTGTTCGGAACGCCTCCGGTTTAATTCTTGAGCTGATCGTGCTCTTCACGGTCAACGAGTAGTCGTACCAGCGTTTTTCTTGCCGTGCCGCGTTCGTCCGGAACCGGCGATCCCTCGGGAGGGGATGGCGGAAAACGTGTCACGGGAGGAAGATGTGGTTGAGGGTTCGGAGAACCTGGCGATCGAAGCCCGCAGGATTTCCAAATCCTTCTTCGGGGCCCGAGCGCTGAAGGCGGTCGACTTTTCCGTCCGGCGCGGCGAGGTTCACGGTCTCGTCGGCAAGAACGGGGCCGGCAAGTCGACCCTCGTCAAGATCCTGGCCGGTGCGCAGCCGCCGGACTCCGGCACGATCCGCGTCGGCGAGAAGACCTTCGAGGCCCTCGATCCGCTCACCTGCGGCAAGGCCGGCATCGCCGTCGTCCACCAGAACGCCGAACTTCATCCCGAGCTCTCCGTCGCCGCCAACATCTTTCTGGGCGCCGAGCCCCGCACGCGCTTCGGCTTCGTCGACGAAAAGACCATGGCGGAGGAGGCCCGTAAGCTTCTCGAGCAGCTGAAGCTCGACATTGCGGTAGAGCGCCGGCTCGGCGATCTCGACATTGCCATGCGCCAGCAGGTGGCGATCGCGAAGGCCGTGCGCGAGAAGGCCCGCATCCTCCTTCTCGACGAGCCGACGGCGGCGCTCAACAAGAGCCAGGCCGACTTCCTCTTCGACCTCATCCGCGACCTCGCCGAAAGCGGGCTCGCCATCGTCTACATCTCCCACCATCTCGACGAGGTCCTGACGATCTCGAACCGGATCACCGTCCTGCGCAATGGCGAAAAGGTCGGCGTCGTCGAAGCCGGCGAGGCCGACAAGGAAAGCCTGATCGCGATGATGGTCGGTCGCGCCCTCGAAAAGACCGTGCGCGAGAGCGTCACCACCGCGTTTCCTGCCGTCATCCTCGATCTCGACGCGATCACCGTGCCGGAGAAGCTCGACGACGTCTCGCTCTCTCTCGGTCGGGGCGAGATCATCGGCGTCACCGGCCTGATGGGTAGCGGCACGCGCGAGCTCGCCGAGGTGATCAGCGGCGTCAGCCGGGCGAGCGGCACCATGACGCTGGAGGGCAAGCCTTACGAGCCCGCCTCGGTGCGCGACGCGATCGCGCGCGGCGTCGTCTTCATCCCCGAGGACATGCGCGAGCGCGGGCTCGTCATGCCCATGTCGGTCGGCGGCAATATCTCGCTCGCCGCCCTCGGCAATCTTGCCCGCCTCTCCTGGCTGAATCTCGGCGGCGAGCGGAAAGCGGCGCTTTCCATGTCGGAACGGCTCGACCTCGTTCCCCGCGCGCCGGAGAAAGAGGTCCGTTTTCTCAGCGGCGGCAACCAGCGAAAGGCGCTGCTCGGCCGCGCCGTCTTCGCCGGGGCCAAGCTCTTCGTCCTCGAAGAGCCGACGCAAGGGGTCGACGTGGAGGCGCAGGCGCAGATCCACGACCATCTGCGCGCGCTGGCGGCCGACGGCGCGGGCGTCATCTTCATGTCCACCGATCTGGAAGAACTGATCGCGCTCGCCGACCGCATTCTCGTCCTGCGCGACGGGTCGATCGACGCGACCCTCTCGCCGGTGGGGCTGACGCCCGAGGATTTGCTGACGGCCATTCAGGCCCAGCCTTCCGCACACGCAAACACCCAGTCCGAACCCAGGTCGACGAAAGCTGCAACGCATGTCTGAGGCGATCTCCACCCGCTCCGAAGTCAAGGGGAACGATGCGAAAGCCGGACGGTTGAAGTTCGCCAATATCGGCCGCTACACCCTCGTCCTGACGCTGATCGTCATCATCGTCCTGACGGCGATCGGCAATCCGCGCTTTCTCAGCACGAACAACCTCCTCAACATCCTGTTCCAGGTCTCGGCGCTGGGCATCGTCGCCTTCGGCCAGACCATCCTCCTCGTCTCGGCGGGGCTCGATCTTTCCGTCGGGGCGATGCTCTCGGTCGCGGGTATCGTGACGGCACTCACCATTGCGGCGACGGGCTCGGTCCTTCTCGGCGTTCTCGCCGGTCTTGCCACCGGCCTCGTCATCGGCGCGATCAACGGCATGCTGGTCGCCACCAACCGGGCGACACCCTTCATCATAACCCTCGGCATGATGACCTTCCTGCAAGGCGTCGCGATCATCATTTCGGGCGGCAGCCCGGTGAACGGCACCGGTGGTCTCTTCGACTTCATCGGCTTCGGCAGCCTCGCGACGATCCCCTATCCCGTCTACGTCATGGCGATCGTCCTCGTCGTCGTCTTCTTCCTTCTGAGGAACAGCGTTCTCGGCCGCTACGCCTTCGCCATCGGCGGCAACGAGGAGGCCGCGCGGCTCTCCGGCATTCCGATCGCCCGGATCAAGATCGCGCTCTACGCCATCAACGGCCTCATCGTGGGCGTCGCGGCGGTGGTTCTCACCGGCATTCTCGACTCCGCTTTGCCGAACATGGGCACCGGCTACGAGCTTCGGGCGATCGCCGCGGTGGTCATCGGCGGCACGCCCCTCGTCGGCGGGCGCGGCACCGTGCTCGGCACGCTCGGCGGCGTCCTCCTGCTCGGCCTCGTCAGCAATTCCATGAACCTTCTCGGGATCGGCGCGAACTATCAGAGCGCCGTCCTCGGCCTGATCATCACGGCCGCTGTGATCCTGCAGCGACCGCGCTGAGGCCGCTCGTGGAGGGCGGGCCCTCCCAGGCGGACAGACCACCCCATCGTTTCAAACCGGGAGGAACAAGATGAAACGGTATCTCACGAAACTCGCGCTCGCGACCTCGGCCGCCGCGCTCATCGGCTCGGCCGCCCATGCAGACACCTACGCCTTCATGCGCGCGGGCCCCGATCCGTTCTACCAGTACGGCATGGAAGCGGTGCAGATGGCGGCCGAACAGCTCGGCGACGAAATCGTCACCTACAACGCCAACAACGACAGCACCCAGGAACTCGCCAACATCCAGGACGCGATCACCCAAGGCGTCGACGGCATCCTGATCTACGCCGTGTCGCTCTCTTCGGAAAAGGCGGCGATCGCCCAAGCCCAACGTGCCGGTGTGCCGATCTTCTTCGAATATGGCTATGATCCCGAGCTCCTCGACAAGGTCGCGGGCTTCATGCAGATCGACGTGCCGACGTTTGGAGTTCCTGTGGGCAAGTTCGTCGGCGAGACGGTCAAGGAAGGCAAGGTCGCCATCATCAGCGGCAAGCTCGGGCGCGGCGACGCCGAGGCCTATTCGGAGGGCTTCAAGAAGGGCCTCACCGAATCCGGCTCGAAGGCGGAAGTGGTCTCCGAGGTGCCGGGCGACTGGAACCGCCAGATGGCGCTCGACGCGACCGCACAGATCCTGACCGCCCATCCGGACCTCAAGGCGCTCTACGTCCACAATGACGACATGGCCGTCGGCGCCTCGATCGCCATCGAGCGTGCCGGCAAGACCGGCGAGGTGCTGCTCGCCTCCGGCACCAACGGCGCGCCCTACGGCCTCGAACTCATCAAGGAAGGCAAGCTCGCCGTCTCCCATGCCAACCCGCCGTCCAGCGCCTCGGTCATGGCCTACCGGCTTCTGAAGGGTGTCGTCGACGGCTCGGTCGAGCCTGGACAGTACTACGATGCCCCGTCGACCATGATCACCAAGGACAATGTCGACGAGGCCCAGCCCTGGGATCCGAGCAAGGAACAGGTCGCCGAATGGGTGAAGATGCCGCTGCCCGAGCCGGTGAAGCCGGCACCCGGCACGAACTAAGTCTCATTCACCTGGTTCGGCGTCGTCGGAACCGTTCTCTTCCACGACGGAGCCGCCGAGCGGATCGATGACGATCCGCGACGCCGGCACACGGCGCGTCTGCGCGTCTCGGAGGCCCAGAAAACCATCCTCCGTCTCGATCACGACGGTGCGCACCCGTGCATCATCGAGCATCACGAGAACATCCGCCACGGTGCCGATCCGGCTTCCGCTCCCGTCCAGGGCGGGCTGTGCGATGAGATCCGTCGTCGACACGATCTCGCGCGTCAGGCCGACCTCTGGAGCGGCGGCGGAAGCCGACGCGTCCGCCGTCTCGGACATCGCGGCAGGCGGGGCATCCGGCGGTGCCATGGGAGCTCCGCCCGGAGTCGCATTCGCCGTCGCGTCGTCGCCGGCCGAATCCGCAGAGCCGTCCGCTTCACGATCGGCCGTCACGATGCCGGCGACATCGCTCCGATCCCGTCCGCTCGCCTCAGTACCTTCATCCGGCGAGCCTTCGTCGTCCGCATCGGCAATGGTGACCGTGGCCGGCTCGTCCGTCCCGCCGTCGTCACGGGCCCGAGCGAGGGTGGGACGCTTCGGTCGGGAGCCGCCACGTGTCGCCAAATCGTTGGCTGCCGAATGAACTCCATGGGCCGTCGAAGGGGCCACGTTTCGAAGCGCGGCAGGGCCCGTTTCCGTCATCGGCGCCCGGGACCGACCATTGTCGTCGGTCGAGAGCAAAGGCTGCAATCTTCCCAAGTTCATTCACGGCGCTGACGTGATAGACCCGAGTTCGACCAACTTCTTGCGGCGACACCGGGTGCAGGTTTCGGACGATGGCGGAAAGCATGGAAGAGACCATCAAGAATGTGGCGGTCTGCGCGATCGGCGCCTCGGCGGGCGGCGTCGGCGCGCTGAAGGAGTTGTTTCGACAACTGCCGAATGATCTCGGGCTGGCCTATGTCGTCATCACGCATCTGTCGCCGGATCAACCGAGCGCGCTGCACCAGATTCTCGCCGGCGTGACCGACCTTCCCACGACGCAGGTGACCGACCGGGCGACGCTGGAGCCCGATCACGTCTACATCATCCCGCCGGACCGTGAACTCGTGATCGACGGCGACGACGTCCGGGCCCGGCCGTTCACCGAGGCGCGCGGCCACAGGGCGCCGGTCGACATGTTCTTCCGCTCGGTCGCCAAGGGACGAGGCGACGGGCTGGCGGTGATCCTGTCCGGTTCCGGATCCGACGGGGCGGTCGGGGTGCGCGACATCAAGGAGGCCGGCGGCGTCATCTTCGTGCAGGAGCCGAAGACGGCCGAATTCCCGATGATGCCGCGCAGCGCCATCGCCATGGGCGTGGCCGACTTCGTGGCGCCGCTGCCGCGGCTCGCGGAACGGATCGTCGAGGTCACCAAGAGCAAGGAAGCGGTGCGATCGCTCGCGGTGATGCCCGCCGATCAGCTTCTCCAGCGCATCGTCAGCTTTCTGAAATCGCGGACCGGACACGACTTCTCGGCCTATAAGCGCGCCACCGTCATGCGGCGCGTCGCCCGGCGAATGCAGGTGGCGCGCTGCTCCGATCTCTCGCAATATTTCGAATACGTGGTGACGAACCCGGAGGAAGCGCAGGAACTTCTCGGCGATCTGCTCATCTCCGTCACGTCGTTCTTCCGCGACGCCTCCGCCTACGAGGCGCTGGGAAAGACGGTGATCGGGTCCCTGCTGGAAAACGCCGGTGACGCCGGCATCCGGATCTGGGTGCCTGGCTGCGCCACGGGCGAGGAGGCTTACAGCATCGCCATCCTGCTCCTCGAGGAGGCGGCGCGGCGACAGGTGAGCATTCCCATCCAGATCTTCGCCACCGATCTCGACGAGGGGGCACTCGCCACCGGACGCGAAGGCCGCTACCCGGCCAGCATCGAGGCCGACGTGTCGCTGGAGCGGCTTCAGCGCTTCTTCGTTCGCGAAGGGGCGCACTACCGGGTGCGCAAGGAGCTGCGCGACGTCGTCCTCTTCGCCTCGCACAGCGTGCTGAAGGATCCGCCGTTCATGCGGCTCGATCTCATCTCCTGCCGCAATCTTCTGATTTATCTGGAGCGCGATCTGCAACGACAGGTCTGCGCCCTCTTTGCCTACGGGCTGCGGCCGCATGGATATTTGTATCTCGGTTCGGCGGAGACTGCCGACGCTTCGGCGGAGCTTTTCGCGCCGCTCGACCGGGAAGCGCGCATCTATCAGGCGCGCCCGCAGGCATCACGCCGATTGCCCGTGATCTCGCAGTTCCCGGCCGAGCATAAACCTGGGCCGTTGAAGAGCGCACAGCCGCAGAAATCACAGGGTCCGGACGGCGCGGTAAGCCTCGTGCACCACGAAGCGCTGGAGCATTCGGCGCCCCCGAGCGTGCTCGTGGATCGCGACTACCAGCTCCTCAACGTGTCGGAAAACGCCGGTCGGTTCCTTCTGCACTCGGTCGGCCCCCCGACGACCGACATCACCGTCCTCGTCCGCCCCGAATTGCGCCTCGACGTCAGGACCGCGGTCCGCCAGGCGCTCGATTCCGGCATGACGACACTCACGCCGCCGATGGCCGTCGCTTTCAACGGCAGCAGGCACCGGGTCAGCCTGTACGTGGCCCCCGGCTCGGCGCCTCGAGAAGGTTCCGTCGGACAAGCGCTGATCCTGTTCCTCGACGCCGGTCCGGTCGACGAAAGCGCCGAATCCGATGCGGAGAACGGCGAAGCCAAGAAGCTGCGGGAGGATCTCAACGCGGCCCATGCGCGCCTTTCTGCATCGAGGGCCGAGCACGAGGGGACCATTCAGGATCTTCGGGTCGCCAACGAGGAGCTGCAATCGATCAACGAGGAATATCGTTCGACGGCCGAGGAGCTCGAGACCTCGAAGGAAGAGCTCCAGTCGATGAACGAAGAGCTGCAGACCGTGAACGCGGAGCTGAAGAGCAAGCTCGAGGCGATCGGATCGGCGCACAGCGACCTCGAGAACCTGATCGCCGCAACCGACATCGGCACGCTGTTTCTCGATGCCAAGCTGCGAATCCGCATGTTCACGCCGCGGCTGTCGGAGGTCTTCAACATCACCGAGGCCGACGTCGGCCGAAACCTGACGGACTTCACTCATCACCTGACCTATGACGGTGTTGCCGAAGACGCCGCGCTCGTCCTGCGCGACCTCGCGCCGGTCGAACGTGAGATCCAGTCTCGCGACGGACGCTGGCTGATGCTGCGAATCCGGCCCTACCGCACCGTCAACGACCGTATCGACGGAATCGTCGTCACCTTCGTCGATGTCACCGAGCGCCGCGAGGCACACATGCGCCTGCGCGAGAGCGAGGAGCGGCAGAGTTTCCTTCTGACACTCTCGGATGCGCTGCGCCCGCTCTCCGATGCAGCCGAGATTCAAGGCGAGGCGTGCCGCCTGCTTGCCAAATGGCTGAACGTCGATCGCGCATACTACGTCGAGGTCGACGAAGCGGAAGGGGTGGCACGGGTCGAGCGCGACCATGTGCGCGATGGCGGCACGTCGCTCGCGGGTGAGCATGGCATCGCCGACTTCGGATGGTCGGTCGAGATCCTGCGTCGCGGCGAGTGCCATGTCATCCCCGATACGCAGACCTCGCCCCTGGTGCCGGACGCGGACCGGCCCGCTTCGGCGGCGCTCGGCATCATCGGATGCATGGGGGCGCCCCTGATCAAGCAGCGCGAGCTCGTCGGGGCGCTCTGCGTGACGACGGCGCGTCGGCGCGACTGGACGAGACACGAGCGCGACCTCCTGAGCGACGTCGCCGATCGGATCTGGGCGGCGATCGAGAGAGCGCGAGCAGAGACTGCCGAACGTCACAGTGAGGAACGTTACCGCCTGCTCTTCGACATGATGACGCAAGGTTTCTGCATCGTCGAAATGATCTTCGACGAGACCGGCCGAGCGTTCGACTATCGCTTCCTCGAAACCAATCGCGCCTTCGAGCGCCAGACCGGCCTCGAGGACGCCGCGGGCCGAACGATGCGCTCTCTGCGCCCCGGTCACGAGGAGATATGGTTCGACACCTACGCCCGCGTCGCGCGGACGCGCCAGCCGGAGCATTTCGAGAGCGCCGCAGCGGCCCTCGGACGATATTACGAGGTCTTTGCCTTTCCTTTCGGTCCGCCCGATGCCAGCCAGGTCGGAATTCTCTTCAACGACGTGGCGGGTCGCAAGCGGACCGAGAACGCTTTGCGGGAAAGTGAGCAACTGTTCCAGCAGTTCGGCGACGCATCCTCGGATGCACTCTGGATCCGGGATGCGAAGACCTTGCAGTTCGAATATCTCAGCGCTGCCTTCGAGGACGTGTACGGGGTCGCTCGCGGCGAAGCTTCGGCTGAGGGCGGCGTCGAGTTCTTCCGCGACCTGGTGATCGCCGAAGACCGCGACCGGGCGCTGAACGAGTTCAAGAGCCTTCGCGAGGACGCTGCGGTGATCGAATTTCGTATTCGCCGCCCCCGGGATGGAGAGACACGCTGGATCCGATCGACGGGCTTCAATCTCATCGATGCCGACGGTTCGGTGCGTCGCCTGGGCGGAATCTGTCACGACATGACGGACGAACGGCGCACGGCGGACCGTATGCAGGTTCTCGTCGGCGAACTGCAGCACCGGACGCGCAATCTGATCGGTGTGGTAAAGTCGATCGCGCAGCGCACGTTCCGCGCGAGCACCTCCCTCGAGCAGTTTTCGGAAGACTTTTTCAACCGTCTCGATGCGTTGGCGCGAGTCAATTCCCTCCTGTCGCGTCTCGAGGATGGGAGCCGGGTGACCTTCGACCAGCTCATCGACGCGGAGATGAGCGGTCATGGCGTCACCATGGAGACCGGCGAAGGCGCTCAGGTCATGGTCGACGGTCCGAAGGGCGTCGCGCTGCCGTCCGCTTCCGTGCAGACGTTGGCATTGGCCATTCACGAGCTCCTGACGAACGCGACGAAATATGGTGGCCTGAGCAACCCGGAAGGCCGCCTGACCGTTTTCAGGCGTCTCGTGGAAAACGGCGTCACGCGTTTGCAAATCGAGTGGCGGGAGGTCGGGTTGCTGGCAACGGACGCGATCGACGCGCCCAATGGCGGAGGCTACGGCCGCGAACTCATCGAACGGGCGCTTCCTTATCAACTTGGCGCCGATACCACTTATGCACTCGATACCGAAGCTCTTCGCTGCACCATCTCGCTGCCGTTGCTCGAGCGAAAAAAACCATAGAGGTTTGACATGGCTTCCCAAGTCGTACGCGGTCGTCGGATTCTCGTCGTCGAGGATGAGTATTTCATCGCCGACGAGCTTCGGCTGGCTTTCGAGAAAATGGGCGCGAGCGTCCTCGGTCCCGTCGCGACGGCGGAGGCAGCCCTCGAACTGATCTCATCCCAACAGGCGATCGACGGCGCCACGCTCGATGTGGCACTGCGCGGCGGGCAGTCGACCGCGGTAGCGGAAATGCTGTTCGAAAGAGGCGTGCCGTTCGTTCTGCTTACCGGCCTCGACGAAGACGCACTGCCCGAGCCTTTGCGCCAGGTGCCGTGCTGTCAGAAGCCGGTCAACGTGCAAGAGGTCCTGAGCAAGCTTTTCATGGACGACGCATCGCACTGAAACGACGGCCGAGGTCGAGCAACAGCGCGACCTCGTGCGGCGTGATGAGGGAACGTCCCGAAAACGAAAGATCGCGACCCGTCCTCACTTGGGCATCCTCGGGCCGGACGTCCAAGAAGCTGCCGCGAGACCAATTCGAGGGGCCCCGCGGTCTTTCTCGGAGTGGAGCCCCCCTGAGTTTTCAATCCGATCCGAGCGGCCATTCGCCCGCCGACCACCGTCTCCCATCAAGGATGGGCGTCAGCGTAGCCGTTCAAGAGGTCGGAGGCATCGAGAGGCGGCGGCAGTATCGGATGAGGATCGGTGGTGAAAAGCACCGGGATTTTCCGGATTCGGGCTTCACTCAGGATCCGTCTTTCGACGAGGGCGGCCAAGGCTGCGTCAGCCGGGTATGCCATATGCCGATGAATCCGTGCCGCGGCCTCGTGAAACAGGAGAACGCCGGAATGACTGGCGTGCTCGATGGCTTCACAGATTTCCTGTTCCAGATGGACAGTCATTGCTGCAGGGTCCCTTCATGGTGAGGACCCGAAGATTGCAGACGTCGCCGTCGCTGACAGTCACATAAGTTTATCCGGGATTGCCAAACGCCATTTTCTTTCAAATAGATCAAATATTCCGATCATCGTTCCAACTTCTTTCGCCTCGATCCTCAACTCTCGCTTTCAGGATCGAGAGATCCGGCCGTCAGCGTCAGGCTGGCTTCAGAGACGTAGCGCCCGTCTCCATCACGCACCCTGACGGCGATTTGGTGCGCGTCCCCGTCCGGCATCACGTCGCGGGCCATCGTCGGAAGTGCCCTGATGGCAGCGTCTCGCACGGCTGCCTCGTCCGGGCAGGGAAGTCCGGTTTCGTCGCGAAAGAAGCGGTCCTCGTCCGTGACGTCGAAATAATGGTGAGGCATCACTCACCTTCCTGCTCGATTGGATTCGGCCACGACGGATTGTCGCCGAGCGACGATGATCGTCGCTCGAGTTCGTGAGGGTTATGTCGATCGCGCTAGTGCGACCCGCGATCGGCGAGGTCGCGTTGCAAACCGTTTTCGGTCCGAGGCACGAGGTGCAGATAGGCCGGATCGAAATCCGCAAACGCCATCAGGGCGTCGAAGTCGGCGATCCGGACACGCCGACCCTGAAACGTCACCAGACCGCGATCACGCAGGTCGGACAGCATGCGATTGGCATGCACGATCGAGATGCCGATCGCATCGGCGAGTTCCTGCTGCGTCAGCGGAAGCTCGAAGGTGTGGTCGATAACGAGGCCGACGGCCTTGAGGCGCAGATAGAGTTCGCACATCAGATGCGCGATGTGCCGATCTGCCGGGCGCCGTCCGAGATTCGTCACCCATTCGCGAAGGATGGCCTCGTCCACCAGGGTTGCCCACCACAGACTTCGCGTGATGCGCGGATGGTTCATCGTCAGGTCGTCCACCGTGGCCGGCGGAATCTCGACGATCGTGCAATTGGAGAGCGTGGCGATGCCGTGATCCATCTCGCCGAGGATCGCCACATGCAGATCGCAGAAATCGCCGGGAACGAGAATCGCCACGATCTGCCGTTGCCCATCCGGCAGAAGCTTGTAGCGACAGGCGAAGCCCTCGATGACGAGATGAACGTCCTTCGGGCGATCACCGGCGCTGATGACGTCCCGCCGGGCCGCCACGGTCCGTTGCCGCGCGATCACTTTGTCGAGGATGTCGCGGTCGGCGTCGTTCAGGGTGTTGGCGTCCGAGAGCTTGCGGAACAGTGGGTTGGCCATGTGGTCTCTAAAGCGTCCCGTCGCGCATAAAAGACATGTCGCGATCGCGTGTCGATTGTGAGGCGTCTTTCATTCCCTTCCTCCCGCGCCGCAGGAACGCCGCGATCGTCGTTTCACCCATCGCTCGTCTCTCGGAGCGGGAAGACGATGCGGCATCGCAGCCCGTCCGGCTCGAAATCGATCGTCACGTCCGCCCGAAGCTCGTAGGCCAGGCTTCTCGAAAGAAGCTCGGTGCCGAAACCGGTCCGCGAGGGGGGCCGGTCGATGATCACGCCGGTTTCCTTCCAGCAAAAATCGAGCATGCGCTCCCCATCGCCCACAACTGACCATTCGATCGCAATTTTTCCACCACGATCCGTAAGCGCGCCGAATTTGAGAGCGTTGGTGGCCAGTTCGTGGACCGCCAGACCGAGAGGTCCGACGGCATCTGGCGGAAGACGGATCTCGGGTCCAGCCATGACGAAAGTCTCGCCTTCGCGGGCCCGCGCGGCAATCAACTCTTCGGCGACGATGTTCAAAAGGGCCACCCCATCCACCGAATTGCGCGCCAGCGCCGCTTGGGTCCGGGCCAAGGCATCGATGCGCCCCTCGAAGTGCATGTGATAGTCCTCGACGGACTCGCTCGTCTCGGCTGTCCGACGCGCGATCGAGCGGATGACGGCCAAGGTATTGCGGATGCGCCATTCGCCTTTCTGCCACCTCGCCTCGGAGAGTCTTCTCCCGCTCTGGTCGGTCGCCACCACGAAAACACCCTGGACATGGCCCGCCTTCCCGAGGGGGCTGCATGTCAGATCGAACCATGCCTTGACGAGGCGGCCGTCTCTGTCGATCAGAACTTCCTGGTTGGAGATCCTTCGGCTCTGCCCCGCCAGGACGCTCTCGTAGATCGGTGCATGGGCCGGCCAGCTTGCCGGCCACGTGTTTCGCACCGGCTCGCCGAGAGCATCGGGATGGCGATCCGCCATGATCTCCCGGTAACCGTCATTGTAGATCTGGGTCAGATCGGATCCCCACAGGATGGCCATCGGCAGGGGGGTCGCCAAAATCAGTTCGACCGCGTCGGCCAGGGGCGCCGGCCATGACGATTGCGGGCCGAGGGGCGTCCGGCTCCAGTCCCTTGCCTGGATGAGGTCGCGCATTGTCTCGACCGGCGGGCCGGAGGCGGAATTGTCTTCGAAGTCGACCACGTTCGACCTCCCTGGTCTCGTGACGTTCGCCACACATTTTCCGAATGACCGAACCGGAAACGGTCTGGCTGCGAGCCTCATGCGATCCGCCGCCAACGAGGGGATCAAAGGCTTTCGAGACTGCGTCCCACCCACTGTCGGACAGAGATCGGCCCTTTCGCAGGAAGCCGATCTGGCAGAGCAACGCATCAAAGGCCCATCCGGACGCATGCCGCGGATCGAAACCGTTCAGTCGGCCATCGACCGACCTCCCGGTCGGCACTGACAGTGCGCCAGCAGGCCGATGAACGAATTCGCCCATGAAGGGCCGCGATCCGACGTTGCGAGCCATAATCGCACCCATGCGGCAATGAAACAGACGCCCGGCACCTCGAACCCGCATGAAGGCCCGTCCCTTTCAAGAGTCGATGGACGAAAATCCGCCCGCTTCGCCGAGATGCAGGTAATTCGGATTGAACATCGCCCGGCGCTTGAGTTCGTCGAAGTCGACGATCGTCAAAGTCCTGTGCTTCAGGGTGATCAGGTTCGAACGACGAAAGTCTTGCAGGACGCGGTTGACGCTGACGGTGGTCAATCCGGTGATCTCGCCGATCTCGGCCTGGGACAGCGGCATCGGACAACTGTTGCCATTCGTCAGGCCGACACAATCGAGCCGGATGAACAATTCGCATAACGTGTGACTGATGCGCTCGACCGCGTCGCGCTGGCCCAGCGTGGTCGTCCGCTCCCGCTGGATCGCCGCGTTGACGAGGGTTTCGCGCCAAAGTGCCTGGGTCAGGCGCGGGCGCTCGGCGATCACCGCCTCGAAATCCGGGCGGGTGATCCGCGCTATCGCCACCGATGTGAGAGCTGTGACGCTATGATCCATCTTGTCGAGGACGAACATATTGAAATCGCACAGGTCGCCCGGAATGAGCACCGACGTGATCTGACGCTTGCCATTGGCGAGCACCGTGTGCCGATAGGCCCAGCCGTCGAGATGGAGATTGATCACCTCCGGCCGTTCGCCCTCTGCGATGATCGTCTCCCGCGGCTCGTAGAGGCGCAGCCGGAGTTCGCCAAGGCGGTTGATCGCCTGGACGTCGTCGTTCGAGAGGGCGGCGAAATGACTGAGCTTTCGAACGAACCTCATGCTCATCGCGACAATGCCTTTCGGTCTTTGCCACGCCTGATAGCGGCTTTTCGCCGCAACACCTTTTACATAGTATATATTCGCCCGAGACGGGTTCGTGAGACGTCATCTGCGTGAGGCCGGTCTGTCGAGGCGATCGATTCGGACGGGCGATCGCAATCTGACTTTGAAGTGCCGCCGGCAGAGATCATGCCGGCGGTCCGTGATTGTCGTTGGGACGGACGATGATGGACGCCATGGAGCAGGAACTTCAGGGCCTAACGGTCCTGGTGGTCGAAGACGAATATTATCTGGCGGACGACATCTGCCGGGCTTTTCGTCGGCTGGGGGCGAGCATCATGGGCCCTGCCCCGACGGTGGCTGAGGCAACCGAGCGGCTCAAATTGCACGAGACCCCGAATTTCGCCGTGCTCGACATCAGTCTCAATGGCGAGTCGGTGTATCCGCTCGCCGATGAGCTCAATCGTCGCGGCGTGCCTTTCGTGTTCACCACTGGCTACGATCCGACCGCCATGCCGGACGACTATCGCAAGATGCCGCGATGGGAGAAGCCGTTCGATCCCGCTGCATTCGCCCTCAGCGTCGCGGCGCTGTTGCGCAAGTAACGCCTGCCGGGACAGTGGTGACGCCGGCCGCTTCACTCATGCTTTGCATCCCTGCGTCGAGTTTGCCGAGAATTTTCGGCAATCCGGGATGAATATTTCTGGCACACGGGATTGACATACGAATCGATTTCGGCGGATCTGAAGAATTAAAGCAGTTTGGTTTTTTTTCAGATTTTGAGAAATTACTTCCAGTCCACCTGTTTGGCGGCGAAATTGGTGATAGTTACATTGCCCAGACGGTTCGCTCAGGCGCAATGACGTGCCCGAGTTCTTCGATCGCCCGGCGCTTTCGATCGCCCGGTGCTGCCGAAGCGGGCGATCCCGCCCATGGGCCGAGCGCGCAGGACGCTCGGGCCCGGACCGATACCCGATGTCGATGACGAAGCGACCGTGAAGGTCGGTTCGCTCGATCGGTGGTCGCAGCATGGCTCAGGCCAGCTTGGCCCCACCGGCGCGGAGCCGGACGAAAGACCCGGCCCGTTGTCGCTTGACACCGACGGCCGCGAATACGCCAGAACAAGGGACACGCAACGATGTCGTTAAACGGCCACCAGATCCCCGCATCGAACGCACTCCGGCCGGACGGGCACCGTTTCGTGCCCTCGCTGGTGAACATCATGAAGAGCGGACGCGCGCTGATCACGATCAGGCTCGCCGAAATCGGCCTTCATCCCGGTCAGGACCACATGCTCATGCAGCTCGATGCGAGCGGCGAGCCGCAGCTCGTCTGCAAGATCGCCGATGCGATCGGGGTCCGTTCCTCGACCGCTTCCAAGATGCTCGATCGGCTGCAGTCGGGCGGATTGGTCGAGCGCACCCATGGAACGATCGACAGGCGCCACACCATGGTCAGCCTGACGCCCAAGGGGCGGGACGTCCGCGACCAGGTGGACGAGCTTTGGGGCGATGTCGAGATCTACATCCTGCGCGGATGCCCGCAGGCGGAGGTCGAGGCCATGTGCCACGCGACGGAGCGGCTCGACGCGCTCATGGCCGAACGGCTTCGGCGGCTGCGATAGCGCTTCGTCGGGCCGTTCGGCCGGGACCTGGCCGCCTTCCGTCGGCGAGAAGTCCGGAACCACCTCCGTCGTCGCCGGAACCGGCGCTTTGCCGGTCCGTCCCATGAAAATCGGCTTCGATGATGCGGAATCGACGATCGGGAATACGCCCCATGCCGCATGCCGATGGACCTGCCTGACCATCGCGCCTCGCGGGAGGTTTCCCTTTGCGCACGGCGCGGCTTCTCTTAAGCCGCCCAACGACTTGTAATGAAACTGACGTCGCAAGGGCCGCATTGGTTTGCTGAGTGCTTGGAAAGCTTTCGCTTCAAGCACATCGCAAGAAAATGTGAAACCCAAGCCAAGTCCATACATAGTGGAGGAACGTCAATGTTCATCAAATCGAAGTCATCTATTGCGGCCGTAATTGCCACATTCCTGGCCTCGACTGCTTTCGCGCAGAATACCAACGATGCGAATTCGGCGTCGGCACAGAACAGCACATCCGGCCAGAACCAAGGTATCGTCTCATTGCCGGACTGGCATCCCGACCTTTCCAACGACAATTCCATGAGCGCCGACGCGATCATCGACATGGATGTGATCGGCCAGGACGGTGAGGACATCGGCGATGTCGAGAACATCCTGTTTGGCACCGATGGCCGGGCGCTCTCGATCATCGCCGAGGTCGGCGGCATTTGGGATATCGGTGACACCCATGTCAGCGTCCCCTGGGACGAAGCCGATTTCGACATGACGGCCGGGCAGGTTCGCGTTCCCATCATGGAAGACAATGTCGACGACTATTCCATCTTCGATCGGGAGATCATCGGGGCCGAGACCGCAAGCTCACAGATCACCGACCTCGAAAGCGGCTGGTTTTCCGAGACCGACACCGGCCCCCGCGTCTGGCGCGTCACCGAGTTGATCGACGACTATGCCCGATATCAGGGCGAGAATTCCTGGACGAATTACGGCTATGTCGATGACGTCATGATCTCGAACGGCGAGCTCTCGGCCGTGGTCATCCGTCCGGACATGGGAACCGGCATCGGAAACGGCTACTATACCTATCCGTTCTACGGCTACGACTATGGCTGGTCACCGGGTCTCGCCAATTACGACCTGCCGTATGATCAGGCGACGATCGAGAACAGACAGGCGGTCGACATGTAGGAATCGGACGCGCGTAGAGGCGCACTCCGATCTTGTTCGGGAAGGCCCGGACGCGATGGCGTCCGGGCCTTTCTCGTGACAGACGTCCCGCGAGACAAATCCTTCGAATGCCTATCGCGACGTGCCCAGCACGAGGATCGCGCGCTTGGCGCCTTCGCCACTGGCGAGGAACGCCGCACCCGCCGCATCGAAACGCTCGTTGGTGACGGCGGATGTAAATTGCGGATTGTCGAGCCACTGTTCGCGGAAATAGCGGAGATCGGCATCGGTGATCTCGGCTCCGCAGCCCCCGCACCCGGCGGAGATCAGTCGCAGGGAGCGCCAATCCCGTCGGGCGCCCTCCGGCAGAGCGGCGTAGAGGTCGGACTCGCCGTCCTGGTCGAGAAGCCCGCCATCCTCTTCCGGAAGAAGGTTTCGCGCCGCCTGGGCCAGGGTTTCGCTGTTGGCAAGGGCGGGCAGGCCTTCTCTTTCGCGGGCCCTGTTCAGCATTTCGACCATCGTGTTCGAACGTTCGGCCTCGGCGATCGGGCTCGGCTGCTGATCGGGCCCGAGGGCGGGCGGAACGCCCGGGCCGGCGAAGGTTTGAACGGCAACGATGCGCCCCTCCTCCCCCGCAATGCCGAAGCCGAAGCCTTGGAGCCCCTCGCTCAGGATGTTCTCGCGATGGGGCGGGCTGTTCATCCAGCCGGTCTCGAAGGATTCGACGCGCTCCTCGTCCGGCGGGAGCGCGCAGCCCGAACAGCGCGCGATGTTTTCGCGCACGACCTTCGCCCGGCCGCCGCCCTGGTCGAGGAAACGATCCTGCGGCCCGACACCCTCGGGCGAGACATGGGCATAGTAGTCGTTTTCGATCATATCCTCGGCATGGGACTGGGCCGCTTCGTTGAGCGCCTCCTGAAGCGTGAGCGGCGGCAGATCCTGTTCGGCGCGATCGGCATTGACCTGCGCGAGAGCTTCCTCGCGCAGGACATCGAGATCGCCGGTTTCGAGAGCCGTCGCGGATCCCGCCAGTCCGAGACAGATGGCGAGCGCCAAGGTCAGCGGCGCGGTGGTCGCGGTCGTCATGGATGCGGCTCGATGTTTCCGTTTGCTCGTCTGCACGTCGTGTTCCTCGGCTTTATATCTCGGCCCGATTCGTCCTGGCTTCGTCCCGAAAGTTCCGTTTACCCGTCCAGTCGCATCGAAAGAGGCCCGCGCCCTCTCCGGGTGCAGGCCTTCTTGTGTCACGATCGACCGCGCGACCTCACGCCTGGATCAGGTCTTCGGGCCGGATCGGAATGCGGCGAAGCCGCGTGCCCGTCGCATGATGGACGGCATTGGCGATCGAAGCGGCGACGCCGACGATGCCGATTTCGCCGATGCCCTTCACGCCCGCCGGGTTCACCTTGTCGTCGACCTCCGGCACGATGATCGCGTCCATGTTCGGGACGTCGGCATTCACCGGCACGAGGTATTCCGAAATGTTGTCGTTCATGTAGGCGCCGGTACGCGGATCGACCTCGGCCGCCTCGAGGAGCGCGTGGCCGATGCCCCAGACCATGCCGCCGAGATATTGGCTCTTGGCGGTCTTGGCGTTCATGATCCGCCCGGCGGCGAAGGCCCCGGTCATGCGCGGCACGCGGATTTCATGGGTGAACCGGTTGATCCTCACCTCGGAAAAGATCGCGCCGAAGGCGAAGGCCGTATAGCTTTCCTCCGGCCCGCCGACGATCGTGACCTTGCCGTTGTAGAGCGTTTTCGGCGCGTTCTTCTTGGCACCGGGCGGGTTCCACTCCGCATACTCCTCGATCCCGCCCTGGCCGAAATTCTCGAACGCCGCCGCCAGATCGTTGTCGCCGCCGCGCTCGAGGCCGAGGCGCTGGCGGATGCGCTCGCAGGCGATCATGATCGCCGAGACGTTGGAGGCGGTCGAGATCGAGCCCCCGGCGATCGTGCCGGGTGGCAGACGACTGTCGCCGAGTTCGACCCGCACCTTTTCGACCGGGATGCCGAGCTCGTCGGCGACCGCCTGGGTGAGCACCGTATAGGCGCCCGTCCCGACATCGTGGCTTGCCACCTGCAGCCGCGCCTCGCCGGACACGTCGAGATGGATCCGCACCGTGCAGGGCGACATCTGCGTCGGATAGGTGGACGTCGCGACACCCCAGCCGATCAGCCATTCCCCCTCGTTCTTCGAGCCGATCTCGGGCGTGTAGTCCGACCAGCCGAAGGCTTCGGCTCCCTGGCGGAAACACTCCTTCAGCGACCGCGAGGTGTAGGGCACGCCGTCGACGGGGTCGACCATGGTGTCGTTCTTGATCCTGAGTTCGACCGGGTCCATGTCGAGCTCACGGGCGATCTCGTCCACGGCCGATTCCAGCCCGAAGAAATAGGGCGTTTCGGCCGGGGCTCGCATGAAGCCCGGCGTCTGGCGATCGGCATGGACGGTCGTCAGCTTCGTGCGGATTGCATCCGCCTGATACATGCGGATCGTCGCGTCCTGGCCGTTGACGAAATAGTTGTCGGCCCTGGAGGTCAGCTCCTCGCCGGTATGTTCGAGTGCCTGGAAGACGCCGTCCTGCGCAGCGCCGAGGCGGACGCTCTGCCGCGTTTCGGCCCGGAACGAGGCGGTGGTGAAGCCTTGTTCGCGGGTCACGTAGAGCTTCACCGGACGGCCGAGATCGCGCGAGGCGGCCGCGATCAGCGAAACCCAGGTGAACAGCGAACCCTTGCCGCCGAAGCCGCCGCCGACGAAGGGGCAGACGACTTCGATATTGGCCTCGTCGATGCCGAGCTCCTCGGCAAGCCCGACCTGAAAACCCTTCACCCACTGGCTCGGGACGTAGACCGTCAGCTTGTCGCCGACCCAGTGAGCCGTGGTGGCGAAGAGCTCCATGGCATTGTGGACGTTCGGGGCCGTCTCGTAGTCGGAGTCGATCTTCACGGGCGCGGCCTCGAAGGCGCTGTCGAAATCGCCCTTGGTCGTGGACTTGTCGGGCATCTCCTGGCGCTCGACGCCCGATGCACTGAAGACGGCGGCAGGATCCTGCGACTCGTATTCGAAGACGAGTTCGGCCGCCGCTTCCCGCGCGCCGAGGATCGTCTCGGCAACGACGAGACCGACCGTCTCGCCGTAAAAGCGCACATCCGGTTCGGCGAAAGGCTCCCAGGACTGCTGCGCCTGACCGCCGGCGGCGAAGAAGGGCGCCGAACCGTTGTCGAGCTTGTTGGCGTGGCTGTAGATTTCGCGCAGACCCTTCACCCGGCGCGCGGCACCATCATCGATGCCGGTGATCCGCCCCTTGCCGACGGTCGAAATGACGAGATGGGCATAAAGCGGGTTCGGCACGGAGAAATCCGCCGCATAACGCGCCTGGCCGGTCACTTTCAGCGGCCCGTCCACGCGACTGATCGCGGCGCCGACATTGGCGTTCTCCGCGGCGCGTTCGGCGCTTGCCACCTTGTTCTGCGTTTCGACGTCCTGGGTCGGCGTCTGGTCGAATGTCATGGTTTCGTCGGCCATCAGTTGGCTCCTTCACTGGTGGCGGATGTCCCACCGGCGCCGCTGTCGGACGCGCCGGAGATATCCATTCCCGCCGCGTCGAGGATCGCCTTGGCGACGACCTGCCGCCCGAGCGGGATCTTGAAGGCGTTGTGTTCGTAGCCCTTGGCCCCTTCGAAGGCGATGCGCCCGGCTTCGAGCGCCGTGTCCTCGCTCACCGTCTTGCCTTGAAGGAAGTCCTCCGCCTCGCGCGCTCGCCAGGGCACGGTCGCGACACCGCCGAGTCCCACGCGCGCCTCCCGGATCGTGTCGCCGTCGAGATCGAGGGCCACGGCGGCCGAAGCCAGCGCAAAGGCATAGGACTCGCGGTCGCGGGCCTTCACATAGACCGAGCGGCGTGCCCAATCCGGCAGGTCGAAGCGATAGCCGGTGATCAGCTCGTCGTCGCCGAGCATGGTCTCGCGCTCGGGATGATCTTCCGGCAGGACGTGGAGATCGTCGAAGGGGATCTGACGTGGTCCCTCGCCCGCCCTTTGGGTTTCCACCGTCGCGTCGAACAGGATCAGCGCATTGGCGAAATCGCCGGCATAGGTGGCGATGCAGTTTTCGGAGGTGCCGAGAACGGCCAGCAGCCGGTTGATGCCGCCAATCGCCGCGCAACCGGAGCCAGGATCGCGCTTGTTGCAAGGGCTGACATTGTCGCGAAAATACGGGCAGCGGGTGCGCTGGAGCACATTGCCACCGAGCGTCGCGACATTGCGAAGCTGTGGGCTCGCCGCCTTCCAGAGGGCATCGGACAGCGCCGGGGCTCGTTCGACGAAGATTGGATGCTCGGCAGCCTCCGCCATGGTGACGCGCGCGCCGATCCGCACCTCGCCGCCGCTCTCCTCGATCGTATCGAGGCCGAGATTCTTCACGTCCGTGACGCTCGGTGGCGTCACCACATGCAGCTTCATCAGATCGATGAGCGTGGTGCCGCCCGCCAGGAACGCCCCGCCTTGGCCGGCGATGCCCATGGGATCGACCGCCTCCACGGCGGCGTCGACCGAGCCGGGTGCCTGATAGCGAAAGGGCTTCATGATGCACCTCCGACGTCGCTGGAGCGCGTGGCATCGCGGGCCTCGATGATCGCCTCGGTGATGCCCTTGTAGGCGCCGCAGCGACAGAGATTGCCGGACATGTATTCGCGGATCTCGGCCTCGCTGTCGGCATGGCCTTCCTTCACGCAGCCGATCGCCGAGACGATCTGGCCCGGCGTGCAGTAGCCGCACTGGAAGCCGTCATGTTCGAGGAAGGCGGCCTGCATCGGGTGAAGATCGCCATTGCCCTCAGCGAGGCCCTCGATCGTGGTGATCCGGGCGCCGTCAGCCATGGCGGCGAGCGTCAGGCAGGAATTGATGCGCGTGCCGTTCATCAGCACGGTGCAGGCGCCGCACTGGCCGTGATTGCAGCCGACCTTGGTGCCGGTCAGGTCGAGTTCCTCCCGCAAGAGGTCGAGGATCGTCGTGCGCGCATCGAGGCTTCGCTCGTAGGACACGCCGTTGATGACGAGGCTGACATCGACGGTCTCGCCGCCCGCCGCATCCATCTCCTGGGCGAGCGCTTCCTGCGCGCTTCCGGCGATGCCCGCGAGGGCCGTCGCCCCCGCCGTCGCGGTTCCGCCCAGAAACCCGCGCCGCGTGACCTCCGGGCTGATCTTGGCGCGCTTCAAGCCGCCGGTCTCGTCGCTTTCGTCTCGGTGATGGCCCATGAGCCCCATCCTCCGCTAGCCGGGGCGATCACATCCGGGGCGTTTGGCCCCGGAACTCGGGAGATCGAGGCGCGCTCGTTCGCCACTCTGTCTGATCGCTCGTTTCAAGTTCTCGGGAAGAGCTAGGAAAACGAATGGCGCTGCAAACCTGGAATTCTTCCAATTATAATTAGCCGCCCGGGGTAATGGCTTACGCCAAACCCGGAATTCGCCGGCCGCGGCCCCATGCGGCGATCGCCCAGCATCCAAGCGGACCTCGCCGCTACGGATCGACGACCCCCTCTGCAAGCGGCCTCATCTCATCGAAATTTCTTCTGCAAGTTCCAGGAGTTCGAGCGGATCGCCAGGCGCGCCGACCGACGAGTGCTTCGAAGCCGCCATCCTTCGCGCCGTGTCCCTCATCCGTCCGCGGTGATCCTCGACAAACCCCGAAAAAGGTCGCCGAGGAAGTTGCCAACCGGGACCGCGCACAAGGCTTGGAAGGGAGATCGAACCCCATCGAAACCGGGCTCCGGAAGGCCGGCAGAGATGGGCGAAGAGAAATCGCTCAGGCCGGGAGTTCCATCTCCAGCACCGCGAAGCCGAGGGACTTGCCATGGGCGTCCAGCGCCACGGATCGGGTTACGCCGCCCTCCAGTGCGCCCTCCACCACGAAATTCAACGCATGGAGTTTGGGCAGCACGTAGCGCGTGACGGTGACGTGCCGGTCGAAGATCGCGGCCACGCGCTCGGCCGTGACATGGGCCTCGATCAGCGGCCAGTCTTTCGCGTGATAGGCGATGACGGAGATATTGGACGTCGTGCCTTTGTCGCCGGTGCGGCCATGGGCGATCTCATGCAGTTTCATGTCACGACTCCACGATGCGCACGGACACCTCGACCTCCGATCGCGGCATGAAGGTCGAGCGGATACCGATGACTTCCCTGAGACTGCGGGTCACGCCGCCGCCGCCGGCGGGGCCGCAGAGGTAAAGCGTCTCCACTTCGTCCGCGACGGTTTCCGCCACCTCGCGGCTGTCGCATCGCGCCGCGCACCGCAGCCGAACCTCGCGCGGCGGCGGGGCATCGCTGTCTCCCGGAAGAATGGAATCGACGCCGATCAGGTCCGACCGATAGGCGGCGATGGCGTTCTGGAAGGGCAGAAGCCGCTCCTTCAAAATGTCGGCGGCCAGACGGCCGCGCGCCACGGCGCCGGGACCGGCATAGGAAATCTCTCCCTGGCCGATCCAGCCATCGCGACTTCCGACGGAAACCTTGAGCGTTTCGGGTCTGGGATGCCCTGCCCCGCCGCTGACCGCCACGCGGTCCGGCCCGATCTCGGTGAAATCGACATTCGAGAAATCCGCGACGACGTCGGGCTGCAGATAGCGGGCCGGATCGTGGATTTCGTAGAGAAGCTGCTCGGTGCAGGTGGCAAGGGTGACCTGACCGCCGGTACCCGGCAATTTGGTGATGACGGCGTTGCCGTCTTCGCCCACCTCCGCCAGGGGATAGCCGACATTGGCGAGATCCGGCACGTCCTTGAGGCCGGGATCGGCGAAATAACCGCCGGTGATCTGGGCCGCGCATTCGAGAAGATGGCCGACCAGCGTGCCCCGCCCGAGCCGCTCCCAGTCATCGGACGCCCAGCCGAATTCATGGGCGAGCGGCCCCAGAAACAGGGCGGGATCGGCCGCTCGGCCGCAGATCACGACCTGGGCTCCGGCCTGGAGCGCGTCGACGATACCCGCGCTTCCGATATAGGCGTTGGCCGAGACGAGGCGGGTGCCCAAAGCTTCCGCCGGCATCCCGGTGTCGTCGAGGGGATAAGGAGCGACGTGGCCGAGCACGTCGTCTCCGAGGACGGCGGCGACCTTGACGCCCGTGAGCCCCATATCCGCGGCCGTCTCGGCCACCTTTTGGGCCGCCGCCCATGGATTGGCCGCGCCCATATTGGTGACGATCCGCGTGCCGTTCCTCAGACAGTCGGGAAGAACGGCGCGGATGCGCCGTTCGAGGAGCTTGTCGTAGCCCTCTGACGGATCGGCGACCCGGGCAAGCTGCGCCAAGGCGATCGTGCGTTCGGCGAGGCACTCGAAGACGAGATAGTCCAGCGCTCCATCCCGCGCGAGCGCCACCGCCGGATCGATCCGGTCGCCACCAAACCCCGCCCCCGCTCCGATGCGCACCGTTTTCATGTCGCGACCTGCCTGCGGTTTCGACCCATGAGCCAGCCGAACGCGAGCAGCGCGGCAGCGATGAAGGGCGTCGATGGATGCGGCCAGATGGCGAGGGCGATCGCGGTACTGAGAAGCACGATGTCCAACCACCGCCAGCCGGACAGCGGCACGCGCGAAAGCAGCGTCGGAATGGCGAAGACGAGGACGACACCCGCGAGAAGAGCGTCGACGACGGCGAGGTTGCCGCCCTCCAGCACCATGCCCGGATAGATGAGCAGGAGGAAGGGCACGACGTAGGTCATGGCACCCAGCCGCACCGCCTCGCCGGCAGCGGCCATCCATCCGGTGTTGGCGATCCCCGCCCCGACGAAGACGGCGACGCAGACCGGCGGGGTGATCACCGAAATGGTCGCGAAATAGAAGACGAAGAGATGCGCCGTGAGGAGCGGCACGCCGACCTCGGTCAGGGCCGGCGCCAAGACCGCCGCGACCAGGACATAGGCCGCCGTCGTCGGCAGGCCCATCCCCATCACCAGACAGACGACGCCGACGAGCAGCGCCACCAGCGCCATGGAACTGCCGCCCCAGGCGACGATCGCGGTGGAAAGCGCCACCCCCGCGCCGGTCAGATTGACCATCGAGACCAGGATCTGCGCGCCCGCCAGGAGGACGCCGATGATGACGAGGCCCCGCCCGGCATCCTCGAATCCCGTGAGCACGCGCTGCCCCATCTCCCGCAGTGACAGCCGCCCGGCTTGCGACAGCACGAAGGCGGCGAGCAGGCCGACGATGCCGTAGAAGGCGGATGTCGAGACCGAGCGCCCCATCCAGAAGCCGATGCCGAGGCCGGTGAGCGCGGCAACGACCGGCCCGATCCGCCGCGCCGCCAGGATCTGGCGCCATGGCGGCAACTCCTGTGCAGGCACGAGCGCGAGGCCCCGCTGGACGGAAACGAGATGAACGGTCACGAAGACGGAAACGTAGAAGAGGATCGCCGGCAAAAGCGCTGCGCTGATGATCGCCGTGTAGGGGACGCCGACGATTTCCGCCATGACGAAAGCCGCCGCGCCCATGATGGGCGGCGCGATCTGGCCGCCGGTCGAGGCGACCGCTTCCACCGCAGCGGCGAACGGACGCGGATAGCCGAGCCGGATCATCATCGGGATGGTGAAATTGCCGGTCGTCGCGACATTGGCGACGGACGAGCCGGAAATCATGCCGAACAGTCCCGACGCGATGGTCGCGATCTTGGCGGCACCGCCCGCCTGCCTGCCACCCAGCCGCATGGCGAGATCGATGAAGGCCTGACCGCCGCCGGTATGGAGAAGCAGCGCGCCGAACAGGACGAAGGCCGCGATCACCGTCGCGGCGACGCCCGTCAGCATGCCCCAGATGCCCAGATCGCCGAGGAAGACCGTTTCGGTAATGTAATAGGCGTCGAAGCCGCGATGCCGCAGCGCTCCGGGCAGCGATGCGCCGAAATAGGCATAGGCGAGGCCCACCAGCACCAGGAGCGGAAAGATCACCCCGACGGTCCGGCGCGCCAGTTCCAGCACAGCGAGGACGAGCCCCGCCGTCAGGACCATGTCGAGCGGCGTCGCCCAGGGCAGCTCCGTCATGATGCGATCGTAATTGACGACGACATAGACGCAGGCCGCAACGCTGATCGCCATCAGAGCGAGGTCGACCACCAGTCCAAGCCACCGCCACGACCGCCCCTGGCCCAGCGGATAGATCGCAAAGCCGAGGCAGATGACCAAAGCGAGGAAAATCGCCCGCTGGATGAGGCCTTCGAACGCGCCGAAGGCCGCGGTGTAGAAGACGAAGGCACCCGTCAGGAGCGCCAACGCCTTTCCCGGTGACGGAAAATGGAGCACGGCGTCACGACTACTGCTGCGGCTTCAACCGGTCGGGAACGGTATACCCGTTCTCCTCGAACCATCGCACGGCGCCCGGATGAAGCGGCACAGTGCCATAGTCGAGCGTCAACCGCGCGAGATCCGCGCCCTTGACGCCGGCCATCGCATTGCCCTGGACGGACTTGTCCTCCATCACCGCCTTGACGATCTTGTAGGCCGTATCGTCGGACATTTCGGACGTGGCGGCCACGCCCACGCCGAAGCTCCACGTCGTGTAGGCGGGCACACCCTCGGCGACGCCCGCGGCGACGTCCACGATGGAAATGTCCGGCATGTTCTCGCGAATGGCGTCGGCCTGCTTCTGGTCGAGACCGAGCACCCGGATCGGCGTCGTGGTGGCCAGATCGATCGTCGAACTGTCGAGGGTATTCGCCGAACCGGACTTCACATAGCCCGCCAGCCGGTTGTCCTTGATCGAATCGACGATGTCCGTGGTCGAGCCGCGCACATAGTCCGGCTCGATGTCGAGAACCTCGAAAACCGCTTCGGTGGTCGTCTCGGTGGCCGATCCCTTGATGCCGGGATTGAGGCGGACGCCGCCGAGCGCCGACAGGCTCTCCACGCCGGAATCGGCTCGCATGATCACGTTCTGCGGGGCCGGCAGATAGACCCACAGGAGCGCCAGATCCTGGGCGCGACCATCGAATTCCTGCGTGCCGGCGACGGCATGCTGGAGAACGTTGGTGGTGATGATGCCGAGATCCATCTGGCCGCGTTCCATGCGCCGGATGTTGTCCATCGCGGCGCCCGTCTCGACCACCGTCGCATTGATGTCGGAACCGCTCTCGTTGATCAGCTTGCCGACGGCGACGATGTAGCCGTAATGGCTCGACGAGGCCGATGTGGAGCCGAAGAGGATATCCTCAGCATGGCCGGTCCCGCAGGCCAGAAGCAAGGCGGCAATTGTGCTGCCGATGATCCGTTTCATGTTTTCCTCCCTGATATGGTTCTTGTCGTTTCCCGCCGGCGCAGCCGGCAAGCCGTCGCTCCTCCTCCGACGCCCGGTCGAGGCGTCAGGATGTCGTGTGCCGGGCGCCTTCGAGGATCTGGCGCGCCCGCTCGATCAGCGGACGGTCCACCATCTTGCCGTCCACCTGAACCACCGACCCGGCTGCTTCCTCCAGCGCCGCGACGACCCGCTTTGCCCACTCCACTTCGCCCGGTGTCGGAGAAAAACCCGCATTGACGGCTTCGACCTGGGCCGGATGAATGCACAGCTTGGCACCGAAGCCCATGGCTCGGGCTCGCAAGACGTCCTTCTCGATGGCTTGTTTATCGGCAAAGTCGGTCGTCACACCATCGATGGGGCGGGCGAGCCCCCCGAGACGCGAGGCGACGACGATCTCGAAGCGGGCCGGATCGAGCTCGGCGCCACTTTCCGGAATACGGGCATCGGCCCCGAAGTCGAGATTGCCGAAGGCCAGCCGCGTGACGCCGGAGATCGTCACGGAGTTCCGCAGCGTGGCGAGCCCCGCCACCGTCTCCACCAGCGCGATCACGGATCGGCCGGGCAGATGCCCGGTCAGATGGGCCAGTGCCTCCGGCTCCGCTTTCGGGAGCATGATGTCTGCGGTGGTGATATCGGCCAGCGCGGCGAGATCGTCCGCATGCCACGGCGTGCCGCGACCGTTGATCCGCACGATCCCCTGCCCACCCTGGCGGAACCAGTCGACGACATGGGCGCGGGCCTCGTCCTTCGCATCCGGGCCGACGGCGTCTTCCAGATCGAGGATCACCGCGTCCGCTCCGGACCCCGCAGCCTTGGCGAATCTGTCCGGCCGCTGACCGGGAACGAAGAGGTAGCTGCGCGGCTCGCTCATCGCCCGCCCCTCACGTCCGGAACGTGGCGTCGGCCTTCATCGCCAGTTCGCCGTCCGGGCCACGCGCCCACAGCGCGAGCGTTTCGGGTGTGTCGCCGGCGGAGGCTTCGAGGTGAAACGGCCGATCGACGAAGAGCGGCGCCATGCCGCGAAACGAGAACTGCGCCAAGGCCGCATCGGGCCGGCAGCGCTGCGCGAAGCCCTGCAACAGGGTGGCGATCAAAGGGCCATGCACGACGAGGCCGGGATAGCCTTCCTCGCCGGTGGCATAGGGCTGGTCGTAATGGATGCGGTGCCCGTTCGAGGTGAGAGCGGAATAGCGAAACAGGAGGACCGGGTCGGGCACGACCTCTTCGGACCATTCGGCTCCTTCGGGGGCCGCGGCCGGAACGGGCTTCGGCGCGTCGGTTGCAGGGGCTTCGCGATAGACGATGTCCTGCTCTTCCTCGACGCAGAGCGTGCCGCCGGCTGAGATTCGATGGCGGACGGTCACGAAGACCAGCCGTCCGCCCCGTCCGGATTTCGGCACGACGTCGAGGATCGTGCTTTCCTTTTCCGCCGTCGCGCCCACCGGCAACTCGGCATGATAGGTGAGCCGTCCGCCGGCCCACATCCGGCGCGGCAGGCCGACATCGGGCAGAAAGCCGCCTCGCTTCGGATGCCCGTCCACGCCAATCTCGCTTCGCCGAACGAAGGGATTGAAGAACAGCCAGTGCCATCCCGGCGGCAGTGGCTCGCCGGCCATGGGCGCACTGGCGATGTCGAGCGTGGCGGCGAGAGCCGCGACGCGCTCGGCCGGGATCGCTTCCACGCGGCTCTCGGTTCGGCCGATCGCCTCGGAGCCGTCGTCTTCGGACATGGCCGCCAGGGTGTTCATCTCGGATTTCTCGCTTTCGTTTCGGTCAGTAGATGACCTCTGTCTCGATCAGCCGTTCGCGCTCGGCCCGCCCCATGCCGAGAAGCTCGCCATAAACGTAATCCTCATGCTCCCCGAGCCCCGGCGTGCCCCGCTCGATCCCGGGGGCGTCACTCCCCGAAAAGCGGGCTGGGAAGCCGACCGCCATGCGCTCGCGGCCATCCGTCTCCCGAACCGGCACGACGGCACCGCGCGCCCGCATGTGAGGGTCCTCGGCGATGTCGGCCGCCCGCCAGGAGACGTGCGCCGGCACGCCCGCTTTCTGGAGACGACGTGCCGCGTCCTCGGCGTCGATCTGCCGTGTCCAGGCTTCGACCATCTCGTCCAGCTCGCCGCGTACGGCGATCCGGGCTTCTGCGGTCCCATAGCGCGGATCACGCGCGAGCTGCGGCTCTCCCATGGCTTCGGCCAGGGCCCGCCATTCGGCGTCGGTGGAAACGGCGATGCTGAGCCAGCAATCGCCTTCTCGGCTCGCGTAGAGGCCATGCGGCGCCCGCTGTGGGTCGATATTGCCCGCCCGGCGCATGGCGATGCCGGTCGAACTCGCCGTCAGGGCCTCGCCGACGAGCGAAGAGGCCACTTCACGCGCGGCCACGTCGACATGGCTTCCCTCGCCGCTGCGCCGACGTTTGTGAAGGGCGGCGACGGTGGCGAGCGCGGCATTCATGCCGACGGAATGATCCATGACGTGGCGCATCTCGACCGGCGGGCCATCCTCGTAGCCCGTCAGATGCCCCAGCCCGCCCCATGCGCCGAAGAGCGGCGCATAGCCCGCATAATGGCTGTCGGGTCCGGTCTGGCCGGAGGAGGACACCGAGACCATGACGATGTCACGCTTCACGGCGCGCAACGCCTCATAGCCGAGCCCGAGCCTCTTCATCACGCCGGCGCGGAAGCTTTCGGCCGCAACGTCCGCGATCCCGACCAGGCGCTTGGCCAAGGCGACGCCCTCGGGATGCTTGAGGTTCAGGCGAACGGAGAGTTTGTTGGAAGCCACCTGATCGAAGGTCGCGGGCCCCGCCCGCCCATAGACCGTGTGGGGCTTGCGGAAGATATCCGGTCGGTGAGCGCTTTCGATCTTGATGCATTCCGCGCCGAGTTGCGAGAGCATGTGGGTGCAGAAAGGTCCTGCAGCGTGGACGGTGAAGTCGGCGATGCGGATGCCGGCGAGCGGTTTCATGCCGTGGCCTCTCTCTTCGTCGCCGCAAACCGGGCGTCGAGCAGGGCCTGATCGGCCCCGGGCTTCGGCGCTGCGGCGCCCAATCTCAAGGGCTCGTCGCCGAAGCGGAAGGGCGCGGTCTGAACCTTCACGTCGCCGACGCCAGGCATTGCGAGCGTCTGGAAAATCCCGCGAGCGTTTTCGTGGGCGCCTTCCAGGATCTGCTCCGGCGTGTTGTAGCGTGCCATGGGGACGCCGAGTTTCTGGGCTCGGGCGACCAACTCTTCCACGTCGTGATGACGAGCCCATTCCCGGATATGCCGATTGATGTCCTGGCCGCGCGCACTGCGTTCGGTCGCGTCGTCGAGCGCTTCGTCCAACGCCCATTCGGGCGAGCCCATCAGCTCGACGAGGGCTTTCCATTGCCGCTCTTCCAGGGTGAGAAGCTCGACATAGCCGTCGCGGCATTCGATCACCCCGCCGAAGCGGAACGAGCGGGTATGGCGATGCTCGACCGAGCCGTCGCCATGGCGCTGCAACGCGAAGGCCCCCACCGCGACATTGGCATCCTGGATCGACGCATCGACATACTGGCCCTGGCCGGACCAGAGCGCCGCCAAGGCCGCAAGGGCGGCCGCCGCACCCCCCTGCATTTCGGCGAAATGGCCGCCGATCTTCAGCGGCGGGCGGTCGGGAAAGAGGTCGACGGACAGACCGTTCGGCAGGAGATAGCCCTCCCCGCCCGCATGAACGAGGTTTATTTCCGCTCCCTTCCAGTCCGCCTTCGGGCCGGATGCGCCGAAGGGCAGCACGGAGAGATGGACGAGATCGGGATGGCGCGACGCAATCGCCGCCTCGTCCAGACCGAGACCCTCCCGATCTGCCAACGGCGTGTCGTCGATGAGAATGTGCGAACTGGAAAGAAGCGCGTCCAGCGCCGCGCGATCGGTTTCGGTCTCGAGGTCGCAGATGACGCTGCGCTTGTCCGCCGCGAGATAGGCGAAGAGCGCGCTGCCGCCCTGCCGGAACAAGGGCGCCTCGTTGCGCAGCGGGCAGAGCGAGGGCGGTTCGACCATGACGACGTCGGCGCCCATCGCAGAAAGCAGGCGCCCGGCCCAGGCTCCGGCCACACCGGCCGCGTGCTCGACGACCCGGATACCGGCAAGTGGTTTGTCATGCTGCATCACCAGACGCCTCCCTCGTCGGTCCGCGCAGGAGCGGGTGGCCACACGGACCTAGAATCCCGCTCCAACGTCTTGTTCTTGCGCATGATCGCGCCCGGAAAGACTTGCGCCCGACCGGCATCATGCCCGTGCGATCACCGCACGACCGGAAGTTCCAGATCGAGGGCGCTGCCATCGAAGGAGACCTTCAGGTTGGGATCGCGGCTGGGAAGGATGACGGTGGCGACGCCCGGCGTGGTGATCTCCCCGCGCTGGTTCTCGCCCCAGATCTCGATATCCACGAGAGCGTGACCGTCCTTCACGTATTTGCGGCTCACCTTGCCCTTGCACCAGGTGGAATCGCCCATGGTGTTGAAGCGCCGCATTTCGGTGCGCACACGCTTCAGGAAGCCGGCATCGCCCATCCAGTTGGTGACCAGCGAGGCCATCCAGGACGAGCGCTGCGGGCCGTAGTCGTAGACGCCGGGAACGCCGACCTCCTTGGCCGTGCTCTCGCGGTGGTGGCCGATGCCGGTATATTCGATGCCGCCGCCGGCTTCCGGATTGCGGAAGAAGTGGCCCGGATGCTTGACGGCCGCCTGGAAGACGACGCCGTGCGTGTGACCGCGGCCGCAACCGACGAGAAAGCCCATCGTATCCATCAAGGACAGCGGCCCGCGCACGATCGGATCGAGCGTCTCGCCCTCGGTGACGTCGTCCCAGTAGCGGACCTTGCCGCCACGGATGAGCTCCACCTCGCGGATGATCGCCTCGTCCAAGGCCTCGTATTCTTGCGCGGTGTATTCGTAGGGCTTGATGTCCTTGTACTTGCCCGTGTCGCGGGCTGCCTTGCGTTCGTGGCGCGTGCAGGTGCCGAGCGCGCGGGCGACGATCTCGCCGCGCTGGTTGGAATAGGTCGCCTCGACATATTGCAGGACCAGCCGCCCGGAGAACTTGCTCTCCTTCTCCTGGACGCCGACGACGCGCTCGATCGCGCTGATCCGGTCGCCGGGGCGGATATGGCGGTAAAGCTCCCAGTCGTTTCCGGCGTAGAATCCGTGAACCCCCGGCAGGCCCCAGCGCGTCCGGCCGACCCAGCCGAAGGCCATCGGAAACATCGGATGGGCGAGCTGGCCGCCATAGCGGGAATTACGACCGTATTCCTGCTCGCGGTAGAGCGGGTTGAGGTCGCCGATGCCATTGCACCAGTTGCGCAGCGTGTCGGTGGTCGCATCCTGCAGATAAGGGCCTTCGGGGCGCAGATGCAGGCCGATCATGTCGCGGGCGGCGGCGACCGCCTCGTCGGTGATCTTCCCCTCCGCCGGGGCGCCGCCCATGCTCTCCTTGGTCGCTTCCTTCGTGTCAGCCATGCTCACGGGTGGTCCCTTCTCTCTCGGGTTCGTGCCCGGCACGGTGGTCCGCGCCCCTGGGCAATGCCGGGTCAACCCAGCGCGTCATCGATAATTTAATGCATTTTATTTTCTCAGGTCAACACGATCATTGCAAGAAAACGCGATTTCTCGGCTGATTCACGCAATAAGCACCGCAAATCCCCACAAGAGCGCGAAGCGATCCCGCTTTTGGGTGCATTTAATGCATTGTTTGAGAGGTCGGCGTTAGAACTGCGCGTCTGCGGCCTTGGTGATGGTCGCGTATCGTTTCAGGCCGGCGAGAGCAAAGTCATGCTCTTCGGTGGTGGCGCCGGCGCAGCAGTCTTCGAGGACGACGCACTGATAGTCGCGGTCGTGCCCCTCGCGCACCGCCGCGGACACGACGCCGTTGGTGGAGACGCCGGTGAGGATCAGGCGGCGAATGCCCTGGGCCCGCAACAGGGGCTCGAGCTTGGTGCCATAGAACGGGCTGACCCGATGCTTGACGATGTCGGGGTCGCCCTTCTGCGGCGCGAAATCCGAATAGACTTCGGTTCCCCAGCTGCCGAGGGTGAAGATCTTGTTGTCGCGTGCCTTCGAGAAGACGGGGGAGCCCGGCGGGCATTCGGCGTAGTCGGGCGAGAACCCGACCCGCACATAGCCGACCATCATGCCGGCCTCGCGGGCGCGGCGGATGGCGAGCTTCGTGTTGTCGTAGACGCCGCGTTCGCGGCAGAGCGGAACGTAGGATTTGCCGCCCATTCCATCGGGATGGACGAGGTCGTTCAGCATGTCCATGACGAGCAGGATGCTATCGGAAGCCATGTTCTTCTCCTTGCTGCACTATCCGTTTGCGGAGGCAGGTCCGCCGGATCGAGCAACGAGGAACGCCTGCCCTATTCGGTGTAACTTGCCTTGAATTCGTCCCAACCGGCCCGGATGTGAGATCTCAGCGCCGTCAGGATCGCGCCTTCGTCCCGGGACAGAATGGCGCTGAGCATGTCGCGGTGCTCTTTCGAGGCCCGGTCGATCCGGTTCTCCAGCTTGTTGATCAGGTCGAAGGGATATCGGGCCCAGAGCGCGCGCACGAAGCGCAGCGTCTGCGGCAGATCGGCGGTGAGGTACAGGACCTCGTGAAAGCGGTAGTTGATGCTGCGAACCGCATCCCGGTCGCCTTTGGCGGCGGCCGTTTCGAGCTGATCCTGCAGATCGCGCAGCTCCTGCATCTGCTCCGCGTTCAACCGCTCCATGGCCCTCAAGGCCAGCTTGCATTCCAGCGTCACGCGCAGATCGACGATTTCCTCGGTCGCGTTGATGTCGAACGGCGCGACGGTCGCCCCCCGGTGCGAGGTGCCGAGGATGAACCCCTCGGCCTCCAGAAGCTTCAGCGCTTCGCGAACCGGCGTGATGCTGGTTCCGATCATCTCCGCGATCTGCGCCTGCTTCAGCTTCGAGCCGCGCGGAAACTTGCCCGAAATAATGCCTTCTCTCAGATAGTCCGCGACCCGCTCTTCCTTGGTCTGATGCTTCAACGTCCCGGCCTTCCGTCCACCATGCGTCGGTTCTACACCGCCGTCGGAGCGAAATAGTGCAAAATATCACGAAGCGCCTCCTCTTTCGGGCGCAACGTCAAGCCGCAGGATATGCTTCATGCCGAGCCCTTCTGCCAAGGGGTAGAGTTCGGCGATCCGCGGGTCGTGGGCGGGCAGGACATGGTCGTCGCCGTCGGCGAGCGACCGGATGACGTCGTGGGCCGCGATCATCTCCGAGGCGTTGAACAGGACGGCGAATGGCACGCCGCGCTCGTACTCCTCATAGTAGTGCAGGGCATCGGAGGCGAGAACGACAAAGCCGCGTTCGGTCCTGACGCGCACGATCTCCTGGCCTGCGCAATGTCCGCCCACCCAGTGGACGCTCACGCCATCGGCGATCTCGGCCTCGCGCCCGTGCAGCGTCAGCCGTCCATCATGAAGCAGGTGAACCAGGCGAACGATCTCGTCCGGCTCGTAGGCCCGGCGGAACCAGGGCTTTTCCATCCAGGGGCCGGTCACATAGGCCATCTCCTCGGCCTGCATGTGAAAATGCGCAGCGGGAAAGGCGTCGAGAAAACCGAGATGGTCGTAATGGGCGTGCGTGAGGATCACCGTGTCGGCCGTTGCGGCATCGACGCCGAGGGCGGCCAGGCCCTCCACCGGGCTCAGGAGGTGCGTGTGTCCATGCTTGGCAGCCTTGGCAGGGTCCATGCCGGTATCGACGACGATGGCGCGCCCGTCGCCGATCAGCACCCAGGAATAAAAGTCGAGGGTGAGCGGCGCGGTGGGATCGGCTTCGAGGATGAAGTTGTTGCCGCGGGTGCGGCTTTCGTTGACGGCATGACGGATGCCGTAGATGCGCCAGATCTGTCCTTTGGTCGTCATCGCGAAATCCTCACGCTGCCGAGGCGGCGCCGAGATAGGCGTCGATGGCCTCCTGGCGCGCCGCGTTGTCTTTCAGGTCCGCCGCCGTGCGATGACCGATGATCCGCCCGCCCCGCAGGAAATGCAGTTCGTCGCAGATGCGCATCGACATCGCGAGATTCTGCTCGACCAGCACGATGGCGAGATCGGATTCGCGCCGGATCGCCGCGAGCCGGTCGAAGACCCGCCGCACCAGCATGGGCGCGAGGCCGAGGGACGGCTCGTCGAGAAGCAGGAGCTTGGGCGCGGCCATCAGGCCCCTGCCGATCGCCAGCATCTGCTGCTCCCCGCCGCTCAGACGCCAGGCCGCGCGATCCGCCTTGTTGGCGATCTCTGGAAACAGGTCCAGCACCATCTCCGTGCGCGTCCGGCGATCCCTGGCGGCGAGATGGTAGCCCCCAAGGACGAGGTTCTCGCGCACGCTCATATTGGCGACGATCTCGCGACCCTCGGGGACGTAGATGATGCCACGCTTCACCCGCTCGCGCGCCGGGAGCGCCGAGATCGGCTCCCCGCCGAAAAGGATCTCGCCGCGCGAAGGGATCAGCCCGGCAATCGCCTTCATGATCGAGGTCTTGCCGGCGCCATTCGCACCGAGAAGCGTGACCACCTGGCCGTCGCCGACGGCAAAGGAGACGTTCTCGACCGCCTGGGCCGAGGTTCCGTAGAAGACCGACAGGCCGGAGACCGACAGGACCTCAGTCATCGTCGTCTCCCAGATAGATGCGCACGACCTCCTGATTGGCGCGCACTTCCTGCGGCGAGCCGCAGGCGACGATGGCGCCGAAATTCAGGACGTAGATCCGGTCGCAGATCGACATGACGAGATCCATGTCGTGTTCGACGACCACCATCACGAGGTCGGACGTCGCGAGCTTGCGCAGGGTGCGCATGAGATCGCGGGTTTCGGAATTGTTGAGACCTGCCGCCGGCTCGTCGAGCAGCAGCACCGCCGGCTGTCCGACGATGGCGCGCGCGATCTCGACCAGACGCAACATGCCGGGCGGGAGTTCGGAGGGCAGCTTGTGCTCGAGACCCGCGAGCCCCAGTTCGGACAGGGCGCCTTCGGCCGCCGCGCGCATGGCCGCCATCTCGTCCGTGCCCCGCCGGGTCGGAAGGAAGGCGTGCAGCCAGCCGGCGTGATAGTTCCGCGCGACGCCGATCATGACGTTTTCGAGCACGCTGAGGTCGGGGCTCAGAGCGACATGCTGGAAGCTGCGCACGATCCCCTTGCCGGCGCGCGCGGCGGGAGACAGCCCGTCCAGGGCGTGCCCGAGATAGGTGATCGCCCCCTTCTGCGGGCGATAGGCTCCCGTCAGACAGTTGAACAGGCTGGTCTTGCCCGCGCCATTCGGGCCGATCAGACCGGTGATCTCCCCCGCCCTGAACTCGACGTCGAGGCCTTTCAGAACCTCGATCCCGCCGAAGGACAGCGCCAAGCCCCGACCTGTCAGGGCATTCGCCGTTCCGTCCATCAAGCGCCTCCCTTGCTTGCGAAGAGAAACGAGCGGATGCGCGGCAGATAATGCCCGATGAGGATCATGCCGAGCAGCGCCAGACCGTAAAGGACCGGGATCCACGCACCGGACGCCGACAGGAACTGCGGCACGAGGGTGAGGAAGGCGCCGCCGACGAGCGCTCTCGTCAGACTGAGGCCGTAGAAGCTGACCACGGACCCCACCAGGAGGAATATCGACGTCCAGAAGGTGAAGCTGCTCGGCGACACGGTCGAACCCGCAAAGGCGAGGATCGCGCCGCAAACGCCGCCGATTCCGCCGCTGATGCCCATGACGGCGATGCGGGCCCAGACCTGGCGGGTGCCGAAGGCGTCGGCCGCGGCCGGATGCTGCTTGGCGAGGAGAAGCGTGAGGCCCTGCCGCGAATGCCGCAGACGCCTCAGGCCATAGACGACTGCGATCAGCGCGAGAAGTCCGGCATAGTAGCGTTGCAGGCTCGCCTCGACGCCCGGGATGACCGACTGCGAGACGTAGAGCCCTTCATAACCGCCCGTGAGCCAGTCGGCATTGTTGATGAGCTCCGGAACGGCCAAAGCCAGCGCCATGGTGGAAACGGCGAGATAGATGCCGGAGAGCTTGCGGGACGGCCAAGCGAAGGCGACGCCGCAAACGGTGCCCAGCACGAGCGCCAGAGGCAGGCTCGCGACCAGCGAGAGACCGTATCGCGTGTCGAGAATGGCGACGGCGTAGGCGCCGACGGCGGCAAAGAAGCTGTGCCCGATGGAAACCTCGCCGCCGTACCGGACCAGGACGCTGACGGCCAGGACACCGATGCTGTTGGCAAAGCAGATACCGAGCGCGAAGGTCCACGAACCGCCGATGAGGAACGGCAGGGCGAAGAGGACCGCGGCGAGGAGATAGTCGGCTCCGCTGGCCGCGAGCCAGCCGCGTGCGTGGTTCCCGGACGCGGACCCGGGCATCGTTTCGATCGAAGCGGACGACTTAGACACGGCTGCCCCCGGCGCGCGCCAGGATGCCGTTCGGGAAAACGTTCAAAGCAAGGAGGATCAGGACGAGCAGGAAGGTGCTGGTGAACTCCGCAGAGACGTAGAAGGTGAAAAGGTTCATGAGGATACCGATGAGGATGCCGCCGACGAGGCTGCCCGGCAAGCTGGCGAACCCTCCGATCACCGCCGCCGCGAAGGCCTGCAGCATGAAGGCCGCGACAGTGGTCACGCTGAGGAACGTCGTCGGAACGATCAGGAGCGCCCCGACGACGCCGAGAATGGCCGCGACGATCCAGGAAAACAGATGGATCGAGCGCAGATTGAGCCCACAGACCTCCGCGGCGAACGGGTTCTCCGAAATGGCCCGGAACGCGATGCCGAGCTTGGTGTAGTCGACGACGAAGAAGAGCGTCCCGATGGTGACGACGGCAACCGCCAGCACGGTCAGATCGTATCCGGTGATGAAGAGCCCGAGAAACGACATGCTGAAACGCGGGATCGGCAGATCCAGATTGACGATGTCGGCGCCGAAGATCAGAAGCGTCGCGCCCTGGGCGATGAGACCGAAACCCAAGGTGGAGATCGTCGCGGTCAGCTCGGATTCGAAGACGAGCGGCGAGATGACGGCGTAGATCAGGAAGGCGATCGCGACGACCGCGATCATCGCCAGCAACACCGCGACGCCCCAGCTGAGATTCAGCAGAACGCCGCTGGAAAATCCATAGATCAGGAAGGCGGCGAAACCCGCGACGTTGCCGTGCGAGAAGTTCACGACCTGCGACGACTTGAAAATCATCACCAATCCCAGCGCCCCGAGCGCGTAGAGGCAGCCGGTGATCATGCCGGACCACATCAGCGGGAAGAGGTCGAGCAGGATATTGCCAAGGCCGTCGCTCATGACGACCGATCCTTGGTGCCGGACCGGCCCATCACGCCCGCCTCCACCAGCTCGATCACCACCGGGAAGTAGCGCCCCGAATAGCCGTTCTCGACCGCGGCGTCGTAGTAGCTGCGCACCGCGGCGGCCGCCGGAAGCGGCACTCCGGTCTGGTCGGCGAGTTCGAAGACATAGGATATGTCCTTGAGAGCGTATTCCGGGGAAAACGCCTTGCCCGGGAAATCCCTCGGAAGCATCGCCTTGCGGCCATGATTGCGAAGGACGAAGCTGTCTCCCGACCCTTTCGACACCGCGTCCAGGAGCACGTCCGGGGCGACGCCGGCTTTTTCGCCCAGGACCATCATCTCGGCCAGGGCCGCGGTGTTGGCAAAGACCAGCATGTTGTTGACGAGTTTCAGGACCTGGCCTGCCCCGACGTCGCCGCCATGGGTGATGTCGGTGGCGATCAACGCCAGCATCGGCTCGATTTCAGCAAACAGGGTTGCGGACGCGCCCACCATGATGGCGAGCGTGCCCTTCTGTGCCGCCTCCCGGGTCCGCGCCACCGGCGCGTCGGCAAAGTCGATCCCCTTGGCCTTCAGCACTCCAGCCACTTTGCGGGCGAGTTCCACCGGTGTCGTCGAGAGATCGACCACCGCCCGGCAGCGGCCGCCCGCCGCGGCGATCGCGCCGACAACCGCCTCCACCTGAGGCCCGCCCGGCAGCGACAGGAAAATCACGTCCGCCTCTTCTGCCAGCGCCTCGACGGAGGGAACCCGCGTTGCGCCCGCCTCTTCGACCACCTCGAGGGCATCGTCGGAAAGGTCGAAGGCGAGAACCCGGCCGGAAGCCTTCCTCGCCATGTTGCAGCACATGGGGCCTCCCATGACGCCGAGGCCGACGAATCCGATCGTAGTGTTGTCGCTCACGATATCAGTCCATCAACATGCCGCCGTTCACGTCGAGAACGGTGCCGGTAATCCAGTTGGAAGCGGGCGAGCAGAGAAACAGGATCGCCTGCGCTATGTCCTCGGGCTGGCCGAACCGGCCGAGCGGGACGTTGCCGTTCGCCGACGGGGCGGCGCGCTGGGTCACGGTCTCCCACATGGGCGTCTCGACCGGGCCGGGCGCGATGACGCTGGCATAGACGCCTTTCGAAGCGCCGTTCTTGGCCACCCATTTCATCAGGCCGTGGACGGCCGACTTGGCGGCGACATAGGACGGTCCCGAAGCCACGCCGCCGATCTTCGCGGCGATCGAGCCGAGCGCGACCATCTTGCCCATGCCCTGCTCGGCCATGATGGGGTAGACCGCCCGCACGGGATTGACCACGCCCATCAGGTTCACGTCCAGGATGGACCGCCATTCCTCGTCGGTGGATTCGGTCAGCGGCCTGTGGGAGATCGTCCCCGCACAAAGGACCAGCGCGTCGATGCGGCCGTGCTCGGCCTTGATCTCGGTGACCAGGGCATCGGTCGCCTCGCGCGAGGTCACGTCATAGCGGCGGTATGACACCCGCCGATCCCCGAAATCGGCGGCCTCGGCGATGTCGGTCGCGACCACCGTCGCGCCCGCCTCCGCCAGAGTGAGCGTCGTCGCCCGCCCTATACCGCCCGCCGCGCCGGTCACGAGGGCGATCCGCCCGTCCATGCGCGCAGGGGCACTCACCGGTATGAGGGCCATACCCGTCTCCTGCTCTGCCTGATTGAAAATATCTGGCGCGGCACCTGGCTCATGCAGGTGCCGCGACGCCGACGTTATTCCGGTTTCGCCTCGAATAAGACGTCGGGATAGGGACGGAAGTCCTGAACCAGCTCGAAGTCGTCGCCCTTCAGCTGGATGATGCCTTCCTGTCGCGTGCCCCGATGATCGCCGGGCTCGAAGGTCACGCCCCGTGCACCGCCGATCGAGGCGTCCTTGACGGTCTCCAGGGCGGCGATGAGATTTTCCCGCGTCAGATCCTTGCCGGAGTCGAGGAGTGCCTTGAACCCCTTGTGAAAGATCGCCGCATTGCTCCAGCCGTTGAGGCCGAACACGCCGACCGGATCGCCCGGATAGTATTCGGCGATCGATTCCCTGTAGGCGGCGACATCGGGCGCTTCGCTCGAGACCGGCAGCAGCCAGGACGAAAAGTAGACGCCGTCAAGCAGATCGCCCGCGAGCTTCAGCGTCGAAGGATCGGCCGTGAAGAAGGGAGCGAACCACTTGACGTCGAGGCCCTGCAGATCGGCCGCCTTCAAGGCCGCCGCCAGATTGGCGTTGGAACCGAACAGGATCACGGCCTCCGCTCCGGAGTTGGCCACCTGTCGGATCTGCGGGCTGAAACTGGTCGTCTTGACGTCGAACGAGACGGATGCCGCGGCTTCGAGTCCGAGTTTCGTCATATAGGCGTCGAAACCGCGCTTGGCCGACTTGCCGAGTTCGTCATTCTCCCAAAGCAGAGCCACCTTCTTCAGACCGAGCCCGTTCACCGCATAGTCGAGATTGGACGCCGCCGACCACCCGTAGTCGGGCAGCAGCGGGAAGACGTTGGGTTCGACGAAAAAGGCGCTGGCGCCGCCGATCGGCCCCACCATGGGAAGGCCGACTTCGCGGGCATAGGGCAGGACGGCGACGTTGGTCGCCGTGCCGATCGGGGCGGACAAGGCGAAGATGCCGTCGTCCTCGACCATCTGGCGGGTGACCGCGACGGAGCGGGCCGGATCGTAACCGTCGTCCTTGGTCACATAGTTGATGGTCCAGCCGTCGATGCCGCCGTTCTCGTTCAGGTGCCGGTAGTAGGCTTCCGCGGCGTGGGTCAGGATCGCGTAGAACGGCACCGGCCCCGTGACGGGGGTAAAGGCTCCGATCGTGACGGTCTTGTTCTCTTCGTCTATGCCATCATCGGCGGCCTGCGCGGACGTGGCAAAGACCATTGCGGCCAACATCGCACCGACGGCGACCGCGCCCTTCAATCCCGAGATCATCTGCACTCCTCCCATGCATGTCTCACTGGCTGGGGGCAGAGTATGAGACGGAATCTCCGACGTCAATATAAAATGCATTTGAAAGTGCGAAGGCCATTTCAGCAGTGACCAATTATCGCCAAAAAATCGATTTTCTGCGAATTTTGAGCGCCAAACAGCGCAGCTCCCCGTGTTAGGCAGGCAGGATTGTGCATTTTATTCTTGCATTGTCCCCTGACTTCGGACACTCATGAGGCCGATTTTGCGCCACAATCGCGGCACGGTCGAACCAGGGAGTGGGTCATGAGAACAGCCGTTCTGGCTCAAAAGACCGTCGTCGAGCTCGGAAGTATGATCGCGGCACCTTTCGCGACACACATCCTCCAGCAGCTCGGCGCCGATGTCATCAAGATCGAGCCCGAGGCGGGCGAAACCACGCGCAAGCTCGTGCGGGGCGGTCCGAGCGGCAGCTATCTCGCCTTCAATCGCGGGAAGCAGAGCCTCTGCCTGAATCTCCAGACCGAAGCCGGCAAGGAGATCTTTGCCAGGCTGATCGAGCGCGCCGACATCGTCGTGCACAATCTTTCGCCGTCTGCGGCGCGCAAGCTGGGCGTGACCTTCGAGGCCTGCAACGCCATCAATCCGCGCATCGTCTTCTGTCACATCAAGGGGTATGGCGAAGGCCCGCTCGCCGACGAAGTCGCCTCGAACCCGATCGCGGAGGCGGCGACCGGCGTGATGTACTCCAATCGCACGGACGGGCGCCCGACGCGCCTCGGTCCGTCTTATCACGACCAGTTTGCCGGCTGCTACGCGGTGATCTCGATCCTGTCGAGTCTTCTCGCCGGCGAAGAGGGGGAACGCAACATCGAACTCGGCCTCTACGAGACGGGCCTTCATATTGCCGCCCGCGACCTCCTCGGCGTGCAGCTCAAGTCCCAGCTTCTCGGCCGACCTGAAACCGAGCCCTCGGCAGAATTCAGCATTCCCGGCTATGGCGCCTACGAGACGTCCGACGGGCGATGGATCTATCTCGTCATGCTGACCGACGACCACTGGCGGCGCTTCTGCTCGGCAGCGGGGATTCCCCGGGACCCGGCACTCGCCACCTTGCGGGCTCGCCGTGGCAATCGCCCGAAAGTCGAGGCGCTGGTGCGCGAGGCAGTGGCGGGCATGACATACGACGCGCTCGCGAAGGTTCTGTCGACCGAAGGTGTCGGACACACCGAGATTCTCTCCACCGACAGAGTTCTTCAATCGCCCCAGGCCCGGGCGCCGGGAAAATATTCCGAATTCGCCTTCGAGGGCTACGACTTTCAGTCGCCGGACCTGCCTCTGTCCTCGATGATCCGGAAAGATGGCCTGGACGACGCCCCGCCTCTCCTCGGCGAGGACACCGAAGCGATATTGCGATCACTGAACTACGAAGACCGCGAGATCCGCGAACTGCTTGCCTCCGGCGCAGCGCATACGGCCCGCCGGGACGGGCCCCTTTGGGCTGCCGTGCGAGAGTCCGATCGATCCACGGGGACGTAGAACCCGGCAATACCGTTCCCGGCAATGCCGTTCATGAGCACCGACGCGGGCCGCTTTCCGGCCTCGCCTGCCGACCGCACGACAAGTTTGGGCCTCGTTTGCGGACTGCCGTCGCATCCTGCAAGCCGGTCGAACCCTGGTCGGTGAAACAGATCGTGCCGGTGCGCCCGAAGGTCGGATGGTCGGCGCTCTTGAAGCGCTCTGACCGGTGTCGATCGACGACGACGCGGCGTTTTGCCCGTATCGAGACCGAATTCCATGACGCCAAGCCGGAAATCGGGGACGAGAACACGGCCATCGGGCAGCACCGTCAGTTCGTTCGGCTCGCCCTCATAGTCGGCTAAAACCCCGGCTTCCTTGCGTCGACGTGGCCGTCGTAGCGGTCTTCCGCATCGCCGACGAAAACTTCGATGCTCGTCTCTCCTTCCGGAGCAGACGAAGCGTGGGACGTTCCGGAAGGCGTTCGCCATGGTGATCCTCCGAGCCGCCGAACGCACCTCCTTCAAAGGGCACGACCGATCCAAGAACGGCTGGCCGGAGGCCGTTCGTCCGCCGAAACGGAAGGCCGCCACGACGGCGGACTTGACGCCATGCCGATCGCAGCGCAGGACTAATCGCAAATAGCCTTCGCGAAGCCGGTGCCGTTCAACGAAATTCGACGCAGTCCATATGGTGGATTTCTCAATACATTTTCTTGAAAATACCTCTCAGCGGATGACTATGACGATCATCGTACGAAAGTTCCCTTCAGCCGCCTCCCACGACAGATGGAAGAGGAGCTTTCCGCATGTTTGCTAAGACGGCTGGCATGCTGACCGTGCTGTTTTGCTTCACCATGGTCATAAACGTCCTTCTGCTCGTGCAGCCGATCTACATGCTGCAGATCTACGATCGCGTCCTGGTCTCGGCCTCCTTCGACACGCTGGTCTACATCTCGCTGATCGCCGCCGGCGCGCTCTTGCTCCTCGGCGCCTTCGACGCGTTGCGCTCGATGATCGCCGGGCGTCTCGCCGCGCGGCTGGAGACCGACAATGGCGGCGACGCGCTGATCGCCTCCCTGCGCTCGCCCCGCGCCAGCCTCGGCGACGTGCAGCCGCTGCGCGACCTTGCGACGGTGCGCGGCTTCGTCGGCGGCCGGGCCATGCTCGCCTATCTCGATCTGCCCTTCATGCCTCTGTTCATCGGCATGCTCTATCTCATCCACCCCGACCTGTTCTGGCTGACCCTCGGCGGTGCGGTGGTCCTCGCCTTCGTCGCGCTCGCCAATCAGCGCGCCACGACGAAGCTCGCCGGCGAGGCCGGCGAAGCCTCGATGAACGCGACGCTCTCGGCCCAGGCCTTCGTGCGATCGAGCGAAAGCCTCTTTGCCATGGGCATGATCGGCAATGCGGTGGACTTCTGGGGGCGGAGCCAAGCCAGGTCGCTGCGGGCGCTCGATCGGCTGAACGGTCGCAACGCCTTCTTCGCCGGCCTGTCGCGGTTCCTGCGCATGGGGCTTCAGATCGCCATCCTCGGCTATGGCGGCTATCTGGTCATCGCCGGGGAGATGACGGCGGGCATGATCTTCGCCGCCTCGCTGATCTCGGGCCGGGCGCTGCAGCCGATCGATCAGGTGATCGGCGGCTGGAAAGGCTTCGTCGACATGCGCAAGGCGATGTCGCGCCTGTCGAAGGGCCTCGACACCGTCCGCTCGGACCGGTCCGGCAAGACCGCCTTGCCGGAGCCACGCGGCGAGGTGCGCTTCGATCAGGTCGTCGTCATGCCCCAGGGCAGCGGCGCCGATCCGATCCTGAAGCGCATATCGTTCAAGGTACCGCCGGGAGAGTGCTGCGTGGTGATCGGTCCCTCCGGCGCCGGCAAGTCGACGCTGATGCGGGCTCTCGTCGGCGGGGTCGAGACACGCTCCGGCGCGGTGCGGATCGACGGCGCCGACATCCGCAACTGGGACGGCGAGGCGCTCGGCCGCCATGTGGGCTATCTCGCACAGGAGGTCGAGATCCTGCCCGGAACCGTGGCCCAGAACATCGCCCGGTTCGACCCCGACGCCGCCGACGAAGCGGTGATCGCCGCCGCGAAGATGGCCGAGGTGCACGAACTCGTCCTGAAGCTGCCGCAAGGCTACGACACGGTCCTCGGGCCGATGGGGATGAAGCTGTCCGGCGGCCAGCGCCAGCGCGTCGGGCTCGCCCGGGCCTTCTACGGCCGGCCGAAGATCCTCGTCCTCGACGAGCCCAATGCCAGCCTCGATGCGGAAGGTGATCTCGCCCTCGACCGGGCGCTGCGTCACGCCCGGGAAAGCGGCGTCACGGTGATCCTCGTCACCCAGCGCCGGCAGGTGGCCGAGCAGGCCGACTGGATCCTCGTCCTGCGCGATGGTGCCATCGACGACTTCGGATCGCGTGACGAGGTTCTCGGGCGCCAGGCGAACAAGGTCCAGGCCGCCAGAGAAGCAGCGCGCCAGCAGACGAAAGAGTCCGGCGGCCAGGTCGTCGCGGCACAAGCCGCCTTCGGCGCCAATGCCGCCCCGGCACCGGCAGCCGCGATGGCGCAGCCGATGGGGCAGGCGACCGGACGGGTCACCGCGCCGATGCGCGCGCGGTTTCCGGCCATCGTAACCGATGGCGGCAAGCCGGCCCGGCCGGGCGGTTGAGACGAAAGCGCCGGTGGGGCAGACGACGACGCACCCGCGAAGCCGACCGGCTTCCGGCAAAGAGGTGGCGGACATGGCGAAGGACACGGGCGGGGTGGCGACGCTCGGCGACGGCAAAAAACCGAGAGCGAGCTGGACATCGGAGGTTCCGAGCGGCACGCGGCTCCATACTTTCACCGGGCTGTTTCTCGGAGTGGCCTTTCTCGGCAGTTTCGCCGCCTGGGCGAGCCTCGCCCCGATCGCCGGCGCCGCCGTCGCTCCCGGCGTCGTCGCGGCCGCGGGCCAGAACCTGTCGATCCAGCATCTGGAGGGGGGTATCGTCCAGGCGATCGCAGTTGCCGAAGGAGAGCGCGTCAGCGAAGGCCAGCCGTTGGTCGAACTCGATCCGACCGTCGCGACCGCCGAGCGCGACCGCCTGAAGAACCAGCTCATCGGGCTGGAGGCGCGGGCGGCGCGCCTGTCGGCCGAGCGCGACGGGGCCGGAGAACTCGTCTTCGACGCGGAGCTCGTGCAAAGGGCTCGGACGTCGGCCGTCGTCGATCTCCTCGACGAGCAGCACCGGGAATTCGCCGCCCGTCTGGCGCGCCACCGCCAGGAGCAGGAGATCATGGTCCAGCAGATCAAGGCCCTGCAGGAACAGGCTGAGGGCATGACCGCCCAGAAGACGGCGCTCGAACGTCAGATCCAGGTGGTGCGCGAGGAGGAGGCCCGAAAAGGCGATCTGCTCGGCAAGGGCCTCACCAACCGGTCCGAATATACCGCCCTGGTGCGGGCCGAGGCGGACCTCGTCGGCCAGCTCGGACAGGTAGTCTCGACCATACTGGCCTCCAACACCCAGATCACCCAGGCCGAGCAGGAAGCGGCGCGGCTGGAGGCGCAGCGCGTCGAGACGGCCGTCAGCCAGCTCAACGACGTCAGGGCCTCGCTGTCGGACATGACGGAGCAGTTGCGGGCATCCGAGAGCGTGCTGTCACGATCGGTGATCCGCTCTCCCGCCGACGGCGTCATCGTCGCCAAGTCGATCAATACGATCGGCTCCGTCGTCAAACCGGGCGAGACGCTGATCGAGATCCTGCCGAGCGCGGCCGATCTGATCGTCGAGGTGCGGCTGTCGCCGAACAACATCGATTCCATCCGGCCCGGCCAGGGGGCCAGGCTGCGCTTCACCTCGCTCAATGCCCGCACGACCCCGACGGCCGAGGCGACCGTCTCCTACGTTTCGGCCGACCGGCTGGTCGATCGGCAGAACCGCGAGAGCTACTACACCGCCCGACTGAAACTGGACGAACCGCTGCCGCCGGGGCTTTCGGCGGAATCGATCACTCCGGGCATGCCGGTCGAGGCCTATATCTTCACCGGCGAGCGCAGCTTCTTCGACTACCTGACGCAACCGATCACAGACAGTTTCGCCCGCGCCTTTCGCGAGTAGACGGCGGGCGAACGACGGACGCCTCGTCTGCGGTCCGCTGCAATGCGAGCCTGCCATGGCACGACCGCCCCTGCCGCCGCTTGCTGCCGAGATCGCCGGCCGGAAGGCGCGCATGGCGCGACGAAGCGTGTCCGCTCCGCCGGCCCGAGGATCGCCCGCCGTTGATCGGGACTCTCTCACTTCCAGGGCGTCGTCTTCCAGATCTCGGCGGCCGCCTCGTTCTGCTCCTTGGCGAGCGCTTCATAGGCTTCGCCTTCCGAGAACTCGACCGGGCTGCCCTGTTCTTCCATCGCGGCGGTGAATTTCGGGTCCTTGGCGACCGCGCCGAGGGCGTCGATCAGCTTCTGGCGGACGTCGTCGGGAAGGTTCGCCGGGCCGACGATGCCGCGATAGGAGCCCATGGTGATGTCGAAGCCGAGTTCCCTGGCGGTCGGAACGTCGGGGGCATAGGGCAGGCGTTCGTCGGAGAGGACCGCGAGCACCTTCAGCTCGTCCTCGAAGCCGACCGTCTGGCTGTAGGCCATCGTGCCCATGGCGACATGGCCGCCGAGCATCGCGGCTCTCGCCATCGACGCGCCCTTGAAGGGCACCTGCGTCAGCTCGATGCCGGCGGCATTCGCGAACTGGATCGCCGCGAAGTGATCGTTGCCGCCGAGCGAGGTGAGACCGGCCGTGATCGCGCCTGGATTCTCCTTGGCCTTCGCGACGAGATCCTCAAGGCTCTCGATGCCGGAACTCGCCGGCACGACCAGCGTGTTCGGATCGTAGACGAAATTGCCGAGCCAGGTGAAGCTGTCGACCGTGTAGTCGGCGTCGCGGTCGTAGGTCAGCGCGACGGCGGCGGGCAGGTTCATGACGCCGAGCGTATAGCCGTCCGCCTCGGCCGTAGCGACCTCGGTGAAGCCGATCTGGCCGCCGGCGCCGGGCAGGTTGCGCACGACGACGCTCGCGCCGCCCAGCGCGGGCTCCAGATAGCTCGCCACCGTCCGCGCCATCACGTCCGAACCGCCGCCCGCCGAATAGCCGACGACGACCTCGATCGGGCGGGTCGGATAGTCCTGTGCCGCGACCGGGGCCGCGATGCCGGCGAGCACGGCGGCGGCGCCGAGGGTTGCAAGAAATCTTCTCATGATATCCTCCCGTTGGTCTTGTCGTCAGATGTCGAGCGTGAACCCGTAGGCCTCGCAGGCCGTCCCGGCGAAGAGGCGAGCCCGTTTCGGAGCATCGAGATCGGCGGTCAGCCGCTTCATCGCGTTCCAGTAGATGCCGTAGGAATAGCCGCCTTTGTCGACGGGGAAATTGCTCTCGAACATCGCGCGTTCGGGGCCGAAGAGGTCGAGGCAGGTGGAGACTTCCGGCGCGACGGCCTCGGCGAACTCGACCGACGAGGGCGGGCGCGCGCGTTCGTGAAAGCCGAAGCCCATGACCGGCATCGCGAAGCCGCCGATCTTGACGAAGGCGTTCGGCGCGGTGGCGACGGCGGCGAGGCCGTCGCGCCAGGCCTTGCGATCCTCGGCGCTCCTTGAAGCATAGGGCCCGACGCCGAGCGGGCCGCCGGCATGGTCGAGGACGATCGTCAGGTCGGGGATCGCTCGCGCGATCTGCGCCACCTCGCCGAGCTGCGTCTGATAAACCCAGAGGTCGAGCGTCAGGCCGCGCCTTGCGAGGGCGCGCGCACCGGCCTGGAAGGCTTCGGTCACGATCAGGCCCTCCGGCGCGGGAACCGGATTGGACCGGACGACCGGGTCGGGATGGGCGGCGACCGGCGTGCGCACGCCCCGAAACAGCCGGCCACCGGCCACGCTCATCGCGTCGAGGACGCGCGCCACGTCGCCGCCGAGGGTCAGATCGGCACCGCCGACGATCGCGGCGATGCGATTGGGGCCGTAGAAGCCGCTGTTCGCCTGCGCCGCGAGCCCGCGCACGAATTCGACCTCGCCGACGGGGCGCAGGTCCTCGGGCCCGTCGGCTCGGAGCATCGCGCGGCACTGGACGAAGACAGAGGCGAGGACGTTGTGCCCGCTCTCGCCGATATCCTCCGCGAACTCCTCGAGGAGATAGCGGAAGCCCTGCCGGTCCCAGAGATGGTGATGGGCATCGACGATCGGTAGGTTGGGTTCGAGCGCCGGCTCCACGACCTCGGCCAGCCAGTCGGGCCGCGGAAGGGGGTTCGGCGTCGCGGCTGCCGGGCGGCGGCGCCAGGGCGGCAGGCGGTCCGTCCGGTCCGTCTTTCCCGCCTCCTCACGCATGGCGCGCCGACTTCCGCTTGCGCAGGAAGCGCGTCACCAGCGGCCCGACGACGATGGCGATGGTGACCGCGATGAGGATCTGGCTCGTCGTGTTCGCCCAGAGGACCGACCAGTCGCCGCGACCGATGCGGAGCGCGAGGCGCAGGTTCTCTTCGGCGAACCCGCCGAGAATGACGCCGAGGACGACCGGCGGAAGCGGATAATCGAGCTTGTCCATGCCGTAGCCGATCACGCCGAAGCCGAGCATCAGATAGACGTCGAACATCCGCCCGTGGATCGCGTAGGTGCCGATCAGCATGAGAACGATGATGAAGGCGGCGAGCAGCGGGCGCGGCAGCAGCAGCACCTTGGCGAAGGAGTTGGTCGCCAGCGATCCGCCGAGGAAGATCAGGAGGATCGCGCCGAAGAGGAACTGCCACATGAAGCCGAAGACGATGCCCGGATTGTCGCGGAAGAGCATCGGGCCCGGCTGCAGGCCGTGGATGAGGAGGCCACCCAGCATGACGGCCGCGACCGCCGTGCCCGGAATGCCGAGGGTCAGCGCCGGGATGAGGGCGGAGGCCGTGTCGGCATTGTTGGCGGTCTCGGAGGCCGCGACGCCTTCCGGCTCGCCCTTGCCCCAGTTCTCGGGGTTTTTCGAGGCGCGGCGCGCCTCGTTATAGCTGAGGAAGGCCGCCATGGAGCCGCCGGCTCCCGGCAGGATGCCGACGAGGATGCCGATGATCGAACCGCGCAGCCAGGTCGTCCAGAAGCCCATCATGTCCGGCAGGCGCGACCAGATGCTGGTGGTGGCGAGCTTACGGGTGTTCGAGGCGTCCGGGCTTTCGGGATGTTCCAGAAGGTCGATCACCGGCGGCAGCGCGTAGAGGCCGACGAGGAGAACGACGATGTTGATGCCGTCGAGGATTTCGAGCCGCCCGAAGGTGAAGCGATCGTAGCCGGTGATCGTGTCGGAGCCGACGAGCGAGACGAAGACGCCGAAGGCCGCCGCGATCAGGCCCTTGATCGGATTGCCGCCGAGCAGGAAGACGATGCTGGAGAGACCGAAGACGGCGACCCAGAAGACCTCCGACGGGCCGAAGAGCAGCGTGACGCGCGCGAGCGGCGGGGCGAGCAGCATGAGCGCCAGCGCGCTGGCGATGCCGCCGATCGCCGAGGAGACCACCGCGATCTGAAGCGCGTAGCCGCCTTCGCCCTTCTGGGCCATCGGATAGCCGTCGAAGCTGGTGCAGACGGCCGCCGGCGTGCCCGGAATGCGCAGGAGCACGGCCGGGATCGCGCCGCCATACATCGCGCCATTGTAGATGCCGGCCATCAGGCCGAGCGCGACCAGCGGCTCGAAGGCGAAGGTGAAGGGGATCAGCACCGAGATCGCCATGGTGGCGCTGAGGCCCGGAAGCGCGCCGACCACGATGCCGGCGAGGACGCCGACGATGACGGCGAGAAAGTTGGAGAGGCCCAGAACCTCGGGCAGCGCATCGATCAGGGAACCATACATCGCGCCTGTCCTCAGTTGAACCAGATCTCGGCGGGAAAGCGCTGGCTCATCCCGAGCGAGAAGATGACGTAGATCGCGCCGACGAAGATCGCGGTGCCGGCGAGAAGGCCGATGGGCTTGCGAAAGCCGAAGATCCAGGCCGTGACCGGCAGTCCGATGAGCGTCGCGGTGTAGAAGCCGACGACGTCGACCGCGATCGCGTAGACGAAGATCGCCGCGAAGCCGCCGATGACGCGGCCGACCTTCTCGACGGGAAGGGTCTTGAGGCTGTCGCGCCGGATGGTCTGGGCGACGATGAGGACGGCGCAGAGAACGATCAGGGCGACCAGCATCGCGACCGGCAGGAGCGCCGACATCGCGGGAAGATCGGTCGCGACGAACAGGAGGGCCGCGCTCGCAAGGATCAGGAAGGCGGCAAACAGCACCTCGGCGAGCAGCCGGGGGCTCAGACCCGAAGGTGCCATGGGTCAGCTCCAAGAAGAAAACGGAACGGAAAAGGATCGAGGAATGCGGCGCGCGAGGCGCCGGAACGCCCGCGCCGTCGATGAAGACGGCGCGGGCCTCGGGATCACTTCCAGGGAGAGACTTCCCAGACTTCCTTCGCGAGCTCCAGCTGCTGGTCGTTCAGGGTCCGGAAATCCTTGCCGACGGTGAGATCGACCGGATTGGCGGTCTCCTTCATCGCGGCCTGAAACTCCTCGTCGTTCTCGAGCTGGCGGAAGGCTTCGAGAAGCTTGGTCTCGACCTCTTCGGGAAGACCTGCCGGGGCGACGAAGCCGCGCCGGGCGCCGTTGACGATATCGACGCCGAGCGACTTCAGCGTCGGCGTTCCCGGCGCATATTCGGACTCTTCCTCAGAGGCGACGGCGATGATGTTGAGCTCGTCCGCGAAGTTGGCGACCTCGGAAACGTTGACGATCGCCATGTCGACATGGCCGCCGATCAGCGCCGTGCGGGCCGGCGCCGAGCCCTTGAAGGGCACGATGGTGAATTCGGCGCCGATCTTCTCGCCAAGCTTCATCAGGAAGAGATGGTCGTCGCCGCCGAGGCTCGACATCGAGACGGTGACCGCGCCGGTCTCCGACTTCGCCTTCTCGATCAAGGCGTCGAGACTTTCGAGGCCGCTCGCCTTCGAGGTGACGATGACGTTCGGATCGTCGACGACATTGGCGAGGAAGGTGAAGCTGTCGGCGCTGTATTCCGGCTCGCGGTCGAGCGTGCGGGCCATCATGCCCGGCAGGTTGTAGGTGCCGATCGTGTAGCCGTCGGGCGCGGCGGCCGCGACTTCGGTGATGCCGATCTGGCCGCTCGCGCCCGGCACGTTCTTGACGACGATATTGGCGCCGTTGCCGAGATGCTTTTCGAGATAGGTCTCGACCGTGCGGGCCATGACGTCGGTGCCGCCGCCGGCGGCGAAGCCGACGACGAGGTCGATGTCGCGTTGGGGATATTCCGCGAAAGCGGGCGCTGTGGACAGGACGAGGGCCGCAAGGCCGGCCTTGACTGTGGTCAGTTTCATGAGTTCCTCCCGGTGATCCATTCCAGCCTAAGAAAAAGAGAGATGGACAAAAGCGAATTCTCTTCGTGGATTGATGAAGCTCGGCTGCACTTCATGTCATGGGGCGAGCCGACTCCTCCTCCGGCCCGTGACGGCGTCCCGCGTTCAGCCTGCGATCGCGCAGCCGCTCTCCTCGAGTGCCCTGTCGACCCAGGATCGGTCGTTGGTCCGTTCGCGGATCGCGCGCATCTGTTTCTCTTCGGCGGCCTGCTTCTTGTGCGCTTCGGCAAGCACGGTTTCGAGATCCTCGACCGCGACCGCAAGGACGCCGTCGCTGTCGCCGAGGATCAGGTCGCCCGGCTGGATCGTCATGCCGTCGAGGGCGATGGTCACGTTGATCTCGCCCGGCCCGTGCTTGTAGGGGCCGCGATGGGTGACGCCGGCGGCGAAGGTCGGCAGGTTGACCTCCCTGAAGGCGTCGAGATCGCGGATCGCACCGTTGAGGACGAAGCCCGCGACGCCGCGATTGACGGCATGGGCGAGCATCAGTTCGCCCATCAGCGCATTGGAAAGATCGCCGCCGGCATCGACGACGACGACGTCGCCTGGCTCGGCCATGTCGATCGCCTTGTGCAGCATCAGATTGTCGCCCGGGCGACTGCGCACGGTGATCGCGGGGCCGGCAAGGACGCCCTTCGTATGCATCGGCCGCAGCGTCGGCCCGGCCGCGAAGACGCGGGCCATGCAGTCGCTGACATTGGCGACGGGCAGGACGCGGAACGCCTCGATCATTTCGGGGCTCGCCTTGCGCGCGGCCTTGAGGATGCGATTGCCGACCGTCATTGTCACGTCTCCTGAAAGATTATCGGGCTTGCCGGCGTGCGTGCGGCTGGTCCTGCGCCGGCGGCGGAAGCACCCGGTTCACCAGCCGGTCGGCGGCGACGCTCCGGCCCTCCGCAATGTCGATGATGGCCTGCACCGCATCGACCGCGACCCGCTTCATGGCCTCTTCCGTCGAACCGCCCACATGGGGTGTGACGATGAGATTGCCGGCGGCGACGAGGCGGGAGCCGGCGGGAAGCGGCTCGGTCTCGAAGGTGTCGAGCCCGGCGCCGGCAAGCTGCCCGCTGTCGAGCGCCCTGAGGAGCGCCATCTCGTCGATCAGCCCGCCGCGAGCGGTGTTGACGACATAGCCGCCCTTCGGCATCAGCCTCAGCGTCTCCTCGTTCATCAGGTGATGCGTCGCGTCCGTCAGCGGGCAGTGCAGGCTGACGACGTCGACAGAAACGAGCATCTCGGCAAATGCGGCATGACGCGCCGCGCCCATCGCCGCGAAGGCGTCGTCACCCGCATAGGGATCGTAGGCGGAGACCTCGAAACCGAGACCGCGGAACAGCCTTGCCGCGGCGCGCGCGATCGCACCCGCGCCGACGAGGCCGACGCGCATGCCGGCCATTTCACGACCGACGAAATGCGGCTTTTCCCATTGTCCGCCGCGAAGCGTGCGATCGAGCGGAATGAGGCGCTTGATCGCGGTGACGGCGAGGGTCACCGCGTGCTCGGCGACCGACAGCGCGTTGGCCCCGGTCGCGCGGACCACTTGAATCGAATGCGCCGTCGCGGCCTCGACATCGATGTTGTCGACGCCCGCGCCATGCTTGGAAATCACCCGCAGCGAGCGCGAGGCGGCCATCGGCTCGGCCCCGAACCGGCCCATGCGCGAGACGGCGCCGACCGGCTCGTACCTGGCGATGAAGTCGATCAGAACCTCGGCGCTCGGATAGGGCGGCGTATGGACGAGCGTGTAGCCCGCCTCCTCGGCAAGCACCGTGGCCGCGGGATGAATATCCGCCCCCGTCACCAGGATGTTGTGCGATCCCGACACGCCGTCCTCCCTCTTCCCCGGCCCGATCCATGTTCGAGCCAGTCGCCCGTTCGGGCTGTTTCGATCAGCATAGAGAAAGAATGACTTCATGAAAGCGAATATTGCTGAACCAGAAATTAAGTTGTACTGTATCTGCCATGGATATGAGGCAGTTGCAGACCCTGATCGCGATCGCGGACCACGGCACCTTCGCCCGCGCGGCCGAAGTCGTCCACATCACGCCCTCGGCGGTCAGCCAGCAGATCCTCGCGCTCGAGAACGAGATCGGCGTGCCGCTCTTCAACCGCGAAACCCGGCCGCCGACGCTGAACCTCCAGGGCATGCAGCTGCTCGAGACCGCGCGCAGCATCCTGAGACAGATCCAGGACACGAGGGCGGTGATTACGGAAGGACGGACGATCGGGAGCTTTTCGATCGGTTCGGTGCGGACGAGCGCGATCGGGCTGTTGCCGCTCGCCATCGTCTCTCTGCGCAAGGCCTATCCGGAACTGAAGATCAGCCTGAAGGTGGGGCTTTCGGCGGCGCTCATCGCCGACGTCCTCGCCGACCGGCTGGACATGGCGATCGTCGCCGAGCATGTCGGCGTGCCGCGCTCGCTGACATGGGAGCCTTTCATCCGCGAGCCGCTGGTCGTGATCGCACCGAAGGACACGCCCCATGAGGACGCCCGCGCGATCCTCGAAAACGTGCCCTTCGTGCGCTTCCGCAGTCTGGTGCCACTCGCCAACATGATCGACACCGAGCTCGCCCGCCTCGGCATCGTCACGCAGGACACGGCCGAGATCGACACCATCACCACCATCGTCGAATGCGTCGCCGCCGGTCTCGGTGCCGGCATCGTGCCCGACATCGCGCTGAGGGGGCTGTCGACCCCGCTGAAGGTCGTTCCCTTCGGCGATCCGCAGATCTATCGCCAGATCGGCATCGTCAGGCCGGGCGTCTCGCCGAAGGCGGCCTTCTTCGACGACGTCCATACGCGCCTGATGAACCTTGCCGGCCCCTATGGTGTGCCGACGGCGCGTCCTCGATCCGATAAGAGCGCATCAGGTCCAGCCGGCGCCCCAGCCTGAAGCCATCGGATGGCCGGCGACGGGAAGGTCCGCCTTCAGGATCGTGCCGGTATCGGATTCGGTGACGAACAGCGTGCGCCCGTCCGGCCCGCCGAAAGCGCAATTGGTGGTGCCGAGGCCGCGCGGCGAGCGCACGACCGCGATCGGCATGCCCAGGGCATCATGCACCCAGACGAGGCCCATGCCGGTCTGGCAGACGGTGACGCCGTTGTTTGCCGTCAGCGCGAGCCCGTCCGGCCCCGCCCGGCCGCCGGAGAATTGCAGGAAGAGCCCCGCCTTCACCACGCGCTCGCTTTGGGAAAGCGGCAGCCGCCAGACGGCATTCGCGCGCGTGACGGCGAGGAAGAGGGTATGGCCGGCCGTGTCGAGGACGAGGCCGTTGGGGCTTGGTACCTTGTCGATCAGACAGTCGAGCCGCCCGCTCGCTTCGTCGAATCGCCAGACGCGGCCCGAAGGATCTTGCAGGCCGGTCTGGCCCTGATCGGTGAAATAAAGCCTGCCATCGGCCCCGAAGTGAAGATCGTTGCAACCCTTGAAGCTCTCGGTGTCGGCATCGCCGAGCACCGTCTCCACTGCCCCCGTCGCCGGGTCCAGCCGCATGATCCCCTTCCTGAAATCGGCGATGAAGATCCGACCGTTCGCATCGATCTTCAGCCCGTTCGGCCAGCCGTCATATTCGGCGACGAGGTCGACCGCGCCATCGGGCGATGCCCTGAAGATGCGGCCGAAGGGGATATCGACGAACCAGAGATTGCCCTCAAGGTCAAAGGACGGGCCTTCGAGAAAGCTGTCAGTCGGCGCGCCGCGACGGTTCTTGTCCGCCCAGACGGACCTTTCGCCCGTCCGTCGATATGCCTTCGGCAGTTCGGTGAAAACCTCGGCCTCGATCAGGACCGGATCGGGAAACGGAAAGCCCATTCTCAACCTCCGAAGGCCAGCGCCGGAAACCACAGGGCGATCTCGGGAAAGATGATGATCAGGAGCAGGAAGGCGAGGATCGCCCCGAAGAACGGCAACACGCCCATCACCACGTCTTCCACCCTCACCTCGCGCGAGGAACTCGCGACGACGAAGAGGATGACGCCGAGCGGCGGGGTGAGCTGACCGAGCTCGACCAGGATGACGACGAAGACGCCGAACCAGACCGGATCGACATCCATGGCCATGAGCGTCGGAAAGATGATCGGCACGATGATCGCGATCATGCCGAGGCCCTCCATGAAGCAGCCGAGGATCGCGAAGGCGACCATCAGGACGAGGAGGAACTCCGTGCGTGACAGGCCGAGATCGGCGACGAGCGCGACCAGCTTTTCGCCGACCCCCGAGAGCGCCGTCGCATAGGCGAAGATCAGCGAGATGAAGACGATGAAGAGGACGTTGCCGCTCATCACCAGCGCCCGCGAGACCGCCTGCCAGAACATCGAAAGGTTCAGCCGGCGATAGATCGCCGCGATCAGCGCCGCGCCGAAGACGCCGACCGCGCCGGCCTCCGTCGGGGTCGCGAGTCCGGCATAGATGCTGCCGAGGACGATGACCATCAGCAGCATGAAGGGCACGACGTCGGAGGCCGCGCGCAGATAGTCGTGAACCGTGCTCGCCGAGGTGTCGCGCGGGGCGAGTTTCGGATCGAGAACCGAGCGCACGGCGATCAGCAGGCTGTAGCAGGCCGCGAGCAGGATGCCCGGCACGAGACCGGCCGCAAAGAGCTGAGCGATCGAGGTCTCGGTGAAGGTCGCATAGATGATCATCGTGATCGAGGGCGGGATCAGGATGCCGAGCGTGCCGCCGGCGGCGAGGGAGCCGGCGACGATGCGCTTGTCGTACCCTCGCGCGGCGAGCGAGGGCAGCGCGACCGTGGACATCGCGGCCGCCGTCGGCGCACTGCCGCCGGCCACCGCCGAAAAGACCGCGCTGCCGACGATATTGGTATGGAGGAGGCCGCCGGGCAGCCGCTTCATGAAGGGCGCGACGCCGTTGTAGAGCCGCTCGCTGAGCCCGCTCGCGAGCAGGATCTCCGCCATCAGGATGAAGAGCGGGATCGCCGCGAGCGTGAAGCTGTCGGCCGAACCCCAGCTGACGAGGCCGATGGCGTTCCAGGCGGAGGTGCCCCGCATCAGCCAGAGATAGAGGAGCGCGGCGGCGCCGACCGCGAACTGGACCCAGAGCCCGCCGACGATGAGGAGGATCAGGGTGCCGAAGGCGAGGATCGCGTCCATCAGTCGCCGGCCTTTCCGCGAAACTCGATGATCGCGCGTTCGAGAAGGAAGAGGGCGATGACCGAGAGGCCGACGGGGAGGAGAAGCTGCGGAATATAGAGCGGCGTCATCAGCTCGGTCGGCGCGAACTTGCCGCGCGAATAGGAACTCTGGACGAGGCGGATGGTCTGCCAGATCAGGACACCCGAAACGCCCAGCGAGAGTGCGAGATAGACGAATGTCAGCGCGCGCCGCGCCACACCGGGCAGCGCATCGAAGACGAAGCCGACGCGAAACATCACCTGATCGCGAAAGGCGAGCGCGGCGCCCAGGAACGTCACCGCGACGACGACGTAGCCGGCGAGTTCCTCGACCACGTTGAGCGAACGGCCGAAGGCGCGCGAGACGACCTCGGCGAGGACGAGACAGGCGAGCGCGACGAGGCCGCCGCCGGCAAGGACGCGAACGAGTGTCGCGACGAGATCGAAGACGCGTCCGGCCGATCCCGCCGACCGGACGCCATCGTCTTGGGAGGTTGTCATGAAACGAACCGATCGGAGAGAATGCGGAGACGGCGGTCGCGGACGAGATGGGCCTGTCCGCCCGCCGGGCACGTCCGGAAGGTCACGACCGATCGCAAGGCTCGGCGACCATCCGGACCCGGAAACTCAAGGCCGTGAACGCGGCCTGCGGGACCTTACTTGCCGAGCGCCGCGCGGACGGCCTTCAGCGCCTCGACATGATCCGGCCCGGCCTCTTCGGCCCACTTTTCCCAGAAGGGTGAGAACTTCTCCGTCGCCGCCGCGACGTCCTCGGCACTCGCCTCGGTGATCGTCATGCCGCCGTCGGCCTGGGATTTCTTCTGCACTTCCTCGTCCTCGATGAATTCGGCCGTGATCTTCGGCCCCTCCTCGGCGACGATATTCGCAAAAGTCTTCTGCGTCTCCTCGTCGAGAGCGCCATAGGCATCGGCATTGGCGATCATCTGGCTGCCGACATAACCGACCGGGAAGCGGTAGTTGTAGGGCAGGAATTCGTGCCAGTTCTTCGCCCCGCCGGCGCTCGCGGTGAGAACCCCGTCGATCACGCCGCGCTCGAGGGCCGTCGGCACTTCCGAGCCCGACAGGGTGATGGGCGAGCCGCCGAACTCCTCGACGAAGGCACCCTGCTCGGGCGAGACGATGCGGATCTTGCGTCCCTTGAGATCGTCGAGGGAATCGATCTCGAAGGTGGCGAAGATCGTCTGGACCGGATAGCGATAGCCACCGAGATGGGCGACGCCCTGACCGGAGAAGCCTTCCTCCAGAAAGGGCTTCATCGCGGCATAGGCCTTGTCCCACTCCTCGTCGTTCTCGATCAGGAGGGGCAGCGAGAGAACCCGCCCGACGGGCACGTTGCCCGCGAAGAACAGGTCGGCCGCGAACTGGACGATGTTGTCGCCGACGGCCTGGGTGATGTCGCTCGATGCGATCTGCAGCGTCTTGCCGAGATGCAGGTCGATCGCGAGTTCGCCGTCCGTCTCGTCCTTCGCGCGTTCGACGATCCGGTTCATGCCCTTGACGGCCGCCGTGGTCGAGACCGCGGAATAGGTATAGCCGGTCCATTCGTCGGCGGTTGCGGACTGAAGGGTGAAAGCCGTGGCAAACGTCGTCGCCGCCGCCAGAATGCGGAGCTGTGTCATCGAATTGTCTCCTCCCGAAACGACCGCCTGCTCCGATTCACCGGTGCACGGTCACATGGGAAGAGATTATAAGTTCAGCGCCTCTAATCCAAATGTCGAATTCTTTATCATAAAAACAGATTTGGTTTATCTCTACGCGCCTGCATGAATTCTCTCTCATGCCAGTATGACGTCAGGAATCCGCAAAGAGCGACAAGATTCCTGAAGCAGCCCTGGTCGGCCATGGCCCATCTCGCGGCAGTTTTTGATCGTCGATTTCGGCTATGCTGGCGTTCGCGTTTCCATTTGCCCGCCGAGGCGGAAGCCGCCTGCGACGCAAAGCTCGATGCCATGCCGATCGCTGCGCAGGACGCAAACCAATCCGTCTCCGGGAACCCGGGGCGGCCGAGCGGCGGAGCGAGCCGAGGGCGAGGTTGCGGGACGACCGCACGGCAGCAACTCATTCCAACCGGACTTCGGCGATGGATTTGGTCCGCGACCGGCCTCCTACCGGCCGCCGCCCTGGTGCATCCGCTGCGTAAGGGCGGATTTTTGCAACGGTGCCGAGGATCACGCGATCGTCGGGCAGCGCGCGGTCATGAGCGGCGGCGCGCTCGGCCGATGCCGCCTCCAGGTCCCCGGCTCCAGCCAGCCGAGGTCGCCGAAGAGGTCCATCCGCGTCACGGGGCGGATCGATCGGAGGGCGCGCGGACGGCTCCGCTTGAAACCATCTGCGCGATCTGCTCCTCGGAAAATCCGTTCTCGGCGAGGATTTCGCGGCTGTGTTCGCCGAGCAGCGGCGCGGGGCGGGCGACCCCGCCGGGCGTCCCGGAGAACTTCACCGGCAGGCCGATCGCCTTGACCCGGCCGGCCACCGGATGCTCGGTCTCGACCACCATGTCGCGGGCAAGCGCTTGCGGATCCTCGTGCATCTCGCAGATGTCCAGCACCGGACCGGCCGGAACGCCGGCCTTTTCCAGGCGCTCCAGCCAGACCGCCGAGGTGTCGGTCACGAAATGACCGTCGAGGATTTCGGCCAGCGCGTCGAGATTTTCCATGCGGCCGCGATTGGTCGTAAAGCGCGGATCGGAAGCGAGCTCTTCGGCGCCGATGACGGAGAGCATGCGCTCCCAGTTCTTCTGGTTGGCCGCACCGAGATTGATCCAGCCGTCGCTCGTCCGGAAGGCCTGATACGGCGCGTTCAACGGATGCGCCGAACCCAGCGGCCCCGGCGAGACGCCGGTCGCGAAGGCGATCGCCGACTGCCAGTAGGTGAGCGTGATGCCGGCCTCGAAGAGCGAGGTATCGACCTTCTGCCCCTCCCCCGTCTGCAGCTTTCGCGCATAGGCGGCCGCGCAGCCGAGCGCGCCGAGAATGCCTGCCGTGATGTCGGAAACCGGCGCGCCGGACTTGACCGGCGGACGGCCGGGCCCCTCGCCGGTGATCGACATCAACCCGCTCATGCCTTGCGCGATCAGGTCGAAGCCGCCGCGCGTCGCGTAGGGACCCGTGCGCCCGAAGCCGGAAATCTCGCAATAGATCAGGCCCGGATTGGTCTTCTTCAGCTCGTCATAGCCGAGGCCGAGCTTTTCCATCGTCCCCATGCGGTAGTTCTCGATGACGACGTCCGCCGTTTCGAGGAGACGCTTCAGCGCCGCCTTGCCCTCCTCGTTCTTCAGGTCGAGCACGATGCCGCGCTTGTTGCGGTTCATCATCAGATAGGCGGCGGATTCGCCGTTGATGTCCGGCGGCAGGAAGCGGCGGGTGTCGTCGCCCTCCGGCTTCTCCACCTTGATCACGTCGGCCCCCATGTCGGCGAGCATCAGGCCACAGACCGGCCCGGCCATGATATGCGCCAGCTCGACCACCTTCATGCCCGCGAGCGGTCCCTTTCCGCTGGTCATCTCAGCGCCCCTTCCATTGCGGTTTGCGCTTGCCGAGAAAGGCCTCCATGCCCTCCTTGAAGTCCTCGCTCATATAGGCCTCGACGATGAGATCGCGGTCGTCCGCGTCCGCGCCCTGCATGCGCAGGCGCCGCAGCGCCTCCTTGGTCGTGCGCAGCGTGATCGGCGCGTGGCCGCCAAGCGTTTCGGCAAGGGCTTCCGCGCGCGCCAGAAGGGCCGCGTGGTCCGGCACGATCTCGGAAATCAGGCCGACGGCCTTGGCCTCCTCGGCTCCGACCAGCCTTGCGGTGAAGATCACCTCCTTGGTGCGGCCGGTCCCCATCAGGCCGGCGAGGCGCGAGAGGTTGGCGATCGACAGGCAGTTGCCGAGGGTGCGGGCGATCGGGAAACCGAACTTGAGATCGGCGGTCGCGATGCGGATGTCGCAGGCAGCCGCGATCCCCGCGCCGCCGCCGGTGCAGGCCCCCGAGATCGCCGCGATGATCGGGATCGGACAGGCTTCGACCGCTCCGAGCACGGTGTCGATCCTGTGCTCGTAATCGAGCGCGTCCTTGTCGGTCGAGAAGCCGCGGAACTGCGTCATATCGGTGCCGGCGGCAAAGGCCTTCTCGCCCGCCCCGGTGACGACGAGGCACTTGACGGAGCCGTCGCGGGGGACCGTGCGGCAGATTTCCGCGAGCCCCTCATACATCGCGAAGGTCAGGGCGTTGCGGGCCTGCGGCCGGTTGAGCGTGATCCAGCCAACGCCGTCCTTGATTTCGTAGAGAAGTTCGCTGTCGGACATGGCTTACCTGTAGAAATATTCGACGAGGAACATCGGGATCGCCGGGACATAGGTGCAGAGGAAGAGGACGAAGAGAAGAACGCCGACGAAGGGCAGGTTCCACTTCGATACCTCCCAGATGTTCGCTTTCGCGATCGAGCAGGCGGTGATCAGCACCGATGCGACCGGCGGCGTCTGCTGACCGATGGCGAGGTTCAGCGTCACGACGAGGCCGAAATGCACCGGGTCGATCCCGGCCTGATTGATCAGCGGCACGATGATCGGAACGACGAGAATGATCGCCGCCGAGGAATGCAGGAAGAAGCCGATGATCAGGAAGAAGACGTTGAGGATCAGGAGGATGAGATACTGGTTCGTCGTCAGATCGAGGATCGCGGCGGCAAGCTCCTGGGGCACCCGTGCCGTCGTGAGATAGGAGCCCATCAGGATCGACGAGGCGACGAGCAGCATGACGACCGCCGTCTGGATGCCGCCTTCGAGGGTCGCTTCCTTGAGCTGGCCCCAGTCGATCTCACGGTACCAGAGCCCGACGAGGATCGCGGCGACGACGGCGAGCCCGGCGCCTTCCGTGGCGGTGACGACGCCGCCGAAAATACCGCCGAGTATGATCACCGGCAGGGCGAAGCAGGGCAACGCCTCGACGAAGGACGTTCGAAGCTTCGCGAGATTGAAGGCCGCTTCTGTCGGGAAGTTGTAGCGCCTCGCGAAATAATAGGCCGTGCCCATGAGCCCGGCTGCGCCGATGAGCCCCGGCACGACGCCGGCGACGAAGAGCTGTTCGATCGAGGCGCCGGAGGCGACGCCGTAGAGGATCATCGGGATCGACGGGGGGATGATGATGGCGAGCGATGCCGCGGACGAGGTGACCGCCGCGGCGAAGGGCGAAGGATAGCCGCGCTTCTTCATCTCGGGAATGAGGATCGAGCCGATCGCCGCGACGTCGGCGACCGCCGAGCCGGAGATTTCGGCGAAGAACAGCGAAACGCCGATATTGACCATCGACAGGCCGCCCCGGACGAACCCCACGATCGCAGAGACGAAGGCGATGAGCCGCCGGGTGATGCCGGTGGCGTTCATGATCGCGCCGGCAAAGACGAACATCGGGATCGCGATCAGCGAGAAGCTTTTCGCGCCAGCATACATGTCGAGCGCGATGGTGACGAGCGCGCCGGTGCCGTCGGTGAGCGCGATGGCGAGCACCGCCGAGAGCGCCAGCGCGATGGCGATCGGCACGTTGATGCAGACCATCGCGACGAGGGCGAGGAAGATCGTGAGAAGCATCAGGCGTGTCCCCCGCCGCGCGTGGTGTTCTCTGGCGTCGCATCGTGAGCCATGACGGCATGCTCGGTGGAGTGACCGGCCATCACCATGCGCCAGTAGTCCGGCAGGCTGAGAAGTTCGCAGACGATGAACAACGCGGCGCCGATGGGAATGACCGATTGCGTCAAGGAAACCGGCACCCAGGTCAGGCTGACGAGCGTCTCGCCCTGAAGGATCGTCAGGACCGTGTAGCCCGCCCAGGCGAGCAGGGCGAAGAAGAAGAGGACGAGCACCTCCGCAGCGACGACCGCGACTTTACGGACGGGAATCGGCAGCGCGAGAAGGACGTCGTCGAAGCCGATATGGCCGCGTTTCAAGGCCGCCAACGCCGAACCATAATAGGTGATCCAGGCAAGAAGGACCGAGGCAACCTCGTCGTACCAGGAGAGCGACGCCCCCGCCTTTCGGTATATGACCGCGACGATGACGATCGTCGTGAGAACGACCATCAGACCGATCACCATCCAGGTGAGGAGTTCTCCCAAAATCTTCGCCGCTTGGCGCACCCGTCCCTCCCCACGCCCCGACGCTGGAGGCGGTTGCCGTCGTCGATCATTTTCATCTGCGGCCGGGCCAGGCCGTCATCCGGCTTACCCGGCCGCAAATGTCTGACGAGAGCCGGGCAGCGCCTCCCAAACGACGGCCCGGCGTCCGATGTGTCTCAGGAACCCTTGGCGAGCGCCTGAATGTCGTCGATCAGCTTCTGGCCGCCCTCGACCTCCTGGCCGAACTGTTCGTAGATCGACTTCGACGCCTGGATGAAGGCGTCCTTGTCGGCTTCGTTCACCTCGACGCCGGCTTCCTTGATCTTTTCGATCAGATCGTCGTCCATCTGGGCGGACGTCTCATAGGCGAAGTCGCTGGCCTGCGTGGCGCAGTCCTGTACCGCCGTCTGAACCTCTTCGTCCCAGCTTTCCCAATTGCGCGTCGAAGTCGCGAGATAGGCTGGCGAATAGACGTGGCCGGTCATCGAGAGGTATTTCTGCACCTCCTGGAACTTGCCCGAATAGATCTGGGCGAGCGGGTTTTCCTGGCCGTCGATGACGCCGGTCTTCAGCGCCGTGAAGACCTCCGAGAACGACATCGGCGTCGGGTTGGCGCCATAGCTCTGGAACATCTTCACGCGCCAAGTGCCCTTCGGCGTCCTGAGCTTGATGCCGTCGAGATCGGCCGGCACGGTGATCGGCCGGACATTGTTGGTGATGTTGCGGAAGCCGTTCTCCCAGAAGCCGAGGATATGGTAGCCCTTGGCGTCGGCGGCGTCGACGAAGGTCGAGCGCATGTCGTCGCGGACCTTCTTCATGTGATCGCGGCTTTTGATCAGATAGGGCATCTCGAAGACGCCGAAGGTCGGCGAGACCGAACTCATGATCGAGGACGGGATCGAGAAGGAGATCTGGCCGAGCTTCAGCTTCTGCAGCATCTCCTCGTCGGAGCCGAGCTGCGAGGAGCCGTAATTCTCGACCGTCGCCTTGCCGGTGGCGTTGACGCATTCGGCGAACTTGCCGGCGGTCGCCTCGTAGAGCGAGCCGGGATCGCCGACATGACCGAGCTTGAGTGTGGGACCTTCGGCCTGTGCGGCGGAAGCGGTCAGGGCCACCACGGCGGCGCCCAGCATCATCGTGCGAACGTTCATTCCATTCCTCCCAGGTTGTCGTTTCTCATGGAGCGGCTCCTCTTCCGCCCGGGCCTTGCGATCAGGCCCTCATTCGGCGGCCTGCCGGGCTTCCCCGGCATTCGCGGCCGCAAGCACGGCCATCGCCGCATCCACACCGCCCTTGCGATACGGCACGCCGCCGGCTTCCAGCCCCATCTCCACGCCCCCCAGCGTGCCGATCAGGGTCAGATCGTTGAAATCGCCGAGATGCCCGATGCGGAAGATCTTGTCGGCGAGCTTCGAGAGGCCCGCGCCGAGCGACATGTCGAACCGCGTGAGGATCGCCTTCCGCAGCGCGTCGGCGCCCTGGCCGCCCGGCATCATCACGGCGGTCAGCGAGCCCGAATGATGGGCCGGCTCGTCGCAGAGAACCTCCAGCCCCCAGGCCTCGACGGCTGCGCGCGTCGCCGCGCCGTGGCGCTGGTGGCGGGCGAAGACGTTGGCCAGGCCTTCCTCGTGCAGCATCTCGATCGCCGCATCGAGCCCGTAAAGAAGATTGGTAGCCGGCGTGAAGGGGAAGAAACCGCTCTCGTTCATCGTCAGCATCTCGTCCCAGGCCCAATAGGACCTGGGGAGGGATGCCGTCTTCGACGCGGCGATCGCCTTGTCGGAAATCGCGTTGAACGACAGGCCCGGCGGCAACATCAGACCCTTCTGCGAACCACCCACCGTAACGTCGACGCCCCATTCGTCATGCCGATAGTCGATCGAGCCGAGCGACGAGATCGTGTCGACCAGCAGAAGCGCCGGGTGCCCGGCCGCGTCGATCGCCTTGCGCACGTCGCTGATCGGCGACACGCATCCGGTCGAGGTCTCGTTGTGGACGACGCAGACCGCCTTGATCTCGTGGCCCGCGTCCTTCTTCAGCCTTTCGCCGATCGCCGCCGCATCGGCGCCGTGGCGCCAGTCGCCGGCAATGAATTCCGTCCTGAGCCCCAGCTTCTCGGCGAGTTTCTTCCACAGGCTCGCGAAATGGCCGGTCTCGTACATCAGGCAGAGATCGCCCGGCGAGAGCGTGTTGACGAGCGCGGCTTCCCACGCGCCGGTGCCGGAGGCGGGATAGATGACGACCGGGTTCTTCGTTTGAAAGATCGTCCGTATACCGGAGAGGACCCGCTTTGCCATGGCCTGAAATTCCGGGCCGCGATGATCCATCGTCGGCATGTCCATGGCCCGCAGGACGCGGTCCGGCACGTTGGTGGGCCCGGGGATCTGCAGAAAGTGGCGGCCGGCATGATAGGTCACGTGAGGCGTCTCCCGTTTACCGCGAAGCGCCCTCCCGAACGCCCGCTGGTCGTCACGCGCTCTTGTCGGCGCGCTGGATTTCGGCTCCAATTGGATTATGAATTCATTATTCAGTCAAGCAGCAAGAACAAAATCTGCGCGTGGGAGAGCGTGAACCGATGTCCGAAACGATCCGCCCGGGCCTGTCACGGCGGCTTTCGCGGGAAATTGCCGGCGAGGTCCTGTTCGACCGATTTTCGCGCGGTCGCTACGCGACGGATGCTTCGATCTACCAGATGACCCCGGTCGGGGTCGTCGTCGCGAAAGGCGCCGACGACGTTGCCGCCGCGCTCGATGCGGCGCGCGAGGAAGGCGTTCCGTTGACGATGCGCGGCGGCGGCACCTCGCAATGCGGCCAGACGGTCAATTCCGGCCTGATCGTCGATACGTCCAAGCACATGAACAAGCTGATCGAACTGGACGTCGAGGGACGACGCGCATTGGTCGAACCGGGGATCGTGCTCGACGACCTCAACCGCCTGCTGAAGCCCCACGGCCTGTGGTTTCCCGTCGACGTCTCGACCGCTTCCAGGGCGACGATCGGTGGCATGGCCGGCAACAATTCCTGCGGCTCGCGCTCGCTGCGCTATGGCACCATGCGCGACAACGTCATCGCCATCGACGCCATCCTCGCGGACGGAACGAAGGGCCGCTTCGCCGGCCTCGATCAGGATGCGTCCAACGAGCCGCCACGTGACCTCGTCGCCGCCATGCTGGCGCTCGGGCGGCGCGAGGCAGGCGAGATCGCGGCGCGGTTTCCGAACGTGCAACGCCGTGTCGGAGGCTACAATCTCGACGCCCTCGTCCAGGGAGACGCGCCGGTCAATCTCGCGCATCTTCTCGTCGGATCGGAGGGAACGCTCGGCATCTCGACGGCGATCGAGATCGAGCTGTCGCCCCTGCCGAAGGCGAATAAGCTTCTCGGCGTCTGCCATTTCCCGACCTTCCGATCGGCGATGGAGGCCGCCCAGCACATCGTCGCGCTTCGGCCGACATCGGTCGAACTCGTCGACGATACGATGATCGCGCTCGCCCGCGACATCCCGATGTTCCAACCGACCCTCGAAGCCTTCGTCGAAGGCAAGCCCGCCGCCCTCCTCCTCACCGAATTCGCCGACGAGCCGGACGAGAACGCCGAGAGCATCGCCAGGCTCGAAGCTGTGATGAGCGATCTCGGATACGGCTTCGGCCGGGGCGGCGCCCATGAGGGCGGTGTCGTCACCGTGTCGGATCCCAAGTTGCAGGGCGCGATCGCCGAGCTGCGCGCCGCCGGCCTCAACATCATGATGTCGATGAAGGAGGCGGGAAAGCCGGTTTCCTTCGTCGAGGACTGCGCCGTGCCGCTCGAACATCTCGCCGACTATACCGACCGGCTCACCGCCGTCTTCGACAAGCACGGCACGCGCGGCACCTGGTACGCACACGCCTCGGAAGGCTGCCTGCACGTGCGGCCGGTTCTCAACGTCAAGCTCGAAAAGGACGTTCGGACCATGCGGGCGATCGCCGAAGAGGCCTTCGCCATGGTGCGCGAATACAAGGGCTCCCATTCGGGCGAGCACGGCGACGGCATCGTGCGCTCGGAATTTCACGAAGCCATGTTCGGTTCGCGAATCGTTGGCGCCTTCAAGGAGGTCAAGACGGCCTTCGATCCGACGAGCCTGCTCAATCCCGGCAAGATCGTCGATGCGCCGAAAATGGATGACCGCAGCCTGATGCGCTATCCGCCTGGCTATTCCGGGGAGGAGTTCGAGACCGCTTTCGACTGGTCGGCCTGGCCCGGCGCCTCGGGCGGCTTCCAGGGCGCCGTCGAGATGTGCAACAACAACGGCGCGTGCCGCAAATCGGCCGGAGCCGTGATGTGCCCGAGCTACCGCGTCACCCGCAACGAGCGGGACGTGACGCGCGGACGGGCGAACTCGCTGCGGCTCGCCATCTCCGGCCAGCTCGGCCCGGACGCGATGCACTCCGACGAGATGGCGGAAACGCTGAAGCTGTGCGTGTCCTGCAAGGCCTGCCGCCGCGAATGCCCGACCGGCGTCGACATGGCCAAGATGAAGGCGGAAGTGCTCTACCAGCGCGGCAAGCGGAACGGGTTTTCCCGCAAGGACAGGCTGATCGCCGACCTGCCGCGCATGGCCCCTTACGCGGCGAGAATGGCCGGTCTCCTCGGCCTGCGCGACCGGCTTTCGCCGTTGGCCGCGCTCTCGGAGAAGCTTCTGGGATTTTCGTCGCGGCGAACGCTTCCGGTGTTTCGGCGGGACTTCTTCCGGGACGACGAGGGGGACATCGGCGGTGGGATGGATACCGGCCAACGAACCGGCCAGACCACATCTGCCGCAAAACTCGCGGCAACGCCTGCCAACCAAGCCGATGCCGGCATTCCACTCAATCCGGAAGGAGCCGGCGCCGATACCACGACCGGGTCGCCAGCCGATGCGCCCAGCGCGCGCGGCGTCGAGCACACGGATTCGGCGGGAGCGACTGAAAACGGTAAGGACACCGCTTCGAGCAAGCCCGGCGTCGTGCTCTTCGCCGACACGTTCGGACGCTGGTTCGATCCGCAGACGCTCCGCGCCGCCGTGAAGGTCCTCCACGCGGCCGGATATTCCGTCGAGACCGCCCGCCCCTCCTCCGGCAAGCAGCCGCTCTGCTGCGGCCGAACCTACATCGCGAGCGGTATGGCCGATCGGGCGAAGCAGGAGGCCGAGCGCACGATCGCCTCTTTGATCCCGCATGTGCGGGCCGGCAAGCTGGTCGTCGGGCTGGAGCCCTCCTGCCTTCTCACCCTGCGCGACGAATTTCCGGCGCTCGTGCCCGGCGAGGCGGCGACGGAGCTTGCCTCGGCGGCTCTTCTCTTCGAGGAGTTTCTCGCGCGCGAAATCAAGGCGAAGCGCCTCTCTCTGCCGCTGAAGCCGCTCGGCCGGAAGGCCTATCTCCACGGCCACTGCCATCAGAAGGCATTCGGCGCGATGGGCGCGGTCGAGGCGGCACTGCGGCTCATCCCCGAGATCGACCTCGTGACCATCGAAAGTTCCTGCTGCGGCATGGCCGGTGCCTTCGGCTACGATGCCGAGACCATCGACGTCTCCCTGGCGATGGGCGAATTGTCGCTGCTGCCGGCGGTTCGCGAAGCGCCGGAAGATGCGCTCATCGTCGCGGATGGCACGTCCTGCCGCCACCAGATCCATGATGGCGCGGGCCGGACGGCCATACACGTCGCCGAAGCGCTTGCGCATGCTCTGGCTTCGTGATCCGGTTTTCAGATCGGGTTCGGTGTCGTGGAAACCGCTCGGCGCAGCCTCGGAAAGGAGGGACCGTCGGCCGGAGTTGTGTTCCTCGTGGTTTTTTCGAATTTAACGGCCCATGCAAGTCAATGAGAAACACCAGAACCACCCCATGAGCTTACTGGATCTCAAGAACCCTCTCGTTCGGCCCGCCCTCTCCGCCGAGATCAGCGATCGGATGCGGCAGATGATCATGGAAGGCGAGCTGAAGCCGGGCGAAAAGGTGCCCGAAAAGGCGCTGACGGAGCGCTTCGGCGTTTCGCGGACGCCCGTGCGGGAGGCCGTCAAGATCCTCGCACACGAAGGTTTCGTCGTCCTCGTCCAGAATCGCGGGGCGATCGTCGCGCGGCACACGGCGGACGAACTGCGCGAACTGTTTCCCGTCATCGCCGCGCTCGAGGGCGCGGCCGGTGAACTGGCGGCCAGGCACGCCAGCGACAAGGCAATCGCGGCGCTCGGAGCCCAGTGCATCGCGCTGCGCGAGGCTTACGAGTCCGCCGACCGGCCGACCTATTTCACGATCAACCAGCAGATTCACGCCGGCATTCTCGAAGCGGCCGGCAACCCGACGATCGTCCGTCATCACGCCACGCTCGCCAACCGCGTGTACCGCGCCCGCTACCAGGCCAATCTCTCGACGGAGCGCTGGCGTACGGCGACGGAAGAGCACGAGGCGATCCAGGCCGCGCTCGCAGCGCGCGACGGCAAGCGACTCGGCGAACTGATGCGCGAGCACCTCATGCACAAGCTCGAAGCCTTGACGCGCTATCGCCTGTCGGACTGACGTCTTCACGCCGAGACGCTCGATTTCGAGCAAGCGCGAGGGCCGGTGTTCGACGGTTCCTCGACGGTCGCCGGAACGGCCGCGCGCGATGGGTGAACAAAAAGAGGCGTGATCGTCCCCTCTCCGCGAGTGCGATCCTGATCTTCCTCCGGGGGGTCGCCAGCTTCGCCCTGGTCCCGCCGCTACAGCTTCGGGTGATGAGGGCGGCGGCCGACGCGCCGAACCTCGCCGCGGCGGTCAATATCGGCGCCTTCTAGTCTAGCGCCTCCGAAAAGCGTCCCAGTAGAAATTCCGAGGCCGAAAGGCCTTGAAGCCTTTGAACGATACCTGCCCGCCAAGGCTTTCCCGGGGCAAGTCCATGCCCTGCGCTACGGGTTTCCGGGTGCCTTCGCGCTCGTCGGGCCGAGTTTCGGCAGCCCGGCGGGCCGGAGGCTTCGCTTCTGCGCAGCGATCCTGAATTGCGCGTTGGAGGCGCCGTAACCGTCGTAGCCGCCGCGTCGCTCGACGATCTCGAAGAAGAAGCCTTCTCCGTAGTTCGGGCTGTAGAGCTGGAAATATTCGCCGCCTTCGCCATCCCGATCGTAGAGGATGTTTTCAGCCTTCAGCCGATCGGTGAAGTCGGGTTCGAGCCCGAACCGGGCCTCGAGATCGTCGTAGTAGTTCTGGCTGATCTCCAGGGGCTTGAACCCACGGGCCCGCAATCGCTCGGCGGTCTTGAAGATATCCCCGGTCGAAAAGGCCAGATGCTGGACGGACGAGCCGAAGCTTTCGGCGATGAAATGACCGGCGAGCGTCTTGCGATTCTCCGCGCCGTTGAGGGTCACCCGAAGCGAACCGTCGGCGTTCTCGATCGCCTGGCTTCGCACCAGGCCGCCCGGGTCGACGATATCCACCATGGGCGTGCGCCGGGTGGCGAAGATCGACGTATAGAACAGCGTCCAGGTCAGCATCTCCTCGTAGTTCATCGTCTGGGCGATGTGGTCGATGCGGGTCAATCCCGCTTCGAAAGCGGTCTCGTCACGCTCCTCGGCCGGTCGGAACTCGATGCTCCAGACGTTTCCGAGTTCGCTTCGTTCGTCGAGGAAATGTATCAAGCCCGCGCCGACGCCCCGGATCGCCGGAATCTTCAGTTCGCCGGGACCGATCGGCTGCTCGAACGGCTGCGCCTTCAGCGCCCGCGCCCGCTCCAACGTCGCCGTGGCATCCTCCACCTTGAGCCCGATGTCGCAGACGCTCGTGCCGTGGACGAGATAGGCGGCGTGGGCGAAACCCTCCCGCTCCATGTTGACCACGAGATTGATGTCGCCCTGGCGCCAGAGCGTGACGTCCTTCGAGACATGGCGACCGGCCTTCCGGAAGCCCATTCCGGCAAACAGCGTCCCGAGTTCCTCGGCCTCTTCCTCGTTCGCCGTGAACTCGACGAATTCGATGCCGCTCGCCGCGATCCGGTCCGGCATCGCCGGCAGCGTGAGATCGATCCCCGGCTCGCTGCGGCGTACCCCGTCCATGAGATTGACCAGCGAGCGATAACCGTCGACGGCGATGGATTTCGGCGATCCGCCGCGGAACTGATCGTTGAAGATTTCGAGCGAAATCACGCCTTTGTAGCCCGTCGCCATGACGGCCCGCATGAAGGAGGGCACGTCGAGATCGCCTTCGCCGGGCATGTTGCGGAAGTGCCGGCTCCAATACAGGAGATCCATGTCGATCTTCGGCGCATCGGCCAACTGGATGAAGGCGATCCTGTCGCCGGGGATCGAGCGGATCGTGTCGGGATCGATGCCCCGCGCCAGCGTATGGAAACTGTCGAGGATGACGCCGACGGCCGCGTGGTCGGCCCGGCGCACCACCTCCCAGGCGTCGCGGTGATCGCTCACGTGCCGGCCCCAGGCCAGCGCCTCGTAACCGACCTTCAGACCCCTCTTCGCCGCCCGCTCGCCCAACTCGCGAAAGTCGGTGGCCGCGCGGTCGATGCCGCCGAGGCTGATCGGCGAAACGTTGGAGCAGACGAGCATGAGCTCGGTGCCCAGCTCCTGCATCACGTCGAACTTGCGCTCGACGCGGTCGAATGTGCGCCCGCGCTGTGGCTCGGGCATGCCCTCGAAATCGCGGAAGGGCTGGTAGAGCGAGATTTCCAGCCCGTGATCGCGCACCATCTGCCCGACCTCGCGCGGACCACCATCGAAGGCCAGGAAATCGTTTTCGAAGATCTCGACGCCGGAAAAGCCGGCGGCGGCGATCGCCGCGAGCTTTTCCTTCAAATCGCCGGAGATGGAGACCGTTGCGATTGCCGTTTTCATGAAGTCGTCCTCGCGTCTCGGATTGGGCCTAATGCAATCTCCGTGGATCGATCAGAAGCCGAACAGTCGTGGCAGGAGCGTCACCGTGTCGGGCACGAAGGCGAGGATCAAAAGAACCACCACCTGGACCAGGAAGAAGGGCAAAACGGCCCGCGACAGCTTTCCGATTCCGACATTGGCAATGGAGTCCGCAACGAAAAGACATAGTCCCATCGGCGGCGTGATGAGGCCGATCATCAGGTTGAAGATGACCACGATGCCGAAGTGGACCGGATCGATGCCGAGGCTGACGGCGATCGGGTGAAGGATCGGCACGAGCACCAGCATCGCCGCGATTCCCTCCAGGAAAAGCCCGACGATCAGAAGCAGGACGATCACGGCCAGGAGGAAGGTCCACTGGCTGTCCACGAAGGCGAGGGTGAAATCGGTGATCAGGTTGGGAATGCGGTTGTAGGTCATCAGCCAGTTGCCGGCGGCGACGGCGGCGATGATGATCAGGATGATCGAGGAATCGACCATCGATCGCGAAAAGATCGCGGGCAGCGACGTCACCGGGAGTTCCCGATAGACGATCATGCCGAGTATCAGCGCATAGGCGACCGCGAAAGCGGCGGCCTCCGTCGGGGTGACGACGCCGAGAAGGATCGTGCCCACCACGAAGATCGGCATCAACACCGGCAGGATGCCGTCCAGAACCGTCCAGAGGCGTGATTTCCTCGGTTCCTCGGCCACTTCGGGGGCGGCGTCCGCCTCGTAGCGACCGGCGAAGATCATCACATAGACGGACAGGAAGACGGCGAGCAGCACGCCGGGAACGACGCCCGCCAGAAAGAGCGCCGGCACCGAGACGCCGCTGGCGATCAGCGCGTAGATGATCACGGGGATCGAGGGCGGAATGATCGGCCCGATCACGGATGAGGCGGCCGTCAGCGCCGCCGCGAAGTCGAGCGGATAGCCCCGTGCGTTCATCTGCGGAATGAATACCCGGCCGATCGCCGACGTATCGGCGACCGCCGAGCCCGACAGGCCGGCGAAGATCACCGAGGCCCAGATATTGACCAGCGCGAGACCGGCCCGGCACCAGCCGACCAGCACCATGGCGAAGGCGATGATGCGCGTCGTGATGCCGGAGGCGTTCATCACCTCACCGGCGAGGACGAAGAGGGGAATGGCCAGAAGCGGAAAGGAATCGAGGCCGGAAAACATCTGCGTCGGCACGAGGCGCAGCATGTACGGCATCTCCCCCACGGCCATGAAATAGAGGAGCGCGGCGACGATCGAAAACGCGACGGGAACGCCGATGGCGAGCGCGGCGACGAGAATGACGACGATCATAGCTGGGTCTCGCTCATTTCCGCCGTCGTCGCCGGTTCGGCATCGGGATCGGTCGCCGCGCGCTCGACGAGTTTCAGGAAGGCGGCGAGCGCGACCAGCACCCCGCCGACGGCCATGGCGAGCTGATAGGGATAGAGCTTGCCGAAGATTTCGAGGCCATCCACCCCGGTCGTCTCGGCGAGGGTGCGCGCCGTCGTGCGGATCGACGAGGCGCTGAGATTTCCCCCGCGTTCGGCGAATTGCCATCCGGCATAGGCGAGAAGCCCGCCGGAGACGACCATCACCACGTCGACGACAAGCAGGAAGACATGGCGCAGGCGTGCGTTCACCGTGTCGATGATGATCGTGAACCGCACATGCCGATCGAGAAGATAGGCCAGAGCCGTGCCGAACATGACGCCGTAGATGGTCAGATAGATCGGCAGCTTCTCGCCCCACTGGAGCGAGGCGCCGGTGGTGTAGCGCATCAGCGAGTTCGCGAGGATGATCGCGAATACGAGCGCCATCGACAGCCCGGACGCAAAGGCGAGAACGACGACGAAGCCTCGTGTCACTGTCTTCAGAAAGCGCGGCATTGCCACCTCGAAGCCACCTGGGGCACGGAAAAGAGACGAAGCGCCGGACCTTTGGCCCCGCGCATGTTCAGGGAAAAGCGACGCGCTTCATTCGGGCGTCGCGGTCCGGGATGCCGACGGCATGACACGTGTCGGGCCGCCGCCGGCTCCCTCGCATCAGTTGCTGGGCGTCGCCTCGGAGACGGCCTGCTGCAACTTGTCGATCCAGACGGCATCGTCGCCCAGATCGTCCTTCAGGAAGGCGATGACCGGAGGCTGGGCGGCCTCGCGGAACTTGGCGAGGTCTTCGGCGCTCGGCGAATAGACCTGCATGCCTGCCTCCTGCACCTTCTTGATGCCTTCGGCGGTGGTGAACTGCTGGATCGAACGGCCCATCATGCCGGCGACCTTGGCGGCCCGGCTGACGACTTCCTGCTGCTGCGGCGTCAGCCCTTGGAAGAAGGCATCGTTGATGAGCAGGAAGTCCGTCGCGTAGACGTGGCCGTCGAGGATCATGTACTTCTGCATCGTGTGCAGATTGTTGTTGTAGATCACCCCGACCGGGTTTTCCTGGCCGTCGACGACACCCGTCGACAAGGCATTCGGCAGTTCGGCCCATGCGATCGGGGTCGGCTCGCCGCCGAGCGCATTGACCATCTCCACATAGAGCGGAATGTCCTGAACCCGGAACTTCAGGCCCTCCATGTCGGCAGGCGTCTTGATCTCGCGCTTGGAGTTCGTGAAGTTGCGAAAGCCCGTCTCGCCATAGGCCAGCGTGCGAAGGCCGGTCTCGTCGAGGCAATGCTGGGCGAGTTCGTCGCCGAAGGAGCCGTCGAGAACGTCCCAGGCGATCGGCGCGGAGGAGAAGGTGTACGGAATGTCGAGGACGGCCGCCGCCGGGCAGATCTGCTGCATGGCGCCGGAGACCATCACGACCTGGGTCGTCCCGTCCTGGGCCTGCTGAACGAGTTCGGTCTCTCCACCCAGCGACGAAGCCGGAAAGACTTCGACCGTCATGTCGGACTGGCCCTCGACGATGTTCTTGAAGATCTGCGCGGCCGCGCCCTTCTTCGAGGTCTGCCACTCGGCCGGATCGACGTGCGCGAAACGAATGGTCTGCGCGTTGGCGGCACCGGCCGCCGTCAGACCGATCGCCGTGATGGCTCCAAAAATGGAGTGCATGAGCATGTGACGCATGAGGTTCCTCCCTTGGCTGGCGTCATGAACCCCGCTCGTGGCGGGGAGATCGATCGGCGGAACGTCCGCCGGCGAGGGCGGCGCCGCTCGCGGCACCGCCGGAATCTGTTGCTACCCGTCCATCGGGCCGCCCATCGGCCGAAGACGGGACGGCGAGCGGTCTCAGCTCGCGAAACTGTCGAACGTCTCCTTCATGGCCGCGACGTCTGGCGTTTCGCCGGTAAAGAGTTCGAAGGCACGCACCGCCTGAAACAGGGCCATCCCGGAGCCGGCGAGGACCCGACATCCCCGCTTTCGGGCAGTGGCGAGAAATTCGGTTTCGAGCGGGAAATAGACGACGTCGGCCGCCCAATGACGCGGCTCGATCATTTCGGCCGGGACAGGCAGGCCCGGCAATTTCGCCATGCCGACGGGCGAGGCGTTGACGATGCCGTCGGCCTGTTTCGCCGCTGCGGAAAGATCATCGGCTCGCTCGGCCCGCCCGGCTCCGTCCGGGCGCGCTTCGAGGCTTGCGATCAGGATATCCGCCGCTTGACCATCGATATCACGGACCAGAATGCGCTCGACGCCGCAGTCGAGGAGCGCATGGGCCACCGCGCCGCCCGCCCCGCCCGCTCCGACGAGGAGAACCGTCCCGGATTTCACGCCGCCCATGCCCTGCCGGAAACTCTCGGCGAAGCCCCAGCAATCGGTGTTGTGGCCGAAGCGCTTGCCGTCGCGAAAGACGACGGTGTTCACCGCGCCCACACGGCTCGCCGCGTCGGACAGCCCGTCGAGCAACGGCACGATCTCGCGCTTGTAGGGATAGGTCACGTTGACGCCGGCAAAGCCGCAGAGTTCGGCTGCGTGAAGGATCGTCGGAAGATCGGGAGCCGGCTCGCCCATCATGTCGGCGTCGAGCAATTGGTAGACGAGGCGCAGGCCGCGGCTCGCACCGGCGGATTCCTGCATGGCGGGCGTGCGCGAAAGCTGAATGCCGCGCCCGATCAGGCCGGCGACGATGGACCTGCGCCGCGCTCCTGCGCCGTGCGCGTCGCGGCCGCCGCTCGCCTCAACATCGCTCTTATCGCCCATCGCAAAGGATGCGGCGGCACCTGCCGTCATGCCAGGCCTCCCTACAGCGGCGATCCTCCAACCGCCTTATCCAATGTTTGTACCGGTTAGTTCATTCTGCCGTCAACCGGTTTGTACGAATTCGTTCATTTGCTATGGTCGACCGGGGAGGACCACGGGAGATTCGAATGGACGGCGGCAAGGACGGCACGCGAGGCGACGTACCGGGAACGCGTAAGCGCGACCCCGAGGCCGTGCGCGCGGATATCATGGCCGTCGCGGAAGCCGAATTCGCGAAAAACGGCCTATCCGGCGGCCGGATCGACGAGATCGCGGCGAAGACCCGCACCTCCAAGCGGATGATCTACTACTATTTCGGCGACAAGAACGGGCTCTACCGCGCCGTGCTCGAGGAGGCCTATCGCAAGGTCCGCCTGGAGGAGGCCGAACTTCATCTCGACGATCTCGAACCGATCGAGGCGCTCAGGCAGCTCGCCGCCTTCACCTTCGAGCATCACCGGCGAAGCGAGAGCTTCATCCGCATGGTGATGATCGAGAACATCCACAGCGGCGCGTTTCTCAGCCAGTCCACCAGCATCGGGGACGTCAACCGCCCGGCGATCGGCCGGGTCGCCGCCCTCCTCGATCGCGGCAAGAAGGCCGGCGTCTTCCGCCACGAGATCACGCCGCTCACCCTCCACTGGCTGATCAGTGCGATCAGCTATTTCAACGTCTCCAATCGCCACACCTTCGGCCTCATCTTCGGCGATGCGCTGTGGACGGAGACGGAACAGGTGAGGCTCGGCAGCGAATGCGCCGAGATCGTGCTGCGCTACGTGCTGACGACCGACGCTCTCGGCGACCTTCACCCCTCGTGCGCTGACGCCTGAAGCGCTGATGCAGACCCGACGCGTTCGGGCAGCCGGTGGCGCGCAGGGCGATGAGCGTCGTTCCCCACCCGTCATCCATCCATCTCGCACGTCGTCCGGACCGGAAAAGGGGCCTGGTTCGCGGTCAGGAGCGGGAAGACCTGAATGACGTCCCGCCTCTCCTCCGCCAAAGCCTCAGGGTTCTGCCAGGGGATCCCAGCGCCACCCCCTGCTCCCGGAACTCTTCCGAATGAGGTTCTCTCCTTCTCGGCATTCGGACACTCTCCCTTGAACGTCGGATCGTCTCCGCGAACCGGGGAACTTCAACGATCAGGTCGCGCGCAAACCCGACAACCAGGCATTGAGGCCAACCAGGGCGAGGACCGCGAGCGGGATGACGGCGTGGGAATATTCGCCGTGGAGGCTCACCGTCCCCGCTGCCGCCACCATCAGCACGGCTGCGAGCGCGCTGCCGGCAAGACGCGTCCCGGGGAATGCGATCAGGAGGGCGGCGGTCAGTTCCAGCAGACCGGTCACGACGTGAAAGCCGTCCGGATAGCCCCACCGGCGATAATCGGCGATCACCGCTTCGGGCGGAAAAAGATTGACCGAACCGCCGACGACGAAGAACGCCGAGAGTGCCCATGCATAGAGGTTTCGCCAGCCCGGTCGCGTCATGAGATTCGCCTCGATTGAATTGCCGCGTCGCAAGAGCGGCGACGAGCGTTGCACGCGGGAGCGGACCTTCCAGGCGCCGCTCCCGCCTACGAACTTCCGAGAGGAAGCCCCGACCTGCGCTCTCAGGCCTCGAGGCCGTGATATCGCCGGCGATGCCAAATCAGCGGTGCGCGATCGCCCGACGTCTCGATGTCGACGACACACCCCGCCACCAGCCGGTGGGTCGCGGTCTCGATCACGCCGATCACCTCGCAATCCATCGTCACGAGCGTGTCCTCGAGCCGTGGGTGGCCAGACTTCCAGGCCGTCCACCGGCCGTGACGGAACCGCTCGGCCGGGTCGGCAGCCCCGGCGAAGGCATCGGCCACGGGCTGCTGGCCGTCCGCCAACATCGCGAAGGAAAAGCCCGCCGTTGCCGCGATACATTCGGCAAGTCGGCTCTCCCGATCGATCGAGACCAGGATCGCAGGCGGCTCCAACGACAGGGAAAAGTAGGACGTGACCGTCCGGCCGATCCGCTCGTCACCCAGCCGGGCCGTCGCGAGCCCGACCGTCGCACCGATCGAAGCCATGGCGTCGCGATAGCTCCGGCGGTCGACCGCCGGGCGCCGGGAAGACGTCGTGCGCAACGTATCGAAATGGTCGTCAAGGTCTTGCATTCGTCTCACGAGGACCTTCCGGCTCGCGCGCGCCGCGTTCGATCTGCGCGCTTTCCAGGGATTTGTTCGAGGCCGGGCCGTTGCCGGCCGGCGACGTCGGGTCGACGCGCCGCCCTCGAAGGTGGCCGGAAAAAGCGAAGCACCGCCCGGCCGGTCCATCGGCGCGGGCGGCACATCGAGGCGAGAAACGTCTCAGCCGAGATTGGCTTCGGCGAATTCGTAATTGGCCAGATTGTCGAGGAAGTTCGTCACGTAGTCCGGGCGCCGGTTGCGGAAATCGACGTAATAGCTGTGTTCCCAGACGTCGAGCCCGAGCAGCGGCTTGCCCTCGCCGGTGGCGATCGGGTTCGAGCCGTTCGGCGACTTGGTCGCCTTCAGCTTGCCGTCCGGTCCGAGGACGAGCCAGGCCCAGCCGGAGCCGAACTGGCCGACGGCGGCCGCCTTGAAGGCGTCCTTGAACGCGCCCACCGAACCGAAGTCCTCGACGATCTTCGTCTCCAGCCGGCCCGGCAGACGGCCGCCTTCCGGCGACAGGGCATTCCAGAAATGGATGTGGTTCCAGTGCTGGCCGGCATTGTTGAAGACCGGGGCGCGATCGGCGTCGTCCTTCACCAGCGCGATGATCTCTTCGAGCGACTTGCCCTTCAGATCGTCGTGCTTGTCGACGAAGCCGTTCAGCGCGGTCACATAGGCCTGGTGATGCTTGTCGTGGTGGAGTTCGAGGGTCTCCTGGCTCATGCCGCGATCGGCGAGCGCCGAATGGGCATAAGGCAGATCGGGAAGGACGAAGGCCATGGGAAATCTCCTTGTTTTCGCCTGTCGCGCTTGCGTCGGGGGCCGAGCGCGGCTATTTTCCAAGTAACGGCTTTGAAAAACATTGCAAGGAATATGTCAAGCAATCGCTTGGAAAAAACGGAATGGGTCGATCGGAAGCCGTCGGAGCGGGTGTTGATGGCCCTCAAGATGCACGGCGCGATGACGGCGGCCGGCATGGGGAAGAAGCTCGGCACCACCGCCGAAGCGGCCCGCCAGCAACTCGTCCGGCTCGGCGAGGAAGGCCTCGTGGTCGCCAGCAGCGCGCCCGCCGGCCGCGGACGTCCGACCCAGAACTGGGAACTGACCGAAGCCGCGCAGAGCCGATTTCCCGACACCCACGCGGCGCTGACGGTGGAACTGCTCGACAGTATCCGCTCCACGCTGGGCGAGGACGCGCTCAATCTCGTCATCGCCAGGCGGGAGGCCGAGACGCGCCGCATCTATGAAACGGCGATGGCCGACCGTTCCCGCCTGAGCGATCGCGTCGCGGCGCTCGCTTCGATGCGCACGGCCGAGGGCTACATGGCGGAATGGGAGGAACGGGAGGACGGCTCGCTGCTTCTGATCGAGAACCACTGCCCGATCTGCGCGGCCGCCGCCTCTTGCCAGGGCTTTTGCCGCGCCGAACTGCAGATCTTCAGGTCGCTTCTCGGGCCGTCCGTCGCGGTCGATCGCACCGATCACATCGTCGGCGGCGGGCGCCGCTGCACCTACGTCATTCGAGAGACATGACCATGCCGATCTCACGAGCCGATGCCGCGCGGGCGGAGCGCGCGATCGCGCCCCGCTCGCTTCCCGGTCTCGACGAGGCGCTGATCCGCCGGGTCGTCGCCCGCTTCTATGCGGCGGCGCGCGAGGACGATCTGATCGGCCCGATCTTCCGCCGCGTCGTCCCGGACGAGCACTGGCAGAACCATCTCGATACCATCGCCGATTTCTGGAGCTCGTCCTTTCTCGGCACCCGGCGCTACGGTGGGCGTCCGATGCCGAAGCATCTGGCGATCCCGGAGCTGGACGACGCGCATTTCCGGCGCTGGCTTGCGCTTTTCCGCCTGACGGTCGAAGAGACGTGTCCGCCCACCGTCGCGAGCGCCTTCATCGAGCGCTCGGAGCGGATTGCCAATTCCTTCCGCATCAACATCAAGATGCGGCGCGGTGAGGATATCCTGCATCTCGAACCCCTGGAGCGGGAAGAGCCCGACGAACACGGCCATGGACGAGGAAATGCCCGAGACGATGCCGGAGGACGGCCGAGCGACGACCCGGATTGACGATGCATCGCGTCCGGCAAGGCCCGACTTCGATCTGAGTGCGCGCAACACGCTCAAGCTCCCGGCGACGGCCCGGTACGGCGCCTTCGTGAGCGATGCCGGCCAGATCGCGGCGCTCGACGGCTTCGCCCGCCGGGAAGGTCTTCCCTTCGTCGTCATCGGCGGGGGCAGCAACGTCGTCCTCTATCCGCGGATCGAGGCGGTCGTCGCCGTCCTGGCGACGAAGGGGCGTTCGGTCGTCCGGCAGGCCGACGGGAGCGCCCTCGTCACGGCGCAGGCCGGAGAGGACTGGCCGGACTTCGTGCAATGGACGGTCGGCCAAGGCTTCGGCGGGCTCGAGAACCTCGCCGGAATTCCGGGGACGGTGGGGGCGGCGCCGGTCCAGAACATCGGCGCCTACGGCGTCGAACTCGCCGACCGTTTTCACAGCCTCACCGCCTACGACCGCGTGGAGGGGCGGTTTGTCGACTTCGAACGCAGCGACTGCCGGTTCCGCTATCGCCAAAGCGTCTTCAAAGACGAGCCGGGCCGCTTCGTCATCACCGAGGTGAGGCTCTGGCTCCCGGCCGACTGGCAGCCGGTTCTCGGTTATGCCGGCCTCGACAGCCTGAGCAAGACGGCAGATCCCGCCACCGTCATGGCGCGCGTCCTCGCCCTTCGCGGCAGCAAGCTTCCCGACTGGCGGATACTCGGCAATGCCGGTTCGTTCTTTCACAATCCGGTGGTTTCCGCAGAGCTCGCGCAAAGCATCGACGGCGCGCCGCGATATCCCCAGCCCGACGGAACGGTAAAACTCTCGGCCGGATGGCTCATCGAGCGATGCGGTCTCAAGGGTTACCGGGTGGGCGATGCGGGCGTCTTCGAAAACCACGCTCTGGTCATCGTCAACCACGGCAACGCCACCGCCCACGACGTCGAGGGCCTCGCCCGGACGGTCAAGTCCGCCGTCCGGGAAGCCTTTGCCGTCACGCTCCAGCAGGAGCCCCTGGAAGTCCGCTGATTTCGCAGGATGCGTGCGGCATTCAGGGTCCGACGCGATGCGAATGGCCGGATCCCCTCCTTGCGAACGCTTCGGGATCGAGGCGCGACTTCACGCGCAGTTTCCCGAGAGTCGGAATGGGACGACCGGGCGATTCTTCCGTAACGCAAAAAATCTCGTCCGCGCCACTTGACCTCAAGATAGGTTGAGGTCCTATCAGAACGTCCGGGTCCATCGAACGGGCCCGAGAGACGGGGCCGCTGCGCCCTCGTCCTCGATCGATCACCTCGTATCCGGACCGCCGAATGCCCCGCAAAATCGCATTTTTCCTTTGGCTGTTGAGCATTCCCGTTCTGGTGTCCGCCTGCACGGAATCCGGCGACGAGCAGCAGCAAGCTTCGGCACCGCCGCCGACCGCCGTTCGCACCGTGACGGTCGAGCCGCAGGACGTGCCGCTCCAGCAGGAATATCCCGGACGTCTCTCGCCCGTCCGCCTCGCCGAGGTGCGGGCGCGCGTATCCGGCATCGTCCTCGCCCGCACCTTCACCGAAGGCGGCGACGTCGAGGCGGGTGAAGTCCTGTTCGAAATCGACCCGGCCAAATTCGAGGCCGCGGTCGAATCCGCCAAGGCGCAGATTTATCGCGCCGAGGCGGCGCTGGCCCTCGCGACGCAGCAATTTTCCCGCATCAAGGGGCTCGTCGGGAAAAAGGTGGCGAGCGAGGGCCAGCTCGATGCCGCAGTCGCCGAGCAGCGGCAGGCGGATGCGGAAGTGAAAGTGGCGAAGGCCAATCTTCGCACGGCCGAGCTGGAGCTGAGCTACGCCTCCGTCCGCTCCCCGATCGCCGGGCGCATCGGGCCGGCGCTGGTGACGGAGGGGGCCCTCGTTCGCCAGGAGGACGGCACGAAGATGGCGACCGTGCGCGATCTCTCGTCGGTCTATGTCGACTTCACCGCGCCGCTCGGCGACATTGCCGGACTGTCCGTCGTCGGCGAGAAGGGCGGCGAGCCCGGACCCGACGTCGGCACGGCGGTGGAACTCGTCGGCGACGACGGCAGCGTTTCCCCGCAGCGGGGCAAGCTCTTGTTCTCGTCGGCGGTGGTGGACGAAACGACGGGCCAGGTATCGATCCGGGCGGAGTTTCCCAATGCCGACAGGCAACTGCTTCCCGGCACCTATGTCCGCGTCCGGCTGACGCAGGGCATCGAGCGCCAAGCGCTCCTCGTGCCGCGACAGGCGGTCTCGTGGGACACGCTCGGTCAGGCCAGCGTCAAGCTCGTCGTGGACGGCAAGGCGGTTCAGCAGCCGGTCGTGACGAAGCGCTCGGTGGGTGGCGACTGGCTGATTTCGGAGGGCGTCGCGAGCGGCGATCAGGTGATCGTCGAGGGCTATGAAAGGGCACGTCCGGGCATGCCCGTCGCCGCCGAGCCCGCCAAGGACGACGGGGCCGAGGAAACGCCCGTCGAGAGCTCCTGCAGCCCGGCCTGCAACGCAGCGAACAAGGCCTGAGGAGCGCCCCGATGCCGCAATATTTCATCGACCGGCCCGTCTTCGCCTGGGTCATCGCACTGGCGATCGCGCTCGCCGGCGCCATCGCGATCCCGTTCCTGCCGATCTCGCAATATCCGAACGTCGCGCCGACGACGATCGCGGTGACGACCTCCTATCCCGGCGCCTCGCCGCAGAACCTCTACGACAGCGTCACCAAGCTGATCGAGCAGGAGATGAACGGCGCGACGGGCCTGCTCTACTACGAATCGGTGAGCGACGCCCAAGGCAGCGTGACGATCAACGTCACCTTCGAGGCGGGGACCGATTCGCAGGAGGCGACGGTCGACGTGCAGAACCGCATCAGCCGGGTCGAGTCGCGGCTTCCGGCCTCGGTCCGCCAGCAGGGCGTCAGGGTCGAGGAGACGAGCAACGCCTTCCTGCTCTTCGTCGGCCTGACCTCCACCGACGGCCGGCTCGACGCCATCGATCTCGGCGAGTTCGCCACCCGCAACGTCATCGACGAGTTGCGCCGCCTGCCGGGCGTCGGCAAGGCGCAGCTCTTCGCCACCGAGCGCGCGATGCGGGTCTGGATCGATACCAAGAAGCTCGTCGGCTTCAACCTCACCGCCCAGGACGTCACCAACGCCATCGCCGCACAGAACGCGCAGGTGTCCTCGGGCAGCATCGGCGCCCAGCCGAGCGTGCCGGGCCAGGCGGTGACCGCGACCGTGCTGGCGACGGGTCAGCTGTCGACGGAGGACGAGTTCGAGGAAATCGTCCTGCGGGCCAACCCCGACGGCTCGGTGGTGCGTCTCGCCGACGTCGCAGACGTCGAGTTCGGCGGGCAGAGCTACAACGTCTCGTCGAGCGTCAACGGGCAACCGGCGGCGATGATCGGCATCCAGCTCAATTCCACCGGCAACGCCCTCATCACCGCCGAGGCGGTGAAGTCGCGGATGGACGAGCTGGCCGCCAATTTCCCGCCGGGCATCTCCTGGGACGTTCCCTACGACACGACGCCCTTCGTCGAAGTCTCCATCGAGAAGGTGATCCACACGCTCGGCGAGGCGGTGGCGCTCGTCTTCGTCATCATGTTCCTGTTCCTGCAGAACTTCCGCTACACGCTGATCCCGACGCTGGTGGTCCCGATCGCGCTTCTGGGCACCTGCGCGGCGTTGCAGATCTTCGGCTTCTCGATCAACGTCCTCACCATGTTCGCCATGGTGCTGGCGATCGGCATTCTCGTCGACGACGCGATCGTCGTCGTGGAAAACGTCGAGCGGATCATGGCGCAGGAGGGCTTGCCGCCGCGCGAAGCGACGAAGAAGGCGATGAAGCAGATCACCGGCGCGGTGATCGGCATCACCGTGGTTCTGATCGCCGTCTTCGTGCCCATGGCCTTCTTCCCCGGCGCGATCGGCATCATCTACCGGCAGTTCTCGCTCACCATCGTCATGTCGATGGTCTTCTCGGCGCTGATGGCGCTGACGCTGACGCCGGCGCTGTGCGCGACGATCCTGAAGCCGATTCCGGCGGGCCACGAGCATCACAAGAACTGGTTCTTCCGGCTCTTCGACAAGCTGATCGGCAAGACGACGGCCGGCTATGGCCGGGTCGTCGGCGGCGCGGTCCGGCGCAATGTGCGCATGCTCGCGGTCTATGCCGCGATCGTCGGCGCGCTCGGCTACGCCTATTCCAAGCTTCCCTCGGGCTTCCTGCCGCTGGAAGACCAGGGCTACGCCATCGCCGCGACCCAGCTTCCCGCAGGCGCGACGGCGGAACGTACGGCCGGCGTCCTCGACAAAGTCAACGATTTCTTTCTCAACCGATCAGGCGTGAAGCGGATCGTCTCGGTTCTCGGCTACGGCTTCAACGGCAATGGCCAGAATGCCGGCCTCTCTTTCGCGACCTTCGAGGACTGGGACGAGCGGGGGCCGGGGGACTCCTCCGAAGCGATCGTCGGCTCGGCCCTGGGCGCGCTGGCCGGCCTGCCGGAAGGGTCCGTCTTTACCCTCACCCCGCCGCCGATCGCGGCACTCGGCAATGCCAGCGGCTTCAGCTTCCGGCTGCAGGACCGCGCCAATCTCGGAAACGCCGAGCTGGTCGCAGCCGCAAACACCCTTCTCGGCATGGCCTATCAAAGCCCGGTCATCGGCTATCCGTATATCGAGGGCCTGCCGCCCGCGCCGCAGGTGATGATCGACGTGGATCGGCGCAAGGCGAATGCCTACGGCCTCACCTTCGATGCGATCAACGCGGTCCTCTCGACCTCGATCGGCTCGTCCTACGTCGCGGATTTTCCCAATGCCGGGCGGATGCAGCGGGTGATCGTCCAGTCGAAGGCCGACGAGCGCATGGACGTCGAGAGCATCCTCGATCTGAACGTGCGCAACAGCAGGGGCGAGATGGTGCCGCTGTCGGCCTTCGCCAAGGCGAGCTGGGCCGAGGGGCCGACCCAGGTCGTCGGCTATAACGGGCTTCAGGCCGTGAAGATTTCCGGGAGCGCGGCGCCCGGCCATTCCAGCGGCGAGGCCATGCAGGAGATGGAGCGTCTCGCGGGCCAACTGCCTCCGGGATTCGGCTTCGAATGGACCGGCCAGTCCTACCAGGAAAAGGCCTCCGGCAATGCCGCGCCCTTCCTGCTCGGCCTCTCGCTGGTCTTCGTCTTCCTCTGCCTGGCCGCGCTGTACGAAAGCTGGTCGATCCCGATCGCGGTCATGCTGGTGGTGCCGCTCGGCGCGATCGGCGCGGTCGTCGGCGTCATGTGGCGGGGCCTGCCGAACGACATCTATTTCACCGTCGGCCTGATCACCATCATCGGCCTGTCGGCCAAGAACGCCATCCTGATCATCGAGTTCGCCCGCGAACTGAGGGCCGAGGGCAAGCCGCTCGTCGAGGCGACGGTCGAGGCGGCGAAGCTGCGCTTCCGGCCGATCCTGATGACGTCCTTCGCCTTCATCCTTGGCGTCGTCCCCCTCGCCTTCGCGACCGGGGCGAGTTCGGCGAGCCAGCGGGCGATCGGCACGGGCGTGCTCGGCGGCATGATCTCCGCGACGGTCCTCGCCGTTCTTCTGGTGCCGACCTTCTTCGTCGTCGTCTCGAAGCTGTTCAGACGGAAGAAACCGGCCGAGGCGGCGCATGGAGAGGCGGAAGCCGTCGCCCATCCGGCCTGAGCCCGGCGACGAGAGCATGCGACCCGATTTCGGCATCGGGTTTCATGCCCTGGTTCTTCGTTTTCGCATCGGATTTTCCGAAAATCGGCATCCGCTTCCGATGCTCTAATCCGCCGACTGCAGAAGGACCGCGCCCGTCGCGGTCCTTCCCAGTTCGTCCTGGGGATTGCGCAAGGGACACTGCTTCATGGAGAGGCAGCCGCAACCGATACAGCCGTCCATGGCGTCGCGGATCTGCGTCAATGCGGTGATCCGCTCCTGCAGGCCTTGCCGCCAGTGCGAGGAAAGCCGCTTCCAGTCCTCGGCATTGGGGGCCCGGTCGGCCGGCAGCGTGGCGAGCGCCGCCTTGATCTCCGCCAGCGAGAAACCCGCCCGCTGGGCGATCCGGATGATCGCGACGCGCCGCAGGAGCGCCCGCGGATAGCGCCGCTGGTTGCCGCCGGTACGTCGGGGCGAGATCAGCCCCTTGGCCTCATAGAAATGCAGGGTCGAGACGGCGATCCCCGACCGCTCGCCGAACTCGCCGACCGAAAGTTCGTCCCGCAGACGCCCCGACCCGCTCACGCTCCACCTCCAAATCTCGATCATGCTTTGGGTTTCGTAGGCGCCCGACGCAAACGTCGCAAGTGACGGGGCCGGCATAGCGAGCCCGATGTCGCAACGACTGCGGTCGGTTTGGGGCCATCGGGGCTTGGTGAGCGCCGATCAACTTTTTGTCGGATCAATCGTGATCGCTTCCGAAACCTCCCACGCGCTCCGGCAACACCCTGATTTATCTCGATAATCATATCCATTTCGCCATTCATGAGCGTGGTTCATCACCGCTATCGCGGGATCTGCGATTACCGTCATTCCTTCGGTGGCTAGTTTGCTCACTCTGGAACCTTTCCATTGTCGGTGCCGCATGGCCCCGAAAACGATGGAGAGCGGCACGCACCGTGATGGTCGAACCAACCGACGATGGGGAGACCGGAAATTCGGGACTGATCATCGGCGCGGTTCGGCTCGCAGGCACGACGATCCGAAGCGCAACGCCTCGGCCAAGTCGGATTGGCCTCGACTGACGACGGAGAAGAGGATGGGCACTCATGAAACGTGAACACAATGGCGGGATCACCCGGCGCGATCTGATGATCGTGGGTGCCGCGACCGCCGCGACCTACGCCTTTCCGAAGGTGGCCTACGGCCAGGCGAACGTCGAAGCTCCGGCGAGCGGCGAGGCGCTGAAGGCGCTCGACGCTTCGTTGAAATCCGAGGTGAGCTTCACGGTGAACGGCACGGCGCGGGACATCGCCGTCGACAATCGCACGACCCTGCTCGACGCGCTCCGCGAGACGCTGCAACTGACCGGCACGAAGAAGGGCTGCGATCACGGGCAATGCGGCGCCTGCACGGTCTCGGTCAACGGCCGGCGGATCAATTCGTGCCTGACGCTCGCGGTCATGCACCAGGACGACGAGATCACCTCGATCGAAGGGCTCGGCACCCCGGACGACCTGCACCCGATGCAGGCGGCCTTCATCGAACACGATGGCTATCAGTGCGGCTACTGCACGCCCGGTCAGATCTGTTCGGCCAAGGCGACGCTGGAAGAGATCCGCGCCGGCATACCCAGCCACGTCACGGCCGATATCACCGGCCCGATCGAGGCGAGCGACGACGAGATCCGCGAGCGCATGAGCGGCAACATCTGCCGCTGCGGCGCCTATTCGAACATTCTCGCCGCCATCAAGGACGTGAAGGGGCAGAACGCATGAGAGCCTTCAGCTACGAACGGGCTTCGAGCCCGCAGGCCGCCGCGCAGGCCGCGATGGCCCGCGACAACGCCAAGTTCATCGCCGGCGGCACCAATCTTCTCGACCTGATGAAGCTCGAGATCGAGACCCCCACCCATCTGGTCGACGTCAACGGCCTCGGCCTCGACACGATCGAGGAGACCGACGCGGGGGGCCTGCGAATCGGTGCCCTGGTGTCGAACACCGCGCTCGCCGCCGACGAGCGCGTTCGCCGCGACTACGGCGTCCTGACGCGGGCGATCGTCGCCGGCGCGTCGGGCCAGCTCCGCAACAAGGCGACGACCGGCGGCAATCTCCTGCAGCGCACCCGGTGCCCGTATTTCTACGACACCAACATGCCCTGCAACAAACGCGCGCCCGGCACCGGCTGCTCCGCGATCGAAGGCTTCTCGCGCTCGCTCGCGGCCATCGGCGGATCGGATTTCTGCATCGCCACCTATCCCGGCGACATGGCGGTCGCCATGCGGGTGCTCGATGCCGAGATCGAGACGGTCGATCCGGACGGCGAGACGCGCACCATCCCGATCGCCGACTTCCACAAACTGCCCGGCGAAACGCCGGAGGTGGAGAACGAGCTGCGGCCGGGCGAACTCATCACCGCCGTGACGCTTCCCGCCTCGGTCGGCGGCCGGCACTTCTATCACAAGGTCCGGGATCGTTCGTCCTATGCCTTCGCGCTCGTTTCGGTCGCCGCGATCGTCAACGAGGACGGCACGGGCCGGGTCGCGCTCGGCGGCATCGCGCCCAAGCCCTGGCGCGACGAGACGGCCGAAGCGGAGATGCCGAACGGCGCCTCGGCCGTCATGCGGCGTCTCCTCGCCGATGCCAAACCGACCGAGGAAAACCAGTTCAAGGTTCCGCTGGCCGAGCGCACGCTCGCGGCGGTTCTCAGCGAAGCGAAGGGATGAGTCCCATGGAATTCAACAATCCAGCCGAAAACAACGTCTTCGATCGCGCGAAGGTCATCGGCCAGCCGCTTCGCCGCATCGACGGGCCCTTGAAGGTTTCGGGCACGGCGCCCTACGCCTATGAGCGACACGACGCCGTTCCGGGGCAGGCCTACGGCTACCCCGTGGGCTCGGCCATCGCCAAGGGGCGCATCACCAATATCGACACTTCCGCGGCCGAAGCCGCGCCGGGCGTGCTCGGCATCGTGACCACGCTCGAGCACGATCCGATCGAGAATTTGTGGGACTACGATCCCGTCCGCCATTTCGGCGGTGACGAGATTCTCCACTATCACCAGGCCGTCGCGGTGGTGGTTGCCGAGACTTTCGAGCAGGCGCGTGCGGCCGCAAACCTCCTCGACATCACCTACGAGCGTGACGAGAGCGCGAATTTCGACCTCTCCAAAACCCCTCAGGCGTCCGGCGATAGCGATGCCGATCCGGTGCAGAATGTCGGCGACTTCGAAAGCGCTTTCGCCTCCGCCGCCGTCAAGCTCGACCAGACCTATACGACGCCGGCCGAAAGCCATTCGATGATGGAGCCCCACGCGACCATCGCCGCCTGGGACGGCGATAAGGTCACGCTCTGGACGTCCAACCAGATGATCGAATGGGGTCGTCAGTCGATTGCCAAGGCGTTCGACATCGCGCCGGACAATGTGCGGCTCGACAGCCCGTATCTCGGCGGCGGCTTCGGCGCCAAGCTCTTCGTACGCTCCGACGCCGTCATGGCGGGGCTTGCGGCGCGCAAGGTCGGTCGTCCGGTGAAGGTCACGCTGCCGCGCCCGATGGTCTTCAACAACACCACCCATCGCGGCGAGACGATCCAGCATATCCGCATCGGCGCCGACGAAAACGGCAAGATCACCGCGATCGGCCACCACAATGCGACCAACGCGCTGACCGCGGTCGGCGGCGAAAACGCAACCTTGCCGATCGTCGCCTTCTATGCCGGCGCCAACCGCCACATCGTCAACGCGCCGGCGAAGATGCATCTGCCGAATTCCAATGCGATGCGCGCGCCGGGCGAGACCGCCGGTCTGATGGCGTTCGAGATCGCCATGGACGAGATGGCGGAGAAGCTCGGCATGGATCCGGTGGAATTCCGCATTGCCAACGACACGCAGGTCGATCCCGGCAATCCGGACGTCCCGTTCTCCGACCGCCATTTCGTCGAGTGCCTCGAACGCGGCGCGGAAACCTTCGGCTGGTCGAACCGGAACACCGCGCCGGGCGCCACGCGCGACGGAGCCTGGATGATCGGTCACGGCGTCGCCGGCGCCTATCGGCCCGCTCCCGTGCAGAAATCGGGGGCACGCGTCGTGCTCGAGCCGGACGGCACGCTCCGGGTCGAGAGCGACATGACCGACATCGGCACGGGCTCCTACACGGTGATGGCGCAGACGGCGGCCGAGGTAATGGGGCTGACCATCGACGACGTGTCGATCGACCTCGGCGACTCGAATTATCCCGTCTCGGCCGGTTCCGGCGGCCAGTGGGGCGCGGCGAGCGCCACGGCCGGCGTCTATGCGGCCTGCGTCGCGTTGCGCGAGCAGATCGCCGAGCGTCTGGCGGTGGCCGAGGGCGATCTGACCTTCGAGGACGGCGCGGTGCGCCATGGCGACACCTCGACCCCGCTCTCGCAGATCGGCAAGGGCGAGGAGATCGCGGCCGAGGATTCCATCGAGTTCGGCGACTTCCGCTCGAAGGAAGCGCTGGTCTCGACTTTCGGCGCGCATTTCGTCGAGGTCGCCGTCCACGCCCACACCGGCGAGATCCGCATCCGCCGCATGCTGGCCGTCTGCGATTCCGGCCGCATCCTCAACCCGCTGACGGCCCGCAGCCAGGTCATCGGCGCGATGACCATGGGCGTCGGCGGCGCGATCATGGAGGAGATGGCGGTCGATCACCGTCACGGCTTCTTCGTCAACCACGATCTCGCCGGTTACGAGGTGCCGGTCCATCTCGACATTCCGAGCCAGGAAGTGATCTTCCTCGAGACCACCGACCCCTATTCGACGCCGCTGAAGGCCAAGGGCGTCGGCGAACTCGGCCTGTGCGGGGTCGCCGCCGCCATCGCCAACGGCGTCTACAACGCCACGGGCGTGCGCGTACGCGACTATCCGGTGACGCTCGACAAGATCATCGGTCAGCTGCCGGCCGTGTGACGAGTGAATACCGTTCCGAGGGCTTCGGCGAGCCTTCGGAACGGTGCATCGATACGATCGCTCGAAGTTCGAACCTGCCGAGGCGCACCGCTTGCGCTTGCTCTCGACCGATTGCTCCCTGCCCCATGCCCGCGTTGCATGTCTATCAATCCATTCGCGAGTTCAAAGACGTCCCATGACCTCCAACCATGTCTCGATCAGCCGCAGAACGCTCATCGGAGCCGCGATCGGCAGCGCCGTGTGGCCCGGACTGGCATGGGCGCAATCCGACGGCGCGCAGGCGGAAGAGGTCTTCATGACGATCCGCTGCCGGTTCGGCGATCACGATTTCACGGTGGATCTCTACGACGGACGCGCAGCGCGGGACTTCGCCGCGATGCTGCCGCTGGAACTGCCCATCAAGGACTTCTCGAACAACGAGAAGATCGCCTATCTGCCGGAAAAGTTGACGCTGGAAGGCCGGCGGGACATCGAGAACGAAGCGCCCGGCGATCTCTGCTACTTCATCCCCTGGGGCAATCTCGCCTTCTTCTATGGCGACTACACCTATCGCGACGACCTGATCCGGCTCGGCCGGATGAAGAACTGGCAGGAGCCCCTGGCCGATCGCGGCGAATATACGCTACGGATCGAAGCCGTCTCCTGACCTATGGGCGGCGGTGACGCCGTCATCGCCGCGAGCGTGCGGGCGAGGGGGATCGACTGCATGGTCGCGCCGGTCTTCGCATCCAAGAGATAGGCGAGGTCGGCGACCGTCCGGCCCGCCCAGTTGCCGATGCGGAGATCGTCGGCCTTGGCGATGACTGCCAGGGTTCGGGGTCCCAGGATGACATGCCTGCCTCCTCTTTCGTGTTTGATGGCCTGCCAGTGGCGCCGGGCGTCGGCATCACCGGGAATGGACGTTTACGGGCCGGCGGCGGCTCAGTCGGCCGGTTCGAGGCGAACGGCGAAGGGCTCGTCGTTCCTCAGCGCGTCGATCGCGCCGTCGAAGCTGCCGAGCCGGACCAGGCCGGCGGAATCGGAAAAGTCGCGATAGAAGATCGCGAGGTTTCCCCACGGCGCGTAATAGGTGATGTCGCCTTTCGCCGGCTCGTAGCTGCGCGGCGCGTCCCCGACGTCGAGCTTCCTCGGAAGATCGGCGATCTTCTCCGTCGAGGCGTAGTCCTTCAGGATCAGTTGCATGGGAAGCAGCGAGGCGAAATCCCGCGCCGCCGCGCTGTCGTCCAGCGTCGCGGACAGGATGGTCTCGCCGGCGACGATACGGATCTTCATGGGCTTCTCCCCTATTTTCCATGGGACCGCGGCAGTCGCGTCGCGTCTCGGACACCGACGCATGCCGAAGCCGGTGGATACGGCACGGGGCCGGCCTCTTGGTCGACTGCTGGTCCAAAGAAGCAGCAAGGCTCGCGACGCATCGGCGTGGCCCCGAGTTCGGCCGTCATCAAGTGCCTCGCGCGGCCGACCGGCCCACCGGAACGGGCCGGTCGCGGGCAAGACGTCGTGGCGCTCAGCCCTGGTACTGCTCGTCGGTGACCTTCTCCATCCAGGTGACGGGGCTGCCGTCGATCGCTTCCTGGATGGCGATATGGGTCATCGCCGTCTTCGGCGAGGCGCCGTGCCAGTGTTTTTCCCCGGCCGGAAACCAGACGATGTCGCCGGGCCGAATCTCCTCGATCGGTCCGCCTTCGCGCTGAACGCGTCCGAAGCCGGCGGTGACGATCAGCGTCTGGCCGGCCGGATGGGTGTGCCAGGCGGTTCGCGCACCCGGCTCGAACGTCACGGACGCGCCGGCGACGCGGCCCGGATCTTCGGCCTTGAACAGCGGATCGAGGCGCACCGTGCCGGTGAAATACTCTTCGGGGCCCTTGCCGGACGGGGTGTCTCCTGGGCGTGTGATCTTCATGGATCCTCTCCTTTCATCGGAAGCTTTCTGATCCACGACGACACATAGGGCCCATGGGCCGATGACGTCAGGGTGATCGCCGCGCGAACAGATATGAAGCGCGCTCATGGAACCACCATGCACCGCTGGCTTTGCCTTTGGAACACCGCAGCCGGCATTCGATGAGCGCGTCTCATCAGACTTATCGGGATCGAGCAACTAAAGCCCCGAACCTGCCGCGCTTACCTCGGACGCGTCGGCGCCCTCGCCGCCGGACCATTGAAGCCACTGGCGCGACGAGCCGAAAGGCCGCGCCCGCGACGAAAGGAATGATCCCATGCGCCATATCGCAGCCATCGCCTGCACGCTGTCCCTGGCAACCGCGCCGGCCCTCGCGCAGCAGACTATGCCCTTCGACAGCCAGGAGATCGGGACCGTCTCGCCAGCGCTCGAAGCCTATACGAAAGACGATCTGTTCGGGAAGGTCTGGGAGAACGCAGCGCTGTCCAAACGCGATCGCAGCCTCGCGACGGTCGCCGCGCTGATCGCCCGCAGCCAGTCCGAAGGCCTCGAGGACTATATCGGCCATGCGCTCGACAACGGCGTCACGCCCGCCGAGATCTCGGAAGTGATCACTCATCTGGCCTTTTATGCCGGCTGGCAGAACGCGATGATCGGCGTCGATGCGGCGTCCGACGTCTTCGAAGAGCGTGGCATCTCCGCCGATCGGCTGCCGGCGGCGAACCCGGACGACATGCTGCCGCTCGACCAGGAAGCCGAGGCCGCGCGACAGTCGTCCGTGCAGGAACGCTACGGCGACGTCAGCCAGGGCGTGGTCGACGACACCGAACGGCTTCTCTTCCGCGATCTCTGGCTGCGCCCCGGGCTCGAGCCCCGCGACCGCAGCCTGGTGACCGTCGCCGCGCTGATCGCCGCCGGACACGTCGATCAGATCACCTTCCACCTCGACCGGGCGATGGACAACGGACTGACCAAGGACGAGGCCTCCGCCATGCTGTCGCATCTGGCCTTCTACGCCGGCTGGCCGAACGTCTTCTCCGCCATGCCGGTCGCTCAGAAGGTGTTTCAGGGGCGCGATGGCCAGGCGGAGACCCGGTCCGAAGGACAGAACTGATCGTCTCCGAGACGCCTTGCGTCAGTCTTTGTGACGAAGGGCGTCGAGAATGACGCCGAAGGCGGGGGAGTGCTGACGCCGGTGCGGATAGTAGAGATAATAGCCGGCAAAAGGCGGGCTCCAATCCTCCAGAACGGGAACGAGCCGTCCCGCGTCGATGTGAGGGCGGGCCAGATCTTCGGGCACGTAACCGAGCCCGTAGCCCGCGACGGCAGCCTCGACCACGGGACCGATGGCGTTGAAGGTCATCTGCCCGTCCACCCGCACGCGCAATTCCCGTCCGTCCTTGGCGAACTCCCACGGATAGAGGCCGCCATGGGTCGGCAGGCGCAGATTGATGCAGACGTGGCCGGTCAGATCCTGCGGCGTCCGCGGCATGCTCCGCGTTTCGAGATAGGCCGGCGAGCCGATGACGAGCATGCGGAAATCCGGCCCGATGCGCACCGCGATCATGCCTTCCGAGACCTGCTCGCCGAGCCGCACCCCGGCGTCGTAGCGTTCGCCGACGATGTCGGCGAGCGCGTAGTCGCTGACGATCTCGACCTTGAGTTCGGGATACTGCTTGAGCACCGGGGCGAGCTTCGGCCAGACGAGCGTTTCGGCCGCATGGTCGACCATCGTCATCCGGATCGCCCCAGCAGGCCTGTCCTTCGTTTCGACCAGCGCCTGCAGCTCTTTCTCGATCTCGGCGAAGAAGGGTGCGATCCGCTCGAGGATGCGTTGTCCTTCGGCCGTCGACGTCACCTTGCGGGTCGTGCGCGTCAGAAGGCGAAGGCCGAGGCGCTCTTCGAGGGCGCGAACCGAATGGCTCAGGGCGGACTGCGACACGCCGATCTGCGCGGCCGCGCGGGTGAAGCTGCCTTCGCGCGCGACGGCGATGAAAGAGAGGAGATCGGCCATGTTTTCGCGCAGCATTGATGAACGTCCGTCATGAGGGCACGGCGAATTATGGCCCGATCGCATAGCAGGAAAAGTGGCCGTGTCGCGATCGTGAAGCTCTGGGAAGGAACGGCAACATGAAGATCGGCATTCTCGGCTCCGGCCGCATGGGGGCCGCCCTCGGGACGATCTGGGCCCGTTCCGGCCATGACGTCGCCTTCAGCTACTCGCGCAGCCCGCAAAAGCTCGAGAGGCTGGCGAGCGAGACACGCGGTCGAACCGCAGATCCGGCGGATGTCGCTGCGGATGCAGACGCCGTCCTGCTCGCCGTGCACTGGTCGCGGATCGACGACGTTCTCGATCGGGCCGGCCCCCTCACCGGCAAGGTGGTGGTGAATTGCTGCGTGCCGCTCGATCAGGCCGACCGCGACCTCGTCATCGGGACGACGACGTCGGGAGCCGAGGAACTTGCCCGCAGGCTGCCGCAGGCGCGGCTGGTCTCCGCTTTCAATACGAGCCCCAGCGAGGCGCTGCCGAAGGTCTACGAGCGGCGGCAGACCATGCCCCGCCCCCAGCTGCTCTTTTATGGCGACGACGACGGCGCCAAGACCGTCGCGCGGCAGCTCATCGAGGATGCCGGCTACGAACCGCTCGATGCGGGAGCGTTGCGCACGGCGCGTTTCGTCGAGCCCTTCGCCATGGTGACGGCCGAACTCGCCTATGGCCGGCCGGGCGGTCCGAAACTGGTCTACCGCTTCGAGCATCTTCCCTGACCGCGCATGAGCAGCGCTCATGAGTGTCAGCGAAAGAGTTCCGGTAATTCCGTCGCCCGAAGCGACTTACGTTCTGGGCACCGAATTCGCATTTGCCTGAGAAAAGACGAGAGACGATGCGCCCGAAAATCACCTGCCACATGATCACTTCGCTCGACGGGCGCCTTCACCCGAGCCGTTGGAGCGACCCCGTCGACTGTCGGATCGGCGACCTGACGGACAGGCACTACGACGCGACCGCCGAACGTCTCGGGGCACAGGGCTGGATCGTCGGCCGCAGGACGATGGCGGAAATGAGCGCCGAAACGGACGCGGTCGCTCTCCTCGACGAACCGAGACAGCGTCCGCCGCACATGGTCGAACGCAACGGCCGCGACCTTGCCGTCGCCGTCGATCCGTCGGGGCGGCTGCGCTTCGACACCGGAGAGATCGGCGGGGATCAGGTGGTGCTGTTCCTTTCCGAACGAGTGCCGGACGAGGTTCTCGCCACGTTCCGCGAGACCGGCGTCTCCTACGTTTTCGCCGGCCCGGACGGGCATGACATGACAGCGGCGCTGAAGATGCTCGCGGAAGCGACGGGGGTCGAGCATTTGCTTCTGGAAGGTGGCGGCGCGACGAATGGCGCGTTCCTCGCGGCCGGTCTGATCGACGAGGTCAGCACGCTGATCTGCCCCGCCATCGACGGGCTGGCGGGCGTTCCCTCGATCTTCGACCACAATGGCGAGCCCGACAGCCGTCCGACCGACGGACAGCATCTGCGCCTCCTCGCCTGCGAGACCCTCGAGGGCGGTGTCGTCTGGCTGCGCCACGAGATCGTCCACGACTAGGGCATGATCCCGAAAAGTGGAAACCGGTTTTCGGAAAAGATCATGCGCAAACAGGAAGATGGAGTGCGAGGATGAGGGAAGCTCATCTCATCCCGCTCCAGAGCGGAGGCGAAGATCGACACGCGCGGGGCGTTCCGTCCCGCCCGCGAAAGGAATGGTTCGTCCCGCAAAGTTTCGTCCGAGCGGCGAAAGAGCGCTTCCAGCCGGAGCGCGTCACCAGGCCCATCGGCCGCCCGAGCAACACCGACCGAAGGAGACCAGACATGATGTTCAAGCAAGCAGGTATCGCCGTCGCCCTGGCACTCGCCAGCACCGGCGCCCTGGCGCAGAGCCAGGAAGTCATCAAGAACGGCAGCCGGGACGGCACGATCGGCTCGTCCGACAACTTCACCGGAACGGCCTATGTCGAACCGGTCTTCGACAACCGCGATCCCTTCGCCGTCAATGCCGGCAAGGTGACGTTCCTGCCCGGCGCCCGTTCCAACTGGCATACCCACCCGGCGGGCCAGATGCTCGTCGTCACCGAGGGCACGGGCTGGGTCCAGGAAGAAGGCCAGCCGAAAGAGATCATCCAGCCCGGCGACGTGGTCTGGTGCCCGCCGGACGTCAGGCACTGGCACGGCGCCACCGACACGACCGCGGTCACGCACTACGCCATCCAGCAATTTAAGGACGGCGAGAACGTCGTCTGGGGCGACCCGGTGACCGACGAACAATATGCGGGACCGGCCGAGTGACCACCGCCGACATCCGGGTGGGCGCGAACCGCGCGCCCACCCTTTTCATCGTCTCTGCGGCAACGATGCTCGTTCTCGTCGTCTTCACCGTTCCGTTGACGACGATCGAGCCGACCGCCGCCGCTCTCGCCGCCGGGCCCGGCGCACAAGCCTGGCTTCTCAGCGCCATGCCCCTGGGCGCAGCCACCGGCCTTCTCAGCGCCGGGGCACTCGGTGACGACCGCGGCCGCCGCGCGGTCTTCCTCTACGGTCTGGCAGTGATGGCGGCGGCATCCGTTGCCGGTGCGCTCGCGCCGACCTCCCTCGTCCTCATCCTCGCCCGCCTCGTCCAGGGGCTCGGCGGAGCGGCCGTGATGGCATGCGGCCTCGGGCTTATCGGCCGCGCCTTTCCGGGAGGACGCGCGCGCACCCGCGCCACGGCCGTCTGGGCCGCTTCGCTCGGCGGAGGCGTCGCCGCGGGGCCGATCCTCGCGGCCCTCCTGACCGGCCTCGCCGGCTGGACCGCATCCTACTGGGCCGACGCGCTGGCCTCGGGCCTGTTGCTGATGCTCGGACGATCGATGCTGCCGGCCGACGAGGCGCGGCGGGACCGGCGGGTCGATTGGCTGGGCACGGCGCTGCTGATGGCGGGGCTCGCCATGGTGATGTCGGGGCTCACCGAGATGCGGCTGGGGCTCGCCCGGCCCTCCGTCGTGATGCTTCTGGTCGGCGGACTTGCGCTGCTCATCGGCTTCGTCCTTCACGAGGCGCGCGGCAGCGACCCGCTTCTCGATCTCCGTCTCTTCCGCAGCGGCGGCTTCGTCGGTGCGACCGTCGCCGCTTTCGCCTCCGGCGCCGGCATTCTGGCGTTGATGTCGCTCGTCCCGGTGCTTCTGTCCCGCGCCCTCGGCGTCGATGCCGTGACGGCGGGGATCGTGCTCTGCGCGTGGTCGGCGACCAGCGTCGTCACGGCGTTGGCGGGGCGTTGGATCCCCGACACGTGGTCGCCGCGCATGCTGCTCGTCGCCGGCCTCGCCGGATGCGCGATCGCCCAGCTTCTCGTCTACGGCCCGTCCGCAGGTGGCTCGATCCTCGCGCTGCTGCCCGGCCTGTTCCTTGCCGGCGCCGCCAACGGCGTTCTCAACGCCGCCCTCGGCCAACAGGCGGTGGCGACCGTTCCGGCCGACCGTACCGCGATGGGAAGTGGTGCGAACAACACCGCCCGGTATCTGGGTTCGGCGATCGGCATCACCATCGGTGCCGTCCTCATCGCACACGGCGCCGAAGTCGGCGGGCCATCCGGTCTGATCGATGGTTGGGACGAGGCCGTGATGGTCACGACGGGCTTTTCGGTGCTCGGCGCGATCGTCGTCGCCCTGGCGGGAGACTGACCCATCACCCCGCCGGATCATATTCCCGGTCATTGCGATGACGGGATAAGCGCCATCGGAACACCGCCGAACGGTCCGGCTGGAGCGGGATGAAACGAGCTTCGCTCATCCTTCCGCTCCATCCTCCTTTTGCGCATGATCTTTTCCGAAAACCGGTCGGCGCGTTGAGAACGGTCTTCTCACCCCTTGTTGCGGGAGGCCTGCTCGGTGGCGCAGGACAAGAGGAAGACGGCAAGGCCGGCGACGCCGAGCGCCGCCCCGACCCAGCCCGTCGACGCGTAGCCGTAGCCCGCGCTGATGGCCAAGCCGCCGAGCCACGCGCCCGCGGCATTGGCGATGTTGAAGGCGGAGTGCATCGAAGCGGCGGCCATCGTCTGCGCGTCGCCTGCGACGTCCATCAACCGCGTTTGCACGGCAGGCGCCAACGCGACGCCGCTGCCGATGAAGAACACGCACACGCACAGGCTGACCGGATACTGCGCGGTCAGCGCAAACACCACCAGCACCATGATGTTGAAGGCGAGCATGCCGCCGATGGTGGTGAGAAGCGCGCGATCGGCCAGCCAGGAGCCCAACAGGTTGCCGACGATCATGCCGGCGCCGAAGATCGCCAGGATCACCGGCACGAAGTCGGCAGGCAATCCGGCGACGACGGTCGCCGTCGCGGCGATGTAGCTGAACACGGCGAACATGCCACCGAAGCCCACGGCCGCGAAGGCGAAGGTGAGCCACACCTGCAGCCGCATCAGGGCGCCGAGTTCGCGCCGGGCGCTCATGTCCGCATGGACCTTGTCCTGCGGCAGCGTCAGCCAGAACATCGCGACCGCCAGCGTGCCGATCACGCCGACCAGCACGAACAGCGCACGCCAGCCCAATTGCTGGCCGAACCAGGCGGTGAGCGGCGTGCCGACGAAGGTCGCGACGGTGAGCCCGAGCATCACCCGGCCGACTGCCCGGGCGCGTTTGCCGGGCGCCGCGATCGACGCCGCGACGAGGGCAGCCACACCGAAATAGGCTCCATGCGGCAAGCCCGACACGAAGCGCACGACCGTCAGCGTCGTCATGTCGGGCGCGACGGCGCTGGCGAGGTTGCCGATCGCAAAAGCCAGCATGAGGAACAGAAGCAGCGTTCGACGGCTGAGCCTGGCGGCCAGCATCGCGATGGCCGGCGCGCCCACGACCACCCCCAGCGCATAGGCGCTGATCAGATGACCGGCGACCGGCACGTCGACTCCGAGGCCGGCGGCAATGTCCGGCAACAGCCCCATGATGGCGAACTCGCCGGTGCCGATGCCGAAGCTGCCCACCGCGAGTGCCAGAAGAATCAGCGTCGCCAACCGCGGGGTGACCGTCAGGTGCTCGGCATCGCCGGTGGTCGCGTGTTCCAGGGCAGCATCGGTCAACGCGTTGGTCCTTCACTGATCGGCTCGATGAGCCGGCTCGTCAGCAGAAGGCCGGCTTACCGCGGTGCAGCGAAGATATCCAGTCCGTCGCGCCCTTGGCCGTGGGTGCGGCGCTCGTCCTCCATCCCGAAATGTCCTCGGCGAAGTGAGGAGGCGACCCGTCGGGGACCCGCGAACCCCTCGCCGAGGACGCCTGCGTGCTGTCACCGTTGTGTGGAATCCTCGGCGATCACGACTTCCCCGCCGGCAAGAGACTGCGACCTCGGCGGCTCGTCAGGTCGTTGCGGACGCGGCGGCGCCGATGCGGGCCGGCCCACCCCGGCCCTTCAGCCGGGCTTCGAGATGGTGCCCGATCGCCCGCTTGGCATCCTCACGCAGGCCTTCCGTCGCCGCGAGGATTTCGTGGGAACGCAGGAAGTCGAGGACGCCATAGGCGGAGACGGCGGGACGAAAGAGCAGATCGGGCGGCGAGATCCTGACCTTGATGTCGATGATCGACTGCATCGTCAGCTGCGAGGCGCCGATCATCGCCTTGATCGGGGTCGGCATGTGCTCGACGTCGCCTTCCGGCCCGCCATTGACGTCCACCGCGACGGTGAAATCGGCGACACCCTTCAGCCGGTCGAAGGGCAGCGGATTGTAGATCCCGCCGTCGACGAGGATCCGCCCGTCCCGCCGGACCGGGCGGAAGATCGCCGGGATCGCCGCCGATGCGGCGATGGCACTGCGCAGTTCGCCGCTGTGGAGTTCCAGTTCCGTCCGCGCGTAGAAATCGGTCGCCATGACCCCGAGCGGGATCTGCAGTTCCTCGAAGGTGAGCGGCACGTCCGGCGGCATGAAGGCCATGATCACCCGCCGGGCGTTGAGCTGGCCGATGCGGAAGCCGCCGTCGCTCAGGAATTCCTGCAGCGACACCGGCCGCGTCTGCCAGAGCCGGCCGATGACGATCCGCGGCGAGGTGAAGCAGTCGAGCATGTAGGCGCGGATGTCGCGGGCCGGCATGCCGCTCGCATAGCCGGCGCCGATGATCGCGCCGATCGACGAACCGGTGATCCGCACCGGCCGGATGCCGAGATCGTCGAGCGCCTCGAGGACGTGGATGTGGGCGAGGCCGCGGGCCCCGCCCCCACCGAGAGCAAGTCCGAGCCGCATGGCGGCCCGCTCAGCTCGCCGCCGGTCCGACCGTGACGACGGTCGGCGTCGCGTCGAGCAGCTTCTTCGCGGTCGCCTTGACATCGTCCAGGGTGACGGCGTCGATCAGCGCCTGGCGCTCGTCGATGTAGTCCTTGCCGAGGTCGTCGAGCTGGATGCCGACGAGGGTCTGGGCGACGGCCAGGGAGGAATCGAGATTGCGCACCGCATAGGAGCCCTTCACATAGGCCTTGGCCTTGTCGAGTTCCTCTTGGGTCGGGCCGGTGTCGGCCATACGCTCGATTTCCTTGCGGATGATGTCGACGGTCTGGGGAGCGGCATCGGCCCGCGTCGCCGTGCCGATCCCGAGCAGCGCGCCGTGATCGTAGCTCGACAGATAGGAATAGGCGCCGTAGGCGAGGCCGCGCTTTTCCCGGATCTCCTCATAGAGCCAGGAGGTGAAGGAACCGCCGCCGAGGATGTGGTTCATCAGATAGGCCGCGAAGAAATCATCGTCCGACCGCAGGACGCCCGGCATGGCGGCGCGAATGTTCGTCTGCGGGACGGCGAGATCTACATGGACGTCCCTGCCCATGACCGGAACGGCCATCGGCACCGGCGTCAGCTCCGCCTTCGCGGGCAGGTCGCCGAACACCTGGTCGAGCCGCTTGCCCAGCTCCTCCGGAGTGATGTCGCCGACGACGCCGACGACGAGGTCGTCCCTGGCGAAGACGCGGGAGCGGAAATCCTTCAGATTCTGGGCGGTGACGGTGGCGAGGCTCTCGGGTGTGCCCTCGTCCGGCCGGGAATAGGGATGACCCGCAAAGACGGTCTCGCGGAAGACTTTCCCGGCGATCTTTTCCGGATCGTTCTGGTCGGCGAGAATGCCGGTGACGATCTGGCCGCGGATGCGGTTCACCGGCTCCTCATCGAAGCGCGGCTCGGTGAGCGCCAGATGCAGGAGATCGAAGGCCTCGTCCTCGAAGTCCGTGATCGTGCGGAACGAACCGGTAAAGTTGTCGTAGCCCGTGTCGAAGCTCATCGACACGCCGAGATCGTCGAGCTTGGCCTGGAAGTCGGCGCTCTTGATGTCGCCGGCGCCCTCGTCCAGGAGCCCGGTGAGAAGGTTCGAAAGCCCCTCCTTGCCGTCGGGATCCTGGGTCGCGCCGCCGCCCTTGAAGGCGAAGTTGAGAGCGATCAGCGGGTTGGAATGGTCCTCGACGAGCAGCGCCTCGATGCCGCCGGGGCTGGTCACTTCCTGGATGTCGACGGCTTCGGCCGGCCCGGCGGCAAAGCCGAGAAGACCGAAGGAGACCGCCGCAGCGAGGCTCTTCAAGCCGAAAGAAAGGGCTTTCATGGTCATGGCTGTCTCTCGTGAAATCGCTTACGAGCGGGACTCGGCGGCCGCAGGCCCGGTGGCATCGGCGTCGCTCGGCGCAGGCTTCGCCCCGCCGGTCGCGGCATCCGCGGCGACGTGCGCCTCCGGCTTCAGATAGCCGGTGACCGAGCGCTGGGGCGTCAGATACTTCCTGGCGGCCGCATCGACGTCGGCGACGGTGACCGCTTCGATCCGCTCCGGCCAGGTTTCGACGTCCTTCAGCGTGCGGCCGGTCGACAGCGCCGCGCCGACCCGGCGCGCCATGGCGGTCTGGCTGTCGCGCAGATAGATCATGTTCTTGCGCACCCGGTTCTTCGCCCGTTCGAGCTCCGCCTCGGTGACGCCGTCCTTGCGGATGTCGGAGATCTCGGCGTCGATCGCCGCCTCGATGTCGGCGAGGCTCGCCTCGCCGCGCGGCATGCCGTAGACGCCGAACTGGCCCTCCTTCAGCGCCGTCCCGGCATAATAGGCGCCGGTGCCGGCGGCGATGCCCTTCTCGACCACCAGCGAGCGATAGAGCCGCGAGGTCGTGCCGCCGCCGAGAATGTCGGACAGGACGTCGAGGGCTTCGGCCTCGCCCGGCTCTGCGATCGTCTCGCCCGGCACGAGGTAGAGCCGCTGCATCGAGGGCTGCGTCACCTTCTCGTCGGTGAGGGTGACGGTGCGGGCGGCCAGCGGCTCCGGCTCGAGGGCGCGCTCGCGCTCGCCGGGATCGGCCCGCCGCTTCACCTTGCCGTAGGTCTTTTCGGCGAGGTCCTTCACCTCGGCCGCCGTCACGTCGCCGGCGACGAGCAGCGTCGCGTTGTTGGGCGTATAGTATTTGTCGTAGAAGGCGATGGCGTCGTCCCGCGACAGCTCTTCCATCTCCGAGCGCCAGCCGATGACGGGGATGCCGTAGGGACTGTTCTGGAACAGCGCCGCGCCCACCGCCTCCTGGAGCTGCGAGCCGGGATCGTTGTCGACCCGCATCCGCCGCTCTTCGAGGATGACGTCGCGCTCGGGCTTCACGACCTCATCCGTCAGGACGAGGTTGGCCATGCGGTCGGCCTCGTAGCCCATCATCGCTTCCAGCGCCGAGGCCGGAACCTGCTGGTAGTAGCCGGTGTAGTCGTCGGTGGTGAAGGCGTTCTCCTGGCCGCCGATGTCGGCGACCGCCCTCGAAAACTCGCCTTCCGGGCGGGTCTTCGTGCCCTTGAACATCAGATGTTCGAGGAAGTGGGCGATGCCGCTCTCGCCCGGCGCCTCGTCGGCGGCACCGACGTGATAATAGACCATCTGGGTGACGACCGGCGCCCGGTGATCGGGCAGCACCACGACCTGCAGGCCGTTGTCGAGGGTGAATTCGGTGATCCGCTCTTCCACCGGCGCGTGATCGTCGGGCGTCCCGGCGATCGCATCGGATTTTTGCGTCGAAGCGGCGTCGGCCTTCGCCGCGCTGCCCTGCCCCGGCTTCGTCGCGGTTTCGGCGCCGGCTCCGAAGACCGGGCCGAAGGCGAGAATACCGGCGAGGGCGGTGGCCGAAACGGCTCGCATGACCTCTATCATCTGGTCGTCATTCCTCGTCTTCGTGATGGCGATTTGCCGGCGACTATGCCGGAGGCGGTGCGCGGTGACCACTTACGCTTTCGTTAGATCGCGGGCCCGCCCCGGCGAGCCGAGCACCCGCCCGTGATATGGCCGGGGAGAATGGCGAGTTTATGGGCTCGCCAGCCGCAGAAATCGCAGGATCGTCGCGCCCATCGCGCGTTCCTCGACGGGCTCGAAGCCCTCCGGCGGATCGAAGGCCGCGCCCGCGGCCTCTTCGACCACCGCCAGGGCACCCGGCTTCAGCCAGCCGCCGTCTCGGGCGGAGACGAGGGCCTGCTCGCCGAGCCCCCTGCCGTAGGGCGGATCGGCGAAGAGCATGTCGAAGGGCTCCATCGTTCCCGGCACGCCGAGCTTCGTCGCGTCGCGGCGGAAGATCTTCGCCCGGCCGTTCAGGCCGAAGGCCTCCATGTTGGCCCTGACGATCCCGCGCGCCTCGGCGTCCTCCTCGACGAAGAGGCAGAAGCGCGCGCCGCGCGACAGGGCCTCCAGGCCCACGGCCCCGGTGCCGGAGAAGAGATCGAGGACGCGGGCGTCGGCGAGTTCGAACGCCTTGCCGTGGGCGAGGATGTTGAACAGCGTCTCGCGGTTGCGGTCGGTGGTCGGGCGAATCCGGTCGCTCTTCGGTTCCGTGAGCTTTCGGCCCTTGAACTCGCCGCCGACGATGCGCATCCGGCCCTAGCCCTTCTTCGGCCGTTTCGGGCCGCCGGGGCCCGCCGCGCCGCCGGTCGGCTTCGGCCCGCTGCGCCGCTTGCCCATCCGCTGCGTCGGATCGACGGCGCGCGGCTTGTCGGTCCGCGCGGCCCTCGCCTCTTCGCCGGCCGCCTTCTTCGGCCCCATCGGCCGGCCACCGGGGGCGATCCAGACGTTCGAGAGCCGCCGTCCGGCGGAAGCCGGCCGCGACGGTCGCTCCTCGGCCTCGCCGCCGGGCTTGCCTGCGCCGAACCCCTTGCCGCCGGATTTCCTGTCGGCGAATTTGCGATCGCCGAACGTCCCGGCGCCGGAGCCGCCTCGGGCCGGCTTGTCGCCATCGAAGCGCTTCGGCCCGCGGCTGTCGTCGCGGGCATCGCCGCGGCCGCGCCGTGGCCCGTCGCCGAAAGGCTTGCCGGCCCCTGCCGACCCGGGGCGGCGGTTCGCGCCTTCCGAACGGGCCGGAGGCGACGCACCTTGAGCGCGGGCGGGGCGATCATCGCCCTTGGCGCGGCTCGGCCGGCCGGACCGGGTATCGAGCCGGCCGAGGGCATCCTCGCGGCGTTCCTCGCGCTGCCGCTTCTTGTTGGGGGCGCTCTCGCCGCGGGGCTTCCTGTCCTCGCCCGGCCTGGCGCGCGGCGCTTTCGCCGTCTCGACCGGCCGGTTGGAGAAGGCGTTGACGATCGGCGCGTCGAAATCGGCGCCGGCCTCCTCGATCAGCCGCGGCCCGAGCTGGTCGCGCAGCGTCTTGCCATGGATCTCCCGCACCGCGCCCTCCGCCAGATCGGCGAGCTGGAACGGTCCGTAGGACAAACGGATCAGCCGGTTCACGTCGAGGCCGAGATGGCCGAGCACGCGCTTGACCTCGCGGTTCTTGCCTTCGCGCAGGCCGAGCGTCATCCAGACGTTCGAGCCCTGCTCGCGATCGAGCGTCGCCTCGATGGCGCCGTAGAAGACGCCGTCGATGGCGATGCCCTGGCGCAGTTCGTCGAGCCTCGCCTGATCGATCTCGCCATGGGCACGGACCCTGTAGCGCCGCAGCCAGCCGGTGGCAGGCAGTTCCAGCACCCGGGCGAGGCCGCCGTCGTTGGTCAGCAGCAGGAGGCCCTCGGTGTTGATGTCGAGGCGGCCGATGGTGAGGACGCGCGGCATCTCGGCCGGCAGCCCGTCGAAAACGGTCGGCCGGCCTTCCGGGTCCTTGTTGGTGGTGACGAGGCCGGCCGGCTTGTGGAACAGCCACAGGCGCGTGCGCTCGATCGCCGGCAGCGTCTCGCCGTCGATGGTGATCCTGTCCTTCGGGCCGACGTCGAGGGCGGGCGTCTCCAGCACCTTGCCGTTCACCGAGACGCGGCCCTCGGCGATCATCGCCTCCGCATCGCGCCGCGAGGCGACGCCGGCGCGGGCGAGGCGCCGGGCGATCCGCATGGTCAGCGCCGCATCGCCCCCGGCATCCGAAGACGCGACCGCTTCTCCGCCATCGCGGCGCGGGCGCTTGTCGCCGCGTCCGCCCGTCGCCGCACCGGCGGGCGTCGCGGCACCGTCCGGTCGGCCGGGGCGCTCCTTGCGAAAGCCGCCTTTGGCCGCGTCCTTGCCGCCCGGCGCCCGATCGTTGCGGCGCTCGGCGCCGAGCGGCCGCGCCTTGCGCTCGCCATCTTCGCCCGCTGCCGCGTCGTGGCTGCGGCGACCGTAGCTCTTTGGCTTGCCGGCCTTTCCGTCCTCGGTCCTGGCGCCGCCATGGGAGAACATTCCGCGACTTTTGGGGGTGAAGGGCTTGCCGCCTTCACCGCGCGCACGGAAGGGCTTGCCCTCGTTCGGCTTCGCGTCGCCGCCGGCGCCCTCGCGCTTGCCGGCGAAGGGCTTGCGCGGCCGGTCGCCAAAGGCACGGGGCTCGGTCGATCCGGCGGGGCGAGCCGCACGCCGGGGCTTGTCGCCCCTGTCGCCGCCCGCCGGACCCCTTCCCCTGCCGCCGCCACTCGGCGCTCCGGCGCCCCGTTTCGGACCGCCCCTGCCCGGCTTGCGGCCCTCGCCCGTCTTGTCGTCGTCGCTCATCGTCATGCTTTCAAATGTCGCGCGCCGTCGACGGGTCTCGGCCCGGACGCTCGCTCAAATTGCCGATCCGATTGGCCGGTCCCTCGCCCGCGGGCGAAATGCGCCTGCACGCCACGGCATTCACCCGCCCTTCGGGCTTCGCCCTGCCCCTTGCCGGGAAGGTGCTGCCGTGATGCGGCTTCCGTCATCGATTGCGAGTGCTATAGCAAGGCTTGCACCGCCGAGTAAGACCGATCTGCCGATGACCCGCCGCAATTTCATGGATCTCGCCCTCGAACAGGCCGAACGTGCGGCAAGGCGCGGCGAAGTGCCGATCGGCGCGGTGATCGTGCGGGACGGCGCGGTGATCGCGGCGGCGGGCAACGAAACGATCGTGCGGGCGGACCCGACTGCTCATGCCGAAATCGTCGCGATCCGGCTCGCCTGTGCGGACCTCGGCGACCAGCGGCTGACGGGCTGCGATCTCTACGTGACGCTGGAGCCCTGCGCCATGTGCGCAGCGGCGATCTCCTTCGCGCGCATCCGCCGGCTTTATTTCGGGGCCTCGGACGAAAAAGGCGGCGCCGTCGAAAACGGGCCGCGCTTTTATTCGCAACCGACCTGTCATCACGCGCCGGAGGTCTATTCTGGCATTGCCGAGACGGCGAGCACCGCACTTCTGCGCCGCTTCTTCGCCGAAAGGCGCTGATCCACCGGTCCGATCCCGGTCACCCGGTCGACGAGCGCGCGTCAGAAGGGCAGGAGATCGCCGACCTTGTCGAGGAGGCCCGGACCGTTGCCGCGCAGGCGCCGCTGCTTGACTTCTTCGTCCTCGCCTGGATCGCCGACCGGCGCCGTCGCAGCCGGCTCGCGATACTTGATCGGCGGCTCGGACAGGTAGCGGCGCTGGGTCGGACTGCCCTGCTTCTGTTCGGCGAGCCGCTTCTTGATCAGCTCGCTGCGGCTTTCCATCTGCGCCGGAGAGAGAACGCCGGCGTCGTCGCTGTTCTTGTTGAAGTCGAAGCTGCCGCCGCCGGTCCGGTCGAGATATTCCTGCGTCACGCCTTCCTTGCGCTTCGTGGCGAACTCGGCCGGCAGCGGACCGTCGCCCTGATAGGCCGCGGCCCGAATGCGCGCCGAGCGCTCTTCGGGCGACTCCGGCCAGTCTGGATCGCCCGTCGTGTTGCGGGCGACCTGCGGTTGCGGCAGGACGGTGGTGCTCTCCGGCTTCACCAGTTCGGGACGCGGGGTGTAGGCGACCTTCTTGCCTTCATCGTCGCCACCGAGAGACACGAAATTGTTCATGTCGTCGAAGAGCGTTTCGCCCTGCGACTTGCCGGTTCCGTAGGTCGGGCCGAGGCAGCCGACGAGCGACAGGCACCCGATCACCAATATGGCTGCAGCAACCCCCTTGCGGGCGGTGTTCGGCATCATGACGATACGTCCCCCTCATGCGGTCGGCAGGGCCGTCATTGGCCATGCCCCCTCGAGCCCCTCGAAATCGACGCTGCGGCGAGGAAGCCATCGGTCGACCGACGTTCCTCTCCCCGTTCGGCACGGACGCTCTTCAGGCGTCCGGCACGGGGGCTCGCGCGTCCCATTCGTCTTGCAGCCGGTCCGTTCCCCCTAAGAACGTGCCGGCCCCGGTTGCATAGGCGGAACCAGGCCAAAGGCCAAGCCCGTTTCTGCGACACTCGCCCCAATGGCACCCAAATCCGGCGAATTCCGGGCATGACCCAGGGGAATTGCCGAAAATCGTCGCCGGGAGAAGCCTTCGGGCCGGCCGCCGCAATTTGCCGATGCGGCGGCCGAAACGACGTCAGGCCGCCAGACGCCCCGCCGCCTCGAGTTCCCGTAGCGCTTCGGCGTCGCGGGCGGAGACGTCGGGGTAATCCGGGTCCGAGCCGACGTCCCCGGTGATCTTCCAGGAGCGGGCGCATTTCGTCCCTTCCGCCTTGGCGAAGGCGACGGCGACGCCGGGCGTGTCGGCAAGGGTGAAGGCGTCCGCCGGCGCCGGCTCGCCCGAGATCTCGATGCCGGAAGTGATGCAGATCTCGGCGAAATCGGAGGCGGCGACGAGCGCCCGGGTGTCGGCATCGGCGACATGGACCGTCGGCCAGGCTTCCAGCGACGAGCCGATGACCTTGTCGCGGCGCTTTTCCTCAAGCGCGCCCATGACGACGCGCCGGACCCGGCGGATCGCCTGCCAGCGGGCCGCCAGCGCCTCGTCCTTCCAGGCCGGATCGACGGTGCGGAACTGTTCGAGATGCACCGACTCCGCGTTCGGATAGCGCTGCAGCCAGGCCTCCTCCATGGTGAAGGGCAGCATCGGCGCGAGCCAGGTGACGAGATGGTCGAAGAGCGTCCGCACCACCTGCAGGGCCGCCTTGCGCTTCGCCGACGACAGCGGATCGCAGTAAAGTGCATCCTTGCGGACGTCGAAATAGAAGGCGGAGAGTTCGACGACCACGAAGTCGGTGAGCGCCCGCGCGATGCGCTTGAAGTCGAAGGCGTCGTAGCCCTTGGCGACGACCTCGTCGAGTTCGGCGATGCGGTGGAGCATCAGCCGCTCGAGTTCGGGCATTTCAGCAAGAGGCACCGTCTCCCCCTCGTCATGGGCGAGCGTGCCGAGCATCCAGCGGATGGTGTTTCTGAGCTTGCGATAGCTGTCGACGTTGGTCTGGAGGATCGTCTTGCCGAGGCGCAGATCCTCCGAATAGTCGGAACTGACCACCCAGAGGCGGAGAATGTCGGCGCCGGACTGCTTGATCACCTCCTGCGGGGTGACGACGTTGCCGAGCGACTTCGACATCTTGCGCCCCTCCTCGTCCATGACGAAGCCATGGGTGAGGACGGCGTCGTAGGGCGCGCGGCCCCTGGTGCCGCAGCTTTCCAGCAGCGAGGAATGGAACCAGCCGCGATGCTGGTCGGAGCCTTCGAGATAAAGGTCCGCCGGCCATTTCAGATCGGGCCGCTTTTCCAGGCAGAAGGCGTGGGTCGAACCGGAATCGAACCACACGTCGAGAATGTCGCGGACCATGGTCCACTTCGCCCCGTCGTGCTCGTTGCCGAGGAAACGCTCCTTGGCGCCGTCGGCGAACCAGGCGTCGGCGCCCTCCTCCGCGAAGGCCCGAAGGATGCGCTCGTTCACCGCCTCGTCATTCAAAAGGTTGCCGGCCTCGTCGACGAAGACGCAGATCGGCACGCCCCAGGCGCGCTGGCGCGACAGCACCCAGTCCGGCCGGTCGGCGATCATGCCGCGCAGCCGGTTCTGGCCGGAGGCCGGGACGAAGCGGGTGTCGTCGATGGCCCGAAGGGCGCGGGAGCGGAGGGTGTCTTCGGCGTTTGCGGACGTGCCAATCTCCCCCCTCGAGGGGGAGATCAGCGCCGCGCCCTCCAGCCCGTACCCGCCCAGATTCTTGTCCATATGGACGAACCACTGCGGCGTGTTGCGGAAGATCACCGGCTTCTTCGAGCGCCAGGAATGCGGATAGGAATGCTTCAGCCGACCGCGGGCGAGGAGGTTGCCGGCGGCGATCAAAGCGTCGATGACGCGCTTGTTGGCGTCGCCCTTCTTGCCCTTGTCGTCGATGACGCGCGCCGGCCCCTCGGGCGCATCCGGCCCGAAACCCGGCGCGTCGTTGGTGTAGAAGCCGTCGTCGTCGACGGTGAAGGGGATCTGCGTGTCGATGCCGCGCGCTTCGAGATCGCGGCGCATGTCCATCCAGGCGTCGAAATCCTCGCGGCCGTGACCGGGCGCGGTGTGGACGAAGCCGGTGCCGGCCTCGTCGGTGACGTGGTCGCCGGCGATGAGCGGGACGGGGAAGGAATAGGGCGCCGAAACCTCCCTCCCCCTTGTGGGGAGGGATTGAGGGTGGGGGTCCTGCACTGACAGACGTGTAGGATCGCCCGAAACAGGCGCAGCAGCATCACCCCCACCCCGATCGCCTTCGGCTCTCGGACCTCCCCACAAGGGGGAGGTGGCCGCCCAGCCTTTCAGCGGGTGGTCGGCGACAAGGCCCCGGAGATCGGCGGCGGAGACTTCGGCCAGCTTCCGCCAGCCGCCTTCCGGCACCCGAGCCTTGGCGAAGACGTCGGCGGCCAGCGCTTCGGCGAGGACGTAACGCTCGCCCTCCTTCGCCCATCGCGGATTGTCCACATCCTCCGGCGCGGTCACTTCATAGACGCCATAGGCGATGCGCGGCGAGAAGGCGATCGCGCGGTTGCCGGGGATGGTCCAGGGCGTGGTCGTCCAGATGACCACGGACGCGCCGGCCAGAGCGCCATCGCCGCGGACCGGGAAGGCAGCCCAGATCGTATCCGACTCGTGGTCGTGATACTCGACCTCGGCCTCCGCCAGCGCCGTCCTTTCCACCACCGACCACATCACCGGCTTCGACCCGCGATAGAGCTGGCCGGACATGGCGAATTTCAACAGCTCGCCGGCGATGACCGACTCGGCCTGAAAATTCATGGTCAGATAGGGGTTCTTGAAGTCGCCCTCGACGCCGAGACGGCGGAACTCCTCGGTCTGGACGCCCACCCAATGGGTGGCGAAGTCGCGGCATTCCCGGCGGAATTCGTTGACCTCGATCTCGTCCTTGTTCTTGCCCTTCGCCCGGTACTGTTCCTCGATCTTCCATTCGATCGGCAGGCCGTGACAGTCCCAGCCGGGGACGTAGTTCGCGTCATAGCCGCGCATCTGGAAGGAGCGGTTGATGACGTCCTTGAGGATCTTGTTCAGCGCGTGCCCGATGTGGAGGTTGCCGTTGGCATAGGGCGGGCCGTCGTGAAGGACGTATTTCGGCCGCCCCTCGGAGGCCTGCCTGAGCTTGCCGTAGAGATCCATCCCGTCCCACTTCGCCAGCCACTCCGGCTCGGCCTTGGGCAGGCCGGCGCGCATCGGGAACTGGGTCTCGGGCAGAAACAGGGTCTTGGCGTAGTCGATGGCGTCGGCGGCTGCGGTCTTCGTCTCGTCGGTCATGATGCAGTCCTGTTGCGGCCGCGAAAATCTCGAGCGGCGGCGGGAGAGAATGAGCGTTGAAAAGCGAAAGGGCCCGGTCCCTCCGCAAACCCGTCAGGCTTGCCGGAAGGCCGGGCGACTAATTCGCCAACCGTTCGAGACGATCTGTCGTGCCAACATGGTGGCCGGCTTTAGCAAGTCCGCGCCGGGATGAAAAGAACGCTCGGCCGGGGCCGTTGCGGGCAAAGCCCCTCGCCCTGCCTCGCAAGCTCGACTAAATTTGTGCTTCGACGAACCTGCGGCTCAGGGCGCCGGGATCCTCGCGTCGACGTCTCGGCAAAGGGTGGAAGACCATGCCAGCACTGTTGCGATTTCTGGTCCGCCACGTCGTCGTCGGCTTTTCGGCCGCCGCGCTTCTCGTCGCAGCGCTCGTCTTCACCGACACCGCGGGTTTTGGAACGGTGCTCCGCGCCTCCGACGCCGGGCTCCTCGCCGCCTGCCTCGTCGTCTATTTTCTGGGTCTGACCTTTTCCAGCGTGCAGATCGGCATTGCCCTGATGACCGGCCAGGCGACACCCGACGACGATGCCTTGGTCAGAACGCGATCGCCCGGTCGAGATCGCCGAGCGGGGTAGCCGCGGCGAGCGCCGCCCGGGCGTTTTGCGAATCCCGGTCCATCTGGGCGATCAGTGCGGCGATGCCGTCGAACTTCTCCTCGCCACGCAGGAACGCGAAGATCGAGACGGTGATCGTCTCGCCGTAGAGATCGCCGGAAAAGTCGAAGAGGAACGTCTCGAAGAGCGCCGCACCATTGTCGAAGGTCGGGCGGCGGCCGAAGCTCGCGACGCCGTCATGCAGCGAACCGTCGGCCCGGCGCAGGCGGACGGCATAGATACCGAATTTCAGCATCGTGTCGGGAACGAGGGTGATGTTGGCGGTCGGATAGCCCAGCGTTCGGCCGATCTGCTGGCCTCGCCGCACCTCGCCGCCGATCGTCCAGCGGTAATTCAGCAGCTCCGCCGCTCGGGTCACGTCGCCGACTTCAAGCAGGCCGCGGATGCGGCTGGAGGAAATCGTCTCGCCGCCCGCATCGCGCCTCGCCGGCACGAGGGTGGCGCCGAAGCCATGGCGCTCGCCGGCCGCAATCAACGTCTGCGGCGTCCCGCCCCGCTTGCGGCCGTAGTGGAAATCGAAGCCGGCGACGACATGGGCGGCCGCCAGCCCCTCCACCAGTACGCGGCGGACGAAGTCGTCCGGCTCCATGCCGGCGAAGCTCCTGGTAAAGTCCTGCTCGACCACCGCGCCGAAGCCGAGCGCCCCGAGCAGCCTCGCGCGGATCGGCGCCGGCGTCAGCCGTGGCACCGGCTTGGCGGGATCGAAGACGGTGCGCGGATGCGGCTCGAAGGTCAGGCAGACCAGCGGTCTCGCTTCTGCCCGGGCGATGTCGCGGGCGGTGCCGAGCACCGCCTGATGGCCGCGATGGACGCCGTCGAAATTGCCGATCGCAACCACCCCGCCGCGCAGTTCCTCCGGGAGACGGTCTCCGCCGAGTCTCGCGATGGTCGGCCCGCCGCTCATCCGAGCGCCGCCATGAAGTAATCGGCGGAAAGGCCTTTTTCGGCGAGAACCCTGCCGACCTCGGCCGGATCTTCGGGTCGCCCGCCGAAATCCTTGCCGTGGATGCCGCCGGTGATCAGCAGAACGTCGAGCCCGGCGTCGTTGGCGCCCCTGATGTCGGTGGCAAGCCCGTCGCCGATCGCCAGAATGCGGCTTCGATCGCCCGTCCCGGCGAGCCGGTGGGCCTCGGCATAGATCGGCGGATAGGGCTTGCCGGCCATCGAGACGGTGCCGCCCGCCTCTTCATAGGCCCAGGCGATGGCGCCGCCGCAATAGATCAGCCTCTCGCCGCGATGGACGACGATGTCCGGATTGGCGCAGATCATCGGCAGATCGTTCTGCCGGAAGGCGGCGATGAGATCGCGGTAGTCGTCCGGCGTTTCGCTCTCGTCGTCGAAGAGGCCGGTGGTGATGACGGACTTCGCGGCTGCCGGATCATTCAACCGCTCGACGTCGAGTCCCTCGAAGAGGTCGACGTCGCGGGCCGGGCCGATATGGAAGAGCGGGCCGTCGGCCCGGCCGATCAGCGCGCGGGTGACGTCGCCCGACGTGACGACAGCGTCATAGGCCTCGCGCGAAAAGCCGAACGTGTCGAGTTGGGCGATCACGCCGGGCGCCTGTCGCGGCGCATTGGTGATCAGCACGACCTTCGCCCCGCCGGCCCGGGCGGCGACAAGGGCGCGTTCGGCCGCCGCATGCCGGGCGAGGCCGTCATGGACCACGCCCCAGATGTCGCAGAAGATGGCGTCGTAGCCGCCGGCGATCTCGGACAGCCCGTTGATCCGGCGCGGCGCGGCGAGGGATGCTTCCTGCATTAACTGTTCCCGGTGAATTGACGTTTCGGGCTTGAAACTCGTCCCGAGCCGATAGAGATGGGGGCGCAGCGGGTCAAGCGGAGCCGGGCCGCACGGAAAGCCGGATCGACCGGCGTGAGTTCCCTTCGCGGCTGCGGCCGGGACCATCGTGCTTAGCTACGGCCCCGTCTTCGCCTCCGGCCCGGCGAAGAAAAATTCCACCGCCGGTTCTTGACTTGCCTTCACCGCGATCGCTATCTGACCGCTGTTAGCACTCACCACCGGCGAGTGCTAGAATTTCTCGAGCCGGGCGCCTCAAGGGGCCCGGCGTTTCGTCCAACGAAGGGTTCAAACGAACATGGCAGCTGTGAACTTCCGTCCCCTGCACGACCGCGTCGTGGTTCGCCGGGTGGAGTCCGAGGCCAAGACCGCTGGCGGCATCATCATCCCCGACACCGCCAAGGAGAAGCCGCAGGAAGGCGAGATCGTCGCCGTCGGCTCCGGCGCTCGCGACGAGTCCGGCAAGGTCGTTCCGCTCGACGTCAAGGCCGGCGACCGCGTCCTCTTCGGCAAGTGGTCCGGCACCGAGGTCAAGCTCAACGGCGAAGACCTCCTGATCATGAAAGAGTCCGACATCATGGGCGTCGTCGCCGCCTGAGGCGAGACGACCCTGCCGGATTCGCGATCCACGCAACGATGAAACTTCAAACGGCGCCGGCCTTCGAGGCGCGCCCGGGAGAATATCAACATGGCAGCAAAAGACGTAAAGTTCGGCCGCGACGCGCGTGAGCGCATGCTGCGCGGCGTCGACATCCTCGCCGACGCGGTGAAGGTGACGCTCGGTCCCAAGGGCCGCAACGTCGTCATCGACAAGTCCTTCGGCGCGCCGCGCATCACCAAGGACGGCGTCTCGGTCGCCAAGGAGATCGAGCTCGAGGACAAGTTCGAGAACATGGGCGCCCAGATGGTGCGCGAAGTGGCCTCGAAGACCAACGACAAGGCCGGTGACGGCACCACCACCGCGACGGTCCTCGCCCAGGCGATCGTCAAGGAAGGCGCCAAGTCGGTCGCCGCCGGCATGAACCCGATGGACGTCAAGCGCGGCATCGACAAGGCCGTCGAGAAGGTCGTCGACGCGCTCGGCTCCTCCGCCCGCTCGATCGACACCTCGGACGAAGTGGCGCAGGTCGGCACGATCTCCGCCAATGGCGAGAAGGAGATCGGTCAGATGATCGCCTCGGCCATGCAGAAGGTCGGCAACGAGGGCGTCATCACCGTCGAGGAAGCCAAGACCGCCGAGACCGAGCTCGAGGTCGTCGAGGGCATGCAGTTCGATCGCGGCTACCTGTCGCCGTACTTTGTGACCAACGCCGAGAAGATGGTCGCCGAGCTCGACGACGCCTACATCCTTCTCCACGAGAAGAAGCTGTCCAACCTTCAGGCGATGCTGCCGGTCCTCGAGGCCGTCGTCCAGTCGTCGAAGCCGCTGGTCATCATCGCCGAGGACGTCGAGGGCGAGGCTCTCGCCACGCTCGTCGTCAACAAGCTGCGTGGCGGCCTGAAGATCGCCGCCGTCAAGGCTCCGGGCTTCGGCGACCGCCGCAAGGCCATGCTCGAGGACATCGCGATCCTCACGGGCGGCACGGTCATCTCCGAGGACGTCGGCATCAAGCTCGAGAACGTCACGCTCGACATGCTCGGCCGCGCCAAGAAGGTCTCGATCACCAAGGAAAACACCACCATCGTCGATGGCGCCGGTGAGTCCGAGCAGATCAAGGCCCGCGTCGGTCAGATCAAGGCGCAGATCGAGGAGACCACCTCGGACTACGACCGCGAGAAGCTCCAGGAGCGCCTGGCCAAGCTCGCCGGCGGCGTCGCGGTCATCCGCGTCGGCGGTGCGACCGAGGTCGAGGTGAAGGAGAAGAAGGACCGCGTCGACGACGCCCTCAACGCGACCCGCGCGGCCGTGGAAGAAGGCATCGTGGCCGGCGGCGGCGTCGCCCTGCTGCGCGCTTCCAACGCCCTCGACATGAAGGGCGAGAACGCCGACCAGGACGCCGGCATCGCCATCGTCCGCAAGGCGCTCCAGGCTCCGATCCGTCAGATCGTCCAGAACGCCGGTGGCGAAGGCTCGATCGTGGTCGGCAAGATCCTCGAGAACTCCTCGCTCTCCTTCGGCTACAACGCCCAGACCGGCGAATATGGCGACATGATCCAGATGGGCATCGTCGATCCGGTCAAGGTCGTTCGTTCGGCTCTCCAGGACGCGGCTTCGGTCGCCGGCCTCCTGGTCACCACCGAGGCGATGATCTCGGAGGCTCCGAAGAAGGAGTCGGCCGGCGGCGGCATGCCGGGCGGCATGGGCGGCGGCATGGGCGGCATGGGCGGCATGGACTTCTAAGTCCGGTCGACCAGCGCTTCCCAGAGAAGCCATCAATCAGGGGCGGTCCTTCGGGGCCGCCCTTTTTTTTGGCCTTTTCGCGTTTCACTTGAAAAATTCTAACGTCTTTGTCTTGCCCCGAATATGGAGTTCGTCGGTGGCAAGTTCATCCGGAAAACGGCTCGCGAAGGCGCGCGCGGAAGCTGGGATGAACGCAAGCGATCTCGCAAGAGCAGCCGGAGTATCGTCCACTGCAGTATGGAATTGGGAAAAGAACGGCACGATGCCGCGGGAGGACAAGATTGCTCTCATCGCCAAAGCGATCGGCGTGTCGACGGAATTCTTGCGGACGGGTCTCTTCAGCGACGGTCAGGCTGCCCACACCAGCCCCGGGAGGGGGAAAACCGTCGCCGATGTCATCGCGGGGGCACAGCGGGAAATTTCTCAGATCACCGGCGTTCCGATCGATCGCGTGAAAATTCGAGTCGAATTCGAGAGCGATTGAGCCGTTTGACACTTGTCTGGGTGTGTATTATTTTACACGGAGAAGGTGGCGATGACGAGCAGTCGCGATCTGGTGAGGCTTTTGCGTGACGACGGGTGGTTCGAGATCGGCGTGACCGGGTCGCATCATCATTTCAGGCATCCGTCCAAGCCTGGCAAGGTCACTGTCCCGCATCCGAAGAAGGACATTCCGGCAGGAACCGTCCGCTCCGTATTAAAACAAGCCGGGCTGCTCGCACGAAAGTAAAGAGATCCGAACGGCTGTGCGCTACATCGCCTTCATTCATAAAGAGCCTGACAGCGCCTATGGTGTGAGCTTCCCGGACGTGCCCGGCTGCATTTCCGCAGGCGATACGCTCGAAGAAGCGGCTAAAAATGCCGTGGAAGCATTGAGCGGACACGCCCGGCTGCTTGAAGCAGATGGCGAAACCCTGCCGCAGCCGCGCGGTTACGACGCGATCCTGGCCGATCCTTCGCTGGAGGAGGAAAGGCTTGGCGCAATGCTGACCGTGGTTCCCCTCGTCCGAGATCGGGGGGCGACGACTCGTATCAATGTCTCCCTCGATCAAGGCCTCCTCGAAGCCATCGACGCGGCCGCGCGCCTTCGTGGCCAGACACGTTCCGCCTTCATTGCCAGCGCGGTTAAGCACGAACTCGTGGAATGATTTGCGCCGTCTGAGTAGACCGGCAAGAAATCGTTGCTCGGGCCGCGGCAAACCGACGGCCATGCGGAAAGACGTCGTTCATCAAGACGACCATGTCGCCAGCAAAAGCATGCTCGGCTCGACTTTTCGCCTGCCCGTCAACGCTTCCCTCATGAGTTTCCTGTCGAATGTTCCCCATCGTCTTCGGGGATCGGTCATGCAGTCCTTCTTGAGCTTTCATGGCCGCATCGGCCGGACCACCTACTGGATGGCCGTCCTCACCTGCAGTCTGCTTTATCTGGGCGGCGCCGCGATGATCGTGTTCGCCGGCACCGACATGTCCGGCAGCTTCTCGGCGGTCGCCGGTTTCGCTCTCGTCGGGGCGGGTGCCTGGGTCTCCTGGGCGACCACCGTCACCCGGTTGCACGACTTGGACCGCTCGGGCTTCTACGCTCTCGTCACTTTCGTTCCGGGCGGGGGCGTTGTGCTGATGGCGTTTTGCGGTTTTGCCGCAGGATCGCACGGGATGAACCACTACGGCTCGCCGCCGGGCCTCGGTGGCCTCGGCTATCTCGACGAGGCCATGGCAGCCTTCGAGGAGCCGGAGTTCGAGCGCCGCAGCGGGTCCGCGGTCCGCGAGGCGGCGGCACGGGAGACGGCAGCCGGTCCGACGGCGCACCGCACTCCGCCGCGCACCGACATGGCGCCGACGAACTCCGGCCACCGGGACCGTGGCGCCCGGCCGGGCTTCGGACGCCGCCGCCTGTCACCTGCCTGAGCCCAAGCGGTTTGCAGGTCCGGACCGGACCGAAGGCCGGCCCCGTCCCTTGCGACCTTCCATGCGACACCACCGTCCGCACAAATGTCTGATTTCGCAGGGAACGAGGCGAACGTCCTCGGCGTTTCCAGTTCATAGCTGCCCAACAGTGTGGCAGCATGATCGGAGCAACGACGATGGTCGACAAGAACGAAATCAAGGGCGGCGCCAAGGAAATGGGCGGCAAGATCAAGGAAACCGCCGGCCGCGCCACCGGCAATCGCGACATGGAAGCCGAAGGCAAGGTGGATCAGGTCGAGGGCAAGACCCAGAAGAACTACGGCAAGGTCAAGGATGCCGTGAAGGACCAGACGGGCACGCACTGACCCTTTGCCCATGTGCTGACGGTTCGGCAATCGAACCGCGCAGGAGAACCCCTGGCTTCGGCCGGGGGTTTTTTTGTCGGCTCGTTTCTCTCTGCGGGCAACATGGGGTTGGCCGGCGAGCACGGTTTCGCTCGCCTGACGATTTGGCCGCGGGAACGAGCCTTCCGGTCTCTTCGACGATTTTGGGAACGACGCCGGCAACCGGCAACGACCCTCCTCCAGCGCCGGAAGCGCTTGCGCCGATATGGTCGGCGGCGTAAGCCGACTTCATGCTTTCACAACGTGCGCGCTACGCCGTCAGGGCCATGTCGGCGGCTGCGCTCCTGCAGGCCCGCGGCGTCGCCGCATGCCGTCGCAATCCCGTCACTTGCGATTGCCGTTCAAACGGTTAGTTTGGAGCCAATCGAAACTTCGCCCGACGCGCCAGCGCCGCCGATGAATCCCGGGCGGCCGGCGCGGCGAAGTGTGAAAAATCGGCGACCAGGAGGCGGACGTGGTCAACTTCACCCTGAATGGCCGGGAAACGACGTTCGACGGCGATCCGGATACCCCGCTTCTGTGGGTGATCCGCGATGCCGAACGACTGACCGGCACGAAATACGGCTGCGGCATTGCCCAATGCGGCGCCTGCACGGTGCATGTCGACGGCATGACGGCGCGCTCCTGCATCACGCCGATCTCCGCTCTCGAAGGATCGAGCGTCACCACCATCGAGGCGATCGACGGCCCCGAAGCCAAGGCCGTCCAGGCCGCCTGGCAGGCGATCGACGTGCCGCAATGCGGCTATTGCCAGTCGGGCCAGATCATGTCGGCGGTGTCGCTGCTGCAGTTCAATCCGGCGCCGAGCGACGCGGACATCGACGGCGCGATGACCGGCAACATCTGCCGTTGCGCCACCTACAAGCGCATCCGCCAGGCGATCCACGACGCCGCCAAGACGCTGGAGGGCTGAGCCATGGACCTCGACACCATCCGCCCGTCCCGCCGTGCCTTCCTCGCCGGGACAGGCCTCGTCATCGGGCTGACGCTGGTCGGCCGGCAGGCCGGCGCCGCCCTTCTGCAAGGCGTGCCGCAGGGTGCTCCCGGCCAGCAGACCGACCTCAACGCCTTCGTGCGCGTCGCACCCGACGGCACGGTGACGGTTCTTTCCAAGCATCTCGAAATGGGTCAGGGCCCCTATACCGGCCTGACGACGATCGTCGCCGAAGAGCTCGACGCCGACTGGGCGCAGATGCGCGTCGCCGCCGCTCCGGCCGACGACGACGTCTACAAGAATCTCGCCTTCGGCATGCAGGGCACCGGCGGCTCGACTTCGATCGCCAACTCCTACGAGCAGCTGCGCAAGGCCGGCGCCACGGCGAAGGCGATGCTGGTCGCCGCCGCGGCGGAGGAATGGGGCGTTCCGGCGGGCGAGATCACCGTGGAGAAGGGCCGGATCCGTCATCAAGGCTCCGGCAAGAACGCCGGCTTCGGCGACTTCGCCGAAAAGGCCGCGCGGATGGAGGCGCCCGCCGAGGTCCAGCTGAAGGATCCCAAGGATTTCGTGCTGATCGGCAAGGACCGGCACAAGCTCGACACCGACGAGAAGACCACCGGCAAGGCGATCTTCACCCTCGACGTCCTCGCCGACGACATGCTGATCGCGATGGTCGCCCATTCGGCCCATTTCGGCGCCACGGTGAAGAGCTTCGACGACGGCGAGGCGCGGCGCGTGCCCGGCGTCGTCGACGTCAAGCAGGTGCCGCAGGGCATCGCGGTCTATGCCGAAAACACCTTCGCCGCGCTGAAGGGCCGGGCGGCGCTCAGGATCGAGTGGGACCTTTCCAAGGCCGAGACCCGCTCGAGCGGGCAGATCTACGAGGATTACCGGGCGGCGATGAAGGGCGATTCCTTCGAGGCGGCCAATCGCGGCGACGTCAGCCAAGCGCTGACCGCCGAGGGCATCACCTCGATGGATACGGAGATCGTCTTCCCCTTCCTCGCCCACGCGCCGATGGAGCCGCTCGATGCCGTCCTGATGCAACGGGAAGACGGCTCGATCGACTGCTACAACGGCTCGCAGTTTCCCGGCCAGGACAAGGCGGCGATCGCCGAGATTTGCGGCGTCGACCCTTCGAAGGTGAGGATCAACGTCCAGCTCGCCGGCGGCTCCTTCGGCCGCCGGGCGCAGTTCGGCTCCCCCTACATGCGCGAGGCGGCGGCGGTGTTCAAAGCCTCCGGCATGAAGCGCCCGGTCAAGCACATGTGGACCCGCGAGGACGACATTCGCGGCGGCTTCTACCGGCCGATCTACGTCCACTCGATCCGCGGTGCCGTAGACAAGGACGGCAACATCGCCGGCTGGGACCACACCATCGTCGGCCAGTCGATCATGAACAAGGACGAGCTCGACGAGACCACCGTCGAGGGCACGGCCGACATGCCCTACGCCATCGACAATCTGCGGGTCGTCGCCCATCAGCCGAAGCTCGGCGTGCCCGTCTTGTGGTGGCGCTCGGTCGGCCACACGCACACGGCCTTCGCGGTCGAGACCTTCCTCGACCGGCTGCTCGAACAGGCCGGCAAGGATCCCGTCGAGGGACGGCTGGCGCTGCTGAAGGATTCGCCGCGCCATATCGGCGTCCTGAAGAAGGTCGCCGAGATCGCCGACTGGGGAGCGCCGCTCGCCGAAGGCCGGCAGCGCGGCGTCGCCGTCCACAAGAGCTTCGACACCCATGTCGCGGAGATCGCCGAGGTCTCGCTCGGCGACGGCGGCCTGCCGAAAGTCCACAAGGTCTGGTGCGCGGTCGATTGCGGCGTCGCGGTCAATCCGAACATCATCCACGCCCAGATGGAAGGCGGCATCGGCTACGGCCTCGGGGCGATCCTGTTCGACTCGATCGATCTCGGAGACGGCGGGGCGGTCCGGCAGTCGAACTTCAACGACTATCGCTCGCTGCGGATCAACGAGATGCCCGAGGTCGAGGTGGCGATCATCCAGTCGAACGAAGCGCCGACCGGCGTCGGCGAACCGGGCGTTCCGCCGATCGGCCCGGCCGTCGCCAATGCCTGGCGACGGCTGACCGGCCGGCCGGTGCAGAGGCTGCCGCTGACCAGCGGGCTGGTCGCCTGAGAAAGATGCTTCGGCGTGCGGCGGGGCACCCGCGCGCCGCCGTCACGGTCCGGCCGCTCGGCCGGACGGAAGAGCGATGCGAGGGGACGAGATCAGGATCACAATGACTAACGCAACAAGGCTCGTCCGAGCGCTCGTCATCGCCGCGGGGTTCGCTCTGCCGACGGCAGCCCTCGCCCAGGATCGCGCGCCCGAGGCGCCGGCGCCCTCGACACCCGCCCTGCCGGCGTCGGACCAGAACGACCAGAAGACGTTGAAGCCCGTCTCGGCATTCGACGGCATCGCGGACGAGACGGAGCGTTCGATCGCCATCTTCCAGGAGACCGGCAAGGTTCTCCTGCATCCGCGTTGCGTCAACTGCCATCCTGCCGGCGACCGGCCGCTGCAGGGCATGGACATGCATCTGCACCAGCCGCCGGTCCAGCGCGGCGAGGCCGATTTCGGCGTCCCGGGCATGATGTGCAACACCTGCCACGGTCCGAAGAACGTCCCCGTCGTCGCCCAGAGCGAGGACATCAAGTCGATCCCCGGCAATCCCGACTGGCATCTCGCCCCGATCGAGATGGCCTGGCAGGGCCGCACGCTCGGGGACATCTGCCGGCAGATCAAGGACCAGGATCGCAACGGCGGCAAGACGCTCGCCGAACTCGTCGAGCACATGGCGAGCGACGATCTGGTCGGCTGGGGCTGGCATCCGGGCAAGGGCCGCGAACCCGTGCCGGGCACCCAGAAGCAGTTCGGCGAACTCTACGAGGCCTGGGCCGCCACCGGCGCCCATTGTCCCCACAGATGACCCGCTTCTCGAGCAGGGCGAGGTTGCAGCCTCGCCCCGATGAAGATGGTTTCCGCGCCGAACGTGGTGTGGTGCCCGGCGCACGCGACCGATGAGTGCGTCGTCCTCTCGCTCCCGTCGCCCTGCGAGCGGGATCGACCATAAAATTTAGTCTCTTCGACGATCGAATCTTAAACTTTCTCTGCGAAAGCTTCCGCAGTGACGGCGAAGGTTTGCATTGGAGCGACGGCGATGCCGCTGATCAGATGGGGTGCCGCGAAAGGCAGGTTTTGCATCCGGCCGGTCTTCGATCGGTTTTTCGCCGGCCAGCGCGGCAACTTCGGCATCATAACCGGGCTTGCCGCGCTTCCGCTCATCGTCTGCATGGGCGGGGCGGTCGACTACTCGAACGCGTTGCGCGAAAAGTCCATGGTGCAGAGCGCCGCCGACGCCGCCGTCCTGGCCGCGGCGAAATATACCGGTGACGACGAGACCGAACGCAAGCGCCGCGCCGACATGCTGTTCAACGCCAACGTCAAAGACGACATCGACGTCACGTCGCGCGATCTGTCCCACCAGGACAGACAGTTCGTCTACACGGCCAAGCTGACCTACCCGACGGCATTCCTCGGCCTGATGCACCTCGACGAATTGAACATGGTGGTCACGTCGGTCTCGCAGTATTCCGACATCCCGCTCGACATCGCCCTCGTTCTCGACACGACCGGTTCGATGGGCGACTCGAACAAGATGGTCGAGCTGAAGAAGTCGGTGAACCTCTTCCTCGACCAGTTCAAGGACATGGACGAGGTCCAGGTGGGCATGGTGCCGTTCAACAACCAGGTCAAGCTCGCAAATGTCGACATGACGATGGTCGCGACGGCCGTCGACTGCAGCTATGTGCCGTCGGCCGACCGCAGCTACTGCGGCCCCTCCACGGCCGGCTTCGTCCCGGGCACGCAAGGCGTTTTCAAACTCGGCTATTCGAACAGCGCCCGCAGCTACGTCGCTTATGTCTATCGGGCCTGGAGCGGATGGGGCGACCAGATCACCGTCCAGCGAGACACCAATTACTGCAGCGACTGGACCTATAAGTGGTGTACGAAAACGACCAGCACCATCTACAACCGATCGTCCGGCAACACCAAGGTGTCGGGCGTATGGTCGGGCTGCGTGATCGACCGCGCCCAGCCATACGACACCCTGCCGGACGCGCAGAATCCAAGCAACATCGACACGCTCTACCCGCGGGACGCCAGCTGCACGAGCAATGACCTGCAGCCGGTGCAGCCGCTGACCTCGGATCTCGACCGGATCCGCACGGCGGTGTCGAACATGCAGCCGATCGGCGGCACCAACGTGACCATCGGCGTCCAGTGGGGAATGGAAGTGCTGACGGCCACCGCCCCGATGACCGGCGCCAATGCCGACGAAAACGCCCACAAGATCATGATCGTTCTGACCGACGGCACCAACACGATCAATCGCTGGAACGGCAACGGCCACGACGAGTCGCCGGAGGTCAACGCCCGCACCAAGCTGGCCTGCGCGAGCGCCAAGGCGATGAAGAACACCGACGCGACGGCGCTCGAGCTCTATACGATCCGCCTGATCGACGGGAACGAGACGTTGTTGAGCGAATGTGCGACGGACGGCGCACATTACTATTCGGTGAACTCTGCAAGCCAGTTGCAGGCCGTCTTTGCCGACATCGCCGAACGCGTGAAGCGCATCCGCATCGTCAGCTGAGACCGGAGGCCGCCACAATGGCGGGCGGCTTTCCACTCCAGAGCAATCGCTCGAAGCCGGGCCCAGGCTGGCGGTTGGCCTGATCTCCCCCCTTGCGGGGGAGATCGAAGCGTCACCGATGGCACTTGCCTTCAAGCGATCGCCCTGGCTTTCCATCGTTCCCATTGCACAGCGCCACGGCGCGAGCCATCGAAGACGCCGCCTTGCGACCGCCCAGAGCCCTCGAAAGCGGCTTTTGGCAACGCATGGCGCTGTCTTAGGGGGCCCCGACTCGACGTCGCAAGTCGAGACGCACCCTGCCCGGCAGGCGCTTCGGCGCCCTCGCCCGGCGACGTCGCGGGGCTCGTCCGAACCCGTCGAGGAGACGGGGCGCTTCCAAAGCAGGCGACGCCTCGCCACAACCGCCGATATCTCGGACCGCTAAGACCGGACCGGGCCCGGGTCGGTCGATACCATCGGGCCGGTCTGCCTCAACCCTCGATCAGCCGGCGCGCCTGTTCGATCCAGCGCTCTTCGCCGATCCGCCCGGGAAAGCCGAGTTCCTGTTCGAGCCAGACGACTTCCGGCGGCGTCAGGCCGGCGATCTGATCGAAATGATAAAGGCCGCGCTCGAAGAGCAGCCTTTCGATCGCGGTGCCGATACCCTGGATCGAGGTGAGGTCGTCGGGATTGCCGCGCCGCGGTGCCGGCAGGCCGTGCGGTGCGCTCGCTCCGATCGGCGGAGCGTCGGCGGACGAGGTTCCCACGCCGCCGTCCTGCGCGATGGTCGCAAGCGGCGCCTGCGCGCCTGGAGTGGAAAAGGCGCCCGAGCCCGGATCGGGATCGACCGGCTCGGCGGCGGGCGCGGGGTCGGCGACGAGGCTTTCCTTGTCGAGGATGCCGTCGGGTTCGATCCTGGGTCCGCCCCGGGGCTTCTCCGTCTTCTTGCCGAGGTGGCGATAGTCGAGGGTGCGGAAATCGCGGTCGAACTTTTCGGCCTTGTGCTTTTCGGCCAAGGGATCCGGCGGCAGCCGCCTCTGGTCCTTCGCCGGCGTCGGCCCGTCCGGATGGGAAAAGGCGAGCTTCGCCCGGCGTTCGGCATGGATCGTCCGCGGCCTTTCGGGCGCGGGCGGGGCCGGTTCGGTGCCCGGCGCGAGCGTCGGCATCATGTCGGGAACGCGTTCGTCGCTGCGCCCGCGCACCACCTGTGCCGAAACCATGCTGCCGCCGAAGGTCGCGAACTGCGCCTGCTGCACCGGTGCCGCCTCCGGCCGCCGTTCCGGTGCGGTCGCGGGGTGCCAGGACGAATGCTCGCGCTGCCGGCGCTGCCGCTCGCGTTCGCGGGCGGCCTCGTCATCCGACAGCTTGGAATAGTCGAGGGTGCGAAAGTCGCGGTCGAAGGCCCCCGCCCTGTGCTTTTCCTCGAGCGGGTCGGCGATCCGGTGGGTCGGCAGGGCGTCCTGCCTGCCCTTCAGCCGTTCGCTGCACTCGCGGGACGCCACGAGCGGGTGGTCCGTATCGAGCTCGGCCGGGCTCTCGGTGGTCTTGGCATCGTCTGCGCTCATGGTCGCTGTCCCGTCGTCGCTGCTCGTTGTCCCCGAAGGATGCCGTTCATGAGAAGAAGGTTCCTCGGCCGGGACGGCTCTTGCGGGCCGCCCGGCAAGGCGTTCTGCTCCCGCCGCCAGCGCATCGGAACCGGCCTGGTCGTTCGCCCGGCTCCTTGCCGTCGCGTCCAAATGCGGGTGCCTTTCCGCCCGGTCGTCGTCGACGGGCCGCCTGCGCCGCAACGCCATGGCCATCGCGGTGCCCGCGACGAGTAGAAACAGCCGTCCAGCCTTCGACCACACACGTGACCTCCCGAGGATCGAAACCTCTGACGGTGAAGCTAGTTTGCTGCAGCCATGCAGACAACCGGTCGGGCGCGGAAAAGCGTCACCGCCGGGCAGGCCCCCGCTCGCCACATGCGTCATCGCGTCGCGCATTCGCGGCGACGCCGTGCCGACGATCCGACGTGGCATCGTGCCGGATCAGGCAAATTCCTTTGCCACCCGGTGCAGGATGCTGTGGCGGCGGGCGAGCGCCTCGATGTCGCGCGAATAGCCACCGCCGATCACCGCCGCGACGGCGACGCCGCGTTCCCGGAAGAAGCCGATCACCCGGCGGTCGCGCTCGGCAAGGCCCGTGTCGGTGAGAGAAAGCCGCCCGAGCCGGTCGTCGCGATGGGGATCGACGCCGGCGTTGTAGAAGACGAGGTCCGGCCGCGAACTCACGAAACTGGCGTCGAGGGCTTCGCCCAGCGCTGCAAGATAGGCCTCGTCGCCGAGCCCGTCGGGAAGGCCGACGTCGAGATCGGAGCGGGCCTTTTCGGCCGGGTAGTTTCGCTCTGCATGGATCGACAGGGTGAAGACCCGGGGCTCTGCGGCAAAGATCCTCGCGGTGCCGTCCCCTTGATGGACGTCGCAGTCGACGACGAGAATCCGCGCGGCATCGCCGTCGGCGAGAAGGACGCAGGCGGCGACGGCGACGTCGTTGAAGACCGAGAAGCCCGCGCCCGCCTCGCGGCCGGCGTGGTGGCTGCCGCCGGCCGTGTTGCAGGCGAGCCCCTCGGCGAGGGCGAGACGCGCGGCGAGCACCGTGCCGCCCGTGGCGCAGCGCGAGCGCATCGCCACCTTCTCGTCGACCCTGAAACCGATCGCCTTTTCGGTCGCCGACGGCACCGCGGCAAACAGCACCTGATCGACATAGCGCGGATCGTGGGCGAGCCGCAGCCATCCCGGCAGCGCCGGCGCCGGAACGTGATAGCCGGCCGGGCCGACCACGCCGTCCTCGACGAGGATTTCGGCCAGACGGCTGAATTTCGACATCGGAAAGCGGTGGCGGGGATCGAAATTCGCATCGAAGGCGGGGTGGTGGATGAACGAAACGGCCATTGCGCTGCATAGATAGGAAGGCGGAACGCCAGCCAAGGAGTCGGCAATTCGCCCCATCACCAACTTGTGCCGAATCGGCCGGGCTGCCACTCCGCTACCGAGCGGGCATCGGGAGCAGCGGACGAGAACCGTCGCCAGCCCGACCGGCGACCGGCGCGAGGAGAGGTGGGAACGAGGGTGACGACTTTGCAGCCCGATCCGGACGGTGACGTGGGGCAGGAGAGCTTCGAGGTGACCCACCGCCGGGTCCTCGCCATCACCCTGCCGATGACCCTCGCCTTCCTCACGACGCCGCTTCTCGGCATGACAGACATCGCGGTGATCGGCCGGGTCGGCGACGCCGAGATGCTCGGCGGTCTCGTCGTCGGAGCGCTGATCTTCGACTTCGTGTTCGCCGTCTGCAATTTCCTCAGGGCGGGAACCACCGGCCTCACCGCCCAGGCCGTCGGGGCCGGGCGCCCGCGCGAGACCGAGGCCGTCTTCCTGCGGGCGGCGGTCCTGTCCGTCGGCATCGGCGTCGCGCTCATCCTTTGCGAGCCGCTCGTCATGGCCGCCGGGCTCGTCGCCATCGCCCCCGGGCCGGCCGTCGCCGAAGCCGCGTCGACCTACGTCTTCGTGCGGATGTTCTCGGCGCCCTTCGCATTCCTGAACTACGCCATTCTCGGCTCGGTCCTCGGCCGCGGCCGCAGCGGCCTCGCCTTGATGCTGCAGATCGTCCTCAACGGCACCAACATCGCGCTCTCCATCCTCTTCGGCATGGTCTTCGGCTGGGGCATTCCCGGCGTCGCCTTCGGCACGGTCTGCGGCGAGGCGGCAGGGTGCGCCGCCGGGCTCGTCGCGGTCGCGAGCCTTCGCTCCGGCCGCCTGCCGCGTCCGGGGGAGATCTTCGAGCGGGCCGGCTTTCGCCAGATGCTCGGCGTCAACCGCGACATCATGATCCGTTCCTTCTGCCTGCTCGCCGGCTTCCTCCTCTTCACCCGGCTGAGCGCGACCTTCGGCCCGGTGACGCTGGCGGCGAACGGACTGCTGATGCACCTGTTTTCGACGGGATCGTATTTCCTCGACGGTGTCGCGACGGCGAGCGAGCAGCTCGCCGGAATAGCCGTCGGGGCGCGCCGGCGACCGGCCTTCGACCGCACCGTCAGCCTGACCTGCCTCTGGGGCGTCGGCGTCGGCCTCGGCCTCGCGGTGGTCGTCTTCCTTCTCGGCGACATGCTGATCGATTTCCTGACGACGGATCCGGCGGTGCGGGCCTCGGCGCGGGCGTTCCTCGCCTTCGCGGCGGCGACGCCGCTCGTCGGCGCCCTCGCCTTCGTCATGGACGGCATATTCATCGGCGCGACGTGGTCGCGCGCGATGCGGGACATGATGGTGGTATCCCTCGCCGTCTTCGTCGCGCTCGGCTACGGCCTGACCTCGCGCTTCGGCAATCAGGGGCTGTGGCTCGCCTTCGAGATCTTCCTCGGCCTCAGGGGCTTCACGCTCCTGGCGATCCTTCCCTCCCAGCGGCGGCGGACCTTCGCCGGCGCCGCAGCCTGAACGGCCCGGCGCGGCGGCGACCGCATGCTCGCCGTCCTTGCCATCCCCCCTCACCCCTCATAATTTGCGCTCGACCCATTCACACCCAAGGCACTCCCAAAACGATGACCCTGCGCCTCAACTCCGTTCTCGACGCCATCGGCAACACGCCGCTGATCCGGCTTGCCCGGGCCTCGGAGGAGACCGGCTGCGAGATCTACGGCAAGGCCGAATTCCTCAATCCCGGGCAGTCGGTGAAGGATCGCGCCGGCCTGTTCATCATCCGCGACGCGGAGGAGAAGGAACTGCTCGCCCCGGGCGGGCTGATCGTCGAGGGCACGGCGGGCAATACCGGCATCGGCCTGTCCCTCGTCGCCAAGGCGCTCGGCTACCAGACGGTCATCGTCATCCCCGAGACCCAGAGCCAGGAGAAGAAGGACGCGCTCCGGCTGATGGGCGCCGAGCTGATCGAGGTGCCGGCGGTTCCCTACAAGAACCCGAACAACTACGTGAAGCTCTCCGGCCGCCTCGCCGCGCAGCTGGCGAAGAGCCACCCGCAAGGGGCGATCTGGGCCAACCAGTTCGACAATACCGCCAACCGCGAGGGCCACGTCGTCACCACCGCGGAGGAGATCTGGCACCAGACCGGCGGCGAGATCGACGGCTTCATCTGCGCCGTCGGCACCGGCGGCACGCTGGCCGGCACGGCGATGGGGCTGAAGCGCCATTCCGGCCGCGTCAAGATCGGCCTCGCCGATCCGATGGGCGCGGCGCTCTACGAGTATTACACCAACGGCGAACTGAAGTCGGAAGGCTCCTCGATCACCGAGGGCATCGGCCAGGGCCGCATCACCGCCAATCTCGATGGGCTGACGCCGGATTTCGCCTACCAGATCCCCGACGCGGAGGCACTGAAGATCGTCTTCGCCCTCGTCGAGGAAGAAGGCCTCTGCCTCGGCGGCTCCTCGGGCATTAACATCGCGGGCGCCATCCGCATGGCGAGGGATCTCGGCCCCGGCCACACCATCGTGACGGTCCTCTGCGATTACGGCAACCGCTACCAGTCGAAGATGTTCAATCCGGCCTTCCTGCGCGAGAAGAACCTGCCGGTGCCGGGCTGGATCGAGAAAAAGCCCGAGTTCGACATCCCGTTCGAGCCGGCCGGATGACCGACCTCCTGTTCCGCGACGACGCCTATCTCTCGACGGTCGAGGCGAAGGTCGTCGGCTTGCGCGAGGATGGCGGCATCCTCCTCGACCGGACGGTCTTCTACGCAACCTCCGGCGGCCAGCCCGGCGACACCGGGCATTTCGAGCGGGAAGACGGCTCCCTCGTCGCGATCGCCGGCACCATCACCGGCGAGACCAAGGATGCCGTCGTCCATCTGCCGGCCGAGGGCGCGCCGGCGCTGCAGGTCGGCGAGGCGGTGGTCCTCCACATCGACTGGAAGCGTCGCTACCGCCTGATGCGCATGCACACGGCCTGCCACATCCTCTCGGTGGTGCTGCCCCACCCGATCACCGGCGCGTCGGTCGGCGAAGAGGAGAGCCGGGTCGATTTCGACCTCACCGACGCGTCCCCCGACAAGGCCGAGGTGACCGCGAAGATGATGGCGATCGTCTCGGCCAATCATCCGGTGTTCACCCGCTGGATCACCGACGAAGAACTGGATGCCAATCCGGGCCTGGTCAAATCCGCCAACGTCCGGCCGCCGCGCGGCTCGGGCCGAATCCGGCTCGTCTCGATCGGCGAGGACGGCGCCGTCGACACCCAGCCCTGCGGCGGCACCCACGTTTCGGAGACCCAGGAGGTCGGCGAGATCCACATCGGCAAGATCGAGAAGAAGGGCCGCGAGAACCGCCGGTTCCGGATCCGGTTCGGGGAGATGCCGGGGCGAGCCTCCTCGTAAGAGTCGTCGATTCGCCTACAAACGTGAGATCAACGCTCAAAACAGCTCGGAAATCTGCTTGAACACGTTCGTCGCCGAGAGCAGAAAATTGATGAGGAGTGCGATCAGGAGCGTCGACATGTTGGCTCGGATTTCGTCACCAAACGTCTTCGAATCCGATTTCTCGTGCCGAGCCAACAAGATGAACAAGCCGATGATCGCGCAGGCGTTAAAGAGGTCCAGAACGTCGGCGAGATATGCGGTTCCCGAATCGCGACCCGAATGGTCGAAAAATAAAAGAACAAAAAATACAGGACCGATAAAGCTAATGGGATCGAGCTATATTTGTTCATCCTCTCCGACGCTACCCGTTCGTCCCGTCTTCGGAATTCGATTGAGAAGAAGATATCCGATCAAACCGCCTGCGAGCGTCGCCACCACTCCCGCGCTGAGAATGCCCGTCGCGGCAGTGGCGGCCGCCCCTGCCGCCAGAGCAACAGCGCTGGAATTGGCGACCAGTCTGCCGCCGGTATATTCGAGCTTGGCTTCGTCGGGAGCTTTCGATTCGTCGAACATCACAACCACCTCAAGGTCTACGGTACCAATGCTGGCTGAGAATGCAACGCAATCAAAGCGTCCATTGGCGAGACAATCTGATTGCCTAGTTACGCCTCATATGAGCCGGCCAAGTCGACCTCGCAAACTTGGATTCTCAGCACTGGCGAGATTCTTTTTTTTGATCAGCGCAGGTAAACGCAGCTTCCTGACGGATCGCGAACTGTCCATACTATTCCAGAGGCCATGACACAGAACCCCTTCCTCATCTCGCCTGAAGATCTCGCGGCCGTCGTCGGCCGCGACGGCGTTTCGATCGTCGATGCCTCCTGGTATCTGCCGGCGCAAAAGCGCTTCGCCAGGGCCGAATACGAGGCCGGTCACGTGCCGGGTGCGGTGTTCTTCGATCAGGACGCGATCGTCGATCCGGCGTCGAGCCTGCCGCACACGCTCCCCTCGCCCGAGGTCTTCGCCGCAAAGGTCGGCGCGCTCGGCATCGCCGACGCCGATACGATCGTCGTCTATGACGGCATGGGCCTGTTCTCGGCTCCCCGCGCCTGGTGGATGTTCCGGATCTTCGGGGCGAAGGACGTGCGCGTTCTCGACGGCGGCTTCCCGGCCTGGCAGGCGGCGGGGCTTCCGATCGAGGCGGAGGTGCCGAGGCCCGCCCCGGCATCCTTCGCGCCAAGCTTCGACGCCTCGGCGGCGGTGTTGCTGCCGCAGATGCGGGAGATCGTCTCGGCCGGCTCGGTCCAGATCGCCGACGCGCGGCCGGCCGAGCGCTTTGCCGGCGAGGCGCCGGAGCCGCGCGAGGGGGTGCGGGCCGGGCACATGCCGGGGGCCTGCAGCCTGCCGTTCCTGCAACTCGTGGAAAACGGCCGGCTGAAGTCGCCCGAAGGCCTGCGCCAGGCCTTTGCCGAGGCGGGGATCGATCCGGAGCGTCCGGTGGTGACGAGTTGCGGCTCGGGCGTCACCGCGGCGGTGATCAACCTCGCGCTCGAGAGCGTCGGCAACCACGCATCCCGCCTTTACGACGGATCGTGGACCGAATGGGGTTCGGCCGGCGACACCCCGGTCGAGACCGGCCGTCCGGCGAAGTCCTGATTCCCATGCGCCTCATTCGAACCCGCGTGACCAGCCTCGAGATGAAGTCGCGCCCAAACGCCCTCGTTCCCGTCCCCACGAATGTCGGAGCCGTCGCGGTCTTCGAGGCGAAGAAGATGGCGCTCGCCGAATATCGCACGCTCTATCGCCGCGTCGGTTCGGCCCATCACTGGACGTCGCGGCTGATGTCGGACGAAAGACTGCGGCGCGAGATCCACGACCGCGACACCCGGATTTTCGTGATGAGCGTCGAGGGCCGGAGAGCCGGCTGGTTCGAGCTCGACATCCGCCGGCAGGTCGACGAGGTGCGCATCGTCCATTTCGGCATCCTGCCGGAGTTCCGCGGCCTCGGCCTTGCCCACGTCATGCTGTCGCGGGCGATCTTTGCTGCCTTCTCCACCGGGCCGAAACGGGTGACGATCGAAACCAACACCCTCGACCATCCGGCGGCGCTGGCGCTCTACCAGAAACACGGCTTCCGCCCCTATGCCATCCGCGACGTCGAGACGCCGGCGATCGAATCCGTTCTCGAACCCTTGCGGGCGCTGCCATGAAAATCATCGGCTTCGACGAGGCCGACCGGCTCTTGACCTGGCAGGCGGTGGTCGAGGCGATCGAGGCGGGGCATCGCCGGCCGGCGCCGCAGATCGGCGATCTCCTCATCGACAGCGGCAAGAACAAGCTGTTGAACCGTGCGGCCTTCATCGACGGACTCGGCTTCGCGCTGAAATCCGTCACCGTCTTTCCGGACAATCCGCGCGCCGATCCGCCGCGCCCCTCGGTGCAGGGCAGCGTCCTCCTCTTCGATCCCGAAACCGGCGCGCCGAGCGCCGTCGTCGACGGCGGCCTCGTCACCAAATGGAAGACGGTCGGCGACTCGCTCCTCGGCGCGAAGTTGCTCGCCAATCGCGAACCGAAGACGCTGCTCGTCTGCGGCGCCGGAACGGTGGCGGCCAATCTCGTCGAGGGCTATGCGGCGACGTTCCCCTCGCTCGAAGTCATCTTCGTCTGGAACCGGACGACCGCGAGAGCGGAAAAGCTCGTCGCCTCGCTTGACGATCTCGATGTGACGGTCTGCGTCGCCGTCGACCTCGAAGCGGCCGCCCGGGAGGCGCACGTCGTTGCGACCGCGACAATGGCGAGCGAACCGTTCCTCGAGGGCGCGTGGCTGAAGCCCGGCACCCACGTCGACCTCATCGGCGCCTATACGCTGCAGATGCGAGAGGCCGACGACGCGGTTCTGACCCGCGGCGAGGTCTTCGTCGATTCGCGCAAGACGACGATCGGCCATATCGGTGAAATCCAGGATCCGCTCGATCGCGGCATCGTCACCGAGGCCGACATTCGCGGCGATTTCCACGATCTTGTCGCGGGCCGTGCGGGACGCAGCGGCCGGGAGGCGATCACCGTCTTCAAGAACGGCGGCGGCGCCCATCTCGATCTGATGGTGGCCGATCTGATCGCGCGGACGATTGCCCCCTCGCCATGATCCTGCGGCCGATACGCGTCGCGCCGAAAGGAGTGGCGTCGCCACGGGAGCGCGGGTGGTTTCGCCTCCCCTTCAGACGCGCTATGGCTTGCCCCTCGGCATGCCAAGCGGACTGAACTCTTGATCCTTCGTATCGTCCTCGCCCTCGTTCTCCTGATTGCGATCGTGCTTGCGGGGCTCTGGCTGTTCGGCCCGCGCGAACCGGTGGATCTCGGCCTCCGTTTCGATCCGGCCGCGATCGGCAGCGATCCCGACGCCTATCTCGCGCGGCAGGAGGCCGACATCCCCAATCTCCGGCCGCAGTCGGCGAAGGAGATCGTCTGGGCCTATCCCGCCTCGCGGGCGAAGACCCCGCTTTCGATCGTCTACGTCCATGGCTTTTCCGCCGACAAGGCGGAGACGCGGCCGCTCGCAGACGAGGTCGCCAGGGCGCTTCATGCCAATCTCTTCTACACACGGCTCACCGGACACGGCCGCGACGCCGCGGCGATGGAGCAGACGAGCGTCAACGACTGGGTGAACGATCTCGCCGAAGCCATGGCGATCGGCCGCGACATCGGCTCGAAGGTCGTGGTGGTCGCCTCCTCGACCGGCGGCACGCTGGCGGCGCTCGGCACGACGATCCCCGGCGTGATGGACGACGCCGAGGGCATCGTGCTGATCTCGCCGAACTTCGCCGTCCACGGCCGCTGGGCGTTTCTCCTCGACCTGCCCTTCGCCCGGGACATCCTGCCGGTTCTCGGCGGAGAGACCTACGGGTTCGAGCCCGTCAACGAAGAGCAGGCGCAGCACTGGACGACGCGCTACCCGATCGGCGCGCTGGCGCCGATGGCAGCGCTCGTCCGGGCGGTGCGGAAGGCCGACTTCTCCGCCGTCCGGGCACTGCCGCTGCTGGTGTTCTACTCGCAGCAAGACGAGGTCGTCTCCCCCGCCGCGACGGAGCGCTTCGTCGCAAACTGGCCGGGCCCCCATCAGGTCGTCGACGTGCCGGTGACCGGCGACGCATCCAGCCACACGCTCGCCGGCGACATCATCTCGCCGAAGACGACGGACGACCTCGCCGCCCGCATCGTCGCCTGGATCAGGGCGCTGCCGGCCAAGGCGGAGGCGGACACGGCCGGCAAGCCTGCAGGTTGACCGGCCCCCACGCATGAGCCACCGGCGCTCTTCGACGGAAGAGCGGCGCTCGACCGGCACGTCTGCGCTCAGCCGTCTTCGTTGGCGATCGCCAGTTGGTAGGTCTCCGGCACGAAGCGGTAGCCGCCCTCCGGCAGCTTTTCCGCGTAGCCGACCGCCGGAAACGGCATGTGATAGCCGATGAACGGAATGCGCTCGGCGGCAATGCGGTCGAAGACGCGCTTGCGCGTTGCGATCGCCATGTCCGGGTCCATGTCGAAGCCGACCTTCCAGTCGGGCTTCTGCAGCGAGGCGACGAAATGGTTGGCGGTGTCGGCCGTCAGCATCATCCGTTGGCCTGCCGAATTCAGTTCGAACACCATGTGGCCCGGCGTATGGCCGGGGGCGTCGAGGGCGGTGATGCCGGAAACGACGCCGTCGCCGTCCTTCAGGAAGGTCATCCGGTCCTCGAGCGGCACGACGAAATTCTCGACCGTCTTCGCCATGCCGGCCTTTTCGCCGTTCTTCGCCTCCTCGGAGGTCCACCATTCGAACTCGCGTGCGCCGGTGGCGTAGCGGGCGTTGGGAAAGGTCGGCCTGCCGCCGGTCATCAGTCCGAGAACGTGATCGGGGTGAAGATGGGTGAGGACGACGATGGTGACCGCTTCCGGGCCGTATCCGGCCGCCGCCATGCGCTCGACCAGCTTGCCGTAGCCGTTCTCCTTGCCGCTCTCGCCGAAGCCGGTGTCGAACAGGATCAGATTGTCGTCGAGCTCGACGAGGACCGGCGTGTAGCCGTTGACGTAGCGCGTTTCGGGCAGGAAATTCGCCCGCAGCAGCGCCGCCATCTCCTCCTGGCTGCGGTCGGCGCCGAAGGTGGGGTGGGGTCCGTCGCCGTGGCGGGCGCCGTCGAGGATCGTGGTGATGCGCGCCTCGCCGAGGGCGAAGCGCTGCCAGCCTGATGTCATGACGTTGGCCTTTTCGATGGAATTTTCGACGGCGGCGTCGCGGAGGGTCTCGCCGGCCCGGGCCGGACCGGACCGTCCGCCGCGCAGTGCCGCGAGGATGCCGCCTGCGGTCAGGAAAAGTTTTAGGGCGCGGCGCCGGCTCGGGCCAGGCGTGGCATCGGGGATGGGGCTCATCTCTGCTCTCCTTGCGACTCTCTGCATCTCGACCGGCTGTAACGCGCAGGGACGCAACCAAGCCGAAAGAACGCGCCGCGTCGACCGCATCCGTCAGAAGCGCGGCGACGCCGTTCGAGGCGCGGCGCGGCTCGGCCCTCGGGCCGGGCCGGAGGCTGCTTCGGGGGCCCCTCCACGACACGGGCGCTCCCTATGACGACGAGATCGATCCGCAGAATCCCGCGCGCCGCCTGCATCGGGAGCGCGCTTCTCGGCGGTTGACGATCACGGGCTCCCGGGTCCATGAGAACAGCACGTCTTCGACCTCGACGAGGTGGCGGACCCCGCCCCGCAGCCAACCCGCTCGCAGCTCCTTCGGCGGCCGATCCCGACCGCACGCGCGAGCGACCGCTCCCTCCGGCCCGGCCATGGCGGGAACCGGCGTCGAGCGATCCGCACAGGCCTTGAGCGCGTGAAACGCATCGTCCCGATTGTTCTTGCCGTCGCGCTGTTCATGGAGAACATGGACTCGACCGTCATCGCGACCTCGCTGCCGGTCATCGCCGCGGACATCGGGACCAGCCCGATCGCCCTGAAGCTCGCTCTGACCAGCTACTATGTCGCGCTGGCGATCTTCATTCCGATCTCCGGGCGCATGGCCGACCGCTTCGGCGCCCGGCTGATCTTCCGTGTCGCGATCGGCGTGTTCATGGCTGGATCGCTCGCCTGCGCCACCGTCAATTCGCTGGAAGGCTTCGTCGCCGCGCGATTCCTGCAGGGGATGGGGGGAGCGATGATGACGCCGGTCGGCCGGCTCCTGCTCGTGCGTGCGGTTCCGAAGTCCGATCTCGTCGACGCCATGGCCTGGTTCACCATTCCGGCGCTGATCGGCCCGCTGCTCGGCCCTCCGATCGGCGGTGCCATCGCCACCTATGCGGACTGGCGCTGGATATTCCTCATCAATCTGCCGATCGGCATCGCCGGCATCTATCTCGCCGGCCGCTATCTGCCCTGGATCGAAACGCTGCCGTCGATGCGCTTCGACATTCCCGGCTTCCTGCTCTCGGGCTTCGCCTGCGCCGGTCTTGTCTTCGGGCTCTCCGTCGTCTCGCTGCCGGCACTGCCGCCGATCGTCGGCGTCGCCATGGCCGCGGCGGGGCTCGTCGCAGGCGTCTTCTTCGTTCTGCACGCGCGGCACGCGGCCGATCCGCTGCTTCGGCTCAACCTCTTGAAGGTTCCGACGCTGCGGGCGGCGATCGTCGGCGGTTCGATCTTCCGGATCGGTTCGGGCGCCGTCCCCTTCCTCCTGCCTTTGATGCTGCAGCTCGGCTTCGGCTACACGCCGTTGCAGTCCGGTCTGACGACCTGCCTGTCGATCGGCGGCGCGATGATGATGAAGTTCCTCGCCAAGCCGATCCTCAATCGCTTCGGCTTCCGGGCGACCCTCGTCGCGACGGCGCTGATCGGCGGCGGCATGACGGCCCTGATCGGGATCTTCCGGCCAGACACCGCCATCGTCCTCGTGCTTCTCGCACTGCTCGTCGGCGGCTTCTTCCGCTCGTTGTTCTTCACCTCGATCAACACCCTCGCCTTCGCCGACGTCTCGAACCGGGAATCGGGCGATGCGACCGCGATGATCGCGGCGATCCAGCAGGTTTCGGTGGCGATGGGCGTCGCGCTGGCGGGCGGCGTGCTGGAAGCGGGCATGGTGTTCGCCGGCAGCGAAACCGTCGGCCTTTCCGACTTCACCCTCGCCTTTGCCGTGGTGGGCGTGGTGACGGCGGCCTCGGTCTTCGCCTTCCTCGCCCTTCCGGCCAATGCCGGCGACGAGGTCGCCGGCCGGCGCGTCGCCGCCGAATAGCGCTCCGGCACGGCCCTCCGGCGACCGACGCGGGCCACGGGACGGCAAGCGCCCTCCTCGACAGCGGTGGACGTCAGCCGAGCGGACCGGCCTCGTCGTCTTCCTCGGCGGCGATCTCGGCCGGCGCCTCACGCGCCCCGTCTCGGCCCTTGAAGCCCTTGGCGAGGATGTAGAGTTCCACCGAGCCGTCGCGCGAGGCCGGCGGTTTGACGTGATGGACTGAGGCGAAATTCTGCTTCAGCAGCGTCAGGAGGTCGTTCTCGGTGCCGCCCTGGAAGGTCTTGGCGAGGAAATGTCCACCGGGCCGAAGGGTGCGGATCGCGAAGTCGGCGGCCACCTCGCACAGATGCATGGTCCTGATGTGATCGGTGCGCCGGTGCCCGGTGGTCGGTGCCGCCATGTCGGACAGGACGATGTCGGGGGCCCGGCCGAGCGTCTCGATCAGCCGCTCCGGCGCGGCGTCGTCGAGAAAGTCCATTTCCAGGATGGTCGCGCCGGCCACCGGCTCGACGGCGAGATAGTCGATGCCGACCACGGCGACCGCCTCGCTCGTCGACTTCACCCGGTCGACGGCGACCTGCGTCCAGCCGCCGGGGGCGGCGCCGAGATCGACCACCGCCTGGCCGGGCTTCAAGAGCCTGTAGCGGTCGTCGATCTCGATCATCTTGTAGGCGGCGCGCGAGCGGTAGCCGTCGGCCTTGGCCCGGCGGACATACGGGTCGTTGAGCTGCCTCTCGAGCCAGCGGCGCGACGAGGCCTTCACTCCCCGCTTCTTCTTCACGCGCACGGTCATGCCGCGATCGTCGCCACGTCCGGCCATCAGCTCGCCCGCCTTCCGTCGCGCCGGCGCCAGACCCCGTCGGCGACCATCATTTCGGTCAGGATGCCCTCCCGCAGGCCGCGATCGGCGACGCGCAGCGACGGCGCCGGCCAGACCCGGCGGATCGCCTCGAAGATCGCGCAGCCGGCCAGCACGAGGTCCGCCCGGTCCGAGCCGATGCAGGGATTGGCGACCCGCGCCTCGAAGCTCCAGCCGGCGATCTTTTGGACGAGGGCGTCGGACTCCTCCGACGTGAGCCAGAGCCCGTCGACCTGGCGCCGGTCGTAGCGCTCGAGACCGAGATGGACGCCGGCGAGCGTCGTCACCGTGCCGGAGGTCCCGAGGAGGTGAAAATTCTCCGTGCCGACGAGATCGGCCAGCTTGTCGCGCCCCGGGAACGCTTCGATCATCGCCACGGTCTCGGCGACCATGGTCTCGAAGATTTCCGGCGTGACGTTGCGCCCGCCATGGCGTTCGGCAAGCGTCACGACGCCGACCGGCAGCGAGGTCCAGGCGACGATGCGGCTGGCCAGCCGCCGCGTATACGGCCCCCTGAGATCGAGGAGCGCGATCTCCGTCGAGCCGCCGCCGATGTCGAACAGGACGGCGCCGCGGGCCTTGCGGTCGATCAGCGATCCGCAGCCGGACACGGCGAGCCGCGCCTCGGTTTCGCGCGGGACGATGTCGAGGGACAGGCCGGTGCGCTCGGCGACTTCCTCGATGAACTCCGCGCCGTTCGCCGCCGCCCGGCAGGCCTCGGTGGCGATCAGCCACGAACGGTCCACCTCGCGGGCCGAGATCTTCTGGGCACAGACGGCGAGCGCGGCGGCGGCCCGGTCCATCGCGCCGCGCGACAGGCTTCCCGTCCGCCCCAGCCCTTCGCCGAGCCGGACGATGCGCGAGAAGGCGTCGATCACCCGGAATTGCCCCGGCCGCGTCGGCACCGCGATCAGCAGCCGGCAATTGTTCGTGCCGAGGTCGAGCGCCGCATAGACCGGCGCCGGATTGGCATCACGTCTCGCCTCGGCTTTCGGATCGGCAGGGCTCGTTCGCGCCGATTTCTGCCCTGCGTAGGATACAGCCTTCCCGGCCACCCCCGGCGCTTCCGGGCGGTTCTGGGGCGGTGCATCGCCGGCCGGCGAATCGCTGCGCCGCCCGCGCCGATATTTCCGGGCGCCGCGGGGCGTCGCGGCAGGGCCGGACGTTTCCGTCTGGGCTGGGGCTGCGGCAACTGCGCCGGACTTCTTCCGCCCCTTGCGGCGACGCCGACGCTGCCGCTTGGTCAGCCGCGCCTCGTCCTCCTCCTCGGGCTTCGTCGTCTCCGGCTCGTGGCCGCGCGTCGCGCTGCCGCCCGGCTCGCCGGACGGCTTCTGGCGATGCTCCGCGCGACCGGCCCCGCCGCCACGCCGATTCTCGGCGTCGACGGCGAAACTTTGACGAGCTATGCGCGGCTGGTGCCGATATCTCCCCGCTTCGTCATGGTCACTCACACGATCTCTCCGGCGCGGAACTGCAGCTTTCAGCGTTCCGGGCGCCTCTCGTTCATTGCTTCGACCTCAGTGTAACAGCCGCTAGGGGAAGCACAAGGGCGATGGCCATGGCGCCCATGCTTCAGCCGGCCCTGCGCGGGCCGCTCCACCGGGCGCGTGCCGCTCGTCTCGACACGGTGGCGTTACGCAAGTAATCGCAGATGAACTGCTGCCTGCTTCGTCGCGGCAGCGCCCGCCGAGCGAAGGAGTCGGGCCGAGGCAGATGCTTGACGACGCGAGAGAATCGATGCGGACGCCCGATTGACGGGCTCGGCCGAATATGGTTGAACTTACGAAAAGTTCATGGTGCTGAAATGCGGATTTTCTCGGGCGATTAAAGTGTAAAACTAACGATATAGTGACGATTTCATAATGATCTTGTCGTATTATAGACATATTGTGCCCAGCAGTATGAACTGCTTCGAAGTTTGAAGGTTTGATATGAGTATCGCCGGATATATCATTGCCTCGACAGCCGCTCTATTGGTTGCCGCAGGCGCCGTCTCGGGCGAGGGGGTCGTGCTCGAAGGCGTCGAATGCCCTCGCATCCGCATGGACGACGGACGCGAGTTTTCCCTGGTCGGGGCCGACACCGGGAAACTGAGGGCTGCCGTCGGTCACCACATCCGCGTCACCGGCAAGATCGTTCCGTTTTCGACTTGCATGCAGGGGCTGACGCTGCGCGTCGAGACGGTGCAGATACTGAAACCGGACGCAAGACCATGACATGACCGAGAGGCGGCGGCGCAATGACGTCTTCGCCCGAGCAGGGGCGCGAGTTCGGACCCGCCCCGCCAATGCCGACCCGATTGAACGCAACCATCTCGAGATGGAGACAGGACGATGGTAGACATTGCAGGCGACAGCTCGACAACGGCCTCGATGGCAGTCGGTGGGACGTTTACGGACCAGTTGGAGGTCGAGGGCGATCACGATTGGATCGCCATCACGCTGACGGCCGGACTAACCTACTCGTTCGAGATGGACGGTACCGGGGCGACGCCTCTCTACGATCCGCGTGTCTCGCTCTACGATGCGGCGGGAAATCTCGTCGCCACGGAGAATGACGATGGCGCCAATTATCATTCCGAGATGACGTTCACTGCCACGACGGCCGGGACTTATTACATCGACGCCGGTGCGTGGTTCGAGGGTCAGAGCGGCCAATACACCATTTCCGTCGAGCAGGACGAGGGCATCACCCAAGACGACCAATGGCATCTGAGCAAGCTCGGAAACCTCGAGGCGATCTGGGCCGAATACACCGGGGCGGGGGTCCATGTCGGCATCTACGACGACGGCGTCCAATACACCCATCACGATCTCGACGGCAATTACGATCCCAGCCGGCACGTCGTCGTCGACGGCCAGGTCCTCGATCCGCTTCCGCCCAGCTCTTCCGATTCGCACGGAACGGCCGTCGCCGGCCTGATCGCGGCGGAGAACGACGGTGTCGGCACGGTGGGCGTCGCTTACGGCTCGACGATCACCGGCGTGAACATCTTCTCCGGTCCCGCCGACATCAACAACAATTACGCCGGCTTCCTGCAGGCGATCGACCAGTCGGAGAATTTCGACGTCATCAACCACAGCTGGGGACACTACCCCGTCTTCTACAGCCTGTCGGGGGATGCAGAGCTGGTCGCCGAATGGTTCGAGGCGCTGGCGGACGGACGCGGCGGGCTCGGCACGATCGAAATGAAGGCGGCCGGCAACGACAACGCCAACTGCAACGGCGAGGAAAGCGCGGCGTCCCGATGCACCGTCACGGTCGGCGCCTATGACGACACCGGCGACGCATCCTATTATTCGAGCTACGGTGCCAATCTGCTCATTTCCTCCCCGTCGAACGGCGGCACCGAGGGATTGGCCACGACCGATCTCATCGGCGCGGACGGCTACGATCCCTCCGATTACACCGACACCTTCGGCGGCACCTCCGGCGCGACGCCGATCGCAACGGGCGTCGTAGCCTTGATGCTCGAGGCCAACGAGGGTCTCGGCTGGCGCGACGTCCAGAACATCCTCGCCTATTCGGCCAAGAGCGTCGGTTCGGGCGTCGGCGGCATCCAGACCTTGGACGAGGAACACGGCTGGTTCTACAACGGCGCCACGAACTGGAATGGCGGCGGGCTTCATTTCTCCGAAGACTACGGTTTCGGTGCCATCGACGCCTACAATGCGGTGCGCATGGCCGAGGTCTGGACTTTGTTCGATCCGGCGCAGACCAGCGCCAACGAACACACCTACAGTCTCGTCGGCGGATCGGGCGCGATCGGCGACGCTGGTACCACCGAGTTCTCCGTAAGCGCGCTGTCGCCGACCTTCGAGATCGAATATGTCGACATCACGATCGATGTCACCCACAGCAATCTTTCCGATCTGTTGATCGAACTGGTTTCGGCCCAAGGCACCACGGTCGAACTGTTCAACGGCGCATTGGGCGACGCGAGCTATCTGGGAACGCAGCTCTCATGGACGTTCGGCGCCAATGCGTTCCGCGGTGAAGATGCCACGGGGAACTGGACCATTCGGGTCACCGATCAGGTCGCGGGAAACACCGGAACCGTCAACGGCTCTTCGGTGAAATTTTACGGCATCGACGAGGCCCTCACCGCTTCGCAGGTCAACAGCACCTACCATTACACCGACGAATACGCTTCCGTCGCGGGCCAGGGCGGCCACGCGAGCGCGGTGACCGACGGCGACGGCGGCATCGACTGGGTCGACGCGGCGGCCGTGTCGACCAAAAGCATCATCGACCTGCGCAACGGCTTCAACTCCACGATCGCCGGTGTGGCGACGGTGTTCACGGGGATGGAGAATGCCGTCTCCGGCGACGGCAACGACCATTTGATCGGCAACAATCTCGCGAACAAGCTCCACGGCATGCGCGGCAACGACGCCTTCAACGGCGGTGCAGGCAGCGATACGATGGAAGGTGGCGCGGGTAACGACAGCTTTCTCGGCAATGCCGACGGCGTGGCAGACACGTATGACGGCGGCGCCGACATCGATACCATCGACTACAGCGCCACGTCCGCCGCGCTGTCGATCAATCTCATAACGAAGACCGCGACCAGTGCCCAAATCGGCACCGACACGCTGATCAGCGTCGAACGGGTGATGGGCGGAACCGGCAACGACGTGATTCACGCCAATTTCGCGACTTGGCTCATCTTCGGATATGACGGCGAAGACACCTTGTACGGTGGGTCCGGAAACACCAGGCTTTCCGGCGGCGTCGGCAACGACAAGCTTTTCGGACTAGGTGGGAACGACACTCTTCTGGGTGACGGCGACAACGATTTTCTCGATGGGGGTACAGGCACCGATCAGGTTCAAGGCGGCACTGGCAACGACACCTTGATCGGCAATGCCGACGGCGTGGCAGACACGTATGACGGCGGCGCCGACATCGATACCATCGACTACAGCGCCACGTCCGCCGCGCTGTCGATCAATCTCATAACGAAGACCGCGACCAGTGCCCAAATCGGCACCGACACGCTGATCAGCGTCGAACGGGTGATGGGCGGAACCGGCAACGACGTGATTCACGCCAATTTCGCGACTTGGCTCATCTTCGGATATGACGGCGAAGACACCTTGTACGG
>NZ_JAJUWU010000016.1 GCF_021390325.1 Jiella avicenniae | reverse complement strand
TAGCAGCGGCTCGATCACCGCCCATTCCTGATCCGTGAGTTCATGACGACGCATGGCATTCTCCTTTCAAGGAGAATGAATCAGATCGTGCCGCTCAGATGAACCCGTTTATGGAGACGCTCTCTAGGGCGCTTTTGATCGAAGCGGGCCTTGCGCTCGGCGTCGGCCTTGATTTGGCAGGCGCAACGGTCGCCAGCCGGAACGCGCCGTCCGCAGGCGCAGATATGAGGCGGGCGGATCGGCATTAGGCGGGCTGCCTCGCGAAGAAGCCGCGAATGCGATCCGAGATCGCACCCTTGCCCTTCGTCTTCTGTGTCTGCGCTTCTTCGCCGCCATACAGCCAGCGCAGCATGGCCTCGTGGCCTCGCTTTGCCGTCTTGATCTCGGCGGGCGTGGCAGCCCACGCCTCGGCGGGGGTCCAGCGCAGCCAGCCTGTCGCAAACTCAAAAAGCTGTTCGTGGTGCTCGGCGAAGGTGATCGGCTCGCCGGTGGTTCTGTCATCGCCCTTGTCGTCGGACATGGGGCCGGCGAGCGAGATCACGAAGTCGATCAAAGGTGGCGCCAAGCGAGCAATCACTGCGAAATAGCCGTCACTGTCGGCCTGCGCATGAATGAGATCGCCTGCACCGGCGATGCCCGCGCCTGCCTCGATCGCGTCGGCAAACGCCGTAGTGGAGCCTTCGGCAAGCTTGTCGATCAGGGCGCCGTAAGTGCCGTATCGACGAGCGAGACAAAGCGCGGCCCGCAGCGTCGGAACCAGCTCGACGACAGTATCGCCGAGCTTGATCCGAATGCGTTCCTCTGCGAGCCGCGTCATCATCGTTACGCCGCGACCGTGGTCTTCGGCGTTGTCACTTCGAGCTGATAGGCGGTAGCCACCATCTCATTCGCGGCGCCGAACTGTCGCTTGTCGCTCATGACGAGCCCGGCAAACAGGTACTGCTCGCCGTCTTCCAGTTCGATCTTGAACGTGTATTCCGTCGCCGCGATCTGTGCAGCGCGCATTGCGGTCTGTCCCGCATCGCCGGGCTTGTGCAGCACGGTGATTTCGAACGAACCGGGGTTGCGCGTCCCCTTGGCCTTACGGACGTAGGCGTCGCCGATCACCTCCTTGGTGATCAGCTCAACCTCTTCGCCGATTTCGCCAATCTCGACGATCTCACCGATCGGCGTCCAGCTCGCAACGGCAGTAAGATCGGCGCCATCAGCATAGACGCCGCCGATCGAGATTTTGGTCTTTGCGTTGGAAATTCCCTTAGGCATTGGTTCGATCTCCCCTTACGCCGTCTTCATCTTCATCTTGACGAGCGCTTCGCCCATCGTGACGGCGCCGCCGACGCGGCGGCGACCGCCGATCTTGAGGCGCGGCTGTGTCGCAAGGTCTTCACGCTGCGGCTGGAAACCGATGCGATCGACGATTGTGTAGCCAGCGGCGAAGTCGCCGAAGATGATCGGGGTCGATCCGGCGGCGATGTTCGGCATATCCGGCGCTTCATAGACCGGGCGACCGAACAGAACCGGAGGAAGTCCGGGCTGAATCGAGGGCTGCCAGAGCGGGCGACCGTCGCCATCCTTGATCTTGTGGAGGGTCGCGATCGTCTGACCATTCATCAGCCAAGCGCCGTTCGCCCGGTAAGGCGACTTGATCGCATGGAACAGGTCGATCAGGGCGTCGAGCGTCAGCGTCGCCGTCGCAGCGGTGAAGACGCCCACGGCTGCGCTCGTCATGACGCCTTCAGCTTCAGACGTGCCGTTGCCGTTGACGAACCAGCGGCTTTCCTCGTTGGCGAACTCGCGAACAAGATGGTTCGAAAGATAGCCGGAGAGATCGACGTTCGCATCTTCAAGGGCCTGACGAGAGACCGGGATGAAATGCGCCATCTCGTGCGCGACGATCTCGATATCGTCGAAGGACGGTTCCGACTCGGGACGCGGGTCCGGGGTCAACTCGGCGACTGCACCGGGCGTAACCTTGTTGACGAGACGCGGAAGGCGGACAGAACCGCTTGCGAGCGCCATCGTGGTGGCGAGCTGACGAACCGGCGAGGAGAGAGTGATCTTCTCCAGAATGCTCGTCGAGAGCTGCGGCGGCGCCATGATCGAGGCGGCGCCGACGGTAGTCGAAAGGGTCTTGAGTTCGAAATCAGAGCCGGTGCGGTAGTAGTCGCGGACGGCCTTCTTCTCGATCTCGGCGTCGGTGTCATTGGCTGCCGACAGGAAAGGCGCCCCCGGGCGGTTCAGACGAGCTTCGAGCTTGTCCAGCCGTTCGGCGCTTTTCCTCTCGACAGCCGCAAGCCGGTCAGTGACCGTCTGCGACAGGTCACCAAGGGCCTTGGTGACGATCGCGTTCGCGTCCTCGTCGCCGCCATCCTCGGCAGATTTCAGTTCGATGGCGTTCGAAAACGCCTGCGGAGTCAGTTCCAAGCTTCGTTCCTTTAGTGCTTGAGCGCCGCAGCGGCGCGGTTGATGGCCTCGGCGATCGCGATGGCGTTCGCTGCGGCTTTCTTGCTCGTCACGCGGGCGCCCGGATGAGCCGGGACGGTGACGAGCGAGATTTCGACGAGATCGAGTGCGGAGATCGTGCGACCGCCGCCGCGACGGGGTGCGGCCTTCTTGGTGCTGAAGCCGATCGAGAGACCGCCAACGGCACCGGAGGCGACGAGCGCATGAACCTCGCGGGCACGGGCCACGTCAGCGACGAGAAGACGGCCCTTCACCTGAAGGCCGGTGTCGGTTTCCTCGACGCTCTCCCAGACGCCAACGGGATCGTTGGGGTTGTGGCCGAACAGCATCGGGACCGGGAGCATGGCGCCGGAGAAGGCCCCCTTCTCGATCATGTCGCCAACGCGATCGGCAGTTCCGAAGGGCCAGGCGATGCCGGTGATCTCGCCAGCATCGTCGGAAGTGATAGCGGCCTTGATTTCGAAGGCTTGGTTCATGCCAGCGCCTCGGCGTCGAGTTCGCCGGTCTGTTCGGGTTCCGGGCCGGTCTCAGGCGGAAAGTACCGCTTGCCGAGTACGTCGATCGCGATCTCGGCGAGGCGTTCGAGCGCCGTCACCTCGCTGTAGACCTCGATCAGTTCGGCGGCGCGCTGCGGATCGAGACCGCCACCGATCAGAGCGAGGCGGATCGTCTCGACGAGATCGGAATAAGCGAAATCGCCTCGGAAAATGCGTTGGCAAAGGGTACCGATGCCGGCGCCACAAAGGTGCTGAAGCTCGGCAATCTGCGGCGCCTTGAGCGCAAAATCATAGTGAGCATCGCCGAAAAAGGCGCGGTGCGTCGTCATGCTGTCGGTTCCTGAGAGCGGGCCGGAGCGGCGCCGGGGGTCGTGTACGGGCTGCCGAGCGTGTCGCCATCGGGACGGGCCGGAAGTCCAAGCTCGGCGCGAGCGTCGTTCGCGGTCATCGAACCGGAGGCGCGAAGCTTGGCGATGCGTTCGGCCTGCGCTGCGGTATCGACGCTGATCAGCGCCTCCGTATCCAAGGAGACGCGGTGATCGTCGCGTTCCTCGTCAGAAAGAAGGGTGCGCTCGTATTCGCCGATGAAGGCTTCGGTCCAGTGCTTCAAGGTGTAGGTGACGAATTGACGGGACTGTTGCTCAACGTTGGCAAACGTGCCGTTCGACAGCTCGAAAAGCATCGTCGCCGGGACGTTGAAGGCGCGGGCGATCTCGACGATCTGCTCTCTGCGCATCTCAATGAACTGCGCATCGACGGACGAAAAGATCAGCGGGTTGAAGCGAGCGCCATCCGTCAGGATGGGTGTCTTGCCGCCGTTCTCGGCGCCTTCATGCGCCGAACGCCAGTTGGCACCCATGCGCTTGACGCGCTCCTCGGGAACGTCGCCGGGGATCTCAATCGTGCCAGACGGACGCGCTGACGTGCCGAAGAGACGAGCGGCGCGCTGTTCCATGACGATCGCAAGGGCGATGGCCTCGCGAGCCAGGGCGATCGGCGAAATGCCGGTGACGCCATCGATCGAGGTTTGCGCCGGAACGTGAATAAGATCGGCGGGATTGAGGACGGCACCGGTGACGGTTGAGCGATAGATCGCCTCGCCGGTCTGCGGATCGATCTGGATAGAGACGGCGTGAGGATCGAGGCGAACGATCTCGACGACGCGACCGCCGACGCGGTTCACGAAGGCGAAGGCATTCCCAAACAGCAAAGCGTCCATTGCCAAACGCTCGCGAAGTTTCGCCGCCGTCTGGCGATCGTTGGCGCGGCGATAGACGAGCCGGTAATTCGGATGCTCGGATGCGTCCTCGCTCGATCCATCGATCTCGCGGACGATGCGCGCCGGGATCGAGCCGATAGAGCCAGCGATCAGGTTGACGGCAAGAGCAACGGCAGGAACGCGAAGGGCGGTTTGCGCCGTCACCGCGACATTTGAGACGGTCGCGGGCGCGAGGAAGCTATCCAAGCCCCAAGTGTCAAAGGGATACGCGGGAGCGGCCTTCTGTTCAGGCTCTCCGAATACCTTCTGCACAACGGATTTGATGCGCTCTAGCGCCACGCAATACCTGCCTGTTTTTCTAACGTAAGAATATTATCTCACGCCAGAATCGGCAGAACAAGCAAAATTTCCTATTATTCTAAGCTTTTATTCCTCACTCGAACCTTGGCAACTTATCGATCGCCATCTTGCGCGCCTTGAGTGTCACGTCGCCGTAGTTTTCGCCAGCGGTGCGCGCGGCATGTCCTTGGATCGCATCCACGACGCGCGAGTCGATGCCAACTTCCCACGCGATCGTTTTCAGCCGGTGGCGCCACCCATGCGACGGAGCGACATCGGCGGGATTGCCGGGGATAGTACGGACCCATCTCCCGATCTTGTTCGCGATGCGCTTCGAAGGGTGTTCAGCCGTCGTCCTGCGCTTTCCCTCGCGGTAAAAGAGCGGGCCGGGACCGTGCGACTTAACGAAGTCCAGAAACCCCATATCGAGAAGCTGATGGTGAAGCGGTACGTCGCGATACTGCCAGCCCTTCACGCTGCCAGCTGCCGGGCTGATTCTGACGTAGTGGACGCCATCGGCCTCGCGAACGTCATCGAAGCGTAGCTGCGTGATCTCGGCGACGCGGGCGCCGGTGAAGGCGCATAGCCATGGCACCCATCGCTTTGCAACGACCATTTCCTCGGTTTCGCGAGTCTGCGGATTGTCGGAATGGACCGGCTGATAGTCCCTCGCCGCCTGTAGGATCGTTCGCGCCTCGCTTTCGGTGAAGCCCTTTTCGCGCGACTGCGGCTTCTTCTCGACGCGGACCCTCAAGCCATCGGCGGGGTTGCTCGTGATCTTTTCGTTTTCGTGCGCCCAACTCAAGACCGCTTTGGTCGCGCCGACATAAACATCCTTGACGGTCTTCAATGACAGGCGGGTCGAAAGGTGATCTCGCCACGCGATCAAGTCGCTTTTAGTCAGGCGGTTTGCGTCGTCGTGCTTGAGGAAGCGAATGAGATCCTTCACGACGGGCGCCCATCGTTTACGTGCCTCGGCGCCCTTCCCTGCCTTATTCAGCTCGTCGAGATAGGCGTCGAACAGCTTCTCGATAGACACGCGTTTCGCGGGTGGTTCCGGTGCTGGTTCGTCAGCGGGCGCCAAGGCTGGAATGTTGGTCGATCCAGAGAAGTCGCCTTCGTCACGCTCTGCAACGCGCCGCATCGCCTCAAGCTCGGCGAGCGAAAGCGATCTCGCCAGAGATCGCCACTCCGGCGAGCCGAACCGTGCATCGTGATTGCCGCGCTTTCGAAACCGCTCAAGGCTAAAGCCGACGAGGTTCGCCAGTTGCTCATTCGTCGCCTTGCCAGCGATCGCGTCCTTCAGATCCGCGACGAGGCCATCGTCGAAGCCTTGTTGCGCATATCGAGGATCGCCGCGAAGTTCCTCGTCGAATGCCAAGCGCTCGGCGTAGTGACGTCGGGCGATTTCTTCGATCGCCAGCGGCGACGAAGCCCTCTCCCGACGTGCGGCCTCCACTCCCTCGCTGTGAACCTTCAGGGTGCGAGCATGATCGATCGAGTCAAGCAGGGTCGCGAGTGCCGCAGGGTGCCGACGAAGCGCTTCTCGCCTGTCGGGTCCGAGCGGAGTTCGTAGCTCAGTCTTGCCATCGAAGAACGACCGGAGATCGGCGGGAATGACGATCCTGACATAGAACCGTCCATTGCGATCGATCAGCCCCTTGATGCGCCCTGCCATCGTGTTCCGCCGTGGTTTTGTTACATGGTTTGTAACATCACTATGGGCGGAAGGCCCTGCGGCGCAAGGGTTTCAGCGATTTCAAAACGATAGGATGGTGCCGGCGGAGAGGATCGAACTCCCGACCTTCGGTTTACAAAACCGCTGCACTACCGCTGTGCTACGCCGGCGCGGTGCTTGCGATATCACATCGCGACGGCCCGAAACACCCCAAAACGCGCCCGGCGATCATGCCCCGGAGGTCCTGCAGACGGCCGTTGGAAGACCCCGTCTCAACCCGCGAGCCCGGCGAGATCTTCGGCCGTGATGCGCCCGTCGTGCAGCGCCGTGGCGACCAGGGCTCCGGCGACGCCCATCTCCTTCAGCACCGCGAGATCCTCCGGGCCGCGCACGCCGCCGGCGGCGAACACCCGCCGAGCGCCTGCCCGCGCGACGATCTCGGCGAGCCTGGCGACATCCGGGCCCGCTCCGCTGCCCACCTTGGCCAGCGTCATGACGATCAGCGTATCGGGCCACAGGCTCTCGTCTTCGAGAAGTTCGGGCGGCCCGAGGAAGACGTCGCCGCGAAAGTCGAGCGACAAGGCGAGGTCGGTCTCCTCCGCGAGCTGCCGAACGATCTCGGCATCCTCCACCGATTCGCTCCCGACGACGCACAGGACGCCCGGCAGCGCCTCGATCGCCATGGCTTCGTCGTAACTCGCGACGCCGGCGTCGAGCCAGAGGGTGACGCCCGGATGGGCCGCGACGAGGGCCGCCATCAGCTCCGCGTCGGGTTCGCCGCGCCGGCGACGCTCCTCGCCCTCGCCGACGACGCCTGCGACCACCAAGCCGTCGATCGCGTCGAGATCGGCGATGTAGAGCGCCTCGAACGGATGCAGATCGAGCAGCCCCCTCGCGACGTCGAGGGGTTCGGGACTCGTCGCCAACGGCGTCTCGATCGGCCGGTAATTCGCCCGGTCGCCCATGAGCCCGCGCACGACGCGGGCGTTCTTGACGTCGAGTACGGGGATGACTTGCATCTTCGACCTTGAGACCGGAACACGTTCGATGGTCTTATACGCATGGGCGGCCGGAGGACCAAGGGTGGCCGCGACGATCCATGGGGCCCCGGCCGCCGGAGGATTGCTCGCCACGACCGGCCAAGGTCGTACGGGCCCGGTGCGACACGAAGAATGCGAGACGTTGATGTCATGACGAGAACACTGGGCTGGGACGTCGGCGGCGCCCATCTGAAGGCGGCCCTCGCCGAAGATGACCGCATCCTCGAGGTCTGGCAGGAGGCGACGCCGATCTGGCATGGGCTCGAGCATCTGGAGACCGGCCTCGCGACGATCCTCGGCGATTGCGATCATCTGTCCGTCGATCGCCATGCCGTCACCATGACGGGCGAACTGTCCGACGTCTTCGCCTCCCGCCGCGAGGGGGTCGAGACGCTGGCCCGGCTGTTCGCCGGAAAGCTCTCGGGCGACGTCTCGCTCTATGGCGGGGCGGCCGGATTTCTGTCGCCGGGCGATGCCCGCTCCCACGCCGACGAGATCGCCTCGGCCAACTGGCATGCCAGCGCGGCTCTCGCGGCGGCGAACATCGAGGAGGCGGTGTTCATCGACATGGGGTCGACGACCACCGACGTCGTTCCCGTCGTGGCAGGCCGGGTGATGTCCGCCGGTGTCGGCGACAATACGCGCCTTGCCTGCGGCGAACTCGTCTATCAGGGCTACACCCGCACCGCGCTGATGGCGGTGGCGAGCCGCGCGGCCTTCGCGGGAAGGATCGTGCCGGTGATGAACGAGTTCTTCGCCACCATGGCGGACGTCCAGCGGATCACCGGCATCCTCGACGAGGCCGACGATCTCTACCCCGCCGCCGACGGCAAGGAAAAGACCGTCGAGGCCTCGCGCCGCAGACTTGCGAGGATGATCGGCCTCGATGCCGAGGACGGCACCGACGGCGCCTGGGAATGGCTCGCCCACGGCTTTGCCGAGGAACAGCTGCGCAAGATCCACGACGCGGTGCTGCTTGTCCTGTCGCGCGAGGATATCTCGGAAGATGCCCCCGTCGTCGTCGCCGGCACCGGCCGCCCGGTCCTGCGGCGCCTCGCGGCGCGGTTGGACAGGGGGGTCGTCGACTTCCCGGACCTCTTCGACTGCCCGGCCGAACTGCGCGACGCGGTCTGCCGCGCTGCACCCGCGGCAGCTCTGGCGGTGCTGGCGGGGCGAGAACGGTAGACATTCCTGCGGTTAGCCTGGCCGATCGCGTCGAAGCGGACGGCCCATCGATATGATTTGAAGCCGCTCCCTGTCTTCACCGGTATTGCCAGGCTTGCGGGATGACGAGGCCTGCCGGGCCGTCTGCGTTGGTCCGCTGCCTGGCCCCTTCTCTTAATCAACGCGCGGCGCGAAGCGCGTTGATCGACTTGAGCGAGGCACCTGCGACTTTCCCGCCTCGCTGCTACAGGAAACCGCGACGTGCCACGGAACCGTTGTCAAAAAATCGCGAAACCGGTTGAAATTGCAGTCGAAATCGTTCTGACATTCGGATAACCACCGAGGCTGATTCTTCCAATCGAAGTGGGAATTTCAGGAATGGGGCACGCTCACCCGACCTTTGGTGGGTGCCGCGTGCAGAGGGAGCGCGTCGGTTGACGCATCCTGGCTCAGATTCGATGGGAAAAGAACGTGGCGACGACAGCAAACTTAACATTCGGTCAAATCATTCAGGATTCGCCGTATAATTATACTTTTTACGGTTATTATGGCGTCGGAACCGTGACCGATGACGGAAGCGACTTACCTAGCGATTCGCCAACCATATTGGGCGATGTTTCAACTGGTGATTCAATCCTCTTGAACCTGTCTGGTTCTTCTTTTCCTTTCACGTACCGATCGTCCCTCGGGGATGGAAACGGATTTGTCGCGACATACGATGGAGACGGCAGATATTTCGTATTCCAGTACACAGCCGACTTGGCGGGTGGAGATAGCTTCACCACACAACCGCAGACTTTCGCGATTCAGTGCTTCACGACTGGCACGGAGGTCGACACGCCTCGCGGTCCCGTCCGTATCGAATATTTGTCCGTCGGCGACTTGGCATTGACGGCTTCCGGAGCGTCGAGGCCGATTATCTGGATCGGCAAACGGACGCTCGATTGCTCCGGCGAAAACGCCCACATGGCGCCTGTGCGGGTTCGGGCAAACGCTTTCGGAGCCGGCGTACCCGAGCGCGACGTGTTCCTGTCCCCCGGCCACCCCGTCCTGGTCCGCCAGCACGGCGTCGAGGTGCTCGTACCGATCATGAACCTGATCAACGGCACCACCGTCGGGCGCACCTCGATGCAGTCCGTCACCTACTGGCACATCGAGCTCGACCAACACGACGTGCTGCTTGCCGATGGCCTTCCGGCCGAGAGCTTCTTCGACATGGGTTCCCGGGCCTGGTTCGACAATGATCTCGACGACGTCTTGGCAAATCCCGACCTCGTCCCCGCCGGTCAGCATGGCCGCTGCCGCGAAGTTGCGATCGACGGCCCGCTGGTCGAGGCCGAAAGAAAGCGCCTCGCCGATCTGTTCTATGCGGATCTTTCGGCACAGTGCGCATGGCCGAGCGCAGGGGAATACGCCGGCCAATGATGGATCGCACGCCGATGGGGCGGAAGCCGCCCGGCATCGCGACGATATGAAATGACGGAAAGGGTCGGCGCGAAGGCGCCGACCCTTTCCGGTTTGACGCGTGAGCGGCAGGCTCAGGCCGCCGCGCCGACCTCCTCCGGTAGATGCGGCAGCAACTTGTCCATGGTGATCGGATAGTCGCGGATGCGGGCGCCGGTGGCGTTGTGGATCGCGTTGTTGATCGCCGCGCCGACGCCGGCGATGGCGAGTTCGCCGATGCCCTTGCCGGCGAGCGGGCTGGCGTACCGGTCCCGCTCCTCCAGCAGCACGACGTCGAGCTTGGGAACGTCCGCATGCACCGGCACGTGATATTCGGCGAGGTCGTGATTGACGATCAGGCCGTTGCGCGCGTCGACGACGAGATCCTCCTCCAGCGCGTAGCCGATGCCCCAGATCTGGCCGCCATAGCACTGGGAGGTGGCGGTCTTCTCGTTGAGGATCCGGCCTGCGGCGCCGACCGTCAGGAGACGCCGAACCCGGGTCTCGCCGGTCGTGGCGTTGACCGCGATTTCGGCATAATGGGCGCCGTAGCTCGCCTGGTTGGTCTTGTCCGACGTGTCTCCGGGCTTGATCGTCCCGACGACCCTGATCGTATCGCCGTTGAGGATCTCCGAGAACGGGATCTGCCGGTTGCCGGAAATGGCCTGGCCGTCCTTCAGCGTCAGGGCGTCCGCCTCGACGCCGAGGCGCTTGGCGAGTTCCTCGATCACCGCCTCCGCCGCGACGTAGACGGAGGACCCGGCGGAGTTGGCGCCCCACGAGCCACCCGAGCCGGACGACGCCGGCAGCGAGGTGTCGCCGAGAAGCACATCGACCTGATCCAGCGGCATGCCGAGCATTTCGGCGGCAATCTGCTGGAGGATCGTATAGGTGCCGGTCCCGATGTCGGTCATCGCCGTCTTCACCGTCACGCGGCCGTCCGGCGCCATCTCGATTTCGGCCGAGGACTGCATCAACGAATTGGCGCGGCTCGCCGAGGCCATTCCATAGCCGATCAGCCACTCCCCCTCGCGGCGCGATGCCGGCGTCTTCGGCCGGTCGGCCCAGCCGAAGCGCTGCGCACCGACATCGATGCATTCGAGCAGCTTGCGCGAGGAGAACGGCACGTCCTCTTGCGGGTCCTTGTCCGGCTCGTTCATCCGGCGGAACTCGACCGGATCGATGCCGAGGCGATCGGCAAGCTCGTCGATGGCGCTTTCCGTGGCCAGCATGCCCGTCGCCTCGCCCGGTGCGCGGACGGCCGAACACATCAGGACGTCCGAGGTGATCACCCGGTGCGTCACCAGACGGTCGGCGCCCGGATAGAGGAACACGCTGGAGATGCCGGAGGGCTCGAAGAAGCCCTCGCCTTCCGAATTGGTGGTCTCCGTCTCGTGGGCGAAGCAGGTGATCTTTCCCTCCTTCGTCGCCCCGATGCGCACCCGCTGGATCGTCTCGCCGCGCCGCGAGGTCGTCTGGAAGACGTTCTGACGCGTCAGGGCCAGTTTGACCGGCCGCCCCGCCTCGCGGGCGCCGAGCGCGGCAAGAACGGCGTCCGGGCCGATACCGAGCTTCGAGCCGAAGCCGCCGCCGATATAGGGGCTGAGCAGGCGCACCTTGGAAACGTCGACGCCGACGCCGCTGGCGATCTGCTGGACGTTGGTCTCGAGCAGCTGGCAGGACGACCACACGGTGAGCTGGTCGCCGTCCCATTTGGCGACGGACGTGTGCGGCTCCATCGCAGCCGAGTGGTAGGACGGCGTGCGATAGGTCTGGTCGAACTGCACCTCCGCCGCCGCGAAGGCCTTTTCGAAGTCGCCGCGCTTGGTGTCGGCCGCCATCGGCCCTTCCTCGGTGGCGCGCCCCGTGCCGCGACGGCTCTCGATCTCGTAGCGCCCCTCCATCTCCTCGTATTCGACCTTGACGAGGTGGGACGCGTGGCGGGCGGTCTCGAACGTCTCCGCCACCACCAGCGCGATCGGCTGGTTGTAATGGAAGATCTCGCCGTCCATCGTCTGGCCGGCCGGCGACATCGGCTGCGCCGAGGAGCGCAGGATGCCGTCGCCGGTGACGACGGCGAGGACTCCTGGCACGGCCATCGCCTTCGCCGTGTCGATCGACTTCACCTTCGCGCGGCCCACGGGGCCGGGCACGACGAAGCCATAGGCGACCGTCTCGCCGATCAGGTGCTCGTAGGCGTAGGGCGCCTTGCCGGAGACCTTCAGCCTCCCCTCGTAGCGATCGACGCCCTTGCCGATCACACCTTGGGTGTTCCGATCGAGGCGCGTCTCGCCGACCGGCTCGTTCATCACGTGTTCGTTCATCATCAGGCTCCCTTGGTCGCGTCGGCCAGCACCGCTTTCAGCGTGCGCCGGGCGAGCGGGATCTTGAAGTCGTTCTCGCCCTGGCCCTTGGCCTCGGCGAGGAGGATGTCGGCGGCCTTGTCGAACACGGCCATCGACGGCACCTGCCCGATCAGTGCATCTTCGACGGCCGCGTCTCGCCACGGCATGTGAGCGAGCCCGCCAAAAGCCAACCGCGCCTCGGCGATCTTGCCGGCCTCCATGCCGACGACGGCTGCGACGGAGACGAGTGCGAAGGCGTAGGAGGCGCGGTCGCGCACCTTGCGGTAGCGATGTTCGCCCGCAAGCGGCTTCGGCAGGCGCACGGCGGTGATCAGTTCGCCCTCGTCAAGCACCGTCTCGATCTGCGGTGTCTCGCCCGGCAGGCGGTAGAACTCGCCGACGGGGATCTCGCGGGTGGATCCGTCCGCCTTCTGCGTCTCGACCACGGCCTCCAAGAGGCGCATGGCGACGGCCATGTCGGATGGATGGGTCGCGATGCACTTGTCGGATGTCCCGAGAATCGCATGGATGCGATTGAAGCCACCGATCGCGCCGCAGCCCGAGCCCGGTTCGCGTTTGTTGCAGGGCTGGGAGGTCTCGTAGAAGTAGTTGCAGCGGGTACGCTGCAGGAGGTTGCCGCCGGTGGTCGCCTTGTTGCGGAGCTGGCCCGACGCGCCGGCGAGCAGCGCCCGGGACAGGACCTCGTAGTCCCGACGGATGCGGGGTTCGGCGGCGAGGTCGGAATTCGTCACCAGCGCGCCGATGCGAAGGCCGCCATCCGCGGTCTCCGCGATGTCGCGCAGAGGCAGCCGGGTGATGTCGACGAGTTTTTCCGGCGTCTCGACCTCGAGCTTCATCAGGTCGAGGAGATTGGTGCCACCGGCGATGAAGCGACCGGCGAGCCGGCCGGCCTCGGAGACGTCACCGGCCCGGGCGTAATCGAACGGTCTCATGCGGTCTCCTTCATCTTGGCGCTGGCGGTCTCGATGGCATCGACGATGTTCGGATAGGCCGAGCAGCGGCAGAGATTGCCGCTCATGCGCTCGCGGATCTCGTCGAGGCTGAGGGAAGCACCGTCCTTGACGTCGGCGGTCGCATGGCTCGGCCAGCCGTCGGAAACCTCACCGAGCATGCCGACGGCGGAAACGATCTGGCCCGGCGTGCAGTAGCCGCACTGGAACCCGTCGTGATGAAGGAAGGCCTCCTGCATCGGATGGAGGCTGCCCGGCGCCCCGAGGCCCTCGATGGTGGTGATCTCGTCGCCCTCGTGCATCACCGCGAGGGTCAGGCAGGAGTTTATGCGGCGGCCGTTGACGAGCATGGTGCAGGCGCCGCACTGGCCGTGGTCGCAGCCCTTCTTCGAGCCGGTGAGGCCGAGATGGTCACGGCAGGCGTCGAGCAGCGAGGTCCGCATGTCGACGTCGAGCTCGTGCTCGGTTCCGTTGATCTTCAACTTCATCGCGTTGGGTTGCCCTTCGTTGGCGTCCGTCGGGCGCGATGCTTAGCCACGCCCAGTTTGGAACGGTTCGAAATCCGTTCGTTAACGGGCGTCGGGCGCGATGGTTTCTTGCGGTGACGAAGTGTTCGATAGCCGCGGGTGGCCTCGACCAATCGCTGGGCGAACCGAGGGCGTATTGTCGCGAAAGCGTGATGAAAAACCGCTTCGATCCAGCGCACGGTTCCGCGGTCGCCGTATCGTTTTCTATGGGACATTCGCAGGAATTGTCATTCGAAAGCGACGCACTCGATGCCAGAGCGATCGCGTTCGAAAACGTCCCCGTCGTTGAAATCAAGACCTGCCGCCAGTTCGCGAAGTCTATCTCCGAATCGCGCGTCGCACCCCGTCCGCCGGGCGCTGTCCGGGAGTTCGCCCCCGCCATTGCCGGCAACAGGTTCATGCACGGTCCCGTGACAGCGAGACGCAGTCCCCTTCCCGGTGTTGGTGGACGGTGTCTTCAACGCGATGGGTATTCTCCTTGTCGGGGAAAATGAAGCCGTTTCCCACGCAGGCCACCACGTCTCACCAGCGCATGTTGAGAGACGCGCAAAAATGCGCGATTTATACGGGAGCGGGCAGGAGACCTCCGATGAAGCGTGAAGCCTTGATCAGAGAACTCCGGCAATCCGCCAAGGATCTGGGTGTCACCTTCGCCGTGATCAAGAACGAAGGGAAGGGCTCGCATTACAAGATCGTTCTTGGTGACCGCGCCACGATCATCAAGTCCGGAGAACTGTCGAACCTCTATGTCCGCGCCATCAAGAAGCAGTTGGGCGTCTAGGACCGGTGTGATCGTTAGCGGGTTTCGAGGGAGTGGATCGATGAACTACATCTACAATGCGAAGCTGGAAGACAATGGTGCCGGCGGCCTGCTCGTCACGTTTCCGGACGTTCCGGAGGCGATCACGGAGGGCGCGAGTCGCGACGAGGCATTGGCGAACGCGTCGGAAGCTCTCGGCTTCGCGCTGCGGCACTACCTTGGGACCGGGCATGACCTGCCGCCGGCAAGCGGCAGAGGAGTGGAACTCGTGCCGATCGAAGTAACGGCTGCCGACGCTCTCAAGCTCGCTGTGGTCGAGAGCTTCAGGGCGTCCGGCCTGCGCCAGACGGAGTTGGCAGAGCGGCTCGGCGTGGTGGAAAGCGAAGCCCGTCGCATCCTGAATCCTGATCACCCGACCAAGATCCGCACACTCGAACTCGCGCTCCGTGCCCTCGGCAAGCGGGCCTCCGTCGCGGTGGTCGCGGCGTAATTCTCGGGGCGCACCCGCTCAGCCCGCCCGCTCCACCTCCGCCAGATGCTCGATGACCTTTTCGAGCAGCCAGTAGAACGCCGTCTCCTCGTCCGGGCCGGCGGTTTTGTCGATGGCGATCTTCAGATAGGCGATCTCGCTCTCGATCTTCTCGGCCGGCAGCATCTTCAGCCGGCTGACCAGGATCGCCGCCTCCAGCACCGCCGCCTTGGCGCGGTTCATGCCGGTGAAGGGACGGTGCTGACCGGAAGAGACGACCTTGCAGAAATGCCGGGGCCGGGTGTCGTCCTCGGTGACGCGCTCGACCTTGAGAACGTCGTGGGCGAGCGCCGCTTCCAGCCTCGGCACGGGGCAGCCGCCGATCGGCGCGAGCGGCCAGGTCTTGCGGCCGGTGAGACAGCCGGCGAAGATCTTCGCGTCGTCGGTGTAGTTGACGACGGCAAGGCCGTTCGCCTCGATGTTGGCAAGGGTCGTCGAGGGCCGAAAGGGCGCGATCACCCACCCGTCGCCTTCCTGGATGATCCCGAGCGGCGCGATGTGGACGTCGCCGGCTTCGGAGATGGTGGTCAGGATCGTCTCGCGAATATAGGGCACCGTTCAACTCTCCTCGCCGGTTTCGTCGTCCGCCGGCGCGGTGCCGGTCTTGTGCGGCGTCTTCTTCTTCGCCTTCAGCGTATGGCCCGCCTCTTCCAGCCGGGTTCGGTCCTCCTCGTCCCGCGGCGCGCCGACGCCGAAGTCGAGCGGCGCGTCCTGGGCATAGCGCTTGCCGAGCCGCCAGGCGATCTCCGCCTTCTGCAGCTCGGCGCCGAGATAGAAGGCGTGGCCGGTATCGCCATCGACCTCGATATGCGGGAAAAGCTCGAAGGCGTCGCTCGCGACCTGATGAATGTCGCGATTGTAGAGATGGACGCCGTCCTCGGCCGTCTCGATGCGATAGTTCCGATCCTTGATCGTCGCCGCCATCTCGGCGAGTTCTTCGGGCGTCACGGCGAAGGGCTTGACGTCATGGACCTGCAGCAGCGCATTCGAGTAGCCGCGAGGCAGAGAGTTGTCCGCCTTCGCCGCAAAGAGCATGCGCCGCGCGGCATCGTGCTCGGCGATGGTCGCGCGGGTGTGCGGGCTGACATGGACGATCAGGAGATTGTCGATGGCGAGTTCCGAACAGATGCCGAGCAGCGTCGCGGTGATGCCCGAGGTGTCGGCGTCGGTCAGCTCCGTCAGATTGCCGGTACCCATCAGGATCGAGATGTCCGGGTGGCGCCGGCGCAACTCGTGATAGCGCACCAGCGAGGCGGTGAAGCCGAAATGGATGGGATCGAGGATCGAATCCGCGATGAAGTCGATCCCCATCGTCTTCGCCTTCTCGATCGCCCGGTCGAGGGAGCTGAAATCGTGCGGCACCGCCGGGACGAGGACCGGCACGGCGTCGCCCTCCCGTGCGATGTCGAGCGTTTCCTCGGTGAGGCTGAGGAGATAGTCGGCGCCGGCGCGGGTGGCGCGGGAGAGTTCGCCGGGATCGGCCGAATCGACGCTGACCCGATGGCCGGCCGCCTTCAGCGCATGGATCGTCTCCTCCAGATGGGGAAAGGGCGTATCCGGCAGACAGCCGAGATCGACGACGTCGGCGCCCTCCGCGCGCATTTTCGCCGCCCGCGCGACAATGGCCTCCACCGGATGGGCGGTCGCGTCGACGATCTCGGCGAAGATCCGCATGGCGTGGCGGGAGAGATCGGGCGGGCCGCCCTTCCGCCCGAGAAAGGCCGGCAGGTCGGCGAGTTCGTCCGGCCCCCGCACGAAGGGAACGCCGAAGCTTTTTTCCAGCTGATCGAGATCGGCGCGGCAGCGGCCGGGCAGGACGACGCGGTCCGCCTCCACGGGCCTTTGCAGCCGCCGTTCGATGATGTCGCCGGTGGCGAGCGCCGCGACCTTCACGCCGATGTCGGCGATATCCCAGGCAAAGTCGGGATCGGCGAGCCCCGAGAGGATCCGCTCGAGGCGCGGGCGGGCGAGATGCCCGGTCAGAAAGAGAAGACGCGGTTTTGCCATGACGGCTATGTCGGTCATTCGGCGGCCGTTGGAAAGGCCGCGCCCCGGGGCGAGGGACGCGAGATCCGCACCGAACGCCGGCCCCGGGAAAGGCTCCCCGCGACGGACGACCTAAACCGCAGCGGCCAACCCCGCCGCATGGCGCTGCAGGACGTGGCCGGGCACCCGGCCCTCGGCAAGGCGGATGCCCGCACTCGAAAGATCGCCCGGCCCCGCCACATGCACGCTGGACGTCGGGCCGAGATAGTCCGAAAAGCCGTCGTCGACGATCTTCGCGCCGATCAGCGCCTCGACGTCGGCGCCTTCGGGAACGTCGATCTGCTTGATCAGGCAGAGATTCCGGGCTGCCAGACGGGATGCCAGCCAGGCCGCGAGGGAATCGGAGGTGACGCTCCAGTCCCGGGCGATCTCCGGCGCGCTCAGCGCGACGTCCCGGGGCAGCCAGACCGGGACCTGTCCCGCCTTGATGGCGGCCTCGATCTCCGCCCGGTTCCGCGCGCCCACCATCCGCGTCGACAGGCTGATCAGCGCCAGGCCGAACTGCTCCATGCCGAGGATGGCCATCTCGTGGGCGGTGCGATCGTCGAAGCCGAGTTTCGGCTGATAGCGCCTGACGGTGTTGGCGAAAGGCCCCCCGCCCGGCACGACCACCATCGGAATGCTCGCCTGATCCAGCGCCCTCACCCAGCGGGAGAGATCGGAGGAGGACGCGGAACTGCCGCCGAGTTTGACGACCAGTAACTGCTTGGAATTGCCCATCGTGCCTGCCCCTTGTCGATGATCGTACCGGGGCGGCCGTCGCAAGGGCGTCCTCCCCTCCCTATGCCGCGGCCTCTGCGGGCCGCTTGCACTCTGAAGATCAAGTGGTTTTCGCGCTCGCTGCGTCCAGCCCGCCGAGAACGCGGTGCGCGCAGATCGAAAGCTCCTCTTCGACATCGAAGTGAACGCCACCTCGCGTCGTCTTGCAAGATCGAAGCCTGCCCGACGGCGCAGCGCATGCCTGCCACGAAAATCCCGCATGGTTCGGCGAAACGAACCGCGCGGCGACCTGCGGGCGCGCAGGAACGACGGAACGGACGGCCCCCGGCCTTCAGCCGAAAAAATCGGCGCGGCGGCGACGGATCTCGATTCCGACCGCGGCTGGCCCCAGTTCGAGCTTCTCGACGCGAACGCTCACCTCGAAGACGCGCCGGTCCGAAAGGATCGTGCGGGCGAGATCGAGGGCGAGCGTCTCGACGAGATCGGTGTGGCCTGCCTCGACGAGGGCCCGGATCGCGTCGGTGATCAGGTCGTAGGAATAGACCTCGGCGATGTCGTCGGCCGTCGTGGCGATCCGCGCGATCCGGGCGTCGACGGAAAAGCGCACCTTCTGCCGCCGGCCGCGCTCGTGGCCGTAGGCGCCGATTTCCATGTCGAGAACCAGATCGCGAACGAAGATGCGATCGCGGGCGGCTTCGTCGATCGGGGTCGGCGCCGCTGCCGTCGGCGCGCCCGGGTCCTGCGCCTCGAAGGGCGTCCCTCCGGCGCCGAGAAGCCCGGCGATGCGCCGCACCTTCGTTTCGTCGAGGGCATCGCCCCGCGCCCCGGCGGTGAGCGCGCCGCGAAAGCCGAGATAGTCCGGCCGAAGGACGAGAAGACGGGGAATGTCCGGCGCCTCCAGCGAGCCGGCAAGGCCGGTCATCAGGCCGAGATCCCTCGCCGTGCGAACGAAGCCGGCGAGAGCGCCAATCGTGAGATGCGCCAGGAGCCCGCCGGCGGCCTTGCTGGCGCCGCCCTTGCCGATCGTGTCGATCATCGCGCCATGAAAGCCGGCCGCGGCCAGTGGCCCGAGAAGCGTGAAATCCGGGTCGCCATCGGCGAAGAAGACCGCGACGAGGCGGATTTCGCGGGCGATCTCAGCGAGCGCCGAGATCACGGAGAGACGCTCGGCCCGGGACGCCGGGAACAGCCCCACCTTGACGAAATCGGCCGCACGCCGCGCCTTGACTTCGCCAAGGACGACGTCCGGCTGCATCGGCAGATCCCCGGCGACGGCCGAGACCGGCCGGCGGCCCGCCACGACGTCGATCGTCGCGGCGAGAATCTCCGGGGTCACGGCGCCGAGTGCGCCTTCTGCCGGGTCCTTCAGATCGATGATGTCGGCCCCGCCCGAAAGCGCGATTTCGGCCTCTGCCGGACCGGTGACGCTCGCGAGCAGTTTGGTCAATGCGCCGCCTCCAGCTGCGTCTTCAAGCGGTTCTCGAAGAGATATGTCAGGCCGCGGTCCCAGCTTTCGTCCGTGTTGGAGCGAATGTCGGCGCTGCCGCGGGCGATCTCCTTACCGCTTGAAAGGTCGAAGGCATAGGCGTTGATGTTGAGGATCAGATTGGAGACCTTCTGGACGGTGCCGACGACGGCGACGTCCGCGCCGACCTCTTCGGCGAAGGTCAGGGCGCAGTTGCCGCAACTCTGCAGATTGGCGCCCGCGGCCTTGTCGGCGACCGGTGCCACGTCGACGATCTCGTAGCCGTCGAGGCCGGCGATGTCCTTTCGCAGCATCGGCGCCATCCGCTTCAGCCGCGCTTCCTGGGCTTCGTTCTTGCCGAGCATCGAGCCTTCGAGGCTCGAATCGATCAGCTCGAACCCGAAGACCGCGACCTTGCGCTCAGCCGCGGCGGCCGGCATCGCCACGGCCAGCGCCAGCAGAACAACGGGAAAAAATCTCGCTTGCCTGATCAATCCGGCTCCACGACAGATGGCGGGTGCGGACATAAGGCTCCTCCCTGAATGTGGTGCCCGAGGTCTAGTGATAGCGCGGCGGCCGGGGGGAGCAATGCGGAGCGAGGTGTGGCGCGAGGATCGCCGGGCACCTTCGACCATGCGGGAGGAAAATCATCATGTTCGATCTCGATCGCCTGAAAGGCGGGCTTGTGCCGCTCGTCCTCGCGCCGCTGATGATCTCGGCGGCGACGCTCGGAAGCGCGGCCCAGGGCACCGGCGAGAGCGCAGCGCCGGCCGCTGGCGCCGCGGCCCCCGCAGCGGCTTCGCCGGGCCAGAAAAAGCTCGAGACCGTCCGCATCGGCTATCTGAGAACCTACGAGCGCAGCCTCGCCCTGTCGGTCCTCGGCATTCCGCCGGAGGACATCGGCCTTGCCGGAGCGAATGTCGCGATCAAGGACAACGACACCACCGGCTCCTTCATGGGCCAGAAATTCCTTCTCGACGTGGTGACGCTGAAACCCGGCGACGACGTCGCCCCGGTGGTCGAAAAGATGCTGGCGGACGGCGACCACTACATCGTCACCGACCTGTCGGCCGAGGACACGCTGAAGGCCGCCGACCTCGCCAAGGCGAAGAATGCCATCATCCTCAATGCCGGCGCCGAGGACGACCGGCTGCGCAACGACGACTGCCGCTACAACGTGTTCCATACCGCCCCGTCGCGCTCGATGCTGACCGACGGGCTGGCTCAGTATCTGATGTGGAAGCAGTGGCGGAACTGGGCGCTCGTCGAGGGCGAGCACGAGGACGATCGGCTCTTTGCCGAAGCCCTGAAGCGTTCCGCCACGAAGTTCGGCGGCAAAATCGTCGCCGAAAAGGTCTTCGAGGATGCCGGCGGGGCGCGGGCGACCGATTCCGGCCAGGCGCTGGTGCAGCGGCAGATCCCGGTCTTTCTGCAGGACCTGCCGGACCACGACGTCCTCCTCGTCGCCGACGAGAGCGAGGTGTTCGGCACCTACATTCCCTGGCGCACCTGGATTCCGCGGCCGGTCGCCGGCACGGCGGGGCTGGTGCCGGGCTCCTGGCATCCGGCGAGCGAGCAGTGGGGCGGGGCGCAGATCCAGAACCGCTTCGAGGACGCCACCGGCCGGCGCATGGAATCGAAGGACATGCAGGCCTGGACGGCGGTCCGCGTCATCGGCGAGGCCGCCTCGCGGACCCAGTCGACCGATCCGGAAAAGATCGACGCCTTCATCCGCGGCAAGGACTTCACCGTCGCGGCCTTCAAGGGACAGCGCCTGACCTTCCGCGACTGGGACTGGCAGCTGCGCCAGCCGGTGCTTCTCGGCACCGAGGATTCGGTCGTCACCTCGTCGCCGCAGGAAGGCTTCCTGCATCAGGTGTCGGAACTCGACACGCTCGGCTACGACCGGCCGGAATCGACCTGCAAGTTCGACAATTAGGTCGGCGTCGCATAGGGGTTCGGGGAGCCGAGAATCCCCCGCCCGAAACGGGCCGATCCGGCGATGGAAGACGACGAGACGGGACGATGGCCGGATGGCGACCACGCATTGACGTCAACGCGATGTCGCTGAAGGCCCGCCTCGCCTCCACCCTCGCCAGCGCCTTCGTCGCGATCCTCGTCATCGGCGCCGTGCTGACCTTCTTCCAGGCGCGGGACAACATCCGTGCCGAGCTCGAGGCGGCGCGCAGCGTCGCCAGCAACCGCGTCGCCCAGCTCGTCGCCGAACTGCCCGCCTCCCGCGACGTCCAGGGCAAGCTCGCCGGCTTCGTGCGCACCTTCAACGGCGACCGACGGGTCAAGATCGTGCTGATCGATTCCGTCGGGGTCATTCGCGACCAGTCGGTGATGGCGAAGGGCTTTTCCGCCCTGCCCGACTGGTTCGTCGCGCTGCTCGCGCCCGATCCCACCGTCACGGTGATGCCGCTGACGACCGTCTCCGCGCCGATCACCTCGGCGGCGATCATCGTCGATCCGCGAAACGAGCTGGCCGACGCCTGGTTCGATCTTCTGACCGCGCTGGGCCTGCTCGTTCTCTTCCTGGCGATCGCCTTCGGCGCGATCTGGGTCGTCGCCGACCGGGCGCTCAGGCCGCTCGGCGCGATCCACGAGGCCTTCGTGCGCATCGGCGGCGGCGACTATTCGGCGAAGGTGGAGCCGGACGGCCCGCCGGAGATGCAGGAACTCGCCGAGGGCCTGAACGCCATGACCGACAGGCTCGCCGTGATCTCCAGCCGCAACCGGAACCTCTCCGACCGGCTCCTCCATCTCGAGGACGAGGAACGCGCAGAGCTTGCCCGCGACCTCCATGACGACGTCGGCCCGCTGCTCTTTGCCATCGACGTCGACGCCTCCGGCATCCGGCGGGTCGCGCGGACACAAACGCCGGACTATGCGGCCATCGCCGACCGCGCCGACGCCATCGTCTCGGCGGCCCACGCGGCCCGCAAGGAGCTGAAGCGCATCCTCGGCAATCTGCGGCCGGGTGCGACCTCGGGGCTCGGCCTGAAGGGCGCGATCGAGGAAATGGTCGCCGACCTCCAGTCGCGGCATCCGGGCGTCGACGTCGTTCTCGACGTGCCCGAGGGCGATTTCGGCGCGACGATCGAGACGCTGATCTATCGTGCGGTGCGCGAAGCGGTGACCAACGCGCTGCGCCACGCGAGGCCCGCCACCATTTTCGTCCGCATCGAGGAACACCCCGGCGCGCTGGACTTTTCCGTCACCGACGACGGCGGCGGCTTTGCCGGGCCTCGCCAGCCCGGCGGCGGATTCGGCCTCGTCGGCATGAGCGAACGGATCGAGGCGGCCGGCGGCCGGATGCGGGCGGAGGAGGTCCACGTCCCGAAGGGGGTGCGGGTGCGCGGCACAGTTCCGCTGGCCGGACGCAGCCCGCGACGACAGGAAGAGACCCTCCCCCGGATCGGTCTCGACGACGCGGCCGCCTCGGCCGCCATGGCATATGCGAAGGACGAGCAATGAAGCTTCTGATCGTCGACGACCACAAGGTGGTGCGGGACGGCATCCGCCGGCTCGTCGAAGGCACGGCCATCACCGCGATCGAAGAGGCCGAGACGCCCTCCGAGGCGCTCGGCGAGTTCCGGAAGATGCGTCCCGACGTGACCATCCTCGACATCAACCTGAAGAACGGCTCGGGCCTCGACGTCCTGCGCAGGCTGCGGGCCGACGATCCGAAGGCCAAGGTGGTGATCTTCTCGATGTATTCCGACGTCGTCTATGCCGTCTCGGCGCGGCGCGAGGGCGCGCTCGGCTACGTGTCGAAGAGCGCCCCGTCCGACGAACTTCTCGTCGCGCTCGAACGGGCGATGGCCGGCGAGACCTACGTCGATTCGGAAACCGCCGCGCTGATGAAGGAGCATGCGAGCCGCGAAACGGGGGTGTCGGACCTGACCCGCCGGGAACTGCAGATCCTGCACATGCTCGGCGACGGCAAGAGCCTGTCGGAAATCGCCGAGGGCCTCGGCGTCGCCTACAAGACCGTCGCCAACACCTCGACGCGGATGAAGGAGAAGCTCGGCGTCGAACGCACCTCGGATCTCGTCCGCTTCGCGCTCGAAACCAAGGGCGGTCGCATGCTCGAGCGCGGCGAGCGGCCGCAATCCGGGAAGTAGTCCCGTTGCCGGACGGCAATCTCGTAAGCTAGCAATTCGATTGCTGGCGTTCTCCGCGGCCCGTCTCTCCCAAAGGCGAGTTGCGGGGAACGTCGGGCACCGACGAACGAGACGGGAGGCTCGCCATGCCGACGATCGCACGCATCGGATTTGCTTGCGCATTCCTCTTCGCCGCCGGCGCCGCGCTGGCGCAGGAATCGGAAACGGTCGAGGAGATGGCCTCCCCGGAGGAGGTCTCGAAGGTCGCCGAGACGCTCTCCAAAATCGGCTGCACCGCGCCCTCGGTCGAGAAGGAGAGCGACGACCTCTTCGAGATCGACGACGCGACCTGCGAAATCGGCCAGTACGACATCAAGCTGAACGGCCAGTACAAGATCATCGTGATGTCGATCGACGAATGACGCGCCGTCGCGCATCCTGCGTGGACGAGCAGGGCCGAAATTCGCGGTCTGCTGCGGCTGATGGGAGGAATGATTGAGACGACTGTCACTTGCGGCTCTCGCCGCGACGCTCGCGCTGTCGGCTAGCCCCGCCTACGCATACAAAGTCTTCGTGTCGAACGAGAAGGGCAACGACGTCACGGTGCTCGATTCGGAGAAGGACTTTTCCGTCGTCGACACCTTCAAGGTCGGCCAGCGCCCGCGCGGCATCGCCGTCAGCCCGGACGGGACTTCGCTCTACGTCTGCACCAGCGACGACGACATCATCAAGGAATTCGACACCGAGACGCATGCCTTCGTCCGGACGTTGCCCTCGGGCCCCGATCCCGAACTTCTCGTCGTTTCGCCCAGCGGTGACCAGCTCTACGCCGCCAACGAGGACGACAATCTCGTCACCGTCATCGATCTGAAGAGCGGCGCGCGCCTCGCCGAGATCCCGGTGGGCGTCGAGCCGGAGGGCATGGGCGTGTCGCCGGACGGGCAGACGATCGTCAATACGTCGGAAACGACGAACATGGCCCACTTCATCGATCGCGACAGCCAGCAGATCACCGCCAACGTCCTGGTCGACTCGCGGCCACGCTTCGCCCAGTACAAGAAGGATGGGAGCGAGATCTGGGTCTCCGCGGAGATCGGCGGGACGGTCTCGGTGATCGACGCCGCGACCAAGGAGATCAAGCACAAGATCTCCTTCGAGATCCCGGGCATCCGCTCCGAGGCGATCCAGCCGGTCGGCATCCGCGTCACCGACGACGGAACCAAGGCCTACATCGCGCTCGGACCGGCCAATCGCGTCGCCGTCGTCGATACCGATACTTACGAGGTGGCGGACTATCTCCTCGTCGGCCAGAGGGTCTGGCAGCTCGCCTTCTCGCCGGACCAGAAATATCTCTTCACCACCAACGGCCTGTCGAACGACGTCACGATCATCGACGTCGCGTCCGACCGTGCCGTGAAGTCCGTCCAGGTCGGCCAGCAGCCATGGGGCGTCGCCGTCACGCCGGAATGATCGCGGGGGGCCGTTCTCGCGCGAAATCGACGACAATCACCGGGAGGAACCGCAATGAAATCACCATGGCTCGCCTTGATGGCCGCGCTGTTCGGCATCGGCATCGCCTTTGCGCCGGCTGGCCCCGCCTTCGCCCAGCAGGACGATGACGACGACGACAAGCCGGCGGCTTCTGCCGCGGCACAGGCCGACGACGACGACGACGACGACGATGACGACGACACGCAAGGCGCCGACATGGTGCCGGCCGCCGAGGGGCTGAAGATCCCGCCCGGCTCTGAAATGATGCCGGCCGCCGCCCTGAACGGCGACCAGATCGGCCTGCCGAAGAACAGCCTGTCGTCGCAGATCGTCACGCCGTTGATCCTCGGCGAAGGCGGCAAGCCTTTCACGGTCAACCACACCGACTTCTATCTCCGCGCCGGCCAGGCCTATCGCTGGGACATCAAGTCGGAAGGCGACATCGAGTACAAGTTCAACGCGCCGGATTTCTTCCGCAACGTCTGGATGAACCAGATCGTCATCGACGATCTCGAGATCCACATGGCGGGCGCCCCCGCCTGGCTCGAATACGACGCCCACGGCACCATCACCGTGCAGTTCCAGACCGTGCGTCCCGGGCGCTACGACTGGCATGTCGGCGGGCTCGACGACGAGCACGAGATGAAGGGCACGATCACCGTGGTGCCCTGAGGGCCGGCCATCGCGACGGAACAGAGGCCGCGGGTCGCCCCGCGGCCTTCTGCCGTTGAAGCCTTAGCCCGATCAGGTGGTTGCGCTATAATGTCGGTGAAGGCGCCGAAGAGAGCGATGCAAGAATGCAGGACGGGACCCTGAGCCACTCGGAAGCCCCCGGCCTCCCGGCCCTTTCGGTCGAGCGGGTCAGCCATTCCTACGGTCAGCGAAAGGCGCTGGACGACGTCTCCTTCACCGTGCCGCAAGGCTCCTTCACCGCCCTTCTCGGGCCCAACGGCGCCGGCAAGTCGACGCTGTTCTCGCTGGTCACCCGGCTGTTCAACGTCCGCCACGGCGCCATCCACATCCTCGGCTTCGACCTCAATGGCGAGCCGGGCGAGGCATTGCGCCGGCTCGGCGTGGTGTTCCAGGCCCGCACCCTCGATCTCGACCTGTCGATCAGCCAGAACCTGATCTATCACGCGGCGCTGCACGGCCTGCCGGCCTCCGCGGCACGGAAGCGGGTCGGCGAGATCCTCGCCACCTCCGAACTTCGCGGCCGTCTCAAGGAAAAGGCCCGCAACCTTTCCGGCGGGCAGCTTCGCAGCATCGAGATCGTCCGCGCCTTCATGCACCGCCCGCGGTTGATCCTGCTCGACGAGCCGACCGTCGGTCTCGACATCCGCTCACGCGCGGCGATCCTCGCCGAGGTGCGGCGGCTGGTGAAGGAGGAAGGCGTCAGCGTGCTGTGGGCGACGCATCTGATCGACGAGATCGACCCCGGCGACCGCGTCGTCGTCCTGCATCAAGGCACGGTGCGCGCCGAAGGTCCGGTGCCCGAGGTCGTCGCGGCGGAACGGGCGAAGTCGATCGGCGACGCCTTCACGCGCCTGACCGGTCTCTCCGCCAGGACGGAAGGTCTCGAGGAGGTGCGCCGGTGAGCGACGCGACGCTGCAACGATCCGGCGCCGCGCCGACGCCGCGCGGCTTCCCGCTCTCGGCCTATCTGATCTGCGCCGGCGGGATCATCTGGCGCGAGGCGTTGCGCTTCGTTCACCAGCGCGAGCGCTTCGTCTCGGCGCTGGTGCGCCCGCTGCTCTGGCTGTTCATCTTCGCCGCGGGCTTCCGCCAGGTGCTCGGCGTCTCGATCATCGCGCCCTACCAGACCTACATCCTCTACGAGGTCTACATCGCCCCCGGCCTCGTCGGAATGATCCTGCTCTTCAACGGCATGCAGTCCTCCCTGTCGATGGTCTACGACCGCGAGACCGGGACGATGAAGACGCTGCTCGTCTCGCCGCTGCCGCGCTGGTTCCTGCTGGTCTCGAAGCTGTTCGCCGGCGTCGCCGTCGGCGTCGTCCAGGTCTACGTCTTCTTCGCCATCGCCTGGTTCTGGGAGGTGCAGCCGGAGTGGCTGGGCTATCTCTACGCCTTGCCGGCGATCTTCCTCGCCGGGCTGATGCTCGGTGCGATGGGAATGCTGCTCTCCTCGCTCGTCCAGCAGCTCGAGAACTTCGCCGGGGTGATGAACTTCGTCATCTTCCCGATGTATTTCGCCTCCGCGGCCCTTTATCCGCTCTGGCGGGTCCAGGAGTCGAGCCCCCTGCTCTACCGGATCTGCCAGTTCAATCCCTTCACCCATGCGGTGGAACTGATCCGCTTCGCGCTCTATCAACAGTTCAACGTCGACGCGTTCCTGATCGTCCTCGGCTGCACGGTGCTGTTCCTCGGCGGGGCGATCGTCGCCTACGATCCGGCCCGTGGCCTGATCAGCCGCAAGCGGCAATAGCCGGCCAGCCGGCAGAACGAAATCGAATGGGAGGAAGGTGATGAGGTCCGAAACCAAACTAGGACGGCTGCCCGAGGCCCTGCGCAGCGTGTCGCTCGCCGTCCTCGCCGTCGCCGCCGCCTTTGTACCGGCGAACGCCCAGGACGGCGCGCAGCCGCGCGAAATCCCCAAGGACTTCGTCCTGCCCGGCCCCGCACCGACCAACGCGCCGGCTGCGGCCGGCGATGCGCCGAGCGCCGCACCGAAGGCCGATACCGGCGGCGGGGATGCCCGAAACCCGATGGACTTCGCCAAGGCGCCCGCGGCGGCCACCACCGACTGGCCCTGCATGCAGCGGCGGGTGGAGCGGATTTCCGCCGGCCAGATCTGGGCCGGCCCGCCCCTGCCCGATGCCGCCTCCGTCACGGCCGGCGACGCGATCGACCGGCTGGTCGACGCGGTGACGGCGCGGCGTCTGCCGCTCGCCGAGGCGGAGCAGGCCGTGAAGGATTATCTCTCCGGCCTTTCCGAAGCCGAGCGCGAAGACGAGGCAAAGGCCTTCGTCGCGGTCATGCTCGATCGCTTCAACGCCGAGCGAAGCCAGGTCATGCGCGGGATCGAGCGCTACGGCGCCAAGCAGAAGGCGATGGCGGCGCGGCTGCGCGAGGAGACGAAGGCGTTCTCGACCACCCAGAACAACCCGACGGCCAACCCGACGGCGCTCGACGAGGCGCGCCAGCAGTTGCTCTGGGACACCCGCGTCTTCCAGGAGCGCCGGCAGTCGCTGAGCTATGTCTGCGAGGTGCCGACGCTGATCGAGCAGCGCGCCTTCGCCCTCGGCCGCGCGGCGGAACAGGCGCTGTGACGATGGCGAGCGGAACCGGGCCGAAAGCCCGCATCAGCGTCACGCTGCGCGTCCTGGCCGGCAGCTATGCGATCAGCCGGCTGGCGCCCGACGCCGCGATTCCCGACTGGGCCGATGGACCCGGCTTCGTCTCCATCGGGCGGACGGCGGAGGAACTCTCGATTCTGTGCGAGGCCGAACGGGTGCCTTTCGGCATTCGCTCGGAGCCGGGCTGGAGCGGCTTTCGGTTCGTCGGCCCCTTCGCCTTCGGCGAGACCGGCATCGCCGCCGCGGTCCTTCAGCCGCTGGCGGACGCCGGGATCGGCATCCTCCTCGTCTCCACCTTCGACACCGACCATCTGTTCGTGAAGACCGAACAGGCCGGCCGCGCCGCCGAGGCGCTCACCGCCGCCGGACACGTCGTGGCACCGGGCGGCTGAGCGAACGAACGCTCCTCGGCCCGCGCCGCGGCATGGGCCGCGCGGAGGCACGACCGTCCGAATCCCGGCGGTCGGGCGGCCGACGTGGCCTGGAAAGAAATGTGGTCCGGGAAGAATGGCAGGGGCAACAGGGCTCGAACCTGTGACCTGCGGTTTTGGAGACCGCCGCTCTACCAACTGAGCTATACCCCTACGACCGGGCTGGAAATAAAGCCTCGGCGGGCCGGATGCAACAGCAATCTTCCGCGATCTGCGAGGGCCGGTCCGACGGTCGCGTGGAAGCGTTTGCGGGGCCGGTCGGGTGCGCACGCTCCGCCCCTGCAATCATGCGGGCCTCAGGCCGACGCCCGCATCCGGCCCCGATGGCCGCCCTCCTGGCCGGCGAAGCGGCGGACGACGAGCATGACGGCGATCACCGCCAGATAGGCGGCGAGTTCGCTCGCCGAGGGCTGCGAGGCATAGCCGACGAGGATGTGGGCGACACGGCCGAGGAGGCTCTCTTCCGACAGCACCGAACTCGTGTCCCAGAGCGGCGTCACCCATTCGTTCAGCCAGCCGCCCTGCGCCAGAAAGCGCATCGCCTGCGCCGCTAGACCTGCCGCCAGCAGCGTGATCAGCGCGGAGAGGACGCCGAAGAGATGGCGCAGCGGGATGGCGATGAGGCCGAGATAGAGAAGCGCCGAGATCACCGCGCCGCCGGCGATGCCGAGCAGCCCGCCGACCATGATGCCGCCTGCCGTCGTCTGGCCCGCCGCGGCGACGCCGTAGAGAAACAGCACCACCTCCGAGCCTTCGCGCAGCACGGCGACGGCGCAGACGATGGCGAGCGCCATCAGCGATCGATGGCCGGCCCTCACCTCTTCGCCGACGGTCCTGAGCGAGCGCGCCAGTTCGCGTCCGTGGCTCGCCATCCAGGCATTGTGCCAGACCAGCATGACGACGGCGATCAGAAGGACGGTCGCATTGAGCGCTTCCTGACCGGATCCCTGGAACAGATCGGCGATCGCGCCGGCGAAGGCCGCGACGAGGCAGGCGCCGAGAAAGCCGGCGAAGACGCCGCCGGCGACATAGGCGCCGCGATGGGCGAGGCCGCGCGTCGCGGCCAGCACCACGCCGACGACGAGCCCCGCCTCGATGACCTCGCGAAAGACGATGACGAAGGACGCGAGCATGGCGCCTACTTCGCCGTCACGACGCCGCGCGCCGTCGCGGCGTGATACTCGCCCATGAACATGTAGCGGCCGGGAACCAGCGGCTGGATGCGGATGATTCCGGTCTGGCCGCCGCCGACGACCTTCTCGACCCGCAGATCGTGCGAATCGAATTCGTCGGGCGTCGCGTCCGCGTTGGTCAGCTCGATCTGGAAGCGCTGATTGGCGGGCACCTCGATCTCGGACGGCGTGAAGACGTGGTCCTTCAGCGTCATTTCGAAGGTCGGAACGTCGGCCGCCGGAGCCGGCGAGACCGCAAGCGCGGCGAAACAGGCGGCACCGAGGAGGGTGGCCGGGAAGAGCGAAGCCATGGCGAGATCCTGATTGCTGTTGCCGGAAGCCGGCGAGGTCGAGCGAGCCGGGAGGATCGACCCGCGATTTTCGGGCGAAGAGTTACACCCGCCCGGCAATGCTGACACTTCCGCTCAGATTAAATCTTCGTCATGTTTCGCGCCCGACCGGGATTGCCGGGACCGCGTCGTCGGCGGCGGTCCGGCGACGGCGAGGAATCGCGTCCTGGAGGACGATGCCGTTCGCGGACGGAAACGCATGTGAGCACCCTGAACGGAGCATCGAGCCGACGCAGCGGTCGTCCTGCAAGAAGGCCGGCACACTTGTGGTAAATTTCGGCCATCTCGCTTAAGATACACGACGAACGGGGATATTCGTCCGGCGCGGTGGCTCGCGATTTCGAGAGCCCCCGCGTGTTCGGGAAAGGCGGCGGTGAGCGTTCAAGCGCGATCAGATGGGGAGGCCGGCGGCCAGCGGCAGCGCCGCTCCATGCCTGCTGCCAGAGGCCGGAGAATGGCCCTCTGGCGGCTGTGGCGCCGCCCGACCCTTCTCGTCCATCTCATCGCTTTCGGGCTGATGGTGCTCGTGCCGGCGCTGTTGTTCAGCGCCTATCTGATCGTCCAGTTCTCGCAGCAGCAGCAGGAGATCGCGGCGGCGCAGGTCAACGACACGGCCGAGATCGTCTCGAACGCCATCGACCGGGAGATCTACGGCCTGCTCACCTCGGGCCGGGTGCTGGCCGCCTCGCCCACGCTCGTCGACGGCCGATTGGCGCAGTTTCACGAGCGCACCGCAGCGGCGCTGGCGGGGACCTTCACCACCGCCGAACTCGTCGATCGCGACATGAGGGTCCGGGTCGAGACGCAGGAGGGCTTCCCTCCCTCCGGCGAGCGTTTCGCCGACGAGGCCCTCGCGCGCAACGTTCTGGACACCCACCAGCCGGCCGTCTCGGGTGTCAGCTTTCGCGAGAAGCGCGGCGAATTCGTCTATCAGGTCGCCCTGCCCGTCAGACTCGAGGAGGGCGTCGGCTACGTTCTGGTCCTTTCCAAGGCGACGACGTCGTTCGAGGCGGTGATCGCCGACCGCAACCTGCCGAGCCGCTGGTCGGCGATCATCAAGGACACCGCCGGCAAGCGGGTCTTCGCCGCGGTGACCAGCGACGGGCGGATGCGCGCGCGCCAGATCTCCTACGACAATCCCTCGATCATCGAGGCCATCGGCAATGCCGGCATGGGGACCGATCTGATCGAGGCCTCGACGGTTTCCAACCTGTCCGGCTGGACGACCACGGTGGCGGTTCCGAGCGCCGTCATCGGCCGGCCGGTGATGCGCTCGTGGCTGCTCCTCGTCGGGGTCGGCGCGTTGCTTCTCGCCTTCTCCGTCGCGCTCGGGATCACCTTCGGCCGCCGTCTCGCCGACCCGATCCTGAAACTTTCCCAGCAGGCCGGAAAGATCGGTCGCGGCGACCCGGCGACGATGATCTCGACCGACATCGCCGAGCTCGCCCAGGTCTCGAAGGTGCTGGCCCAGGCCTCGCGGGAGCGTCGCGAGGCGGAAGAGCAGAACCGTTTCCTGATGCGCGAGATGAGCCACCGCGCCAAGAACCAGTATGCGCTGATCGCCGCGATCGCCCGCAGAGCCGCCAACGAGAGCGCCGACACGACGCAGTTCCTGGCGACGCTGTCCGAAGCGCTCAACTCGCTGGCCCGCTCCGCCGACCTGCTTTCTTCCGGTGGCTGGCACAGCGTCTCGATGGCGGAACTCGTCGCAACGCAGTTGCAGGCCTTCAATTCCGGCAGCCACCAGATCGTTCACGACGGTCCGGCCCTCTCCCTGAATGCCACGGCGGCGCAGACGGTCGGCCTCGCCTTGCACGAGCTCGCCACCAATGCCGCAAAATACGGCGCTCTCTCCACGCCGGACGGCAAGGTCGCCATCACCTGGACCTGCGGCGAGAATCTCACCCTGTCCTGGCGCGAGAGCGGCGGCCCGCCGGTGACGAAGCCGCGGCACTCGGGCTTCGGAACGCTGGTCACCCAGAAGATGACCGCACGCGGTCTCGGCGGCTCCGTGGACATGGACTATGCGACGACCGGCATCGTCTGGGTTCTCACGGCTCCTCTCGACGCCGTCGTGCCGCAGCAGGAGTCGGGGGAAAGCGGGATTGCCGGCGACGGCGGCGACTGAGCTCTCTCCGCATCCTCGCCAGTCGTTCACCCGCTCTTCACGGCAAGGCAGTAGCCTGCGATCGGACCCACGCGGCGCCCCGTTGCGAATGCCGTCCGGTCCGTCAACGATTTTTCACGATGATTGCGGCCCAATGCCGAACCACAGTGCAACAGCCGACTGGCTCAGGCGCCATGCGAAAGAGCGCGGATGATCGAAACCTATTCGTTCGACGGCATCAAGGTGATCCACGAAACGGCCCGTTCCGGCGACCTTCCCGAGGGCGCCATCTGGATCGACCTCCAGTCGCCGAGCGCGGAGGAGATCGCCGCCGTCGAGGCGCGCTGCGCGGTCGCCATTCCGACGCGGGAGGAGATGAGCGAGATCGAGGTGTCGAGCCGGCTCTATTCCGAAGACGGCGCCGACGTGATGACGGCGAGCGTCGTCCATGGCGTCCAGAACGGATCGCCGGCCTTCGCGCCGGTCACCTTCATGCTCGCCCGCGGTCGGCTGATCACCGTCCGCTACTCGGAGCCGAAGAGCTTCCGCATCTTCGTCGCCAAGCTCTGCAGGGATCCCGCCGCACTGCCGCCCCACCACGCTCAGACCGAAGCCGGCGAGGTCGAGCGTTCCCCCGGCAAGGCGCCGACCGCCGAACAACTGCTCGTCGGGCTTCTCGAAACCGTCATCGACCGCATGGCGGACCTTCTGGAACTGATCTCGGCCGATCTCGACCGCATCGGCGAAGACATCTTCTCCTCCTCGGCCAAGAAGAAGCCGACGGGAACCGCCGACTTCAAGAAGCTCCTGCAGCGCATCGGCGCGGCGGGTGACCTCACGTCGCGGGTGCGCGAAAGCCTGGCGACGCTCGATCGGCTGCTGCCCTTCCTGCAGCTCGTGCTCGACCGCAAGAAAGGCAGCGGCATGAAGGACGGCAAGGCGCGGGTGAAGGTGATGGCCCGCGACATCCACTCCCTCAACGACTTCGTGTCGTTCCTCTCCAACAAGACGACCTTCCTGCTCGACACCACCGTCGGGATGATCTCGATCGAGCAGAATGCCATCATCAAGATCTTCTCGGTTGCCGCCGTCGCCTTCCTGCCACCGACCCTCGTCGCCTCGGTCTACGGCATGAATTTCGAGCACATGCCGGAACTCGGTTGGGACTACGGCTACGCCTATGCGCTCTGCCTCATGGTCTTCTCGGCGGTCCTGCCGATGCTCTATTTCCGTTACAAGAACTGGCTCTGATCCCTCCCTCGGCCGCGCCACTTCCCGCCGACCGAGGTGCCGCGAACGGTGAACGCTGCGGTCAGGCACGGGTCCCGGGTCTTTTCACGCCCGGCCGATGACGCCATCTGCGCTGCGACACGTCATCCGACCGGAGCGAACCCATGCCAGCCTTTTCCGTCCTCGATCTTTCGCCCGTACCGGACGGCTTCGAAGCAGCGGACGCCTTGAGAAATTCCGGCGAACTCGCGCAGCTTGCAGAACGGCTCGGCTACCGGCGCTTCTGGATGGCCGAGCATCACAACATGCCCGGCATCGCCAGCGCCGCGACCGCAGTGGCGCTGACCTACATCGCCGGTCGGACCGAGACGATCCGCGTCGGATCGGGCGGCGTCATGCTGCCGAACCACGCGCCGCTGGTGATCGCCGAGCAGTTCGGGACGCTGGCGACGCTCTATCCGGATCGTGTCGATCTCGGCCTCGGCCGGGCACCCGGCACGGACATGATGACGGCGCGGGCGCTGCGCCGCAATCTCGAGGCGGCCGACGGCTTTCCTCAGGACGTCCTCGAACTGATGCTCTATTTCGAGCCGTCGAGCGAAGGCCAGAAGCTCCGGGCGATCCCCGGCGAGGGCACGCGAATCCCGGTCTTCATCCTCGGATCGAGCCTCTACGGTGCGCAGCTCGCCGCCCATCTCGGCCTGCCCTACGCGTTCGCCTCGCATTTCGCACCGGCTGCCCTCGACCAGGCGGTGGCGATCTACCGCGAGACCTACCGTCCCTCCGAACGTCATCCCGAGCCCTATTTCATCCTCGCCGCCAACGTCTTCGCGGCCGATACGGACCACGAGGGCGCCTATCTCAAGAGTTCGATGGAGCAAGCCTTCGTCAATCTGCGCACCGGCAATCCCGGCAAGCTGCCGCGCCCGGTCGAAGGCTATCTCGCTTCGCTGGAGGGGCCGGCGCGGACGATGCTCGACGAGGCCCTCGCGGTCTCGGCCGTCGGCTCGCCGGAATCGGTCGAGCGCCAGCTGACCGCCCTCGTCGAGCGCTACCGGCCGGAGGAGGTCATTCTCACCGGCCAGATCCACGACCATCAGGCACGGTTGAAGTCCTTCGAAATCGCCGCCGGCGCGATGAAGCGGATCGGCGCGGCGCGGCGGGCGGCCTGAGCCGTCCTCGCTTCGGCCGGTCAGGGCCGAGAGCGAGAGACACTTTTTATCGGCGCCCGAGTGCGTTAGAGCCTTTTCCCCAGTCAGGATCACCGCGCCCGGGGAGAAGCATGATCACGCGCCGGCTCGTCTGCCTCTTTCCCGGCTTCGAGCCGTTGCGCGCCGATGCTCACGTCCGGCGCTTTCGCCGCGGCGCCGAATCCGCCGCCGCGCTCTTCGACCTGACGATCGGCCTCGACGAGCCGGCCGGGGGGCAAGGGCCGGACGGCCCGTTCGCCAAACTGAACGTCCGGCTCGGCGGCGCGTCGGCCGGCAATCGGCCATGGCGCACGAACACGGAGATCGTCGTCTTCGACTGGGGCGATCTGATCCTGTCCTACGCGGCGCGGCCGTTCTTGAGGCGGTTCTTCTCGGGCTACGTGGCCCTTGCCGACTTCCTGTTCACCGGCACGGTCTTCCGCTATTTCAGGGTGAGCTGGCGCTACGGCCTGTTCTACCTGTTTCCGATCGTCCTCCTCCTCGCCGCCATCGCTCTCGGCCTTTGTCTCGGCTGGCTGGCTGCCGTTCTTGCGGCGGGCCTCGGCGCTTGGCCCGCGGCGCTGATCGGCCTTGTGGTCGCCATCGCCGTCCTCTTCGGCCTTCTTTTTCTCGCCAACGGAAAGCTGCATCTTCTCACCGCGCTCGACGACTGGGCGATGGCGCGCGACATCTGCCGCCGCCGCAACGCCGCAATCCGCGAACGCCTCCGCCTGCAGGCCGAAGAACTCGCCCGGCTGCTGGCCGGCGGCGCGACCGAGCCCGGCACCGAAGTCGTCGTCGCCGCCCACAGCCTCGGCGCCGTCCTGGCGGTGATGGCGCTCGACGCGGCGCTGAGCCGGCCGGATCTGGCGGGTTGCCAGCCGCATCTCCTCACCGTCGGCTCCAGCCTGATGAAGACGGCCCTGCATCCGGCCGCGCGCGACCAACGCGCCGCGGTGAAGCGCCTCGTCACCGAACGGCTCGTCCCCTGGACCGACTGCCAGGGGCTTTCCGACCCGATCAACTTCTACAAGTCCAATCCCGCCACCTCCCTCGGCATCGACGAGGGCCGCACGCCGCGGGTGGTGCGCGTCCATTTTCGCAAGCTGGTGAAGCCCGAGACCTACAAGCGGATCAAGCGCGACTTCTTCCGGCTGCACCGCCAGTTCGTCCTGCCGGTCGAGCGGCGGGCGCCCTATTCCTTCCACCTGCTCCTCACCGGCCCGCATCCGCTCGGCGACTTCGCCTATGAAGCGACCATCGACCGGCCGCCGCTGAAACCGTTGCCCGAACCGCCCAAAATCGTCTCGTCCGGCGCCGCCGGGTCGGGAGGCTCGGCATGAGCGCGGCGCTCGTCGGCAAGATCTGCTGGGTTCTTCTCGTCGCGGGCTGGTACGCGATCCGCTACCCGTTCGAGCGACGGGCCAGGCGCGGGCGCGTGCGCAAGACCGCGCGGGGACGGGCCGAGACCATCCGCATGCTGATCTCGCTGTCGGGTCTCGGCATCGTGCCGGGGATCTTCGTCGCGACCGGCTTCCCGCGCTTTGCGACCTATGCGCCCTCGCCCGTCCAGACCGCGCTCGGCGTCGCCGCGATGGTCGCCGCCCTCGTCCTCTTCCGCCTCACCCACAAGGCGCTCGGCAAGATGTGGTCGGTGTCCCTCGACATCCGCGAGAAGCACCAGCTCGTCACCAGCGGCATCTACCGGCGCGTGCGCCATCCGATGTACACCGCCTTCTGGACCATGGCGCTCGCCCAGGCGCTGCTCGTTCCCAATCTCGTTGCCGGGCTCGCCGGGCTCGCCGGCTTCGGCACCCTGTATTTCCTGCGCGTCGGCCCGGAAGAAGCGATGATGGAAGAGACGTTCGGCCAGGCCTATCGAGACTATCGGGCCCGCACCGCAAGGCTCCTTCCCGGGATCTACTGAGCAAGGCTCCACGTCCCGTGGCGAGCCCGCTCGCCTCCATCATTCGTTTTCGCAGCAGTGCCCGCGGGAAAGCCGGATGACACCCGTCCCATGACCCAGCAACTCGCGACGCTCGCCACATCGGCCGTCTCGGCGCTCGCCGTCGCCGGCGTGATCCTCCGTCCCTTCGGCTGGCCGGAATGGATCTTCGCCACCATCGGCGCCGCCCTCCTGGTCGTCGCGCGGCTCCTGCCCGTTTCGGAAGGACTTGCGGGCGTCGCTTCGGGCACCGACGTCTACCTCTTCCTCGCCGGCATGATGCTTCTCGCCGAGATCGCCCGGCGCGAGGGCCTGTTCGACTATCTCGCTGCTCGCGCCGCAAGGGCCGCCGGCGGTTCGCCGGTCCGGCTGTTCACGCTGGTCTACGGCGTCGGAGCGCTCGTCACCGTCTTTCTGTCCAACGACGCGACGGCCGTGGTGCTGACCCCTGCGGTGATCGCCGTCACCCGCGCGGCGAAGGCGAAGGACCCGATCCCCTATCTCCTCGTCTGCGCCTTCGTCGCCAATGCCGCCTCCTTCGTGCTGCCGATCTCCAACCCGGCGAACGTCGTCGTCTTCGGCCAGACCATGCCGCCCCTCGGCGAATGGCTGGCGCGCTTCGCCCTGCCCTCCCTCGCGGCGATCCTCGCGACCTATGCCGTCCTCCTCCTCGTCACCCGGAAAAACCTCGGAGAGCGGATCGAACCGGAAGACGACACACCGGCCCTGTCCCGGGGCGGCAAGGTCGCGTCCCTCGGCCTCGCCCTTGCCGTCGTCGCGCTCTTGACGGCCTCGGCGCTCGGCGCGGATCTCGGCCTGCCGACGGCCATCGCGGCTCTTGCCACGCTGCTGCTCGTCTCGATCGGCCAAAAGCAAAGCCCGCTTCCGGCGCTCGGCGGCGTTTCCTGGACGACCCTCGTCCTCGTCGCCGGGCTGTTCGTCATCGTCCGCGCCCTCGACCGGATCGGCCTCGAGGCCGAACTCGTGGTGGCGCTGAAATGGATCTCCAGTGAGGCCGGCGAATGGGCCGCCCCGCTTGTCGGGGCGGGGACGGCGATCGGCACCAACCTCACCAACAACCTGCCGCTCGGGCTCGTCGCCGGCGGCGTCGTCGCGGCGGCGGACGTTCCGCCAAATGTCGTCGACGCCGTGCTGATCGGCGTCGATCTCGGCCCCAACATCTCGGTCACCGGGTCGCTGGCGACGATCCTCTGGCTCCTGGCGCTGCGGCGCGAGGGCATCGGCTACGGCGCGCTCGCCTTCCTGAAGGTCGGCCTCGTCGTCACCCCGCCCGCCCTCGCTCTGGCGCTTGCTGCCATGATGCTCTGAGGCTCAGCCCTTCGGCCGACGCTCCTTGCGAGGCTTGCCCTGCGGCCCGCCGGAGGGGGCGTCGGCGCCGTCCGGCCGGCCGCCCTTGCGGTGGAAGGGCTTCTTGCCGCGCGGCTCGTCGAATCCGCCGGGCTTGCGGCCGCCGGCGAACGGCTTGCCGCCCTTGCCACCCGGCTTTCCCGCGGGCTTGCCCTTGCCGAACTTGCCGCGCGGCGGCGCATCGCCGGCCGGACCGTCGGCGAAGCTGATCGTGATGTCGTCGCCGTCGCTCACCTCGGCCGCCGCGGCAAACTTCTTCGCGACGCTCTCGGCGATCTCGAACTTGGTCTCGCGGTCGTAGATCTTGATCGCGCCGATCTCCTGGCGGGTGATCTTCCCCCGCCGGCAGATCAGCGGCAGAATCCATTTGGGATCGGCATTGTTGCGCCGGCCGACATCCATGTGGAACCAGACCACCGGCCCGCCGCGCACCTGGTCGCGGCCGCCGCGCTCGCCTTGGCCGCCATCGCCGTCGCGATCGTGCCGGCGGCCCTTGGCCGCGTATTCCCGCTCCCTGGCGACCTTCAGGTCCGGCCCGAAACCCGGATCGAACACGTCCTCCGGCGCCGGCAGCCGGGCGCGATAGAGCCGCGCCAGCGCAGCGGCGAGGTCCTCCGGGCTGCGGGTTTCGAGGAGACGCTTGGCGGCCGTCAGATCCTCCTCGCCCGCCGGTTCGGTCAGCAGCGGATCGGAAAGGAGCCGCTCCTCGTCGAGGCGGCGGATGGTTTCCGCCGAAGGCGCGCCCGACCACACCGCCCGAATGCCGGCCTCCGCCATCAGCCGCTCGGCCTTGCGCCGGCGCGAGATCGGCACCAGCAGGGCCGAAACGCCCTTGCGGCCGGCCCGGCCGGTGCGACCGCTGCGATGCTGCAGCGTCTCGGCGTCGCTCGGCAGTTCGGCATGGATGACGAGGTTGAGGCTCGGCAGGTCGAGGCCTCTGGCGGCGACGTCGGTCGCCACGCACACTCGCGCCCTTCCGTCGCGCAAAGCCTGCATCGCCTGATTCCGCTCCGCCTGGCCGAGTTCGCCCGACAGGGTCACGACGGAAAAGCCGCGCTCGGCGAGGCCCGAGGAAAGATGGCGCACGGATTCGCGGGTGTTGCAGAAGACGATGGCGCTCGGCGAATCGGCCTCGCGCAACACGTTGACGATGGCATGCTCGACCTCGTTCGGGGCGATGCGGATCGCCCGGTACTCGATGTCGACGTGGCCGGTGGTGCCCTTGGCCACCTCGATGCGCATGGCGCCGCGCTGATAGCGCTTGGCCATCGCCATGATGGTCTTCGGCAGGGTGGCGGAGAACAGCAGCGTGCGCCGCTCGGCCGGCGTCGCCTCGAGCAGGAATTCCAGATCCTCCCGGAAGCCGAGATTGAGCATCTCGTCGGCCTCGTCGAGCACCAGCGCCTTCAGGTCGCCGATCTTGAGCGCGCCCCGCTCCAGGTGATCGCGCAGCCGGCCGGGCGTGCCGACGACGATATGGGCGCCGCGCTCCAGCTTGCGCCGCTCGGCGCGCGGATCCATGCCGCCGACGCAGGTGACGATCTCGGCGCCGCAATGGGCGTAGAGCCAGGTGAGCTCGGCGGTGACCTGGATCGCCAGTTCCCGCGTCGGCGCGACGATCAGCGCCATCGGCGCGCCGGCCGGCGCAAAGCGCTCGTCTTCGCCGAGCAGCGTCGCGGCGATGGCGAGCCCGTAGGCGATGGTCTTGCCGGAGCCGGTCTGGGCCGAGACGAGGAGGTCGCGCTCCGCCGTCCCCTCCTCCAGCACCGCGTCCTGGACGGGTGTCGGCTCCTCGTAGCCGCGCTCGGAAAGCGCCCGGACGAGCGGGGTGATGGCGGTGCGAAACGGCATGAAACGTCCTTGGAACGGCGGGCCGGCGCGGCGCGCGATGCGCGGCATCCGGAGATCGGAAATCCCCGCCCGGCCCGTCCTATGGCACAGCGGCGCGACGGGTTCAAATCGGACGCCAACGGTTGCGAGGTCGCTCGCGAGGAGGCGTGCGGGACTTCGCCCGGAAATGCGCCACGGTCCCCTCGCGATTCCAGGGCGCACGCCTTGGACAAAGCGCCGATCGACGCGGTTTCCCACCAGCGTCGGGCCGCCTCGAAAGCACTCTCCGCAGTCCGGCACGCCGCGCCGACGGCGCGGACGAGCGTGGAAGCCGACGAGGGTGGCTGGCGCGACGAAGACGACGGCAAGTTTCTGACATGGTCAGCTCAGATATCCGCTTTGCCGGACCCGTGTCCTACTATTTTCAGGCCACGGGGAGACCCAGCTCCAGCGCCACCTCGGCCTTGAAGTCCGCCGAATACCACTTCCGTTTCCCCGTCATCGGGTTCGTCCTTTCTCTCGGGCGAACCAAGCTTATCCAACTGTCCGGGAAACCGGGACTACCTCACCGAGACGCGGGCTTGGCTGACGAGACATGGAAGGGCCTATCGTCGCCGTCGGGGTGGCTTCGTCTCCGAGTTATGTTCTCTTGAGAGAACTTTTTCGGTGAAAATTACGCACTTTTTCTCATTTTAAAACCTGCTAACCTCCCCCTTGCTCATCGCCTTTTTCGTGATCGGGGGCTTTACGGAAACATGCAGCATGCGCGGGTCGCAAGGACGGTTCATCGGCTTTTGGCCGAGAGTTTGGCAAGGCTCGGAACCTCGCATCTGTTCGGCCTCGTCGGCGACGCCAATCTCTTCATGGTCGATGCCTTCGTCGCGAACGGCACCGGGCGCTACGTCGCCTGCACCCACGAGGCGAATGCGGTGCTCGCCGCTCTCGGTTTCGCACAGGCGAGCGGGCGCATCGGGGTTGCGACCGTCACCCACGGTCCGGCGCTCACCAATTGCGTGACGGCGCTCACCGAGGGCGCCAAAGGCGGCATTGCGATGGTGCTCCTGTGCGGCGATACCGCGCCGGGCGACCTTCAGCATCTCCAGAAGATCGACCAGCGGCCGGTCGTTGCCGCCACCGGCGCCGGCTTCGTCGAGATGCGCGGGCCGGAGACGGCGGCGGCCGATCTCGAACGCGCCTTTCGCCTTGCCGCACACGAGCGACGGCCGGTCGTCTTCAACATGCGCGTCGACCTGCAATGGGCCGAGGCGAGCGGTCGGCTCCTGCGGCCGGTCCTGCCCGAGGTCCCGATGGGCCCGGCGCGGGGCGAGGCGCTGGAAGACGCGGTCGGCATGCTCGCCTCGGCGCGGCGACCGCTGATCCTCGCCGGGCGCGCTGCGATCGGTGATGACGCGAGAACGGCCCTGATCGATCTCGCCGCCCGCCTCGAGGCGCCGCTCGCGACGACGCTGAAGGCGCAAGGGCTCTTTGCCGGCGAGACCTTCGATCTCGGCATCTTCGGCGGCCTCAGCCATCCGGTCGCGGTGGATGCGATCATGGCGTCGGACTGCATCCTCGCCTTCGGCGCGAGCCTCAGCAAGCACACCATAGAAGAGGGCGCCCATACGCGCGGCAAGCGGGTGATCCAGGTGCTCCCGGACAGTCTGGAAACACCGCGCCTCACCGAACCGACCCTTTGCCTCATCGGCGACATCGCGGGCACGGCCCGCGCCATGATCGCTCTTCTCGACATGGCCGACATCGCCGGCTCCGGCGCGGCGGACGAAGACCTGAAAAAGCGACTGGCGAACGAACGGGTGGCGCGCGAGACGCTGCCGTCCATGGCGAAGACGGCGCCGGGAACGGTCGATTTCGAACCCGCCCTGAGGGCGCTCGACGCCGCCTTGCCGAAAAAGCGCGCCCTCGTCGCCGATCTCGGCCGCTTCGTCACCACCGCCTGGCGGCATCTGCCGGTCAGCGCCCCGCGCGACCTCGTCTATACCTGCCATTTCGGCGCGATCGGCTGCGGGCTCGGCGAGGCGATCGGGGCGGCGGCCGCCGATCCGTCCCGCCCCACCGTGCTCGTCGCCGGCGACGGCGGATTTCTTCTCTCCGGCCTGTCGGAACTCGCGACCGCCGTCCGCGAGCGAATGGACCTCGTCGTCATCGTCTGCAACGACGGCAGCTACGGCGCCGAGCACATCCAGTTCACCAATCGCGGCATGGATCCGGGCCTGTCGATGATCGCCCCGCCGGACTTCGCCGCGATCGCCGCCGCGATGGGCCTCAAAGCCTTTCGCGTCGACGACCCCGAAAGCCTTGGGCAGGCCTGCCGGGCGCTCGGCGCCCGCAAGGGGCCGACCCTCATCGACCTGCGTCTCGACCCCACCGCGATTCCCATGTGATCGCCACGACTGCCCCCGTCCCCCGACGGACAACGGGTCTGCCGCTTCGGTTCGGCGGAGGCCCCACCTTCCAACTGGACCCCAAGGAGTGACTGATGAATTTTTCGCGTCGTAACTTCCTGCAGTTGTCCGCAGGCGCCGCAGCCCTCGGCATGATGCGCGCGCCCGCCTTCGCCCAGTCCGACACCTTCATCGTCAACATGTTCGGCGGCCGCTGGGAAAACGACTGGCGGCAGACCATCATGCCGCGCTTTGCCGAGCAGATCGGCAAGCCCTTCGACCTCGACATCGGTCTCGGCATGTCGTGGATCTCGAACTTCCGGGCTGCCGGCGTCGAAAATCCGCCCTTCCCCGCCGTGATGCTCAACGAGAAATACACGGCGATGATCCGCAACGACGGATACTTCGAGGAGCTGACGCCCGAGAAGGTGCCGAACATGGCGGACCTGATCGAGCCCGCCATCCTCAAGGGCAAGACCGCCCTCACCGGCATGCTGGCGCCGCTGGTCCTCGCCTATCGCACCAATCTCGTCAAATCGCCGCCGAAGGGCTGGGCCGATCTCTGGGACGAGCGCTTCAAGGGCCAGCTCGGACTTTACAAGATCACCAACTCGGCTGCGACCATGATGGCGCTCTGGGCGGGCGAACACTTCGGCTCGGGCCGCGACGACATCGAGACCGCCGTCGCCAAGTTCAAGGAGCTCGCCCCCTTCCCGCAGATCGGCTATTCGGCGCAGCTGACGCCGCTTCTGACGCAGGGCCAGATCGCGGTCGCGCCGATCGACGTCGGCGAAGTCAAGACCATGCAGGAGCAGGGTGTGCCGATCGACTTCGTCGTGCCGGAAGAGGGCATGATGGTGTTCGACCACTCTTTCTCGGTCTTCAAGAACCACCCCGACAAGAAGCTCGGCGAGGAGTACGTAAACTTCGTCCTCAGCCCCGAGACGCAGCTCTGGATGGCGGAAAACTGGTTGATCGCGCCGACCAACAAGACGGTCGAACTGCCCGAGGAGCTGCAGAAATGGCCGCTCCAGGCCGAGGTCGTCTCCAAGGCGATCCGCTTCGACTGGGACGAGACGCTGGCGATCATTCCCGATCTCAACGATCTCTGGGACCGCACGATCTGATCCATGGCGACTGTCGACGTCAAGAACCTGCGCAAACGCTACGACGACTTCGTCGCGCTCGACGGGGTGTCGATCGCGGCGCGGTCGGGCGAGCTCGTGACGCTTCTCGGGCCCTCCGGCTGCGGCAAGAGCACGACGCTGCGCTGCCTTGCCGGGTTCCTCGAACCCGACGGGGGCGAGATCGAGCTGGACGGGCAGAGCATTCTCGCAACGCCCTCCAACCGCCGCGGCTTCGGCGTCGTCTTCCAGAACTATGCGCTCTTTCCGCACATGACCGTAGCCGAGAACATCGGCTACGGTCTGAAACTCAGAAAATGCAGCGCCGACGAGATCAAGACGCGGGTCCACGACGTCATGAGCCTCGTCAAGCTGACGGGGCTCGAACATCGCATGCCCCGCGAGATCTCCGGCGGCCAGCAGCAGCGCGTGGCGCTCGCCCGCGCGCTCGTCCTGAAGCCGAAGCTCCTCCTTCTCGACGAGCCGCTCGCCAATCTCGACGCGCGCCTGCGGGACGAGGTGCGCTGGCTGATCCGCGATCTCCAGCAGCAATCGGGCATCACCGCCTTCTACGTCACCCACGACCAGTCCGAGGCGATGGCGATCTCGGACATGGTGGCGGTGATGAAGAAGGGCCGCGTCGCGCAGTTCGCGAGCCCGCGCGAGATCTACCAGAAGCCGGTCGAGCGCTATGTCGCGGACTTCACCGGCGAGGCGAATTTCCTCTCCTGCCGCCCCCTGCGAGCCCTCGGCGAAGGCCGCATGCGGGTCCGGGTCGGCGGGGCCGAACTCGACGTCGAATGCGTCCCTTCACTGAAGCCGGACGATGCGGCCGAACTGTTGCTGCGCCCGGAATCTCTGGCACTGGCGGGCTCGGGCGAGGCCGCGACCTTTCGCGGCAAGATCGTCAAATCGGCTTTTCTCGGCGCGTCCCAGCATTGCGAGATCGCGCTTGCCGACGGCGGCGTCCTGAAGCTGACGACCCCGCCGAACACGCCGGTGCGCATCGGCGAGGACGTCGGCATCACCGTCGACCGCTCGCATGCCTGGCTGATGCCAGAGGTCGCGGCATGATCAAATCGCGCCATCTCAGGCTTCTGCTCGGCGTTCCGGCGGTCGCGCTGATCTTCGTCTTCATGATCCTGCCGATCACCAACATGGTGGAGATGAGCTTCCGCGTGCCCGGCGCCGTCGATCCCTTCGGCGACGACTATACGCTGATGCATTACGCCCGAGTCTTCGGCGACGGCTTCTACTGGAACGTTCTCGTCCGCTCGCTCCTGACGGCGGCCGGCGTCGCGATCCTCTGCCTGATCGTCAGCTTTCCGATCGCCTGGCACCTGTCGAAGGCGAGCGGGATGAAGGCCGCCCTCCTCTACGCGCTCATCGCCTCGCCGCTGATGACCGGCGTCCTCGTGCGCAATTTCGGCTGGATGATCGTGACGGCGTTGAACGGCCCGCTCAACGAGAGCCTGATCGCGCTCGGCATCATATCGCAGCCGCTTCGGCTTCTCTTCACGCAGACCCTCGTGATCCTCGCTTTGGTGCATGTCTTCGTGCCGTTCATGGTGCTGCCGATCAACAATGCGCTGCGCAACATTCCGGACAATCTCGTCGAGGCGTCCGTCTCGATGGGCGCGAGCCGCTACCGGGTCTTCCGCGACATCATCCTGCCCTTGAGCTTTCCCGGCATCCAGCCGGGGCTGATCCTCGTCTACGTGCTGGCGGTCGCGGCCTACGTCACGCCGGCGCTGCTCGGCGGGCAGATGGTCACCTACATGCCGACCCTGATCATCGCCGAACTCACCGGCACCTTCCGATGGCCGCTCGGCTCGGCGCTCGCGATCATGCTGTCGCTCTCGACGATCCTCGTCGTCGGCGTCTTCACCGCGCTGACATGGCGGCTGATGGAAAGGGCGCGGGCATGAGCGGGACCGCCACCATGTTCGCCCATCAGCGGCCGGTCGGACTCGGCTTCGCCGTCTTGATCGCCCTTCTCTACGTCTTCCTGCTGGTGCCGCTGGTGACCATCGTCGGCGCGTCCTTCACGGCCGGGCTGTTGATCGAGTTTCCGCCGCGCGGGTTTTCGCTGCAATGGTATCGCGAGTTCTTCGCGCGTCGGGATCTCGTCGACGGCCTGCTTCTGTCCTTGCGCATCGGCGCGATCACCGCCGTCGTGACGACGGTCGTCGCGACCATGGCGGCGTTGTGCGGCCAGGTCCTGTCCGGCCGAAAGAGCGGCTGGTTCCAGCTCGGAATGACCCTGCCGCTGCTGGTGCCGGAACTGCTGACCGCCGTCGGCCTGCTGTTCTTCCTCTTCAAGATCGGGCTCGGCAAGACGGTGCTGGGGCTTCAGATGGGCCACATCCTGATGTCCTTCCCCTACGCCTACGTCTCGATCACCGCCGCCCTCAGGCAGGTACCCGCCTCGCTGGACGAGGCCTCGGCGAGCCTCGGCGCGACGCAATGGCAGACCTTCAGGATGGTGATCCTGCCCCTGATCATGCCGGGCGTGGTGATGGGCGCGATCTTCGCCTTCATCAACAGCTTCGATCTCTACACGATCTCGCTGCTTCTCAAGCCCCTGGGCGGCAACACCCTGCCGCTCGCTCTCTTCGATTTCCTGACCTACGAGTTCAAGCCCACGGCGGCGGCGGCCGCGACGATCTCGATCGTCCTCTCCGTCATCGGCGTCGCCCTGGTGCAGAAGCTCGTCGGCCTGCAACGCGCTTTCTGAGGGTCGGCAAGCCCATGACGCGAGAACGGCACGCCCATGGTTGAAAGGCACGACAGGCCCCGGCTGCTCTACCAGCTCGTCAGCCCGCTCCACCGCAGCGCCGGCGAGGCGGAGGTCGCGCGGCGGCTGGCAATGCTCGAGGGCTGGTCGCCCGGCGCCGAGGTCGCGATCGCCTCGCCCGAAAGCGGCCCCGCCGCCGTGGAATCGGCCGTCGACATCGCCAGGGTCTTTCCGAGCCTGCAAGAGAGCGCGTCCCGCTGGCGGGACGAGGGCTTCGACGCGGTCGTCATCGGCTGTTTCAGCGATCCGGCCGTCGAGGCCTTGGCCGAGGTTTCGAGGTTGCCGGTGGTCGGCCCCGGAGAAGCCGCGATGCTCGCCGCCGTCCAGCTCGGCGAGCGCTTCTCGGTCCTCTCCTCGGACCCGACCCCGCCGGGGCTCAGGCGGCGCATTCGCGGCATCGGGCTCGAGGCGATGTTCGTCTCGGAAGTCCTCGTCGGCTGTGACGTCGCGGCGCTCGTCGCAGAGCCCGAACGCCATTTCGGCGGCATCGTCGAACGGGCGCGCGCCTGCCTCGACCATGGCGCGGAGGTTCTGGTCCTCGGCTGTCTCGCGATGTCATTCGCGCCGGAGTTGCCTGAACGATTGAGCGAAGCGGTCGGCGTGCCGGTCGTCAATCCGGTCATCGCCGGCCTCCGGGCCGCAGAAGCAGCCTTGCTCTACCGGCCCCCACTCGCCGGCCAGCGCAGCACGGCGGCGCGAAACTCAATGAATCGGGAAGGACGACCATGAGCGAGCCCCATCCGGCTTCGGCAGACGCAGGAACTTACGGAGCCCTTCTCGCCGCCGCGCGCTTTCAGGAACGCCGGCGAGTGCCGATCAAGGATTTCGCCTATCCCGACGGCGTCCGGATCGCCGTCAACTTCACCCTCGACTTCGACGCCATGCTCCTGAGACGGATGCTGAACGAGCCTTGGGGCCAGAAGGCCAAGGGCGAATTCGGCGGCCGCGTCGGCATCTGGCGCATCCTCTCGATGTTCGAGGCGAACGGCGTCGACGTCACGCTCTTCACGCCGGGCCGCATCTGCGAACTCTATCCGCAGGTGCTCGAACACGCCGTCGCGGCGGGCCACGAACTTGCGGACCATATGTGGGAGCACGAGGTTCCGAAGGACCCCGCGATCGAGGACGCCCATCTGACGCGGGCGCTAGCAGCGCTCGAAAAGGTCGCAAAGCGGCCCATCACCGGCACAAGGTCGAGCCACACGCCGGCGCTCCTGAGAAGCAAAGGCGTCGTCTACAACTCCTTCACCTCGGCCCGCACCATGCCCTTCTACGAGCTGGACGCGGACGGCGAAAACCCGATGCTGCAGCTTCCCTTCCACTACGCCCTCGACGACGCGATGTATTTCAGCTTCGGCTGGCTCGCGACGCCGAACGCGGCGCAGCGCATTCTCGACGTCGACGAGATCTTCGACATCTGGTGGGCGGCCTTCGAGCACCAGTACAAGCGCGGCGGCTATCTGAACTTCCTGCTGCACCCTTTCGTCTCGGGCCATGCGATGCGTGTCGACATGATCGAGCGCCTGATCCAGCGCATGCAGACCCTGCCGGGGGTCTGGTTTCCGACCTGCGGCGCGCTCGCCGAGCACATCTTCACCCACCATCCCTACTGCGGAGCCGAGGAGTAGGCCGATGCCCTGGAAGGACAATTACACGACCAGCGACGAGATCGGCATCCGCGACGACGCCGTCATCTGGCCGGACGGCAGGCACATGGCGCTCGGCCTGACGGTGAACCTCAACCCGGCGACCAAGAGGAGCGGCATCACGGCGAAGGACCTCGCCTATCCGACCTGGCATTTCGGCATGAACGAGGGGCTGGACGCCTTTCTCGATCTCTTCGCCCGGCTCGGCATCAAGGCGACCTTCGCAGTGCCGGCGCTCGTGGTCGAGGCCTATGGCCGGCAGATGGAGGCGATCCTGAGGGGCGGTCACGAGATCGCGGCGCAAGGCCTTCTCGGCGAGGACCCGAACGTGCTCGAAGCCGGGCAGGAAGCTGACCACATGGACCGCGCCGGCGACATTCTGAAGCGTATGACGGGAATGACCGCGAAGGGCTGGTACGCCCTGCCCCGCAGCGACGACCGCTTCGCGACCGGCACCGTGACGGACTCGACGATCGGCCTTCTGCGCGAGCGGGGCTATGCTTATTTCGGCAACGGCCTCGCCGACGACGCGCCCTATTACTGGATCAGCGACTTTTCGAAACGCGAGAGCCTGCTCACCCTCCCCTATTACTATCATTTCGACGACACCTTCTTCCTGATGTTCCCCCACGAGGGCACCGGGCTCGAACGCCCGGCGGCACTGAGGCGGAACTGGCGGGCGGAGTTCTTCGCGCAGTATCGCCGGGGCCGCTATTTCAACATCACCGTCTCACCGGCCCGTTCGGGCTGGCAGCACCGCTTCGACGATCTCTCGGGCTTCCTCCAGGAAGCGATGACCTATCCCGGCGTCTGGGCCGCGACCGCTTCCGAACTTGCCGCCCACTGGCAGGCGACGAATCCGCCGGAGACCCATCTGAAGCCCGCCGCATCGATCTGGCGCGACTATGAAGACAGCCTGAGCTGACGCCATGGAGCCGATGAACAGTGAAGACATCCTCGCCGGGCTCATGCGCTGGGTGGAAATCGATACGCCGACCGGCGCGACGGAGGCGATCGGCAGGCTCATCGACCTGATCGCGTCCGATCTCGAACCGCTCGGGGCCGCGATCGAGCGGGTGCCCGGCCGCGACGGGATGGGCGACCACCTGATCGCCCGCTTTGCCGGCGGCGACGGGCCGGGCGTCCTCGTCTCCAGCCATATCGACACCGTCTGCCCGCCGGGCGCGGTCGAAACCCGGCGGGACGGCGACCGGCAATACGGCCCCGGCATCGCCGACATGAAGGGCGGCGGCTATCTGGCCTTCTGCGCGATCCGCAATCTGCTGACCTCCGGAACACCCCTCCCCGGCCCGGTCACGCTCATCTACAACAGCGACGAGGAGATCGGCTCGCCGACCTCGCATGCGCTGATCCAGGCCGAGGCACGGAGGCACGGGGCGGCGCTCATCCCGGAGCCCGCGCGCGGCGACGAGGTCATCACCTTCCGGAAGGGCCGGGCGAAATACACGCTCGACGTCTTCGGCCGCGAGGCCCATGCCGGCTCGGCCTTCGAAGACGGCCGCAGCGCGATTTCGGCGCTCGCACGCGCGATCGTCCGCCTCGACGGGCTCACCGATCTCTCTGTCGGAACCACGGTCAATGTCGGGCGCATTCGCGGCGGCACCGAGCCGAACGTCGTCGCGGGCCGCGCCGCCTGCGACATCGACGTGCGCTTTACCGACGACGAACGTGGCGTCGAAATCGACCGGATCATCCGCGCCATGGTCGCGGACCATCCCGAGATCCGGATCGAGGTCTCGGGCGAGATCGAGAAGCCGGGCCTTGCCCGGACGGCAACGACGCTCGCGATGTTCGAGACGGCTCGTGCCTTCAATAAGGGTTTGGGCGCCCCCCTTTCCGAAACGAACTCCGGCGGCGGCAGCGACGGCAACTTCACCTCGGCCGCCGGCATTCCGACCCTCGACGGGCTGGGCGCGATCGGCAACGACTGGCACTCGCCGAACGAACACATCCTCGTCGAGCCGCTCGCGCGGCGTGAGGCGCTGCTTCGAAAGCTGATCCATCATTTTGCGGGCACCCGCCCGTCCGGAGACTGACATGCCCCCTCGACTTCGACCGGATTTCGGCGGAACGCGCTCGGTCGTAAAGGCGCGCCACGCGCTTCTCACCCCGGAAAGCCACGAGAAGATCACTCAGCCCGGCTGGCCGGGATGCGAATTCGTGACGCTGATCTCGCCCGACATGGGGGCGAAATTCGCCATGTCCCTCGTCGAAGCGCATGACGGCCTGACCGCGCCGCCCGCCATGGCCGGGGTCGCCCGGTTCCTGTTCTGCCTCGACGGCGAGATCGCCATGGGCGGCGAGACGATGGGGCCGGAGTCCTTTGCCTTCCTGCCGCCGGACGACACGCGCGAGATCGCCCTCTCGAGGGGCACGCGACTGGTGCTCTTCGAATGGCGCTTCGTGCCGCGCGGCGATATCCCAGGGGCCGTCACGGGAACGCTCGCGGACACCGCCGGCAAGCCGCTGCGCGGCGACGATCGGCTCATCGTTCAGAAGATGCTGCCGACCGATGCCGCCTTCGACTGCGAATTCAACGTCATGAGCTTCGAGCCCGGCGCTTCGCTCGCCTATGTCGAGGTGCATTTCATGGAGCATGGGCTGCTCTTCCTCGACGGCGGCGGCATCTATCGCCTCGACGAGGACTGGCTTCCGGTGACCGACGGCGATGCGATCTGGATGGGACCCCACGTTCCCCAGTGGTTCGGCGCTCTGGGGCGCGAAGCTTCCCGCTATCTGATCTACAAGAACTACAATCGCTCGCCGTTATCGCCGCGATGATGGCTGTCCGTTCCCGTCGCGCGTCAGCCGCCATACTGGGCGAAGAGCGCCTTGACGGACGCGGCGAAGGCGACGGACGAGTTCGTCGGCGCGCGGCCCGCCACCCGGCAGCAGGACAGCGGCTTTCGCTCGATGCCGAGATTTTCGACCTCGATGAAGGAAAGCTGCTCGCGCTTGCTCTGCAGGAAGCGGCCGATCACCATCGAAACGCCGAGCCCGTCCTGAACCATCTGCCTCAGAAGACTGAAGGAGTTCGTGTGCATGACGGTTCGCACCTCGACGCCTGCCCTCACCAGCGCATCCTGCAGCATCTGATGGAGCGCGACGGAGGGGTCGGGAAAGATGAACTTCTCCCCGGCGATCTCCTCGAGCCGCACCTTTCGCCGTTGGGCGAGGGCGTGGTGGCGCGAGGTGATCAGATAGGTCCGGCGATGAAGCGTCGCGAGGACGTCGATCTCCGGCGCGGCGGGAAAGTTGTAGCCGAGGCCGATATCGACGTCTCCGTCGTGAAGGCGCTTGAGGATGCCGGGCGTGTTCTCGACGATGATCGTATATTCGAGCGCCGGAAAGTTGCGGTGCATGTTGTGGAGGATGCCCGGAAGGAGGTCGGAGGCGACCACCTCGTTGACGCCGACGCGCAAGTGACCGCGCTTGAGCCCGAGAAGTTCGTTCAGCTCCTCGCGAACGATCGACAACTCGTTGATGATCGAGGCGCTGCGGTAAAGAAGGATGCTGCCGGCCTCGGTGAGTTCGAGCCCGCCGCGCCCGCGATCGCGCCGGAAGAGCTCGACGCCGAAATGGTCTTCCAGGTTCTTGATCTGCTTGCTGACGGCCGATGGAGCAACGTTCAGCTTGTCGGCCGCGGCACGGAACGAACCCTGCTGTGCCACCTCGACGAAATGCTGAAGCTTGGAGAGGCGCGAGAGAACGGAGCTGCTTGTCATGAAGGGTGTTCCGAGGGAGCGCAGGAAGAGACCGTCACGATAGCGAATGTTTCGCGCGGCGGGAAAGGATGCCTGCAATGAACGACGATGCCCTCGCTGCTTTGTCGGAGATCCTTGGCGACGGCGAACTGCTCCTCGACGAGGCGGATCGCGCACGATACGCTTCCGACGGTTCGGGCCTCAAAGGCGATCTGCCGCTCGCCGTGTTGCGTCCGGCGACGACGGAGCGGCTTTCGCAGGCCATGGCGGTGTGTGCGCGCTTTCAGATCGCGATGATCACGCAAGGCGGCCGCACCGGCCTCTCCGGTGGCGCCTGCGTCGCCGGCCCGGCCGTCGTCCTTTCCACCGAGCGCATGCAAGGCGTCGTCGAGATCGACGAAGACGCCATGGCGATGACGGTCTGGGCGGGAACGCCGCTCGAAAGGGTTCACGACGCCGCCCGCGAAAAGGGGCTCGACTTTCCGGTGGATATCGGGGCCCGAGGCTCGGCCACCGTCGGCGGCCTCATTGCCACCAATGCCGGCGGCATCCGCGTCTTGCGCCACGGCATGATGCGCCAGAACGTGCTCGGGCTGGAAGTCGTCCTGGCCGACGGCCGGATCCTCAGCCGCCTCGGCAAGCTGGTGAAGGACAATTCCGGCCTGGATCTGAAGCAGATCTTCATCGGCTCGGAGGGCGCGCTGGGGGTCGTCACCATGGCGGTGCTCCAACTCAAGCCTCATGCCGGCAAGGCGATGGTCGTCCTGCTCGCGCTTCCGGACTTCCCGGCTGCGCTCTCTTGCCTGTCGCGCGCCCGCACGATGTTCGGCGACCGGCTGACGGCCTTCGAGGGCATGTGGCCGGACTATTGGGATTTCGTTTGCGGCGAGGCGAGGCTCGCGCGGCGACCGGTCTCGGGGACGCACGGCTTCTACGTGCTCGTCGAAATCGCCGACACCGATCCCGCGGACATCGAGAACTGGTTCATGGCGCTGAGCGAGGAGGGGCTGGTCGAGGACGGTATTCTCGCGCAATCCATCGCGGAAGCCCGCGCGCTCTGGGCCGTTCGCGAGGCGGTCGGCGAGGTCGACGAGGCGCTCGGCCCCCATATCAATTTCGATCTCGGAGTCGCCTCCTCGCGTCTCGGCGAGTTCTGCGAGGCGTGCGACCGATGTCTCGCGGATGTCGACGGCGCGGGTCGGGCCCTGAAAGTCGGCCACGTGGGCGACGGCAACGTCCACCTCCTCGTCGCCCATGACGGGCGCACGGAGACAATCCACGACATCGAACGCGCCATCTACGGCCTCGTCGCCGAGTGGGGCGGGGCGATCACCGCCGAACACGGCATCGGAAGGCTGAAGCGCGCCTGGCTTTCTTGCAGCCGATCATCGGAGGAAATCGCCCTGATGGGTCTGCTCAAACAAGCGCTCGACCCGGCAGGGCTATTGAACCCGGGCATCTATCCGGTCCCGGAACCGGGGGCGGATGAAACCGGGCGACATGCCTGCTGACGACATCCACGCCTTGAGGCGCATCCGGAAAGTGCAGGTCATCGGGCCGAGAGCGGTTGTGCGCCGCGATCGGCATCGAACCGAGTGCCCGCCTCGAAATCGTTCAGACGTGACTGCATCTCGCGGGCCGGCGTGTTAGCAGCCTGATCTGCGCGACATGGATCCGGGCCCCGGCGCTCGAGATCGGTTCTCGAAGTCCTTCGCCAGCCTGCGGCATCGGCCGAGCCAGGCAACGGTTCGCTCCACCACCCATCGGCTGGGCAGAACGACGAAGCCATGAATAGCGCGTTCGGATCTGCTGCAGGACATCCGGCGCGTCGTGACGGTCTCGAGGCCACCCGTGTGGCCGCTCATGGCATTTTTCCCGAGACATCCACCGTGATCGGGACATTGGTGGCCGCAGCCTTTTCCGCCATCTCGACATGCCGCCGACTGAGCCTTTCGGCGCGCCTTCCGTCGCGAGCGGCCAGGCTCTCGACGAGAGCCTTGAGTTCGGCGAGCGACGCCTTCCGCCGGCCCGGCTCCGAAAGCGAGACGATGCGCAGTTGCGAAACCCGGATATGGACGCTTCGCAGCATCCGCTCCGCCTCCTCGTTGCCGGCCCCGGCCATCAGGAGATCGTAGAAGCGGGTCTTGGCGGCGATCATCCGCATCGGATCGCCCTCGCCATAGACGGCGACCAAGTCGTCATGGATCTCGCCGAGTTCCGCCATCTGTGCCTCCGACGCATTCTCGCAGAACCGGCGGCAAATGAGGCTTTCCAGTGAAGCCCGGATATCGAAGATGTCCCTTGCGACCTTCCGCGTGATGACGGAGATGATCAGCCCCCGATTGGGCACCTCCGTCACGAGCCCCTCGTTCTCGAGTTCGCGCAACGCCTCCCGCAAGGAGGCGCGGGAGACGCCCAGCCTTTCGCACAGAACGCGCTCGACGAGGCGATCGCCGGAACACAACTCGCCCCTGGCGATGGCGCCCTTCAGCGCATCCGCCACCTGTTTGCGCAGCAGCGGCGCGGGCGTGACGCGCAGACTGCCGACATCTGAGGAATCCCGTCGTGCAGATCTTGGCTGCGGAGCAACGGTAGCGGACATGTCTGTGCCTTCAGTTCCCACCGGATCAGTGCCCGGAGCCGGACAAGGGCCTCGTGCCATAAGCGGCGTCGATTTTGGCGAGATCTTCCGGTGAAAGGGCGATGTCAAGCGCTGCGACCGCCTCGTCGACATGCGCGGCCGAAGTCGCCCCGAAGATCGGCGCCGTCACGCCCGGCTGGGCCAGCGTCCAGGCCATCGCGACCTGCGAAGGCGTGCGGCCGAGCGAGCCGGCGATCTGCGCAATCACGGCCTGCACTTCGAAGTCGCACGGACGGTGGTAGTATTTGGTCGTGTAGTCGTCGCTGCGCGTGCGTTCCGTCACGTCGTCCGCCTGGCGGCGATCGGCAGACAGAAAGCCCCGCGCCATCGGGCTGAACGGAATGACGGCGATCTGTTCATGCCGGCAGTAGGGCAGAAGCTCCCGCTCACATTCCCGATGCGCGGGATTGTACTCGCACTGCATTGACAGAAATTGCGGGAGGCCCGCCCGCCCGGCTTTGCCACGGCACAGAGCCAGCGTCCAGGCCGGCATGGTCGTCACGCCGACATGCAGCGCCTTCCCCATTCTCACGATGTCGGCCATGGCCTCGACGAGCTCGTCGAGCTCGGTTTCGCCATCCCAGACATGCGTCTGGAAGAGATCGACATGATCCGTGCCGAGCCGCGTCAGCGAGGCATCGATCGCCTGGAAGAGATGTTTTCTGGAATAGCCGCGGGCATTGCAGTGCGGCCCCATGGGATTGCCGGCCTTCGTGGCGAGTACGAAGCTGTCGCGCGCAAGCCTGCGGACGAGTGTCTGCCCGAGGATACGCTCGCTTTCCCCGGCCGAATAGAAGTCGCATGTGTCGAAGAAATTGATCCCGTGCTCCAGGGCCCGTGCGACGATCGGCGCCGACGCGGTCTCGTCGAGGACCCATGCCCGCCAGTCCTTCGAACCGAAGCCCATCGCGCCGAGGCAGAGTCGGGACACCTTCAGATTGCTTTTTCCGAGCCTCACATATTTCATGGCATCGTGTCCTTCGGAGAAGCCGCCGATGCTCGGGTGGTCTTCGTTTCCATGGATTGCAGGGTGGCGACTGCAAATTCCGCCGACCGTTCGACATATTCCCGGGTCAGGCGCATTGCGGTCTCGGCGTCGCGCGCTTTCAGCGATGCGGCGATCGCGTTGAGGCGCCGCATCGTTTCTTGCCGTCGTTCCGATGTGGCGACACGGGCCGTTATCGTCCGCAGGTAGGTCATCCGGGTGCGCAGTACGAATGCGAGCTGGCGCATGACCTCGTTGTCGGCGCCCTGGGTGATGATGTCCGCGACATCGTCGAGCTTGCTGGCATGCTCCCGCGCCTGGTCGGGGCGATTGGTGGCCTCCGCCTCGGCAACCGCCGCCTCCAGCGCCGCGATGTGCTCTGCCGACGCGCGCTCGACGAAGAAGCGCGCCATCGATGTCTCCAGCACGACGCGCGCTTCGTAGATTTCCCTGACATTTCGCGGCGACAGACGTGTCACCGAGACACCTTTGCCGGGGATCCGCGTCACGAGGCCTTCGGCTTCGAGCTGGCTGAGCGCTTCGCGGATGCTCGTGCGACTGACCCCCGTGCGCTCCGCAAGACTCCGCTCGACGAGCTTTTCCCCGGGGTGGAACATTTCGGTCATCAGAGCTTCCCGCAGCACATCCGCCGTCTGTTGCCGCAAGGTCGGCATATGCGTCGGTGCGAAGCGCTCGATACCCTGCAATTTCGCCTCCCGCTCGTTCGTCCCTGGCGCAGGGCCTTAGCCGCCGCATGGCGTTTCCGCAACCGCAAAAGCGGCGTTGACCGTCATATTGTCCGATGGTATACCAACAGACATGAAGGGGCCCACCTCCAAGGAGCCGCGATGAGAACCGGCGACGGCCTGATCAATTTCGAGCGAAGCGGCGACGGACTCCCACTCGTGCTCGTTCATGGTGTCGGCGCGGGCCTGCGCAGTTGGGACGGCGTCGTCGCCGAGCTTGCCGGCAGCTTCGACATCCTGCGCCAAGATCTCCGCGGCCACGGAGCTTCCGCCAACATCGAAACGACCTATTCGATCGAAGCGTTCGGAGCCGACATCATCCGGATGATGGATGACGCCGGGGTCGAGAAGGCAGCCGTCGCCGGTTTCTCCCTCGGCGGGCTGATCGTCCAGAAGCTTGCGCTGACATGGCCCGACCGGTTCAGCCGCCTCGTCATTCTCTCAGCCGTCGCGGGACGTACGCCCGAGGAGCGGGCAAAGGTCGTCGACCGCCTCGACATGATCCGCCAAGGAGGCATCGACGCGATCACCGGGGCCGCGCAGGACCGGTGGTTCACGCCGGAGTTCGCGGCGCGCCATCCCGAAATCATCGAACGCCGCATCGCCGAATTGAAGGCCGTTCATCTGCCGTCGTATCTCGAGGCCTACCGTGTCTTCGGAACGACGGAACTCGTCGACGAACTGGGCGCGATCGATCTGCCCACACTCGTCATGACCGGAGAGTTCGACCAGGGGTCGAATGTGCGAATGGCCGAAACGATGCACCGGCTCATACCCCGGTCCGAGCTGAAGATCCTGCCGAAACTGAAACACAGCGTGTTGGTGGAGGCTTCGCCGCTCATCGCGAAGCATATCCGCGAATTCGTGCTGGAAGACGAACGCACTTCGGAAAGTGACGCCTGATGGACAAGCAGCTGTTCGACCGCGGTCTGGAACGCCGGAAGGCGACGCTGGGGCCCGAGTATGTCGAGAATTCGTTAAGCCGCTCCACCGAGTTCTCCCAAGGGTTTCAAACCTTCATCACCGAGTTCTGTTGGGGTGCGGCCTGGGGCGACGACCGGATCGAAGCCCGCACGCGCAGCATGCTGAACATCGTGATGATCGCCGCGTTGAACCGGATGCACGAATGGGAGCTGCATTTCCGTGGCGCGATCCGGAACGGCGTGACGCGGGACGAACTGGATGCGTTGATCACCCATCTGACGGTCTATTGCGGCGTCCCCGTCGGGGTGGAATGCCACCGGATCGCCAATCGGGTGTTTGCCGAACTCGATGCCGAAGGGGCGGCTTCGTGAGCGATATCTTCATCCGCAAGGTCGTCGACTACGTCGAGGACACGATCGCCGAAGGCGGGCGGCTCGCTGCAAAGCCGCTGCGGATGGCGGCCTGTGCGGCGGTGATCCGCAACCCGTGGGCGGAACAGGGCTTCGTCGAAGATCTTCAGCCGGGCATTCACCAGGCGGCACGGGTTCTCGGAGATGCTCTCGTGCCGCGCCTCGTGGCGCTCATGGGCGGCCCCGAAGGTATCGAGGCCTATGGGAAAGCGGCCGTGACGGGCTCCGGCGGCGAGATCGAACACGCGGCCGGCCTGATCCACACGCTGCACTTCGGAAACGCCTTTCGAGCCGGCGCGCAGGGGGACTCCTTCCTGCCCTTCACGAACAAGCGCGCCGGCGTCGGCACCGCGATCACCATTCCGATGACCAACAAGTCGGAGGGGCGAAAGGGTTCTCGGGCGCATTTCCTGACCGTGGAGTTCCATGTCCCCGACGCGCCGGCGGCAGACGAGATCGTCGTCGCGATCGGCGCGGCAAGCGGCGGGCGCCCCCATCACCGTATCGGCGATCGCTTCCTCGACATGAAGATGATGGGCGTCGATCAGGCCGGCAGACCTCTGCAGAATCCATCCTGACTTAATTCCAGTCGGACGACGGTCGGCCTCTCACGGCCGAACCCCGGGTTCGGCGCTCCCTTCCGGAAACAGGCCAACATGGAGAGCATGATGAACAGACGGCAATTGATGTCCGCTTTCGGGGGCCTTCTGCTGACGACGGCCCTTCCCTTCAGCGCCTGGTCGCAGGAGGGGACGCCCGTTTCCGGCGGGACCCTCAATGTGGGCTTCATCAGCGATGTCCGCACCCTCGACCCCATCCAGTCGGCGCAATGGACCGAACGGCAGGTTCTGTTCCTGATGTTCGATTCCCTCATCGACGTGAATCCCGATTTCTCCCTCAAGCCGGGCCTTGCCGAAAGCTGGGACTTCGAGGACGACGGAAAGAAGATGGTTCTTCACCTCAGACAGGGCATCGAGTTCCACGACGGCACGCCCTTCAACGCAGAAGCCGTCAAGTGGAACCTCGACAAGAGGCTCGATCCGGCGACAGGATCGTCGCAGCGCTCTCTTCTGGAAGGTGTCATTACCGGCGTCGAGGCGACCGACGAGCACACCGTCACCATCGACCTCGCGCAGCCCTACCCGCCGCTGCTCGCGCTGCTGGCCGATCGCGCAGGTCTGATGGCATCGCCGAAGGCTGCCGAAACATTCGGCAAGGACGCCGGCTCCCATCCTGTCGGCACCGGCCCCTTCGTGTTCGATCAATGGACGCGCGGATCGACCATCTCGCTGAAGCGCAACGACGACTTCTGGCAGGGCGACATGCCGTATCTCGACGCGGTCGTCTTCAACGACATTCCGTCGAACCTGGTCGGCATCCAGCGGATGATGATCGGCGAGATCGACTTCATCAGTCAGCTGGATCCGCTCGATACGCAGCTTGCGAAGGCAAGTCCGGATATCGAACTCGTCCCCTCGAACAGCGGGCCCTGGTATTCGCTGCAGTGGAAGTGGGACACGGCGCCCTACGACAATCCGGAGCTGCGCCGCGCCGTCGCCCACGCCCTGAATCGCGAGCGGATCAACCAGATTCTGTGGGCCGGTGAGGGCAATGTCTCGAACGGCTTCACGCCGGACGGGCTGTGGTGGACGCCGGCCAAGCTCGAAGAGTACGAGTACGATCCGGTGCTTGCCCGCAAGATCATCGCGGATGCCGGGCTTCAGGGAACCACCCTCCGGCTTGCCGCGCCGAGCGGAGACACGCTGCGCCGCTTCTCCGAACTCGCCAAGGAAGATCTCGACGCCGTCGGCCTCGACGTTCAGCTCGAACCGGTTCCGCAAAGCGAGTACTATGCGCGGACGGTCGCCGGCAGCATTCAGTTCACGCCGATGCGCTGGTCGCAGCGCGCCGACCCGGACGGCCTGATCCACTACCTCTTTGCGAGCGACGGGACGGCAAACTCGACCGGCTACGGCAACCCGCAGGTCGACAAGTGGATCGACGAGGCGCGCCGGACGTCGGACGAGGCGCGCCGCAAGGACCTCTACGACCAGATCCAGATGCAGATCTCCAAGGACCTGCCATACATGCCGGTCGGCTTCAGCAGCGAGTTCAACGCGATGCGCAAGTCGGTCAACGGTTTCGTCGCGATGCCCGATCAGATCCCGCGCTTCCGCTACGTCTGGAAGAGCCAGGGCTGATCGGCAGATCCCCAACGGGACAGGGCACGCATTCGAACGCTCCGTCCTCCGCCTCCCCCTGCGTCGGGCCGAGCCCGCCGTCCTCACGAAAAAGACGGATCCGCATCATGTCCGCAAGTTACCAGATGTATATCGACGGCGCGTTCTGCGAAGCGAGCGATGGGAGGCGCTTCACGTCGACGAACCCGGCCAGCGAAGAGGAATGGGCGACTTTCCCCGAAGCGACCGCCGAGGACGTCGACCGCGCGGTCAAGGCCGCTCATGCCGCCTATCTCGATGGTCCCTGGGCCCGCATGACCCCGCGCGATCGCGGCCGGATCCTCAAGCGCATCGCGGCGGAGCTCGAAACCGCCGGGCCGGAACTGGCGATTGCGGAGACGACCGATACCGGCAAGCTGCTCCGGGAGACGCGCTGGCAGGCGCGCAATCTCGCGGAGATCTACGACTACTATGGCGGGCTTGCCGACAAGGTCGAAGGCCGGATCCCGGCCTCGGGCGACACTGCGCCCCTTTCGCTCATCCTGCGCGAACCGCTCGGCGTCGTGGCCGCGATCGTGCCCTGGAACTCGCAGCTGCAACTGGCGGCGTTCAAGATCGCTCCGGCCCTCGCCGCCGGCAACACCATCGTCCTGAAGCCCTCCGAAGACGCTTCGGCGGCGATCGCGGCCTTCGCCGAGGTGATGGACCGTGCAGGCCTTCCGCAGGGCGTCTTCAACATCGTGACCGGCTCGGCCAATCCCTGCGCGCAGACGCTCGTCTCGCATCCGTTGGTGCGCCGCGTCAGCTTCACCGGCGGCGTCGAGACCGCGCGCAAGGTCATCACCTCGTCCGCCCGGAACATCGCGATGCTTTCGCTCGAGCTCGGCGGCAAATCGCCGGTCGTCGTTTATGACGACGCCGACCTCGACAGCGTGGTGAACGGGGTCACCTCGGCAATCTTCGCCGCCAGCGGCCAGAGCTGCGCCGCAGGTTCCCGGTTGCTCCTGCAGGACAAGATCTACGACAAGGCGTTGGAACGCATCCTTTCCCGCGCGAAGGAGATCGTCATCGGCGATCCGATGGGGGAGGATGTCCACATGGGGCCGCTCGCCACCCGCCGGCAGCGCGACCGCATCGAGCGACTGCTCGACGACTCCTCGAAGGCGGGAGCCAGGATCCTCACCGGTGGTGGCCGGGCGGGACGTTCGAAAGGCTGGTACTTCGAGCCGACTATCGTCGCCTGCGACAGCCAGGACTATCCGATCGTTCGCAACGAACTGTTCGGGCCGGTCCTCAGCGTCCTGCGTTTTTCCGACGAAGCGGAGGCGATCGCCCTCGCCCGCGACTCCGATTATGCCTTCGCCGGGGGCGTCTTCTCGCAGGATTTCGGCAAGGCCTACCGGACCGCTCGCGCGATCCCCGCGGGGCGCTTCTGGATCAACACCTACCGCGTCACCTCCTACATGATGCCGTTCGGAGGCTCGGCCAACAGCGGCTACGGTCGCGAGGGCGGGATCGAGGCGATCCACGACTACACGCAGACGAAGGCCATCTTCGCCGATCTCTCCGGCGAGAGGGTCGCAGATCCCTTCGTGATGCGCTGATCCACCGATGCTAGCGCTCATCGCCTCGCGGATCGCGATCATGGTGCCGAACGTCGTCCTCCTGACGTTTCTCCTCTTTGCGTCCGTCACCTCGTTTCTCGGAACCCCGGCCGCCATCATGCTCGGCGAAAACGCCTCGCCCGAAGCGGTAGCCGAGCTCAACGAGAGGATGGGCTTCGACCAGCCGCTGCTGCTGCGCTACGGAGACTGGATGGGGAGCGCCCTGACCGGCGATCTCGGCCGCTCCTATGCGACCCAGCAGCCGGTCGCACAGATGATCGCCGACGCCCTGCCGCTGACGCTCGAACTTGCGGTCTGGGCGATCCTCATCGCTTTTGCAGGCTCGTCCCTGATCAATTCCGTGACCTTCATGCGCAGCTACGTGCAAAGGGTGACGGCCGCTGTGAGCGTCGTCGGGATCACGATCCCGAACTTCTTCCTCGGCCTGCTTCTGATCTACGTCTTCGCCGTCGAACTCCGCCTGCTGCCGACGACGGGTTGGTCGCCCTGGTCGAACGGCATCGGTGCGCACCTCGTTCACATGATCCTGCCGGTGGTCACCCTGACGACCTTCTATTTCAGTTCCTTCAGCCTCGTTTACCGCGCCGAGTACGAATCCCTTCGCGGCAGCCTTTTCGTGCGCGCGGCGCGGTCGAAAGGTCTTTCGGAGACGCGCATCTCCTATCGACACATTCTCCCGAACAGCATCCTGCCGCTGATCACCTATGCCGGATTGTCGCTCGGCCAGCTCGTCGGCGGCGCGGTGGTGACGGAAACCGTGTTCTCGATGCCGGGCATGGGCCGACTTCTGGTGAATGCGATCAACACCCGCGACTTTCCGGTCATGCTGGCGGTCGGGATGGTGATCATCGTCGGCGTGATGCTTCTCAATCTTCTCGCGGACCTCGCCTACGGGATCGTCAATCCGCTCGTTCGGCACGCGAGGTAAGGCGCCACGATGCAGAAGTTTCCCGCACGCCTCGTCCTCGGCCTGATCCTTCTCGCCGTCATCACGCTGGCAGCCGTCTTCGCGCCCCTGATCGCGCCCTACCCACCCACGGCCAGCACGACGAATATTCTCGGCGCACCGTCCGCCGCAAACTTTTTCGGCACCGACCAGCTTGGCCGGGACGTCTTCTCGCGGGTGCTCTTCGGGACGCGCGTTTCGCTCCAGGTCGGCGCTGCGGCGGCGATCGTCGCGGTCCTGATCGGTGCGCCGATCGGCCTGGCAGCCGGGTTTTTCCGAGGCTGGGTCGATTTCATCCTGGTTCAGGTCATCGACATCTTCATCGCCCTCCCCGGCCTGGTGCTGGCGCTGATCATCACGGCCATGCTCGGTCCCTCGGTATTCAATCTGTCCATTACGCTCGGCGTCGTCACCGCCCCGACGGTGGCGCGGCTGGTGCGCGGCCAGGTTTTCGTGGTGCGCGAGATGCTGTTCGTCGAGGCAGCGAGAGCCACCGGCGCGAGTTCGTTCTGGATCATCCGCAAGCACGTCATGCCGAACACCATGCGGGTCGTCTGGTCGCAGTTCGCCATCAACGTCTCATTGGCGATCTTTACGTCGGCGAGCCTCAGCTTTCTCGGTCTCGGCGTACCGCCGCCGGCTCCAGACTGGGGCGGAATGGTGCGTGACGGCTCGAGCTTCCTGCCGATCCGTCCGCTGCTCAGCCTCGGACCGGGCGCCGCCGTCGCCCTCACCGTCTTCACCTTCTACCTCGTCGGCTCGAGCATGAACGACGCATTTTCCAGACGCCCCCGCGTCGCGGAGTAAGTCAATGCCTGCACATCTGAGTTCCCCCGACCTTCCCGGCTATCTCGAGGATTGTCTCCAGCGCCATTGCGGGGCGCAGCACGCCGGCGAGGTGAAACGCCTGATGCGACCGGCCGCCGAATTGATGCGGGTCGACAGCCTGAAATGCTTCAAGGCCTCGCGGCTGAGCTTTGCCGATGTTCTCATCCGCAAGATGACGCGCGAGGAATGGCGGATCGAACTGGTCTCTTCGGTGTGCGAGGACGACGCCGCCGCCAAGTTCGTCTATCACATCAGTGCCGGCGGGCATGAGTTCACCTATATCGCACGCGCCTATCCGTGGGACGGCATCGAAAAGGTCGGACGACGCTCCGACGGCGCAAACCGCGACCTTTTCGGCGCGCTTTTCGTCGGGGTTGCCGACCAAGAGCGCATCGCCCGGGAATTCGCGACCTTCGACACCAAGTCCGAAGGCCTCGCGATGCGCACCGATGCCGACGTCATGGGCTGGACGCCTGCGAACCGCAGCAGCCGGCACTTCGATACGCTGGTCGACTGGCTCGCTCGGGGCGAACAGCCGCCGGCGGAACAGGCCAACGGCTATCTCATGCGCAATGGCGGATTCCAGAGCAGCGGCCGCAACGGATCGGTCTCCTTCCTCGGCATTCCCGAGGATCATCCTCTCGCCCATCCGTTCTTCGCCGATCTTTTCGCCGTCTATCTTGTGCGGCTGGTCTCGATCGACCTCGCGAATGCCGTCGCCCGGCAGCGCAATCCCGCAGCCGCCCAGCTCGATCCGGCGATCGCCCGCCAGCTCGGCATCGGCAACTCCTCGGGCCAGGGGATGTGCGTGGCGCTGCAGCGCTGGCCGCACTGGGTGGCGACCTGGGTGGTCGTGCGCGAGACGGCGATCGCCTTTGCCAAGCATCAGAAGGTGACCGACGCGGGCCGGGCGAAAATGCACGAGACCATCGCCCACACGATCGGGATCTACCGGCGTACCGACCCCCAGAGCGAAGACTACGTGGCGTCGAACGAGGTGATCATCGCGGATCTGAAGCGTGTGGACGCGGCAATCGACGATCCCGCACTCGAGCGGTGGAATGACTTGGCGGATGCGCTCGCGGAGCGGATCGACCCCGAGAGCCGCGAGCAGTTGAACAGCATGCTGCTCGACCTGGTTCCGGAGTTCTGCGACGCCGTCGCCCCCTATCTGAAGATCGGGGCCGCCCGCCGTCGAAGCCTGAAGCCCGAGATGACGGTCAGGTCGTTGCGAGACATCCTGCGCCGCAATTATGGCTGGGCGCTTCGCAGCGATCGCACGCTCGCCGCCAGCCATCAGCACTTCTGGTACCATTCCGCCGACAACGGCGAACAGCGGCGCGGCGAACGGATCGTCGATCAACACGAGCACTTCGAATCCTTCATCGACCATATCGGCCTGATTCATCGGCTTGCCGCAGTCCTTGCCAGCCATGACGACGACGTGCTCGCCGGAGATGTCGTTCTCGCGCATCCGGAACTGCACTTTGCGATCTCACGCGTGCAGTATCTCGACGGCCTCGCTTACGCGGAGATTTGGGGCGGGCTTGCCGATCGCGACTTCCGCCCGGCCGATCTGATCCGGTTCTTCTTGGCCTCCCTCGGCATTCGGGGATCGACACCGCTTTCCATCCGGTACGTCCGCGGGACGTTCTTTCAGGACCAGCCGCTGCCCGCGGACTTTTCGCCCGACCGATCGAAAGCCGCGTCCAGCCAAGCCGACATGGAAAGGATCCTCTCGTGACGAACGCGTTCACCGTCGCCTATTCCGAACTGACGCGCGTCCTGCCCTGGTCGCTCCGTGCGCTGGGCTATCCCTTCCCTATCGCGGATCGGGGTTCGCATCTCACTGCGACGGCCGCGGCGATCTCGCCGAAAATACTCGACGAGATCGCCGGGATGCAGCACAGGCCGGCGTCGGGACCGCTCCACGAGATCGCGGCGGACGGCACCCTGGCGATCGATGCGCAAGGTGTCTCACTTCTCGAAGTCGGGCCCCCGGCGATTGACTATCTCGCCGCCCATGCGGGCGACGCTCCGCTCGGCGTTGCGAGAATCGCCGGCGCTTCCGAAGCTTCTCTCATTGCCGCCATCCTCCTCACCGGAGCGGAATACGGGCTGTCGTCCATCGCCCTCCTGCCGTCTGCAAAGGCATGCGCGTGGTACGTTGCCAGCAGGGGTGATGACAAGATGCGGCTTTCGGCCGGAACGGGCACGACGACCCTGCTCGCGGCCCTGCTCGACGACATCAGGCAATCCCCAGTCCTCGCCGAGGCGGCCGCGCGTCAGGACGCCTTGACGATCGTCGCTCGGGCCACTCCCTTCCAGATTGATGCCGATGCAGCCGAGACCATCGATCCTGCAAAAGCGATCAGCACCGCGCATGCGCGCGGTATTCCCGTCAGTGCGCAGACGTTGAAGGCGATCTACGATCTCGAAGTCCTGACCTGGATGCCCTCTTCCGAGCGGTCACGGGCGCAGGCCGGCTTCACCCAGCCGGCGGGGACGGCGGCATGACCGAGCCGATCCTCAAGGTCAGCAACCTGAACATAGCCTTCGGCCGCTACGAAGCCGTGCGCAACGTCGCTCTCCACATCGATCCGGGTGAAACGCTGGCGGTCGTCGGTGAAAGCGGTTCGGGCAAGAGCGTCACCGCGACGGCGGTCATGGGTCTGCTCCCCGCGCGTGAGATATCGATCAACGGCTCGATCGTTCTCGACGGCCAGGAAGTGCTGGGCGCGCCGGAATCCGTCCTTCGGGAGATGCGCGGCAAGGTGGCCAGCATGGTCTTCCAGGAACCGATGATGAGCCTCAACCCGGTTCTGCGCGTCGGCACGCAGATCAAGGAAATGTTGCGTCAGCACCGGCCGCTCAGCGACGCGCAAGCGCGGCAGGAAGGCATCAGGCTGTTCGACCGGGTGCGAATACCCGACGCGCAGCGCCGCTTCGACGACTATCCGCACATGTTCTCCGGTGGCATGCGCCAGCGTATCATGATCGCCATCGCGCTCGCCTGCTCACCCAAACTCCTGATCGCCGACGAGCCGACGACCGCTCTGGACGTGACGATCCAGGCGCAGATCCTCGACCTCCTCAACGAGGTCCAACGCGACAGCGGCACGGCGATCCTCTTCATCACCCACGACATGGGCGTCGTCGCCAACATGGCCGACCGGGTGATGGTCATGCAGCAGGGGATGACGGTGGAGACCGGCTCGGTGAGGGAGATCTTCGAGCATCCGCGCGAGGACTATACGAGGATGCTGATCGAGGCGGTGCCGCGCCTCGGCCAATCCGGCAACGCCGTGCTTTCGCCCCGGACACCGCACGAACGACCGCGTCCGGTTCTCAGCGTGAAGGATCTCGTATCCCGCTTCGACGTGCGCGGCGGAGCGTTCAATCGCAAGGTCGGGCGCGTGCACGCCGTCGAAGGCCTGAGCTTCGATCTCCATGCGGGAGAGACGCTGTCTCTCGTGGGGGAGTCCGGCTGCGGCAAATCGACGACCGGGCGGAGCATCCTGTTCCTCGATCCGCCAGACAGCGGCGACGTGGTCTTCGACGGCAATCGGGTCGATCCCTCCGATCGGGCGAGCCTCGCCAATTTGCGGCGCAACATCCAGATGGTGTTTCAGGATCCGTTCAGTTCCCTCGATCCGAAGCAGACCATCGGCGCGACGATGGCCGAACCGCTGCTCTGCCACGGGCTCGCTTCGAAAAAGGTGGCGCAGGAAAAAGCCGAACATCTGCTCGAACGGGTCGGGCTGGAGACCGCGATGATCTCGCGGCTGCCGCACGAATTCTCCGGCGGCCAGCGGCAGCGCATCTGCATCGCGCGAGCCCTGATGCTGGATCCGAAGGTCATCATCGCCGACGAGGCGGTTTCGGCCCTCGACGTCTCGGTCAAATCGCATGTCGTCGACCTGCTGATCAGCCTGCAGGAAGACATGGGCCTCGCCTATCTCTTCATCAGCCACGACATGGCGATCGTCGAGCGGGTGAGCCACCGCGTCGCGGTGATGTATCTCGGCGAGATCGTCGAGATCGGGCCTCGTGCCGACGTGATCGGGAATCCGAAGCATTCCTATACGCAGCAGCTGATGGCCGCGGTGCCGGTCCCGGAACCGGTCGAGGATCGCCACCGGATCATCGGCACCGAGACCGGCGAGCTGCCCTCGCCGATCCGGCCGTTGGACTACGTCCCGCCACGACGGGCGTTGACCGAAGTCGCTCCGACCCACTTCGTCGCGGGCCTCTGATCGCGGCGGGCGGATGAATGATCCGTCGAGCCTTTCGCGCCTGGAAGGACACTGCCGGGCGGTGCAACCGGGAAGCGGGGTCGGCCAGCGCGTGGGACGCCGCGCGTGCACGGCACGCCGCCGTCGACAGCCGAAGCGGGGTGAGCCGCTGTCCGACAGGCAAGACGCACCTGCAGAAGCAGGCGAAGGAGGACGTCGCCGGGATCGACCTCTATTGCAGCCCCCACATCAACGTTTCCCGCAAGAACGTCGCGAACTTCGACCAGAACCCGCTCGGCCGCTTCTTCCTCAAGGATCCGGTCAAGTATCGACCGGTCAGATCGGCTGCAGCACGAGAGCCGACTCGGTGGTTCCCGAGCCGGCTCTCGCAGGGAGACCGGTGTTTTTCAAATGAGCAGACGCTTTTCAGCGGCTGCTTCGGGTTGACGGCTCCGACAAGGGGACGGCGACGACGAGCGCAACTCTGCCGGCGTCTCGACGAGCCAGTCCCGTCGCGTGACGGCCGGCGGGACCGGTCCGGGTGAGACCGGTCCACGGGACGCCTCGCGCTTCGACCGAACGACGGTGTCGGACGATGGCACGTCGCAGCGGCCTGTCGCGGCTTCGACCGCGACGAAACGCGACGGTCAGTTCGACGCGCCGCCCTTCAAGCGCGTGACCTGCTCGGCGAGTTCGGGGCTGAACTCTTCCATGAAGCCGTCGAAACGCGCCTCGAAGGCGGCCTGATCGGGCTCGATCACCGTGACGCCGGCATCGCGGAATTTCTGGATGAAGTTCTCTTCCTCCGCCACGACATAGTCCCCGATGACCGCGCTTGCCGACCGGGCCGCCTCGACGGCCGCCTCCTGGATGTCCTTCGGCAGACTCTCGAAATAGGCCTCGCCCATCATGAAGCCGGCGAAGTCCTTCACGTGGCCGGTGAGCACCAGATAGTCCGTGACCTCCTGGAAATTGTTGGTCCAGTTGGTGGTGAGCGGATTTTCCTGGGCATCGATGATGCCCTGCTGAAGGGCGAGATAGACCTCGTTGAAGTCCATCGGGGTCGGGCTCGCGCCGAGGCGCTCGAACATGGCGACGGGCAGGCTCGTCGGCGGCACGCGGATCTTCAGGCCCTCCATGTCTTCGGGCGTGTGGATCTCGCGGTTGGCCGTGATGTGGCGCGCGCCCCGCCAGGCGACGGCGAGGATGCGGATTTCGGAGGCTTCGGCGATGGTGTCGATGACCCCTGCCCCGCCTTCGGAGTTCCACATCGCCTCGCCCTCCTCGCGGGTTTCGAAGAGGTACGGCGTCTTGAAGAGATCGCCGAGCGGCGTGTAGGTGGCGAGCCGGCTCGGCGCGTCGAGCACCACCTGGACGGTCCCGACCCGCAGGCCCTCGATCATGTCGCGGATCGCACCCAGTTGGCTCGACGGATAGATGATCACTTCGACGCGGCCGTCGGTCGCCGCTTCCAGCTCCTCCTTGAACTTTTCAGCGCCGATGTGGAACACGTCGGTCGTGGATTGGGCGTGACCGAGGCGGATGGTGTATTCCTGCGCGGCCGCGAGCCCCGTGGAAAGCATGAGCGCGGCAAGTGCAGCGGTCAGTCGTCGCATGATTTTTCCTCCCGTTTGTGCCGGCTTAGTCGCCAAAGAAGACCTCGGGTAACCAGAGTGTCAGCGCCGGCAGGTAGGCGACCAGGATTGCCACGACGATCAGCGCGACGATGAAGGGCAGGCACTCGCGTACCACGGCCCCCACGTCGACCCGCGCGACGCGGCAGACGATGAACAGGCAGATGCCGATGGGCGGCGTGACGAGGCCGATGGCGAGCGTGAGCACCATGACGACGCCGAGTTGAATGGGGTCGATGCCCATTGCCGAGGCCAGAGGCAGCATGAAGGGCGTCGCGATGAGAAGCCCCGGTGTCGGATTCATGAACATGCCGAGAAGCAGCATGACGGCGATGACGAGCGCCATCACCACGCTCGGCGAGGACGAGAGCGAGAAAACCGCCTCCATGACGTCCTGCGGAATGCGCTCGAAGGTGATCGTCCAGGAAAACACCGCCACGGTGGCGACGATGAACAGGAGGACGCCCGACTCGACCGCGGTCTCGACGAGGATGCGCGGCAGGTCGGCAAGGCGGATCGTGCGGTACACCAATCCCAGAATGAGGCTGTAGAGCACGGCGATCACCGCCGCTTCGGTCGGCGTCGTGATACCGAAGACGATCGCGCCCACCACGAACACCGGCGACAGGAGCGGCCAGAAGGCGGCGGCGAACGCGCTAAGAAGCTCCTTGAAGGTCGCCCGGCGCTCGGTCGGATAGTTGCGCCGGACCGAGATCGCATAGGCCGCGATGCCGAGCATCAGGGCCATCAGGATCGCCGGCACCGCGCCCGCCAGAAACAGCTTGGCGACGGACACCGAAGCGAGGCCGGCATAGATGACGAACGGCACGCTCGGCGGAAAGATCGGGCCGATGACCGAGGATGCGGCCGTAATTGCGGCCGCGAACGGGCCGTCGAAACCGGCCTTGCGCATCGCCCGGACCTCGATCTCCCCGAGCCCGGCCGCGTCGGCCACGGCTGATCCGGACATGCCGGAAAAGATCAGGCTCGCCAGGATGTTGACATGGGCGAGCCCGCCTCTGACGTGGCGCACGAAGGCACCGGCGAGGGTGAAGATGCGATCGGTGATCTTGCCGGCATTCATCAGCTTGGCGGCAAGGACGAAGCAGGGCACGGCGATCAGGATGAAGCTGTCGATCCCGGCCACCATGTGCTGCACCGCCGACATCAGCGGCAGATTGAGCGAAACGATGAGGGCGGTCGCCATTGCGAGGAGCACGAAAGCGATCGGCATGCCGACGACTGCCAGGGCGAAGATCCCGCCAAGAGCCACGAGCGCGGTCAATCCATTCCCCTCAACCGATGATTTTCGCGGGGTCGACGACGGCGTCGTCTCCCTCGATTTCCTCCGCGCCGCGCGCGAGAGCGCTCGCCGAAGACAGGAATTCCGCCGTATAGCTGATCGCCATCAGGAAGAGCGCGACCGGACCGGCCATGAACAGGGTGCCGAGCGGCAGCTCGATCGCCGGAAGCCGCGAGTTGAAGCCGAGCGTGACGAGACGCGCCCCGTGCCAGGCGAGAACCAGAAGCAGGGCCACGAGGGTTGCGTTCACGAGTGCGGCGAGCATCAGCCGCACACGGACCGGCAACGCCCCCACCACCAGATCGACCACGATGTGGGCCTTCTGACCGGCGCCTGCCGCGGCTCCCAGGAACGTCGCCCAGACGAAAGCGAACTTCGCCAGCTCTTCCGGCCAAGGGAGCGCGGAGTCGAACCCGTACCGCGCCACCACCTGAAGCATCAGGGCCATGATCGCGACGGCGAGACAGATCGCCGCCAGCCCCCGCTCCACGAGGTGCATCCCTTGCACACCGCGTTTGAGCCCTTCACCCATCGAGATCAATGACGCCTCCCACCGCCTAGACCTTGGAAATTTTCCGTAGTATGCAATCTGAAATATCACGATGTCAACGGACCAATGGCCGGAGGATCACCGATGTCTCAACAAGCCGAACGCTACGTCTCGGTCGTGACGGGCGAGCTGGAAGAATTCTGCGCGGCGATCTTTCGTGCCGTCGACGTTCCGGAGCAGGATGCAGAACTCGCCGCAAGGAGCCTGGTCGAGGCGGATCTGAGGGGCGTCGGTTCCCATGGCGTCGTGCGCCTGCAGGTCTACACGGACCGACTCGCTGCGCGGGCCACGAACCCGCGAGCCGAACCGCGCATCCTGCATTCCACACGCACCTGCGCGGTGATGGATGGCGACAACGGCCTCGGGTCCATCGTCGGCGTGCGGGCGATGCAGGAAGCGTTGAGGATGGCCGGGGGCGAGGATTGCGCCTTCGTGGCCGTCCGCAACGGCAATCATTTCGGCACCGCAGCCTTCTTCTCCGAGATCGCCGCCGAGGCCGGTGCGATCGGCTTCACCTTCACGATCGGGGGAATCAACCACATGACCCCCTGGGGCGGCGCGGAAGCGATGCTCGGCAACAATCCCTTCGCGGTCGCCTTTCCGACGCCGCTCGGCTTTCCCATCGTCCTCGACATGGCTTGCAGCGTCGCAGCCCGCGGAAAGATCATCGTCGCGGCGAAGGACGGAACGCCGATCCCCGACGACTGGGCCGTCGGCCCCGACGGCAAGCCGACCACCGATCCGGTCCGGGCCCTGCAAGGCTTCGTCCAACCGATCGCGGGACCGAAGGGCTATGCCTTGACCATGACAGTCGGTCTATTATCGACGATGCTGTCGGGGGGAGCGTTCGGATCCGAGGTGACGCACATGTATGAAGATCTCAGCCAGCCGCAGAATATCGGCCAGCTCTTCGGCGTCCTGCCCGTCGGCGCCTTTCTCGATCGGGCCGACTACGATGCCCACATCAAGAAGGCGGCGGAGGACGTCAAGAGCGTTCGGCGAGCCCCGGGCGTCGAGGAAATCTTCCTCCCCGGCGAGCGCGAACACCGCGCCAAGCTGCGCCAGAGAGCGGAGGGAGTCGCCATCACCGCAGCCGTTTTGGCCGAACTGAAGGAGCTCGGCGAGCGCTACGGATTGAGCGCACCGAGACCGATCGGTTCGCGTGCGACCTGACGGGGTGCAAGGATGTCGATCGCCGATCCGAATCGCATGACGGCTTCGCAGGAAACGGCAGCTTCCGCGGTCGAGCGAGCGTATCGGGCCCTGAAGGCCCAGATCCTGTCGAACGAGCTGCAGGCCGGCCGGCCGATCAGCGATCAGAAGATCGGCGAGCAGCTCGGCATGAGTCGCACGCCGGTGCGCGAGGCGCTCCAGCTGCTCCAGTACGAGGGTTACGTCGTCATCTCGCCGCGGCGGGGCGTGCATGTCGTCCCGATCGGGCTCGACGAGATGACGCGGACCTACGAGATGATTACGGCGCTCGAGCTTTATTCGTTGCGCCTTTGCGGTTTGCGTGGCCCGGCCGGAGGCGCCGTCGAGGCGATGCAGGCCGCCTGCGCCAGGATGGCCGAAACCCTTGAGACCGACCTGAACGCCTGGTCGAGCGCCGATCTCGACTTCCACCGGGCGCTGCTGCGCGCCGGCGGAAACGAGCTCATCCTGAACCAGGGCATGCATCATTGGGAGCGGGTCAGCCGCGCCCACAGGGTCGCGATGCGCCTGCGGGCCGCTCCCGTCCTTTCGACCGAAGCCCACGCCGACGTCGCCCGGCTCGTCGCCAGCGGCGAGACCGAAGAGGCTGTCCGGCGCCATTGCAGCCAGCGAGAGCGCTCCGGCAAGGAGCTGACCGAGGCCGTCGCCGCGGTGGGCCTGACGGAACTCTGACACGGGCGACCTCGACCCGCCCGTTCGAGGGCGTGACTGAGCCCGTCCCGTCCGCACGATCTCCTGCAGAACGCGGATTTTCTCTGCCTGGGATGTCGATCCCAGCGGGCTGCCGCACGCCTTCTGTCCATCCCTTCCTTCCATGGCAGTTGATATATCAAACGGAATATGTCTTGATCTGCATTGCGCGCGGAGTATCCGGGCGGAGGTGTTTGGGAGGGCACTTTGAAGACAACCGATCGTACGCCGTCATTTCTCACGGGGTTCCCGGGCTGGCTCGGCCCGTCGCTCGACGCCCCTGCCACGCGGATCGGCAATCTCGTCGAAATCCTTGCCGGGCTCGTCTGCGTCGTCCTGTTCGCGCTGATGATCGTCGTCGTCTCCTACGAAGTCGCGATGCGCTATCTCTTCAACGCGCCGACCTATTGGTCCGGCGAACTGGCCCGCTGGTCGATGGTCTGGCTGGCGCTACTCGGGATGGCGATCGCCGTCCGCCGTCTGGACCACATCCGGGTCGACATCCTCGTCGACGTCGTCTCGCATCCCGTGAAGGTCGCGATGGCCGTCATGCGCTACGCGGTCACCTTCGGCTTCGCGGCGGTGATGCTGATCTTCGGCGCCCGCCTGACGATCTTGAACGCCACGCAGACGAGCCCCGGCCTCGGCTGGCCGCTCTCGGTTCTCTATCTCGCGCCGACCGTATCGGCCGTGCTGATGATCCTGTTTCTCGCCGAACTCGTTTGGCGTCGCGAAATCCGCCCGTTCTGAGCCGACACCATGGAACTCTGGATTCTCGTCCTCACCCTGGTCGTGACGCTCGCCATCGGACTGCCGCTGCCGATCTGCCTTGCCGGGGCTTCGCTCGCGGGCCTTCTCGCCATGGGCGACATGCCGCTCGGGATCATCCCGCAGCGCTTCGTCGCCGGCATCAATTCCTTCGCCTTCATGGCGATCCCGTTCTTCCTGCTGGTCGGGCAGATCATGAACCAGTCCGGCATCACGCGACGCATCATCGATTTCTCCAACGCCCTCGTCGGGCCGATGCCGGGCGGGCTCGCGCAGGTGAATGTCGTCTCCTCGATGTTCTTCGGCGGAATCTCCGGGTCGGCCACCGCCGACACCGCCTCGATCGGTTCGATCATGATTCCGGCGATGAAACAGGAGGGCTATTCGGGTCCCTTCACCGTCGCGCTGACCGCCTGTTCCTCGACCTGCGGACCGATCATTCCCCCTTCGATCACGCTGATCCTCTACGGCATCATCGCCGAGGTTTCGATCACCCAACTCTTTCTCGGCGGCTACATTCCAGGGCTGATGCTGGGGCTCGGGCTGCTCGTCATGAGCTACGTCATTTCCAAGCGGCGCGGCTACCCGACCCACGCCCGCCCCTCGCTCCGCGAGCTCCTGCGCGCGACGCTTGCGGCGTCATGGGCGCTCTTCCTGCCTTTCCTGATCATCGGCGGACTGCTCGGCGGGCTGTTCACGGTCACGGAGGCGGCAGCGGTCGCGGTCGTCTACGCCCTGTTCGTCGGGCTCTTCGTCTACCGTGATCTCAAGATCACCGATCTGCCGCGCATTCTCTTCGTGACGGCCGTCCGGGTGGGCTCCTTGATGACGGTCGCCGCCGGCGCGCTGGTCTTTGCGTGGGTGCTGACCATCCTGGAGGTGCCGCAAACGGTTGCCGAATGGATCTTCGCCTTCTCCACCGACAAGATCGTCATCCTGCTCCTGATCAACGTCCTGTTCCTCGTCATCGGCATGTTCATGGAGGCCAAGGCGGCGATGCTGATCCTCCTGCCGGTCATCCTGCCGGTGCTTCCCGAGGTCGGCATCGATCCGATCCACTTCGGCGTGGTGGTCGTCTTCAACCTCCTCGTCGGGCTGGTGACCCCGCCCGTCGGGCTTTGCCTGAACCTCGCCGCCAAGATCGGCGACGTGCCGCTCAACAGGGCGGCGGTCGCATCGCTGCCCTTCATCGCGGTGCAGCTCGTCGTGCTGATCCTGATCACGTACATCCCCGGCCTCGTCCTTTGGCTGCCGGGTCTCGTCCGCTGAGCGGACCAACAGGGCCTCAAAGGTCCCAATCGACGGAGGAAAACATGCGCTTGAAATCGTTCGCCCTGGTTGCCGGCTTCGTCGCCGCGGCCTCGTTCGGGACGACGGCCCTCGCTGCGGATACAACCCTGCGGCTCGGCCACGGGCAGGATCCATCCGACCCGGTCCACACGGCTGCGCAGAAGTTTGCCGACGCCGTGGCCGAAAAGACGGGCGGCGACGTGGAGGTGAAGATATTCCCCTCGGCCAGCCTCGGCGATTACGAGCAGATGCAGGAGGCCATGCAGCAGGGCGGCATCGACATCGTCATCGAGTCGATCGGCACCCTGTCGCGCTATCATCCGCTGGCCGGTGTGGAGAGCATGCCGTATCTCTTCGACGACGCCAAGCACTATGCCGCGGTGTGGAACGGCCCCGTCGGCGAGGAAATCAAGAAGAAGATCGCCGACGAGGCGAACTTCCTCGTGCTCGGTCACATGTATCGCGGCGCACGTCAGCTCACGGCAAACCGCGAAATTCGTTCGCTCGACGACCTCGCCGGCCTGAAGATGCGCGTTTCCCCGATGAAGGAACGGCTCGTCACCTGGACGACGTTCGGCGCGAGCCCGACGCCCATGTCTTGGTCGGAGGTGTTCACCGCCCTGCAACAGGGGGTGATCGAGGCGCAGGAGAACCCGCTCGCCACGATCCAGTCTGCCAGCCTCGACGAGGTTCAGGATTATCTGATCCTGACGGCGCACATGGCCAACGGCTTCACCTTCCAGTTCAATGCCGATGCCTTCGAGGCCATGCCCGAGGAAACCCGGCAGGCGCTCCGCGAATCCGCCAACGAAGCCGCGGACTGGTACAACGACTACATTACGAAAGAGGAGGAGGCGATCCTCCAGGACCTGAAGTCGAAAGGCATGACGGTGATCGAGATCGACCGCGCGCCCTTCCGGGCCAAGGCGAGCGAGGTGGTCGCCGAATTTCCGGAGCTTCAGGAGTGGTACGAGAAGATGGTCGCAGCCAGCGACTGACCTGATCTTCCGAAAGACGGGCGCGGCTGCCCCGCAGAACGCCGCGCCTCTTCAAGCGCCGGACGTGCGAACAACGGCACGGAGGTCGCTCCGCCAAATGAAATCGACGCATCGCGCCTTCCGAGAATCGACGACGATTCGACGCTGATGCTGGAACATCGAGACAAGTCCGGAGAACATGTGATGAGCGACGGAACGCCCAAGGCGGCATACGAAATCGCCGTGGTCCGCGGAGACGGCATTGGCCCCGAAGTATGCGAAGCAGGACTGCAGGCGCTCGCTGCCGCACTTCCCGATCCCGCCAAGCTCTCGCTGAAAGAGTATCCGGCGGGTGCCGGTTGCTATCAGGAGACCGGCGTCGCGTTTCCCGAGACGACCTTCGAGGCCTGCCGCGACGCCGATGCGATCTTCCATGGTGCGGCCGGCATCCCCGGCGTCACCTATCGCGACGGGACCGAGGCGGGACTCGACTTCGGCCTCCAGCTCCGGTTTCGTCTCGACCTCTACGCCAACATCCGGCCGATCAAGCTGCATCCCGGTATCGTTTCGGCGTTGCGCCACTTCGAGCCCGGTTCGATCGACTACGTGATCCTGCGCGAGAATACCGAAGGCTTCTATGCCGCGCGCGGCGGCGGCAACGTGGTTCGCGGCGAGATCGCCAGCGACACCTCCATCATTACCCGCGCCGGCACCGAGCGGATCGTGCGCCAGGCCTTCGAACTCGCCCGTACCCGCAACGGTGCGCCGCGGGACGGCAAGAAGCGGGTGACGGTCTGCGACAAGGCGAACGTGCTGCGCTCCTACGCCTTCTTCCGGAAGGTCGCGACGGAAGTCGCAGAAAACTATCCGGACGTCGAACTCGACTTCGCGCTCGTCGACGCGATGACGGTCCACCTGGTCAAGCGGCCGGATTTCTACGACGTCATCGTCACGGAAAACATGTTCGGCGACATCATCTCAGACCTCGGCGCTGCGACCGTCGGCGGGATGGGCATGTCGCCCACGGCGGAGATCGGCGCGCAGAACGGTTTCTTCCAGGCCGCTCATGGCTCGGCGCCGGACATTGCCGGCCAGGGCATCGCAAACCCGCTGGGAACGATCCTCGCAGGCGCCATGATGCTCGAATGGCTCGGCAAGCGCCACCGGGACAACGTGCTGATGGACGCCGCCGCGCGCATCGACCGGGCCGTCGGAAAGGTGATCGAGGATCCTGCGATGCTACCGGGCGATCTCGGTGGCCGCGCGACATCGGCGGCGATCACGGAAGCAGTCTGTCGCGAGTGCCGTCAGCCGGCGTGATGCGAGGCTGCGACAACCGTCGCCTTATCGCCGGCCCGCGGGGCCCAACGGCTCGAAAGGCCGGCCCGGGCCAAGCGGGCCGAGGGACGCGGCGAGGTCGCGGAGAGTGAGGTCGTTGCCGAGGCCCGCGTCCCTGCTCCGCCCGCGCGATTCCGCCCCAGCACGATCTCCGACGCGGATCGCGATTGGCCGATCCTCGCAAGCACACTGGCACACTTGCCGGCACGTCAGCCCGATGGCTGACGTCAGCCGTCAGCCGTCAGCCTTCCCGGGGCGATTCATGCGCTCGATTTCGAGAATGAGGGCGGAGTGATCGGGGTCGCCTTCATGGGCTGCGAGATCGGCGAACAGTTGCGTCGTTTGATCGAGAAACGGGGCGGTGAAACCGATCTCTTCGGCCGCGGCACAGGCGTTTCGAAGGTCCTTGAGATGGGTCACCGTGCGCCCCTTGGTCTCGAAATCGCGATCGACCATGCGCTGGCCATGGAGATCGAGGACGCGCGACTGGGCGAAGCCGCCCATCAGAGCCTTTCTGACGCTCGCCGGGTCGGCGCCGCCGGCCGACGCCATCGCCAGACCTTCGGCGACCGCACCGATCGTCGCGCCGACGATCAGCTGGTTGATCAGCTTGGCGAGCTGGCCGGAGCCGATGGGCCCGACGAGGGTCGGTGTGCCGAGTTTCCTCAAGATCGGTTCGGCGCGGTCGAAATCCTCGGCCGAACCGCCGCACATGATGGCGAGCGTCCCGGCCTCCGCCCCGACCGTGCCGCCGGAAACCGGCGCGTCGAGATAGTCGACGCCCGCCTCGGCAAGCCGGGCCGCATGCTCGCGCGCCTCGGCAGGCCGGATCGAACTCATGTCGATCAGCAGGCTTCCCTTCGCGAGACCCTTGACCGCCGCCTCCGGCATGCCGAACAGCACCTCGCCGACGATCCCGCCATGTTCCAGCATGACGATGACCACGTCCGCGCCGGTGACGGCCTCGGCCGGCGTTTCGGCGAGGGTCGCGCCCTTCTCGACCAGCGGCAGCGCCTTCTCGCGGGTGCGGTTCCAGACGGTGACGTCATGGCCGGCATCGATCAGCCGGGGCGCCATGCGGCTTCCCATCAGTCCGATGCCGAGGACGGCGATGCGGGCCCCCGCAGCCATCAGACCATCACCTCGTCGAGCAGGGCCCGATACTTCTCGGCCGTGAGTTCCACCGGGTTGGTGGCATGGGAATGGTCGGCAAGCGCCCGCTCGACCACCCAGGGCAGGCTGTCCTCCGAAACGCCCAGGGTGCGAAGCCCCTTGGCGATGCCGAGCCTGCGATTGAGGTCGGCGAGTTCTTTTTCCAGATCGGCGCTTTCCGCCAGTCCCATGGCCCGTTTGAGCCGGGCGAGCTTGTCGCCGACATGCGGTGCATTCACCCGGACGACCGGCGGCAGCAGGATCGCATTCAGTGTGCCATGATGGAGCGACGGCCTCTTGAGACCGCCGAGGGCGTGGCTCAGGGCATGGATGGCGCCGAGCCCCTTCTGGAAGGTCAGGCCGCCTTCGAGCGCCCCCATCATCATCTCAGAACGCGCCTCGAGGTCGCTCCCGTCGGCGACCGCCTTTTCGAGGTTCCGCCAGATGCGCCCTGCCCCGTCGAGCGCGATCGCCTCGGCCGGGGGATTGAAGCGCGGCGAAAACAGCGTCTCGACGCAGTGCGACAGGGCGTCGAGCCCGGTGGCGGCCGTGAGCCCGGCCGGCAGGCCCAAGGTCAGTTCGGGATCGCAGATCGCCATCTTGGGAATGAGATGGCCGCTGATGAAACCTAGCTTCCGCCCGTCCATCAGGGTGATGAGGGCGGCCCGGCCGACTTCCGAGCCCGTCCCCGCCGTCGTCGGAACGGCGATCAGCGGCAGAACCTTGGGCGTGATCCGGGCAACCCCGCCATAGATCGCGGCATAATGTTCGAGATCGCCCTCGTGGGTCGCGAGCAGCGCGACCCCCTTGGCGAGGTCGATCGGCGAACCGCCGCCGATCGCGACGATGCCGTCGCAATCCCTCGAGCGGCAGATTTCGAGCGCGGCGAGCACCGCCTCCTCGGTCGGGTTGGACGGCACGTCCAGGAAGGTCGCGGCCGATCCCGGACAGAGTTCGAGAATGCGGCTGGTGATCCCCGCGTCGCTCACCCCCTTGTCGCTGATGACGAGGGGCCGCGAAACGCCGAGCGCTTCCAGGCTTTCGGAGAGTTGCTTGACCGCTCCCGGCTCGAAATGGATCTGGGTCAGATAGTTGATCAGGCTCATGGCTCAGGTCTCGCGGGGCGGAAGTGGGCGGATGTGGTCGAAACGCGGGTTCTTCTTGAAGACATCGGCGCGGACTCCGCCCGCCTTCAGCTCCGAACCGATTTTCGCCTCGATACGCGCGAGTTCCTCGGCATCCCCGATGATCTGTTCGGCCACATCCCGGGGAATGACGACGACACCGTCCGCATCGATGAGGACCATATCACCGGGACGAACCGCGAGCGACCCGCCGGCAAGCGCGGGCATCTGGACTGCGACGTCCTTTTCGACCAGTCGCCAGCGGCGCGCCCCGTTGTTGGGAACGACGCGTCCCGAATAGCAGGGGATGCCGTAACCGCGAATTTCGTCGGCGTCGCGGACGGCGCCATTGGTGACGATCGCCGCGCAACCTTCCCGCTGGAGGCTGTAGGCGACGAAGCCGCCGATGACGGCGCCCTCCGTGAAACCGCCGCTGTCGATGAACAGGACCGTGCCCGAGGAGCAGACGCTCTCCAGCGTGTCGGCCGGCAGGCCCGGCGCGGCATGGGCGGCCTTGAGCGCGGCTTCGCCCCGGACACAGGCGGCGATGCCGGCGACGGGCTGATGCGGCTTGAGCCCGGCGATCGACGGGTGAAGCACGTGGTTCGGCAGTCCCGCCTCGTCGAGCACGTCGCTGACCTGCCCGGTTTCGAGTGCGCCGAGGCGGGCGAGCAGCGCTTTCGTGTCAGCTTGCGGCATCGATCTCGACTCCCAATTCCTTCGCCGTCGCAATCACCTCGTCGAGCACCTTGCGGCCGAGCAGGATGCCCTCTGCGATCTGGCGTTCCTTTTTGAGGAACTCGATTTCGCCGGGCATGAAGATCTGCTCGAAGCCCGGCGCGAGTTCGGACGCCTTCATGATGTCGATGTAGTCGTCCATGCGTTGCTTGAACGACGCGACGTCGGTGAAGGCGGCGATGTTGAGCGCGATGACGAAATGACCGTTGCGTTGCGGCGTATCCAGATCGTCGTAGAGGTTCGTCAGTTCGGCGCCGAAGGCCCCGCCGGTCAGGATGCCGGACAGGATCTCGCAGGCGAGGATCAGCCCCCAGCCCTTGTGGCCGCCGACCGGCAGGATCCAGCCGCCGTTTCGCACCCAGTTCGGATCGCGCGTCGGCCGGCCTTCCGCATCGACGAGCCAGCCGTCGGGAAGCTCCATGCCTTTTTCGGCATAGTAGAGAATCTTGCCGCGCGAACTCATGCCGAGCGCGGCATCCAGCACGATCGGCCGATGGCGGGCTGTCGGGACGCCGATGGAGATCGGCAGCGGGCCGGTCAAGGGGGTCTTGCCGCCCCAGACCGGCATGATCGGCGACCCGTTCGTGGTGGCGATGCCGATCATGTCCTTCGCGACCGCCTGCTGGACGTAGAAGGCGCCCTCGCCGTTGTGGTTGGAATTGCGGATCCCGACCGCCCCGATGCCGTTCGTCCGCGCCTTTTCGATCGCCAGATCCATCGCCCGCTTGGTCAGCACCGAGCCCAGCCCCGACCCGCCGTCGATCAGCGCGGTGCCCGGCGTCTCGCTGACGACGTCGAACGCCGAGGTCGGCTTGAAGCCCCCCTCCCGCAGGCGCTTGAGATAGACCGGCAGACGCAGGACGCCATGGGAGTTCATGCCCCGCGCATCGGCCAGGACGAGGGATTCTGCGACGATGGCGGCATCCTCCGGCGGCACGTCGACGGTCGTCAGAAGCTTGACGACCAGCCCCCTCAGGTCTTCGAAGGGAATGCGATAATTGCCCTCGTCGTCGGGAACCGCAGGCAGTTTCCAGACGGGATCGGACGTGTCGGGTCGGGTCGGTTGGGACATTTTTTCACCATTGGGCCAAGCGGCTTCAGTCGAGCAGGAGATGCGGCAGCCACAGGGAGATGGCCGGCACGTAGGTCAGCACCAGAACCACCCCCATGCTGACGAGAAGGAAGGGCACGACGGCCACGATGCCCTTGTCGAGGGGGATGTCGCCGATCCGACAGGCCAGCGCGAGGACGATGCCGAGGGGCGGCGTGATCAGTCCGAGGCAGATGTTCGCCGTGACGATGACGCCGAAGTGGATCGGATCGATGCCGTAGGTGACGGCGATCGGAAACAGGACCGGGACCACCATGACCTTCGCGGCATTGGTCTCCATGAAGGTGCCGAGGACGAGCAGGAGCGCGTTCACGAGGAGCAGGAAGACGATCGGATTCTGCGTGAAATCGCCGATCGCCGCCGCGACGCGCTGGGGCACCTCGTCATAGGCGAGGATCCAGGCGAACAGCGATGCGCTTCCGATGATGATCATCACCACGGCCGTCGTCTCGATGGAGGAGCGGACGGCTTGCATGATGCTCTTGAAGTCGAGTTCGCGATGGACGACGACGCCGACGAAGAGCGCGTAGACGACGGCGACGGCCGAGGCCTCGGTCACGGTGAAGACGCCGAAGAGGATGCCGCCGAGGATGATGACGGGCATCATCAGGGCCGTCAGCGCCTCCCTGAACACCCGCCACAGCTCCTTCAGGCTGGTCTTCTCGAAGACGGGGAAGTCGAGGCGATAGGCCTGGATGACGATGAGGACGCAGATGGCACCCGACCAGAGGAGACCGGGCAGAATTCCGGCGAAGAACAGGCGGATCACCGACTGGTCGGTGAGGAAGCCGTAGACGATCCAGGCGATCGAAGGCGGGATCAGCGGCGACATCGGCGAGGAGGCCGCCGTGACCGCGACGCTGTAGGGCGCCTTGTATCCGAGCCGCTTCATCGCCGGGATGAAGGTGCCGCCGATGGCACTGGTGTCGGCGACGGCCGAGCCCGAAATGCCGCCGAAGAAGATCGACGCGACGACGTTGCCGAGCGCCAGCCCGCCGCGCAGGCGCCCCACCAGGGCGTTGGCGAGCGCGATGATGCGGTCGCTGAGCCCGCCCGCCGTCATCAGCGAGCCGGCGAGGAGAAAGAACGGGATCGCGAGCAGCGAGAAGCTGTCCATCCCGGCGAAGAGGCGCTGCGGCACCATCAGCGGATTGATGCCTGATCCGAAGGTCAGCGCCGCGATGCCGCCGATGATGATGGCAAAGCCCAGCGGCATGCCGAGGATCATCAGGACGAAGAAGCTGACGAAGAGGATCGTGGTCATGCCACGCGCCCCTTGTCCATCAAACGGTTCGCGACGACGAAGAGCGCGATCAGCGCTCCGCCGACGGGCAGCGCGAAATAGGCGTAGCTCATCGGCACGCCGATGCCGCTCGCGAGCCGGACCTGGCCGCGCAGCGCGAATTCGAAGCCGAAATAGGCGATGTAGCCGCCCATGACGACGACGATCACGTCGCGCAGACAGGCGATGGCGATCTGCAGGGGCTGCGGCAGGATGTCGACGAAGACGGTGACCGCCACGTGCTCGCTCCGGCGCAAGACGAGTGCGCTGCCGAGCATGGTCGTCCAGACCATCGAATAGCGCGCCAGCTCCTCCGACCAGACGGTCGGGCTGAGCAGGACGTAGCGCGCGAAAACCTGCCAGATGATGGCGAGGACCATGACCGTGAAGATGACGATCAGGACGGCCGAGAGGAGGCGTTCCAGAAAGGCGATGACGTTACGCATGTCGATCCGCATGAGGTGACGCGACTGGGTGGGCGACGGCCGGGTCCGGCCGCCGCCTCTTTGCGCATGCCGCCGGTCACTTGCCGACGTTCTGGAAGCGCTCGATCCACTCCTGGAGATCTTCCGGATACATGTCCTTCATCGGCTCGAGCTTGGCGCGGAAGGCCTCGCGGTCCGGCTCGACGATGGTCGCCCCGTTCTCTTCCAGCGTCTTCCGATAGCCGTCGATCGAGCCGAGGATCTCCTCGGTCGCCCAGTCCATCGCCGCCTCGCCCTCTTCCTGCAGCACTTTCTGCACGTCCTCGGGCAGGCCGTTGAACGTGTCGGCCGAGAAGATGAAGGTGTAGTAGGGGTTCACGTGATGCGTGAGGATCACGTAGGGCACGGCTTCGTAGTATTTCGAACGCAGATGCGCTTCGAGCGGGTTCTCCGCGCCGTCGATGATGCCCTGCTGGAGCGAGGTGTAGACCTCCAGGCTCGGCATCGGCACAGGGCTCGCGCCGAGCGTTTCCCAGGTCCGGCGATAGGTGACCTGGTTCGGAACGCGCATCTTCAGGCCGGACAGGTCTTCGGGCGTCTTGACCTCGCGCCGGCTCGCCATTTCGCGCGAGCCGCGGAAGCCGGCGCCGATGAGCTTGTAGCCGGTGCGTTTCTCCAGTTCGTCGTAAAACTCCTGGCCGACGCCGGCATCGCCGAAGATCTGCTTGAAGTGGTCGGCGTCGCGAATGAGGTAGGGATAGGCGCCGAGACCGGCGAGTTCGTCATAGACGTCGAGCTGGCTGACCTCCTGGATGACGAAGTCGACGCTGCCGAACTTCAACGCCTCGATCGTCTCGCCGGCGTTCCCGAGCGAGCCCGAATAGGACATGTTCATGTCGACCCGGCCGTCGGTGCGCTTCTCGACGGCCTCGGCGAAACGGTCGCCGACCTTCGCCCAGACGTTGTCGGGCGGCGCGATCGTCGCGCCCTGCAGCCGGATCGTCTCCTGAGCATTCGCGGCGGTCGCCATCACGGCGATGGTGACGGCGGCAAGTGTGCCTTTCAGTTTCATGACATTCTCCTCCCAGACATGAATTCTCGTAAAATTCGGTCCCGTGCGCTGCTCCCGGCCAAATTGCTATACGCTAACATAGCCTCGCGCAAGGCATGCCGTCCGGCGAAGGATCGCCGTGATCAGCATGGAGACCGCAAGAATGAACATGATATCGTACTTGTCAATCCATTTATTAATGCATACGTTGTGGCGACAAATAAGGCGGTCGGGGTGAGCACGCGAATGAAGGGACTCGTCGACGACGCCTATGGCCGGCTCAAAAAAGAGATCATGACGAGCGGAATTCCCGCCGGCCTCCAGGCGACGGAACAGGAATTCGCCGACCGTTTCGGGGTGAGCCGGACCCCGATGCGCGAAGCTCTGCTGCGCCTCAGTGCCGAAGGGCTCGTGGAACTCATTCCGCGACGCGGCGCACGGATCCTGTCGCTGTCGGTCGAAGACATGCGCGAGGTCTACGACATTCTGATCGCGCTCGAGCCGGAGGCGGCGGCACGCGTCGCGGCCTCGACGGTCTCAGAGGAGGCGCTCTCGGGTCTGGAAGACGCCACGAAGCGCATGGAAGAGGCGCTCGAAAAGGACGACCTCGACGCCTGGGCGAGCGCCGACACCGACTTTCACGAGCAACTTCTTCGATTGTGCGGAAACGCGCGGATGCAACGGATCATCCGCACCCTTCTCGACCAGTCGCACCGCGCGCGCAGCATCACCCTGCGCCTGCGCAGCAAGCCCCACCAGTCGACGCAGGAACATCGCGAGATCATCGAATGCATCCGGCGCGGCGATCTGGAAACCACCCGCAGGACCTTCCGCGAACACCGTGTGCGCGCCGCCGACGAACTGATGGCGATCCTCGAAAACATGAAGCATTTGCGGCTCTGAAGCCGCGGCGACAGCCGGAGCAGAATGATGGAATTCAACATTGCGACGATCAAGGGCGATGGCATCGGCGTCGACGTGACGGATGCCGCGATGGCCGTGATCGGTGCGGCCCAACGCCGGGTCGGCGGATTTTCGATCCTGTTTCACGAGGTGGATGCGGGTGCGGCCTATTATCGGGAAACGGGTCGGGACATTTCGCCCGAGGCCGAGCGCGCCGCGCGCGAACTCGATGCGATCCTTCTCGGCGCCATCGGTCTGCCGACGGTGCGCCACGAGGACGGGACCGAGATCACCCCGCATCTGCGTCTGCGCGAGGAGTTCCAGCTCTATGCCGGGGTGCGGCCGGTCAAGGCCTATGCCAACACGCCGCAGCGTCTGGCGGACCCGCGCGCCAGAAGCATCGACTTCATCGTTCTGAGGGAATGCACCGAGGGCCTATTCTATTCAGCCGCCACCCACAAGCGGAAAGGGATCGCCAATGACGACGAGGTGCAGGACATCCTGCGGATCACTCGACCGACCACGGAAAAGCTGCACGACTTCGCGTTCCATCTCGCCCGCAAGCGCAAGGAACGTGGCGGCAAGGGCCGGGTGACCTGCGTCGACAAATCCAACGTCTTCCGGTCCATGGCCTTCTTCCGCAAGATCTTCGACGAACGGGCGGTCGCCTTTCCGGACATCCGGGCCGATCACAACTACATCGACGCCCAGGCTCTCGACCTCGTGCGCAAGCCCTGGGAGTTCGACGTCATGGTGATGGAGAACATGTTCGGCGACATCCTGTCGGATCTCGGCGGCGGACTGGTCGGCGGCATGGGTATCGCCTCCTGCGCCGAGATCGGCGACGCGCACGGGCTGTTTCAGCCGGCCCATGGCTCGGCCCCCGACATCATGGGCGAGGACAAGGCCAATCCCCTCGCCGCGATCCTGAGCGGTGCCCTGATGCTCGACTATCTGGCGGACCGCAGCGGCAACGAGACGCTCGTGGCCGCTGCCGAACTGATCAACGACACCGTCGCCGCGGCCTTCGAGGCGAACCGCATCCGGCCGATGGAATATGGCGGCGAGATGGGGACGAAGGCCGTGACCCGCGAACTCATTGCGATGATCGAAACGCCATGAGGCCGGGCGGTTCGGATCCGGGATGAGGCGGTCCGGATGCCGAACTTCGGCCGTGGTCGGATCGCAGCCTCGCCCTCACGTGCTGTCGCGCACGACGAGTTCGAAGCCGACGTCGACCATCCGCTCGACGGAGCGACCGGCGATGGTCTCGACGATCATGCGCCCGGCCTGGCGGCCGATTTCATAGCGGGGCACGCGGATCGTCGTGATCGCGGGATCGATCACCGAAGCGATGTCCTGATCGTTGAAGCCGGCGATGGCGAGATCCGTCGGCACCCCGATCCCTTGCTTGCGGCACTCGCTGATCATCCCGGCTGCCCAGAGATCCGAAGCGCAGAACACCGCGTCGGGCATCGGCTGCATGCTTCTGTAGACATGCAGCAACTGCCGTCCTTCGACGATGCCGAACGGGCTCCTCAGGACCAGCGCCGGATCGAAGGCGATCCCGGCCTCGTCCAGGCCCTGCCTGTAGCCGGCGAGTCGCTGCAATATCCGGTCGTTGGTGGCGGGATCGGTTCCCACGAAGCCGATGCGCCGATAGCCCCGCGCGATCAGATGGCGCGTCATGGCCAGCGCGGCCTGGTGATTGGAATAGCCGACGGCCATGCCGATCGGTGTTTCGGGCAGCGTCCCGATCTCGACCACGGGCATCGCCGCCTTGCGCAGGAATTCCACGGTGCGCTCGCTGTGATTGGCCCCCTGGATGACGACGCCGGCCGGGCGATAGCCGAGGATGCTCCTCAGGATCGCCTCTTCCCGTTCCACCGACCCGGTGCTGTGGCCGAGAAGCACGTTGTAGCCATGGGCGTCGACGACGTCGGAGACACCCTGGATCGCCTCGGCGAAGACGCCGTGCGAGACGAAGGGCACGATCATCGAGACGATCGTCGACTGGGAACTCGCCAGTCCGCCGGCGACCAGATTGGGCACATAGCCGAGCTCGGCGATCGCGTCTTCCACGAGCTGCCGGGTCCGCTCGCTGACCTTTCCCGGCGTTCTCAGGAAACGCGAGACCGTGATCAGCGAGACACCGGCATGCCGCGCCACGTCGTGCATGCTGGCCTGGGGATGGGCTTTTCGCGTCCGCTTGACGTTGCCGGTCGAAGACTTGTTCATGGCGGAAGCCATAAGTGGCATCCCCGAAGATGAAAAGCGCGCAAACACTCGACAGCCGGGAGGCCGGACATTGGAACACTGCATCGTCACCGTCATCTTCACCATCAAGCCGGGACAGGAGGCGGAATTTCTCGAAGTGATGGAGGAAAACGCTCGACGCTCCCTGGAAGACGAGCCGGGATGCCGGCGCTTCGACGTGGTCGCGGTCGCCGGACGACCGGGGCTGATCGTGCTCTACGAGATCTATGACGACGACGCGGCTTTCGCCGCTCATCGAGAGACGCCGCATTTTCTCGAGTTCGACCGCGTTTCCGCGCCGATGGTCGAGACCAAGCAGGCCTTCGTCGGCCAGTGGACGCCGGGACGCCCCAAGCCGACAGAGACGCTCTGAACGCGCGCCCGAAGTCTCGACGGCCGTCGACGGATTTCCGATCGGCGACGAAGAGCGGAAGCCTCAGCTTCCGTGCGCCCGGCGCGCGCTCAGTCCGGTGAGTGACAAGCCCGTTCCAGCTCGGCGACGGCGTCTTCGCGGCGTATCGTGGCAAAGCGTTCGATCGCCCGAGCGGCGTTTCCATGGTTTCGCAGCACGTAGGCGGCATTCTCCGGGTGTCGCCGCGCCCGCCATTCGCTGATCGCGATCGTCATCGCGTGCCGGGTCGCGATGAGGTCGAAGAGGAGCGGAATTTCCTCCGCGGCCAAGGGGTGAACGGCGTGATAGGCCGAGAGCAGCATGGTGGCGAAGCCAAGCGGCGGCCCTTCGGCCGGGACGTGATAGGAACAGGCGACCGCAACGTCGAAGATCCGTGGCGCCTCCAGCATGTCCCCGAAATCGAGAATGCCGACGATCCGGCCCGGTTCGTCTTCCGCGACGAGAAGATTGGACGGGTTGAAGTCGTTGTGGACGATCTGCCGCTCCAAAGACGCCTGCCGCGGTGCGATCTCGGCGTCGAATCGAGCGAGAATCGCTTCGACCCGTCTCCGCAAATCCGGATTGGCAATGCTCGGCGCCAGCGACCGCAGCTTTGGTGCCCGCTGCATATCCCACAGGATCTCGTCACCCGGCGCAGGACGGGAAAACGTCGACAAAGCGAGGGACAATTCCCCCAGCAGCCGGCCGATCGCCGGCACATGCGTCGCGGTTCTCTCCACGCTGGCAAGAACGTTCCCGGGCAGATAGGTCAGAAGCCGCACCATGTGCTCTTCGCCGTCAGCCAAAGCGACGACCTCGCGCCGGCCCTGGAGGGTCCCGACGACGCGCGCGACCGGCAATGCCGGTGCAACGTCGGCAATGTGAACGAAAGCCGCGTTTTGAAAGCGGACCACCTCGGGGTTCTCGGCCGAATTGGCGATCTTGAGCACGAAACGGCGGCCGTCGCTCGCCTCGACGCCCATGGTGAGGTCGCGCTCGCTGGCCAAGGTCCGCAACTCGCCCTCGGTCCCGTAGTGATCCCACAGCAGAGCCCTGATCTCGGCGGACGTGAAGCGCGGTGTCATGACGGTGAAGGTCGCGGGGGCACCGGCGGCGTCGGCGAGGGTCATGGGGCGCTTCGATCCTTCTCGGGATGATGGACGGGAGGTGGCAGCCGGAGCCACGCCGAAAAGATTCACCCGGCAGCACCTCGCACTTCGGCCAATCACATTCAGGCAACATGATATACCACAGAATCGAGCGAGAATTGATAAAGTGCGAAAAACTCGAAGAACTGCAATTTTTTCGAAGACACAGCGGGCGGTGTCCGGATTTTGATATATGTTGCCGCATGAAAGACGAAGCGCATCGGAAGCCACCGCTCCGCGAGCCCTCCGCCGCGGAATCAATCCGCGGTTCGCGTTTCGTCACGAGCATGCGCGGGCGACGGCGCGGTCGCGTGCGTTTCCGAGGCCCTCATGGCTCCGCCGCCTCGCGCCATCTCGGGAGAGGCCGGAACCGAACGTGAGAAGTCGAACCGTCGCCGCGATACCCCTGCGCGGGCAGCGCACGAACCGGAGAGAGCAGCTATGAGTGCCAAAGCCGATCTTTCGATGCCGAACGCCTATGTTCCCGGCGTCGGCAATCTTTCGGCGAAATACGAGGCGATGATCGAGCGGCGCGCCCGCGTGCTCGGCCCTGCCTATCGTCTGATGTACGAGACGCCGCTGCATCTCGTGCGTGGCGAGGGCGTCTGGCTCTACGACGAGGAAGGCCGTGCCTATCTCGACGCCTACAACAACGTCGCCTCCCTCGGCCACTGCCATCCGCGCGTCGTCGAAGCCATCCGCGAGCAGGTCGGCATCCTCGCCACAAACACCCGCTACATTCACGGCCTGATCCTCGATTATGCCGAGCGGCTGGTCGCGACCTTCCCGGCTGAACTCTCGCAGGTCATGTTCGCCTGCACCGGCAGCGAAGCCAACGACCTCGCCATGCGGATCGCCCGCGCCTTCACCGGCGGCACCGGCATCGTCGTCACCGAAAATGCCTATCACGGCATCTCCGAGGCAGTCGCATGCTTCTCGCCATCGCTCGGCCAAGCGGTCGATCTCGGCATGCACGTCCGGACCGTCCCGGCCCCTGATGCCTATCGTGTGGCCGGCTCCGACGTCGGCGGAAAATTCACGGCCGACGTCGAAGCGGCGATCGCCGACCTGAAACGCCATGGAATCAAGCCGGCAGCCCTCATCGTCGACACGCTGTTCACCAGCGACGGCGTGTTGCCGGGGCCGAAGGGTTTCCTCGCCGGCGCCGTCGATGCGATTCACGCGGCCGGCGGCATCTTCGTCGCCGACGAGGTCCAGCCCGGCTTCGGACGCGCCGGCGACGCCATGTGGGGATTTCAGCGCCACGACGTCGTTCCCGACCTGGTCACGCTGGGAAAACCGATGGGCAACGGCCATCCGATCTCGGCCGTCGTCATGCGCCCCGAAGTCTGCGACGAATTCGGCCGCAACGCGCGCTATTTCAACACTTTCGGCGGCAACGCCGTGTCCTGCGCGGCGGCAATGGCGGTGCTTCGAACGATCGAGGAAGACGGGCTGATGGCCAATTCCGCCCGGGTCGGCGGCTACCTGACGGAGGGTATTCGCGGCATATCCGAAGGCCACGACGCCGTCGGCGACGTTCGCGGCGCCGGCCTCTTCATCGGCGTGGAGATCGTGACCGATCGCGCCAACCGCTCTCCCGACCGCCAGCGCGCCTCCCGGATCGTCAACCGGATGCGCGACCTCGGCGTCCTCATCAGCGTCACCGGAAAATTCCACAACGCCTTGAAGATCCGCCCGCCGCTCGTCTTCACTGAGGCGAACGCCGACCGGTTCATCGCGGCGATGGACGAGGCGCTGAAGACGACGGGTTGACGGCGCCAGGAGCAACCGGACAGCCGGCTCGGCCTGCCCCGGACCTATTGTGCCGCATCGCCTTCCGCGTGCTCGGCCTTCTCCGGCCGCCTGCCGCGCCGGTGCCTCGTCGACCTTGCGGCGCCCATCCGCAAAAGCTGCGGCAGGATGTGCCTGCTGGCGATGGTGATGTCGGCAACGAGACCCTCGCGGGCGTCCGCGCCATCCCGGCCTTCGAGAGCCCTCAGGATCCGCTTGTGCTCGCGATTGGCCTCGGGGCCGTATTGCTCCGAGACGAAGAGTTCGGACACGTAAGGCCCTGTCTGCCCCCAGAGATCCTGAATGATGCCGACGAGGCGCGGCGAACGGGCCTCGTCGTAGAGGGCGAAATGGAAGGTCTGGTTGAGGGCGCGATAGGCGGCGTGATCGTGCGCCTCCACGGCAACGTCGATGTCGGCGACGAGGCCCCTCAGGCGTTCCAGCCCGGCGGCGTCGACACGCTGGGCGGCAAGGTCCACCGCAAGCCCCTCCAGCTCACAGCGGATCCGCAGCAACTCCACATAGGCGTCGAGTTCCAGTTCCGGCACGGCGATCGAGCGGTTCGGCTTCATCACGAGAAGGCGCTCGGCAACGAGCCGCTGCAGCGCCTCGCGCACCGGCGTCGTCGACACGCCGAAGGCGGCGGCGATCGTGCGGATGACGAGGGTCTCGCCCGGTCGAAACGCCGCGGCCATCAGGCCCTCTTTGATCCGGTCGTAGGTCTGATCGTTGAGCGAGCGATATTCGAGCTTGTCCACGCGGCCTCCTGAAGGCCGTGATATCACACCTGTCGGAGGAGATCAGCGGCCACCGGAGACCGGCGTGACGTGACGGCGCTCAGGAAGAACCGAGAAATTCGCCGAGCCGGTTCAACCTCGCCTTTTCCTCTCGCCGTGCCGCGAGCGCTCCGTCCATGTCGATGGATTCGAAACGCACCGGCTGGTGCGGCTGGAGTTGGCCGATCAGGTCCATGTCGGCCGAGATCACCGTGCCGACCATGAAGTAGCCGCCCCCCGAGACCGCATCGCGATGGAGCACGATGGGCTCGGTGCCGCCCGGCACCTGGATCGAGCCGTAGGGATAGCAGCTGTCGACGATGTTGGACGGATCGGAGCCGGCGCCGAAGGGCGGCTCACGCGGGACGAAATCCAGCGCCCGACCGCCCTTGAAGCGGTAGCCGATCCGGTCGGCCTCCGGCGCGACCTTCCACTCGTCCTCGAAGAAGGTGCCCTGGGACTCCTCGGTGATGCGGTGCCAGTAGAGGCCCGGCATCGCCCGCAGCACCGTCCCCGATTGCGGGGCGTTGCGACGGATGTCTTCCGGAATGGTGACGCCCAGCCTGGGCGACCCCGCCGACACGCCGAACTTCACCGCATCGCCGGCCCTGAGCGCCCTGCCCTCGTAGCCGCCGAGCCCGCCCAGCGCATAGGTCGAGCGGGAGCCGTGGACCTCCGGCACGTCGATCCCGCCGGCGATGGCGACGTAGGCACGCGCCCCGGCCTTCAGATATCCGAAGGAAAGCTCCTGCCCCGCAGAGACCGCGAACGCCGTCCACAGCGGCTGTTCGACCCCGTCGAGCTTCGGCGGCATGGTCGCGCCGGTGATCGCGACCACGGCATCGGCCGAGAATTTCAGGACCGGGCCGAGAAACACCGCCTCGAGGCCGGCCGCGCCGTCGGCATTGCCGACCAGACGGTTGGCGGCGATCAGCGCGAAGCGGTCCATCGCGCCGGAGATCGGCAGGCCGAGATGGTAGTAGCCCGGCCGTCCGAGATCCTGGACCGTGGTGGCAAGGCCCGGCTTGACGACTTCGAACATCGCAGCAGCATCAGCCATCGAGCGCCTCCAGGAGCTTGGCGTTGTTGCCTTCGGGATCGGCGTTGAAGGCATCGAGCGAGAATTGGACGGAGGCGATCTTCGGCTGATAGCGCCCCGCCTCGACCTCTTTGAGCGTCGCGTCGTAGGTCTCTCGGTCGATCGGCTTGAAGCGGATGATGTCGCCCGGCCTGAACAGGAAGAGATCCTTCAGATAGCTCCGCTCGCCCTTCGGATCGTAGATCGGCATCGGTGTGATGCCGAACATCTGGTAGCCGCCGGCCCCGCGCACCGAATAGACGCAGCCGAAACAGCCGCCATAACCGACCGTCAGGCGCGGCGTATCGGTGCGGGGCCGCAGGTATTTCGGCACCTGGATCTGCCGTGAGCGTTCGACCAGCTGATAGGTGAAGGGCAGCCCGGCGACGAAGCCCACCATCGAGACGAACCAGGGCGCCCCGGAATGGGCCTCGATGAAGCTTTCCACGCTCGCGTAGCCGTTGATCCGCGCAGCATATTCGAGATCGGTCGACTTCGGATCCTGATGGCGCTCGCGAAACCGCATCAGCGTCTCGTGCGTCCACGGATCGTTGTAGAAGACCGGCATCTCGATGATGCGGGTGTCGATCGTCTTTTCGGCGTTCTCGGCCGCCGCCTCGAAGCCCTTCAACCGCTCCATCAACGCGTCCGGCGCGATCACGTCCGGGTCGAACTTCACCTGGAAGGACGCATTGGCAGGGCAGATCTCGGTGATGCCGTCGATCCCGGCCTCGCGGATCGCCGTGGTCATGGACAGGCTCTTGAAGAACGCCTCGAGCGACATTTCCTCATCCACCTCGACGAAGATGTGCTCGTCGCCGCCGAAAGAATAACGCGTCTTCATCGGCCCTCTTTCCCTGCTTCGGTTTGATCCATCCGGGCTTGTCCCGGCTCGACACGATCGTCTGCGAGCGGACGGCCCTTCAGCCATTCTTCCAGCCAGCCGGTGTGGAACGCGCTGCGGCGCACGTCGTCGTTGCGCGTGAGCGCCAGATGCAGCGCCGCCGTCGTCGGCAGCCCCTCCACGGTCAGCTCGCCGAGGGCGCGAGCGAGACGGGCGATCGCGGCTTCGCGGGTCTCGGCATGGGCGATCAGCTTGCCGAGCAACGAATCGTAGAAGGGCGGCACCTGGTAGCCGGCATAGAGCATCGTATCGAAGCGCACGCCCATGCCGCCGGGAACCTCCAGCGCCGACGCGGTGCCCGGATGCGGCCGGAAGTCGGCCGCCGGGTCCTCGGCATTGATCCGCGCCTCGACCGCATGGCCGCGCAGCGCGACATCGGCTTGCGAGAGCGACAGTTTCTCACCGCCGGCGATGCGGATCATCCAGGCGACCAGATCGACGCCGGTGACCATCTCCGTCACCGGATGCTCGACCTGGATACGGGTGTTCATCTCGATGAAGAAGAACTCCCCGCTCGCCTCGTCGAACAGATATTCGAGCGTCCCGGCGCCGCGATAGGCGACCCGCTCGGCGAGTTTCACCGCCGAGGCGCAGAGTTCCTCCCGCTGCCCGGGCGTCAGGCACGCCGCGGGCGCCTCCTCCCAGACCTTCTGGCGGCGGCGCTGGAGCGAGCATTCGCGCTCGTAGAGGTGGATCGCCCGCTCGCCGTCGCCGAGGATCTGGACCTCGACGTGCCGGGCACGGCGCACGAAGCGCTCGAGATAGAGCCCGCCATCGCCGAATGCGGCCTTGGCCTCGGCGCTCGCCTGGGGAACGAGGCTCGCGAGCTGATCGGCGTCGTCGGCGATGCGGATGCCGCGCCCGCCGCCGCCCGCCGCGGCCTTGATCATCACCGGATAACCGACGGCGCCGGCGGCTGCCTGCGCTGCAGCGGCGTCCTTCACGATCCCGTCCGACCCGGGCACGGTCGGGACCCCGGCGAGCTGCGCCTCGCGCCGGGCCTCGGCCTTGTCGCCCATCTTGGCGATGGTCTCCGGCTTCGGACCGATGAAGATCAGACCGGCTGCCTCCACCTTCGCGGCGAAGGCGGCGTTTTCCGAGAGGAAACCGTAACCCGGATGCACCGCGTCGCAGCCGGTCTCGAGCGCCGCGGCAATGAGGGCATCGGCATTCAGATAGGATTTCGAGGCATGGGCCGGGCCCACCTTCGCCGTCTCGTCGGCCAGCCGGGCCGCCAGCATGGTTTCGTCCGCCGCGCTTACAGCCTGCACCGTGGCGATGCCGAGCTCCTGCGCCGCGCGCACGATCCGAACGGCGATCTCGCCGCGATTGGCGACGAAGATCTTCCCGATCGCCATCGATCAGGCTTCGAGATCGTAGAGCGGCTGGCCGGCCATCACCGCGTCTTCGTTCTCGACGTGAAAGGCAACGAGGGTGCCGGCCGCCTCGGCGACGACGGGGGTGAAGGACTTCATCACCTCGATCAGGCCCACCGTGTCGCCGACGGCAATCGCGTCACCCACATTCTTGAACACCGGCTCCTCGGGCGAAGGGGCGCGATAGAACGTGCCGGGGATCGGCGCCTCGATGGTGGTCTTCGTCATGGGGGCTCGCCTGTGCTCGAGGAGAATTTCGACGAGCCTTGCAAAACTTCACGTCGGCGTAAAATTGCAAAACCGAAAACGTCACATCAAGAAAACAGATACCCCTATCCGGGATCGCCGGCAGTGATACAAAAGCCCACCGCAGGGCCAGTCCTGTGCGATCCTGCCGATGCGGGCGCGTCGTCCCAGCGTCACCGAAGAGAGTTCGCCCGTTGTCGATATCGCTGAAGCAGATCCGCTATTTCGTCGCCGCAGCCGAGAGCGGCCGGATCAGCCGCGCTGCCGTGGAACTCAACGTCTCCCAGTCGGCGGTGACGACCGCGATCCAGCAGCTCGAGGTCCTGGTCGGCGCGCCCCTGCTCGAACGCACGCCCCAGGGCGTGCGCGTGACGATCGAGGGCGGGCGCTTCCTGCCCCAGGCCAAGCAGATCCTCTCCTCCGTCGCGGAAGCGATCCGCAGCCCGCATATGAGCGGCGAGCAGATCACGGGCCAGGTCCGCGTCGGCGTGACCTATACCGTGTCCGGCTACTTCCTGCCGCCGCATCTGATCCGTTTCAACGCGAACTACCCCGGCATTACGCTCGAACTCTTCGAAGCGCCCCGCCCGGTCCTGGAGCAGGCGATCGTCGACGGAGCCCTCGACGTGGCCGTCATGCTGGTCTCCAATCTGGAAGACCGGGAGCACATCGCCAGCGAGATCCTCGAGCGCTCGCCGCGCCGTCTCTGGCTCGCCCCCAGCCACCCCCTGACCCGCAACGAGCGCGTCACCCTCTCCGACATCGAGCCGCATCCCTATCTGATGCTGACCGTCGACGAGGCGAAAATCACGTCGATGCGCTACTGGACGATTGCCGGTCTCGAACCGAAGGTGAGCTTCCGCACGGCCTCGGTCGAGGCGGTCCGTTCCATGGTCGCGGCCGGCATCGGCGTGACCATCCTGTCCGAGATGGTCTATCGGCCCTGGTCCCTCGACGGCCAGCGCATCGAGACGCGGGTCATCGACGAGGGCGTGCCGAGCATGGATGTCGGTCTCGCATGGAAGCGGGAGACGGCTTTCGACGCAGCCTGCACCGCCTTCTGCAATTTCATGCGCTATGCGACGGCGAGCAGCGGTAACCTGCAGCAGTAACCGAGTCGCCGGCGCCATAGATTTTGCAGATACCGGGTCGCGATTTATTCGATTTGACCCGACGCCCTGATCCCGTCCACCTTCAGAACCACTGCAAAGACGGCGGTTCGAGCAAAGGACGAGCAACTTGGGCGTCACCATCAATTGCGATATGGGCGAAGGCTTCAGCCTGTACGAGTGCGGCGACGATGCCGGACTGATGCCCTTCGTCGACATCGCCAACGTCGCCTGCGGCTTTCACGCCTCGGATCCCTCGGTGATGCGGGCGACGGTGGCGCTCGCCGCCCGCCACGGCGTCGCGGTGGGGGCGCATCCCTCTTTCCCGGATCTCCAGGGTTTCGGGCGCCGCGAGATGACGATGGACCGGGAAGAGCTGGCTGCCTGCCTGATCTACCAGATCGGGGCGCTCAAGGGCTTTCTCGACGAAAAGCGGCTGAAGCTCAACCACATCAAGCCCCATGGCGCACTCTACGGCGCGGCGATGCGGCACGAGCACGTCGCCAACGGCATCGCCGACGCGGCGCAGATCTTCGACGTTCCGCTGCTGTGCATGCGCGGCACGCTGCAGGAGGAGGTCTATGCCGCACGCGGCGTTCCCTTCCTGGCCGAATATTATGCCGACCTCGACTACGATGCGTCCGGCGGACTGATCATCACCAGGAAGCATGACGCCAAGGACCCGGAAGAAGCCGCACGCCGGGTCAAGCGGGTGCTGCTCGACAACAAGGCGACCACCACCGAGGGGACGCTGATCGACATGCGGGCGGACACGATCTGCATCCATTCCGACACGCCCGGCGCAGTCGAACTCGCCCGGGCCGTCCGGCAGGCGGTGGGCGAAGTCGCCTAAAATTGCATCGCCCGGTGGATGGACTCGCCGGTAGCCGTCGCGTCCACTGCACCGGCGCGACGAGAGGCGAAAAGAGCGACAAAACGACGAGGCGCCCGCAAGGGCTGTCCAGAGGCGCGACGAAGGGGATGCAAACGCCGCACGTTCGAGGATGATCGGAGTGAGTGTAATGCACGAGAGATTTTCGACCCGCGATCTCGCCCCGCCACAGCGTCGGTCGGCTTGGCAAAAGGCCGTCTCCGAGATCTATTTCCCCCTCGATCTGGCCTTTCACGGCTCGCGGCTCTTCGACGGCACGCTCGATGCCTGGACGCTCGGCGCCGTGTCGATCTCGCGAAACTGCTCCAATGGCATGCTGTATCGCCGCCATCAGCACCACCTCGTCGAGGAGCGGGACGAAAGCTACCTGATCACCGTGCCGGAACTTTCCGAGGTTCGCTTCGTCCAGGACGGCCAGGACGTTTCCTGCGCGCCGGGCGGCTTCCTGATCGAGCGCAGCCATCTTCCTTACGAGTTCAGCCACGCCGATCCGGCCTCGCTGTGGGTCCTGAAGGTGCCCCGCGCGGTATTGGAATCCCACATCAGCCGTCCCGAACGCCTTGCGACGTTGCGCTTCGACGCGAGGTCCGGCGCAGGTGCGCTCTTCGTCGACATGCTGCGCCTGGCGGTCGGACGCATCACAGAGTTCAACGAGGCCTCGTGCCGGCTGATCGGCGGGCAGCTCGTGGAGCTCCTCGCCGCGGCAGTGACGGAAGACAGCCGGGTCCTGTCCGGTTCGTCGACCACGGTGCGTAACGCCCATCTGTGCCGGGCCGAAGAGATCGTCCGCAACCGGCTCGGCGAGCCTGGCCTGACCCCGCAGAGGGTCGCCGACGCCTGCGGCATCTCACTGCGCTATCTCCAGCAGATTTTCGAGGAAGAAAACATCACCGTCGGCGGATACATCCGCAGCCAGCGCCTCGCGGCCAGTGACCAGCGGCTGCGCGATCCCCGCTTTCGAGGATCGATTTCCGAGATCGCCTATTCGTGCGGATTCAGCGATCAGGCCCAGTTCAGCCGCAGCTATCGCGCTCGGTTCGGTCGGACGCCGAGCGAGGCACGCACGGCGGCCCGCAGCCCCGGCTGACGCGCGCAGCCGGCCGTCGCCGGCCCTCGCCTGCTCACGCATGACGTCTGCATGACCATTGTGCTGCGCAGCAAATATGCATTTTTCGCAAGCGCAAAAAAATCAGGCCGCGAGTTCGCGCACGCGCAAGGAATCACGCGCCAATCGTCAAGAAGCGTCGAATGAAAGCTGTTTAGCTCGCCTCATGAGCCCACGGCCAAGCCGCTGACGAGGAGCGGTCTGGCGCAGGATCGGGAACGAGACCGTTGCAGAACCTCCGCGTAGCCGTCGATGTCGGCGGCACCTTCACCGACATGTGCATCATGGACGAGACCACCGGTCTCATCCGGATCGAGAAGACGTCGTCGACCAGCGATCCGATCGAGGGGATCATGACGGGCGTTGCCAAGGCCGGCATCGACCTTGCCGACGTCGCGCTGTTCTCGCATGGCACGACGGTTGCGACCAATGCGCTGATCACCCGCCGCCTGCCGCGAACCGCCCTCGTCTCCACCAGGGGCTTCCGAGACGTGATCGAGATCCGCCGCGCCAACAAGGAAGACCTGTGGGACGCCTACAAGGACGTCGTCAAGCCCTACGTCCCGCGCCGCGACCGGCTCACCGTTCCAGAGCGCGTCGACGCATCGGGCGCGATCATCGAGACGCTGGATCTCGATGCTGCCCGCGAGGTTGCGCGTATCCTGAAAAAGCGCGGCGTCGAGGCGATCGCCGTGTGTTTCATGAACGCCTATCTGAACGGCGAGAACGAGCGGGCGATGCGCGACATCCTCGTCGAGGCGATGCCCGACGTTCCGGTGTCGGTTTCGTCGGAGGTGCTGCCCGAGATCTTCGAGCACGAGCGGTTCTCGACCACCGTCGTCAACGCGGCTCTCAGCCCCGTCGTCGTCAGCTACACCAATCGGTTGGGGGACCGGCTGGCCGCCGACGGCTACACCCGCGACCTCCTGCTCCTGCACACCGGCGGCGGCGTGATGACGCCCGCGAGCGTCAAGGACTTCGCCGCCCGCCTTGCCGGCTCGGGCATTGCCGCCGGTGCCATCGCCAGCCGCCACATCGCCGGCCTCTGCGGCTTCCCCAACTCCATCGGCCTGGACATGGGCGGCACGTCGACCGACGTTTCGCTGGCCTATGAAGGCCAGTCGCGGGTGACCAAGGACTGGTACATCGAGTTCGGCTATCCCATCCGCTTCTCCTCGATCGAGGTGATGACCATCGGTGCCGGCGGCGGCTCGCTCGCCTGGACCGACGAGGCCGGCTCGCTGCGCAACGGTCCGCAATCGGCCGGCGCCAACCCGGGACCGGCCTGTTACGGGAACGGCAACGAACAGCCGACCAACACCGACGCCAACGTCACCCTCGGCCGGCTCGGCACCAGCCTTGCCGGCGGCTCGGTGCAACTCGACGCAGGGCTCGCCCGAACGGCGGTGGAAAGCGTCGCCCAATCGTTCGATCTCTCGATCGAGGCAGCGGCGGACGCGATCGTCCGGGTGGCCAACGCCAACATGTCCGACGCGGTGCGGCTGATCTCGATCAGCCGCGGCTACGACCCCCGCGACTTCGCCCTCGTCGCCTTCGGCGGAGCCGGCGCGTTGCACGGTGCCGACGTGGCCCGTGAACTCGCCATCCCCGTCGTGATCGTGCCGACGAATCCCGGCGTCACCTCGGCACTCGGCTGCCTGCTCGTCGACATGCAGCACGATTTTTCCGAAAACTGCATGGTCGAGGCGGCGGAAGCCGATCCCGAGACCATCGAGGCCCAGTTCGCGCGGATCGAGAGGGAAGCCCTGCACCGCCTGACCCACGAAGGCGTCGAGCCCGAGGACATCGTCTTCCAGCGCTCGGTCGACATGATGTATCGCGGCCAATGGCGGTCCCTTGCGGTCACGGCACCGAGCCCGATCCGCTCGATCGCCGACCTGGTCGAAGAGTTTCACCGCGAACATCACCGCGAATACAACTTCCGCCGGGACGACACGCCGGTCAGTCTCTTCCGGGTCAATCTGAAGGCGATCGGCGTCGTGCCGAAGGCCGACCTGAAGGTTCACGAGCCGACCGGCGAGACGCCCGGCCCCGCCAGCCGCCGGACCGTCTGGTTCGACGACGCGCCCCACGACACCCCGATCTACGACCGCGCGGAGCTACCGGCCGGCTTCGCGCTCGAGGGACCTGCCATCGTCGAGCAGGTGGACTCCACCACCGTCGTGCCGCCCTGGGCGAAGGCCGAGGTCGACAAGTATCTCAACATCATCATTCGCGCGAAGGGGTGAGACCGATGGCGAGCGAACCACTCGATCCCGTGACCTTCGAGGTCCTGAAGAACTCCTTCATCACCGCCGTCGACCAGATGGGCGAGCAGGTGCTGCGAACCTGCTATTCCTTCGTGATCTACAATCACGACTTCTCCAGCGGCCTGCACGACGCCGCGGGCGAATGTGCCGCGCAGGGCAACCAGGACATCGCCGTCCATGTCGGCACCCTGCATTTCACCTGCCAGGACGTCATGCGCCACTTCGAAGGCGACATGCACGAAGGCGACGTCTACGCCATCAACGACCCCTATGCCGGCGGTACGCACTTCTCCGACGTCCGGCTGGTGCGGCCGATCTTTTCGGACGGGAAAGTCATCGCCTACGCCCAGTCGAACGGCCACTGGTCCGACGTCGGCGGCTCGGTGCCGGGCTCCTTCGACGTCTCGGCGAAGGAAATGTTTCGCGAGGGCCTGCGGATCACGCCCGTCCGGCTGTTCTCCAAAAACGAAATCCACAAGGACGTCGCGGGCCTGATCGCCCAGAACACCCGCGATCCCGCCTCGATCATCGGCGACATGCAGGCCCAGGCTCAGGCGACTCGGGTCTGCGAGCGCGAGATCCTGCGCCTCGTCGACAAATACGGCCGCGACACGATCGAGACCGGGCTTTCGGCGGTGCAGGACTATGTCGAGCGGGCCGTGCGCCAGCGCATCGCGGCGATGCCCGACGGTGAATGGGAGACCGTCGACTATATCGACCGCGACCCCGCCGGCGGCGAAGGCATGATTCCGATCCGGATCAAGATGACCATCAAGGGCGACAAGGTGATCTACGATTTCACCGGCAGCCATCCGGTGATCGGCTCGATCTACAATTCCGCTTTCGGCACGACCTTCTCCGGCGTCGCCGCCGGCATGAAGACCTTCTTCCCGGATCTGCCGCTGAATTCCGGCTTCTACCGCGCCTTCGAGATCATCGCGCCGGAAGGCTCGATCGTCGACGCCAAATGGCCGGTCGCCGTCACCGGCTTCCTGATGCCCTTCGAGAAGATCATGAACTCGATCTACGAGATGTGGTCGCGGCTGATGCCGGAGCGGGCGCTCGCCTGCGCCTTCAACCTCGAATACCTCCTCACCGGCGGCTGGGACAAGCGCGCCTCCGACAAGTCGATCTTCATGTTCTACGACTGGCTGCCCGGCGGCTGGGGCGGGCGCAACGGCAAGGACGGCAACAACTGCACCACCGCCTCCTTCGGCACCGGCATGATGGCCCAGCCGGTCGAGGGGCAGGAGCGGGCGAGCCCGATCATCTGCACGGAAATGGAGATCATCCAAGACTCGCCCGGCCCCGGCAGATGGCGCGGCGGAGCGGGGCTGAAGAAGACCTCGCGCATGCTCGAAAGCGACAACGTCGTCATTTCCTACATCTGCGACCGCGAACGCGCCGTCGTCTGGGGCATCGAGGGCGGTCTGCCTTCCATGCCGCACGGCCTCACGCTGAACCGCAAGGGCGAGCAGCGCGACGAACGTCTCGGCGCGATCTTTTCCGACGTTCCGATCCACGAGGGCGACGTCTTCTCCCGCCCGACGGCGGGCGGCGGCGGCTTCGGAGATCCGCTCGACCGCGACCCCAGGCGCGTCCTCGAAGACGTCGTCGACGAGTATGTCTCGGTGGAACGCGCGGCGAAGGACTATGGCGTCGTCATCCGCGAAATCGACGCCGAGCTTTGCGAATACGAGATCGACCAGCCGGCGACCGAAGCCCTGCGCCAGGAGATCCGCTCGAAGCGTGTCGCCTGGGCGCGGGAGGATCCCGAAGGCGTCGCAGCCCGCTACAGGGCCGGCGAGATCGACGTGTTCGACGTCATCCGGCGGCATGCCGTCGTCCTCGAATGGGAGAGCGGCGAACTCCTGCCTGAATCGACCCGGCAGTTCCGCGAAGCCTTCGAACGCCGCTCGATCGGCGAATGGGCTCCCGCCTGAGAGCACACCGCATCGCCTCTGCATCCATGCCCAGACCAATGCCCCGAAACCTTCGAAAGGATTTTGAGATCATGGCCGCCAGACCGAAGACCCGCATCGCCCTCGCCACGGCGAGCTCCCTCGCAATGCTCGTCGGAGCGACCGTGCCGAGCATGGCTGCCGATGCCAAATCGTCGGCGTCCTGGTGGCCGTTCCCGGTCTTTGACGCCTCCTCCGGCACGCCCGAGGAGGCCGAGTACGAACCGCTCGACAAGGCGGAAAAGGCCCACGACATCTGCGTCCTCTTCCCGCACATGAAGGACAGCTTCTGGGTCGCCGTCGCCTACGGCATCGTCACCCAGGCCAAGGCCGAAAACGTCAACATGAACCTCTACGAGGCCGGCGGCTACGAGAACCTGCCCAAGCAGATCTCGCAGTTCGACGACTGCATGGCGAGCGGTGCGGATGCCATCGTCGTCGGCGCGATCTCCGGCGCGGGCCTCAGCCAGAAATTTGCCGAGGCGAAGGAAAAGAACATCCCTGTCGTCGGGGTGACCAACCCGCTGCCGAAGGACGCCCTGCCAGCCGCCAACTATGTCGACTTCGTCGCCATGGGCGGCGTGACGGCGAAGGGCCTGCTCGACCAGATCGGCGAGGAGGAGGCCAACGTCGTCACCTTCCCGGGACCCGCAGGCTCCGGTTGGGCGGAAGACTTCAACAAGGGTTTCAAGGACACCGTCGCCGGGCACGACAACGTCAAGATCCTCGACGAGAAGTTCGGCGACTCGGGCGTCGCGGTGCAGCTGAAGCTCATCCAGGACGCGCTGCAGACCTATCCCGAGATGAACGTCATCTGGGGGACGGCGCCGACCGCAGAAGCCGCCATCGGTGCGGTTCAGCTGGCCGGTCGCCCGGACATGAAGATCATCTCCTCCTACGAGAACCAGGCGATGCTCGACGCGCTGAACAACGGCCAGATCCTGGCCTTTGCGACGCAATATCCGGTCGCCGAGGGCGCCATGGCGATCGACCAGGCGGTGCGGCTGATCGAGGGCAAGGACGTGATGAAACTCGCCCAGCCGAAGGCCGACGTCATCACCGACGAGACGGCGAAGGACCTCAACATGGATCTCGTGCTTGCGCCGGCCGACTGGAGCCCGGAATATTCGGTCACGGCCCAGTAACGGCGTTTCGACCGACGATGGTGGACAGGCGAACGGCCTGTCCACCTCCTGCCGTTTCAGGAGTGGGCGATGACATCGGCCGACATCACGAGAACGACGACCCCGAACACGGCCGAACCGCTGCTCGTCCTGTCCGGCGTGACGAAGCGGTTTCCCGGCGTGCTCGCCCTCGATGGCGTCGACCTCGACGTGAAGGCCGGTGAACTCCACGTCCTCTTCGGCGAGAACGGCGCCGGGAAATCCACGCTGATCAACGTCATCGCCGGCACCTTCCCGCCGACCAGCGGCAGCTTCCGCTTCGGCGGCGAGGAGATGAGCGAGCTGACGCCGCACGAGGCCCGCGCCATCGGCATCAGCCCGGTCTTCCAGGAATTCTCCCTCGTTCCGAGCCTGACCGTCGAAGAAAACCTGTTTCTCGGCCGAGAGAAATCGGCGGCGGGCGTCCTCGATGCGGGCGGCATGCGCAAGCGGGCCCGCGAGCTGATCGGCGAACTCGGCTTCGACCTCTATCCGAAGGCCCGCGTCGACAGTCTCGATCGTGCTCACCAGCAGATGGCCGAGATCGCCAAGGCGCTGCTCGGCAACGTCAAGCTCCTGATCCTCGACGAACCGACCGCCTCCCTGACCGAACGCGAGACCGGCCGCCTGTTCGAGCTGATCGCGAAACTGAAGACCGACGGCGTCGGCATCATCTACGTGTCCCATCGCATGCGCGAGATCCGGGCGCTGGCCGACCGCGTCACCGTGCTGCGCGACGGCCGCCACATCAAGACGCTCGACGCGGCGACCGTCACGGACGGCGAACTCGTCGAACTGATGACCGGCCGCAAGATCGACGTCCTGTTTCCGACGATCGCCCACGATCCCGGCGAGACCGCGATCGAGGTCCACGATCTCTCGACCGCCGACGGCCTGGTCAAGGGCGTGGATTTCGTCGCCCGGGCCGGTGAGATCACCGGCATCGCCGGCCTCGTCGGCTGCGGAAAATCCGAATTGGTGCGGGCGATCTACGGCATCGCCCCGATCGCCTCGGGAAGCGTGGCCCTGCGCGGCAAACTTCTCGACAGGCTCGACCCGCGCACCAGCCTCAGGCGCGGCGTCGCCTATTTTCCGGCCAACCGCGGCGTCGAGGGCCTCGCCCTTTCCCGTCCCATCCGGGAAAACGTCTCGATGGCCGCCCTCGACCTCTCCCGCTACCAGCGTGGCGGCGTCATCCGCCGCGCAGCCGAGCGCGCCCTGATCGGGCCGATCATGGAGACGCTGAAGCTCCGCCCGCCCAACATCGAGCGCGCGGTCGGCGACCTGTCCGGCGGCAATCGCCAGAAGGTGATGCTCGGCCGGGCAATGGCCCGCGATCTCGACATCTTCCTCTTCGACGAACCGAGCGTCGGCATCGACGTCGGCGCCAAGGTCGAAGTCTACGAATTCATCAAGCGACTGGTGGAACAGGGCGCGGCGGTCGTCGTCGTCTCGTCCGAACTGCCGGAGGTGCTGGCCCTCTCGAACCGGCTCTACGTCATGCATCATGGCCGCATCGCGGCGCTGCTCGAGGGTGCGGCGAAAACCGAGCAGAACGTCCTGTCGAGCTTTTTCGAGGAAGAGAGCCGGGAGAAGGCCGCATGAATTCGACCGCGACCCTTTCTTCCGGAAACCGCACCGCCTCCTCCGGGGATGCGCTCGACCTCGTCCTCAGGATCGGGCTCCTGCCGATCCTGATGGCGATCGTCATCGTCGGCACGTCGCTAATGTCGCCGTATTTTCTCGGCTGGATGAACATCGTCAACATTTTGCGCATGGCCTCCTTCCTGGCGATCATCGCCTGCGGCCAGGCGCTGGTGATCATCGCCGGCGGCTTCGATCTGTCGGTCGGGGCGGTCGTCGCGCTGGCGAGCGTCGTGACGGCCAAGGCGATGGCCGCCGCGGCGAGCGCCATCGGCGGGCCGGACATCGTCGCGATCGTCATCGGCATCGGCGCCGGCCTCGGATCGGGGCTCGCCGTCGGCCTCTTCAACGGCATCTGCGTCTCGCGGCTGAAGGTCTCCGGCTTCGTCGTGACCCTCGGCACCATGTCTGCGACGGCGGGCATCGGCCTGCTCCTGACCAACGGCATCCCGGTCTACGGCATGCCCAAGGCCTTCGTGCAGGCGATCGGCCGCTCGCAGTTTCTCGGCTTTCCGCTGGCGATCTACATCGCGCTGGCCGTCATCCTCGTCATGGTCTTCGTCCAGCGCCGCACGCTCTTCGGTCGCTACGTCTATGCCATCGGCGGCAATCTGGACGCGGCGGTCGTCTCCGGCGTCTCGATCCGGCCGCATCTCGTCGGCACCTATGTCGTCTCGGGCGGGCTTGCCGCGCTCGTCGGCATCCTTTTGACCGCCCTCGTCGGATCGGGTCAGGCCAGTCTCGGCGGCGACGCGATGATGCTGCAGTCGATCGCCGCGGCTGTCATCGGCGGGGTCAGCCTGCGCGGCGGCATCGGCCGGGTCGAAATCGTCGCCGTCGCCGCTCTCTTCCTGACGATCCTCGGCAACGCGCTGAACCTCCTGCACATCGATTCCCGCATTCAGCCGATCTTCCTCGGCCTGATCATGGTCCTCGCCGTCGCTCTCGACGAGTTCAGCCGCCGGAGAACGTCCCGTGTCTGACGCCAATCTCACCGCCACCACCCGCTCCGCCGACCTCGACGGCAAAACCCGGGATCGGCGCGCGTTCGATCGCTCCTTCGGCCAGCAATGGCTGCGCAAGCTCGCCCTGCCGATCGCGCTCGTCGCCCTTCTGGCCGGCTTCGCCCTCGCCGACGACCGGATCCTGACGAGCTACAACCTCCTCAACATCGCCCAGCAGACGAGTTACCTGGCCCTCTTCGCCATGGCGCAGATGGTGGTGATCCTCACGCGCGGCTTCGACCTGTCGCTCGGCCCGACCGTGTCGATGGTGTCGGTCGGCGCGGCCCTGGCCATGGCCGGCATGGGCGGCGGCGAGGCCGGCGGCCTCGTCGTCGTCACAGCCGCGCTCGCCGCCGGCCTCGCGCTTGCGGTCGCCTGCGGCCTGTTCAACGGCGTCGTCGTCGCGCTTCTGGGAGTGAGCCCCCTGGTCGCGACGCTCGGCAGCATGAACATCGCCATCGGCGTCGCCACGACCATATCCGACGGCCGCCCCGTCCAGGGCGTCCCGTCGGCGTTCTCGCAGGTCTTCTACACAGGCTCGTTGCTGGGGCTGCCGATCGCCATCGTGATCGCCCTCGTCGTCGGCGTCGCTCTCGCCTTCGTGCTGTCGCGGACGGTCTTCGGCCGCTCGCTCTACATCATCGGCACCAATCCGCAGGCCGCCGCCGTCGCGGGCATCCCGGTGAAGCGCCTTCTCGTCTACGCCTATCTCCTCTGCTCCGCCCTCGCCGCCCTCGGCGCGCTGATGATGACGGCGCGCACCGGCTCCGGCGAGCCCAATCTCGGCGGCACCCTTTCGCTGCAATCCATCGCCGCTGCGGTGGTCGGCGGCACCAGCCTTGCCGGCGGTCGCGGCGGCGTCGCGACGGCGGTGCTCGGCGCCCTGTTCATCACCATCCTGTCGAACGGCATGAATCTCACCCGCATCGACGGCTACGTGCAGATGATCGTGCTCGGCGCCATCGTCATCCTCGGCGTCGTCCTCGACCGGCTGCGACTGAGTGCCCGCTGACCGAACCGATGCGGCCGGGGCGCATCCCCCTATCGGCCAAGAGGAAGAGAGCTTTGCCCGGCATGCTTCCGACGCCACGGTCGTCCGTCGCCCTGCCGACCAGCCTCGGCGAGGCGCTGGGCGCACTTTCAGACCACGGCCCCGGAGGCGGACCTTTCGCCGCCGGCGATCGTCTCGATGGCCACCGGGATCCGGCTTCACCGGTCGGGAGGGAGGCGAAGCCCCCGGACCTGCCGCGTTCCGCTCGCCGCGACGTCGTGCCGGTCGAAGCGGACGTCGCCGACATGGGTCGCCGACACGCGGACGACCTCCAGCCGACCGACGAGATCGCGTGAGACCCTTTTGCACCGACGCCGCATCCAGAGAGAGAACCGTTCCGATGAGCGACATTCCGAATTCCATCGAGGCCCGCGACCGCGCCTATCAGCTCCATCCGCTCGTCGATCTCAGACGGCACGAGACCACCGGCTCGCTGGTGATCGATCGCGGCGAGGGCGTCTATGTCTTCGACACCGACGGCAAACGCTATTTCGAGGGGCTCGCGGGCCTCTGGTCGGTCGCCCTCGGCTTCGGCGAAAAGCGGCTCGGCGAGGTGGCGAAGGCGCAGATGGACAAGCTGCCCTACTATCACATCTTCTCCCACAAGACCCACGGGCCCTCGGTGGAACTCGCCGAGAAGCTGATCCAGATCGCGCCCGTGCCGATGTCGAAGGTGCATTTCACCTCCTCGGGGTCCGAGGCTAACGACCTCGTCGTGAAGCTTTGCTGGTACCGCTCCAACGCCCTCGGCAAGCCCGACAAGAAGAAGATCATCGGCCGGATCAAGGGCTATCACGGCGTCACCATCGCCGCCGGCTCGATCACCGGCCTCGCCCGCAACCATGCGAGCTTCGATCTGCCGCTCGACCGCATGAAGCACACCGCCTGCCCCGATTACGGCTCGATGGCGCTGCCGGGCGAGAGCGAGGCGGAGTTCTCCCTCCGCATGGCCGACGATCTGGAGAAGCTGATCCTCGAGGAGGGCCCCGACACCATCGCCGCCTTCTTCGGTGAGCCGGTCATGGGATCGGGCGGCGTCTACGTGCCGCCCGAGAACTACTGGCAGGAGATCCAGAGGGTCCTGAGGAAATACGACGTCCTGCTCGTGGCCGACGAGGTGATCACCGGCTTCGGACGGACCGGCAACATGTTCGGGTCGACGACCTTCGGCATCGAACCGGACGTGATGGTCGTCTCCAAGCAGATGGCCTCGTCCTACATGCCGATCGCGGCGATCCTGATGAACGAGGGCTTCTACGCCCCGATCGCGGACGAATCGGCCCGCATCGGCGTCTTCGGCCATGGCTACACGGCCTCGGGCCACCCGGTGGCGACGGCCGTGTCGCTGGAAAACATCAAGATCATCGAGGAGCGCGATCTCGTCGGCAACTGCCGCAGGCTGTCGCCGAGATTCCTCGCCCATCTCGACGACCTCGCCCGCCATCCGAAGGTGAAGCTGCGGCGGGGAATCGGGCTGATCGGCGCCCTCGAACTCCACCCCGACGGCGAGCCCGGCAGAGCCGGCGCGGCAATGGCATCGGCGGCGCTCGAAGAGGGCGTCATCGGCCGCTCGGTCGGCGATGCCTTCTGCCTCTGTCCGCCGCTGATCATCACCGCCGACGAGATCGACGCGATGTTCGCAGCCGTCGGCCGCGCACTCGATCGGCTGGGATGAGGGCGAAGAGAACGGCGGCGATGACCGAGGTCCGGGCGCTGTTGGAAGAGCTGGGGGGATGGGGTACCTGAGGCGGCGGATTTGCCGGAGGCGGCGGAGTAATGGCAGGCCGTGCAGCGACCGATGCGATTATCAAGGGCAAATGTGCGATCTCGGTCAACGATCCGGGGCATCCCTTGCCGACGGGCTGGAGCCGTGCGCCGCTGACCGACGTCGCAGACCTCGGAACCGGGCACACGCCGAGCCGCCACGAGCCGGATTACTGGGACGGTGACATTCCGTGGATCGGCATTCGGGACGCCGGCGCCAATCATGGAAAGGTCATCAAGGATACCGCACAGCACGTCACAGAACTGGGGCTGGATAATTCCGCGGCAGTCCTCTTACCGAAGAACACCGTGTGCCTCTCACGAACGGCGTCCGTTGGATATGTCGTGAAGATGGGTCGAGACATGGCGACGAGCCAGGATTTTGTGAACTGGACCTGCAGCGAGGCGATCGACCCGGACTACTTGGTCAACGCGCTTCTTGCGGAAGGCGAAGACATTCGCCGCTTCGGCGAAGGCTCGACCCATACAACGATCTATTTCCCGGAAGTCAAAGCGTTTCACATCGACCTTCCCCCCGCCGCCGAACAGCGCCGGATCGTCGCGAAGCTGGACGCGCTGACCGCCCGCATCGCCCGTGCGCGGGTGGAGCTGGATCGGGTGGCGGCGCTGGCGGAAATAACGCGCCGCAGTGCTGTCGTCGCGGCGTTTCGCGGCGAACTCACAGCGAATTGGCGCGAGCGGGCCGGACTCCAGACGCACCTCTCCGAAGCAATTCTAGGGCGCGCCTACGAGACCTGCGCCGGCAAGAAGCGAAAAAAGCCCGCTGCCAAGATCGAATGGCGGCCAGACTTCGACCTGCCGCATGGCTGGAGATGGGCGTCCATCGACGAAATTGTCGGCGTCGTTCAGTACGGCACGTCAGCCAAGACTGACGACGATCTCTCGGGAATTCCAGTCCTTCGAATGGGAAATATCCAGAGCGGCAATCTCGATTGGGAGAACCTGAAGTTTCTATCAAAGGAGCACCACGAATTCCCGTAGCTGCTGCTCAAGGAAGGCGACGTCCTCTTTAATCGCACAAATAGCTTCGAGCTTGTCGGCAAAAGCGCTGTCTACCAGGGCTTCCAAACCCCCGCTTCGTTCGCGTCCTATTTTATCCGGCTTCGATGTTCGGCATTTCGCCCGCGATTGCTGGCCCGCTACATCAACTCGCCTATCGGGCGCGAGTGGGTGTCCAAATATGCCAGCCAACAAGTGGGACAGGCCAACCTAAACGGCTCCAAGCTTCGGGCACTTGGAATCCCCCTGCCACCGCCGACCGAGCAGATCCAGATGGAGCGCATTTTGGATTCGACTTTTGCCCGCGCCGACCGCATGGAGGCCGAGGCCGCCCGTGCCCGAAAACTCCTCGACCGGCTGGAGCAGTCGATTCTCGCCAAGGCCTTTCGCGGCGAGCTGGTCCCGCAGGACCCGAACGATGAGCCGGCGAGCGTCCTTCTCGAGCGCATCCGCACCGAGCGCGCGAAAGCGCCGAAGCCGAAGCGCGGCCGGCGAAAGGCCTCGGCGTGAGAGCCGCGGCCCCCGCCGAGGACTATCGCCGTTGGGTCGAACATGCCCTCACCGCGCTCGGCCCCTCGACGCCGTCGGCGGTCTATCACGGCCAGTCTGCTGTGATCGGAAATTCGTCTGTGAACGATTGCGATCTCTATTCTATAGATGCGACGCCATCGCGGCTTGGCGCTCGGTCGGAATTCCGTATTTGCGAGGAAAAGTGCGGTCGAACCAACCCGCGAAGGCTGCCTGTTCGGCCTCGGTAAGGTGGAGGCGCTGTTTGGTTCTGCGCCATAAGATGTCTTCGGCCGACATCGCCCATTCGTGGTTCACCAGATAGCGGACTTCTGCCTCGTAAAGCTTCCCACCGAAATGGCGGCCCAGTTTGTCGAGGGAGATCGCGGAGGCGACGATGCGGTCCATGCGGGTGCCGTAGAGGCGGCCATAGTGCTTGATCAGATCGCGCGGCATCCATGGATAGGCCGACCGCATCCTCTCCAGGAAGGAAATGAAGTCGGCGTTCTCGATTTCGCCTCCCGGCATGGGCGTCTCGGCGGTCCAGTCCTTGCCCATCTTCGGGAAGAACTTGCCGATCTTCCCGGCTGCATGTTCGGCGAGCTCGCGGAAGGTGGTGATCTTGCCGCCATAGACGTTCAGCATCGGCGCGCCGCCGTCCTCGTCGAGATCGAAGGAGTAGTCGCGGGTCACGGCCGACGGGTTGCCCTGCCCGTCGTCGAAGAGCGGGCGGACGCCGGAGAACGTCTCGAGGATATCCTCGCGGCGGAGCTTTTCCTTGAAGTAGCGGTTCACCGCCGCCATCAGATATTCGATCTCGCTCTCTTCGGCGGTCGCGTCCTCGGCCCGGCCGTCGAAGGCGATGTCGGTGGTGCCGATCAGCGCCTTGTCGCCCTCATAGGGGTTGATGAAGATGACGCGCTTGTCGTTGTTCTGGACGAGATAGGCCTGCGGCCCCTCCCAGAACTTCCGCACGATGATGTGGCTGCCCTTGACGAGGCGGACATTGCGCCTCGAATTGCGGCCCGCGACGCGGCCGACGATGTCGTTCACCCAGGGGCCGGCGGCGTTGACGATGCAGCGCGCGCGGATCGTTCGCGTCTCGCCGGTCGTCTCGCTCTTCAATTCGGCCGTCCAGGTCTCGCCGTCGCGGCGGGCCGAGATGCAGGCCGTGCGCGGCAGGATTTCCGCGCCCATCTCGGCGGCTCCGACGGCATTGAGAACGACGAGCCGGGCATCGTCGACCCAGCAGTCGGAATATTCGAAGCCCTTGGTGTATTTGTCGAGGATCGGCGCGCCTTCCGGATCGCGCTTCAGATCGAGCGTCCGCGTCCCCGGCAGCCTCTTTCGGCCGCCGAGATGGTCGTAGAGGAAGAGGCCGAGCCGCACGAGCCAGGCGGGCCGGTCCTCCGGGCTGTGCGGCAGGACGAAGCGCATCGGCCAGATGATGTGGCTTGCCGCGTTCAAGAGCACCTCGCGCTCGATCAGCGCCTCGCGCACCAGCCGGAACTCGTAATATTCGAGATAGCGCAGGCCCCCATGGACGAGCTTGCCGGATCGCGACGACGTGCCCTCGGCGAGATCGTCCTTTTCGCAGAGGATCACCGACAGGCTGCGCCCGGCGAGATCGCGCGCAATGCCGGTGCCGTTGATGCCGCCGCCGATGACGAGGACGTCGATCAGATCGTCTTTGCTCATCGGGTTTCGTCCTTCTTCTCGTCTGTCATGGTCGTATCGAGCGGCGTGGCGCTCGCATCCGCGCGGCGGTTCCGGCGCCGGTCCCTCGCGAGGCCGTCCCAGACCGGAACGAGGGCTTCACGGGCGAGCTTGTAGCTCGGATAAAGCGCCGCATAGGTTTCGGTGAGAGCCGGATCGGGCTTTTGCGGGGCTTCGAGGAGCGGCGTCACCCATTCGGCGACGCAGTCGTCCATCGAGCCATAGACCCCTTGCGCGACCGCCGCCATCATCGCGGCCCCGGCGGCGCCGGTTTCCTCGCGCCGGCAGATCCGCACCGGCGCACCGACGGCGGCGGAAATGATGCCACGAAAGGCCTTCGAGCGCGCCGCACCGCCGGTGAGGCGCAGTTCGCCGGGCATTGCGCCCATTGCCGCATAGCAGTCCCGCGCGGCCATGCCGAGACCCTCGACGACGGCGCGCATCAGGTCGGCGAAGCGGTGGCCGCTCGAAAGGCCGATGAAGCCGGCGCGGGCATCCGGATTGACGAAGGGGCCGCGCTCGCCCGCCGAGATATAGGGATGATAGAGGATCGCGCCGGGATCGCTGCGCGACAGCCAGCCGTCGGTATGGCCGACGAGATCGCTCCGCTTCGGGCTCTCCCCGAATTCGCCGGCGATATCGGCGGCGACGTCGAGCCACCAGTCGATGTTGAGGGTGGCGGCCATATTGGTCTGGACCTGCGTGACCATCCCGGGCGCAGGCAGCGCGATGACGTAGCCGGTGCCTTCGGCGTTCAGCACCACCGCGTCCGGCGTCACCGCCCGCATGTGGACGCCGGTGGAGCCGACCGTCGAGGCGGCAGCGGTCGGGTCTCCGGTGTGGACGCCCGCGCCGAGGCCAGTCATCGCCATGTCGACGTAACCGAGGGAAACCGGCGTTCCTTCGAGAAGCCGGGTCTGCGATGCCGCAGCGGCCGTCAGCTTGTGCGTCGACTTCGTCCCGTCGACGATCTCCGGCAGGAGATGGCGATGGGCTTTAAGGCCGAGCGCCGCGATCACCGTGTCGTCATAGGCGCGCGTGCGGAAATTGCCGAAGGTGAAGCAGGCCTCGGAGGGGTCGGTCGCCCGCACGCCGGTGAGGTTGAGATAGAGCCAGTCCTTGCAGTGGAGCGCGGCCTCTGCGCGGACCAGGAGCCCCGGATGATGCGCTGCCATATGCGCCATCTGGGAGCCCTGCTGGCAAGTATTGAGGCCCGTTCCCGTCGCTTCGAATCGCGCGCGTTCGTTTGCACTGGCAGCCAGCTTTCGGACGGTCGGTGCCGATCGCGCATCGAGCCACAGCCAGGCATCGCCAACCGGTTCGTTGCCCACCCCGACCAGCCATGTGCCATCGCCCTGGCCGGTGACCGAGAGGGCGAGCGTCCGGGCGGCAAGGTTCTCGATCTTTTCGCCGAGCCCGCGCAGGGCCTCGGCGCAGTCGGTCCAGGTGCGTTGCATCGGCTGGGTCGCCGAGCCGTCCTCGCCCTCGTCGTAGCGGTTGAGCACCGCGCTCGACGCGAGCTGCCGGCCCGTGAGGTCGAAGGCGACCGCCTTGATCACGGACGTGCCCGCATCGATGCCGATCAGGATGTCGCCGCGATCAGCCATGACCGGCGGGCTCCGATCGCGCCTCGCATCCGGGCCTTGTCCTGTCCATCCTGATCATACCGCCTCCCTGTCGGTCGTTTCGATCGGGCGTTACATGCTCTCCAGCGCCAGCGCGGTGACCTCGTCGACGATGAGGTCGCTGACATAGCCGCTGCGCAGAACCGCCGAGAGCGGCGCGACCTTTTCCGGCCCGCCCGCGATCGCGACGACCCGGCGGCCGGAGAGATTGTCGAGACCCGGCGAGACCGTCCGGCCGTCGAGCGATGTCGGCACCGGCCTGCCTTCGGCATCGAAGAAATGGCCGAGAAGCTCGCCCACGGCCCCCGCCGCGCGCGCTTCCTCGATCTCGTGGGCTTCCAGCATGCCGGAGACGCGAAGCTGGGTGTCGGTGACCACCGTGCCGATGCCGACCACCATGATGTCGGCCCCGAGTGCCTTGTCGAAGATCTGGCGCACGCCGCGCTGGGCAAGAAGCACGTCCCGGTCCTGCGCCGTGTTGGCGAAGAAGGGCACCGGCAGGCAGTAGCTCGCAACGCCGGTCTTCTGGGCGAGACGGAACATCACGTCGTGCGGGTTGGCGGCATAGTTTCGCGTGACGCCGCCGAGAAGGGAGACGAATTCGAGCCCGCTCCCGTCGACGTCGGACATGGCGTCGATCGCGGCCGCGAGCGTCCGCCCATGGCCGAGGCCGAGCGTGATCCCCTCCGCGCTCTCGATGGTGCGTTCGAGAAAGGCTGCGCCCGCCCGTCCGAGCGCCCTGAGCGGCAGACCCTCCTCGCCGAGATCTGGCACGACCTCGCATCGTGCGAGCCCGAATTTCTCCCGCAGCCGCTCGCCGAGCGACAGACAGTCGGCGACCGTCCCGACGACCGAAACCCTCACCGCGCCGCTCTCGTGCGCGCTGGCGATCAGGCGGCTCGCCGTCGCGTTCGACACTTTCAGGCGCTTGGCGACCTCGGCCTGGGTGATGCCTCCGGCATAGTGCAGCCAGGCCGCGCGCACGGCGAGGCTGGCATCCCCATTCCGCTTCGTCGATCCGCTCGCCATTCGCTTCCCGTCCCCGCCTCGTTTTGCGATGCAATAAATTTCATAACAAGAAACTTATTGCATTCTGCCCCGGATTGCCAGTAGGATCAATCCTGTTGCTGCCCGGAATGACCTCCCGAGGGCCAATGATCGGGCGGCGGCAAAGGCTTCGGGAGGAGGCCTTCAGGATCAGGCGAGGCCGCGCCGTTCGACGTTCGATCGGCCGCCGCCCCGGGTCCCCGCACCGTCTCGCTCCCGCATGATTTTCGAACGGACAGCCCGAGGGATCGAGCGCATGAGCCTCCAGTCCACATCACGGTCCAAGAACGGCGGCGGCCTTCTCTCCGCCCGCGTCCTGCTGCCGGTGGCGGGTGCCGTCCTGATCGTAGCGATGGCGCTCGACACGCGGATCGTCTGGGAAGGCTCGGAAGAGGCGGCGTCCTTCGCCTCGGACAGCTTCTCGCCGGAAGATTTCGGAGCCGCCCAGTTCCCGGAAATCCAGACATTCGTCGAGACCCGCGCCGTCGAGGCTGCGACGCTCGCCGAGGCGATCGCGGCCGACAAGGCTGCGGCTTCTGAAAAATACGGGGTGTCCGCCGGCGTCGGCGCGGTGATGCCGGTGAAATTCTCCGGCGTCGTCGGCGAGGGCCGCTCGGGCGTTTTCGACGTCGATGTCGAGGGAGTGCCGGACGAGACCCGCGTGCGCGTCCAGACCGGCCCGGCCGTCAACGGCACCGACCTGCGCGATGCCATGGGCACGATCGAGTTCGGCCAGTTCAAGAACCAGATCGAATACCAGAACGCCGGCGCGGCCATCAACGACGTGATGAAGGCCGAGGTTCTCCAGCCCATCGACAATTCCGAGCTGACCGGCAAGACGATCACCGTCACGGGCGTCTTCAAGTTGATCAACCCCAAGAACTGGCTGGTGACGCCGGTTCGCATGAGCATTGAACAATGACGGCGGGGCGCGACCATGCCATCGGCGACGTCGTCCTTTCGGCGCGTGACGTCGCGAAGTCCTTCGGCAACATCCACGCGCTGAAGGGCGTCAACTTCGACGTCCACAAGGGTCAGGTGACGACGCTGTTCGGCGAAAACGGGGCCGGCAAGTCGACGCTGATGAAGATCCTGTCCGGCGTCATGAAGCCGACCTCCGGCGAGATCATCCTCGACGGCGAGCCCGTGACCTTCGCCTCCTCCACGGATGCGCGCGATCGCGGCGTCTCGATCATCCACCAGGAGCTCAGCCTCGCGCCCAATCTCTCCGTGCGCGACAACATCTTCATGGGCCGCGAGATCAAGGGCCGGGCCGGCGGCGTCGACTATGCCGAAGAGGAGCGCCAGACGCGCCTTCTCATGGAGGAGTTGGAGGAGGACATCCATCCGCTGACGATGGTCGAGGACCTGCGCCTCGGCCAGCAGCAGATCGTCGAGATCGCCCGCGCGCTGTCGGTCAATTCGCGCATTCTCATCATGGACGAGCCGACCTCGGCGCTTTCGGCGACGGAGGTCGAGGTGCTCTTCAGCGTCATCCGTGACCTCAAAAGCCGCGGCGTCTCGATCGTCTACATCTCTCACCATCTGGAAGAAGCGCTCCAGATCACCGATCACGCCGTCGTCCTGCGCGACGGATCGATGACCGCCCGCGCGCCGCGCGCCGAGATCGATCTCGAATGGATCGTGCGCAACATGGTGGGCGAAGGCTTCGACCTCGGTTCTCCGCCGACCGGCCACGAAATCGGCGAAGCGGCGCTCTCCATCGAAAACCTCTGCGTTCCCGACAAGGTCAATGCCGAGCGGCTTCTGGTCGACGATGTCTCGATCGAGGTGAAGGCCGGCGAGATCGTCTGCATTTACGGCCTGATGGGCGCGGGCCGCACCGAGCTGATGGAATGCGTCGCGGGCCGCCTGCAGGAAACCAGCGGCACGATCCGGCTGAACGGCCGCACCATGAACGGCCTCTCGATCGCGGGCCGCATTGCCGAAGGGCTGGTGCTCGTGCCGGAAGACCGCCAGCGCGACGGCCTCGTCCAGACGATGTCCGTCGGACAGAACCTCTCGCTCGCCTCGATCGGCGCCTTCACCAAGGGGCTATTCACCTCGAAGAAGCGCGAGAGCGACATCGTCACGGGCTCGATCCGCAACGTCCACATCAAGACCGATGGCGGCGAGGCCCCGATCACCTCGCTCTCGGGCGGCAACCAGCAGAAGGTCGTGATCGGCAAGATGCTGGCGACCGAGCCGAAGGCCGTCCTTCTCGACGAGCCGAGCCGGGGCATCGACATCGGCGCGAAGGCAGAGGTGTTCAAGCTTCTCGCCGACGGCGCAAGGCAGGGCCTTGCGGTGCTCTTCACGACCTCCGAGGTCGGCGAGTGCCTGTCGATCGCCCATCGCATCATCGTCATGAGCCGCGGCCAGATCGCCGCGGAATTCGGCCCCGACACGACCAAGGAGGCGATCATGGCCGCCTCCGGCGAGTCGAAGGCCGCGGCCTGAACCCCTTTCAAGCGGAGCCTGACCAGATGTCCGATATCGGCGCTTCACGCAAAGCCGCGATCCCCGGCCTCACGGACGGGCGGTTCGACATCGCGCGGATCCTGCTGGAAGGCCGCGCCTTCTTCGCGCTGATCGCGATCATCGTCGTCTTCTCGATCCTGTCGCCGGTCTATTTCTCGCTGAACAACTTCCTCATCATGTCCTCGCATGTGGCGATTTTCGGCCTGCTCGCGATCGGCATGCTCCTGGTGATCCTGACGGGCGGGATCGACCTCTCGGTCGGCTCGGTGCTGGCGCTCGCCGGCGTCGTTGCGGGCGCGCTGATGCAAGGCGTCGCCTTCGAAAGCTTCGGCTTCACCGCCTATCCACCGGTCTGGGTGGTGGCGATCCTCACCTGCTGCGTCGGGGCCTTCGTCGGCCTCGTCAACGGCGTCCTCATCGCGTTCTTCAAGGTGCCGGCCTTCGTCGCGACCCTCGGCCTTCTCTATGTGGCGCGGGGCGTCGCGCTGCTGATGACCAACGGCCTCACCTACAACAATCTCGGCGGCCGCGAGGAGCTCGGAAACACGGGCTTCGACTGGCTCGGCTTCAACCGTCTCTTCGGCGTGCCGATCGGCGTCATCGTGCTCGCCGTCGTCGCCGTCATCGCCATGCTCATCCTGAAGCGGACCGCCTTCGGCCGCTGGATCTATTCCACCGGCGGCAATGCCCGCGCCGCCGAGCTCTCCGGCGTTCCGGTGCGCGGCGTCACCATCGCGGTCTATGTCCTGTCGGGCATCTGCTCGGCGATCGCGGGGCTCGTCCTCTCCTCGCAGCTCACCTCGGCCGGTCCGACGGCGGGCCAGACCTACGAGCTGACGGCGATCGCCGCCGTCGTCGTCGGCGGTGCGGCGCTCTCCGGCGGCCGGGGCCGTGTCGGCGGCACGCTGCTCGGAGCCTTCGTCATCGGCTTCCTCGCCGACGGCCTCGTGATCATCGGCGTCTCGACCTACTGGCAGACCGTCTTCACCGGCGCGGTCATCGTGCTCGCCGTCCTTCTCAACTCGATCCAGTACCGCTCGGGTGGCCGCAAGCCGTCCGGATCGGGAACACCGTCATCTCCGCAGGCCAAGGCCAAGAAATAGCGCTCGAGACCTGCGGAAAGCCCGCCGGCTGAGCCGGCTCGACCCAACGGGAGGAAATCCATGCTCACAATTACCCGCCGCGTCGCCATCGCCGCCATGGCATCCGCCACGCTCCTTGCCGGAGCCGGCGTCTCGATGGCTCAGGACAAGGGTCTGATGACGATCATCGTCAACGATCCCGCGAACCCCTACTGGAAGACCGAGGGCGACGTCGCCCAGGCGACCGCCGAGAAGATGGGCTATCAGGCCAGCGTCTCGGCCCACAAGGGCGACACCAACGTCGAGAGCAATCTCATCGACACGGCGATCACCAACCAGTCCGCCGCGATCCTGCTCGACCCGGCCAATGCCGACGGTTCGATCGGCGCGGTCAGGAAGGCGGTCGATGCCGGCATCCCGGTCTTCCTGATCAATGCCGAGATCAACGAGACCGGCCTCGCCAAGGCGCAGCTCGTCTCCAACAACGCCCAGTGCGCCGCCGACGGCGCGGTGAAGTGGGTCGAGCTCGCCGGCGACGACGCCAAATATGTCGAATTCTTCGGCAATCCGGCCGACAACAACGCCGCAACCCGCTCGAACGGCTACGAGACCGTGCTCTCCCAGTATCCGGATCTCGAAAAGCTCGCCCAGGAGACCGCCAACTGGGACCGCACCCAGGGCTACAACAAGATGCAGTCGATCATGCAGGCGAACCCGAATGTCGGCGCGGTCATCTCCGGCAATGACGAGATGGCGCTCGGCGCGATCGCGGCGCTCAAGGAAGCCGGCAAGTTCACGGACGGCATGGTCGTCGGCGGCTTCGACGGCAATCCGGACGCGGTCGATTCCGTGAAGGCGGGCGAGATGTCCTACACCGTGCTTCAGCCGGTCGCGGAGTTCGCGGCCGAAGCGGTGCGCCAGGCCGACGCGCTGATCCAGAACGGCACCGAGCCGGAGACCGAGAAGCAGCAGTTCAACTGCACGCTGATCACGCCGGAAAACGTCGACCAGATGACCGGTCCCTTCACGCTCGGAAGCTGACCGACACGCCTATCGGCGCGGACAGCTTCGTCCGCGCCATTTCCACGACGCCCCCGGGTCCGTCCTCCCAGGCACCGCCCGGGCCGTCATCCGATATGATGGAGAAAGATTTCAATGGCACAGACGGAACGCGAGCTGCGGGAGGCGATCGTCGAAAAGGCGCGCTGGATGAATGCCAGCGGCCTCAACCAGGGCACGTCGGGCAACATCTCGGCCCGGCACGAGGAGCGGATGCTGATCACGCCGTCGGCCACCGCCTATGATTCCATGACGCCCGACATGGTCGCCTCGATGCCGATCGACGGCGAATACGGCAGTTGGGAAGGCCCGCTGAAACCCTCGACGGAATGGCGCTTCCACCTCGACATCATGAAGGGCCGCCCGGATGTCGGCGGCATCGTCCATACCCATTCGACCTATGCGACGGTGCTCGCCATCGCCGGCAAGTCGATCCCGGCCTGCCACTACATGATGGCGGCCTTCGGCGGCATGGACATCCGCTGCTCGGACTACGCCACCTTCGGCACCAAGGAACTCTCCGTGGCCGCGCTCGAGGCGCTCGAAGACCGCACCGGCTGCCTCCTCGCCAACCACGGCATGATCGCGACGGGTGCCAATCTCGACAAGGCGATGTGGCTCGCCGTCGAACTCGAGACCATCGCCAAGCAATACTACATGTCGCTCCTCATCGGCGGCCCGAACCTCCTCAGCGAAGGCGAGATCGCCGACACGGTGAAGTCCTTCGGCAGCTACGGTCTGCAGGACCACGAGGACGAGGCGGCCTGAGGCCCGGTCGATCCAGACTCGCAGCTCGATAATGACGGCGGCCTCTTCGGATGCCGCTGCTTTCTCTCTTGTCGCGGGTGGCGAGAATTCTTACGCAAGCTCGCAGATGGTCGCGAAGAGCGAGTTTCCTTAAAGGCGAAGGGTCGCCAAGGTGATAGGAAGCTTGAAGCGTCTAGGTGCGGCGCTGCCTGGGTTCAGAAAGAGAAGGCCGTCGATCGTTTCTTGGCGGGGTCGATGAGAATGGCCAAAAATCACGACGTCATGCCCTGCCTCGGCGGGACCCAACGCGAGTTCGTTTCGGTCGTGAATGACGAAGAAGCGGCGACCGAGCAGTTCCACGTATGCCGTTTCCCGGAAGTCCTGCGGCCACGCCGCATGGTCGATATTGCCGGGAATGGCCGTGACCGGCGCGATCTCGGGCAAGCGCGGAATGATGTCCGGCTTGCCGATGTTGAACCGCACCGGCTTCTGCGAATGGAAGCGGCGCTTTCAGACGCAAGGGTTCGAGGGCCTGAAGGATCTGCCGCCGATCCACAAGAGCCATCCGCAGACGACCCTCGCCGGCGACCGACTGGCATCCCGACGAACTCTATCTCGACCTCAACGGTATCGAGCAGCGGCGAACAAGGGTCCGGCCCCCAAAACCAACGGCTTCGACGAGCGCTTCAACGGCAGGCACCATTCTCGACGAGTTCTTCCGCATCACCATGCGCGAGACGTTCCATGAAACGGTCGAGGCCCTGCAGGCCGATCTCGATGCCTGGCTCGTCCACTGCAACACCGAACACCCGCACCTCGGCTACCGCAACCTGGGCCGCAGACCCGTCGAAACCGTCATGTCATTCGTCAGTCAAGAAGCTCAAGAAGACATGCAATCGCGCGAGCAGCTCCCCCCGATCCCTTGCCGCGTCATCCCTCGGCCAGCGGCTTTTCCGGCATCAGGACGTAGCTGAGCGTGGTGCCGGCCATGGCGAGGGCGGCGGCGTAGAAGATGATCGCATAGAGCCCGGCCTCTCCTCCGCCTTGCGCTGCGGTCACGGCCCCTTCGCGCGACATCGGCAGGCCGTAGGCGAGCGCGATCGCGCCGAGGACGGCAACGCCGATCGCGCCGCCGAGCTGGCGCAGGAAGGTGACGAGACCGGTCGCCGCGCCGAGCTCCGACTGCGCGACGGCATTCTGCGCCGAGATCGTCGCGATCGGGAAGGTGAGGCCCGCCCCGAAACCGGCGGCGATCATCAGGGCCTCGGCGAGAAAGAGGGAGGCGAGACCGGCGGTCAGCCCCATGACCAGGATGCCCGCCGCCGAAATCCCCGCGCCGAAGACCGCCATCAGCTTGTAGCGCCGGACGCGCATGAGCAGCCTGCCGCTGATCCAGGCACCGAGGACGGTGCCGAGCATGAAGCCGAGAAGCGCGGAGCCCGACGCGCTGACCGACATGTCGAGGCTCGTCTGGAGATAGATCGGGATGAAGACCGTGAGGCCGAGATGGGCCCCTTGCGTGAGGGCGACGGCGGCGCTCGCGGCGCAGACGATCGGGTTGCGCAACACTTCGAGCGCGATCAGCGGCTCCGGCGCCGTCAGGAGCCGCCAGGCGAGCACCGCGCCGAGCGCAAGGAAGCCGGCGATGAGCGAGAGGATCGGCAGCGAGGTCCACGCATAGGTGTTGCCGCCCCAGTTGAGCGCGAGGAGCAGCGCCGTCGTCGCGACGACGAGGAGCCCCGCGCCGGCGAGATCGAGCCGGCGGTCCGGATTGCCCTTCGTCAGCGCCTTCAGCGGCGCGTTCATGATCGCCAGCGCGAGGACGCCGAGCGGGAGGTTGATCCAGAAGATCAGGGACCAGTGGAGATGATCGGCGAAGGCCCCGCCGAGAAGCGGCCCCGCCACGCTCGCGACGGCCCAGGTTCCGGCCGTCCAGGCGGTCAGCCGGCCACGCTCGCGCGGCGGCACGAGATCGCCGATCACGATCATCGCCATGGCGAAGAGGCCGCCGCCGCCGAGCCCCTGGATCGCGCGGCCGAGGATCAGCACGAACATGTGGCCCGCCAGCCCGCAGACGACGGAACCGGCGACGAAGAAGAAGACCGCCGCGAAGATCGTCGGCCGCCGCCCGTAGAGATCGGCGATCTTTCCATAGAGCGGCGCGGTGGCGATGGAGGTGAGGAGATAGGCCGTCACCACCCAGGGCAGATAGTCGACGTGCCCCAGACGATCGCCGATGGTCGGCAGGGCGGGCGCGACGATGGTCTGGTCGAGCGCCGCAAGCAGCATCGCCAGCATGACGCCGCCGACGATGAAATACATCTGCCGCGTCGAGATCGGCGGCGCGGTGAAGCCGTCGGCACGGGCATTCGTCTGCGCGTTGCTCATCAGGGAGTCTCCGGATGCGGCCGGCGGCCCCGCCGGCTCTTCGGCTCGATCGCCCGCCTTTCGAAATTCATGCGGCGTCGCGGCCCGCCCTGGTCACCCGGCCCCACCAGGCGATCTGGTCGAGAAGCTCGGTCGCGCTGCGCATGATCGCCGGTTCGATCTCGGCGATCGGCTGGCGCTGGTGGACGACCTTCACATATTCGCTGCCGCCGATGTGGATCGCCGAACGCACGGGCACCATGTGGAGCTCGATGGCGATGGTGCGGGCATGATCGATCGCGTGGGAGGCGCCCACCGCGCCGTAGCCGAGAAAGCCGATCGGCTTGCGGTTCCACTCGACATAGGCCTGGTCGAAGGCGTTCTTCATGGCGGCGGTCAGCGAGCGGTTATATTCCGCCGTTACGACGATATAGCCATCGAACTCGCCGATCTTCTTTTGCCATGCGACGGCGCGCGGATCCTCGCTCGGCGCCCCGAGATTGGACATGCGCTCGTTGAAGAAGGGGAGATCGAAGCTCTTCAGGTCGACGAGCTCGACATCGAGATCGTCGCGCCGGCTCGCAAGGTTCACCATCCATTCGGCCGGGATCGGCCCGAAGCGGGTGTCGCGGGTGCTGCTGATGATGACGGCGATCTTGAGCTTGGGCAAACGGGCTCTCCGGATTTGACATCGACGGATCGACATGGGCGGGAAGAGGCATGCTGAGATCGACATCGGTCGCGCAGACGATGTGGCAAAGCCCGATCGGTGAACGAACCGTCTACGAATGCCATGCCCGAGACCGAAAGCACGCGTGATGGGGCCGCAGGCCGAAACGACCCGCGGCCCCGGCTTTCGGCGGATCAGCCGGCGATGACGGCGACGGGGGTGATCTCGACCAGAATGTCGGGATGCGCGAAGGCGGCGACGGTGACGAGCGTGCTCGCCGGAAAATCCTTGCCGTAGATTTCCTTGCGGATGTCGGTGAACACCTGGGAATAGCGGCCGTCGCAGACCGAGACCGTCATCCAGACGATGTCCGTCAGATCGCCGCCGACCCGGCCCATGGTCGCTTCGAGATTCTTGAAGGCCTGGCGCACCTGCCGCTCGAACTGGCCGGCGAGCGACTGGCCGTCATCGTCCATGAAGCCGACATGGCCGGCGAGCCAGACGGTCTTGCCGCCTTCGGTCACGACGGCCGGGGAATAGGCGTATTTGGCTTCCCAGGTGGGTTCCAGCGTGGTCTTCGTGAATGCCATGGATCGTTCTCCTGTCGTTGTTGGGAGGATTTCTCGGCGTGAGGTGCGGGATGGCTGCGTTACGAGGCAAAGCCGGCTTCGCGGAACGCTCTAGAGTTTCGATTTGAGGAACCACATCAGGCGCGGCGCGAGGAAATGCGTGAAGCTCTCCGGCTCGTCGATCGGGTCCCAGATCCAGAGATGGGGCGCGCCCTGCACGATGACGGGCAAGGCGGATATCCTTGCCTGCTTCAGCGCCGTCAGAAAGGCGAGCGACTGGCTTTCGGGTTCGACCACGTCGTCCTCGGTACCGTAGACCACGAGGAACGAGGGATTGCGGTCGCGAATTTCGGCATGGGCGATCGGGGAAGCCTCGAAATAGGCCTGGCGGTCGCGCATCGGCGGGACGCCGATATATTTCTCGGAAATCTGATCGGCCGGTCGCGCGATCTGATCGTGCTCCCACTGGGCGGCCATGTCGAAGACGCCGTAGAAGGTCGCCACCGCCTTCACACCGGGGCTGACGTCGGCATAGGTATCGTCGGGATAGGCGCCCTTGAATGGCTCCTCGTTGCCGGCGAGTGCGACGAGCGCCGCGAGATGTCCGCCGGAGGAATCGCCGAGGAGGGCGATCCGATCCGGATCGACGTTCAATTCTCCTGCGCGACCACGGACATACTGAACCGCCGCGACGACGTCCTGTACCGACTGCGGATAGGTCTTCTCGCCGAGGCGATATTCGATCGCGAAGACCGAATACCCCTTCTCCGCCAGATACGGGCCCCAGTATTTGTAGACGGTCCGGTCCCCGACCTGCCATCCGCCCCCATGGACGGCGACGATCACCGGCGCCGGTTCGGGTGTCTCCGCCTTGTAGAACGTGCCGCCGAGCGAGACGCCGTCGTGGTTCGCATATTCGACGTTTTCCATGACGCTGAATTCGACGGCGTCGGCAATATCGACCCGAGCGACCACGACCGCCATCGCAATCATTGCGAGCGACGTCGCTCGCCTCGTTCGCCCAAACAGCTTCGTCACAAGCGATCGCATGGTAGTCCCTCTCCGTTGGTGGACAAAAAGCCGAGAGTGCGGGGGCGTCCGGTTCTTCACATGGCGGTCGATGCGGGCCGGACGTCCGCCGGCAGATCGGCGAGGCGCGCGCCGTTGCCGAGATCGACGGCGGCGCCCCAGACGTCGCGGGCGCGCAGGAGCGGGGTCGCGCGAACGGCAAACGTCTCGCCGTCGAGCACGATCTGCCCGCCGTCCCAGTCTTCGGGCCGACAGTCGCGGAACTCGACGTTCAGGTGGACGTCGCTGTGATAGTAGAGATGCCGGATCGCGCGCACCGGCAATGTCGCGGCGAACGCCGCGTCGGGCCGCCATTCGGCCTCTTCGTCGGTCAGGCCTTCGCGCAGGCCCTTCAGAGCCAGGGCCAGCGCCCGCGCCCGGTAGCTGACATGGGCGATGAGACGTGGCCGGCTCATGCCAGCCCGCAGAGAGGGGGCCGCAAAGTCCGCGTCCTTCAGTTCGTTGATCTTGCGGGCGAAGAAGGCGGCGCCGCGGCGGGCGAGCAGGAGTTCCTCCGCCGGGGCGTTGGGCGCGTCGTAGCGCGCGCCCTCGCCCTGCCTTGCCCGCAGCGCTTCGCGCGCCGCCGCGTCGATGTCGGCTGACGGCATCAATCCCGCCCTTCGATCCTGGTGCGCGCGAAGTGCAGCCGCTCCATGATCGGCGCATCGGAAAAGGCGAAGAGATCGAACTGCGTCTCGGCCTGGAAGGAGAACGGGATCCAGGAGGGCACGACGAACATGTCGCCCTTTTCGAGCGTATGCGTCTTGCCGCCCAGAACCACCGCGCCCCTGCCGTGGAACACCTGGAAGACATTCGAACCGACGTCCTGGCGGGTCGGCGTTTCGACGCCTTCCCTCAGACGATGAAATTCGCAGCGGATCGTCGGCATGACGTCGCCGCCGGTCGTCGGATTGACGTAGCGGATCGCCGCGTGGCCCTGCCCGACCGTCGCCGGCTGGCCCTCGTCTTCGAGGAGGAGCTGCTCGGTGAGCGCGCGGTCGGTGTATTCCCAGCGATAGGCGCCGATCGGCGAGGAGACCGTATCGCGAAGCTGCGACAGCGGCCTCAGTCCCGGATGACACCACAGCCGCTCGCCGCGCGAGAAGTTGGGCGTCGCATAGTCGGTGACGCGGTCGGAGCCGAATTCGAAGAAGCCGACGTCCATCTGCTGGCTGAAGGGAATGTCGAGCCCGTCGATCCAGGCCATCGGCGCGTCGCGGTCGTTGTGATGGCCGTGGAAGTTCCAGCCCGGCGTCAGCAGGAGATCGCCGCGCGACATGCGGACCGGATCGCCGTTAACCACCGTCCAGACCCCCTCGCCTTCGACGACGAAGCGGAAGGCATTCTGCGAATGGCGGTGTTCGGGCGCGGTCTCGCGGGGGCCGAGATACTGGATCGCCGCCCAGAGCGTCGGCGAGATGTAGGCGTTGGGCGCGAGGCCCGGATTGGCGAGACCGATCGCCCGGCGCTCGCCGCCGCGCCCGACCGGCACGAGCTCGCCGGATCTCTCGGCAAGCGGCAGAAGCTCGGACCATTTCCAGACGAAGGGGACCGCCTTCGATTTCGGATGGACCGGCATCAGGTCGCCGAGCTGGGTCCAGAGCGGGATCAGATTGTTGTCGGCAAATCCCTTGTAGAGTTCGCGCAGTTCCGGGGTGTCCTCGGGCTGCATGGCGTGCTTGACGCTTTCGTGGGTCACGGCCTCGTTCATGACAATCCTCCGTTCGTTGACTTGGCGCCGCCCGATAAGGCTCAGGCGGCATCCGGTTGGTTGGGGGGCGCGGCATCGCGGAAGGCCGGCAAGGCATCGAGCCGCTCGAAAATGCCGGCGATCACCGGCCAGGTCGCGATGTCGATCTCAAAGCGTTTGTTGTTCCAGACCTGCGCGTATAGGCAGAGATCGGCGAGCCCCGGCGTGTCGCCATGGCAGAATTGGCCGGTCTCGGCATCGCGGGCGAGCGTCGTTTCCAGCGCGTCGAAGGTGGTCGTCACCCAATGGGTGAACCACGCCTTCTGGGCCGCGTCGTCGGCACCGAAATGCTCGGCGAGATAGCCGAGCACCCTCAGATTGTTGAGCGGATGAACCTCGAGCGCGATCATATGGGCGAGCGCCCGCACCCGCGCCCGGCCGTCGGCGTCCTTCGGCAGAAGCGCGGGCTCGGGATGGGTCTCCTCCAGCCACTCGATGATGGCGAGCGACTGGGTGAGAACCTTGCCGTCTTCCCGTTCCAGCGAGGGAACGAGCCCCTGCGGATTGCGCTTCAGATAGTCCGGCGTCCGCGTCTCGCCCTTCCGCAGCACGTAGGGCACGTAATCATATTCCAGCCCTTTCAGGTTCAACGCGGCGCGAAGCCGCGTCGAGGTCGAGGAGCGGAAGAAGTTGTGCAGCGTCAGCGCCATCGTCACGACTCGCGCGGTCCGATCGTCGTGGTGATCTCGCCGAGGCCGGCGATCGAAACGACGCAGCTGTCGCCTGGCTTCAGCGGCCCGACGCCCGCCGGCGTGCCGGTCATGATCAGATCGCCGGGGCGCAGCTCGATGGAATGGGAGAGGATCGAGACGATCTCGTCGACACCCCAGATCAGCTCGGCGAGATCGGCATCCTGCTTCACCTCGCCATTGACGGTGAGGCGGATCGAACCCTCTTCCGGGTGACCGGTCTCGGAAACAGGATGAACGGGGCCGATGACGGCCGAGCGGTCGAAGCCCTTGCCGAGATCCCAGGGCCGGCCCTTGTCGCGGGCGGCGAGCTGGATGTCGCGGCGGGTGAGATCGTTGCCGACGGCATAGCCCCAGACATGGGACAGCGCGTCGGCCTCGGGGATATCCTTGCCCGCCGTCCCGATCACGGCGATGAGTTCCGCCTCATAGTGAAAATTCTCGGTCTCCGGCGGATAGGCGATCGTTTCGCCATCCATCACCACGGCATCCGCCGGTTTGGTGAAGAAGAAGGGCGGTTCGCGATCCGGGTCCTTGCCCATCTCGCGGGCATGGGCGGCATAATTGCGCCCGACGCAGAAGATGCGGCGCACCGGCAGGCGATCGTCGCTGTTCGCAACCGCGACGGTCGGGGTCGGTGCCGGGGGAAAGACGTAGGCCATTCTAACTTCCTTGCTTACCAGGATTGGTGTTCGAGCGGATGGAACGACAGCGCCTAATGGCGCACCGCCTCCGCCAGCTTGTCTGCCGAGGTCTCGCGTCCGAAACCCCAGGCGGCCGCCAGCCCCAAAAGGCCGGCGCCGTTGATCCAAAGCGTCAGGTCACCGCCGATGCCGGGGGGAAGGAGGAGCGCTGCGCCAGCAATTCCGATCGCGATCCGCCGCAAGGGACCGGCCGGGCCGTGCAGCCAGCCGATGAAGGCGGCCGAGATCGCGTAGACGCCGAGCACCGCCGTCACGACCGCGATTAGGCTGTCGAGCGGGCTGCCGATCAGGAGCAGCGCCGGCGAGAAGACGAAGAGGAAGGGGATGATGTAGGCCGTCCAGCCGAAGCGCATGGATTCGAAGGCGGTTTCCATGGGCGGCGCCTTGGCGATCGAGGCGGCGAAGAAGGCGCCGATCGCGACCGGCGGCGTCACCATGGACATCATGCCGAGATAGAAGATGAAGAGATGGGCGGCGATCGGATCGACGCCGGTTTCGACCAGGGAGGGCGCGACCAGGACGGCCAAAAGCAGATAGACGCCGACCGTCGGCATGCCCATGCCGAGCACGAGACAGACCGCCGCCGAAATCAGGAGCAGCAGGAACAGGTTGCCCTGCCCCAGATCGACGAGAGCATAGGTGACGGCGAAGCCGAGGCCGGTGACGTTGAGGACGCCGATGATGAAGCCGGCGGCCGCCGAGATCATGATGATGTCGGTGATCGCGACACCGGTCTCGACGAGGCAGTCCCAGAGATGGCGGAGTGCCATCCGGGTCTCGCCGTAGCCGACCGTCAGGCCGATCGCCAGTGCGGCGCCGGCGCCCCAGAGCGCCGCCGTCTCGGGCCGCTGGTTGAACCAGAACAGCGCCACCACGATTGCGGCGAAGGGCAGGATGAACACCCAGCCACGCGCCATCACGCCCCCGATCGGCGGCATCTCCTCGCCCTCGACCGGCTTGATGTGCTGCTTGGCGGCGAGAAGATCGGCCTGGGCGAAGAGCGAGACGTAATAGAGCAGCGCCGGCACGATCGCGGCGACGACGATCTCGGAATAGGGCTTCTGCAGGATGTCGGCCATCAGGAAGGCGACGGCGCCCATGACGGGCGGCGCGATCTGCCCACCGGTGGAGGCGACGGCCTCCACGGCAGCGGCCGTGGTGCGGCGAAAGCCGGAATTGACCATCAGGCGGATCGTGACGACGCCGGTCGCGACGATGTTCGAGACGACGACGCCCGAGATCGAGCCGAAAAGGCCGGAAGCGACGATCGAGATCTTGGCGGCCCCGCCCCGCCGGCGGCCCATCGTCGCCGAGGCTATGTCGTTGAAGAAGCCGGCGCCGCCGGAGTGGAGGAGAAGCTGTCCGAAGAAGACGAAGGCGATGACGACCGTCGCCGCGACGTTCAAGGTCAGGCCGAGGAGACCGTTCGGATCGAAGGCGAGATAGACCGCCATGCGCGCTGGGGCGACCTCGCGCGTCTGCAGGATGCCCGGCACCAGATGGCCGATGAGGCCGTATCCGGCAATCACCAGAACCACGATGACGAGCACCCAGCCGACGCAGCGTCGCAGCGCCTCGAGAACGAGGATGAAGAGGAGAATGCCCGTGATCAGCGCATCCCAGGGCAGCATCAGCGCCCGGCCGACCAGCGAGGGATAGAACCAGGCAACATACAGAGAAAGGCCGAGGCCCACCGCGGCGAGGACGAGGTCGAGAACGCCGAGCCCGCGGCGAGAGGACGCGGTGCCCTGCATGCCGTTCTGGCCGAGGAAAACGAGCGCGAGGCTCAGACCCAGGACGACCGCCAGGAACTGCTCGGTATAATAGGAATAAGCGAGACGCGAGCCGACATCGGCGGCCTGCCCCAGCGACAGAAGCGTGAGAAGGCCGGCAAGCGCGGCCCTCGTCACGCCGGTCCATCGCGGTTCGTTCCGGCGGGGTCCACCGAGCCCCCGCGCGCCGGAAGTTTCTGATCGCTCGTCGATCGCCATTCAGGAGCCCTTGGTGTGGAAGCGGCGGAAGGCCCTCATGGCCTCCCGCCTCGTCATGCTCTGTCGCTCAGTCGGCAGGCGTCTGCGCGACGCCGCGCTCCTCGAAGAAAGCGACCGCCCCCGGGTGGTATTCGAGGCCCGGATAGGCCTTGTAGGCGGTCTGAAGGTCGAGGGCGCGGAGCGGCGGATAGGCCTTGCCGATCGCATCCGCCTCGTCGAAGAGGACCGTGAGCAGCGTCTTCACCTGTTCGTCGGACACATGGGTTCCGGCGACCAGGATGTTGTCCCAGGTGACGAAGGCCATCGGTTCCTTGACCCCGACGCGCGGCGGCGCGGGCGTCACGTCCGAGAAATAGAAGGCCGGGCGCACCTTCTGGATCTTGGCGAGGTTCTCCTCGCTCGGATCGACCGTCAGGAAGCGCACGCCGCCGACCGAGGCGTCGACCTCGGCGACTTTCGGCCCGCCGACGGCGAAAAAGGCGCTGTCGACGCGGCCGGACGCCATGTCGTCGGAGCCGCGGATGAGCTCCGGCACGGGCACCTTGGTCACGTCGTCCCAGATCAGGCCGCCGGCGGCGAGGATAGCGGTGATGTGCGAGCGGGCGATCGGAAAGGCATCCCAGCCGGAGGGAACGCTCTTGCCCTTCAGGTCGGCGACCGAAGTCATGCCGGAGCTTTCCTTGACGTAGAGCCCGATCGGGAACGGGTTGATCCGCGCCACGACGCGCAGATTCGGAAGCGCAGCGTCGTATTCGCCGCTCCCCTCGACCGCCGTGATCACGTCGTTGACGTCGTTCAGCGAAAACTCGGCGAGCCCCTCGTTGACGGACTGCATCATCTGCGCGTTGCCGCCATAGGGCTGGACGACCATGCGCATGCCGCCGCTCTCGCGCGCCTGGCCGGCGATGACGCTGGCCATCGTGTTCCACACCGAGCCCTGCGGCGGGGTCGAGATCGACGACACCTGCGCATGGGCGGCGCCCACGATGCCGAAGGCGAAGCCCGCCGCCATCAAATGTCTGAAAACCTTCATGTCATTCCTCCCATTCGAGCCGACCCTCTCCGTCGGAGCGTCTTCTTCGGTTCGCCGAGGCCACGAGCCCGCGGCCCCTGCCCGTCTCCAGCCTCAGGCGCTCGAAACCAGAGCCTGCCGGTCGATCTTGCCGGTGCCGGTCTTCGGCAACTCCTCGACGAATTCGAACAGGCGCGGCGCCTTGTAGGGCGCGAGCTTGGTCTTGACGTAGTCGCGGAGCCGCGCCGTCAGGGCATCGCCCGCGACGACGCCGTCCTTCAAGGTGACGATCGCCCGCAGCGCCATGCGCCGGTCTTCCAGTTGATGGGCAAAGACCGCGCATTCGTGGACTTCCGGATGTTCGTTGAGGCAGCGCTCGACCTCCAGCGGCCAGACCCACTGGCCCGAGACCTTGATCAGTTCGTCGGCGCGGCCCTGGAAATAGTAGAATCCGTCGCGCTCCAGGAAACGGTCGCCGGTATAGAGCCACTCGCCGCGCATGGTGTCGGCGGTCTTGTCCGGCCGGTTCCAGTAGAGCGGCGCGTTGGAATGGCCGCGCACCAGCATGACGCCTTCCTCGCCGGGTTCGGCCGGTTTGCCCTCGGGCGTTTCCAGCCGGACCTCGTAGCCGGGAACCCGGCTTCCCGCCGCGCCGATCCGGTGATCGTCGATCCGGTTCGAGAGATAGACGTGCAGCACCTCGGTCGAGCCGAGCCCTTCGGTCGGCCCGTGCCCGACGAGCTTCTTCCAGGCGTTGTAGACGTCTTCCGACAGGATCTCGGCCGCCGACATGGACTGGCGGATCGAAGCGAGGTCTCGGCGTTCGACGCCCTCGGCGCGGCAGAGTGCGGTGAAGAGGGTCGGCAGGCCGAAGAAGACGGTCGGCTTGAAGGCTTCGATCGCATTCAAGACCGTATCCGCCTTCGGCTGGCCGGGGACGAGAAGCGCCGTCGCGCCGATGGAGAAGGGAAAGACGATCGAATTGCCGAAGCCATAGGCAAAGTATTGCTTCGGCACCGAATAGCCGATGTCGTCGGGCCGAAGCTTCAGGACGTGGGTCCCGAAACTTTCCTGGATGTAGGCCATGTCGTGATGGAGATGGACGATCCCCTTCGGCCTACCGGTCGATCCGGACGAGTACATCCAGAAGGCCATGTCGTCGGGGCCGGTATCGGCAACCGCCAGATCGCCGGGCTGGCCAACGATGAAGTCCGCTGCGGAAATGCGGTCCGGGCCGGATGCCGCGCCATTGGCGACGATCGTCCTTTCGAGCGCGGTGCCCTTCAGCGTGTCGCCCTCGAAGATCCGCGAAAAGCCCGCATCGACGAGAGCGAGGCGGGCGCCGGAATCCGCGAGAAAGAAGTTCAGCGTGTCGGGCGGCGTCAGGATATTGAGGAGTACCGGCACGAAGCCGGCCCTGACAGCACCGAAGAACGCCGCCGGAAAGACCGGCGTATCATCGAGGAAGAAGGCGATGCGCTCGCCCCGCCTCAGCCCGAAGGCCTGGAAGGCATGCCCCCACCGCGAGGCCTCTTCGACGAGTGCGGCATAGGTCAAGCTGCCGCCGGGTCCGATGACGGCGGCCTTGTCCGGATTGCGGATCAGATTCCGCCACAGGATGTCCGAGCAATTGCGATGCGCCGAGCGGTCGAACCCGATCTCGGAAACGGCTGGGGCGTCGTCGCCGACCGGATCGACGATCACACCGGCTTCGGACGTCGCTTCGCTTGCAGGCTGCATATGCGCCAAACCCGACATGTTTTCTCCATGTTCGCGCGCTTGGCCGCTCCGAGCGGCCGCGCATCTTCTTCCGGCGGGAAAGGCGCAACCCGGCCCGTCCCCCGGCAAATTCGAGCCTCAGCCGGCGAATGCCCGCTGCTTTTCATATTCCGCGGCGAATCCGGGCGCGATCTTGCGCAGACGCTCCTCGCTCATTCGGCCCGAGCGCATCAGGTAGTCGTAGGCGAAGTCCAGCGGCGGCTTGCCCATCTTTTCGCCGAAGCTCTCGTACCAGGTCGCCGAGGTGTTGGCCGCGTCGACGATCTTGCGGGCGATCGGCGGGCGCTGTTCCTGATAGACCCCGAGCGCCTCGTCGACGTCGTCGTGAGCCGCGAGCGCCTTCACGAGCGCGATGGCGTCCTCCATCACCAGCCGGGTGCCCGAGCCGATGGAGAAATGCGCCGTGTGAACGGCATCGCCGATCAGGGCATGGCGCCCGGCGATCCAGCTTTCGCACCACAACCGCGGAAACTGCCGCCACATGGATTTGTTGGTGACGAGCTCCGTGCCCTTGAGCACATCCTTGAACAGCGTGCTGCAGAGCTTGGCGCTTTCCTCTTCGCCCATCTCGCCAAAGCCGTAGGCCTCATAGGTCGCGTGCTCGCATTCCACGATGAAGGTGCTGCGATCCTTGGCGAAGCGGTAGTGATGGGCGTTGAGCGGTCCCTTGTCCGTCTTGATGAAGGTCTGGGTCAGCGTGTCGAAGGGGATGGTCGCGCCGAACCAGGCAAAGTGATTGTCGAAATACTCGACATTCGGCTTGAACTCGGCCTCGAGCGAACGCCGCATCAGGGAATTCAGCCCATCGGCGCCGATCACGAGATCGGCCTGCAATTCGTCCAGGGACTCGACCTGGGTCTCGAAGCGGATCGGAACGTCCAGCGAGCGGGCACGCTCCTTCAGAAGCTCGATCAGCTCGAGGCGGCCGATCGCCGTGAAGCCGACGCCGTCGAGCGTCACCTGCCCGCCCGGCAGGTTCAGCGTCATGTCCCGCCACCGCTCCATATGCGGCGTGATGAACTCGTGCGTCTCCGGGTCGTCGGCCTTGAGGAAGCCCAGGGCCTGATCGGAAAACACGACACCGAAGCCGAAGGTCGCCCCTTCCGGGTTCTGCTCGGTTACGCGGACGCTGACATGCGGCATGAACTTGCGCAAGAGAATCGCGGTGTAAAGTCCGCCCGGGCCCCCGCCCAGAATCTCGACGCTCGACAGTTTGGACATCGTTCCTCCCCAGAGTCCCTGATGCAAGGAAAGCTAGACAGTTTTATCATGATATGCAATCGATCGCGCAATATGGAAAATATGCCCCTACCAGAAACGGTCAACCGATGCGCCGCAGCGCGCCTGGCAACGACTTGTTTCAATTGGCCTTTTCAGGCTTCCTCCGCCGTTCCCGCGGCCGTTTCGGGGAGGATCGCGCCCCATGGCTGAGGAGAACGGCAGCGGACTGAAGTCGCTTCAGGCGGCCCTCGGCGTCCTCACCTTCATGGCCCGCCAGAGCGGGCCGCTCACCCTGTCGGAAATCGCCCGCAACTGCGGCATGCCGGTCAGCAAGGTGCATCGCTATCTCGCCTCCTTCACGCAGGCCGGGCTCGCCCGTCAGGAAGGTCGCTCGGGACGTTACGATCTGGGGCCGGAGGCGATGCAGCTCGGGCTCGCAGCGCTCGCCCGCAACGATTTCGTCAACCGGACGGCCGACGGCCTGCCGGATCTGGCACTCGACACCTCGATGACGGCGCTCCTGTCGGTCTGGGCGAACGAGGGCGCGACCGTCGTGCGGTGGGAGCGCAGCGTCTCGCCCACCGTCACTTCGATGGGCCTCGGCACGACGCTGCCGCTGCTGACTTCCGCGACCGGACGGGTGTTCCTCGCCTGGTCGCAGAAAGCACCGATCCAGGCGACGCTCGACAGCGAGTTGCGGCGCGCGGCGCGCAATCCGGCGCTGTTTCCCGACGTGGCACCGACGAGGGCCAGCATAGCCCGGCTGAGCGGAGAGATCCGCGAGCGCGGCTATGCGACCGTCGACGGTCAATACATTCCGGGCCTCGTCGCCGCAGCCGCCCCGATCCTCGACTGGCAGGGCGAGGTGCAGGCCGCCGTCACCCTCGTCGGCGTCGACCCTGCGAGCGTGCTGCCGAACGCGCCGCAGGTGCAGGCGCTGCTCGCCTTTTGCCGCGGCCGTTCCGTGGTGCGGGAAATCGCCTGATCGCCCGCACCTGCCGATCAGATTCAAGGGAGACACAATGAGCCAAACACGCCCGACGGCCCTTCGGACCGAACCCGCCGCCGCAAGCGCGCTCGAAGACACCCGCCGGGCCAATCTGGCGCGTCTCTTCAAGCCGCGATCCATCGCCGTCGTCGGCGCCTCGGCCGATCCGGCCAAGGCGGGTTCGCAGGCGCTGAAGACCCTGTCGCGCTTTCCCGGCAAGCTCGTCTGCGTCCACCCGCGCGAGACGGAAATCCAGGGCCGGCCCTGCTATCCCAGCTTTGCCGACCTGCCCGAGCCGGTCGATCTCGCCGTGCTCGCCATCCCGGCCCGACATTGCGTCAGGGCGGCGGCGGAGGCGGCCGAGCGCGGCGTCGGCGGCGTCTTCATCGTCTCGGGCGGCTTCGGCGAGACCGGGGCCGAGGGCGCGGGACTTCAGGACGCGCTCGGCGAAATCTGCGCGCGAACGGGAATGCGGCTGCTCGGGCCGAACACGTCCGGCTTCGTGAACCCCGCCGCCGGCTGCATCGCCAGCTTCGTGCCGGGCGTCGACACGATCGGAACCGGCTCCGTCGCCGTCGTCGCGCAATCGGGCGGCGTCAATCTCAGCCTCGGCTACCTGCTCGACCGGCTGGGCGAAGGCGTCTCGATCGCCGCCGGTCTCGGCAATGCCGTCGATGTCGGCACGCGCGACATGCTGGATCTTCTGGCCGAGGACGCGAACACGCGCGCCATCGCGCTGCATCTGGAAGGCGTCACCGATGGCCGCGCGCTCTTCGAGACGCTGAAGCACGTCACGCCGAAGAAGCCGGTCGTCGCCGTGGTGGCGGGCCGCGCCGACATCGGCGAGTTCGCGGTCTCCCACACCGGCAATCTCATGGGCTCGCGCGAGCGCACCGTCGCGGCCCTGACGCAGGCCGGCGCCATCGTGGTGGATACTCTGGACGAACTGGCACAGGCGGCAGCGGTGCTCTCACGGCGGCGGATGCCGCCCAAGGCCGCGAACGCCATGGCCCTGATCACCGGACAGGCGGGGCCGGGCCTTCTCATCACCGACGCGCTGAAGGCCGCCGGCATCGCGCTGCCCGAACTCGGCCCCACCACGATGGAGACGATCGAGGCGCTGCTGCCGCCGATGACCTTCATCAAGAACCCGGTCGACACCGGCCGCCCGGGGCCGGGCTTTCCGGACGTCGTGCGCGCCGCGGCCGAGGACGAGGCGATCGACGCCGTCCTCGTCTTCGGGATCAGCGAACCCTCGGTGCTCGATCCGGCCGCGGCCCTTCGCCCGGCCGACGAGGCGACGGGCAAGCCGATCCTCTTTGGAACCCTCGGCCCTGCGCCGGACCTCCAAAAGGCCCGCGACGACCTCGCGGCGCTCGGCACGCCGACGGTCATCGGACCGGACCGTCTGGCCCTTGCCGGCACCGTGCTCGACGCCGACGCCCGCCACCAGTGGCGGCTGTCGCATGCGGCCGAGAACGCCCCCTCGCCCGCTCGCGAAAAGCTGACCGGCCCGTTCGACGAGAATGCCGCCAAGCAGCTGATGCGCAGCTACGGCATCGCGGCGCCGAGAAGCGTCCTCGGCGAAACCCGCGAGGCCGCGCTCGCCGCCTTTGCCGAACTGCGGAAGCCCGTCGTCGTCAAGATCGCCGCCGAGGACGTCGCCCACAAGACCGAGGTGGGCGGCGTCATCCTCAACGTCCGCGACGACGACGCCTTCACGGCGGCGCTCGACAAGATCGCCGCGATCCCCACGAAGACGCCGAACCGCGTCCTGATCGAGGAAATGGCGCCCGACGGCGTGGAACTCATCGTCGGCGGTGTCCGTGATCCCTCTTGGGGCCCCTGCGTCGTCATCGGCCTCGGCGGCGTGCAGGCCGAGGCACTGTCCGATTCCGTCGTCGGCCTCGCACCCTTGAGCGAGACGGACGTCGCGGTAATGCTCGACGCCTTGCGCGGCAAGAAGCTCCTCGACGGCTTCCGTGGCCTGCCCCGCTGCGACCGCTCGGCGATTGCGGGCGTCGCCATCGCCGTCGGCCAGCTTCTCCTCGATCATCCGGAAATCGCCGAGGTCGAGATCAATCCCCTGCGGGTGAACGAGACCGGCGCGGTCGCCCTCGACGCGCTGGTGGTGCTCGGCGGAAAGCCGTAACCCCTCCAAATACCGCGCAGCGCTTGAACCACGGAGTCGAGCAATGCGACGAGCCTGATCTCCCCCTTTGCGGGGGAGATGCCGGCAGGCAGAGGGGGTGTCCCCGCGCGATATCTCCAGACGACGGCGCCGCACCCCCCTCTGGGTTGCCACCCATCTCCCCCACAAAGGGGGAGATCGAGACGGCGGGCCTGGGCGCTCTATCGCAAGCGGTCGTAGTTGCTGCGCTGGACCATATCCCGTCGCTCACAAAGGCATCTGGTTGCGGATTTCCTTTTCCAGGATCGCCTCATACTCGGCGAATTCGCGGTCGTGGCGATTGCGCGGCCGGTCGAGATCGATCGGCAGGTCCATGACGACACCGCCCGGCGCACGGCCGAGGACGATGACCCGATCGGACAGGAAAACCGCCTCGCGGATGTCGTGAGTGATGAACATCACGGTCTTGCGGGCCTTGGCGCAGATCTCTTCCAGCGCGTTCTGCATCGTCTCGCGGGTAAAGGCATCGAGCGCGCCGAAGGGCTCGTCGAGCAGCAGGACCTCGGGGTCGATGGCGAGCGCCCGGCAGATGCCGACGCGCTGGCGCATGCCGCCCGAGAGGTGCGCCGGGAAGTAAGTCTCGTGCTCGGCAAGCCCGGTCATCCGCAGATATCTGCGGGCGATCCCGTAGCGCTCCTCTTTGGACTTTCCGAGGCTCTTGAGCCCGAAAGCCACGTTGTCGATGACGTTGAGCCAAGGAAACAGCGCATATTGCTGAAACACGATGCCCCGATCGAGGCCCGGCCCTCTGACCCGGCTCTCGCCGACCAGAATATCGCCGCCGGTGATCGGCTCGAGACCGGCCGCCATGTTGAGAAGCGTGGACTTGCCGCAGCCGGACGGGCCGATCACGCTGACGAAGGAGGCATCCTTCAGCGTGACGTTGAGATCGTCGAAGATGACCGTCGAATTCGAGCCGAACATGCGCCGGCTGCGATAGGCCTTGGAGACGTTTTGGACGTGAAGCTCGGCCATCAGTCGAGCTCCCTCAGCGTGCCCCAACGCTGAACCGTCATCACCTCCAGGGGCCGAAGGAAGGCCCGTTCGATCAGGAGACCGACGAGGCCGACGACGAACAGCCCGGCATAGAGTTGGCTCGACAGGAACATCTCACGGGCCCAGTAGAGCCGATAGCCGAGGCCGTTGCCGAGCGAGACGAGCATCTCCGCCACGATGAGAATGCGCCAGGCGCGGGCGAATGCGAGACGAAAGCCGGTGATGATCGACGGAAGCGCTGCCGGCACGAGCACGCGGTAGAAGAGCGAGAAGCCGCTGGCGCCGAGCGAGCGTCCGGCATTGAGGATGGTCGGGTCGATCATCTTGACGCCCGACCATGTCGAGAGCGCCGTCGTCAGCACGACTTCATAGACGAGAATGACGAGGATCGCCGTCTCGTTCAGCCCGAACCACATCATGGTCAGGGGAAAGAAGGCGGTTCCGGGGATCGACAGCAGGAAGCTGAGGCTCGGCGCGACGATCTTCTCGACGACGCCGAAATAGCCCATGGCCGCGCCCAGCCCGACGCCGATGACGGAGCCGAAGACGACGCTGATCGTCAGCCGGCGGAACGTTCCGGCCACATCCACCAGAAGCGTTCCGCTGACCGTCATGTCGTAGAGCGACGAAGCGACGGCGCTGATCGGCGGAAAGATGATCGGCGGAAAGATTTCCAGCCGGGTGGTGATTTCCCAGAAGATCAGGATCGCGACGACCGGCAGGAGGCCATAGGCCGCCGACTTGGCAAACCTCAGTCCCGAGCCCGGCAGGGCCGTCGCACCGCGCACTTCGTCCATCGTCGAAATGGTCATCTTCGCCGCTTTCATCCGACTTCCGCTTGCGCCTTTTCGGCGAAGGACATGTCGAGAATCTTGTCGATGTCGGGCTCGTTCTGGATGACGCCTTCGGCCTCGAGATAGGCCGCGATGTCGCGCATCTCCTCGATGCCCTGCTCGGGCAGCACGACCGTGTCGTAATAGGTCCCGCCGTAAAGCACCGCCCGAACGGTCTCGTCGTCGAGAGCGCCGGCGATGTCGCCGAGCTGGCTTTTCAGGACCTCGACCGTCTCGTCCTTGTTGGTCTCGACGAATTTCTGGGCTCTCCGCCACGCCATGAGATAGGTCTGGACGAGTTCCGGGTCGTTTTCGACGAGTTCGGGTTTGGTCGCGAGGAGCAACGGATAATAGACGCCCGCCATCTTCTCGAATTCCTGGGAACTGATCGCTTCGAAGCCGAACCCGGCCGACACGATGCGGGTCATCATCGGCTCCCAGCCGATCACGCCGTCGAAGGAGCCCGACTGCATGGCGGTCGGCATGTCGCTGACGCGCAGATTGGTCAGCTCGAAATCGGATGCGCTCAAGCCGAGCTTCTGCAGGATGATCATGAAGGTCGTGTGCACCCCGGTCCCGAACTGGATGCCGATCTTCTTGCCCTTGAACTCTTCGAGCGTGCCGAGATCCTTGTTCGCCTCGGAGGCGATCAGCTTGCCGTAATAGCCGTGGCTGTGAACGCCGATCACCTTGACGTCCGCCCCCTGGGCGACGGCCGGGATCAGCGCGGCGGGCGCGATTTCGGCGAACTCGATCTGCCCCGCGAGGAGGGCCTGCAGCGCTTCGGAGCCGCGCTGAAGCTTGGTGATCTCGACGTCGAGGCCGGCATCCTCGTAGATGCCCTCGGCTTTGCCGACGGCGCTGATGATCGCGGTGAAGGCCGCGCTCGTCGCGTGGCTGGTGCGTCTGTTTTCCGCCCCGAAAGCCACCCTGGGCGCCAGGTTCGCCACGCCGAGCGCGGCGGCGAGTGAAATGAATTCACGCCTTTGCATTGTTTCCTCCCAAATGCTGGCCGGCGCGACCATCGTCGGCTCCAGCCGATCGTCCGACCGAGGCGCTCGCCAAGGCTCGGACATGTCTCCTCCATGCTTATTCCTATCAGAAAATTTCCAACTTCGAAGCGTAATTCCAAATTAAGGCCGGAGCTGTACGCTCTCGGACGCCCCTCGCAGCTCCGTTCGTACGCCCGGACCATCCCGATGCTCGGGATCCACGAGCCGCCGAGGATTACTTGCAAATTCAGAGGCTTGATCGAATTCCTCGACCGGCGACCCGCTTCACGGACGGGGTTGCACGCCCCCGATCTTGCACGACCGAGAGCCTCGGCTATGCCGGTTTTTCATGGCCTCGTGAAAAAATGGACGTGGCACAGAGCCGCGTCGTTATGAAATTTCCTCATTGCGCGCGGAAATGTTCGAGTTTCCGGCCATCCCTGCGTCTCAGTAATTTCCGCGAGAGGGCGGACGCGATCCAAGGACGAAATCATGGCAAACGACACGCGATCTCTGGAGGCCACGACGGCACGCGAGCAGGAGCGGCGATGGGGTTTGCTGCGCGAGATCATGCGGGCGGAAAAGCTCGACGCGGTGGTCGGCCAATCGGCGAACAACATGACCGGGACGGCCGGATATCTGCGCTGGATGACCGGCCATTCGGCCGCCGGCTCCTATCCCGTCTCGGCGATCCTGCCGCTCGACGGACCGCTCGTCTTCATCCGGCACGGTGCCTTCGGCGGGATCGTCGAACCGAGCGCCGAGCGCGTCAAGAGCGGCTTCGGACGGATCATTCAGACGCCGACATTCCCCGCCATCGAATATTCCATGGACTACGACGGGCGCCTCATCGCCGAGGAAGTCCGCCGACAAGGCTATAGGCGGATCGGCATCCTGGGCGGCAGCGCCATGTATTACGCGATCGCCGCCGGGCTGCGCAGCGAGTTGGCCGGCACGGTCGAGATCGTCGACGTGACGCCGCAAGTCGATGCGGTGAAGGCGATCAAGAGCGCCGAGGAGATCGAGCTGATCCGCGCGGCCGCGACAATGCAGGACGAGGTGATGGCAAAGCTCGTCGAATTCATCGAACCCGGCCGCCGCGACTACGAGGTCACGGCGTTCGCCCAATATACCGGACAGCTTCTCGGCAGCGAGACGGGTTTCTTCCTCGGCTCGTCCTTCTCGTTCCCGGACGGCTCGCTCCCCCTGCGCCAGCGTTCCGAGCAGGGGCGTCAAATCCAGAAGGGCGATCTCGTCTTCATCCTTCTCGAGAATTCGGGCGCCGGCGGCATGTTCACCCACATGTCGCGGATGATCTCGGTCGGCGGCCCCGCTCCGACCGAGCTGGAGGACACGTTCCAGAAGGTTCTGGAGGTGCGCCGGTTCAATCTCGCCCAGATGGCGCCGGGACGCGACTGCGCCGACATCTTCGCCGAATACAACGCCCACATGCGCGAGCACGGCTATCCGGAGGAGCGGCGGCTCCACGCCCACGGTCAGGGCCTGGACGTCGTCGAACGGCCGCTGATCCGCTCCGACGAAACGATGGCGCTCGCCGGCAACATGAATCTCGGCGTTCATCCCTTCATCTTCGACGATCGGAAATTCGTGTCGTGCTGCGACAACTATCTTCTGCACGAGGACGGGCGGATGGAGAGGCTGCACGCCTGCCCGGAGGAAATCCTGGTCGCGTGACGATGAATGGGCGCACTGGCGCTTCGTTGTCAGGCGCCGAGATCGAGCGAAAAGAGCCAGTCCTCGAACCGGGCGAGGGTCTTCCGGCCGCTGCGGTCGCCGGGATAGACGAGGTAGCATTTGTTGGGGCTTTTGAGTTCCAAGGGAAAGGGTTTGACCAGCTCGCCGCTCGCCAATTCCTTTTCCATGAGCGCGGCCGGGGCGATCGCGACGCCGAGCCCCACGACAGCCGCCTGAAATACCATTGGGTATGTCTCGAAGACCACCGTCTTGAACGACGTGCCACCGGCGGAAGCGGAAGCCGACCACTCGTTCCAGAGCGGCACGTCGGAGGCGTGCATCAGGATCGAAACCCTGGACAGGTTCTCCGGTTTTTCGAGATCGTAGCCCCTCGTCAGGTCCTTCGACGCAACGGCGGTGAGAACCCAGGGCATGAGCTGGCGCCAGACGTGATTGGTATCGGGCTCGGGAGCGAACTCGATCGATGCGTCGAGATTGGCGAAATTGGGTTCCAGCCGGGTGTTCATCCGTGTCGCGAACTCGATGGTGATGTCAGGCTCGCGCTCGAAGAGCCGTCCGATGCGCGGAATGAGCCAGCGACTGCCGAAGCTCGCCGGCACGCCGAGCCGCAGGCTTCGCATGTCGTTATTGGAGGCGATCAGCGAGGCGGTCGTGGCACTGAGATCGGCGAGGATGCGGCGGACGTTCTCGAAATATTGGGCGCCTGCCGGCGTCAGACCGATGCCATGGGTGCGTTTGCTCTCGAAGAGCTGAAGGCCGAGCTGCTGTTCCAGCGCGGAGATCTGCTTGCTGACGGCGCTTTGGCTCAAGGAAAGTTCGCTGGCCGCCCGCGTGAAGCTTTTCAGACGGGCCACCGCCTCGAAAGCGGCAAGGGCTTTCGTCGAGGGAAGCAGACGGCGCGATTGGGGAAACTGCGGCGAACTCGGCATGGGCGGACCACTATCGCGGCGTGGGAATTCGGGAGGACGGCCGCCTCCGGAGCCCGGCCGATGGGCTGGGCATACCGGCGGGACGGCCGGGCTTGGCGGCACGCCCTGCTGCAGCATCCAAACAGTTCGAAAGGGTGGGAGCGATGAAAATCTGCATCTTCGGGGCCGGTGCGGTGGGTGGCCACATGGCGATCAGACTGGCGCGCGGCGGCGGCGATGTCAGCGTCGTCATGCGAGGGGAAAACCTGGCTGCCGTGCGCGAACGCGGCCTGGAACTCCGCGCCAAGGGCGCCGAGCCGTTTCGCGTGTCCCTGCCCGCAACGGACAAGCCCGAGACCCTGGGTCCGCAGGACGTCGTGGTGATCTCCGTCAAATATCGCGCGCTCGCCGCCGCCTTGAAAGCCATCGACCCCCTGATTGGCCCGGATACCCAGATCGTCAGCGCGATGAACGGCATGCCCTGGTGGTTCGCAGAAGGACTGCCCATCGCGGAAGACGAAGCCCTGTCCGCCCTGCTCGATCCCGGCGGCGCGTTCGGCCGCACCGTGCCGTCCGAGCGGTGGACCGCCTGCGTCGTCACCTCGGGCAACATGGTGAGCGAACCCGGCGTGATCACCAACACGACCCCGGACAAAAACAGGCTGAGGCTCGGCACCTCGAGCGGGTCCTTCCATCCATTGATCGCGGAATTCGTCGCGATCGCGAAGACGGGAGGATACGACGCCGAGATCGTCGACGATATCCGCCATCAGATCTGGTCGAAACTCCTGATCAATGCGGGCATCTCGTCTGTCGCGACCGTCTGCGAGAAGACCGTCGCCGAGATCTGCCAAAATCCGCGAACCCGCGCGCTTTCGATCGGCGTGATCGAGGAAATCATGGCGCTCGGCCGCGCGATCGGCTTGCCGGTGGACGCCGATCCGGAAGCGATGACCGCACCTGAAACCGCGCCGCCCCATGTGACGTCCTTTCTCCAGGATCTCCGGGCCGGCCGGCCCCTGGAGATCGAGAACGGCATCCTCGCCTTGGTGGAAATGGCGAAGTCTTCCGGCGTGGACACCCCTCGCCTCGAAGCAGTCGCCGCAGTGATGGCGGCGCGATCGCAGGCGAGCGTGCTCGATTGAGCGGCGTCACGGGCACGAACTGGCGAACAAAAGTCGCGCCGCAGACACCGGTCCGCGACGCGAATCCAATCGGGGACGGTGGGCCGCTTACTGCTTCTGGGCGCTCGGCGCAGTGCTGATATATTCGCCTTCGATCGGACCGATGATCTCCTCGAAGCGGGAGCGCAGCTCCTTCACCCTGTCGCCATCTGAAATGAAATCGATGAAGCCGTCGGCGACATCATAGCTTTCCAGCGGTTCGAAGCCTTCCGGCGGGTCGACATCCTCGCGCGCCGACCAGATGTTGCGGCTGACATAGCGCTCCTGCTGCTCCTTGGTGAGCGCGAAGCTCAGGAACAGTTTCGCGGCATTGGGATGTTTCGCCTCGGCGAAGGCCGCGATGCCATAGGGAAACGCGACGAGGGGCGTGTCTTTCGGAACGACGAATTCGGACGAGTTGAACGTCGTGATCTGGTCGAACGAAGCGGTGCTTGTTCCCTGCTTCAGAGCATCGGCGACGAGGACGTGGCTGCGCACGAATTTCGGCTCAAGCTCCATGAACTCGGTGAAGAACTCCCAGCCGTATTTCTCGCGGATCTGGTCGTAGAGGTAGAGCGTCACGTCGTCGTCATGAGGATAGGTCGAGATGAGCTGGCCGCGAAACTCCGGCTTCAGCATGTCCTCGACCGTCTTTGGTGCCTCGCCGTCAGCCAGTTTCTCCGCATTGTAGGCGCTGCCGATCAGATAGATCGACAGCGGGAAGAACCCGTCCCGCTTCAGATGTTCCGGCACAGTCTCGATCCCGTCCGGCTGAACGTTCATGAGCTGGCCGGCCTCCTGCCATTCGACGAGGTCCTGCATGGTCTGCGCCGTGACGATGTCGGCGTCGAGATCGCCTCCGGCTTCGAGCTGATCGTTGATCTTCTCGATGACATCGTAGCGGCCGGGAACGATCCGCACCTTGACTTTCGGGTATTTCGCCTCGAACTGGGCCACGAGGTCTTCATAGACCTGGCTGGGCCCCTGAGCGTAGTAGACGAGCTCGCCTTCCTGGGCCGCCTCGTCGTACAGCTCGTCGCTCTGGGCATGGGCCTGGGGCATCCAGGCGCCTACGGCCAATGCGGCGACGGCGATGATATTGAGATATGAGCGCATCGGAGATCTCCTTTCGCGCTGCTTTCGGATGATGGATAGATCCGGGAACGTCCGTTCCCCTCTGCCGGCAAGCCCGGCTCGTCGCGGGAACCGGCGGCGACCGGGGCCATTGCCCTGCCGATCACCGCCCGCCATCCAGACGGTCACGGCATCCGGCACTCGAAGTTCGCCGCCATCTCGATACTGCCGACGCCGGTGTAGCGGGCCTGTTTCGGATAGACGCAGAAGGGACGCGTGCGGCCCGGCCACGGTACGTCCTCGGCCTCTTTGGCTTCGCCCACGATCCGCTCGGGCGCCTTGCCGTTCTGAAGATTTTGGAAACTGGAATATTATTCTTAATTTCCAAATTTAAACTCCGTCATGGGACCGCGTCTGTCAAGGCGATATTCCAGCGCTCCTGCGACGGATCTCGGCCGCGCGAACGCCCGATGGCGCTCGCCGACGTCTCCAAATCGGGAAGAAAGACGCGCCACGATCTCGCGGCGCGCGTCAGCGGGCCTCCCGCCTTGCGAGGCGCCGCGTCCGGCGAACACCGGCGACGTCGGCTTCAGGCGAGGGAGCTGCTCTTGTCGGAGAGATCGAGCCGGACGTTGACTCGGCCCTCGTTGACGACCCAGCGATGGATCCTCGGCTCGCGATAGCCCGCCTCGACGAACGGGTCCCGGCTGGCGATCGCCTCCGCTTCCTCGAAGGAGCCCGCGCGGATGATCGTCATGCCGTTGCCGGTCATCGCGCCGCTGTCGTCGTAGAGCGGGCCGGAGAGGAACAGCGTGCCGGATTTCTCGAGGTCGATCATGTAGAGCAGGTGCTCCCTGATCTTCTCCTTGAGGTCGTCCGGCTTGGTCAGAAGTCGGTTTTCGATGAGGTAGAATTCGGCCTTCATCATCCGGTCGAGCAGATCGGGGACGCTCATCGCGCTCGGCTCGGCTTGGCTCATTGCAGGGCCTCCTCGGCTGGCGACGCCAGAGCTTCCAGCGCCATCTCCATGGTCACGCGATAATGGCTGCGAAGAGCGGCGATCGAGCGCTCCAGATCGCGATCGAGAACCGCATCGACGATCTCCTGGTGTTCTTTGGCAGGATCGCGCTGCCTGCCGGCGGCTGCCGTCTTCACCGCGCGCAGGATGCGGAAGCGCTCCGCCTGATCGAAGAGGAGGTCGGCCAGATAGATCTGCCATTCCGACTGGCAGGCGGACAGGAGCGCCATGTGGAACGCCTTGTGGCGCCGGGTCCAGACCTCCGCCTCCGCGCCCTGGCTCGTGGGAAACGGCACACGCGAAAGCGCATGGTGGGTCGCCACGACCCGGGTCTCCCACGCCACATCACCGACCTCGATGGAGCGTTCGAGCGCCGCGCATTCGATCACCAGCCGCGTTCGCGTGATGTCGACCACCGACGCGTCGCCGATCGGCGCGACACGGAAGCCGCGTTGCCCCGAGGAGGTCACCAGGCGCTCGCTCGCCAGACGCGACAACGCTTCCCGCAAGGGACTGATCCCGACGTCGTATTTCCTGCGGAGTTCGTCGGATCGCAAAGGCGCGCCGGGAACCAGGACACCCCAGATGATGTCGGATCTCAGCCGTCGATAGATCGCCTCGGACACCGTCCGCGGCGCGTCCCGCTGCTCCAGGTCGATTTCTGATGCCGTGCGCGTCATGTCCCTCTCCTCGGGGCGATCTCTTCGCACAGCGTGCACCGTGATTCCATTCGCATTTTTCGGCGATCCTCCGAAGGATTCAGACGGTCCCGCCCCACCATTGACATGTCGACAAACGAGGTGATACCTCAAATTTGGAAATTTAAAAATAATTTCCAATGGGAGGATGAAATGCGGGACGAAGCTCACGAGGCGACGGAGGTCTTCACGGTCGGCGGCCATGCCTCCGGCATTTTCTTGCGCGATTGAGGAAGGCTGCCGATGGTCTTCTTCCTCGAACAGCTGTTGAACGGCCTCAATTACGGCCTGCTCCTGTTCCTGATCGCCGCGGGGCTGTCGCTCGTCTTCGGCGTGATGCACCTCATCAATCTCGCCCACGGTTCGCTCTTCATGGTCGGCGCCTTCGTCACCGTCGGTGTCGCCGGCTGGTCCGGCAGCTTCTGGCTCGGCGCGCTTGTGGGGGTCGTCGCGACCTTCCTTGCAGGCCTCTTGATCGAGCGGCTGATCGTCAGGTCGCTCTACGCCCGCAGCCATCTCGATCAAGTCTTGGCGACCTTCGGCCTCATCCTCTTCTTCAACGAGCTTCTGCGCTGGCTGTCGGGCGGAACGCCGCTCTTTTCGCCGACACCCGATGGTTTCGGCGGCGCGATCGAATTCTTCGACGGCTTTTTCTATTCCCGCTACCGCCTCGCCGTGACCGTCGCCTCACTCGTCGTCGCGGCAGGCTTGTGGTTCGTGCTGGCGAAAACCAGGGCCGGCATGCTGGTGCGCGCCTCGGCGAGCGATCCGGAAATGGTCCGCCATATCGGCTTCGACGTTCGCCTGGTCGGCGCGATGGTCTTTGCCGCCGGTGCCGCCCTTGCCGGGCTGGCCGGTGTGATGAGCGGACCGCTCGTCTCCGTCGAGGTCGGCATGGGCGAACAGGTTCTCATCATCGCCTTCGTCATCGTCGTGGTCGGCGGCATGGGCTCGATCCAGGGCACGTTCTGGGCCTCCCTCGCGATCGGTCTGGTCGACACGCTGGGCCGGGCCTACACGCCGGTTCTCATGGGCGGCTTTTTCGAGCCGCGCACCGTCGCCAGCGTCGCGCCCTCGCTGTCGGCGGTCCTGATCTACGTGCTGATGGCCGCCGTGCTGATCGCGCGTCCACAGGGGCTTTTCGCACGATGACGTCTCCATCAGCCGAAAGAACCCTCCCCGCCCCGGCCGCACGGCCTGGATTGCCGTCGCTCGGCGGCGACCGGTCCATGCTCCTCCTCTTCCTCCTGCTGGCCGTCGCGCCGTTGGGCCTCGAAGCCTATCTCCTCGGCGAGCTGACGCGGGTCATGATCTACGGCATGGCCGCCTGCGCCGTCGGCTTCGCGATCCGACACGGCGGGCTGGTGAGTTTCGGCCATGCGGCCTTCTTCGGAATGGGCGCCTATTGCGTCCTGATGGCGCGCAATGCCGGCTATCAGGACGCGCTTCTCGTCTGGCCGCTGGCGCTTCTGGCCGTCGCCGTTCTGGCACTGGTCATCGGTCTTCTCTCGCTCAGGACCGGCGGTGTCGCATTCATCATGATCACGCTGGGCTTTGCCCAGATGGTCTATTTCATCATCTCGGGCAGCCAGAGCCTCGGCGCCGCCGATGGCCTGCCGCTCTTCGGTCGCGACACGCTCGCCGGGCTTTCGCTCGATGCGATACACGGCTTTCACTACCTCGTTCTCGTCGCGCTCGGCCTCGTGCTCTTCGTCATGGTTTGCCTTTCGCGCTCGCCGGCGGGGCTGGCGCTGCGCGGCATCGCCCATGACGAGCGGCGCATGAAGGCGCTCGGCTATGCCCCGAAGCGCCTGCAGCTCGCCGCCTTCGTCTTCTCAGCCGTCGTCACGGGATTTGCCGGGGTTCTGGCCGCGAATTTCTACCAGTTCGTCGGCCCCGCCTATCTCCACTGGATCGTCTCCGGCGAGCTTCTGGTGATGGTGGCGCTCGGCGGCATCGCATCCCTGTCGGGCGGGCTTTTCGGTGCGCTGATCCTGGTGCTCTTCGAGGCGATCTTCTCCGAATACACCACCTATTGGCGGATCTTCCTCGGACCGGCCGTCATCCTCTCGGTGCTCTATCTCCACAAGGGCGTCCATCCGGCCGTGGAACGGCTGCTCGGAGGGCGCGATGACTGAGGCGCCTCTCGTCGTCCGCGATTTGAGCAAATCCTTCGGCGGGCTGAACGTCACCCGCTCCGTCAGTCTCGACCTGAAGCCCGGCGAGATCCACGCTTTGATCGGCCCGAACGGTGCCGGCAAGTCGACGCTGATCAATCTGATCGCCGGCGAACTCAGGCCCGATTCCGGCGCGATCCGCCTCAACGGCGTGGATGTGACCGGCCTTCATTCCGAGCAGCGGGTTCGCTCCGGCCTTGCCCGTTCGTTCCAGGTTTCAAGCGTCCTCAAGGATTTCACGGTTCTCGAAAACGCCCTTCTCGCGGTCGTCGGCCGCCGCCAGCCGGCGCTCAACTGGTGGCGCTCGACCCTTTCCGACACGCAGGGCGTCGAGGAGGCCATGGCCGCTCTCGAAAAGGTCGGCCTCGCCCGCCGGGCGAACGCGAAGGTCGCGACCCTGTCCTATGGCGAGCGCCGCCATTTGGAACTCGCCATGGCCCTTGCGCTGAAGCCGAAGGTCCTTCTCCTCGATGAGCCGATGGCTGGCGTCGGAACGGAAGAGGGCCACGAATTGACCGAGCTCGTCTCCAATCTCAGAACCGATTGCGCGATCCTTCTCGTCGAGCACGACATGGACGTCGTCTTCGCACTGGCCGACCGGGTATCGGTGCTCGTCGAGGGCCGGATGATCGCGACGGGAGCCCCCGCGGAGGTTCGCGAAATGGAGAGCGTCCAGCACGCCTATTTCGGAACGGAGGACGTCTGGTGAGCCTCCTCCACGTTTCCGATCTGACCGGCGGCTACGGCCCGATCAAGGTTCTCCACGGCGTCGATCTGACCGTCGAGGAAGGCGAGGTCGTCGCGCTCGTCGGCCGCAACGGTATGGGCAAGACGACGACGATCAAGACGCTGACCGGCGAGCTTCCGGCGATGTCCGGCGACATCCGCTTCGACGGCACGTCGATCGCGACCGTCTCGCCCAACCAGATTTCGCGCATGGGCGTCGGGCTGGTGCCGGAAGGGCGCCGCTGCTTCTCGAACCTGAGCGTCGAGGAGCACCTGAAGCTCGCCGAGCGGTCCGGCCCGGGCGGCCATTATTGGACGCGCGAGCGGGTGTTCGAGATGTTTCCGAGGCTGAAGGAGCGGCGCGCGAACCTCGCCTTCACGCTGTCGGGCGGCGAACAGCAGAAGCTCGCCATTGGCCGGGCGCTGGTGACGAACCCGAAACTCCTCATTCTCGACGAAGCGACCGAGGGTCTCGCGCCGCTCGTACGCAAGGACATCTGGCTGTGCCTCGAAAGCATCGCGAAGGCAGGCCTGTCCGTCATCGTCGTCGACAAGAATCTCAAGGCGCTCGCGCGCATCGCGCAGCGGGTCGTCGTCATATCCAAGGGGCGGTCCGTCTGGGAGGGCGCCGCCCAAGCTTTTGCCGAGGATGAAAGCCTGCATCAGCAGCATCTCGGCGTCTAACAGGGAGGCGCATTCATGACTTCGAAGATCGGACGGGCGGCGAAATACGCGGCCATTCTCGCGGGCCTGACCATGGCCGGTGGCGCGGTCGCGCAGGACGGCGACACGTTGAAGCTCGGCTATATCAGCACGCTGTCCGGTCCTGCCGGAAGCTACGGCGTCGAAATGCTCAACGCCTACAATCTCGGCCTCGAACACACCGGCGGAAAACTCGGCGGAAAGGAGGTCGAGCTGGTCACCGGCGACGATCAGGCCAAGCCCCAGATCGCGATCCAGCTCGCCCGGCAGATGCTCCAGCGCGACGACATCGACCTGATGTCCGGCCTTCTCTTCAGCCATGTGGGCGAGGCGGTGAACTCCGTCATCCTGCCCGCGGACCGCATGGTCGTCGCCTCAGTCGGCGGCTCGTCCAACCTTGCCGGCGCCGGCTGCGAGGCGAACTACTTCATCGCCTCCTGGAACACCGACACGATGTTCGAGGCGATCGGCGCCTATCTGAAACAGGAGGGCGTCGAGCGCGTCGCCGCGATCGCGACGAACTATCAGGCGGGCTGGGACGCGGTTTCCGGCCTGAAGCTCGGTTACGAAAGCGATCTTGCGGCCGAACTCCTGGTTCAGCTCAACCAGTCCGATTTCGGTGCCGAACTCAGCCAGATCCGCGCCGCCGACCCGCAGGCGCTGGTGATGTTCCTGCCCGGCGGCTCCGGCATCGCCTTTCAGCGCCAGTTCAACCAGTCCGGCATGCAGGAGACGGTCGATCCCTATCTCGCGACCTTCCAGGCCGACGAGACGACCTTCGGCGCGCTCGGCGACGCGGCGGCCGGAACCTTGAATGCCGGCCCCTGGAACCCCGAACTCGACAATGCCGCGAACAAGAAATTCGTGGAGGCCTTCAACGAAAAATACGGGCGAAACCCGTCGATCCTGGCGGCGATGGCCTATGACACGGTCCTTCTCCTCGATGCCGCCGTCGGCGCGGTGGATGGCAATGTCCGCGATCTCGACGCCTTCCGCGAAGCCCTCGAAAACGTCGAGTTCGACTCGGTCCGTGGCGAATTCTCTTTCGCAAACAATCACTTTCCGATCCAGGACTTCTACATCAGCCGCATCGCCAAGGGCGACGACGGCACCCTGCGCAACGAGTTGGTGACCCGCATCTTCGAAGCGAAGGCGGATTCCCACACCGGCGAGTGCCAGATGAAATGATCGGCTTTCGCACGGAAGCCGCATCGAGACAGCCGGCGCGCAAGGCATCGGGTCTTCCAGCGAGACACCGCGTGCGCGTCCACTCGAATGGGAGGCAATGAGATGACGACGATTGGCCTGATCGGTCTCGGCAACATGGGAAAGCCCATGGCGGAGAACCTCATCGACGCCGGACACGAAGTCCTCGGATTCAGGCGGGGCGATCCGTCGGAGTTCGAGGCGCTCGGGGGCCAGTTCGCAGCCTCCCCGCGAGCGGTCGCGGAAGGCAGTGACATCGTCCTGTGCTGCATTCCCGGCGACGACGCGCTGAGCGAGGTCATCTCCGGACCCACCGGGATCGCCGGCGGCGACTGCTCGGGCAAGGTCGTCGTCGAGCTTTCGACCCTGTCCGGCGACGTCAAGCAGCGCGAAGCAGACGCCGTCACCGCCAGGGGCGGGATCATGCTCGACGGGGCGATCAGCGGCCTGCCGCCGATGCTCGCGGCCAAGAAGGCGATCTTTCTCCTCAGCGGCGACCATTCGGCTTTCGAAAAGGCGAAGCCGATCCTCGAAGTCGTGACCGACAACCTGTTCTTCATGGGCCCGTTCGGCGCGGCGATGAAGGCGAAGCTCTGCGCCAACATGCTGGTCGCGGCCAATCTCGCGGCAACCGCCGAAATGCTCTCCTTCGCCGCCAAGATGGGGCTCGACCAGCTCACCCTGATCGAGGCGCTGAAGGCCAGCGCCGGCACCTCGCTGCAGTTCCAGGCCCGGGCCGAACGCATGGCCAGGGGCGACTGGGATCGGGTCCTCGGCTCCACCGCGATGCTCGCCAAGGACGTCCACCTGATCGAGCAGATGGGGGCGGAGATCGACTGCCCCATGCCGGTGCTTTCGAGCGCCGCCCGCCTCTACGATCGGGCGATGGAGACCGGCTACGACAAGACCGACGTCGCCTCCGTCTACGCGGCCTTCGCCGAGGCCGCCGGCCTGCCCGTCCCCAACAAGACACAAGGATAACAAGCATGAGCGCATACAAGCTCGGAACGGGCCTCCTCGACGGCAAGCCGACCCCGCTGGTTCTGATCGCGGGTAAGGCCCACCGGCTGTCGGAGGTCCTTGGCGCCGACGCTCCGTCGAACCTGGAAGCGGTCTTCGCAAACTGGGCCGACCTCGATGGACGGCTCTCGGAGCGTGCGGGCGCGTTGTCGGGCGGTGGCCTGGATCCCGCGACGATCGACTACCTGACGCCCCTGTCGAACCCGCGTAAGGTCATCTGCATCGGCACGAACTACAAGGACCATCTCGCCGAGATGAAGGTCGCCACGCCGCCGGAATTTCCCTATGCCTTCATGCGGCCGCAGACCTGCCTCGCCGCCCATGGCGAGGACGTGCCCCTGCCATCGGGCGCGAAGATGAACGACTGGGAGGCCGAACTCGGCATCGTCATCGGCCGCCGTCTCGGACCGGGCGACGGCGGCGATCCGCTCGACGCGGTCGCCGGATACACCGTGATCAACGACGTTTCGGCAAGAGACTGGATCGCCTCGCGCCCCTTCGTCGGCATCGACTGGGTCATGCAGAAGGCGTGGAACAAGTTCCAGCCGACCGGCCCCTGGATCACCCCGGCCCGCTTCGTCGCCGACCCGGAAGACCTCGACATCGAGCTGACCGTCAACGGAACCGTCAAGCAGAAGTCGAACACCGGCCAGATGATCTTCGGCGTCGCGGCGATCCTCGAGCATCTCTCCGGCATGATGACGCTGGAACCCGGCGACATCATCGCGACAGGGACGCCGGCAGGCGTCGGCTTCGGGCGCCAGCCGCAGGAGTTCCTCAAAGCCGGCGACCGCGTCCGCGTCACCATCGAGGGCCTCGGCACCCTCGAAAATCAGTTTGTCTGAAACGGGAAAACGACATGATCAAAGTCAACCGTATCGTCTATGGCGCCTTCCAGACGCCGGATCTGGAAGGTCAGATCGACCACTACAGCAAGGTCATGGGCCTGACGCTCGTCGAGCGCGGCGATGATGCCGCCTATCTCTCGACCAGCGGCGATCATCATACGGTCGTGCTTCGCAAGGGATCGGCCGCGAAATGCGATGCGATCGGCTTTCAGCTCGCGCCCGGCATCGACCTCGACGCCTATGCCAAGCAGATCGAGGCTAACGGCCTGAAGACGACCCGCCAGAGCGATCCGCAGCCCAACGTCAAGGACGCCGTCGTCTTCGAGGATTCCAAGGGCACCAAGATGGAGGTCTTCGTCGAGGCCGAGCCATCGGGCGTCGGCTTCCAGGGCGCCGGCATCTCGCCGAACAAGCTCGGCCACATCGCCTTCAACTGCACGGACGTCCAGAGCGACGTGAAGTTCTATTGCGACGTGCTCGGCTTCAAGGTCTCGGACTGGATGGGCGATTTCTTCGCCTTCCTGCGCTGCGGGCCCGATCACCACACGATCAATCTCGTCGCCGGGCAAAAGGTGAAGATGCACCACATCGCCTTCGAGCTGCGCGACTGGGCCCATATCCGCGACGCCTGCGACTGGCTCGCCAAGGATCGCATTCCTCTCGTCTGGGGGCCGGTCCGCCACGGCATCGGCCACAACCTCTCGACCTATCACCGCAATGCCGACGGCCAGATCATCGAGCTTTATTGCGAGCTCGACAGGGTCAACGAGGAACTCGACCTCTACGAGCCGCGCCGGGTGCATCAGGAGTTTCCCCAGCGCGGCAAGGTCTGGGACGACATCCAGCTCGCCGCGAACATGTGGGGTTCGCCGCCGCCGGAGGGCTTCCTCGACTGATCGAGGGGGTCGGGAGGACCCCTCGCCATATCGACTGCAGGCCAGGGGAGGACGGAGGACCGCCTCCCCGCAAAGCCGGCGTTCGGCGCGCCGCCGAACGCCGTGACGCGGCGTGCGGGCCTCGTTCCAGAGGGTCGGCGCCGTCATCACCGAAAAGCTGAAGGAGGAGACAATGAAAGTTCTGAAAACCCTGGCATTGGCCACGGCCATGTCCGTGAGCGCCATGTCCGTTTCCGCACACGCCCAAGAAGGAGAGCAAGCGTTGAAGGTCATCGTCTTCCCGGGCGGCTTCAACTGGCCGATCTTCGTGGCGCAGGACAAGGGCTTCTTCGACGAGAAGGGCGTGTCGGTCGAGGTGACGCCGACGCCCGATTCCAAGTTCCAGATGAAGGGCCTGATCGACGGCGAGTTCGACATCGCCATGACCGCGATGGACAATGTCGTCGCCTATTCCGAGGGCCAGGGCGCCGTCGAAACGGAGAACGAAGCCGACATCTTCGCTTTCATGGGCGTCGACAACGGCTTCCTGCGTCTCGTTTCGGTGCCCGACGTGAAGACCTACGACGACATCAAGGGCAAGCAGGTGGGCGTCGACGCGCTGACGACGGGCTATGCCTTCGTCCTGCGCAAGATGCTGGAGCTGAACGGACTTTCCGAGGACGATTTCGAATTCGTCGAGGCCGGCGGCGTGATGAGCCGGTTCGGCTCGCTGATGGAGAAGAAGTTCGCGGCGACGCTCCTCGTCTCGCCGCTCGAGGCCGCGGCCGAACGCCAGGGCTTCAACCTTCTCGGCAACGGGTCGGAGACGCTCGGCGCCTATCAGGGCGTCGTCGGCGCCGCCCGTCGCGATTGGGCCTCCGAGAACGAGGACGACCTCGTCGGCTATATCGGCGGCTACCGCGCGGCGCTCGACTGGCTCTACGACCCGGCCAACAAGGACGAGGCGATCGCGATCCTCGAAAAGCACGTGCCGCAGATGGCGGGTCCCGTCGCCCAGGTCTCCTACAAGATCCTGCTCGACGACCAGTCCGGCTTCTTCAAGGACGGCGCGGTCAGCCCGGAAGGCGTCCAGAAGGTGCTGGAACTGAGAAGCGAATACGGCCAGCCGCAAAAGGATCTGACGGATCCTGCCAAATACACCGACACCTCCTATTACGAAAAGACGTCGAAGTAAGAAGCGCGATGGCGGAGGAGGATCGTCTCCTCCGCCGCCATGCCGATCCTCGGTACCATCAGACTGCCCGCCGTGGCCGCCTGACCAACCTCGGACCTCTCCGAAGGTCGGCGCTCATACACCATCCCCGGGAACATGATCCGGGTGATGGGATGAGACTCGTCCAGCGCTTGCAGCAGGACATGCTCGGTCGGACGATAGAAGAGCGTCTTCAGGATGGGCATCGACAGCCCCGGCACGCGCTCGCTGACCTGTCGGCAAGGAACGATGCCCTCGCACGACAACAGGCTCGCGATCCGATCCTCCAGTGGCCCGATCGATGGCAACGACCTTTGATCGGCCCAAGCGGAATGACGACGTCGACCGGAGGCCGGTCGGCAAGAGCGTGGTCCTTAATTTGACCAGCAAGAGTTTTGATAACTTCGTTATTTATTTCGGTTTTTAATTATTTTCTACTCGTCTTTGCCATATGCCCATTGATGTAGAGATACGATTTAGAAAATTTTACAGCCTGAACTGAAATTCATTTATGATTTAGCAATGCACTATGGCAAGAAACCAAAAAGTTTCGTATTTGCACTTACTGCGATGCAGTCGACCGAGCACGCTCGCGCAAAGTCAATCGATGTACTGCGTTTTCGGCCGTTCTAAAAGTGGTTCGATATTCCTGATGGCGGAGGTCGGGCCTCCGCACGTCGCCGCCGAAATTCTTCTGTAATGGAACGACGGTGCGACAGTGGCATCCGTTGCGTCCGTCCGACAATTGGGTGAAGTCGCTCATGGAAGCCTCCAGCCCCCATACGCTCTCAATTTTGGATCGCGGAGTTCCGGTACGATTTCCGCGGAAGCCGTCGGTGATATTTCGTGTGTTAAGAGAATTCGGATCGAACGCCGCATGGTGCTGACGATAATCCACAGCGCCTCTTCTTGCTCTTCCGGCACGGCAAGATCCAGAGCGAACGTCGGTGGGAGCGTTAGAAGTTCGCGTGTCACCCGTTCCATTTCCGTTGAAGGCCGGGCGGCGACGCGAACTGTGAAGACGCGATTGGAGTGCGATGCCTGCAGGCCTAGCCAGGCCGTCTCCTTTGGCGGGACCGTGCCGATGAAATCACGGCCGTCTCGGCCGTTTTCGCAGGGACGAAGCGGCAAAAGGCCGAGATTGCGGCGCCGGCCGGGCCCCGTTTCCCGGCGCTGAACCGAGAGGATCAAATCTTGAGAAAAAGCGAGCCGACCCTGATCGAGCCTCGGGCTGCGATCGGTCGTCATGGTCCCGCACCGCACCGTGCCAAGGCGGCGTCGACCACCGACCGCGGCAGGCCCATGTCGCGGGAGAGCCGCGCCCGCATCTCGGCGTCCGATTGCGGCCAAGCCGCTGGGGCGGGGCCTCCCACATCCGCCACCGGCGCAGGAGCGAACGCGATCTCCGCGCCGCCGTCTGCGGCTGGCCGTGGCAGCGTTGCCCCGACCTCTCTTGACTGACGTTCGGCGCGGTTCAGGATCTCCGCGACCGCCTCCACGTGCGTGCCGCGACGGATCTGCCGCGCCGACCGGCGAAACCAGACGAAATGCGGACGACTGAGCGGTTGTTCGGCGACCATCTCGGCGATATCGAGGGGAATCAGTCGCGGCTGCCGGTTGCTCGCCTCCATCAGCCGCGACCAGCTCGGCCAAAGCATCGGCGGCATGGTGATCGGCAGGAAGCCGGCATCCTGGGCGGCCGCAAAGCGAATGGCGCGGATGTCGGGATGGTCCTCACCGAAAACCGTCTCGGCCTCGTCCAGCGTCAGATCGAAGAGGTGTGGATCGAATCGGACGGGGCGCGACGCACCCTGGGGCATCTCGCCGCCGGGTTCACCGCCTTGGCGCGCGTCGTCGATCTCCTTTTGCTTCAGCAAGAGCATGTGATGCAGGGCGTAGAGCATCATCATCGGGTTGAGCTTGCGCCCCCAGGCGCTTTGAAGAAGCTGGGGCGATAGTGTCGAGCGCTCGTCCGCCAGCGCCAGGCGGGCGGCATCGGTGAGGCGGACGACGTCCGGACGCTCGGGATAGAGCGTGTTCCACATGAAGACGGAAGCGTCGACCAGCCGCGGTTCGAAGGAATTGTCGGGATTGGGCGCAAAGAGCAGATAGAGCCGGGTTTGAAAGTTGGTCAACCCGCTGATCGTCATCGACGCGGCGGACTTCCCACCGATCCGGAAATCCAGCCGATGCAGTCCGGGGTCGATCGAGATCGTCCGGGTCGCCCAGCGGTCACGGTCGATGTCGCCCTCGCTCGCCCCGGATGCGAGATCGAACCGCTCGCTGCCGTGATGAAGGAGCGTGAGACCCGAATGGGGCGCCCGGAAGCGGCGATGCTCGGCCGTGTCGCTCCACCAGCGCGTCATGACCATCAGCGAGGCACGCTCCCCCGGTCCCCCGTTGATCCGGGCGATGGCATCGAACGACGCCGCCTCATGGGTCTCATGGATCCGCGATGTCCCGGCCAGCGGCGCGGCGGAGGCGAACTGAATGCCGGGCAGTTGGATCGTCCGCTCGCTGTCGAGCTCGATCCGTTGCTCGTGTTCGGCGCGGCCGAGCTTGGCTCGCAGGAGATATCGGCCCTTCGGGACCTTGATCTCGATCGCGCCCAGCCCTCGCGCGGCAAGCGCATGGGCTTCGTTGACGAGCAGGATTTCCGTCGCCTCGTCATCCGCTTTGACGCTCAGTTTGACCTTGGCGACCGGAGTGACGGGCGCGGGAGCGGGCGCGGGCGGCGCCAGGCCGGGAATCAGGACGAAGTCGTCCACCGCGCCGAAGTCGGGCTCGGTCGAAATGTCGGGATCATCGATCTGATCCTGCGACATGTACCGGCGCATATCGTTGAAGAGATGGTTTCTGAGGCTTGCCGTGGTGATCGCCCCGGTCGCGGGATCGACGGCCTTGCCGGACAGCCCTTGCAACAGAGAGTGGGTAAAGACTCCCCGGACACGACCGTCGATCAGATTCTCGACGGCCTTCTGGGTGAAATTGGCCGCATAGGCAGACATCTCGACGGTTTTCGCCACCATCGGAGCAAATCTCGGCAGAAAGCTGGGTGGCTGCGGCGTGAACAGGCGATCGCGACTGGAGCAGGCGTCGAACCAGAGAACATATTGCGCGAAGCTGGCACCGTTGACGAACCAGTTGAAGTATTCCGAGACATAGAGATGGGCGCGGTTCAAGTCATCGGCATTGGCTGTGAACAGCGCGCCGCGCTTGCGCTCCGGCGAAAAGCCATGCCCTCCGGCGTAGATGTACAGCCGTCGACCCGGGTGGCCACTCTGCTTTATCGCATCGGCGACGGTCAGGAACGCTTGAACGATATCGTTTTCGATCGGTTGCGGGCCGTGACCATCGAAGGGATCGGCGTAGTTGGCGGATCGAACCAGCTGGATGTTGGCGGCGGGGACACCCCCGCCATTCGGATCGGCCAACCAGGCGGCGACGGCCTTGGCGTCTTCGTCTGGCCCCTTCAGGTCGTTGGCCTTGGCCGGGCTTCGCCCGCCCAAGGTCGGATAGCGACCGACGCCGATCACCACGGCATGATCGTCTGTGTTCATGGGAGCGGCCGGTCTTTGCCGTTCATGGATAGGCCTGGCGGATGACCTCCCGATCGATATCGGAGAGATCGTCGTTGAAGCCCGTCGAAAAATCACCCACCGTCCAGGCGTCCGGGATCGGGTACATCATGATCGAGTGGGGATCGAGATCGCTCCCGCTGATCACGCTCGGGTCGTAGTGCTTCAGGACGTTTTCACGGATCTGCGCAAGTGACCAGTTGTTCGGCGGGCCGGAGAGATCGGCGATCACCGCAGGCTCGTTCCAGACGATGCCGCCCTCCGGGTTCTGGTGCTCGTGGATGAGGCCGAGGGCATGGCCGAATTCGTGCAGGACGACGCGCCGCACGTCCGCGTCGGTCGACTGATCGGTCAGCCAGCCATAGTTCATGGTCGGTTCGTTCTGATCGGTGATCTGGCGGCAATCGGTGCCGAGATAGGACCAGGAGCCATTGCCCTGGACGAAGGCGATGCGGATTTCGGCATCGCCCTGATCGATCCAGTCGAAGGTGAGATTGGCCATGCCATTGCTCACCCACTCCTCCGCCACGGCCTTCACGCGGTCCCGTAGCGCCTGCGAGCCCTCCAGAAAACGCACCCGGATGACATCCTGCGGGTTCCACTTCGTGGGGTCGAGGACGGCGGCCTTCTCCCCCATCGCGACGTTCGTCTTGGTCATGCAGATGCAAAAGTGTTGTTCGTTCGTTGCCATGGCGACTTCCTCCACTTCAAGGGCCGCGATCATCCCGGCAGGGCGCGGCCTTGCATTTCCCCCCGGTGCAAGCTGCTCGCCCCAGGCGAGGCAGACCTCCTCCCATCCCGACCGAGCGAAGCGACGCACGAGGATCGAGGCGACGATCGCCGCCGCCACCGCCGGCAGGCCGAAGCCGCTGCCGGCCAGGAGCCCCGCAAGGCTGGCCGCCACCGCCCCCTGGCCAAGGTCGAAGGCACTGCGGAGCGCGGCGCGATCTTCCTGATCGACGCGTTCGTTTCCGCAAAGCAGGCGCTGGACCTCGCGATGCATGCGCGCCAGGACACGGCGGCCGAGCAGATAGAGGGCGTCCGATGCCCCGTCGATCGAACTGGCGGGCATGTTGAGCAGCACGCCTGGCGGGGTGCTTGCCCGATCGCCGTCACCGCTCGCCAGCGTCATCTGACGACCGAGTTCCCGGCAAAGCACCGTCTCGTCAAAGGTCGAGGCCAGGGCGAGAACCGCATCGCCGGCAGGCGACTGCTCGCGCGCCGCCGCACCTGCCCCGACCGTGGCCGGCAGTCCGCTCGCGATCACACCGCGCGACGACCGCCTCGGGCCCACAACCGCCATGGCCGATCGAAACCGCGCGGCGACGGCGGCAAAGCCCTCATCCTTCGGATGCAACTCGTCGTACCAAAGATCCCCGGCGACCGCGTCGCGGCAATCGACCAGCGTCACCCGGCGGCCGAAGACGGGATCGGCCAGCAAGGCTTCGAGCCCGGCATGAAACCGGTCGACGATGAGGCGGACGATGTCGCGTTGCAGACCGCGATCGATGATGCCACGGCTGGCCAGCGGGTCGCCGAGCCAGCGGCCGCTATTGGGCACGGCATGGGCATAGCTGTGGATGAAGACAGGCGTATCGGGGGCCGCCGCCGCGAGACCCGACAACACCCTTTGATAGTCGTCGAGCACCTCTTCCAGGCGGCGGTCGAAGGCTGCCTGCAAGTAGCTTTCGACCGGTCGCCCCGGCGCGAAGGGTTCGACGACATGGCGGATGCGCCCACCGCCCAACAGATCGTTGCCGCCGCCCGAAAGCATCACCGCATCAGGCTTTTCGGTCAAAACCGCACTGACGAGCTCATCCTGCTTGAGGTAGTCGGCGAGCGTATCGCCCGCCCCGTCGAGGCTGAAGATGGCGAAATCGGTGTCGAGCTGGTCAACGACGTCGTCGAGCAGAAATGGATACTGGAACCAGGAATCTCCCTCCGACACGATCCGGGGCCCCGTCCAGCCGGGCAGGCGGTCACGATAACGCCGCTGCCGCCGCCAGCGATCTGCGGCATTGAGGGCATTGAGCAGCAGGGCCGATTGTGGCCGCACGCCCTGGGACGGGCCGACACCGGCAATTCGCGACGGATTGACCCGGACGCGCGGCGCGAATGCGCTACTGGCGCTGGAATCGGGCATCAGGTAGGGACGAATTTCATGGTCCGGAACCTGCGGATCCAGGAGCATCCGCTCCAATTCGTCTATAGGAATGGTTTTCAAGAAAGGCATGAGCAATGCTCCCCAATGCGAATGGGACGCTACATTTGCAATACAATCACTGGTAACATAATTTATTCGATATGGCCACAGTAGCGTCGCAGCAATCTTACCCAACGACATGGTTCATCGCGCCGAGATTCGCCGAACCGGCACGTTCCCGATCGCTGACATGTCGCAATCTTTCGATTTCCTCCCGGAACTGACCCGGGGCTTCGAAACTGGGTTACGAGAACTCTGCGTTCTGGTCTTTGACCTCGTCTGATGATGTCGCGGGGCATGGTGTAGCTGGTGTCGGTCGCCATGCTCTCTGGCAGAGCCGGAATGATCAGCGTGCCACGGCAGGCAGGCTGACGAGAGGATCATCGCTCAAGGGCGCGATGGTTTCCAGCGTCATGTAGCGGGCGCGCTGCACCGCCCACTCATCGTTCTGTTCCAGCAGCAGGGCAGCGACGAGACGGGTGATGGCGTCGTCGGTGGGGAAGATGCCAACCACGTCGGTGCGCAGTTGATCTCGCCGTTCAGGCGCCCGATCGGGTTGGTGCTCCGCAGTTTGGCGCGATGCTCCTTGGGGAAGGTCATGTAGGCGAGAACGTCGGGTTCGGCTTCCCGCATGCTGTCGAACCCCTCGATAGGGCGGCATGATGGCAAACGAGATCGAGGTTACGATTGGCGGGGCGACATATCTCGGTAAATATACTGTAAGCGGACGCGGCAAGTCTGCTGTTGTCACCGTGGAGGGCAACGGCCTTACCAAGACTAAATCGCCTCAGCTTGGCGAACTGCCTGACGACCAGGTCGCGCAGCTGATGCTCGCGGAAAGCCTCCAGGGCTATGCCGACTGTCCGATCGAAAATGGGGGCCAGTTCACAAGCGCTTGGCACGCCAAGTGGACCACAACAAGGACCGACTGCTAGCATCCGCGGTAATGAAAGTTTCAATCTATTGATAATTATAGGTTTTCAAGCCCGTTTGATAAAGCTTAATGCCCGACTGCTTGCGACTGAGTCGTCAATTTTCGCGACTCTAACCGCGTCATCAAAGTGCAACCTATTGTACTGTTCATTTTTTGTTCTCGACACACTTCATGGGCCGAAGAGATATCACCAACGCTGACAGTTTCCGCCGATCGATGGTGGTCAAAATCACCTGCCGGGGCTGCAATCGGTTCGCCTGCTTCCTCGCCGCTGACATCATCGAACGACAGAAGGCGCTCGGCGTCTCTCAGCTCCCATATCCGCTGCATAGGCTGCAACGCGGAAAAGGCGTCGCTACAGACCCTAACTCTGTCCGGCGAGCGATCCGGCTTCATCATCATCGAGCGCCTGCCGCCGCTCTGAGATATCCACAGTCCGATGAACCCCAAAACTGCTACACGTGTAGCAGCGGGCTATTTCGTAAGTGACTGATTTTGCAGTGGAAAAGAAGAGTGGCTGGGGAACCTGGATTCGAACCAGGACTAACGGAGTCAGAGTCCGTGGGTCTACCGTTAACCTATTCCCCAACGGGCGCCCGGGGGCACCGAAGCCTGCGCAGGATGCTATGGCAGAGCAAACCGGCGCGAAACTTGCCGCGTGGCTCTGACCGCCAGCGACGCGCCGTCATATAACGGGGTGTCGGTCGGATGTGAACCCTCGGCGAGGTTTTTTTCGTGGGGGCGTGGTGCGGGCGGAAGGTTCCGTCCGGGCTTCGTCGCGTGCGAGGATGCGCGGGCGTTCATCCGCGGTCACGAAGGTGGCGGGCAGGCGAAGGCCTCGCGGCGCCGAGCCTCGGCCGACACGGCTGGCGCTGGCGGCGCACCGCCCCTAGAGCGGGATGAAATGAGCTTCGCTCATCCTCCCGCTCCATCTTCCTGTTTGCGCATGATCTTTTCCGAAAGCCGGTTCCCACCTTTCGGGATCATGCTCTAACTTATCCTCCGTGACCGCTCATCCCCCGCCCTTCGGGCTCTTTGCGCCCGACGCCGCCCCGATCGCCCTGCCGGAGCCGTTCGTCCGGTGGTTCGCGCAGCATGGCTGGGCGCCGCGGCCGCATCAGCTGGAGCTGCTGGCGAAGGCCGAGGCCGGCGCTTCGGTGCTGCTCATCGCGCCGACCGGGGCGGGCAAGACGCTCGCCGGTTTCCTGCCGGCGCTGGTCGATCTGTCGCGGCGGAGGCGCAGGAAGCCCGGCGAGCGGCCGCGCGGGGTGCATACGCTCTACGTCTCCCCCCTGAAGGCGCTGGCGACCGACATCGCCCGCAATCTGGAGCGGCCGGTCGCGGAGATCGGGCTTTCGGTGACGCTCGAAACGCGCACCGGCGACACGTCGCAGGTGCGCCGCCAGCGCCAGAAGCTGAAGCCGCCGGACATCCTGCTGACGACGCCGGAGCAGCTCGCCCTCTTGATCGCCGCCAAGGACGCGGCCGATTTCTTCTCCGATCTCAGATACGTGGTCTTCGACGAGCTGCATTCGCTGGTGACGTCGAAGCGCGGGCATCTCCTGGCCCTCGGCCTCGCCCGGCTGCGGAAGCTCAGGCCGGACCTGCAGACCATTGGCCTGTCGGCGACGGTGTCCGAGCCCGCCGAACTCTGCCGCTGGCTGGTGGCGCAGAGGCCGGGCGCGTCGCCGGAGGCCGATCTGATCACCGTCGAGGGCGGGGCGAAGCCGGACATTGCGATCCTTCAATCGGAGGAACGCGTCCCCTGGCAGGGCCACACGGCGCGCTATGCGCTGCCGGAGATCTACGCGGCGATCAAGGCGCACCGGACGACGCTGCTCTTCGTCAACACCCGCAGCCAGGCCGAGCTCCTGTTCCAGGAGCTGTGGCGGATCAACGACGACACGCTGCCGATCGCGCTGCATCACGGCTCGCTCGACGTCGGCCAGCGCCGCAAGGTCGAGGCGGCGATGGCGAAGAACGAGCTGAGGGCCGTCGTCGCCACGTCCACCCTCGATCTCGGCATCGACTGGGGCGACGTCGATCTCGTCGTCCATGTCGGCGCGCCGAAGGGCGCCTCGCGCCTCGCCCAGCGGATCGGCCGGGCGAACCACCGGATGGACGAGCCCTCCAAGGCGATCCTCGTGCCGGCCAACCGCTTCGAGGTGATGGAGTGCCGCGCCGCGCTCGACGCCAACTATCTCGGCGCGCAGGACACGCCCCCCTTGCGCGACGGCGCCCTCGACGTTCTCGCCCAGCACGTGCTCGGCATGGCGGTGGCGGCGCCGTTCCGCTCAGGTGACCTTTATGATGAGATCACGTCCGCCGCGCCCTATGCGGGCCTTCCTCGCGAGACCTTCGACCGGATCGTCGAATTCGTCGCCACCGGCGGCTACGCGCTGAAGGTCTATGAGCGCTACGCCAAGATCAGGCTGACCGAAGACGGCACCTGGCGGCTCACCCATCCGCGCTTCGCTCAAGCATACCGGATGAATGCCGGCACCATCATCGAGGCTCCGATGCTGGAGATCCGGATGATCCGGCGGCGCACGGCCTCGGCCATCGTCCGCGGCGGCCGGGCGCTCGGCAAGATCGAGGAGGCGTTTCTGGAGACGCTGTCGCCGGGCGACACCTTCCTCTTCGCCGGCGAGGTGCTGAGGTTTGAAGGCATCCACGAGACCTCCTGCCTCGTCACCAAGGCGGCGAGCGAAGAGCCGAAGGTGCCCTATTACGGCGGCTCGAAGTTTCCGCTCACCACCTATCTCGCCAAGGAAGTGCGGGCGATGCTGGCCGACCCCGCCCGCTGGTCCGTTCTGCCGGATCAGGTGCGGGACTGGCTGTCGATCCAGAAGCTGAAGTCGGTCATCCCCGGCCCGGACGACCTCCTGGTCGAGACCTTTCCGAACGGCAAGCTCTCCCACATGGTGCTCTACCCCTTCGAAGGCCGCCTCGCCCACCAGACGCTCGGCATGCTGCTCACCCGGCGGCTGGAACGCGCCCGGGCGATGCCCCTCGGCTTCGTCGCGACGGACTACGCGATCTCGATCTGGGGCCGGCGCGACTTGGGCGAGATGATCGCCAAGGGCTCGCTCTCCCTCGACGCCTTGTTCGACGAGGACATGCTCGGCGACGATCTGGAAAGCTGGATGGCCGATTCCTGGCTGCTGAAACGCACCTTCCGGCAATGCGCGGTGATTTCCGGGCTGATCGAAAAGCGCCATCCGGGCCAGGAGAAGACCGGCCGGCAGGTCACCGTCTCGACCGATCTCGTCTACGATGTCTTGCGCGCCCACGAGCCGGACCACATCCTGATGCAGGCGACCTGGGCGGACGCGGCGACCGGCCTCCTCGACGTTTCCCGCGTGTCAGACCTGCTGGCCCGCATCAAGCACCACATCGTCCACAGGGACCTCGACCAGATCTCGCCGCTGGCCGTCCCGGTGATGCTGGAGATCGGCCGCGAGAGCGTCGTCGGCGAGGCGCGCGACGCGGATCTGAGGGAGGCCTCGCGGGAGGCGATGATCGCGCTGGCGATGGGGGAGCCCGGCAATTGAGCGGCCGAACGCTCACTCGCCCTTATCGCTCAATGCCCTAGCTCCCCTCCGTCGCTCAGGAGCCCGCCTCATGTACAATCTCTGGTACAAGAATGCCGTCATCTACTGCCTCGACGTCGACGCCTTCATGGATTCCGACGGCGACGGGGTCGGCGATTTTCAGGGGTTGGCCGATCGGCTGGACCATATCGAGGCGCTCGGCTGCGACACGATCTGGCTTTTGCCCTTCTATCCCTCGCCGGACAGGGACAACGGCTACGACATCACCGACTACTATGCGGTCGATCCGCGGCTCGGCAATCTCGGCAACTTCGTCGAATTCGCGCAGGGCGCCAAGGACCGCGGCCTGAAGATCATGGTCGATCTCGTGGTCAACCACACCTCGATCGACCATCCCTGGTTCAAGGCGAGCCGCGAGGGACATCCGAAATATCGCGACTGGTATCTGTGGAAGGACGAGAAGCCGGCGGATGCCGAAAAGGGCGTGATCTTTCCGGGCGTGCAGGAATCCACCTGGACCTTCGACCGCAAGCGCCAGGCCTATTATTTCCACCGGTTCTACAAGCACCAGGCCGATCTCAACATCGCCAACCCGGCGGTGCGCGAGGAGATCGAGCGGATCATCGGCTATTGGCTGGCGCTCGGCGTCTCGGGCTTTCGCGTCGATGCCGTGCCGTTCATCCTCGAGGATCTTCAGGGTCCGGGCGACGGGCAGAGCCCTTACGGCTATCTCGGCCAGATCCGCCGGTTCCTGTCCTGGCGGCGGGCCGAGGCGATCCTGCTCGCCGAGGCCAACATCCCGATGGATCAGGCGGCGGATTATTTCGGCGACGACGACCGGCTGAACCTCGTCTTCAACTTTCCCCTCAACCAGAAGCTCTTCCTGGCGCTGGCGCGGCGCGAGGCGCTGCCGGTGCGCGACTTCCTGAAGGCGCTGCCGGAGATCCCCGAGACGGCGCAATGGGCGACCTTCCTGCGCAATCACGACGAGATCGATCTCGGCCGGCTGAAGGACGAGGAAAGGGCCGAAGTCTTCGCCGCCTTCGGGCCGGAAAAGTCGATGCAGATCTACGATCGCGGCATCCGCCGACGGCTCGCGGCGATGCTCGGCGGCGACGAGCGGCGGATCGCGATGGCCTTTTCGCTGATGCTGTCGCTGCCGGGAACGCCGGTGATCTGGTATGGCGACGAGATCGGCATGGGCGACAATCTGGACCTGCCGGAGCGCAACGCCGTGCGCACGCCGATGCAGTGGTCGGCCAAGCGCTCCGGCGGGTTCTCCACCGCCAGACCCGCGGACTGCGTCCGCACGCCGGTGACGGAGGGGCCGTTCGGCTACGCCCATGTCAATGCCGATGCCCAGAGGGTCGACCCGGCCTCGCTGTTCGCAACGGTCCAGCGGCTGATCCGGGCGCGCCGAAGCTGTCCGGAGATCGGCTGGAGCCGGCCAGAAGTGCTCGACGTCGACGGCCCGTCCGTCATCGGCCTGCGCTACTCCTGGCGCGGCAATCATCTGGTCACGTTGCACAATCTCTCCGACGAACCGCAGACCGTGGAGATTTCTCCCCTGATCGAGGGCTGCGAGGTCCGGCCCGTCCTCAGGGCAGGCATCGACATCGACCGGACGGGCGACGGGCTGACCCTGAAGCTCGGCGCCTATGGCTACGAATGGCTGCGGCTGGAGGCGGTGGCGGAGGGGGCGTGAGACGTCGGGGCGAAGCGCGCGCGTCAGAACCGGCGGGCACTCGTTTTACGGTCGGAGCATCCGCAAGGATCGACGTGAGGCACCTTGGTCCGCCATCTCGTCGCCCAAGGCCGATCCGGGATGATCGCCATCATAACCGCCTCGTCATCCCGGCCCCCGAGCCGGGATGACGAAACGTCTATGTCCTCGCGCGACCATCGACGGACAACCGCTTGGCAGACGATTTACATGAACGCTTTACCGGGCCCTCTCGAAGCAGGTCACTACGGCGCCCGATCGTGCCCCTGTCCCAACGCCGTGACCCGCTCGTTCCCTCCGCCCTGCGCCGTCCTGCCGCATCGAAGCCGCGCCCCGACTCTTGCCATCGGCCCGTCCTCTCGGCCAGATGGGAACGAAACGCGAATCAGGCGGCGGGACGCGATGAATGCTCTGGCACGGCGACGGCGGCACGTTGAGTGCGAGGCGCTGGAGATATCTCTGGCGGGCGAGCGGGTCGCCTGCGATCCGTCCGGCGTCCTCTACCTGCCGGCGGAAGACTGCCTGATCGTCTCGGACCTCCATCTGGAAAAGGGTGCCGCCTTCGCACGCCGCGGCATGTTCCTGCCGCCCTACGACACGGCGGCGACGCTGTCGCTCCTCGCCCTTGCCCTCGACCGCTGGCGCCCGGCCCGCGTCGTCTGCCTCGGGGACTCCTTCCACGACCGCAAGGGCGCGGCGCTGATGCCGGCCGGCGAGCGGGAGGCGCTGGCGAGCCTGATGCGCGGGCGGGACTGGATCTGGATCGCCGGAAACCACGATCCGGAGCCGCCGGTCGGGATCGGCGGCGAGACGCATGGCGAAATCAGCGTTGGCGCCCTCGCCTTCCGGCACGAGCCGAGCGCCGGGCCTCGCCGCGGCGAAGTGTCGGGCCATCTCCATCCGGTGGCGCGCCTCGCCGGCCGCGGCTCGCGCCGGGCCTGTTTCGCCACCGACGGCGACCGGATGATCCTGCCCTCCTTCGGTGTCACCACCGGCGGTCTCAACGTCCTCGACCGCGCCTTTCACGGGCTGTTCGACATGCCGAGGGCCCTCGCCTGCATGATCGGCCATGCCGGCATCTATCCGGTCCGCTTCGGCGCCTTGTCGGCGGGTTGAGCGTCCACGCCGGTTGAGACCACGGATGTCTCCGGCCGCTCGCCCTCAGCCCCAGGTCGAGACGAAGGCGACGATCTGGCAGAGCGTGACCACGGAGGAAAGCACCAGCCGCAGCCGCCCGAACCACCCCGGCAGCTCGCCGCGCCGTGCCGAGACGACGTCCCACAGGCCGGTCAGCACGAAGCCCGCCGCGAAGCCGGCGAAGGCCCAGGGGCTCGGCGCGAAGAGCAGCACCCAGCCGAGAAGCGACGGCAGGACGGAGGCGACGAGCGTGCCGATGGCCTGATGGGCGGGAGCAAGGGAAAAGCCCCAGCGGATGCCGCCGAGGAAGGCGAGGATCGTCGCGGAATAGCCGGAGAGCGCCAGGATCAGCTGCGGATAGGCGATGAAGTCGCGGCCGGCATAGGCGAGCAGGCCGGTCATGATCACGAAGGGCACGAGACCGGCAAACCCCAGCGTCCAGGCCGTGCGCTGGTGGTCGTGAGGTCGGCCGGTCGTTCGTGCCGATGCGGCGGCATCGCCGGAGCGGGGGTGGCCGGCGTCGTCTTCTTCGATGGTGCTCATGGTGCCGAAGATAGGCGCCGTGCGGCGACAGTCATCGTGTGAGCCCGACGTTCCGCCGCCACCCGTCGCCGGTTTCGAAGGGTCCGGCCGATCAGTCGCGCTTGAAGACGAGGCGGCCGAACCAGCCTGTGAAGATCGCGAGGAGAACGGCGGCCATCCCGTAGAAGACGCCGTAGCGCGTCGCCATGTCGTCGATATAGCTCTCGAAGCCGGATTTGCGGACGAAGAGCGGCTCGGAACTCTCGCGGATGAAGACGCCGCTGCGAAACAGATAGGCCCGCGCCATGTGTGTGCCCGTCGGAAGGTCGGCCGGCAGGTTCAGGTCGGCGCGAAACAGCGTCGGACTGACGAACTGCACCGTGCCGACGCTCTGATTGTAGAGACCCTTCGCGCGTCGGATGCGTTTGAGCGCCTCGGCGTAGTCGTCGACCGTCACGGCAGCGTCCGCCGACGTGCCGCCGATGTCCTGGGCCGCCTTGGCGCGGCGTTCGGCGAGGCTGATATTCACCTGGCCCTTCGCCTCTTCCGGCTTGTCGGGCGCCGGCTGACCGAAGGCTCCGGTGGTCGCGCCGCTGTCCAGCCTCAGATCGGCGATGCCGAGTGACAGGCGCTGTCTGAGCTCCTGCCTGGCGATGTCGGCGAGCGGCCGGGTCGCCGCGAGCGCATAGGAGCCCGGCACCGCATCGAAGGTCTCCGAGCCGCGGTTGATCCACAGGCCGAAGGTGCGCTCTTTCTCGCGCACCACGGCCGGGCTCCGCGGCCCGACCAGAACGACGACGATGTCGTAGCGCTGCTGTCGGAGGAGCTTGGCATCGGCGTTGTCGAGTGCGCCGAAGACCACCAGTCTCGCTCCGGTGAAATCGGAGCTGATCGAGATCGTGCTGGTCGACAGACCGATCTCGAAGGTCTCGATACCCTCCTGCGCGAAGCTTGCGGACGACGCGGCCAGCGCCAGGCAGCCGGCGACGAGCGCGAAGCCTGCCGGCATGAACCGTCCGCGCCGCGGCCTCGCGCCCCTCACCCGATCTCTCCCGTCGGAAGCGTGATGGTGAACCGCTCGTCCGGCGTCACGACGAGTTCGTAGCCGAGGCGCAGCCCGACGGCGAGCACCAGGATGGCCAGCAGCGCGCGCAGCTGGTCGCCGCGCAGCTTGCGGCCGGCCTGGGTGCCGAACTGCGCGCCGATGACGCCGCCGAGCATCAGAAGAAAGGCGAGGACCACGTCGACCGTGCGGTTGGTCGCGGCCTGCAGGATGGTCGTCGCGGCGGCGGTGAAGATGATCTGGAACAGCGACGTGCCGATGACGACGCTGGTCGGCACCCTGAGGAGATAGATCATCGCCGGAACGGCGATGAAGCCGCCGCCGACGCCCATGATGCCGGCCAGAAGGCCGATCAGGAAGCCGAGCAGCAGCACCGGAATGATCGAGACGTAGAGCTTGGAGCGGTGGAACCGCATCTTCAGCGGCAGGCCGTGCACCCAGCTGTGCTGTCCCGGCCGGCGGATTTCGCCCGAGCCCTGCGACCGGGACTTGAGGATCGACTGGAGGCTCTCGACCAGCATCAGCCCGCCGATGCCGCCCAGGAAGACGACGTAGAGAAGCGAGACGACGAGATCGAGCTGGCCGAGCCGCCGCAGCAGGGTGAACAAGAGGACGCCCGCCACCGAGCCGCCGAAGCCGCCGATCAAAAGGACGGTGCCGAGGCGCAGATCCACCGTGCCGCGGCGATAATGGGCGAGAGCGCCCGAGAAGGACGCGGCGATGACCTGGTTCGCGCCGGTCGCGACCGCCACCGCCGGCGGGATGTTGTAGAAGATGAGGAGCGGCGTGATCAGGAACCCGCCGCCGACGCCGAACAGGCCGGAAATGAAACCGACCGCCGCGCCCATACCGACGAGGACGAAGACGTTGAGCGAAATTTCCGCGATCGGCAGGTACAGATTCACGGGGCGCGGCCGATGGATTTTTCGAGATTCCGCAGTGCGGTGGACCTGATCGTTCTGGCCCGAAGCCCGACGAGTGTCAAATGTCGACGTGCCCGCCGCCGTCGTCGCTGGTGACGCGGCGGGCGGGCGGCGTCAGCCGTCCTTGCGTTCCAGGAGCTTGCGGATCAGCGTCTCGTCGACCTTGCCGGTGACGGCGATCCCGGCATCCTTCTGGAAGGCCTTGATCGCCTCCGTCGTCTTGGTGCCGATGACGCCGTCCGGCGTGCCCGGATCGTAGCCGATCTTGATCAGGATGGCCTGGATGTTGCGGATCGCCCGGGTCATGTCGATCGACGAAGTCACCGTCGATTCCGGCCGTCCCATCCATTCCTGCGGGATGTCGACCGTGTTGGCCCCCTCGTTCCGCTCCGATGGCTCGAAGTCGGCGATCTGGCCATCGACGGTCTCCAGCTGCGCCGGCGTCAGGCCCTTCTTGATCTCGTCGCGCTTTGCCGCGGCATCGGAGTCGCCATTGGCCGCGACGATCGAGAACCACTTGTAGGACTTGGCGAGGTCCTGATCGACCCCGGCGCCGCGGGCATAGAGAATGCCGAGATTGTACTGGCTGTCGGGCATGCCGTAGGTCGCCGCCTTCTCGAACCACTGTGCGGCCTGCGCCGGGTCCGACTTGCCGTCGATGCCGGTGGCGTAGAGGACGGCGAGATTGTGCATGGCGCGAACGTTGCCGCCGTCGGCGGCGGCGAGATAGGCGTCGCGTGCCTTGGCAAGATCGCGATCGACGCCGTTGCCCTTCTCGTAGAGCGTCCCGAGGCTGTATTCGGCCGGCGCGAAACCGTTCGCCGCGGCAAGCTCGAACCAGGCCGCCGCCGCTTTCGGATCGGGCTCGCCGACACGGCCCTCCATCAGCCGGAGGCCGATTTCGAACAGCGCCTTCGGATCGCCGGCTTGGGCAGCCTTCGTCAGCGGCTCGGAGGCGATGCCTTCCGGGATGGAGGGAAGATCGGCGGGTGCCACCGCCCGGGGCTCGCCCGGATCGACCGCGGCAACCCCCTGCGGCTCGCTCGATCCAGCGTCGGACGCCGCCGATGCGCCGGTCTCGTCTGAGCCCGTCGCGGCCGGCGCGACTTCCTCACGATCCGCCGTGGCGGTTGCCTCGGAGCTGGCGGCGTCGACGAAACCCGACTGACGCGGACCGTCGTTCAGAGAGAAACCGACTTTCGGCGCCTGCGCCGATGCGGGCAGCGACGGCACGGCGATGCCCTCGTCCGCCGGCGGTGCGACGGCGGCATCGGCAGCGCTCTGCGACGGGCTGGCGACGCCCTCGACGGCCGGAGCCGCATCGGTGGAACGGGGCGCGGCGGCGTCGCCGGCAGATCCGCCGATCCGGTCGGCCGCGACGTCGTCCTGAATAGCGGAGTCGGGGGAGACCGTCGCGGAAAACAACCGCGGTGCCATCTGGCTGGCGAGGACGGCGAGGAGAATGGCGCTGACCGCCAGAAGGATCGGTTTGCGGCGGCGACGGACCTTGGCGACGAAGCCCTCGTTGCCGTCGATTTCCTCGTCGTCGGACGCGTTGCGCATGGCGTCGGCTTCCGCCGCCGCGGCGAGGGCGGCGCGGCGGGCGGCGGCGATGAAGTCCGCCTTGCCGGTATCCTCCTCGCTGGCCCGTCCGGCCTGCTGGGCCCGCACGCGCTCGATCAGCGAAACGATGTCGGGTTGGCCCGAGCCGACCGCCAGGGGCCGGTTGGCATCACCTGCGTCAAATGCGCCGGCATCGTCCTCGTCGGCGTCCTCGCCGTCATCTGCCCTACCGGCGTCAGCGACACCGTGCGACGCATCGTCGAATGCCGGCTCCTGCCAGTCCTGGTGCCGCTCGCCTTGCGGAACGGCCGGTCCGCCGGCCTTGCCGGTACGGCGCTTCAGCATGGCGCGAAGCCCCCGAGGCGCCTTTTCGACGACGGGAGGCTCGTCGAATCCGTCCGCGACCTCCCCGTGTCCGCCGCCGACGAGATCGGCGTCTATCCGATCGATTCGCTCGACGAGCTTCAGGAGCGTCGCGTGCATCGCCTCGTAGAAGGACTGGCTCTGCTCGCCGCTGGCGCGGGACATTTCCTGGAGCGCTCGCAGATCGCCGGCGAGCTGCTCGACATAGGCGCCCTGGCGTCCCTCGCCCTCTTCCATCATCCGGCGCACCGCCGCGTCGGCGGCCGCCTGCGCCGATTCCAGGATCGCCTCGCGGTTCTCCTCGATGCGGAACTCGATCGTCGCAAGACGCTCGTCGAGTTCGGGATCGGCGAGAGCGCCGGCGCTGCCGACGTCGGCGATCCGCTCCGACAGGCGGGCGATCTGCGCCTCGAGCGCCGCAACGATCTCCGGATCGAGGCCGGGAGTCGCCATGGATTCGAGACGTTCGTTCAGGCTCGCGAGCCGCGCCTCGATCGCACCGACGTCGGGGCCTGGCGCGACGCCGAGATTGGCAAGGGCGTCGAGCTGCGTCGAGAAGGTCTCGATCCGCTCGCCGAGAGCGGCGATGGCGGGGCCGTTGGACAGGCTCTCGATCCGGTCGGCGAGTTCGGCGATCCGCGCCGACATCGCCTCGACGTCGGCCTCGCCGAGGCTGTCGACGCGGGTCTGCAGCGACTGCAGCCGTGCCTCGACCCGCTCGACAGGCGACATGTCGACCGGTGGTGCCTTGGTGGCGGCGGCGACGATGGCGCGCGAAATCTCGTCGAGCCGCTCTTCCAGCGCCTGGAAATTGGCGTCGTCCGCTTCGCGGTCCTGGGCCTTGCCGAGGCTTTCGAGACCCTCCGACAAGGCCTGCAGGCGCGCCTCGATCGGCCCGAGCGCGAAACTGTCGGGCAGTTTGCTCAGGGCCTTTTCGAGCTGCTCCATGCGGCCGGCGAGCGTCTCGATGTTTTCCTCGATCGCCCGCGAGGCGAAGCGCTCCTCGAGCGAGCCCCAGCGCTCCTCCACTGCCTTGACCGACTGCTCGGAAGCCAGCGTCTCCAGCTTGTCGCGAAGGCTCGCCATCTCCGACTTCAGAAGCTCGGTGAGGTCCGGGCCCTCGGCACGTTCCGGCTTGTCGAGATAGCGGGTTTCGAATTCGTCCCAGCGCCGCTCGACGGCCTTGATGTGTTCCTCGCTCGCAAGACCACCCAGCGACTGGCGCAGGCGCTCCAGCTCGTCCTTGATGTCGCGGCGCTCGGAGGTGGACGCGGCCTCGCGATCGTCGATCGTCTTGCGGATGCCGTCCCATTTCTCGCCGGCGAGTTTGAGGCTCTCCTCGCGGGCGAGGTCCTTCACCAGCGACTTGATCGATTCGAGTTCGGTGCGCAGTCCCTTGACGCCGTGCTCGTCGGCGCCCGTCGTCGCCATCTGCGCCAGGCCTTCGTGAACGCGGGCGATCTCGGCATCGATTCTGTCGCTGCTGGCCCGGTCCGCGATCATGCGGCGCAGTTCGTCCACGGCCGCGCGCATGTCGTCGAAGCGCGGCTGGAAGCTCTTCGCCATGTCGGCGCGCAGCTCTTCGCGCAGCCGCTCGAGCTGTTCCGTGATGCTCGGGCCCGCCGGCACGGCCGGCCGCGCCGCGAGGCGCGCGGCGGCGGCTTCGTCGGCGACCGGCAGCCGGGCCACTCGCTCGCGCCGCTCGACCGGCCGGCGCAGGTCGTCGGCCGGTGCCTGGTCCTCCGTCGCGCCGAAAGCCGGCTGCGGGGGCGCTGCCCGGTTGAGGCTGCGCTGGCGCATGACGATTTCCGAGACCGCCTGCGACAAGTCGCCGCGCGGCGACTGGCGGCCCGCGCCGATCGCCCGGCGTCCGACCGCGGCGGCGGCCTGCGAATCGGCCGCCAGCGCCGGAAGCGGGGTATCGCTCTCGTGTCGTCGCAGGTCCGCGGCGGCACGGGCCTGACTGGCGGTCAATTTGGACAAGCGCGCTTCGAGCTGTTCGAGAGTCCGGCTCAGCGATTCGAGCGAGGACGTCTCGTCCGACGCCTGACGCCTGCCTGCTTCCATCCCTCTTTGGTCGGCCATGTCCGCTCTTCCCGCTTCTTCAGGGCCGTGGACCCAACGGCCCACCCCCATGGCTCGCATCGCGCTTGGCTTGAGTACCGCCCTGCAAAACCAGCCGTTTTCGGACTGATCCTGTCATGAAGGCCCACACCCGCATCGTTAGCGATTAGACCGGCAAGCCCGCTTGAAGCTGGAGTCCGTCACCAACCGCAACAAATCTGTCTTTGAAGAGCCGCAATTCGATCCATATTCCTCTAGGTAGGGACTCGGGGCTTGCTTATCGGCAGGTGGACCTGAGTCTCGGGGCAAAAATGGAATTTCGCAATGTCTAACCCATCAGCGGTCGAAAGGCCGGAAGAAGAAGAAGCGCAAGTCGACATCGACTTCCTCCTGGGCCTCGCCGGAGACCCCCATGCCGAGAAGGAGACCTTCAGGATCGGCGACCTCTCCCAGGAATTCGGCGTCACCCTGAGAACGCTACGTTTCTACGAGGACCGCGGCCTTCTGGCTCCGGCGCGTCGCGGCACGACCCGCCTTTACAGCCGCCGCGACCGTGCGCGCCTCCGGCTCATCCTCCTCGCCAAGATGCTGGGCTTTTCGCTGACCGAGGCCAAGCAGCTCATCGAGCTCTACCATCAGCCGAACGGCAAGCAGAAGCAGCTCGAAATTTCCTTGGAGCGCTTCGAAGAACAGCGGCACATTCTACTCGAGCAAAAGCGCGAGATCGAAGAGTCGATTGCTGCAATGGACAAGACGATCGACTACGCGCGCGACCGTCTGCAGCAGCAAGCCGCCGAATAGCCGCAAATCGCCAGGGCGCGCCGTCGAGCCCGCCCGAGATGTGACGTGCCGGCTCCGTGCCGGCGCTTTCACCCGGGACGGATCCGTCGGGCCGCCGTCGCGTCCGGCACGGTGTCGCTTGCCGGTCACCCCGGCAGCGACTCGTGCCGTCATGGCGTTTTCTCCATCTTCTTTCTCCGGGCGGCCCGTCTTCTCCCTCTGGGTGGAGCGTCAGCCTGCTCGATCGATGGCTTTGCCCGGCATTGCGATTGACGTTTACGTCAATGCAAGCCATAGACTGGGCATAGCAGAGACCGCGGATGTCCCGTCCTTCGGGGCGGCGACCGCGGCAGGATCATGGGAGAGGAGGCAACGCTCATGGCCGAGGCCTACATCTACGATCACGTGCGCACCCCGCGCGGACGCGGCAAGAAGGACGGCGCCCTGCACGAAGTGCCGGCGGTCCGTCTCGGCGCCAAGGTTCTCGAAGCCCTGCGGGACCGCAACGGCATCGACACGACCAAGATCGACGACATCATCTTCGGCTGCGTCGATCCGGTCGGCGAAGCCGGCAGCGTCATTCCGAAGGCGTCCGCCTTCGAGGCCGGCTACGCCTTCTCGGCGCCCGGCATGCAGATTTCCCGCTTCTGCGCCTCGGGCCTCGACGCGGTGAACCTCGCCGCCGCAAAGGTCGCGCAGGGCGCCGACGATCTCGTCATCGCCGGCGGCGTCGAATCGATGTCCCGCGTCGGCATGGGCATGTCGGGCGGCGCCTGGGTCATGGATCCCTCCGTCGGCATTCCGGCCTATTTCATGCCGCAGGGCGTCTCGGCCGATCTGATCGCGACGAAATACGGCTTCTCCCGCGACGACGTCGACGCATACGCCGTCGAGAGCCAGAAGCGCGCGGGCAAGGCCTGGGCCGAGGGCCGCTTCGAGAAATCCGTCATCCCGGTCAGGGACCAGAACGGCCTGACCATCCTCGACAAGGACGAGCACATGCGCCCGTCGACGGACATGCAGTCCCTCGGCAGCCTGAAGGCGTCGTTCGCCCAGATCGGAGAGATGGGCGGCTACGACACCGTCGGCATTCAGGCCCATCCGGAGATCGAGGCGATCGACCACGTCCACCATGCCGGCAACTCGTCCGGCATCGTCGACGGCGCGGCCGGCGTCCTCATCGGCTCGAAGGCCGGCGGCGAGGCGCTGGGCGTCAAGCCCAGGGCCCGCATCCGCGCCTTCGCCAATATCGGCTCGGATCCGGCGCTGATGCTGACCGGGCCGGTCGACGTGACGAAGAAGCTGCTGGAGCGTTCCGGCATGGCGCTGAAGGACATCGACCTGTTCGAGCTGAACGAGGCCTTCGCCGCCGTCGTGCTGCGCTACTGCCAGGCTTTCGAGATCGATCCCGCGATCATGAACGTCAATGGCGGCGCCATCGCCATGGGCCATCCGCTGGGCGCCACCGGGGCGATGATCCTCGGGACGGTCCTCGACGAGCTGGAGCGTCAGGACAAGCAGACCGCTCTCGTCACCCTTTGCATCGGCGCCGGCATGGGGACGGCGACGATCATCGAGCGGGTGTGAGGCGACGGGGTGGTACGGCCTATTGCCGGATCGGCGGTGTCAGGCGATCGCGAAGGCTGCGTCGCCGTCATCCGCCGGACTGCCGTTCGGCCAAACGTGGACGGTGGGCAGCGCCTCGAAGGCGGGCTTGGCGAAGTAGTACCCCTGGAACAGGGCGACGCCCGCCGCCTTCAGAGCACCGAACTCCGCTTCCGTCTCGATGCCTTCGGCCAGAACGGTGATGCCGAGTTCCCGGGCGACGTAGAGGATCGCCGACAGGATGACCTGCCGGGAATGGGAGCCGTCGACGTTTCGGACGAGCTTCATGTCGATCTTGATGAGATCGGGCTGGAAATCGGCGAGGAGACCGAGCCCGGCATAGCCCGCGCCGAAGTCGTCGAGCGCGGTGATGAAGCCCATGCGGCGATATTCGGCGATGATCCGCTGCAGATGCGCGACGTCCGTCATCTCTTCGGCTTCGGTGAATTCGAACATGATCGAGCCCAGCGGAAACTGGCTCTTGCGGGCGGCGGCGAGCGTTGCCCGGAGGCATGCGGCAGGCTCGTAGACGGCGTTGGGCAGGAAGTTGATCGACAGATGCAGGTTCGGATCGGGAAACAGCCGCGCGGCAAGGTCGATCGCCTTGACCCGGCAAGCCTGATCGAAGCGGTACTTCTGCTCGTCCGAAACGCGGTTCAGCACCGAATAGGCGCCCTCGCCCGCTTCGCCTCTGACCAGCGCCTCGTAGCCCCAGACCCGTCCGGCCTTCGCATCGACGATCGGCTGGAAGGCCATGGAGAAGTTGAAGTCGAGCGGCTTGGAGGTCTGGCAGCCGGGGCAGGCGGTCGCGGACATGTCGTTCGTTTCCTCGCATTCGTTCTTGAGGCAAACGATAGGCTGCAAAGGTTGAGACCGTCTCAACGGCACCCGTCTCGCGCTCTCTAGGGCATTCAAAGTCAAACGAAATCAATAGCCGGACACACTTCGGCCGATCGGGATGGAGCCAGACATGAGCTATCAGAACTTCACCGTCGAGACCGACGCCGAGGGCATCGCCCTCGTCACCTGGGACATGCCGGGACGCTCGATGAACGTCTTCACCGACGAGGCGACGGGCGAGATCGACGCGATCATCGACCAGATCGTCGCCGACGACGCGATCAAGGGCGCGGTGATCACCTCGGGCAAGAAGGGCTCCTTCACCGGCGGCGCCGACCTCAAATCGGTCAGCGCGATGTTCGAGGCGTTTTACGCCGAGGCAGGCCGGAACCAGGATGCCGCGATCGCCACCCTGTTCGAGCGGGCCGGGCGCATGTCGTGGATCTGGCGCAAGCTGGAGACCTGCGGCAAGCCCTTCGTCGCGGCGATCAACGGCACCTGCATGGGTGGCGGCTTCGAACTGGCGCTGGCGAGCCACGGCCGCGTCGCCGCCCGTTCGGCCAATATGGGCCTTCCGGAAGTCAAGGTCGGCATCCTGCCCGGCGCCGGCGGCACCCAGCGCGTCCCCCGGATGATGGAGACCCAGGGCGCGCTGCAGATGCTGATGAAGGGCTCGACCCTTTCGGCGGAAGACGCCCTGAAGATGGGGCTGATCGATGCCGTGGTGGAGGACGGCGAACTCGTCTCGGCCGCCAAGGCGATGCTGAAGAAGGGCGTCTCGCCGGTGAAGCCCTGGGACGAGGAGCGCTTCAAGCTGCCTTCGGGACCGGTCTATTCGCCGGCGGGCGCCAAGGTCTGGCCGGCCGTCGCCTCGCTCTATCGCAAGGAGACCAGCGACAACTATCCCTCCGCCAAGGCGATCGTGAAATGCGTCTACGAGGGCCTTCTGCTGCCGATGGATTTGGGCCTGAAGGTCGAGCAGCGCTACTTTACGGAGGTGCTGCGCACCACCGAGGCGCGGATGATGATCCGCTCGCTGTTCGTCTCGTCACAGGCGCTCGCCAAGGGCGCCCGGCGGCCGAAGGACGTCCCGCCCAGCGAACTGAAGAAGATCGGCGTCGTCGGCGCCGGCTTCATGGGCGCCGGCATCGCCTATGTCGCGGCCAAGGGCGGGCTCGAGGTGGTGCTGATCGACCAGCAGCAGGCGGCCGCCGACAAGGGCAAGGCGCATTCGCAAAAGCTCGTCGAAGCGGCCGTGTCGAAGGGCAGGATGGCCGAGGCCGACGCCAAGGCCCTCGTCTCGCGCATCACCGCGACGACCGACTACGGCCAGCTCGCCGATGCCGGCCTCGTCGTCGAGGCGGTGTTCGAGGACCGCGACGTCAAGGCCGAGGTGACGAAGAAGGTCGCCGGGGTACTCGCCAAGGACGCGATCTACGCCTCCAACACCTCGACCATCCCGATCACCAGCCTCGCCGAGACCTTCGAGGATCCGCAGCGCTTCATCGGCATCCACTTCTTCTCGCCGGTCGACCGGATGCAGCTCACCGAGGTGATCCTCGGCGAGAAGACCGGGGACGAGGCGCTCGCCATCGCCCTCGATTTCGTCCGGGCGATCAAAAAGACGCCGATCGTCGTCAACGATTCGCGCGGCTTCTTCGCCAACCGCTGCGTCCTTCGCTACATGAACGAGGCCTACGACATGCTGGTCGAGGGCGTGCCGCCGGCAATGATCGAGAATGCCGCGAAGTTCGCCGGCATGCCGGTCGGGCCGCTCGCCCTCAACGACGAGACGGCGGTCGACCTGTCGCAGAAGATCATGAAGGCGACGATGCGCGACATGGGCGAGGATGCCGTCGATCCGCGCCATTTCCAGCTGATCGAGACCATGGTGTCGAACGGGCGGCTCGGCCGCAAGGCCGGCAAGGGCTTCTACGACTATCCCGAAAAGCCCGCCAAGAAGAAACTGTGGCCCGGGCTGAAGGAGATGTTTGCCCAGAAGGCCCCGGAGACGATCGACTTCACGGAGCTGAAGCAGCGCTTCCTCGTAACGATGGCGCTGGAGGCCGCCCGCACCATGGAGGAAGGCGTCGTCACCGACCCGCGCGAAGCCGACATCGGCTCGATCTTCGGCTTCGGCTTCGCGCCCTATACCGGCGGGACGATCAGCTACATCGACGGCATGGGCGCCAAGGCCTTCGTCGCGCTGTGCGAAAAGCTCGAGGCAAGGTTCGGCGAGCGCTTCGAGCCGACCCCGCTGCTGCGCGAGATGGCCGAGAAGGGCGAAACCTTCTACCAAAGGTTCGATCCGCAAGGGGCCTCCGCCAGGGCGGCGTAAGGGGCGCAACCTGCGAGCGCCGCCGCGCCGGCGAAGCGCTCGCAGGCAATCCAGTCCCGCCCATGCCGTTCTTGTTTCAAAATGGGATGGCGTCAGACGTTCGCCATGTTTACGGGTTCCAATCGAACGAAGGGATGCGATGCGGACTTTGCGGCGCAGGCCGGGTGAGTGCGTGGGGACGGGCCAGCCGGCATGCGCCGAAATCGACCGTGCAGGGCGAGATCCGATCGGATCCGTCCCGCGCGTGCGGAGAAGGTCGCGATCTCCGGCGAGGCGCCTGAAGGCGACGCCGGCGAGCACGGGCATGGAGACGGGGATCGATGGAAACGGGGGATCGGCTGTCCCGCGACGCTGACGGCGTCGACGAAGACGGATACCGGCAGACAGGCGGACGCCCCAGCGAAGAGGCCATCCGAGGTCGGCTGATCGATCGCCGCAGGGCGTTCGACGAGGCGGAGGCCGGGCGCAAGCTGGCCCATCGCTTTCGCCAGAAGATGCGCGCCGGCGGGTCTTCCGTGTCCTGGTCGCGGCGAGCGCTCGCGCCGGCGAAGGCGGTTTCTCGCGGCGCCGAAGCGTTGCGGAACCGGCCGATCGGCGCCTTCGTCGCGGCGGCTTCGCTGTCCGCGGTCATACTCGTGCCGCTGGCCCTGTCCTCCTACGCGCCGCTGCCGGGCGAGATGCCGCTGCCGGCCTCGCCGGCTCGCACCCATTCCGCCGGCACCGTAGAGGGCGAGCAGTCGCCGCCGTCGATGAGCGCCTCGTCCAGCCCGCAATCCGACATGGAGCCGACGGCGACGGCCGAGGTCCGCGCTCCCATCGCGCCCCCGGCGCCCGACGGATCGGTGTTCGAGACGCTCGAAAGCGAGGAAACCGCGGCGTCCGCCGAGCCCTCCGACCGCCCCGACACCGCGGAAAGGACCACTGCTTCAACCGTGGCGCCTGGCGGAACCCGCGCCTTGCCGGGGGACGATCCCGCTCTTTTCGAAACCGCCTCGCTTCGCGAGGTCGCGCCGGCCCTGCCCGACCGTCAGACCGAAACCGACGCATCGGCAAACCCCGCGGAACGGCCCGGCATCGATCCCGTCGCTGCGGCTCTCGCCCTGCGCCTGCCGGTGGAGCCGTCGGGTACGGAAACGGCGGTGCCGACGACCCTCGATCCGGCGACGACCGGCAGCATCTCTCCCGCCGCGGCGCCGGCCGGATCCCCGCAAGAGGCCGCGACTGTGCCCGGCATGGAAACCGCCGGGCCGGCCAAGGGCTTCATCGCCGTCTCACCCTCGATCCTGATCGCCTCCTCGCAAGACGACGGCCCGGAACCGGTCGCGCCGACCGGTGTCGTCGAGGACGCGAAGACGGCCGACGCAGCGGACGAAGATCCAGCGACCGCCGAGGCGCCGGTATCGACCGCCGACGGTCGCGCCACCGCCTCGGTCAACCTGCGCGCCGAGCCGACGAACGACGGCAAGATCGTCGCCGTCCTGTCGAAGGACGAGGCCGTCAAGGTCGTCTCCTGCAAGGGATGGTGCGAGGTCGAGACCTCGAGCGGCGCGAAGGGCTACGTCTACGAAAAGTTCATCGCGCGCGGCACGCTGGGCTGACGACGAGCCGGCGGACCGGCTTATCGTCTCAACACAGGGTGACGTTGGCGGCGAGACCGCCGAGGGCCGTCTCCTTGTATTTCTCGCTCATGTCCTCGCCGGTCTGGCGCATCGTCTCGATCACCTGATCGAGCGAGACGAAATGCGTACCGTCGCCCTTCAGCGCCAGGCGCGCCGCGTTGATCGCCTTCACCGCGCCCATCGTGTTGCGCTCGATGCAGGGGATCTGGACGAGCCCGCCGATGGGATCGCAGGTGAGGCCGAGATTGTGTTCCATGGCGATCTCGGCCGCGTTCTCGACCTGTCGCGGCGTGCCGCCGAGGACGGCGGCGAGCCCCGCCGCGGCCATCGAACAGGCGACGCCCACTTCCCCCTGGCAGCCCATCTCGGCCGCCGAGATCGAGGCGTTCTGCTTGTAGAGCGCGCCGATCGCCGCGGTCGTCGCCAGAAAGCGGATGGCGCCGTCGTCGTCGGCGCCGGGAATGAACCGCTCGTAATAGGCGAGCACCGCCGGGATGACCCCGGCCGCGCCGTTGGTCGGCGCGGTGACGACGCGCCCGCCGGCGGCGTTTTCCTCGTTCACGGCGAGCGCATAGAGATTGACCCAGTCGAGGGTCGTCAGCGGGTCGCGCAGCGCCCGCTCCGGCCGGTGCAGGAGCCCCTCGTAAAGAAGCTTCGCCCGCCGCTTCACCTTCAGCCCGCCGGGAAGCAGCCCCTCCATGCGGCAGCCGCGCTCGATGGAGGAAATCATCGCGTCACGGATCGACAGGATGCCGGCCCGCACCTCGGCACGGCTGCGCCAGGTTTCCTCATTGGCGAGGACGAGGTCGGCGATCGCGAAATTCTCCGCGTCGCAATGGACGAGAATTTCGGCCGCATCGGCGAACTCGTAGGGGGCGACGGCATTCCTTAGGACCGGAGTCTCATTGCTCGCCTCCTCCGCCGAAAGAACGAAGCCGCCGCCCACCGAATAATAATCGGCCCGGTCGATCTCCCCCCCGGTCTCGTCGAGGGCGACGAAGCGCAGGCCGTTCGGATGATGCGGCAGACGCTCGCGCTTGTGAAAGGTGAGTTCCTCGCCCGCTCGGAACGGCATCTTCCGGCCGGCGTCGAACGAAAGCTCGCCCGTTTCGCGGATCGCGGCATAGGCGGCCTCGGCGGCGTCGGGGTCGACCTGGTCGGGACGCATCCCCTGAAGTCCCAGCATCACCGCCTTGTCGGTGCCATGACCGATGCCGGTCAGCGCCAGGGAGCCGTAGAGTTCCGCCCTGACGCCGGCGACCTCGCCCTTCCGGCCCTTCTGCTCGAGCCGGTCGAGGAACCGCCGTGCCGCCCACATCGGCCCGACCGTGTGCGAGGAGGACGGACCGATGCCGATCTTGAAGAGGTCGAACAGGCTGACCGACATGCGGCACTCCGATCTGGCCACGGCGCCGCCAAAATCGGCGACGCCCGGACGAATGGGAGCCTGAAGAGTGCTGCCGCGTCAAGCCTTTGATCGGCCGATGCGCCGGCCGACCGTATCGGCGACGCGGGCGCCGCGCCGGCCGATGGGCTTGGGCGGCGGGTCGGTGGTGTCGACCGCCGTCTGGTGCTCCATCTCGGCATTGATCTCCGCCCCCACGATGAAGATCAGCGAGGAGATCCACACCCACATCATGAAGCCGACCACGGCGCCGAGCGAGCCGTAGATGGCGCCGTAATTGGCGAAGTTCTGCAGATACCAGGAAAAGCCGATCGACGCGACGAGCCAGACGCTCGCCGTCAGGACCGCACCGAGGGTCACCCACCGCCACCGCGCGCGCCTGCGGCTCGGCCCGTAGCGGTAGATGATCGCGATCGAGGCGACGATGAGCAGGAAGGCCACCGGCCAGCGAGCCGCGGCGATGACCGCTTCGGAAAGCGTCCTCAGGCCGAAGATCGCCATCAAAGCGGGCACCACGCCGACGACCGCGATCAGGACGATGCCGATGAAGATCGCCCCGAGGGTGAAGCCGAGGGCGACGAGATTGAGGCGGACGAAGCTGCGCTTCTCGCTCTCGCCATAGGCGACGTTCATCGCCTCGAACAGCGTCTTGATGCCGTTGTTGGCGCTCCACATCGCGAAGACGAGGCCGGAAATGAAACCGAAGGAAAGCGAGGTCGAATTCTGCTCGGTGAGATTGGTGAGCTGCGCTTCGAGGAGATCGGTTCCGGCCTGCGGCAGGAATCGGCCGATGAAGGCGATGTGGTCGCTGATCGTCGTCGGATCGCTGACGAAGCCGTAGAAGGAGACGAAGACCGCGAAGGCGGGAAACAAAGCGAGCAGAAGGTAGAAGGTCGCGCCGGCGGCGATCAGCATGACCCGGTCTTCGAAGAACGAGACGTAGAGCCGAGCCGCGATGTCCTTCCAGCCCTTCCATGGGATTCTGGTCGGATAGTCGGCGTCTCGGCCGCGGCCCGGCTCGCTCGCCCGATGGCGCATCTCCTCGCTCGTCTGGGCGGCGAACCGCGTCTCACTCACCTCGTCTCGACTCCACTGGAACCGCCTTCATGGCGACTCGGGCCGCCCCCGGCGAACCATCGTCCGACCAGGACTAGCATATCCTCGCCAGCGGTGGCCCACGCTCGCCAAATGCCGTACGGCGCTCTTCGTTCCCGCCGTCTCGACCGACCTGCGAGCGTCCCCTGACGGTCCGTCATTTCCTATGGACAACGACACGACGCGCTTTTATGAAGCGTCGAGGGATATTTTCCTCAGCGCCTGACGACGGATCTTCCGCCATGTTCTCGCATGACCGCATCTGGGCCGCGATCGACGCGCTCGCCGCGCGCAACAACCTCTCGGCCTCCGGTCTGGCGCGGCGGGCCGGCCTCGATCCGACGACGTTCAACCGCTCCAAGCGCAGCGCCGGCGACGGAAGGCCGCGCTGGCCCTCGACCGAATCGATCGCCAAGGTGATCGAGGCGACCGGCTCGACGATCGAGGAATTCACCACGCTGATGGCCGGCAAAGGCGCGGTCGACGCCGGCGTCCAGGCGCGCCGCGCCGCCGTCTCGGTGCCGCTGCTCGGCTTCGCCCAGGCCGGCGGCGGCGGCTTCTTCGACGATGCCGGCTATCCGGTCGGTCAGGGCTGGGACGAGATCCGCCTTCCGGCGCGTTCCGACGAGACCACCTACGCGCTCGAAGTCGCCGGTAATTCCATGCTGCCGCTCTACCGCGACGGCGACGTCATCATCGTCGCGCCCGGCGCCTCGGTGCGCCGCGGCGACCGGGTGGTGGTGCGCACCCGCGACGGCGAGGTGATGGCGAAGATCCTGCAGCGCCAGACGGCGCGGACGATCGAACTCGCCTCGGTCAATCCGGACTATCCCGACCGGCATTTCCGCCTCGAGGAGATCGACTGGATGGCGCGCATCCTCTGGGCGAGCCAGTGAGATCGCGGCTCGACCTGGAAGACGTCCGGCGCGTCATCGTCGTTGCGGTGAGCCTCGTTCTCGTCACGCTACTTCTCCTGTGGCTCGCGCCGGAAAAAGGCGATTTTCGCACGGTCTTCGATGCCGTCCGATCGAGCCGGCTGGCCGCGGCCGAATCCCGGCGGCAGGAAACCGCCACCCGCATCGCGGAGCATCCGGAGAGCGGGGAGACGACGGCCGACGATCCCTCGCGTGCCGGCGCGCCGTCGCCGGATGCCGCTCCCTCCGAGGCCAGCGGCACGGCAGACGACGGCGCGCTGGAGCGGCTTCCGCCGCGCCCGCCCCTGTCCGACGAAACGCTCAGGGCCGATACCCCCAAGCCGCAGCTTCTCCCCCGCCCCGTGGCCCTCGACGGCGCGCGCATCGCCTATCGCCAAGGGACCATCAATCTGCCCGGCGTCGAGGCGCTGCCTCTCGACCAGCGCTGCGGCACGGGCGCCGAGGCCTTTCCCTGCGGCGTCATGGCGCGCACGGAGCTGCGCCGCTTCCTGCGCGGCCGGTCGATCGAATGCGACGTGCCGCCGGAATTCGGCGTCAGGCGCGGCGAGGCGACCAGCGCCTGCACCGTCGCGGGCGACGACATCGGCCGGTGGGTGGTCGAGAACGGCTGGGGCAAGGCGACCGCCGGTGGGCCCTATGCAGAGGCGCAGGCCGCGGCGAAGAAGGCCCGGCGCGGCGTCTGGCAGTACGATGCCGTTCCGCCTGCCGCCCAGTAGACGTTAGAGCGGGATGAGATGAGCTTCGCTCAGCCCTCCGCTCTATCTTTCTGTTGAAGCATGATCTTTCCCGAAAACCGGTTCCCACTTTTCGGGATCAAGCTCTAGTTCGCGCCGGCGAGTGTCCCGTCCAGCGCCTGGCGGATGAGCGACCGGGTCTCGCCGATGCCGTAGAGCGCGACGAAGGAGCCGAAACGCGGACCCTTCTCCTGGCCGAGCAGGATCTGGTAGAGCGCCTGGAACCACTCGACCGAGACGCCGGGCCCACCCTCGGGGCCCTTCTTCTTCAGATCCTGATACCGTTCGATCGGCCGGGCGACGTCGAGCATGGCATTCTGGATCGCCTCGCCGTCGGCGTCCTCGGGCAGAGCGGCGAGCTTGGCGTCGAGGGCCTCCAGCGCCCCGCGCTCGACCTCGTCGGGCGCCCGGAAGCGCTTCGCCGGCTTGACGAAGTCGTCGTAGTAGCGAAGCGCATAGCCGACCAGCCGGTCGAGTTCGGGATCGGTCGTTGCCGTCGTGCCCGGCGCATAGCGGCTGATGAAGCCCCAGAGCGTCTCGGTATTGGAGGCGTTCGAGGCCGAGACCAGATTGAGCAGCATGGCGAAGGGTACGGCGATTCCCTGCGCCGGCGGCACGCCGTCGTGGATGTGCCAGACGGGATTCTGCAGCCGCTGCTTCTGATCCTGGCGCTGATAGGCGGAGAGAAAGGCGTAATAGTCGTCGACCGCCTTGGGGATGACGTCGAAATACAGCTTCTTCGCCGTCTTCGGCTTCTGGAACATGTAGAGCGACAGGCTCTCCGGCGAGGCATAGGCCAGCCAGTCGTCGATCGTCAGGCCGTTGCCCTTCGACTTGGATATCTTCTGGCCGGCGTCGTCGAGGAAGAGTTCGTAGTTGAAGCCTTCCGGCGGCTTCGCTCCGAGGGCGCGGCATATCTTCGAGGACAGGGTGACGCTGTCGATCAGGTCCTTGCCGGCCATCTCGTAGTCGACGCCGAGCGCCGCCCAGCGCATCGCCCAGTCGGCCTTCCACTGGCACTTCACCCTGCCGCCGGTGACGGAGGTCTCGATCCGCTCGCCGGTATCCGGGTCGAGATACGCGATCGTGCCCGCGGCGACGTCCCGCTCGACCATCGGCACCTGCAGCACGATGCCGGTCTTCGGGTGGACCGGCAGGAAGGGCGAATAGGTTGCGCGCCGGTCCGGCCCCAGCGTCGGCAGGATGATCTCCATCACCTCGTCATAGGCGGCGAGCATCTTGAGCAGCGTCTCGTCGAAACGGCCGGCGGTGTAATAGTCCGTCGCCGAGGCGAATTCGTAGTCGAAACGGAAGCCGTCGAGGAAGCGGCGGAGCTTGGCGTTGTTGGCCGCCGCGAAGGAAGGATATTCGTTCGAGAACGGATCGGGAATGCGCGACAGCGGCTTGCCGAGATGGGTGAGCATCATCTCGCGGTTCGGCACGTTGTCCGGCACCTTGCGCAGCCCGTCCATGTCGTCGGAAAAACAGAGAAGCCGCGTCGGCACCTGGTCGTCGGTGAGAACGCGGAAGGCGTGGCGCACCATCGAGGTTCGGGCGACCTCGCCGAAGGTGCCGATATGCGGCAGGCCGGACGGACCGTAGCCGGTCTCGAACAGCACCTCCGCCGGCATGCCGGGCGCCTCGAACCGCTTCAGGAGTTTGCGCGCCTCCTCGAACGGCCAGGCATTCGAGGCAAGCGCCTCTTCGCGCATCGGTTCGGCATGGTCGGCGGGCGTCGGCATTCGAAATTCCAGAAAGATCGAGAAGGAAACGAGCGCGCCGCCGCAAGAAGGCGGCTGCGAGCGATCAGGCGAGTGGTCTAGAAAGAAGCCGGTCCGGCGTCAACAAAGCCCGCGCGCCCGCAAAGCCGCCCCCGCCGGGCCATCGCCCTTGTGGCAGGACGTCGCGCCTCCTAGGTTTGCCGCACTCGACCTTTGAGGAGCAGGAAGCATGGCCGCAATGAACCCGCAGGACGCGCTCGTCCATCTGATGATTGCCGTCGCGGCGGCGGACGGGCAGATCAGCGGCATCGAGCGGCGGGAATTCACCGTGCTGCTGGGCACCCTCCCGGTCTTCGAAGGCTTCGACGAAAGCCGCCTGATGGACATTGCCCAGGATTGCGGGGCGCTGCTCGACGAAGACGACGGCCTCGACCGGATCATCGCGAATGTCCGCGCTGCCGTTCCGCAAACGCTTTACGAGACCGCCTATGCCCTCGCCGTCGAGGTCGTATCGGCCGACGTATCGGCCTCCCAGCCGGAACTGAGGCTGCTCGAAATGCTCCGCGACGCCTTCGAACTCGACCGGCTGACGGCTGGCGCGATCGAGCATTCCGCACGGGTCCGCTACCGCAAGCTCTGAGCGCCCGGCGCCGGCCCGCGCTGCCTCCGCTCGCCTCGACCGGCATGACCACCGGCAGCCGAGCGGTGCGTCAAAAGGCGCTGATCGGGAAGTAGCGCAGCATCAGCTCGGTCATCCGCCCCTTCGCGACCAGCTGGGCGATGGCGTAATCGACCGCGTCGGCCAGAGCGGCATCGTTTGGGCGGACCGCGATCGAGAGCCCTTCGCCGAGAAACCGGTCGGACAGGAACGGCCCGCCGGCAAAGGCGCAGCAATCGCCGGCCGCCTCGCTTTCCAGCCAGAAGGACAGGCTGACGCCGTCGCCGAAATAGGCGTCGATCTTGCCGTCCCGCATCGCGTTCAGCGCCTGAAACCGGTCCGGATAGGTCTGCACCTTGGCCGTCGGAAAGAAGGCGCCGAGCATCGCCGCATGGGCGCTGCCGACCGTCACGCCCACCACCTTGTCGGCCAGACGATCGGCGATCGGGCTTTCGATCGGCCGGTCCTTGCGCACGACGAACCGGGCCGGATAGCGGAAATAGGGCTGGCTGAAGGCAAATTCCGCCCGCGTCGTCGGATTCATCGCAAGGCCCGCGACGATCGCCTCGCCGTCACCTTTCTTCAGCGCCGGGACGATGTCGGCGAACGGCAATGCCTCGATCTGACACCGGGCGAGGATGTCCAGCTCCTCGCAGATCGCCCGGGCGAGATCGACGTTGAAGCCCGTCAGCCGCCCCTCGCCATCGAGGAAGTTGAACGGGGGATAATCCGTCGACGTCAGGAAGCGGATGCGCTGACGGCCGGCAAGATCCGGCTTGGCGATCCGCTGATGCTGATCGACGAAATTGGGAGTTGCGACGCTCTCGCCGCCGACCTCGGCACTCCAACTCGAGGAACCCGGGCCCAGCAGGCAAACGACGACGAGAATCAACCAGCGCAAGAATTTTTCGCCCATTGGTTAGTTTACGAAATAGTTAAACTTCAACACGATCCCCTTGAAATTGCATCCCGAAAAAATGCATCTTTAAAGATGGAAAGCGCTCCCGTGTGGGGAAATCCGGATCTCGCTCACGGCCTCGGTGCGCAGCCTTACCCGACCCTGCGAGGCGCCGGCAAGCGTGCTCCATGCGAAGGCAGGGCTCCGAATTCATATGACAGCGGATGACGGGTTGCTTTTGATCTGATTCGATGAAGGGGTTTGATTCGCGGAGCGCTCTCATGTCCCTGTCCATTGCCGAACCAGCGTTGCCAAAGTCCAGGC
>NZ_JAJUWU010000015.1 GCF_021390325.1 Jiella avicenniae | reverse complement strand
CTTCAATCGCATCAAACAGATGCGGGGCCTTGCCACCCGTTATGACCGACGGGCCGACAACTTCATGGCCGCGCTCAAGCTCGCTGCCATCCGCATCTGGATCAATGCACAATGAGTCCGCGCCCTAATATAGGACGGGCGGAAAGAAGCGGAATCAATTCGCGGATTGGAGACGAGACCGTCGACTCGCCGGAAGCAGATCATCGGCCTTGTGAAGTATCATGAAGCCGGTGTGAAGGGCGCCATCTCTCCGCAAGCCCCGGGGTCTTGGAGGCAGCGCTATACAATTCGAAGGCCGATTACGGCGGCATGAATGTCTCCGAGGCCAAACGCCTGAAGGCTTTGGACGAGGAGAATGCCAAGCCGAAGAAGCTCCTGGCCGAACACATGACGAATATGGCTTTGCTCTGCGACCTTCTTTCGGAAAATGGTAGGGCCTGCCATCAAGCCCGACGCCGTTTCGCATCTGCGAGCCAAGACGGAGCCTGTCGGAGCGGCGGCCCTGGCAGATCGTTGGTGGCGACCGCAAGATGGCCCGCTATCAATACGCCAGCCCAGCTGAGACGGGGCCGCGCGGCAAGCTGCGCGATTTCGCCGCCCTGCAATCAGACCGGCTCGAGAAGCATGGAAGACAAACGGCGAAGCTGGATTGCTTCTACCTGCAACTGTCCTTCGATCGCCCCCTCCAATGACGCGATGACCAGATTTACGAGATGACGTATCGATGCGACTGTGAATCGCAGGGTGAAGACCAGACGACCGTCTTTCTCGACATCAGTCTTTGTTTCAGCCTGAAGCTTGCCTCCGACTAGAACCTTGAGGGCGAGTTTGTTGCCAGACAGATTGTTCTGGAGGCGAACCACGACTCCCACGATCCAGTCACCCGGGGGCAGGCTATAGGTCGGACCACTTGCAATCGATCGAGCTCGTCCCACCAGTGATATCGCCGCATCCGTCGACTTGTCTGTCGCGGTCATACAGCAAGATGGCCAGTTTATCTCGATCTCTGTCGGATCCTCGAGCATCCTTTCGTATGCTTCACTCAGGCTCCGTAGCATGGCCTGCTCGTCGTTGGAGTGTTCTGACAGCTTTGCGTAGGCTTTTTGCAGTTCAGGAACTGCGAAATTCATCGCCTCATGGATCGTCGTCCGATCATCGAGACTGCTCAAACCGAGGTCTCTCCCAACCTCGCCTATCAGAATTTCGGTGGGCTCTATTCCGTAGAATAAGGCGAGCGATCGAATGAACGGAGCAAGCAGCGCTCCCTCCGAGGGCCACGGATACCGCACCGCGCTCGTGATTTCCCCAACGAATACAAGACCTGCAAAATGCTGAGCAACAAAGCGGATCGCTTGGTGGAGGTCAGCGTCCTGCCGCGCCAGCGCGAGGCCCACGGCTTGCTCGTAGCCGCCGCCAAAGATAACAACTTTCGCGTGCGTCCTCTGAAGAAGTGTTGCCACCCGCACGTCGTGAGCACGAAGGATACCGACGAAATTGTCCGTCTTGCGCTCTTTGTACGCCTTGTAAAACCCCTCCAGCGTCTGGATGACCACCGCGTCGGCCGATCCATAGTGAGACCGAGCGATAGACTTCAGAACCTCGATTCCAACCTGGGTGTAGCCAGAGGGGGCTCCAGCTGTCAGGAACAGCATTTACGAAGCTTTTTCTAAGACCGGTGCAATTTTCGACTGAATCTGGGGGAAAGACAATTCCTCCGCGTAGAAAGACGTCAGGATATTTTCCTCGAGGATCCTCGCCTTATCGGAGATCTTCGGCTTGTGGCCCGACTTCATGCTCTGTGCAAGCTTAACCTTCGCCCCCGTGCGCGCCTCGATCTCCACCACCGCGTCTCCGACTTCCGACATGCCGTACATTTTCGTCAATCGGTCGGGCTTGCGCCCGATAAAGCCCGGTATTGCATCCGTATGATGCTGGAAATCGCGAAAGACTGCCCGATACCGCCGAAAATTCATCAAAATCTCTTCATAATCGGGCATCGTCGAAAGGCCGAAGAAATAGTCTCGCCCACGAGATTCCGCTCGCAACGAATGCGCTTCATAGATGTTTTTTGCCCAGTAGGATCGCAAGCGCGAAATCGGGTCACGAACGACCGTGAAGGAGAAATAGTCCGTGTACTTCGTTTCGAGTTCTCCGAACGGAACCGTTCGACCCCATTTTCGGGTATGGCTATGGGAAAGCTCCCCCCGGCCTTCTTCGCCATGAGCAATGAGCAATGCATCTTTAATGGTCGACGATCCCGACTTCGGTATCCCGAAGTATACGAGACGGCTTTCTTCGAACACGAGGGGTCGCCCGACAGGAATCCTAGCCGCGATAATATCCAACACGTGGGGCTCAGGCATGCGAAGGACCGTATTGCGCAGAATGCTTCGCGCGTAGATTTCCTCACCAACCATCGTCAGTATTCGGGCAAGCTTCCACCACGCCGTGATTTCGTCAGTCCCCTGCAGGAAACTCTCTAAAAGCTTGATAGCCGCAATGGGATTCTGATTCTGGAATACGAGACGGTCTGCCGTCTTCATCACTTCTTGTGCTTCTGACATATCTGCTCCGCTGCGGCGCACGTCGCTCAACCGGTTCGCTTGCGTCGGCTAACTCGACAAAGCGAACCGAAAAAGCACGACATCATTCCCGGTGCAACCACTTTCTGGCGCGGCGTCGCCTCTGCCCACTTGGGCCGGCCGCGGGATAATTGAGGGCTCTTCTGAAGGGAGGAGGAGCATTTCATGGGCAAACCGCAACGCCAATTCGGCAAGGAATTCGAGGCTGCGCGGATCGTGGTGACGAGCGGTCGCACGCAACGAGAGATCGTCAGGCACTCGGGATCGGCCAATGCAAGCCCTCGACGTCGGCTCGAGTGGGAATTTGCACCCGAATAACCGCCCGACATGTCGACGGCAGCGGAATGGCATGGTGCTCCTGGCGCATGTCTGTTCGACCTTTTCCTCGCCGAACGGGACCCATGGCAGTCCCCGCACGGTGCGCGAGTTGCGCGACAACGGGCTGGCGATCGGCCGACGCCGCGTCGCCCTACTGCGCGGGAACCGGATGAACGCGGGGGAACGGCCGCGGTTCAGAAGGACCATGGCCAGCCGCCATGCTTTCCCGTCTCCGGCAGCCAACACTGCTCCATCGACTACCGGGGCAAACGGAAAAAGCACGACATCCTCGCCTCGATGTTTGGGACGGCAAATTGCTTCGACGACGCCGCGGTCGAGACGGATTTGAAGACGCGGAAGGCTGGCGCTCTGCGAAACGGTCGTGGCGGACGGTCCTCCAGAGCCGGGCCGAGGCAACCGTCCAAACCGGCCGATACATCGACGGCTTCTCCAATCCCGTCCGGCGCCATTCGGCGCTCGACTTCGTCATCCGCTTCAAGTCGAAAGGCAGGCTGCCCAGAAATCGAAAGTCTCCACTTTCGCGAGTTCGCCGGCGGGCGCTCCTCAGAAGACGTTGAGGTTTTTGCGGAACAGCCCGCGGTCGATCTCGCGCTGGCGGCGCTCGAGGTCCGACATCGAGACGGACTGCTCGAGATAGCGGCGTTCGCGCGCCTCGCGGCTTTCCGTGCCCAGGGCGGCGCGGAGTTTGGCGGTGAAGTTCATGGCTTTCTCCTTCGTTGCCATGAAGGTAGGCGCCATTGTGCAGTGCAGCAATCCGGCGGACCGCAAAGCTCCCATGCAGCGATGCGTAGCGGTCGGTGGGGTATCGGGGGGTCTGGGACGGCAAAGGGGCCGGCGCGTCGCGCCAGCCCCCGTTTTTCAGCCCGACAGGGCGGTCCTGATCGAAGTCAGACGCTGCCGAGCGTGATGGTGCGGTCGGAATCGAGCAGCGGATAGCGATCCGTGTCGAACTCCTGCAGGCCCTCGATCTGGTTCTCCGAGATACCCTGCGCGACGAAGTTGCCGTTCTCGGCGATCAGCGAGGTCAGCGGGATCGCCACCTCCTTCTCGCCCATGCCGAGGAATCCACCCGAGCCGATGACGGCGTAGAGCTTGCCGTCGATGTTGGCGACGTTCTGGATGTCGCCGAGCATGTTGCCGTTCGTCCCGACGATGTCATACTCGGTGATCTCGTCGACGGTCATCCGGATCTCGCGGGCGGCGTCGACGGCGACGGCGATGTAGAGATCGGTGTCGTTGCCCTGCATTCCCGACTGCTGCGACGTGCTGGCGGTTCGCGTCGCGTCGTCCTGCGGATCGTTCTGCATGGACGACTGCTGCTGCGAATTGCCCTGGTTCGCGCGGTTCCGCTGCATGTCGTTCGAGGACTGGCGATCCATCTCGTTGCCCTGGGCATCCTCGTAGCGGATCTGCGGCTGGCCCTCCGGCTGGTTCACCGTCACCTCGGCGTCTTCGCGCTCATAGCGGATCTCGGGCTGCTGGTTGGCATCCTGAATCGAAACCTGCGGGCGAGCCTGCTGGACGGTGACGTTGGCCTGCGACCCGTCGTTCTCGCTGGTCTGGACGTCCGACTGGTCGGCCTCGCCGACGCTGACGCGCGGCTGCCCCTGCTCGACGTTCACGTCCGGCTGCGACTGGCTGACGTTCACCTGCGGCTCCGGCATGCGAACGGTGATTTCCGGCTGCGGAATGTCGACCGTGACGCGCGGCGCCGGCTGACGGACGATGACGGTCGGCCGGGGCTGGGTGACGTCGACGTTCGGCTGCGCCTGATCGACCGTCACGTCCGGCTCGGGAACGTCCACCCGCACCTTCGGCGCATCGGGATCGACGACGACGTCTGCCTCGCCCGCCTCGACCTGCTGGTTTTCCGTGGCCGCGGCATTGCCGTCGCGCGTTGCCTGATCGTTGTCCTGAGCAAACGCCGCCGGCGCCACCAGAATGGAACTCATCAACAGCGCGGCTCTGAACTTGTTATTCATAAACTTCCTCCGGTATTCTTCGAATCTGCAGGATCTTTCGATTTTCCTGCGGTCTCGATAAACCAACCGATGCCTCTTCGATGTGTTCCAAATGAATTTCGCCAATTCACGTCACGGCTAAACGGTGCGGTTCAGTCGCTTTACAGACTATTCAGACGGCGACGATCGCGGAAATCATCGATTGAACTGCGATGGACAGATCCACAAGCCGGAGTTCCTCGCATGCGGCGAGGAGCTGATGCGTCCTCGAACGAGTGGCATGCTCCAACGAAAAGAGGGGCCGGGCTGTGGGCCCGACCCCTCTTCGTCTTGCTCGGGCCGGAACGCTTCCGGCCTCACCTCCCCCGCGCCGACATGGGCGCGAGGCGCCATGGAATGCTCGCGGCTTTATTCGGCCGCTGCGCTGTGGCTGGTCGACAGGCTCGCCTCGGCGTCGTCGCGGCCCTGCTCGGCGATCGCCTTGCGCACGCCGGCGCCGTAGTCCGGATGCACCTTGTCGAAGTGGGCGAGCTGGCGGTCGACGATGAACTGCGGCACGCCCTGCATCGCGCCGGCGAGGTTGTGGAACAGGCGCGTCTTCTGTCCGTCGTCGAAGAGTTCGAACAGGGCCCGCGGCTGCGAATAGTGATCGGCCTTGGCGCGGAACTCGTAGCGACCGACCTGGCCGGCATATTTGTGCGGCGGCTCCTCGACGGACGGATCCTCGACCGGGCCGTCGAACGAGTTCGGCTCGTAATAGGCGTCCGGGTTGGTCTTGAGGCCGAACGGCATCGTGCCGTCGCGGTGGTAGTGGTTCACCTCGCTCTTCGGCTTGTTGACCGGCAGCGAGTCGTAATGGGTGCCGATCCGGTAGCGATGGGCGTCGGGATAGGAGAACAGGCGCCCCTGCAGCATCTTGTCCGGCGAGAAGCCGATGCCCGGCACGACGTTGGACGGGTTGAAGGCCGACTGCTCGATGTCGGAGAAATAGTTCTCCGGGTTCTTGTTCAGCTCCATCTCGCCGACCTTGATCAGCGGGTACATGCCGTGCGGCCAGACCTTGGTGAGGTCGAACGCCGACCAGCCGGTCTTCGCCTCGAACTCGGCCTCTTCACCCTCGGGCATCACCTGGATGAAGAAGTCCCACTTCGGGAAGCGGCCGTCCTCGATCATGCCATAGAGCGCTTCCTGATAGCTCTCGCGCGACTTGGCGATGACTTTCTCGGCCTCTTCGTTGACGAAGTGGGCATGGCCCTGCCGGGTCTTGAAGTGGAACTTCACCCAGAACCGCTCGCCCTTGTCGTTCCAGAGCGAGAAGGTGTGCGAGCCGTAGCCGTTCATGCGGCTGGGATCGGTCGGGATGCCGCGGTCGGACATCAGGATCGTCACCTGATGGAGCGATTCCGGGCAGAGCGACCAGAAGTCCCACATCGCCGTCGCCGAGCGCAGATTGGTGCGCGGATGGCGCTTCTGGGTGTGGATGAAATCCGGGAACTTGTAGGGGTCGGCGACGAAGAACACCGGCGTGTTGTTGCCGACGAGATCCCAGTTGCCTTCCTCGGTGTAGAACTTCAGCGCGAAGCCGCGCACGTCGCGCTCGGCGTCGGCCGCGCCCTGCTCGCCGGCCACCGTCGAGAAGCGCGCCAGCATGTCGGTCTTCGAGCCCGGTTTGAAGACCTTGGCGCGGCTGTATCGGGTGACGTCCTCTGTCACGGTCAGCGTGCCGAAGGCGCCCCAGCCCTTGGCGTGGACGACGCGCTCGGGGATGCGCTCGCGGTTCTGGTGGGCGAGCTTCTCGATGAGCTGGTAGTCTTCGAGCAGGACCGGGCCGTGTTCGCCGACGGTCTTGGAATTCTGGTTGCTGGACAGCGGCGCGCCGGCCGTCGTCGTCAGTCTCGGGCGATCAGCCATGATGGCCTCCCTTCGCGTTTGGAATCGTTCCACGGCGCAAAATACAAGACGCGCCGATAATCTCCAATCGTATTTCCATGGGGCCTCGATCGGATTATCCTATGACGATGGTCACCATTCGGCAGCTCCGTTACTTCCAGGCCCTCGGCGAGACGCTGCATTTCGGCCGCGCCGCGAAGCGTCTCAACATCAGCCAGCCGGCCCTGTCCGGGCAGATCGCCCAGATGGAAGCCGAGATGCAGTCGGCGCTGTTCGCGCGCGGGCCGGCCGGCGTCTGCCTGACGGCCGACGGCGAGCTCGTCGCGGAGCGCGTCCGCCGCATCCTCGCCGAAGTCCGCGAACTGGAAAGCCTCGCCGACCGCAGTGCCGGTCTGCTCGGCAAGCGCCTCCGGGTGGGAATGATCGCGACCGTCGCCCCCTATCTCCTGCCGCGGCTTCTGGCGTCGCTCGCGCGCGAATATCCCAAACTCGAATGCCAGGTGCGGGAAAGCGTCACCGCGCGGTTGATCGGCGATCTCAGGAACGGCGAGATCGACTGCGCCGTCGCCGCCTTGCCGCTCGACTACGCCGACGTCGAGACGATCCCCCTCTTCGAGGATCCCTTCCATCTCGCGGTGCCGGCGAGGGAGGCGGCGGCGCTGGCCGGCCCGGTGCCGGTCGAAGAGCTCGCAGCACGGCGCATGATCCTCCTCGAGGAAGGACATTGCATGCGCGCCCAGGCCCTCGACGTCTGCCGCACCGCCGGGGATTCGGATCTCGCCGGCCTTGCGGCGACGAGCCTGACGACGATCCTGCGCATGGTCGCGGGCGGCCTCGGCTCGACGCTGCTTCCCGAGATCGCGATCGCCGACGAGGCCCGCAGCGACGACATCGCCATCCTGCCGATCGAAGCCCCCGCCCCCCATCGCCAGCTGGTACTGGTCTTCCGGCCGACCTCGGCACGGCGCCGCGATCTCGAAGCCTTCGCCGAGATCATCTGCCGGTCGGTGGGAAAGCCCTGCACGGGCGCGGCGTGAAGGCGCCGGCCATCCTCCCGAAACGCTTCCCTCCACGCCGGTCACGACAGGGTGAAGCCGGATTGACCGGTCACGGGGTCTCGTTGCGGCTTCGCCGGCCCATATCGCTGAAACGAACGCGTGTCGACGGCGCGGCATCCGGGCAGACCTCTCCTGCCTACTGCGCCTTGGCCGAACGCATTTTCGCGAGGACCAGATGTTCACGAAATCCACCTTCACGACGATCGCCGCCGCGCCGCTCCTCGGCGCCGCCGTCTTCGCTGCGCCGCCGGTGGCCGCGCAGACGACCCTGACCGCCCAGAACGGAACGACGATCGACGTGACGCCGGTCGCCGAATTCGACGAGCCCTGGGCGATGACCTTCCTGCCGGACGGGTCGATGCTCGTCACCGAAAAGGCCGGCACCCTCGTGCACGTCTCGGCCGACGGCAGCCAGAAGACGCCGGTCTCCGGCGTTCCGGCCGTCGCCTATGGCGGTCAGGGCGGCCTCGGCGACGTGGTGCTGCATCCGGACTTTGCGGAGAACGGCCTCGTCTACATATCCTTCGCCGAGGAGGGCGAAGGCGGCCAGGGCGCGGCCGTGGCGCGCGGCAAGCTGGTCCGCGACGGCGAACGGCCGCAGCTCGAGGATCTCTCGGTGATCTGGCGGCAGCAACCGAAGGTCTCCGGCCAGGGGCATTATTCCCACCGCATCGCCTTCGGCCCGGACGGGATGATGTTCGTCACCTCCGGCGAGCGCCAGAAGAAGACGCCGGCGCAGGCGATGGACACCAATCTCGGCAAGATCGTCCGCCTGCATGACGACGGCGCGGTCCCGAGCGACAATCCCTTCCAGGGAGAGGGCGAGATCGCCAGGCAGTTCTGGACGATGGGCAACCGCAACATGCTCGGCATCGACTTCACCGCCGACGGGCAGCTCTGGGTCCATGAGATGGGGCCGCGCGGCGGAGACGAGCTGAACCGGATCGAACGGGGCGAGAACTACGGCTGGCCGGTCGTCTCCAACGGCGTCAACTACGACGGCAGCCCGATCCCCGACCACGACACCCGGCCGGAATTCAACGCGCCGGAGGTCTCATGGACGCCGGTGATCGCGCCGGCCGGCTTCGTCATCTACGACGGCGGGATGTTTCCCGAATGGCAGGGCGACGGCCTGATCGGCGGCCTGCGGAGCCAGGCCCTCGTCCATGTCGAACTGGACGGCGACAGCGCCCGCGAAATCGAGCGGTTCGACATGGGCAACCGCATCCGCGAGGTCGAAGAGGGCCCCGACGGCGCACTGTGGCTGCTCGAAGACGGCGCCGGCGGCCGGCTTCTGAAGTTGACGCCGCAGGACGCCGCAGGCTGAAGCCTTCGCGCGGCCGATGCTTTCGGCTCTCCGGCAAACCTTCTAGACTCCGGGATATAATGGCCGGCCGTCTCGTGCGGCCGGCCATCCCCTGACCCGAGCATCCGAAATGACCTCCTCCCCCATCCGCTGGGGCGTGATCGGCACCGGGCACATCGCCCGGCGCTTTGCCGGCGATCTCGCTCATTCGACCAGCGGCGTCCTCGCCGCGGTCGGCTCGCGGGACGGAATCCGTGCCTTTGCTTTCACTGCGGATTTCGGCAGCGGCATCCACGCCGACGAGACGGCGAAGATCCTCGCCCGGCCGGACGTCGACGCGATCTATGTCGGGACGGTCAATCGCGCCCATGCCGAGATTGCTATCGCGGCGCTCGAAGCCGGCAAGCCGGTGCTGATCGAAAAGCCCCTCGCCCCGACGCCTGCCGAGGCGCGGGCGATCCGGGACGTCGCCGAACGCCGCGGTCTCCTCGCCATGGAGGCGATGTGGATGGTGTTCACGCCGGGGATCGTCCGGCTGAGGGCGCTTCTCGCCGAGGGGACGATCGGTACACCGAAGAGCCTTTCGGCCAACCTCTCCTACGCCCGCGCCTACCGTCCGGACTTCGAACTGTTCGATGCCGAAACCGGGGGCGCGCTGCGCGATCTCGGCGTCTATCCGATCGCGCTCGCGCTGCATCTCTTCGGACCGGCGGACGACATCGCCGCCATCGTCGAGCGCAACGAGGCCGGCAGCGTCCGCCAGGCGGCCCTCGTCACCCGGCACGGGCCGGTTCTGACGAAGCTTTCCTGCGGCTTCGAGACCGAAGGACCGAACGGTGCCATGGTCTCCGGCGAACATGGCCGGATCGCTCTCGCCGGACCGTTCTTCTGCCCGCCGGCCCTGGCGCTGAAGCGGCACGAGGCCGGAACCGCGCTCGACCATCGCGAGGGCGCGACGTCCGCCTCGGATGCCGACGGATCGCAGCCGGCGGATCGCACCCTCTTGGTTCCCTCTCCTCAGGGCGAGACCATCCACACCCCCGTCACCGGCAGCGGCCTGCAATATCAGGCCGACCACTTCGCCGAATGCCTGCGAGCAGGATTGCGGGAGAGCCCCGTCCACCCGCTCTCGGCAAGCCTTGCGGCGATCGAGATCATGGAGAGGGCGGGGCGCTCGCCGTCGATTTGAGGCAAAAAGAACTGCACATTCAGAAGGGCCGCTGACCAGCAGAGACCCAGCGGCCCCAACGTAGCCGGACAACGACGAACCTTCGCGGCCTCGTCATTCTCGGCCCCCGTGCCGAAAATCCAGGGGCAGCCGCCGCTGCCTCACCCGCTTCCGCCTCCCTGCAGCTGAAGCCCTTGGCCCCCTACGATTCCTGGATTCTCGGGACGGGGCCCGAGAATGACGAGGCGTTGAGGTAGGCCCCTCCACTTTCGGCTTCCCAACGCCTCGCACGTCGCCGCAGCACGGCGCGTGAACGGCCGCCGCGCTGCTCGAACGCAGCAGCCCTATGGCAGCGCCGCCTCGCCCCCGCCAGCCTCAGCTCCCCGGATAGTTCGGGCTTTCGCGGGTGATCGTGACGTCGTGAGGATGGCTCTCGCGAAGGCCCGCATTGGAGATGCGGATGAAGCGGGCGCGGGTGCGCAGCTGTTCGAGATCGGCGGCGCCGACATAGCCCATCGCCGCCCGGAGGCCACCGGCGAGCTGATGCAGGACGGCCGCGACCTGGCCCTTGTAGGCCACCTGACCCTCGATGCCCTCGGGGACCAGCTTCAGGGTGTCGCGCACCTCGGCCTGGAAGTAGCGGTCGGCCGAGCCGCGCGCCATCGCACCGACCGACCCCATGCCGCGATAGGCTTTGTAGGAGCGGCCCTGATGGAGATAGATCTCGCCCGGGCTCTCGTCCGTGCCGGCGAGGAGCGAACCGACCATGGCGGCCGATGCGCCCGCCGCCAGCGCCTTGGCGATGTCGCCGGAAAACTTGATGCCGCCGTCGGCGATGATCGGAATACCGGCCCTGTCGGCCGCCTCCGCCGCGCTCATGATCGCCGAAAGCTGCGGCATGCCGACGCCGGCGACGACCCGGGTGGTGCAGATCGAGCCCGGGCCGATGCCGACCTTGACGCCGTCGGCTCCGACATCGATCAGCGCCTTGGTACCGTCGGCGGTGGCGACGTTGCCGGCGATGATCTGGACGGAATTGGAGAGCTGCCGGACCCGGCCGACCGCATCGAGGACGCGCTGGGAATGGCCGTGGGCGGTGTCGATGACGATGAGGTCCACCCCGGCGTCGATCAGCCGTTCGGCCCGCTCGAAGCCGTCGTCGCCGACCGACGTCGCTGCGGCGGCGAGGAGGCGGCCATGCGGGTCCTTGGCGGCGTTCGGATTGAGCTGGGACTTCTCGATGTCCTTGACCGTGATCAGGCCGATGCAGTTGTCCTCGGCGTCGACCACGACGAGCTTCTCGATCCGGTGCTGGTGGAGCAGGCGCTTGGCCTCCTCCTGTTCGACCGATTCGCGCACCGTGATCAGCGGCTTCCTGGTCATCAGCTCGGCGATCGGCTGGGAATCCTCGGTGGCGAAGCGCACGTCGCGATTGGTCAGAATGCCGACGAGACGGCCTCTTGTCTGGCCGCCGCGGCCGCCGTTCTCGACGACGGGAATGCCGGAGATGTGATGCGAGGCCATCAGCGCGCGGGCGTCGCCGAGGGTCGCCTCCGGTCCGATGGTCACCGGATTGACCACCATGCCGCTCTCGAACTTCTTCACCTGCCGCACTTCCTCGGCCTGCTCGATCGGCGTCAGGTTGCGGTGGATGACGCCGATGCCGCCGGCCTGGGCCATGGCGATGGCGAGCCGCGCCTCGGTGACGGTGTCCATCGCCGCCGAGAGGATCGGCAGGTTGAGCTCCAGCGTCTTGGTGATCCTGGTGCGGAGGCTGGTCTGATTCGGCAGGACCTCCGAATGACCAGGCTGCAGCAGCACGTCGTCGAAGGTGAGCGCCGTCGCGCCGGTGGGAGTCTCGATGATCTGGGCCATGCCATGCCTCCGGCAAAGGCGGATCGCCTTCGCAACGCGTCAAAAGGGATGGCAAGGGCTGCTACCACGCGTTCATGACAATGGGAAGCATGGCAGGTCATGAAGCCTCCGAAAAGGCTGGCGTTTCCCCCGCCGATGAGGACCGCCCGCGAAGACGGAGCGTTCGACGATCGCGCGAAGGGGGGCGGGTCGCTGGAAAGTGGCGCGATGTTCTTCTAATCAGGCGGCGAAAGCCGCGGGCCTCGGCCGGATCTTCGCCGAGGACCGGAGCGGCAACGGATCGTGAGGCGAGCCATGGCCAAGAGCACCATCATCACCCTCTCCTGCGAGGACCGTCCCGGCATCGTCGCCGGGCTGACGACCGAACTCTTCGAGGCGGGCGCCAACATCGCCGAGAGCGCCCAGTTCTGGGATCGCGATTCGGGCCGCTTCTTCCTCAGGATCGCCGCCGACTTCGAGGCCGACGTCGAGCGCGAGAGCCTGGAGCGCCAGCTCTCCCCCCTCGCCGACCGCTTCGGCATGCATCTGAAGATCCGCGACGCGGCGCGCCGGCCGAAGATCGTCGTCATGGTCTCGGCCTTCGACCACGCGCTGCTGCATCTCCTCTACCAGATCCGCGTCGGCTGGCTGGACGCCGAAGTGGTCGCCATCGTCTCGAATCGTGAGAACAGCCGCGAGACGGCAGAGGCGGCGGGCATCCCCTTCCACCACTGGCCGGTGACGAAGGAGACCAAGGCCGAGCAGGAGGAAAAGCTCCTGAAGCTCGTCCGCGAGACCGACTGCGACCTCGTCGTCCTCGCCCGCTACATGCAGATCTTGTCCGACAACCTCTCCCGGCGGCTCTCGGGCAAGGTGATCAACATCCACCACTCCTTCCTGCCGAGCTTCAAGGGCGCCAAGCCCTACCACCAGGCCCACCAGCGCGGCGTCAAGCTGATCGGCGCGACGGCCCACTACGTCACCGCCGACCTCGACGAAGGCCCGATCATCGAGCAGGAGACCGAGCGAGTCTCGCATGCCCTCTCGGCCGACGACCTCGTCGCCGTCGGCCGCGACATCGAGGCCCGTGTGTTGGCGCGGGCGGTGAAGCTGCATCTGGAGGGCCGGGTGATGCTGAACGGGACGCGGACGGTGGTGTTTGGGTGAGGCGGTCCCCCCCCGTGGCGTCGCTGAGATGACTGCGTTGAAAACCCATCGTGATGGGTTTATGATGAGACATGGTCACGGTGCTTCGTGCCGGCGGTCTGGCCGTCCGCATCTACAAGGATGATCATCCGCCTGCCCATGTTCACGTCGTCGGCGACGGCGTCGCCAAGATCGACCTCGTGGGTGCCGATGGGCCCGAGCTCGTCTGGGCGAAGGGGATGACGCGGGCAGAGGTGCGCCGGGCCGTCGCACTCGTCGTCGAGAACCGCTTCAAGCTTTTGTCCGCATGGAGAGACATTCATGGCGCGTGAACTCACCGATGAAGCCATCGACTCGGCGATCGAGCGGGGCAGCCGGCTCGATAAAAGCTTTCCCACCCCGAGTTCGGCTCGTTTCGAAGCTGCGTCCGGGCAGATCGTGGTCGAATTCACCAATGGATCGGCCTTCATGGTGCCTGCCCGCGCATTGCAGGACCTCGAAGAAGCCTCGGATGATGACCTTGCGGCGGTCACGATCGAGAATGGCTACGCCTTGCGCTGGGATCGGCTGGACGTCGATTTCACGATCCCCGGCCTGATGGCCGGCGTCTTCGGCACGGCCCGCTTCATGGCTTCCGAAGCCGGTCGAGCCCGTTCGGCGGCCAAGGCAAAGGCCGCGCGGGAAAATGGGCGCAAGGGCGGGCGGCCGCGGAAGGCGATCGCAGGGACTTCAACCGGCTGAATCGCGTGTTGCCGCCGGGGCCGCGGAGTGACGCCGTCGGGCGTCAAACGCAGCATTCGTCGGGACGGGAATCTGCTCCGGACGATCGACCCCAAGTCAGTCGCAAGACCAAGCCGAGCCATGCGTGACGTGTCGTGTGGGAGGGTGTCGAAATGGTGCCCGGGACTGGAATCGAACCAGTGACACTGCGATTTTCAGTCGCATGCTCTACCAACTGAGCTACCCGGGCCCGCCGCCGAGGGGCGCTCACAGGCGTTCTGTGATCACCGATCCGGCGGGGAGTGGCGGCCTTATAGAAAAGGATTTCGGGCCTGTCCAGCGGCAATCCCGCCTCGCCCGGAAATCGCTTCCAGGCAGGCGCCGCGGGCGACGCTTCGATCTTGCTCCCGGCGGGGGAGATGGCGGCAGGCAGGGGGGAGTGACGCCGCGCCCCAGCTTTCCGACGCCTGCGCCACCCTTTCCACGTCGTCATCCTCGGCCTCGTGCCGAGGATCTCCTGCCGATGAAGCGGTCAATCGGGGGAGGAAGGGGCGCGTTCCCTGCCAAGATTCTGGAGCGAAACCGCCGGTAGATCCTCGGCACGAGGCCGAGGATGACGGCGGGGGAAAGGCCATGCCCCGTCAACCGTCGCTGGCGCGAGGTGTTCGGCTTCTTGACGAAGCCCTTCGTCCGGCGCCACCCGCGCGCTTCCGTGGCGCGCTGATCATCGGGCGTCAGAGGGCTCGAAATCTTCCCATGGAACCGGCGCCGGCGGCCCTTATCTTTCCGCCTCCCATCGCCCGCTCCCGGAGGCCGTCATGCGCCAACGCCCCGCCTTCCTGTTCGATCTCGACGGCACGCTGGTCGACAGCGTCTATCAGCACGTCCTGTCCTGGAAGGACGCGCTCGACGCGGAGGGAATCGCGCTGTCGGTCTGGCGCATCCACCGCAAGATCGGGATGAGCGGCGGGCTGTTCACCAACCAGCTTCTGCGCGAGATCGGCGAGGAGATCACCGAGGAAAAGCGCGAGCGGCTGCGCCAGGCCCATGCTGAGGCGTATCGGACCCATTCGAAGAGCGTCGTGCCGCTGCCCGGCGCGCGCGAACTCCTCGACACGCTGACGCGGGACAAGCTCGCCTGGGCAATCGCCACCTCGGGACGGATGGAGACGGCGAAGCACAATCTCGACCGGCTGGGCGTCGACCCGGACGAAGTGCCGGTCGTCACCCGCGATGCCGTCACCTACGCCAAGCCCGAGCCGGACCTCTTCATCGCGGCGGCCGAGCGCCTCGGCGTGCCGATCGAAGGGGCGATGGTCGTCGGCGATTCGATCTGGGACATGCTCGCCGCCCAGCGCTGCCGGGCGCTCGGCGTCGGGCTTCTGTCGGGCGGCTATGGCGGCGAGGAGCTGGAGCGCGCCGGCGCCTTCCGGGTTTACGAGGATCCGGCCGGCATGCTCGACCATCTCGACGAGGTCGGCGGCCGGAGTTGAGCCGGCTTTCGCGCCCGCCAGAGGAAGACGATCAGCGTGGCCAGGCGATCAGGCCCCGCGGCGCCCGGGATCAGGCGACGCCGAGGCGCAGGAGGTCGTGCAGGTGGACGATGCCGACCGGCCGTCCCTCGCGCACCACCATCACGGCGGTGATGTTGCGGGTGTTGATCATCTCCAGCGCCGCGACGGCGAGCGTCTCCGGCACGATCGTCTTCGGTCCCGGCGTCATCACCTGATCGACGGTGCGTGCCAAAAGGCCGGCGTCGAGGTTGCGGCGCAGATCGCCGTCGGTGATGATGCCCTTCAGCCTGCCGTCCTCGCCGATCACGCCGACGCAGCCGAAGCCCTTGCGCGACATGACGATGATCGCTTCCGACATCAGCGTGCCGGAGGCGCAGAGCGGCATCGCCTCGCCGGTGTGCATGATGTCGGCGACGTGCTTGAGGCTCGCGCCGAGCTGGCCGCCGGGATGGAAGACGTGGAAATCGTCCGGCGTGAAGCCGCGCCGCTCGAGCAGCGCCACGGCCAGCGCGTCGCCCATGACGAGCTGCATGGTCGAGGAGGAGGTCGGCGCGAGGCCGAGCGGGCAAGCTTCCAGCGCCCGCGGCAGCTGCAGCGTCACGTCGGCCTCGCGGGCGAGCGTCGAGTTCGGCCGCGAGGTGACGGCGATGAGCGGGATGCGGAACCGCCTGGAATAGGCGACGATGCCGTGGAGTTCGGCCGTCTCGCCGGACCATGACATGGCGAGGATCGCGTCGTCCTTGCCGATCATGCCGAGATCGCCGTGATTGGCCTCGGACGGGTGGACGAAGAAGGACGGCGTGCCGGTCGAGGCGAAGGTGGAGGCGATCTTCGAGCCGATGTGGCCGCTCTTGCCGACGCCGGTGACGATCAGCCGGCCGCTCACCGCCGCGATCAGGTCCAGCGCCCGTTCGAAACTCGCCGCCATGTCCGTCTTGATCAGAACCGACAAAGCCTTCAGCGCCTCGATCTCGGTCTCGATCGTGCGGGCGGCGGAGCGGGAACCGGCATGATCTTCGGCGAGGGGCTGGGCGATCGGCAGGGACATGTCGTTTGTCTCGTCTTGGCCCGGCATGCGGCTTCGAACCCGCAGCGCCCGGCAATGATGTCACGCTCTCGGCCATGTGAGGCAAACGTGACCATATCGGGACCAGAGCGGCAATTCCTGTTTCGCGCAACCACCGACGGTTAGCTTCCGGTTAACAAAGTGTCCGATCGGCAACAATCGGTCACGTCTCCTGAGGATCGCCGCCGGCCACGCAGCCGGCGCGTCGTCCACGGATTGCGGGCAAGCGCGACGATGGGCCAAAGCCGAGGTCATGTCCTATTTCCGGTGCTGCTGCTGGCGGCCGGCCTCGGCGCGCCCGTCCCCGCCCTCGCCCAGCAGGTCCTCTCCGGCGGCGTCTTGCGCGACAGCGTCGACGCGCCGCCGCAGCAGGTGCGGCTCGCCGATCCCGATAGCGATCTGATCGAGGCTCTCGGCGCCTATGACGGGCAGCGGTTGGTCTCGCCCGGCGAAAAGGGCAAGGATCCGTCCAAGCTGCGCGACGTCGCCGACCCCGTCGCCGAGGACAGGGCGGCGGACACGGCGGCATCGGACGAGCCGGACACGCCGAAACCGAAGCGGGGCTTCGATCTGATGGAAGCGGCGCCGCCGCGTCTCATCGACAATGGCCGCTCATCGGCGGCCAAACGCGTCAATTCCGCTGCGACACCGGCGCTGCGCAGCGGCGCTCTGCGTGACGCGGACGGGCGTCCGGTCGACGACACGCGGACCGGGACCGCGGCCACCGAGGACGGTCTGCCGGCACTCGCCAATCCGACGCTGGGCGCCGGCATCGCCGACGAGACCCTTCCGGCCCAGTCGACCCTCCGCCAGAACCGGGCAGCCGAGACCATCGACCGGCTCCGCCGGCTGAAGAGTTCGGACGAGGACGATCCCTTCGCGCCGGTCGGCACGCGGGTGGGGACGTTCATCCTCTATCCCGAGCTGATCGAGACGGTCGGCGTCTCGAACAATCTCGACAACGACGCCGCGGCCACCAAGGGCGCCTTCAGCGAGACGATCCTGTCGTCGCGTCTCGTCTCAGACTGGGCGACGAACCAGGCCGAGTTCAATTCGCGCTTTTCCTATCGGCACGACTTTGCCGGCGAGACGCGGGAAGATCCCACTGCCTCCGCCGATGGCCGCCTGCGCCTCGACCTGTCCAGCGACACGATCGCGACGTTTCGCGGAGCGATCGACTTCCAGCGCGAGGACTATTCCGACGTTCTCGACGACACGACGCTGTCCGGCCGGGCCGGCGTCTTATCCGGTTCCCTGGCGGCCGAAGTCTCCCACGATTTCCATCCGGTAAACGTGTCCGGCACGCTGACGGCCGCGCGCAAATCCTATTTCAGCCTGCCGGATGGCAGCGTCGACGAGGACTATACGACGCTGACCGCCGCGCTGCGGACCGGATACGACGTCTCGCCGGCTCTTCAGCCTTTCGTCGAAGCCAGCCTCGGGCGACGGATCTTCGACGTCGCCGCACCGGACGGGCGGGACGCCGGCGACCGCGACGCCTGGCTGCCGGCGCTGAGGGCCGGCATCGGCATCGATCTGCGCGACAAGCTGCGGGGCGAAGTCGCCCTCGGATACGCCTGGAACGTTCCCGACGACGTGGCCGTCGAGACCACCGCCTCGCCGACGCTCGACGCCAGCCTGGTCTGGTCGCCGCAGCGCGGCACCGACGTGACGCTGTCCGGCCGCACCAGCTTCGAGCCGGAACTCACCGGCCAATCGGCGAAGACGAATTACGAGACGTCGGTCGCGATTGCCCATTCCCTGAGCGCCCGTACCACGCTGACCGCCGCCGCCAGCTTCGGCTACGAGGATTCGACCGTTCCCGACGAAGACAAGATGCTGCTCTCCGGCGAAGCCGGGTTCACCTATTGGCTCAACCGGCAGTTCGCCCTGACCGGCTCGTACGAGCACCGCCGGTCCTTCGCGATCGTGGAAAGCGATCGCTACAGCGCCGACACCGTCAAGCTCGGCGTTACGCTGCAGCGCTGAGGCGCCGGTGCGGACAGCGGAGGCGCCCGGAGGTCACTCGGCAGGCTTCACCGTCTGCATCAGCCGCTCCATGTTGCCGATGACCTTCTCGCGAATGTCCGGCCGATAGAGCGCGAAGGCGACGTTCGCCTCGATGAAGCCTTCCTTCGAGCCGCAGTCGAAGGTCCGGCCGGTGAACGGATAGGCGGCGAAGTCCTGGCTCTCGGCGAGCTTCAGCATACCGTCGGTGAGCTGGATCTCGTTGCCGGCGCCCTTTTCCTGGGTGGCGAGGATGTCGAAGATCTCCGGCTGCAGGATGTAGCGCCCGGAGATCGAGAAGTTCGAAGGCGCGTCCTCCGGCTTCGGCTTTTCCACCATGCCGGTGATCTTGAAGCCGTTGCCGACCACGTCGCCCTTGCCGACGATGCCATATTTGTGGGTCTCTTGCGGATCGCATTCCTCGACCGAGATGACGTTGCCGCCGGTCTTCTCGTAGAGCGCCACCATTTCGGCGAGGCAGCCCTTCTCGGCCTGCATGATCATGTCCGGCAGAAGGATGGCGAAGGGCTCGTTGCCGACGAGGTCGCGGGCGCACCAGATCGCATGGCCGAGGCCGAGCGGCGCCTGCTGGCGGGTGAAGCTCGCGGTGCCGGGTCTCGGCTGGAGATCGTCGAGAAGCTTCAGCTCCGCGGTCTTGCCGCGCTCGGCGAGCGTATTGGAGAGTTCGACCTGGATGTCGAAATAGTCCTCGATGACGCCCTTGTTGCGGCCCGTGACGAAGATCAGATGATCGATGCCGGCTTCCTTCGCCTCGTCGACGACGTACTGGATCACCGGCCGGTCGACGACCGTCAGCATCTCCTTCGGGATCGCCTTGGTGGCGGGCAGGAAGCGTGTTCCGAGGCCGGCGACGGGGAATACGGCTTTACGGACCTTCTTCATCGGAAAGGCATCTCCTGAAATTGCGACCAAACGTCCCGGTCGGAGCCGGCGACAAACATCTTGCGGCGGCAGCCAAAGTCAACTGCCGCCCTCGCCTCCCGCAGAACCGACTATCACGGCAGCGATGCGGCGTTTACGGAAAATCAACGACGTCGTTAACCGGCGCCCGTCTCGCCGCCGGACGCTGCGGCGGAAAACCGGGAGATGGTAAACATCCCGTTTACGTCTTTGCTGCAGAATTGCCGTTCTCTTGTTGAACGATGCCAAGCCGAGAGGAAAGCAATGCACCATACAAGGACAACGATGACCCTCGCCCGCCTGGCCGCCGGACTGTTCGCCCTGTTTCTCGTCGCCGCGCTCGGTTCGCCCGCAAATGCCGACGCCGGCTTCGTGCGCTGGATCCAGAACTTCGAGACCGTCGCGGCACAGTCCGGCGTCTCGCGGGAGGTCTATCGCGCGGCCTTCGCCGGGATCACCGAACCCGATCCGGAAGTGCTTCAGAAGGCCCGCTACCAGCCCGAATTCCGCGACAAGGTGTGGGACTACATCGACAACCGGGTGAACGACGAGCAGGTCGCCAAGGGGCGCTCCGCCCGGGCGCAGCTCTCGACGTGGCTCGACCGGATCGAGAAGCGTTTCGGCGTCGATCGCGACATCCTCCTCGCGATCTGGTCGATGGAGACCAATTACGGCCAGATCCTCCAGCGCCAGGACGTGATGCGCTCGCTGCCGCGCTCGCTGGCGACGCTGGCCTATCTCGACAAGTCGCGGGCGAAGTTCGCCCGCGAGCAGCTGATCGCGGCGCTGAAGATCGCCCAGTCCGGCGACATCAAGGTCAGCGAGTTGATCAGCTCCTGGGCCGGCGCGATGGGCCACACCCAGTTCATCCCCACCAGCTATCGCGCCTACAAGGTCGACATGGACGGCGACGGCCACGCCAACATCTGGGAATCGGTCCCCGACGCCCTGGCGACGGCCGCCAACCTCCTGCACCGAAACGGCTGGCAGCCGGGCCGGACCTGGGGCTACGAGGTCATCGTGCCGGACAAGTATCGCGGCAAGCTGGAGCGCGACAATCGCAGCATCTCGCAATGGGCGAGCCTGGGCTTCCGCCGCGCCAACGGCCGGCCCTTCCCGGACGGCGGCGAGCGCGCCAATCTCGTGCGCCTCGCCGGCGACAACGGCCCGGCCTTCCTGATGACCAAGAACTTCTTCGTCATCAAGCGCTACAACAATGCGGACAAATACGCCCTTGCGGTCGGCCTTCTCGGCGACCAGATCGGCGGCTATCCCGGCCTCGTCGTCGATTGGCCGCGCGGCTACACGCCGCTGTCGACGGACGAGCGCTACGAGCTGCAGAAGCATCTGTCGCGCTTCGGGCTCTACGACGGCAAGATCGACGGCAAGATCGGCTCGGGATCGAAAGCGGCGATCATGGCGTTGCAGCAACAGGCAGGCATGGCGCAGGACGGCAATGCTTCGAAAGCGCTACTCGAATTCCTTCGCACGCGTTAGCTTGGGAAGGAGACTTCGAACGACACCCGATTGCCGACTGGCGGGATGGCCGGCGGCAATCGGCACGGGACGGTGCAGATGAGTTTGCGAAGCGGACCGAAAAGGGGGTTGCGACGGCACGGACCCGGTCGCATGGCTGGCCTTGCAGCCCTGGTGGCGCTCGCCCTCCTGCCCTTCCTCGCCATCACGGGACACCCCTCCTCCGCCGTCGCGCAGGAACGGCCGAGAACCATTCTCGACATGCTGTTCGGCAACGGCCTGCAGCAGCAGCGGCGCCGGCCCTACCGAATCGACAACCGCAACAGCGTCAGCGACGATCCTCGCCCCGCGACCCGGCAGGCGCCGAGCCGCAGCCAGCGCAAGTCCCGCTCGAGCGCCCCGGCACCGCGGGCTTCGGCACCCCGGCCGGCGCAGCCCGCGGTGACCGAGAAGGCCGAGGACGCCAAGACGGTCCTCGTCGTCGGCGACTTTCTCGCCGCGTCTCTCGCAAACGGCCTGAAGGACGCTTATGCCGACCGTCGGATGGTGAACGTCAAGGCGGCGTCGAACGGCTCGTCCGGTCTCGTGCGTCAGGATCACTACGACTGGCCGGCAAAGCTCGGGCCGCTGATCGAGGAGAACGAGCCGGCGGTCGTCGTGATGATGATCGGCTCCAACGATCGCCAGCCGATCTACGGCGAGAACGGCACCATGTCTCTGCGCTCGCCGGAGTGGAATGCCGAATACGAGCGCCGGGTCGGCGAGATCGCCGACATTGCCGCCAAACATCAGGTCCCGCTGGTCTGGGTCGGCGCGCCCTCCTTCAAGTTCGATCGGATGAGCGAGGACATGGTCTATTTCAACGACCTGTATCGCCAGGCCGCGCAGCGGGTTTCCGGCGAGTATGTCGACGTCTGGGAAGGCTTCGTCGACGAAAACGACGACTTCATTTATTCGGGCCCGAGCGTCGATGGGCAGACCGTGCAGCTGCGCAATTCCGACGGCATCACCATGACGGATGCCGGCAACGACAAGCTCGCCTTCTTCGCCCGGAAGGCGGTCGATCGCTTCGTCGCCACGGACACGCCGGCAGAGTCGTTCAACGACCAGGCCGGGATCGTGCTTCCGCCGCTTGCCAGCGCGGCGACGGCGGTGCGCTCGCCACCGGTGTCGCTCGCCGATCCGGCGCTCGACGGCGGCGATGCCCTCCTCGGTGGCGGCACCACCCACATCGGCCTCTCCCTCGAGCCCTCGCCCCGGGACAAGCTGGTTCTCAACGGCCGCGGCACCGGCCATGTCGACGGACGGGCCGACGATTTTGCCTGGAACGACAAATCCTCCGCCGTCGGCCCCGGCGAGAGGCCGGTGGCCTATCAGGGTTCGCTCGACCTCAAGAAGATCCGCCAGGACCAGGGCATCAAACCGCCGCCGGAAATGCCGACCATCCTCGATGCGATCATGGACGACTGGTCGCAGAGCAACGCGGAAGCCCAGGGGGGCCAATAGCCCCGCCGAGCCGTCAGCGCGGCAGGGTGGTCGTCCCCATGAGGTCGAGGTCGATCGCCCTGGCCGCCTGGCGTCCCTCGCGGATCGCCCACACGACCAGCGACTGGCCGCGGCGCGCGTCGCCGGCCGCATAGACCTTGTCCATCGAGGTGAGATAGCGCTCGTCGTCGGCGACGATCGAGACGTTGCCGCGACGGTCCGCCCTGGTCTTCATGCCGTCGCCCGCATCGGCGAGAAAGCCGGACGCGAACGGACCGGCAAAGCCGATGGCGATGAAGGCGAGATCGGCCTTGATGATGAACTCCGTGCCGGGGAGCGGCCGGCGCGCTTCGTCCACCTCGGCGCATTTGACGCCCGTCAGCACCCCGTCCTCGCCGACGAATTCCAGCGTCGCCACCCGGAACTCGCGGATCGCGCCCTCGGCCTGGCTCGAGGAGGTTCGCATCTTCGTCGCCCAATAGGGCCAGACGGTCAGCTTGTCCTCGGTCTGCGGCGGCTGCGGTCGGATGTCGAGCTGCGTCACCTTGACGGCACCCTGGCGGAAGGCGGTGCCGACGCAGTCCGACGCCGTGTCGCCACCGCCGACGACGACCACGTGCTTGCCGCCCGCCCAGATCTCCTCGCACTGCCAGCCGACGCTCTGCACCGGCTCGCCGCCCACCCGCCGGTTCTGCTGGACGAGATAGGGCATCGCGTCATAGACGCCGGTCAGCCCCTCGCGGGGAATACCGCTGTCGCGCGGGGTCTCAGAGCCGCCGCAGAACAGCACCGCGTCGTATTCCGAAACGAGCGCCTCGACCGTCTTGTCGACGCCGATATTGACGCCGCAGTGGAAGGTGACGCCCTCCCCTCGCATCTGCTCGACCCGCTTGTCGATCCAGTGCTTTTCCATCTTGAAGTCGGGAATGCCGTAGCGCATCAGGCCGCCCGGCTGTGATTCCCGCTCGTAGACGTCGACGTCGTGGCCGGCGCGGCCGAGCTGCTGGGCGGCGGCGAGGCCGGCCGGGCCCGAGCCGATCACCGCCACGCGCTTGCCGGTCTTCTCGCTCGCCGGCTGCGGCCGGATCAGGCCGAGCTTGTAGGCCTTGTCGGCGATCGCCTGCTCGACGGTCTTGATGGCGACCGGCGTGTCCTCGAGGTTCAGCGTACAGGCTTCCTCGCAAGGGGCGGGACAGATCCGGCCGGTGAACTCCGGGAAATTGTTGGTGGAGTGCAGGTTGCGGATCGCCGTTTCCCAGTCGCCGGCATAGACGAGGTCGTTCCAGTCCGGGATCTGGTTGTGGATCGGGCAGCCCGTCGGACCGTGGCAATAAGGGATGCCGCAGTCCATGCAACGTGCCGCCTGCTTGCCGACCTCTTCGTCGGACATCGGCAGCGTGAACTCGCGAAAATGGCGGATCCGATCCGATGCCGGCTGATATTTGTGGGTCTGCCGGTCGATTTCGAGAAATCCGGTCACCTTGCCCATGTTCACCCCCAGCTTCGCCGCTTCGAATCCGCCGTTCATGACGCGCGTCCTGCCTGCCGCCGGCACGATCGAAATGCTGCGGTGCACGACATTCTAGCGGTGCTCTTGTCGTTAGGACAGCCCTACTGCCCCATTCACGCGTTTCCGGCAAGCCCTCGGGCGAGGCCTCGTGTCGACGCGCTGGTCCCGTTGCCGACGGCCGCCAGCAGGCCGACCGGCAATCCGCTCTTATCGCATCTTCGAGACTTTCAAAACTCGGCCGCACTTCAGCCCGGCAAAATGAGAAACCCCTGAGTCTCGATCGAGACCCGGGTGCGACGGCCAGTCGTGGGTTTGCAATCGATCGCAGACCTTCACCGTCTTCCAGCGGATGGCCGGACTCGCCCTCCTGGACATCTCGACCCGTCTCGCTCTGGCGCTCCTGCGCATTCTCGAATCGCCCGCCCACGCCGCGCCGAGGCGCCCCCTGCGTCTCTGCCTGTCGCAGACCGAACTCGCCCACATGATCGGCAGCGCCCGGGAGAACGTCGATCGCTGCCTGAAGCCTTGGGAGAAGCGGGAGATCGTCGATATCGAGGACGGGTGGCGGATCGTCACCGACGAAAAGAGCCTGCGGCTGCTCGCCGATCGGGAATGGGCTCCTTATCTGGAGAAGGACGGGTGGCAAGGGCCGGCGCCGGTGACGCAGGCCGCGCGGCAATCGCGGCTTTGCCCAGAGCGCCGTTTCATGTCACCATCTCGTCATGCTTGAAGACCCCCCGAGGGGTCCTGAGGACAGGGGCAATCTTGACGCAATCTCTCGTGAATGGCGGGACATCGGCCGATCTGGTCGCTTTTCCGACCGCCAACGCCCGCGCCGCCGTCGTCTCCTTCGACCGGCGGGAACTGTCGCAGATCCTCGCCGTCTACGGCCGCATGGTCGCCACGGGCGAATGGCGGGACTATGCGATCGACATGCTGAAGGATCGCGCCGTGTTCTCGATCTTCCGCCGCACCAGCGAGATGCCGCTCTACCGGATCGTCAAGGATCCCAAGCTCGCCCGCCGCCAGGGTGCCTATCAGGTCGTCGCCGCCGGCGGCGTCGTCCTGAAGCGCGGGCATGAGCTTGCCGCCGTGCTCAAGGTCTTCGACCGCAATCTGCGCGTCGCGGAAAACGGCTGACGTTCCCTTCGGACGGTCATCGGGCGCGCGTTTCGTTGCCCGCCTAATCAAATGGTCGCAGGCTGCGCATCTTCGGTCTGCGCGTTGGTGCGATAGATTCCCGCACGGACATCGAACGGAGCGGGACCATGCCGATCACGACAGTCAACAGCTCCGGTCAAACGCGGGCCGGCGAACTCGGGCTGAGGGCCCAAAGCCCGACCGAGATCCCGGCGGCCGGCTGGAAGCACGTCTTTTTGCGGGTCTATGCGGAGATCGGCAATGACCGTGTGCTCCTCGTCGCCGCCGGCGTGACCTATTACCTCTTGCTGGCCATGGTTCCGGCGATGGCGGCGATCGTCTCCGTCTACGGCCTCTTCGCCGATCCGACGACCGTGCAGAGCAACGTCAACCAGCTTTCGAGCCTCCTGCCGGGGGGTGCCGTCGAGATCATCGACGAGCAGCTTCAGCGGCTGGTCGGCGCCGCCGACGGGACGCTCGGCCTCTCGCTCGTCGTCTCGCTGGCGATCTCGCTGTGGAGCACCAATGCGGGCGTCAAGGCACTGTTCGAGGCGATGAACGTCGCCTACGACGAAACCGAAACGCGCTCCTTCGTCCAGCTGACGCTGGCCTCCTTTGCCTTCACGCTCTGCCTCGTCGCGGCGGCGCTGATGCTGGTCGCCATGACGGTGATCCTGCCGGTCGTTCTCGACATCGTCGGGCTCGGAAGCGGGACGGAATGGGCGATCTCGGCCGGCTTCATCCTCGCGACCTTCGTCTTCGTCTCGCTCGGCATCTCGGCGCTCTACCGCTGGGGACCTTGCAGGGCGCACGCCCAGTGGCGCTGGATCACCCCCGGCTCGACGCTCGCCGTCGTCGTCATCGCGATCGTCTCGCTGGCGTTTTCCTATTACACCGCGAATTTCGGCTCCTACGACGCGACCTATGGCTCGCTCGGCGCGCTGATCGGCATGATGACCTGGATCTGGCTGACGATGATCATCCTGATCGTCGGCGGCGAACTGAACTCCGAGATGGAGCATCAGACGGCGCGCGACACGACGACGGGGCCAGAACGGCCGATGGGCGAGCGCGGCGCGAGAATGGCCGACAGCGTCGCCGACGCCACGGTTGCGGGCGGCCGGCTCTACGTGGAGAAGGATCCGTCGCTGAAGCGGGAAATCGACGCGCTTTACGCAGGTGCCGGGGAGCGCAAACGCAATCGCGAGCGACGCCGGGAATGGATCGCCGCGGCGGTGCCGGCCGCCCTGGCTTTCGTCGCCCTGGTCGGGGCGTCGCGCTCGTGGTGAGCCGGGTAAGAAGCGAGCGCGACATGGTCCACGTAAGGGCGATGGCGCCGACCATCGCGTTGAAACTCTGAGTCTCTCGGCGAGGCGAGCGTCGAAATAGCGGCAGGATATAGCATCAGGCGCCGGACTTCCACGCAGCGGCTGATGCCACGGAATCCGCACCACCAACTGCCAACTTGCAAAATAGGATCAAAAAGATCCCCGAGAGGTCGTCAGACCCATGTTCGGCGTCCTCGCGATGCCTTGTCGTAGCGGCGATTGAATGGTTGACGTCACATGATCCATGAGATTGTATCCGCCCACGGCTGAAGCCGCCCCACAACATCCTACCGTCAAACTGAGGAATCTCGAATGCTGGCACCGATCAATGCGCGACAGCTGGTCATGAGTCACTTAAAGCGATTCGGTATCGGCATCGAGGTTGGCGTCCACAAGGGTGACTATTCCGCATTGCTGCTGAACGCACTTCGGCCTCAAAAACTCTATCTGGTTGACCCTTGGGAGCATTTTGACGGTCCGGAATATCGCGCTGCAGTTTATGGCGGAGCCGTCAGCAGCCCGGAGATCATGCAGGAGCGTTACGAAGGCGTACGCGACCGTTTCGCCTCGGAAATCAAGGCCGGCACCGTCGAGATCGTGCGGCAACGATCCGGCAAGGCCGCAGAGCGGTTCGAGGACGAGTCGGTCGACTTCGTCTATGTCGACGGTGATCACACGAAGGAAGGCGTTACCATCGACGTCGAAGCCTACTGGCCCAAGCTCAAGGAAGGCGGTGTGATGGCGTTCGACGACTACAGCTTGGGAGGCTGGTGGAAGGATGGCGTCGTGACCGCCGTCCACGCGATGTTGGCAAGCAGGCCCTGCATCATCATTCTTGCCATGGACGGGCAGGTCGTCGTTCGAAAAATTGCGAAAGCCAATTGAGAAAGCGGAGGCAATCTCCGTTGAAACGTCAAAAACGAGGCGCGCCTCGTCTTTGACGTTTTCGGGCGACCGTTCTCCATCAGAACAGGACGGCTGGCGCGCCGAAGTCGCCCGGATAGGCGGCCTTGTCGGGGATGCTGTCGGCGCCCTCGCCGAGCGGGCGCTGCATCAGGACGGTGTCGATCCAGCGGCCGAATTTCAGCCCGGTCGCCGGCATGGTGCCGATCATCGCGAATCCCGCCTTCCGGTGCAGCCCGATCGAGCCGTGATTGGCGCTGTCGCCGATCACCGCCAGCATCTGGCGGAAGCCGAGCCGCTCGCATTCCTCGACGAGTCGCGTCAGAAGCGCCGTGCCGACGCCTCTGCCCCGCGCCGCCGGATCGAGATAGATCGAATCCTCGACCAGCCAGTTGTAGGCCGGGCGTGCGCGGTAGCCGCCGGCATAGGCATAGCCGAGCACCCTGCCGTGCTCGTCCTCGGCGACGAGATAGGGATAGCGCTTGCCCCGCATCTCCTCGAAGCGCCGGGTCATTTCCGCTTCGCCCGGCGGGATCAGCTCGTAGGTCGCGGTACCGGTCAGGACCTCCCGCTCGTAGATCGCCGTGATCGCCGCCATATCGTCCGAATTGGCGGGACGCAGAACATAAGCGCCTGACACGGCAGATCCTTTCCTTCCAATCGGCAAAGGCCGGCTTCGTGGCCGGCAGCGGGTCGTTTCTGCGACGACTGAGATCCCGTTACCGACCACCCCGGCGGCGATCCAGCGTCCGGTCGCATATCCGCCGACCTTGGCACGAAACGACGTCGAATTCACACCGGCCAGTGCAATCCTGCAACGTTCCGCCAGTGTTCTCGCGATGCCGACGGTGCATTTCCGCGCTTCGCCCATTGCGGGGCCGGCACGCTTGTGCCTAAGCCGTCATTTCGATCGCGCGTGCGAAGGCACAACGAACCCGCCACCGGCGACCGGACGACAGATTGACCAAGACGGCGACCAAAAAGAAGACGTTCTCCATCACTGCGCCGGAAAAGCGCGGGCTCGTGCTCGGACTGATCGGGCGCATCGTGCGCGAGAACGGCCACCTCTTCGTGCGCCAATACGCGCTCGCCATCGGCTGCCTGGTCGCCGCGGCGGGCTGCACGGCGTTTCTCGCCTGGATCATGCGGGACGTGATCGACAAGATCTTCGTGCAGCAGAACCGCGCCGCGATCTACAGCCTGCCGGCCATCGTCTTCGTGACCTTCGCCATCCGGGGCCTTGCCAATTACGGCCAGGCGGTGGTTCTGGCTCGCATCGGCAACAACATCGTCGCGCGCTATCAGCGGCGGCTGTTCTCCCACATCACCGAGCTGTCGGTGGACTTCTTCGCGGAGAACCGCTCGGCCCATCTCGCCGCCAGGATCAACCAGAACGTCTCCGGCATCCGCGACACGCTGAACCTCACCGTCACCTCGCTCGCCCGAGACGCCCTCACCCTGGTCTTCCTGGTCTTCGTGATGATCTACCAGGATCCGGTTTTGTCCGGCATCGCGCTGCTCGCCGGACCGCCGATCGTCCTGATGATCGGCAAGCTCGCCAAGAAGCTGCGGGCAGCCACCCGGCAGGCGATCGACATCAACGCCCGGGTGCTGGCCTCCATGCAGGAGGCGGCGCAGGGCATCACGGTGGTCAAGGCCTTCACCATGGAGGTGCCGCTGCGCGAGCGCATCGAGCGCCTGATCCTGAAGGCCGAGGAGCGCTCCAACAAGATCGCCGGCATCACCGAGCGGACCAGCCCGGTCACGGAGATGCTCGCCGGCCTCGCGATCGCCGGCGTCATCGGCTATTCGGGCTACCGGGCGGTGGTCTACGGCTATTCGCCGGGTTCGATGTTCGCCTTCATCACCGCGCTCCTCCTCGCCTACGATCCGGCGCGGCGGCTCGCCAAGCTGCAGGTGCAGCTCGAACGCGCTCTCGTCAACGCGTCGATGATCTACGAGATTCTCGACATGGAGCCGCGACAGGCCGACGCCCCTAACGCCAGGGAACTCGAGGCGGAACACGGCGAGATCGTCTTCAGGAACGTCTCCTTCGGCTATTATCCCGGCGAGTCCGTGCTGCGCGATCTTTCCTTCGTGGCGCCGGCCGGCAGGACGACGGCGCTGATCGGCGCCTCGGGCGGCGGCAAGTCGACCATCATCGCCCTCCTCCAGCGTTTCTACGACGTTCAGGAGGGCGCGATCACCATCGACGGCGAGGACATCAGAGGCGTCACCAAGCGCTCGCTGCGCTCGAGGATCGCCTATGTGCCGCAGGCGCCGTATCTCTTCGAGGGGACGATCCGCGAGAACATCCGGCTCGGCCGGCCGGACGCCACCGATGCCGAGATCGAGGACGCCGCCCGCCAGGCCCAGGCCGAGGAGTTCATCCTCGCCGCGCCGCAGGGCTACGACACCCCGGTCGGCGAGAACGGCATGACGCTGTCCGGCGGCCAGCGACAGCGCCTGTCGATCGCCCGGGCCCTCGTGCGCAACGCCCCGATCCTGCTCCTCGACGAGGCGACCTCGGCGCTCGACACCCGCTCGGAGACGCTCGTCCAGGCGGCCCTCGACGCGGCGATGAAGGACCGCACCGTCATCGTCGTCGCGCATCGGCTGTCGACCATCACCAATGCCGACCAGATTCTCGTCGTCGACGGCGGCCAGATCGTCGAGCGCGGCACGCATGGCGATCTCGTCGACCGCGTGGATGGCCATTACGCGCGGTTCTACGGCCTGCAGTCGGGCGGCAATCGCCGGCCGGCCGACCTGGCCGCGGCAAGGGGCTAGGACCCGATCATCTCGCTCGTATCGGCGAGATCGCCCCTTTGACGGCGTTTGCGAATGGAGTATTCAGGGCGGATATTCGAGCGTCGGAAACCCGACAGGTCGTCATCCTCGGGCTTGTCCCGAGGATCTACTGCCGCCGGAAACCCCGAGCGTCGCTCATCGGCAAGTCTGCAAGGATTCTGTGGCCGACATTGCAGGAGATCCTCGGGACAAGCCCGAGGATGACGGCGGTTCTGGGTCTCGCCCTGTCCGATCGAGGCCGCCGGACTTCGCCGCCTGAAAAGGAACCCACCTCATGAAGCTCGTCGTCCTGGGAGCCGCCGGCCGGATGGGCCGCACGCTGGTCAAGGTCGTCTCAGAGACCGAAGGTGCCGCGTTGCACGCCGCGCTGGAGCGGAGCGGCTCGCCCGCGCTCGGCAGCGATGCCGGCATGCTCGCCGGGATCGGCGAGGCCGGAGTGACGATCACCGACGACGTCGACGCCGCGCTCGACGGTGCGGACGGCATCGTCGACTTCACCGTGCCGGCGGTCTCCGCCGACATCGCGAAGCGGGCAGCCGAAAGGAGCCTCGTCCACGTCATCGGCACCACCGGCTTCGAGGCCGAGGCGAACGACGCGATCCTCGCTGCGGCAGACGCCGGCGCCACCATCGTCAAGTCCGGCAACATGAGTCTCGGCGTCAATCTCCTCGCCGTCCTCGTCGAACAGGCGGCGCGCGCCCTCGGGCCCGAGGCCTTCGACATCGAGGTCCTGGAGATGCACCACAGGCACAAGGTCGACGCGCCGTCGGGCACCGCCCTCCTCCTCGGCGAGGCGGCGGCGACGGGCCGGGGCATCGCGCTGGCGGATCGTTCGGTCCGGGTCCGCGACGGCATCACCGGGCCGCGCGAACAAGGCACCATCGGCTTTGCGACGCTGCGCGGCGGCTCGGTGGTGGGCGAGCATTCGGTGATTCTCGCCGGCGAAGGCGAGCGCATCGAACTCTCCCACGCGGCCGGCGACCGGACGATCTTCGCCAGGGGGGCGATCAAGGCGGCGCTCTGGGCGAAGGAAAAGCCCGCCGGCCTTTATTCCATGCGCGACGTTCTCGGCCTTGCCGGCTGACGGCGCGGGACTTTCCGGTTCGCCCGCGCTACAAACTCATCCGACGATTCCATCGAAAGGCAGCCGCGATGTCCCGCATTCTCGTCCTCGTCCGCCACGGCCAGAGCGAGTGGAACCTGAAGAACCTCTTCACCGGCTGGAAGGACCCGGACCTCACCGAGAAGGGCGTCGAGGAGGCGAAATCCGCCGGCCACAAGCTGAAGGACGAAGGGTTCGTCTTCGACACCGCCTTCACCAGCGAACTCTCCCGCGCCCAGCGCACTCTCGACCTGATGCTGGAAGAACTCGGCCAGACGGGGCTTGCCATCACCCGCGACGTCGCCCTCAACGAGCGCGACTACGGCGATCTCTCCGGTCTCAACAAGGACGATGCCCGCGAGAAGTGGGGCGAGGAGCAGGTGCACGTCTGGCGCCGCTCCTACGATACCCCGCCTCCGGGCGGCGAGAGCCTGAAGGACACCGGCGCGCGGGTCTGGCCCTATTTCATCCACGACGTCCTGCCGAAGGTGATGGCCGGCGGCACCGTGGTCGTCGCCGCCCACGGCAACTCGCTGCGCGCCCTCGTCATGGCGCTGGACGGGTTGACGCCGGACGAGATCGTCGGCGAGGAGATCGCGACGGGCGTGCCGATCGTCTACCGCCTGAACGCCGATACGACGGTGGCGGAAAAGCGCGTCCTGAAAGACTGACGGCGGCGTGGCCGCGCTCGACGTTTGAGAGCGCGGTCCCGGTCTGATACCCCCGGGCGCGGTGGGACAAGGAGTGATTTGTCATGAGCGAAAAGATCATCATGCGCACCGGTGAGGCGCTCGTCGCGGGCGGCCCTCCGGGGACTGCGGCCGAGCCCGAGGTCGTCATCGGCGCGCTGGACGGCCCGGTCGGTACGGCGCTGGCGACGCTGACCGGCGATCAGGTGAAGGGCCACAGCCGGGTCTTCGCGCTGCTCAACACCGACATCATGGTGCGCCCGGCGACGCTTTGCGTCTCCAAGGTCACGGTGGACGATCCGAAATACACCAACATCCTGATGGGCACGGTGCAGTTCGCCATCGCCAACGGCGTTCTCGACGCGGTGCGCGAGGGGCTTCTGCCGAAGGATCAGGTCAACGATCTCGGGATCATCTGCTCGGTCTGGCTGGCGCCGACGATCGTCGACGTGAAGGACCTCGACCACAAGGTGCTCTTCGACATCCACCGCGAGGGGATGAAGAAGGCGATCGCCAAGGCGATGCGGAACGAGCCGTCGATCGACTGGCTGCTCGAAAACCAGGACCAGATCGTCCACAAATACTACCAGATGGGCCTCGACGGGAAGATCTGAGACTTCGGCCACGGCCGGGACGAGGACACGCGGGTGACGCGGGCTTCGTCCCTTCCCATCTTCGCCGACGATGGCAAGACGACGAGCTGCGAGCGAGGCCTTTCGAGCCCGCCATACCGACCAGCCTGGCGCCCCTCACCCGGTGACCTGCTGGCTCTGCGCGCGGCCGCTCGGGCGCCGGGTCGAATGGCACCACCCGCTGCCCAAGAGCCGCGGCGGGCGGGTGACCGAACCGGTCCATCCGATCTGCCACCGCACGCTGCACGCCACCTTCACCAATCACGAACTCGCCCGGATGGCTGCGGCCGGCGAGCCGATCGCCGAACGCCCGGAACTGCAGCCGTTCCTGCGCTGGATCGCCGGCAAGCCGCCGGACTTCCACGCGCCGACGAAGCGGCGGCGGTGAAAAAGCCGAAGAGGCGCCCGCCACGGGATGTGACGGACGCCTCGAAAGTCACTTACGCCGGCCTTTCGGGCGCGGTTTTCATCCCCCCCGCGCCTCAGCGCTGGGCGGCTTCCTCGCAGGCCTGGACGTGCTTCTCCAGCGCCTCGTTGGGCAGGAAGCCGGCGATCGAGCGGATGTCGCGCTTTTCGAACTTCGGCATCTTCTGCAGTTCCTGCAGTCGAGTGATCAGCTGTGCTCGGCTCATCATTCTCTCCTTTCGACTTGCCGCTCCCCGGCCTCATGCCGGAAGGCGGCGCTTCAGAGCACGATCCCGAAAAGTTGCAGACTTTTCGGACCAGATCGTGCGCAAAACCAATGCACGATCCCGAAAAGTTGCAGACCTTTCGGGCCAGATCGTGCGCAAAACCAATGCACGATCCCGAAAAGTTGCAGACCTTTCGGACCGGATCGCGCGAAAGAACCATGCACGGCCCCGGAAAGTCTCGGACTTGCCGATGGGCCATGCATCATTTGAATGTCCCGGAGCGCGATCGGCTCCCGAGAAATCCGATCGCTCCGGTGGAACTTCGGGGCGTCAGGCCGCCCGGACGCTGGCCGTCACCGGGATCTCGATGTCGACCTCGAGGGTCGAGACGTTTTCGCCCCGCTGCATCGTCACGTTCACCTTGTCCTGGTCGAGCTGGACGTGGCGGGCGATGACGGCGAGGATCTCCTCGCGCAACAGGCCGACGAGATCGGAATGGCCGACCTGGGCGCGTTCGTGGGCGAGGAGCACCTGCAGCCGCTCGCGCGCCATCGGCGCGGAGCTCCGCCTGTTCAGAAAGCTGAAGAGGCTCATGCGGCCCTCCGACCGAAAAGCTTGTTCATGAAGCCGCGGCGCTCGCCCGGGATGGTCATCGGCACCTGCTCGCCGGCGAGCCGGCGGGCGGCGTCGCGATAGGCGAGCGCGGGTGCGCAGGCGGCGTCGGCGAGCGTGACCGGCGAGCCGAGGTTGGAAGCGCGCAGGACGTCCATCGATTCGGGGATGATGCCGAGCAGCGGGATCGACAGGATCTCCAGGACGTCGTCGACCTTCAACATGTCGCCGCGCTCGGCCCGCGTCGGGTCGTAGCGGGTGAGAAGCAGATGCTTTTCCATCCGCTCGCCGTTCTCGGCCTTCTTGGTCTTGGCGTCGAGGAGACCGATGATGCGGTCGGAATCGCGCACCGAGGAGACTTCCGGATTGGTCACCACGACGGCGGTGTCGGCATGGCGCATGGCCAGCGTCGCGCCGCGCTCGATGCCGGCGGGCGAATCGCAGATGATCCAGTCGAAGGTCTTGCGCAGTTCGTCGATGACCTTCTCGACGCCCTCAGCCGTCAGGTTGTCCTTGTCGCGGGTCTGGGACGCCGGCAGAAGATGCAGGGTCTCCAGGCGCTTGTCGCGGATCAGGGCCTGGCTGAGCTTGGCGTCGCCCTGGACGACGTTGATCAGATCGTAGACCACCCGGCGCTCGGCCCCCATCACGAGGTCGAGATTGCGCAGACCGACGTCGAAGTCGACGACGACGGTCTTCTCGCCCCGCTGGGCGAGGGCAGCCCCGAGGGCGGCCGTCGACGTCGTCTTGCCGACGCCACCCTTGCCCGATGTCACCACGATCACTTTCGCCATTTCAGTCTCCTGCTATTGCCCGGCCGTCATGGCCTCAGGCCAGCCTTTCGGCCTTGATGGTGTCGCCTTCGAGCCAGACCACGACGGGCTGGCCGCGATGTTTGGGGTCCATGTCGTCGGGCATCTTGTAGAGCCCGTCGATCGCCAGAAGCTCGGCCTCGAGCTTGCGGCAGAAGATCCGCGCGGAGGCATTGCCCACGGAGCCCGCCAGCGCCCGGCCGCGCAGCGTGCCGTAGATGTGGATCGAACCGCCGGCGACGACTTCGGCGCCCGAGGCGACGGAGCCGAGAATGGTGACGTCGCCCTCAGGGAAGATGATCGACTGGCCGGAGCGCACCGGCTCGGTGATCACGATGGAGGAGGCCGCGCGCTGCGCATGGACCTCGATGGCGGGCTCGGCCTTCTTCGCCGGCTCCGGGGCCTTGCCATGGCTTGCCGCAGGGGCCGGCGCAGGATCGGGTTCGGGCTCGATGTCGCCGGCCGGCCGGCCGCCCTTCATCAGCGGCGGCATGTTGGGGGCAAGGACCGAGCCTCGCACGCCTTCGATCCCCATCACGCGGACGCCGCGTTCGCCGAGTTCGCCGAGCAGGTCCTTGAGGTCGGCCTGGGTGACGTCGACGCCTTCGAGGTCGAGGACGATCGGACGGCCGAGAAAGAAGCCGGTCGAACGGGCGGCGAGATCGTCGAGCCGCTCCAGCCAGTTGGAGAACGGCAACTCGGGCGACAGCACCAGCGCGAGGAAAGACCGTCCCTTGAGGCGGATCGGGCGGGTGTCGGTCAGCGTCTTGGCAAGCGTCTTCGTCATGGTCCACGGTATCTGTTGGCGAAAGGAGCCGGTTAACGATGGTTAACCATTGGAGTTTGCGCCGGGCTGACTCTGACGCCGTCGGGCGGTGGCCGGCACGGCCGCCCTGCCGGGAGCTTCGCCCGATCGGCACGAGACGGACGCCAGGCCGTCGCTCAGGCGGCTCCGGGGCGGTCGTGCCATTCCTTGCCGAACACCTGCACCTCATGGCCGGGCGAGACCGTTCGCCACTGCCGCAGCGGCGGAACATGATCGACCGGGCGGATCGGGTTCTTCACCTCGGTCTCGTCGATCACCCGGCGCAGGCCCTTTCGGGCGGGGTCGGGGATCGGCACGGCGGCGAGCAGGCGCCGGGTGCAGGGATGCTGCGGGTTCTCGAAGATCGCCGCGCGCGGCCCGATCTCGACGATCTCGCCGAGATACATGACGGCGACCCGGTGAGCGATGCGCTCGACCACGGCCATGTCGTGGGAGATGAACAGAAAGGCGAGGCCGAAATCCTGCTGCAGGTCGAGCATCAGGTTGATGACCTGCGCCTTGATCGAGACGTCGAGGGCAGAGACCGCCTCGTCGGCGACGATCAGCTTCGGCGCCAGGGCGAGCGCGCGGGCGATGCAGATCCGCTGGCGCTGGCCGCCGGAGAATTCGTGCGGATAACGCGCGGCCATGGCGGGATCGAGTCCGACGCGCGGCAGGAGTTCCGCGACCTTTTTCCGGGCGTCCTCCCGGCTCGCGAGGCCGTGGACGAGCATCGGCTCGGCGATCGCCGCGCCGATGCGCATGCGCGGATCGAGGCTGGCGAACGGATCCTGGAAGATCATCTGAACCCGCTCGCGCAGGAAGCGCAGTTCGGCGCGCTTCAGCGCCAGGACGTCGCGGCCTTCGAGCTCGACCTTGCCGGACGCCGCCTCGGTCAGCCGCATGATCGCCCGGCCCGTCGTCGACTTGCCGCAGCCGGATTCGCCGACGAGCGCCAAGGTTTCGCCGGCGAAGAGATCGAAGGAGACGTTTTCCGCCGCATGAACCCGGCCGGTGACGCGGCCGAAGAAACCGGACGCCATGTCGAATCGGGCCGAAAGATCGCGGACCCGAAGGAGCGGCGTTTCCGCCGCCGGCGGCGATGCGACGGGCTCCCCGGTGCCGTCTGTCTTCCCGGTTCGCGGGTCGACCAGCGGAAAGCGCGCCGGCAGGCGCGTGCCGCGCATCGATCCGAGCCGCGGCACCGCTGCGAGCAGCGCTCGCGTATAGGGCTCGCGCGGCGCGCGGAACAGCGCCGCGGTTTCGCCGGCCTCGACCACCCGGCCGTTCGCCATCACCGCCGTGCGATCGGCGATCTCGGCGACGACGCCCATGTCGTGGGTGATGAACAGGACGGCGAGATCCTCCTCTTCGCGCAGCGCCTCGATCAAAGCGAGGATCTGCGCCTGGATGGTCACGTCGAGCGCCGTCGTCGGCTCGTCGGCGATCAGGAGCTTCGGCCGGCAGGCGAGCGCGATGGCGATCATCACGCGCTGGCGCATGCCGCCCGAAAGCTGATGGGGATATTCACGGAAACGCCGCGCCGCCGCCGCGATTCGCGCCTTGTCGAGCAGTCGCAGGGTCTCGGCCCTCGCCTCGCGGAACGACATCGCCCGATGCTGGACGAGCACTTCGGAAATCTGGTCGCCGACGGTCAGCGCCGGGTTGAGGCTGGACATCGGCTCCTGGAAGATCATCGCGATCTCGTTGCCGCGCACCCCCCGCATTGCCGCCTCCGACATCGCCAGGAGATCGCGGCCGGCGAGAGAGACGCGGCCGGTGATGCGCGCGGTCTCCCGCGGCAGAAGCCGCATCATCGCCAGTGCCGTGACGCTCTTGCCCGAACCGGATTCGCCGACCAGCGCCAGGGTCTCGCGCGGCGCGATGTCGAAGGACACGCCGTGGACGACCCTTTGCGAGGTGCCCTGCCCGAAGAACGACACCTCGAGGTTCTCGACGCGGATGATCGGTTCGCTCATCTTTCCGCTCCGGCCGGGATCAGACGAACGGCAGGAGGGCGCCGATCCCCTCCGCCTCTGCGCGCCGCAGCACGCGGGCAGCGAGTGCGATGTCGAACAGGTTGAGCCCGAAGCTCGACCCGTAGACCGACGCCCCGGCTGGAGGACGCCAGCCGTCGACGACGACGGCGGCGAGGTCGGCGGCGACCCGGCCGGGCTCGAACCGACCGGCCCTGTACATCTTGAAAAGGCTCTTGGCGCTCCGATCGGCGAAGTCGCCCCAAAGGTCGACGACGACGTGGTCGAAGGCATCGATCGCGTCGAAGAACACCTCGTGATAGCCGATCTGGACGACCAGCCGGCCGGCGCGGACGACGTCCGGCCCGAGGAGCGGTTCGGGCGACGTCGTGCAGCAGAGGACGACGTCGGCCGGCTCCACCGCCGCCCGGATCGTCTCGGCGGGACGGAGCGCCGGGTCTTCGCCTTCGAAGACCTCGGCAAGCAGTGCGTCGCGCCGCCCGGCCGTGCGGTTCCAAAGGCGGATTTCCGCGACCTCCGGAAACAGCGCCCGGACCATCTCCACATGCGCCCGCGCCTGCGCTCCGGCTCCGAGCACCGCGACGGATCGGATCGATCCTTTCGGCAGCATCTCCATGGCGACCGCCGTGACGGCGGCCGTGCGCATGCGCGTCAGCAGCGCGCTCTCGACGAGGCCGAGCGGCCGGCCGTCGCTCAGCCGGTTGACGAAGGTGGCGCTGGTGATGCTCGGCCGGTCGCCGAGGGGTGCTGCCCGGTGCATCGCCCATTTGAGCCCGGCGGCATCGATGGCGCCGCCGAGCGAGGCCGGCAGGCCGTAGGCGTTTTCGCGGGCGTCGCAGCTGACGGGGAGGACGCTTTCGGCGACCATCGACGCTTCGCCCGCCCGCAACAACCGCGTCGCCGCCCGCACGTCCTCGACCGCCAGGCGAAAATCCGCACCGCCGGCGGCGATCACGTCGGCGCGGGACAGATAGCGGATCGCGATCATCCGGCCCCGCCTTCCGCCCGGCCCATGGCGCAGAGCCAGAGTTCGACGGATTTCAGGAAGCGGGGATAGCCCTCGAGGGTGAGGAATTCGTCGACGCCATGGGCGTTGCCGCCCCGCCCTGCCCCGCCGATCAGGAACGAGCCGGCATGCGGCGCGAAGGCATGGGCCGGCGCGGCGCCGATCGCCCAGGGCCAGATCTGCGGCGCCGCGGCAGTCTGCGCATAGGCCTCGATCAGCGCCGCGACACCGGCCGAATGGGGGGCGAAGCGATGGCCCGGATAGACGTCGGCGACGGCGAGGACGACGCCGTCGAGCCGGGCTTCGGCCAGTCTGGCGCGGTACGCCTCCAGAAACGTCGCGGGATCGAGCCCCGGCGGGCAGCGCAGGTCGAAGCCCGCTTCGGCGGATCGCGGGATCACCGCATCGCCGGCGGCCGGGTCGGTGGCGAGGGAGGAGATGGTCGCCGACGCCGTGGTCAGCACGTGAGCCAGCAGCGCCTCGGCATCGCCGCCCTGGGCATAGCGTGTCGTCTTGCGGAACCGCAGCTCGGCCTCGGGGTCGAAGGTCGTGGCGAGTTCGGCGACGAGCGCCCTCGCTTCGTCGTCCAGTTCGACGGCCCCGAGCCGACCGGTCGGCGGCTCCCCGAACAGCGCCAGCGCTTCGACGAGACGGCTCGCCGGATTGGCGATCCACGGGGCGTTGCTCGAATGGATCGGCGCCGACGGCCCGCCCCAGTCTCCGCCCTCGACGCGGATTCGGCCCTTGGCGATCCCGGAAAAGCCGAGATAAAGCCGCGGCGGCCCGCCGCCATATTCGCAGAAGGAGGGAAACAGCCCGCCGAGCGCCGGCCGGACGGGGCAATCGGGATCGCCCAGATAGCCGCGCAGCGCCCCGCTGCCGCTCTCCTCCTCGCCTTCGAGCAGGATCTCGACATTGACCGGCAGAACGCCCCGGTCGGCGAGATCCTTGATCACCGCCAGCATGCCGGCGAGCGGCCCCTTGTTGTTCTCCGCACCCCGCGCGACGAAGCTCGGCCCGATGCCGTCGAGATCGACGATGCCGCCTTCGAAGGGTGGGACCTGCCAGGCCGCGGCGTCGGCCGGCATCACGTCGTACATGTTGTAGAGGATCACGGTGTTCGCCGCGCCGGCGTCGAGCCGCGCATGGATCAGCGGCGGCCGGCCGCCGCGCGATGCGGCCGAGACGATCTCGGCGCCGAGGTCCGTGCAGAGCCAGTCCGTCAGGGCGTCGGCGTGCCGCTTCAGCCCGGCCGGATTCCCGCTGACCGAGGGGATGGCGCACCACGCCCGGGTCAGTTCCAGGGCGCGATCCGTCAGCACCCGCTCGGCCATGGCGTGCGAGACGGGCTTCAAAGACGGATCCTCGGATTGAGGAAGACATAGGCGACGTCGACGAGGAAGTTCGTCACGACGAAGGTGAAGGCCGCGAAGAGGACGACTGCCTGCACCACCGGAAAATCCTTCGTCTGGATCGAGTCCACCGCCAGCCGACCGATCCCGGGCCAGGCGAAGATGATCTCGGTGATCAGCGCACCGCCGAGCAGCGAGGCGAAATACATGCCCTGGACGGTCAGGACCGGGATCAGCGCATTGCGGAGCGCATGGTGGACGACGATCCGAAAGTTGGAAATGCCCTTGGCTCTCGCCGTGCGGATGTAGTTCTCGCCCAGCACCTCGATGAGGCTCGCCCGGACGAGCCGGGTGATCGCACTGAAATAATAGGCGCCGAGAGCGAGCGAGGGCAGGATCAGCTGCTGCGCCGTGCCGATGCCGCCGCTCGGCAGCCAGCGCAGGTTCAACGAAAACACGATGATGAGAAGCAGCGCCAGCCAGAACACCGGGATCGCCTGACCGAGCAGCGAGATCACGCGGATGACGAAGTCGACGGCGCCGTTCTGCCGGACCGCGGCGACGGTGCCGAGGACGAAGCCGAGCAGGGAACTCCAGAGCAGCGCGGTGATCGCGAGGAGCGCCGTCGCCGGCAACCGCTCGAACAGGAGGTCGACCGCCGGCCGCTGGAAGCGCAGCGACCGGCCGAAGTCGCCGGAAAGAACCCCGCCGGCGAAACGCAGATACTGGACGAGGATCGGATCGTCGTAGCCCATGGCGTGGCGGAATGCCTCGATCTCGGCACGGCTCGCCTCCGGCGGCATCATCACCGCCGCCGGGTCGCCCGTCAGGAACAGCGCGAAGAAGACGATCAGCGAGACCCCGATCATGACGATCAGCCCCTGCAGCGCGCGGCCGGCGATGAAGGACAGAGCTTTCAAGGAACCTACGCTGCCCTGCGGTCGGCCTGGCGGACCAGAAAGTCGCCGAGAAGGTTGCAGCCGACCACGAGCGCGCCGATCGCAAGGCCCGGATAGAGCACCAGCCAGTTCGCCAGGAGGATGAAGGATCGCCCCTCGCCGATGAGATTGCCGAGCGTCGGCGTCGGCGGCTGGACGCCGAGGCCGAGAAATCCCACCGAGGCTTCGAGGATGATCAGCCGCGGCAGGTCGAGCGTCAGGAGCACGGTCTGCGGGCCGAGGATGTTGGGCAGGACGTGGCGGGCGAGGATCGCGGCGTCCGAGACGCCGATGGCGCGACAGGCCTCGACATATTCGAGCTCGCGCAGCTCGAGCGTCCTGGCCCGCGCGACACGGGCGAAGACCGCCCAGCCGGTCACGCCGAGCACGAGGACGAGATTGCCGATCGACGGGCCGACCACGGCGACGACGAGCAGAATCAGCAGGATGAAAGGGATCGCCAGTTGCACGTCGACGGCGCGCATGACGAGAACGTCGACGAAGCCGCCGAAATAGCCCGCCACCATGCCGAGAAGCGTGCCGGTGACGACCGAGATGACGGCGGCGAGAAGGACGATGCCGAGCGAGATCGCCGTTCCGAGGCCGAGCCGGGCGAGAAGGTCGCGCCCGAGCTGGTCCGTGCCGAGCGGATGCAACTGGCCGTCCACCACCGACATCGGCGGCCGGAACGTCGCGGAAAGGACGCCGCGGGTCGGATCGAGCGGCCAGAGCAGCGGGACGATGACGCACATCGCCGCGACGGCCGCCAGAAGCGTCAGGGCGAGGATCGCGTCGGCGTTGCGGCGAACGCTCCGGAGCCGCGTCATCGCCTATCGGGTCAGCCTGATGTCGTAGACCGGGATGCGGGCGTCGGGCCGTCCGGCGAAGACGACGTCCCTGGCTTTGCCGTAGAGCGCATCCTCCTGATAGAGCGTCAGCAGCGGCACCTTTTCGGCGGCGACCTTCTGGATCTCCTGAAGGACCTTTTCCCGTGCCGCGGGGTCGACGATCTTCCGGCTTTCGTCGAGCAGCGCGTCGAGTTCGGGAACGTCGACGGTCGAATAGGGCTCGCCGCTGCGCATGATGGCATAGACCGCGGCGTCGGCGTCGAGGGTCTGGGTCGATCCCCAGCCGAGCATGTAGATCGGGCCGGGACGGGGCACTTCCTGCGTGTAGACCGACCAGTCGAGCACCTCCTGGTCCACCTGGATCCCGATGTCGCCGAACTGCTGGGCGATGGCCTGCGCGACCTCCGAATCCTTCATGTAGCGGTGCGTCGATTCCATCTTGATGGAAAAGCCGTCCGGGTAGCCCGCTTCCGCCAGAAGTTTCTTTGCCTTGGCGGGATCGTAGGGCGTCGGCGGGATCTCGAGATAACCGAAATCGGCCGGCCCCACCTGCGTGCCCTTCGGCGTCGCCATGCCGCGCAGGATGTTGTCGACGATGCCCTTTCGGTCGATGGCCGCGTCGAGGGCCTGGCGCACCTTCAGATCGTCGAGCGGCGCCTCCTTCATGACGAGACCGAGATAGACCGTCAGGCCGCCGTTCTTGACCAGCACGAGGTCGGCGTCGGGGCTCTGTTCGACCATCGGGGCGAGATCGACCGGAACGCTTTCGATGAAATCGGCCTCGCCGGTCAGGAGCGCCGTGACCCGGGCGGTGCCGTCGGGAATGGCCCGGAAGGTCACCTTGCCGATCGAAGGCGCGCCGCGCCAATAGTCCGGATTGGCCTTCAGGATCACGTGCTGATCGGGGATGAACTCGACGAACTCGTAAGGCCCCGTTCCGACCGGCTTGCGGGCGAACTCGTCGTTGCCGACCGACTTCACGTAATCCGGCGGCACGATATAGGTGGGGTAGCGGCTCATCCGCGTCGGCAGGAGCGGATCCGGCCCGTCGGTGGTGATGCGGACCGTCTCGGGGTCCACCACCTCGACGCCGGACACCGTACGGATGTAGGACAGCGTCGGCGAATTCGCGGCCGGATCGATGATACGATCGATGGTGAACTTCACCGCCTCGGCATCGAAATCCTCTCCATTATGAAATTTCACGCCTTTTTTGAGCTTGAACTCCCAAGTGGTGTCGTCGATCGGCTTCCACGACTCAGCGAGTCCTGACACAAGTTGCATGTTCTCGTCGCGCATCACGAGGGTGTCGAAGACGTTGTCGACGATCGTCGCCGCCTCGCGCAGGAAGCCGGGATCCATTGCCGTGGTCGAAACCGACCGCCCGATGGTGATCTCGCTCTCCTGGGCCGTGGCGAGCGAGACCGGGATCAACAACCCTGCGGCTGCCAGTAAAAGGGCTCTGACGTGTTTCATGACGAACGCATCTCCAAGTGGCGCGGGCAACGGACGCTACAGCGTGACCGACAGGAAGGGCAAGATCACATGGAATGTCTTACCGGACAGGCATTGCGTCGCCTGACGGGATTGCGAGAAACGAGGCGGAACGGTTGAAGAAGGAAGCAGCAGGCGCGTTGGGGCCGATCACCGTGGCGCCACGCAAGAGCCTCGTCACCCATGTCGAAGAAGCCCTTCGCCAGGCCCTGATCGAAGGCCGGCTGCAGCCCGGTGCGCGGCTCGTGACCCGTGAACTCGCCGAGAGCCTGGGCACGAGCATCACGCCGGTGCGCGAGGCGCTCGTCCGCTTCGCCGCATCCGGCGTTCTCACCGCCGAGCCGTCCCAATCGTTCCGCGTCCCGCGACTGACCGGAGAGCAATATTCGGAGATCGCCGAGGTTCGCAAATCGGTGGAAGGCCTCGCCGCGTCGAAGGCCGCCGAGCGGATCGCCGCGGACGATATCGAGCTGATGACGACCCTGCTCGAGCAGTATCTGGCCGCGAGGTCGGCGGATGATTCCCATCTTGCGCTTCGGCTCAACAAGGAATTTCGCTTCGTGCTCTATCGGGCCGCGAACATGCCGACCCTGCTCGGCTTGATCGAGATGCTCTGGCTGATGGCGGGCCCTGGTTTCAACTATCTCTTCGTGGGCGAACGCCCACCGCCGATCGAACACAGGAATTACGACGATTTGTTGAACGCCCTGAGGTCAAGACAACCGCTGGAAGCAAGCATCGCCATCCATCGGGCGATCGACGACGGTGCCGCGCGGGTTCTGGACGCGATCGCCAAGCGAGACGGATCGAACAGCCCCGCCTGACGGCTGCCGGCGCGAAGGCAGGGCCGCTTCGAAGGCGATCAATGCCCCTCGAAGGCGACGAGGGTCTTGACCGAGACGCCGAGGTCTTCGAGCCGCTTGCGGCCGCCGAGTTCCGGCAGATCGATGACGAAGCAGGCACCGACGATCTCGGCGCCGAGTTCACGCAGCAGCTTGACGGCGCCTTCCGCCGTTCCGCCCGTCGCGATCAGATCGTCCGTCAACAGGACCCGCGTACCCGGCGCCACGGCATCGCGATGCATCTCCATCTCGTCGACGCCGTATTCGAGGCTGTAGGCGACGCGGATCGTCTCGTGCGGCAGCTTGCCCTTCTTGCGGATCGGCACGAAGCCGGCGGCGAGCTGGTGCGACAGGGCGCCGCCGAGGATGAACCCCCGCGCCTCGATCCCCGCCACCAGCGCCACCCCCTCGTCCTTGTAGGGCGCGACGAGGGTATCGACCGCAGCCCGGAAGACCTCCGGGCTCGCCAGCAGCGTGGTGATGTCGCGAAACATGATGCCGGGCTTGGGATAGTCCGGAATCGTCCTGATCGCGGCGGCGAAGTCGATCGGCGTCTGCACCATGAAACTCAACCTCGCTCTCGGCTCAAGCGTCGCCGGCGATCGTCTGGATGACCTCGAAACCCTCGAAATTGGGGTGGCCGTCGTAGAGCGGACGCGTGCCGCCGGCGCTGCCGTGTGCGGCGCGGAAAGCCTCCGAGCGCGTCCAGGCGACGAAGGCCTCCTCGCTCTCCCAGATCGTGTGCGAGGAATAGAGCCGGTGCCCCTCGCCTTCCGGCCCCTTCAGCATGTGGAACTCGACGAAGCCCGGAACCTCCTTGAGCTTCGAATCGCGGTTCAGCCACATCGACTCGAATTCCGCCTCGGCGCCGGGCAGGACCTTGAAGCGGTTCATCGCGATATACATCGAATACTCCTCTGGCAGTCGGTGGCGGCAGATCCGCTCTCAAACCTCGAGAGGCTTTTCGGCTCTCGGCCCGGCGAATGCAACCCGTTCCCGCGAGCGGCGGGTTCAACTCCAACGGTCGCCCCAGGCAGCCGGGGACGGGCCATGCCGGCCAACGAAAAAGGGGCCTCGGCGGCCCCTTTTCAACGTCTAAAATTTCGAGATCCGCGTCGCGGCTCAGTGCGGCGTGCCCGCCCAGACCCGGCGCTTCACGACGAACAGCAGCCCGGCGAAGACGACGAGGAAGATCATCGCCACGAAGCCGGTCGCCTTGCGTTCGGCGAGGTGCGGCTCGGCGGCCCACATCATGAACGCCGCGACGTCTCGCGAATACTGGTCGACCGTCTGCGGCGAGCCGTCCGGATATTCCACCTGATCGTCGGCGATCGGCGGCGGCATGGCCAGCGCCGGACCCGAGATGAAATACGGGTTGTAGTAGGTGCCCGGCTGGATCAGCGGCTCGACCGCTGCCGGCGGCTCCTGACCATAGCCGGTCAGAAGCGCATGGATGTAGTCCGGTCCGGCTTCCTGATACTGGGTGCCGAGGTCGAAGAGGAAGGTCGGGAAGCCCCGCGTCACCGCCCGGGCCTTGGCGAGGAGCGAGAAGTCCGGCGGCGCCGCGCCGTTGTTGGCGGCGGCCGCGGCCTCGGGGTTCGGGAAGGGAGACGGGAAATAGTCGGACGGAATGCCCGGCCGATCGAACATTTCGCCGTCGCCGTTCGGGCCGTCCTGGACCGTGTATTCGGCGGCGAACGCCTTCACCTGCTCTTCGGAATAGCCGAGATCATCGAGATTGCGGAAGGCGACGAGACGCATGCCGTGGCAGGCCGAGCAGACTTCCTTGTAGACCTTCAGGCCGCGCTGCAGCTGGCCGACGTCCCAATGTCCGAACGGGCCGGCGAAGGACCAGGACAACTGCTCCGGATGCTTCAGCGGATAATGCGGCGTCTCGGCATGGCCCTCTTCGGCCGCCTCGGCGCCGGCGTCCTGTCCGGCGGCCGCCTCTTCGGAGGAGGCGGCGTTCTGCGCCGGTTCCTGGCCGTCTTGAGCCCGTGCGAAGCTCAGCGGAGCGAAAGCGAGCCCGGCAGCCAGCAGGGCTGGCAGGAGTTTCTTCATCGGTCGTTCCCCCACTCGTCCGTCAGCCTTTGGTTTCCGGTGCCGCCGCGGCGTGCGCGGGCGTCCCGCCCCCGGCATTCCTGGCCAGCACCGCCTCGGTGATCGACCCCGGCAGCCGCCGCGGCGTCTCGACGAGCCCGAGCACCGGCAGAATGATCAGGAAGTGGCCGAAATAGTAGATCGTGCCGATCAGCGCCAAGGTCGGATAGATGCCCTCGGCCGGCTGTGATCCGAGCCATCCGAGAAAGATGCTGTCCGCCACCAGGATCCAGAAGAAGATCCTGTAAAGGGGGCGGAACGCCGTCGAGCGGATGCGCGACGTGTCGAGCCAGGGCAGGAAGAACAGCACGATGATCGAGCCGAACATCACGAGGACGCCGCCGAGCTTGGAATCGATCGGCCCGATGTTGAAGGTGATCGCCCGCAGCATCGCGTAGAACGGCAGGAAGTACCACTCCGGCACGATGTGCGACGGCGTCTTCAAGGGGTTCGCTTCGACGTAGTTGTCCGCATGGCCGAGATAGTTCGGCATGTAGAAGACCATGTAGGCGAAGAACACCAGGAACACGACCATGGCGAAGCCGTCCTTCACCGTCGCATGCGGCGAGAACGGCACGGTGTCCTTCGACGACTTGACCTCGACGCCGGTCGGGTTCGTCTGGCCCGTCACATGCAGCGCCCAGACGTGCAGGATGACGACGCCGGCGATCATGAACGGCAGCAGATAGTGCAGCGAGAAGAAGCGGTTGAGCGTCGCATTGTCGACCGCGAAGCCGCCGAGCAGGAGCTGCTGGATCGGATCGCCGACGAGCGGGAAGGCGGTGAAGAAGCCGGTGATGACCGTCGCGCCCCAGAAGGACATCTGCCCCCAGGGCAGCACGTAGCCCATGAAGGCCGTCGCCATCATCAGAAGGAAGATGATCACGCCGAGGATCCACAGGATCTCGCGGGGCGCCTTGTAGGAGCCGTAATAGAGACCGCGGAAGATGTGGACGTAGACGGCGATGAAGAAGAACGACGCGCCGTTGGCGTGCATGTAGCGGAGCAGCCAACCCCAGTTGACGTCGCGCATGATCTTCTCGACCGAATCGAAGGCGATGGCCGAGTTCGCCGCATAGTGCATGGCGAGCACGACGCCGGTCAGGATCTGCACGCCGAGGAACAGCGCCAGGATGCCGCCGAACGTGTAGGCGTAGTTCAGATTGCGCGGCACCGGATAGGCGACGAAGGAATCGTAGACCAGCCGAGGAAGCGGCAGCCGGGCGTCCAGCCACTGCATCAACCCCTTGGAGGGGACGTAGGAAGAATGACCACTCATCGGTATTGCTGCCCCCCGGTCAGCCGATTCGGATATTGGTGTCGGTGGTGAACGCGTAAGGCGGGATCGCCATGTTCTCCGGTGCGGGCCCCTGCCGGATGCGCCCGGCGGTGTCATAGGCCGAGCCGTGGCACGGGCAGAACCAGCCGTCATAGGGGCCGGACTGGCCGAGCGGGATGCAGCCGAGATGGGTGCAGACGCCGACCATCACGAGCCACTGTTCGCGGCTCTGGGACATCCCTTCGCCGGCGCCCGCGCCTTCGCCTCCCGCGGGCTGTGCGCCGCCGCCGGTGGCGCGGTTGGTGTCGGTCGCCGGGGCATCGGCCGGAAGGTTGGCGTTGCGGGCGACCGGATCCTTGAGGTCGCCGAGGTCGACCGCCTTCGCTTCCTCGACTTCCTTGGCCGTGCGGTGGCGGATGAAGATCGGCTTGCCGCGCCACTTCGCGGTGATCGACTGGCCTTCGGCCACCTGGCTGACGTCGACGTCGATCTCGGCCAGCGCCAGCGTCGCGGCGTCCGGGTTCATCTGATCGATGAACGGCCAGACCGCGGCGAGGGCACCGACGGCACCGACGGCTCCCGTGGCGATGTAGAGGAAATCCCGGCGATTCGGTTCGGCGGTGTCGTGGACGCTCACGGTCGCTGCAACTCCCTGGACAACGGACAGGCCGGACCGGCCAGCCGACTGACGAATTCGGCATCGCCGCGACATGCAGATGGCCAGAACACGAGCAACCACGCCCCCCGCCGCGATGATTGGAGCGGTTCTATGCGGGAACCTCGGCGCTTGTCCAGTACCGATGCTGCCGCAATGGCACCGTTTCGCTGCATTGCAAGGGCGAGACTTGCGCAAAGCTGCCGACTGGGGAAGCCCGTGCGCCCGCCTGCGGCGAAAAGCCGGGGGACGAGCCTCTTAGGCGTGGTTGGCAAGTCTCGTCAAACCGTTGTTAACTGCGATTGCTTTCGTCTAAATGCTTGTAACGACGAGCGATTGGCCGGCGGCGGGTCGATGTCGAGGCAGTTCGCGGGGAGGTCGGCGATTTCATCGATGAATGGAGAGGCACCGGGGCGCGGATTGCCGCCGTCTCCCGTCAGCGCGTCGCTCAGCATGCAGGCACTTCGGGGGGAGGACAAGTTCGAGATGTGGCGCACGCTCGTGCGCCCGCTGTTCGACGTCAAACCCATCGGCGGAGACGTCGCGAATTTTTCCGGGGGTGCCGACATCCTGCATGCCGGAACGGTGCTTCTGTCCCGCACCGCCGCGACCGCCCAGCACTTTCGCCGCGAGGTTCCGAAATACGCGGCGCCCGAATGGGATCACATCGTCGTCCAGCTCTACGAGACGGGCGGCTATGTCGGCGACTGCGCCGGCGAGGCGATCGGCATCGCGGCCGGCGAAATCAGCGTGCTCGATCTCGGCCGCCCTTTCGAGACCGCCGCCAGCGACTTTTCCAACGTGACGCTCGTCATCCCGCGCGAGGTCTGCGCCAGAGCCCAAAGCGGGCTCTTCCACGGCCGCCGCCTCGGGCACGAGTCGGTGATGACGCCGCTGGTGCGCAGCCATCTGACGTTCCTCGCCGACAACGCGTCCCGGCTGACGAGCGCCGAGATGGGCGCCGGCGTGGAAGCGCTGCTGACATTGATGAACGCTTCGGCCGGCCGCGAAGGAGACGCGCGGGCGCGGGCGGCGCTCGCCGCCAGCCTCAGGCAGAAGATCGTCCAGTTCATCGACGAGCGGCTTGCCGATCCGGAACTGTCGCCGGCCGCCATCGCCTCCGCCTGCGGGTTGTCCCGGGCGAGCCTCTACCGGCTCGCGGAGGTCGACGACGGCATCGCGTCCCTCGTCCAGTCGCGCCGCCTCTCCCGCGCCTTCGACCTGATCGCCGATGCTTCGGCCCGCGCCGTCCGGATCGACGACGTCTGCCATTCCGTTGGCTTTGCCAGCGCGGCGCATTTTTCCCGTGCCTTCAAGGCGTGTTACGGCGTTTCGCCGCGGGACCTCAGAGCGCTCGCCGGCCAGCATTTCGACTGCTCCTTCCTGAAGCGTGACCACCGTCTTGCCGACTGGACGGTGTCCATGCGGCAGCTCTACGAGCGTCTGCTTGCCGGGGGCCGCTGAAAGTCTCCGCTGATCGTAGAGGATCCGACCTCGTCTCCTTTTCGACCGTTGCGAAAGTGCAACTGCGTCGGGTTTTGGGACCCGAAGTCAGGTCCCTGAGACGCTGGGTCAAGTCGTCAAGCCCACTTCGCGCTATTGCCGGCGCGGCCGGCCGGGGAGCGCGGCGATGGGCGCTCGACGCCCGGATCTTAGGGGACTGACGCTTTCATGCGTGTCGAAATTCTCTGTGGCACCGTCCTTCGCACGGTACTCGCTGCAACGACAGCGCTCGTCGCGCCGAACATGGTCTGCTCCGTCGCCGCCCAGCCGCTCTCGGCGGTGAATCTCGACGTCCAAGCGGACGACGGCGCCGCCATCGAAAGAGCGTTGGCAGAAGCGGCGAATCACGGCGACCGCTCGCTCGTCGCGTCGGTGATCGAGAACACGCGGCTGACCCCCTGGCGGTCGGCACGGCTCCTCGATGCCGCGCGGGCGCAGGCCCCTTCCCTGACGACCAAGCTCGAGCGGGCGTCGCAGGCCGGCCTGGAACTCGCGCGCCGCACCTATGTCGACAGGGCCGAGGCGACGGACGAGCCGTTGCCCCCGGGCGGCGACGGCTGGGTGCCGATCGAGGACGTGTCGGAAGAGGATCGCAATTTCGGCTGGAGGATGATCGGTGCCGACAAGGCCGACGAGCTCGGGCTCACGGGAGCCGGGGTGACCGTCGGCATCGTCGACACCGGTATCGACGTCAGGCCCGACGGGATGACCCATCCGGAATTCGAAGGCAGGGTCGATCCCCGATCCTACAGCGACCTGTTCTGGGTCAACAAGCACCTGACACTGACGCGCCTTCCCGACGGAAGCTTCGACCCGGCCTCCGTCGCCGCCATGTTCGACCAGCTTGCCGTCAACGGTTCGATGGACGTCGACGGGCATGGAACCCACGTCACCGGCATCATCGGCGCCGGTCACAACGGCTTCGGCATGGTCGGCGTTGCGCCCGGCGCCAATCTTCTGGGCATCGGAGCGATCGCGACAGGCGGGGTCGTCACGACGCCAGACGGCGAGCCGATCATGATCAACGGTGAGCCTCTGACGTTCGGCGCGCTCAATTATTGCGGCCCGCAGTTCCTCGATGGTGGTCGCTGCGATGTGCGGGAAGGCATGCCGTCGGCATCGGCCACCGCGATCGATTATCTCGCCACTCAGGCCGACGTCCGGGTCGCGAACGGGTCCTTCGGACCGTTCGTCGCGGCGGGCGCCGTCACGTCCGACATCAGCAACGACCTTCAGGACGGCGAAGCGGTCCGCCGCTTCGTCGAGGCCGGCAAGATCTGGGTCTCGGCTGCCGGAAACGAATACGGAGAGGCTCCGGTCGCCGCATCGAATCCGTCGGGCATCGGCCTCCTGCCCTTCGTTTCGCCCGACACCGCCGATGCGCGCAACGACAACGGCGATCTCATCTACGAGGGCGGCGACGAGAATACCGACTTTTCCGATCTGACGCCGGAAGCCCTGGCAGCCCGCGAAGCCGACACGGGCGAAGCCCTCGGCCGGGTGGTCGTCGTGGTCGCGGTCGACGCGGCGAAGCAGATCGCCAGCTATTCCAACCGGTGCGGCGTCACGGCCGACTGGTGCCTTGCGGCACCGGGCGGAGACACCTATTTCGACGCCGACAATTTCCGGTCGTTGCGCGGCATTTTCTCGACCGTCCCCGTGGACGTCGCGGAGACCCAGGAAATCGAACCCGGTGCCGGCTACGACATCTACCAGGGCACCTCGATGGCGGCGCCCCACGTCGCCGGCGCGCTGGCGATCCTGATCGAGGCCTATCCGCACTTCGCCCCCGGCAAGCTCGTCGACATCATGTTCCAGACCGCCGAGGATCTCGGCGAGGCCGGCGTCGACGTGGTCTACGGCCAGGGCCTGCTGCGGCTCGACCGCGCCTTGTCCGGTCCCATCGGCATCGATCCGAACTCGACCGACGACTACGTCACCGACATTCCCTTCGACCACGAGTGGCTGTTCGACTTCGCGTCGGCTGGCGGCATGGTCAAGGCGGGCGACGGAACGCTGGCGGTCGGGCGGGAGGCGGCCGTCGCCTTCGCCGGACAGACCTCGGTCGAGGACGGCACGTTCCAGATCGACGGCTACTACCAGACCGCCGGCACCGAGGTCGGCGCGAACGGCACGCTCGGCGGGACCGGCCTCATCGCAAGCGACGTGACGGTCGCCGGAACGCTCGCGCCCGGCAACTCGCCCGGCACCCTCACCGTCGCCGGCAACGTCACCCTCACCCCGACGGCGCGGACGGAAATCGAGGTCGACGGCGCGGGCACGGGCAACGGCGCGGGCAATTACGACCGGCTCGTCCTCCTCGGCAATGGCTCGACCTTCACCGCCGACGGCATCCTCGCGCCGACGCTGCGGGGCATCTCGGCGCCGGCCACCAACGCCTACACGCCGCCCCTCGGCATGCCCTATTCGATCGTCCTCGCCTCCGACGGGCAGGTGGCCGGGTCGTTCGACGGCATCGAGCAGCCGACTGCCGGCCTTCTCACCGGCTCGCGCTTCGACGTCGTCTACGGCTCGCAGTCGATCGCACTCGTCGCGACGCCGAGCGACTACCGCGATCTCGCCGCGCTCGGGCTTTCCGAAAGCGAGGCCGCCCGGGCCATCGGCGGCGCCCTGCAGTCGCTACGCCCGACGGCGGGCGTGCGTCCGAGCGACGACGTCGCGGCCCTTCTCGACCCGGTCTATCTGGCGAGCGCCGACCAGCTCGCCGCCGGCCTCGATGCCAGCGCCGGGACGATCTACGTCGATGCCGGACAGGAGAGCCTGCGCTCGATCGGCCGTTTCGCCGATACGATCGGCCATCACCAGCGGGACGGCCAGTTCGCCAAGGACGGCGCGACCGCGGACCCCTTCTGGAGTGCGGTGATCGGCTCCTCGGTCGACGTCGACGACGCCGGCGAGGGCTACGAGGCCAAGACCGGCGGCTTCGTCCTCGGCGCCGAAGGCGAACTCGGCAGCACGTTCGCGGGTCTCGAATCCGTCTGGCTCGGCGGTGCCCTCTCCTACACCCGCACGGATCTCGACGACGACCACGGTTCCGCGGATCTCGACGCCTATCAGGCGGCCCTCTACGGCTCGGCCAGGCTGGACGCCTTCGTCCTGCGTGGCTCCCTCGGCTTCGGCCATGTCGAGGCGGATCTCGTCCGCTCGACCCTGCTCTCCGGCAAAAACGCGTCGCCCGACGGCAATGGCGGCTTCGCCGAGGTCAGTCTCGGCCTGCCGCTGGCGAGCGAGGTCGGCACCTTCCTGCCGAGCGTCGGCGTCGGCTATCGCGGCTTCCGGCGCGGTTCGGTCTCGGAAGACGGCGCCTTCGGCCTCGATCTGGCGGCCAAGACCTTCGAGGAAGGTTACGTCACGGCGGGGCTCGCCTGGCAGCAATCATACCTGCTGAACGGCGTGACGCTGAAGCCCACCGTCTCGCTCGCCTATCGCGGCGACTTCCTCGACATCGCCGATTCCCAGAGCGCAACGCTGCTGGGCGCCGGCTTCGAGAGCGCCGGCGCCGACATCGGGGCGAACGCCCTCCTCGCTTCCGCCGGCGCGGAAATCGCCTTCAGCGACCAGCTATCGGCGGGACTGCGTTACGAGACGGAGCAACGTGCGCATCTTTCCGAGCATGCAGTAAAGTTCGACTTCAGCTTGCGCTGGTGACGATCGGGGGACGGCCTCGACCAGAGGCCGTGCCGTCTCGCCACCACCGCCGGAGAGACGGCGCCGGTCCCGATCACGCCCCGAGGCCGGCGCCGTCCGATTTTGCCCACAGGGTTCGAGGCCCTGCGATGCCTGCGATGGCGCCGACTTTTCGCAGCCCTCGACGCCGCCGGATCGACCTTACCAAACTGTAACCATGTTCCATTGGATTGTCGGGATTCTCTTTCCAGCAACGCAACCAAAGCGGACGCCGAACATTGGTTGGCGAAGGAAGGGCAAACTCATGACCATACTCATTCTGGAAGACGAACCGATCATCGCCGTCGATCTCGAGGAGATCGTGTGCGCTTGCCAGACGAGCAACGTCGTCGTGGCAGCAACGCTCGCCGATGCCTTGCGCTACGTTGCGGAATCGGGCGGCGACATCGACTTCGCCCTGCTCGATCTGCAGCTCGGGCGCGATGGCTCGACCTCGCTGCCGCTCGCCCGGATGCTGATGCACTCGAACGTTCCGTTCTGCTTCGTCTCCGCGACGACGGAAGCCATTCCCAGCGAGATGGACACCGTTCCGCAGATCGCAAAGCCTTTCGAACCCGCTGAAATCGAGGCCGTGCTGCCGCTGGCTGCCTGACCGTCTAAACGTCCTTCGTATGCATAGAGGCCGGTGCGCAAACGCGCGCCGGCCTCTATGCATCGAGAGCACCCTTATCGCGGCGACGCGCCCGGCTTCACCCGGTTGCGGCAAAGTACCGGCAGTGGTCGTTCACGAAGCACGTCTCGCATTTCGGCCGGCGCGCCACGCAGACGCTCTTGCCGAACTGGATCAGCCAGAAATGCCCGTCGCACCGTGCCCAGCGCGGCGCCCGATCTTCGAGCTGGCGTGCCGTCTCGTCGGCGGTGCTCGCCACCGTCAGGCCGATGCGGTTCGACACCCTGTCGACATGGGTGTCGACCGCGATCACGTCCTCGCCGAACGTGAAGCTGAGAACGATGTCGGCGCATTTGCGGCCGATCCCCGGAAGCCGCATCAGCCCCTCGCGCGTCCGCGGCACCACACCGCCGAGATCGTCGATAAGGAAACGGCAGAGACGGCGAATGTTCTTTGCCTTCACATTGTAGAGGCCGCAGGGCTTGATGGCGGCGGCGATGGCGTCTTCGGGAAGGTCGAGCATCGCTTCGGGCGTCGTCGCGAGAGCGAACAGCGCGGTCGTCGCGGCGGCGGTGTTCACGTCTCGGCTCTGGGCCGAGAGCAGGCACGAGACCAGCGAGCGGAAGGGATTCGGCTGATCTTTCGGCCCCTTGGCGGTCGGCGTCCGGCCGGGCATGCGCTCTGAGAGGCGGCGAAAGACGATCTCGATCTCCTCCGCCGACAATCCGTTGCCTGAAGCCGGCATCGGCCGCGCCGCCATCAGCGTTGGCTTGTCCGCCAATCCGGATTGATCCAGGGTTTCGCCTCCGGCTCCGGCGCCAGCATGCCTTCCCCGAGGATGTGGTCGGCCGCCTTCTCGCCGACCATGATCGACGGGCCGTTGAGGTTGCCGTTGGTGATGCGCGGGAAGATAGACGAATCGGCGAGGCGCAGGCCCTCGACGCCGATCACCCGGCACTCGGGGTCGACCACCGCCAGAGGATCGTCGGCGGCGCCGATGCGGGCGGTCCCGCAGGGATGATAGGCGCTCTCGGCATGCTCGGCGACGAAACGATCGAGATCGGCGTCGGTGACCGCATCGGCGCCCGGCTGGATCTCCGGGCCGCGATAGGGGGCGAAGGCTTTCTGGCCGTAGATCTCCCGCGTCAGCCGGATGGCCGTGCGGAACTCCTTCCAGTCGTCCGGATGGGACATGTAGTTGAAGCGGATCGACGGGTGGTCCGTCGGATCGGAACTCCTGAGACGGATCTCGCCGCGCGATTTCGAGCGCATCGGCCCGACATGAGCCTGATAGCCGTGGCCGGGCGCAGCAGACTTGCCGTCGTAGCGGATCGCGCCGGGCAAGAAGTGATACTGGATGTCCGGATATTCGATGCCGGCGTCCGAGCGGATGAAGGCGGCGGCCTCGAAGTGATTGGTGGAGCCGTGGCCGGTGTGGAGCATCATCCATTCGAGGCCGATCCGGCCTTTCGAGAACAGCCCGAGATAGCCGTTGAGGGTGATCGGCTGGATACAGCTCTCCTGGATGTAGAGTTCCAGGTGATCCTGCAGGTTCCGGCCGACGCCGGAGCGCGGCGCCACGACGTCGATGCCGTGGCGGCGCAGTTGCGCCGGATCGCCGACGCCGGAATGCATCAACAGCATCGGCGAGTTGATCGAACCGGCGGCCAGCACCACCTCGCGCCGCGCCGCGATGACGCCCGAGGCGCGCTTGCCCGAGCCGACGACGACGCCCCTCGCCCGGCCCGTCCTGCCGTCGATGTCGACCCGCAGCGCATGGGCCTGGACCAGCCGGCAATTGTCGCGCTTCAGCGCGTCGCGCAGATAGGCGTTGGCGGCCGACCAGCGCCGCCCCTGCCAGATCGTCTGCTGCATCGGGCCGAAGCCTTCCTGGCGCTCGGCATTGTAATCCTGGGTCTCCGGATAGCCGGCCTCTTTGCCGGCCTCGACGAAGGCCTCGTAGAGCGGGTTCTGCATGTCGCCGTTCTTGACGTGCAGCGGGCCCGACGTGCCGCGCCACTTCGGATCGACGCCCCGCCCCGCCCCGCCGTGGAAGTTCTCCATGCGCTTGAAATAGGGAAGCACGTCGGCATAGGCCCAGCCGGCCGCGCCGCTCGCCGCCCAATGCTCGTAGTCGAGCGCGTGGCCGCGGACATAGACCATGCCGTTGATCGAGGAGGATCCGCCGATGACCCGGCCGCGCGGCGTCACCAGCCGGCGCCCCGCGAGCGTCTTCTCCGGCTCGGCTGCATAGCCCCAGTCGTAGCGGCGCATGTTCATCGGAAAGGACAGGGCGCCCGGCATCTGGATGAACGGCCCGGCATCGGTGCCGCCGGCCTCCAGCACCAGCACCTGGTAGCGGCCGTTTTCGGAGAGGCGATAGGCAAGAGCCGAGCCGGCCGAGCCGGAGCCGACGATGACGTAGTCGGCTTCGTCGATAGTCTTCATTGCTTGAGCTCCGCGTCGATGAAGCGCTCGACCATTTCGGCGGCGCCTCGGGGATCGGGCCGGGTGAGAGGGGTGAGCGCCTGGCGCAGCCAGACGCCGTCGATCATCGCCCCGGCCGCGGCGGCGATGCGGGCCGCACGCGGCATGCCGACGAGTGGTCTCAGCGCAGAAACGAGATTGGTCTCGAGCCGGCGGAAATAGATCCTCAGAAGCCGCGCCGCCTCCCCCGAGCGCCGGGCATAGAGATAGAACACCAGCCAGGCGGAGACGCTTTCCCGGCTGAACTGGCTGGGCGCGAAACTGCCCTCCACCACGGCCGTGACGCGTTGGCGCGGGCTTTCCGCAACGGCCAGCCGGCGCGCCACCTCGCCGCGATATTGCCGCAGCAGACGGCGCATCGCGGCAATCATCACGTCGTCCTTCGAACCGAAATAGTGATGGATCAGGGCCGGCGAGATGCGGGCCCGGGCGGCGATGCCGGCAACCGTGACGTCGAGCGAACCGACCTCGTCGATCGCAGCGATCGTCGCGGCGATGACGGCTTCGCGGCGCGCCTGCTCGACGGGACGGCGCTCGCCCTCGCGGCGCGGATGCTGGCGTATGGCCTCGGTCATAGCCGCAAACGTAGCAAAGTTGATTGACGAGTCAATCAACGAAACCGGGAGTTCACGGTCGCACCGCTCGGGTTCGAGGTGCCGGGAACGCCGCCCGTCCTCCGCAAAACCGCGTCTCCCGCGACACCCGTTTCACGCGCTATCCAGACGTCGCAGTCACGGCTTATCCTGATGGCCGCGAAAGCCCCGCGACGGCTTCGCAGAACCCCGCCGCCTTGCTAGACTTCCACCGGTCGATGCTACCCAAAGGACGTTCACGATGAAGCACTTGCTCGGATCGGCCGCCGTCATGGCGCTGCTGGCCTTCGGCACCAACGCGGCCTTCGCCGACTACACGCTCACCATCCTCCACACCAACGACTTCCACAGCCGGGTCGAGCCGATCAACAAATACGATTCGACCTGCGAGGGCGAAGACGTCACCGAGAACAAGTGCTTCGGCGGCTCGGCGCGGCTCTTCACCGCGATCGGGGCCGCCAAGCAGGCAGCGAAGAACCCGATCCTTCTCGACGGCGGCGACCAGTTCCAGGGCACGCTGTTCTACACGCAGTACAAGGGCAAGGCCGCGGCCGAGATGATGAACGCCCTCGGCTACGAGGCGATGACCGTCGGCAATCACGAATTCGACGATGGCCCGAAGGTTTTGCGGGACTTCATCAAGGCGGTCGACTTTCCGGTTCTCCTCGCCAATGCCGACGTCTCGAAGGAACCCGAGCTCGCCGAATCCGTGAAGCCCTCGGTCGTCGTGGAGAAGGACGGCCAGAAGATCGGCCTCCTCGGCGTCGCGCCGGCCGATACCGGCGAATTGTCGAGCCCCGGCAAGCAGATCACCTTCTCCGATCCGGTCGAGGCGCTGAAGCGCGAGGTGAAGGCGCTCACCGATAAGGGCGTCGACAAGATCGTCCTCCTCAGCCATTCCGGCTACAAGGAGGACCAGCGCATCGCCGCCGAAGTGCCGGGCCTCGACGTCATCGTCGGCGGCCACAGCCACTCTCTCCTCTCCAATACCGACGACAAGGCCGAAGGCCCCTATCCGACCATGGTGAAGGGCCCGGACGGCCACGACGTGCCGATCGTCCAGGCCTATGCCTACGGCAAGTATCTCGGCGAGTTGACGGTGACCTTCGACGACGACGGCGTGGTGAAGTCCGCCTCCGGCCAGCCGCTGATCCTCGACGGGAAGATCGCCGAGGATTCGGACCTCGCGAAACGGGTCGCCGAGCTCGCCAAGCCGCTCGAAGAGATCCGAAAGAAGGTCGTCGCCGAGACGACCGCGCCGATCGACGGTTCGCGCGATTCCTGCCGGGCGGGCGAATGCGAAATGGGCGATCTCGTCGCCGATGCGATGCTCGACCGGGTGAAGGATCAGGGCGTCCAGATCGCCATCACCAACGGTGGCGGCCTCAGGGCCTCGATCGACGCCGGCCCCGTCACCATGGGCGAGGTGCTCACCGTCCTGCCCTTCCAGAACACGCTGGCGACCTTCAAACTCAAGGGTGCCGACATCGAGGCGGCGCTCGAAAACGGCGTCTCCCAGGTGGAGGACGGCGCCGGCCGGTTTCCGCAGGTGGCGGGTCTGCAGTTCACCTGGTCGAAATCGGCCAAGCCGGGCGAGCGGATCAAGGAAGTGATGGTCGAACGGGACGACGAGACCGTGCCGATCGACCCCGACGAGACCTATCTCGTCGTTTCGAACAACTACATGCGGACCGGCGGCGACGGCTACGCCGTCTTTGCCGAGAAGGCGACCGACGCCTACGATTTCGGGCCGGGCCTCGACGAGGTGCTGGCCGACTATCTCGCCAAGGACAACATTCCCTACGAGCCGTATACCGACGGCCGGATCACCGAGGCGCCCTGAGCGCAGCCCTCGGCCGGTACCGCCGGGCGGTTTGCCGATCGCAAGCAAGCCAGCTAAGCAACGCGAAGGCCCGCCCCCGGCGGGCCTTCGCCCGTCTGGAGCCGCCTCTTTGTCCAACGTCTCGACCGCCCGGTCCCGCCGCCTGCCGTATTTTCTCGCCGGCCTCGCCATCGTCGCGGCGACGGCCGCGGTCCTTCTCGCCATGGGGCGCAACCCGATCTGTCCTTGCGGCGAGGTCAAGCTTTGGTGGGGCGCCGTGAACAGCCCGGAGAACTCCCAGCATCTGTCGGACTGGTATTCCCCCTCCCACCTCATCCACGGCTTCCTGTTCTGCGGCGCGACCTGGCTCGTCCTCCGGCGCTGGGGCTTCGCATCCCGGCTGGTCGTCGCGCTCCTCGTCGAATGCGCCTGGGAGATCGTCGAGAACACCGACGCAGTGATCCAGCATTACCGGGAAACGACGATCTCGCTCGACTATGCCGGCGATTCGGTCCTCAACTCCCTCTCCGACGTCGGCTTCATGGCGTTCGGCTTCTGGCTCGCCGGCAAGCTCCTGCCGGTCTGGCTGACGGTCGTGATCGCAATCGGGATGGAGCTTTTCGTCGGCTACTGGATCCGCGACAATCTCGCTCTCAACGTCCTGATGCTGCTCTGGCCGATCGAGGCGGTGAAGACGTGGCAGGGCGGCGCCTGACGAGCACGAGAAAAGCGCGCACCGCCGGCGATGCCTTCTCGCGCCGGGATCAGCACGCTCAGGCGACCGAACCGCCGGCGCTCGCCGTCTTGGCGTATTTCGGGATCTCGCCGCCGCGCAGCTTGGCGATGTAGCTGGTCATCTCCCGCTTGACGATCGGCATCAGGAAATACAGGCCGACGATGTTGAAGATGCCCATGGCGAACAGCGAGGCGTCGGAGAAGTCGAGCACCGCGCCGAGGCTGACCGCGGCGCCGAGAATGACGAACAGGCAGAACAGCAGCTTGTAGATCAGCTCCGAGACGAAATTGTCGCCGAACAGGAAGCACCACGCCTTCACGCCGTAATAGGACCAGGAGATCATCGTCGAGAAGGCGAAGAGCACGACGGCGAGACCGAGGACATAAGGGAACCAGGTGATTCTGCTGCCGAAGGCGGCCGAGGTCAGCTCGACGCCGGAAAGATCGTTCGCCGTGGCGATCTGCCCGGCGGCCTCGTCCCAGACGTAGAGCCCCGTCGCCGGGTCCTGCTGGAGGACGCCCGAGATGGTGATGACGAGGGCCGTCGCGGTGCAGATTATCACGGTATCGATGAACGGCTCCAGCATCGAGACGAAGCCCTCGGTCACCGGATGCCTGGTCTGCACCGCCGAATGGGCGATCGCGGCCGAGCCGATGCCGGCCTCGTTGGAGAAGGTCGCGCGCCTGAGCCCCTGGATCAGCGCACCGATCAGGCCGCCGGCGACGCCGAGGCCGGTGAAGGCGCCCTCGAAGATCTCCGCGAAGGCGGCGCCCAGCTGGTCGATGTTGGCGATGATGACGACGAGCGCCGCGCCGAGATAGAGGACGCCCATGAACGGGACGAGCTTCTCCGTCACCCGGGCGATCGACTTGATGCCGCCGACGATGACGAGGAAGACGACGACGGCCATGACGAGGCCGGTGATCCAGCCGCGATCGGCGAGGAAGCTGGCGTCGCCGCCGGTGATGACGACGAGCTGGGAATGGGCCTGATTGGCCTGGAACATGTTGCCGCCGCCCCAGGAAGCGAGAACGCAGCAGACCGCGAAGCAGACGGCCAGCACCTTGCCGAGGGTGGTGTGGCCGATCTCCGCCATGCCTTTCTTCAGATAGTGCATCGGCCCGCCCGACACCCGCCCGTCCTCGTATTCGGTGCGGTATTTGACGCCGAGGGTGCACTCGGTGAATTTCGAGGCCATGCCGAGAAGACCGGACAGGATCATCCAGAAGGTCGCGCCCGGCCCGCCGACCGACACGGCGACCGCGACGCCCGCGATGTTGCCGAGCCCGACCGTGCCGGAAACGGCCGTCGCCAGCGCCTGGAAATGCGTTACTTCGCCGGCCGCATCGGGCGACGTGTAGTGGCCGCGCACCAGCTGGATCGCATGGGGGACCATGCGAAACTGGACGAAGCCGAAATAGACCGTGAAGATCGCCGCCGCGGTGATCAGCCAGAGCACGATCCACGGCAGATCGGTCCCGGGGATCTGGGCGAAGACGAAGTCAACGAAGGGCGTCGTCACCGGCCCGACGATGCTGTCGACCCATGCGTCGACCGACGCCGTGCCGCTCCCCTCCTCGGCGGCTTCCTGCGCCAGGGCCGGGCCGGCGAAGAACAGCGGCACGAAGAAAGAAAGCAGCGGGCCGGACACGCGCATGGGCTGACACCTCGATGATGGACGGGAGGGCGTATGGATGTGGAGGCGATCCGAAAGGCGCGACGATCGCTCGCGTTCGCCACGCCCGGTGCTCATGGCACGATCACCGTCGGGATCGTCGCCGCCTGGGCGAGGCCGAGAGTGACGCTGCCGAAGATCTTGTTCTCGATCCCCGACTTCGACGAGCGGCCGACGAAGATCTGGCAGGCGCCCTTCTCCGCCGCGACCTCGAGGATGACGGCGGTGGGCGAGCCGAAGCGGATCTCGCTCTCGATCGGGAGCCCGGCCGCCTGCAGTTCCGCGACGACCGGATCGACGAGTGCGGTCTTTGCCCGCTCCAGTTCCTGGCGGCGGCGCATCTTGCGCTCCTCCAGCTCCTCCGGCGTCAGGAACGCATAAGGCGACCACTGCAGGACATGGACGAGACAGAGCGCGGCGCCGTTCGCCTTCGCCCGCGTGGCGGCATAGTCGACGGGGTTTCGGTCGAGGCCGTCGTAGGCGACGAGGAAGATTTCAGCTGCCATCTTGCCACTCCAGGTGGCGAGCCGACGCCCGCTGTTGCAATCCATCAATTCCGCTTACGGTAGCATCAATCTTTCGAATGGCAACGGCTTGGGCACTATCGAACCCTGCCGCAGAAACGGGCACTTTGCGTCCGCGCACATAGAGGATTGATTCGACGATCGAAACGCGGATCGCACGCTCGATGAGAACACGCCGGGATTTCCTTGCCGGACATCACGGCGATGGAGCCGGCGAGACCGGACGCCGTCCGCGCCCTTCGGCACGATCCGCGAACGCCTCAGTCGGGGTCGGTGAGAAACACGCCGTGGTCGAGCAGATAGTGGGCGAAGAAGGGCAGGCTGGCCGAGCCGATCTCGCGGGCGTCGGCGCCGATGGTTCCGGCCCGCACGGCGACGGGTGAAAGGCCCTGCCGGTTGATCCGTTGCATCGCCGCCTCGGTCCGCTCGACCAGTCGCTGGCGCACGTTGCCGGGGAAACGGCCGTCGATCACCGCGGCCTCGAAATCGTAGACCGAGGTCGCCGAAACGATCGCATGGGCGAGGCCGTAGGCCGCCTTGTCGAGCCATCGATCGAGCAGCGGGCCGAAGCTGTCCCAGGACACCTTGCCGCGCCAGAGCGCCAGCGCGTCGCCGCCCTCGGCCTCATAGGCCTTTTCGAGCAGGTGCAGGGAGGCGAAGTTGATGAGCTGGGCCGTCCCACCCTCCTCGCGCGGCACGGGCATCGAGCCGATGGCGCCGGCATTGTCCAGCCGGCCCGAGACGAGATCGCCATTCATCACGATGCCGCCGCCGACGAAGGCGCCGACGAAGAAATAGACGAAATCGGCCGAGCGACCGGCGCCGAAGACGTTTTCCGCCGCGCAGGCCGCCGTCGCGTCGTTGGCGACGTCGACGGCGAGATCCGTCGCAACCGCCAGGGTCGACTGCACGTCGAGGTCGCGCCACTCTTCCATCACCGCCGGCGGTGCGCCGATCTCGTCGGCCCACGACCAGAGCTCGTAAGGCAGTGCGACGCCCAGTCCGGTGATCCGCCGTTCGAGCTTGGCCGGCAACAGCGCCCGCAGCCGCGGCTCGGCGACGGCGACGAAATCGAGCACCTCGCGCACCCGCGGGAACGGATAAGGCACCCGCTCGTGCCCCCTGATCCGGCCGGTGAAATCCATCAGGACGAGGTCGACGGAGCGCCGGCCGATCTTCAGGCCCAGCGAGAACGCCCCGTCCGGATTGAGCCGCATGGGGATCGACGGCTGCCCCACCCGGCCGCGCTGCGGCTGATCCCGCAGCACCAGTTCCTCGGCCTCGAGCGCGCGCATGATCACCGAGGCCGTCTGCGGCGACAGGCCGGTGCGCCGGGCGATTTCCGCCTTGGCGAGTCGGCCGTGGCGCCGGATCAGCGACAGGACGGCGCGCTTGTTGTGCGCCCTCAGCCCCGACTGGTTGGAGCCGCGCATGCGGCTTTCGGCCGCGTCGCGCCGCTTCTTGAGAAACTCCGAACTCGATGACTCCATCGTCAAACTCCCGAGACACCAGGCTCATTCGATCGCAGCAGCGGACGAATCGATCGGCACGCAATCCTCGGCTGTGACGCTATCACGGCTTCCGACGGGCCACTACTCATTCTAATCGCTGACGAATCTTATATATAAATCTACCTGAATTATGTTTGTTGACAATGGCGATTCCATGGTGTTCCCTTCGATCGTCCGGTCGATGGGAGCACGACCGGCGGCGCCGGAAAGATCCGGCACAACCAACGGATTCGGGAGGAAATCACACGTGACCATCCGCACTCTCATCGCCGGATCGATGCTGGCTTCCGGCGCCCTCTTCGCCGTCCCCGCCTCGGCTGCAGACGTCGGCGCCTGCCTGATCACCAAGACGGACATCAATCCGTTCTTCGTCAAGATGAAGGAAGGCGCCACCGCCGAAGCGCAGAAGCTCGGCATCCGGCTCTCGTCCTACGCCGGCAAGGTCGACGGCGACCACGAAAGCCAGGTCAACGCCATCGAGACCTGCATCGCCGACGGCGTGAAGGGCATCCTGATCACCGCTTCTGACACGTCGGCCATCACAGACGTGGTGAAGCGCGCCCGCGACCGCGGGATCCTGGTGATCGCGCTCGATACCCCGCTCGACCCGGTCGATGCCGCCGACGCCACCTTCGCGACCGACAACTTCGAAGCCGGCCGGCTGATCGGCGCCTGGGCGAAGGCGAGCGTCGAGGACCCGGAGAACGCCAAGATCGCCATGCTCGATCTGAACGAGAGCCAGCCGACCGTCGGCGTCCTGCGCGACCAGGGCTTCCTCGAGGGCTTCGGCATCGACACCGGCGACGAGAAGCGCTGGGGCGACGAGACCGACCCGCGCGTCGTCGGCCATGAAGTCACCCAGGGCAACGAGGAAGGCGGCCTGCGGGCGATGGAGAACCTGCTCCTGCAGGATCCCGAGATCAACGTCGTCTACACGATCAACGAGCCCGCGGCGGCCGGCGCCTACGAGGCGCTGCAGTCGGCAGGCCGGGCGGGCGACGTTTTGATCGTCTCGGTCGACGGCGGCTGCCCGGGCGTCAAGAACGTCCAGGACGGGGTCATCGGGGCGACGTCCCAGCAATATCCCCTCGACATGGCCCGGCTCGGCATCCAGGCGATCGCCAAATTCGCCGAAACCGGCGAAAAGCCCAAGACCTCGGAGGGCCTCGACTTCACCAATACCGGCGTCAACCTCGTCACCGACAAGCCCGTCGACGGCGTCCCGTCGATCCCGGTCGCGGAGGGCCTCGACCGCTGTTGGGGTTGATCCCGCTCCGAGACTGAACTCCAGTCGAGACGGCAGGCGCGCCTCAGGCGAGGCGCGCCGTCACTCCATCGAAAGAGGCGAGGATGGTCAGCCAATCAACCGATCACGAGCATTCCGCCCGTGACGCAGACACGAGCAGCCCCGTGTTCGATCGGCCGAAGCGCTCGTGGATGGGACAGATCCAGCATCTGCTCCACAACAATCCGACGCTCGTTCCGGTTCTGATCCTGCTCGCCTCGGTGATCGTCTTCGCCATCGCGACGGACGGGCGGCTGATCACCGGCCTCGCCATCAAGATCACCCTCGAGCAGGTTTCCATCGTCGGCATTCTCGCCTGCGCGCAGACGCTGGTGATCCTGACCGCCGGCATCGATCTGTCGATCGGCGCCGTGATGGTTCTCAGCTACGTCGCCATGGGCCATCTCGCCGTCACCTACGGCCTGCCGGCGCCCTTCGCCCTCCTCGGCGGCTTCGGCGTCGGGATGGGCCTCGGCGCCATCTCCGGCCTGTTGGTGACGCGGGTGAGGCTGCCGCCCTTCATCGTCACGCTCGGCATGTGGCAGATCGTCCTCGCCACCGTCTATCTCTACACCGGCTCGCAATCGATCCGCAGCCAGGCCATCGACGCCACCGCGCCGCTGCTCAAGCTGTTCGGCGAACGCGTCTCGATCGGCGGCTGGAACCTGACGATCATGGGCGCCCCGGTGATCTACGCCGTCGTCCTGATGGTCCTGATCTTCGCGGTGTTTTCCTACATCATGCGGCTGACCGCCTGGGGGCGACACGTCTATGCCGTCGGCGACGACAAGGAAGCGGCCGATCTCGCCGGCGTCCGCTCGGACAAGGTGGTGTTTTCGGTCTACGTCGTCGCCGGCTTCATCGCCGCCTTCGCCGCATGGGCGGCGATCGGCCGCGTCGGGTCGATCTCGCCGTCCTCCTTCGCCGAGGCCAATCTCGACTCGATCGCCGCCGTGGTGATCGGCGGCACCTCGCTCTTCGGCGGGCGCGGCACGATCCTCGGCTCCTTGTTCGGCGCCCTGACCGTCGGCACCTTCGCGACCGGGCTGAAGCTCGCGGGCGCCGATCCGCAATGGGTTCTCTTCGCCTCCGGCTGTCTGATCATTCTGGCGGTCGCACTCGACCAATGGATCCGGAGGATTTCGGCATGAGCGCCAGGCAACCCGTCCTTTCCGGGCGCAACATCGTCAAGCACTACGGGCGCGTCACCGCCATCGACCATGCCGACTTCGATCTCTACCCCGGCGAAATCCTCGCCGTGATCGGCGACAACGGCGCCGGCAAGTCGTCGCTGATCAAGACCCTGTCGGGCGCAGTCGTACCCGACGAGGGGGAGATCCGGCTGAACGGCGAACTCGTGCGCTTCACCTCGCCGATGGAGGCGCGCGAAGCCGGCATCGAGACCGTGTATCAGAACCTTGCCCTGTCGCCGGCCCTGTCGATCGCCGACAACATGTTCCTCGGCCGCGAAATCCGGAAAAGCGGCTTCGCCGGCAAATATCTGCGGATGCTCGACCGCAAGGCGATGGAGCGCATCGCCCGCGAAAAGCTCTCCGATCTAGGGCTGATGACCATCCAGAACATCGCCCAGGCGGTGGAGACCCTGTCCGGCGGCCAGCGCCAGGGCGTCGCCGTTGCACGCGCGGCCGCGTTCGGCTCGAAGGTGATCATCCTCGACGAGCCGACGGCGGCATTGGGCGTCAAGGAATCGCGCAAGGTCCTGGAACTGATCCAGGACGTCCGCTCCCGCGGCCTGCCGATCGTCCTGATCTCTCACAACATGCCGCACGTGTTCGAGGTCGCCGATCGCATCCACGTGCACCGGCTCGGCAAACGGCTTTGCGTCGTCGATCCGAAAATGGCGACGATGAACGACGCGGTGGCGTTGATGACGGGTGCGAAAAAGCCCGAGACTTCGATGATGGCGGCCTGAGCGTCCGAGATCCCGTTTCTTCCGTCGCCGCGGCTATCCGAAGGGGGGCGCGTAGCGCGCGGCTGGGCGAAGATACCTCCACCTGCCGGACCGTCGAGTTGAGACCGCAGATCACCCCTTCTTGACCCGCCTCGACGGCGTCGAGCAGACGTCCCGGCAGCGACGGCCCCGACGGGGTCGTCGCTGAACGGACCATCCGCCGTCAGTGGAGGCTGACGGTCTGGAGCTCGTTTTGGGAAGCGCTGGCCAAGATGCTCGACCGGTCGTCGGAGACGGCCAGCGGGGTCCCGTCGGCGCCGAACAGCGCCCAGAGCTTCAGCCCGGGCTGGATCGACTTGGCGGCGGGAAACCGGGCGCGCATCTCGTCGGAAGACATCTGGCGCATATAGGCGATCTGCCCCTCGCCAAAGGCGGCGAGGTCGAAGGAGGCAGGATTGCCGGAAACATGATCGGTCATGGTCGTCTCCTTTCAAGGCAAACGCGAGATCCGCTCATTCGTTGACCGCGATCTCGATTCTCCTGACGATGCGTTCGGGTTCCGGTTTCGCCAGATCGATCAGGAGCAGCCCGTTCTTCAGCTGCGCCCCGATCACCCGCATGCCATCGGCAAGCAGAAAACACTTCTGGAACTGCCGCGCGGCGATGCCGCGATGCAGGTATTCGCGCCCGCCGTCCTCTTCGCTCTGGCGGCCGCGGATGAGGAGCTGGTTCTCCTCCACGGTCACTTCGAGGTCTTCCGGCAGGAAGCCGGCGACGGCAAGCGTGATGCGGATGAGGTCCCCGGCATCGCAGTCCCGGTCCCGATCCAGCGAAGCGTCCTTGCGGATGCGCTCGATGTTGTACGGGGGATAGCCGTCACCGCCCTTGGCGATCCGCTCGAGCGTCTTCTCGACGCTGTCGAAACCGAGCATCAACGGGCTGGAGAAAGGCGTCATGCGAGACATCGGTCAAAGCCCTCGTTCAAGCGACTTCACAGGCGACGGCCCGTAAGCGGCACCGTCCGCACAACCGATCATATGGCGACGGCCGGGTGCCGCTTCAATGTCGCGAGCGAAGCTGCCTTCCCCATCCTGGGCCGAAAATGTTCAGAAGAGTTGAAGAAACGGACCTGCCGCCCGGTTCGCAAGCCGCAGGTCCTGCCGGGCTCCGATCGCGGGATCCCAACGGGTCCGGCCCGTCATCCTTCCTTCTGGCGGACGGGCGCGCCGTCAAGCGCGGCTCGTCACGAGGCCTGGGCGGCGCCCGGGTTGAACTTCAGCGCCACCCCGTTGATACAATGGCGCTTGCCGGTCGGCTTCGGGCCGTCGTCGAAGACGTGGCCGAGATGACCGCCGCAGGTGGCGCAATGGACCTCGGTGCGCGGATAGATCAGCTTGTAGTCGGTCGTCGTGCCGACGGCTTCGGAGGAGATCGGCGCCCAGAAGCTCGGCCAGCCCGTGCCGGACTCGAACTTTGTCTCCGACGAATAGACCGCCGTGTCGCAGCCGGCGCAGTTGTAGACGCCGGCTTTCTTGTTGGCGTTCAGCGGGCTCGAAAACGGCCGTTCCGTCGCCTCCTGGCGGAGCACGGCGTACTGGTCGGGCGAAAGCAGCTTCTTCCACTCGGCCTCGGTGTGGGACACCGGAAACTTGCCTTCGGCCGCATCCGCCGCCTTGCGCCCCAGCGCCACGGCACCGACGGCGGCAACACCGGCCTTGAGAAAATTGCGTCTGATCATCGCCAAAAGCTCCATGGTAGCCCACCACCTCGTTCGCGCGAGGATTGAGATGGTGCGTCTTCGTCCGGACGCCAGCGATCGCGGCGCCGCGGCTCTTCACGAATGTGTTCGGGGGCGCGGCAAGGCACGTTACGCCCTGCCCCGCCCCCGTCGCCGAAAAAGCGGCCGGCCGGAAACGTGGCCAACCGGCGAGGCCGACTTCTTCGCGGCGATTACATCTTCGGCATCAAAACCGTATCGATGACGTGCACCACGCCGTTCGACTGCATGACGTCGGCTTGGGTCACCACCGCGCCGTTGCCGCTGGCATCGATGACCACCAGATTGTCGCCGTCCATGCGCAGGGTGATCGGCTCACCCTCGACGGTCTTCACCGTGTGGGCGCCGCCGTCGTCCTTGATCATCTGCATGGCCGCCTCGGAGGTCGCCTTGGCCGGCACCACGTGATAGGTCAGGATCTTCGTCAGCTTGTCCTTGTTCTCCGGCTTCAGAAGGTCGTCGACGGTGCCCGCCGGCAGCTTCTCGAAGGCCGCGTTGGTCGGTGCGAACACCGTGAAGGGGCCGTCGCCGCTCAGCGTCTCGACGAGACCGGCAGCCTTCACCGCAGCGACCAGCGTGGTCAGGTTGTCGGCCTGCGAGGCATTTTCCGGGATCGTCTTCTGCGGATCCATCGGTGCGCCGCCGACCATCGGCATGTCGCCGGCCATCGCGCCGGTGTCGGACTTCATGGTGTCCTGCGCGAGGGCGGCAGGGGCGACGGCCAGCGAGCCGGCGGCGACGAGCGTCGTGACGGCGGCGGCACGGATCATGGACTTCAACATGTTCGAGTTCTCCCGTTTGAAACGTTGTTTCGAACCCTCTCGACGGAGGATGTCGAAGTTACGCACTCGCACGGTCACGGCTTCCGAGTATTCTTTCACGCATTATTGACCATGCCCGGCTCGCGCCATTCTTCGGTCACGATCGAACAGATCTTTTGGCCCACGCCAGCGCAAATTGTAGAAAAAATCCACTGCAAGGCGCTCCAAGGCATGGCGAAATTCTATTTCGCCGCAAGCCGAGCGGAGATGGCACTCGAAGATTCAGGAACGAATTCGCCTCGATACTTGCAGGATGCGTCAAGTTGACGCCACCCGCCGACCGCATCCGGACGAGATTTCGAACGTAGCGCATCCGCCGGGCCCGTCGGCGGCGCCGGTCTCACGCTGCAGATGGCGACGGCCATACGCCCCTCGCCTCGGAGCGATTTCGGTCGAGACAGCCGTCGGACGGCAGCATCCGGCAGGAGCCGCTACCCTCCCCGGCCGTCCAATGGCGGGGACGAGGCCTTTTCTCAGTCTCCGACGGAGCGGCGCATCGCCTTGATCTTCGAGCGGCCCTTCTTTTCCTTGATGCGGCGCTCGACCGCGCCTTTGGAGGGCCGCGTCTTCTTGCGCGGCGGCGGCGGGGGCCGCAGCGCCTCGCGCACCAGATCCGCCAGCCTTTCGCGCGCGTCCTCGCGGTTGCGCTCCTGGCTGCGGAAGCGCGACGCCTCGATCAGCACGTCGCCGTCCTTCGTGGCCCGCTGTCCGGCCAGGCGATGGAGCCGGCGCTTCACCTCCGGTGATATGGCTTCGCACCGGCCGGCGAGGAAACGCAGCTGAACGGCGGAGGAGACCTTGTTGACGTTCTGGCCGCCCGGCCCGGACGCCCGGATGAACTGCTCCTCGAGGTCGGCCTCCGGCAGGACGACCGCATTGCTGATCCTGAGATCTCGTGTTTCGGCCATGGTCCTTTCCGTCGTCGCACCGTTGCCCCGGTCGCAGATCGGCGCAGCGGCTCCTCCGGACAGTCTGAAGCACGGCGGGGCCGCCGCGTGAAGGGCGACCGTCGAATCTCGCACCACAGCCGCGACGGTCGTGCCCTGCCGGCAGCGCTCGCCCCCGCGGCCGGCCGGAGCGCCAAACGCATTCGGCACCGGCCGGCGCCTGCGAAGATGCAGCGCCAGCCGATGCCGTGTTCCCTCCCAGGAAAGTGTCGGATCGCCGACGCAGGGATGCGCCGGCGTCGTCGCCCGTCGATCTACTCGGCGGCCATCGGCAGGGCCGGCGCCGCCTGCACCACCTGCTCGTCGACATGGTCGACGAACCGCTCGAAGTTTTTCCGGAACATCGAGACGAGCTTGGCCGCCTGGCGGTCGTAAGCCGCCGCATCGCTCCAGGTCGAGCGCGGATCGAGGATGCCCGGATCGACGCCTTCGACCGCGACCGGAACCTGGAAGCCGAAATTCGGGTCGCTGCGGAACTCGGCGGCGCTCAGGCTGCCGTCGAGGGCAGCCGCGAGAAGCGCCCGCGTGACCTTGATCGGCATGCGCTTGCCGGTGCCGTAGGCCCCGCTCGTCCAGCCGGTGTTGACCAGCCAGCAGTTCGTGCCGTGGGAGGCGATGAGATCGCGCAGGAGGTTGCCGTACTCGCTCGGATGGCGCGGCATGAAGGGCGCGCCGAAGCAGGTCGAGAACGTCGCCTCGGGCTCGGTGACGCCCTTTTCGGTGCCGGCGACCTTGGCCGTGTAGCCGGACAGGAAGTGATACATCGCCTCGGCCGGGGTGAGCTTGGCGATCGGCGGCAGGACGCCGAAGGCGTCGGCCGTCAGCATGATGACGTTCTTCGGATGGCCGCCCCGGCCGGTTTCCGAAGCATTGGGGATGAAGTGCAGCGGATAGGCCGCACGGGTATTTTCGGTGAGCGAGCCGTCGTCGAAGTCCGGGACGCGGTTCTCGTCGAGAACGACGTTTTCCAGCACCGTGCCGAAGCGACGGGTGGTGGCGAAGATCTCCGGCTCGGCTTCGGGGGAGAGGCGGATGGTCTTGGCGTAGCAGCCGCCCTCGAAGTTGAAGACGCCGTTTTCGCCCCAGCCATGCTCGTCGTCGCCGATGAGGGTGCGGTGCGGGTCAGCCGAAAGCGTCGTCTTGCCGGTGCCGGACAGGCCGAAGAACACCGCCCCGTCGCCCTGCGGGCCGACATTGGCCGAGCAGTGCATCGGCATGACGCCGTTCGCCGGCAGACGCCAGTTGAGCGCCGTGAACACCGACTTCTTCATCTCGCCGGCATAGGAAGTGCCGCCGATGAGGACGATGTTGCGGGTGAGGTCGCAGGCGATGACCGTCTCGGAGCGGCAGCCGTGGCGCTCCGGATCGGCGGTGAAGGACGGCAGGTCGATGATCGTCATGTCCGGCACGAAGCTCTTCAACGCTTCGGTGGAGGGACGGATCAGAAGATTGCGGATGAACAGCGAGTGCCAGGCATATTCGGTGACGACACGGACCTTGATGGCGTTTTCGGGATCGGCGCCGCCGATCAGATCCTGCACGAAGAGGTCGCGCCCCTTCGCCGCCTGCTTGAAGTCCTCGTAAAGCCGCTCGAAGGCTTCCGGCTCCATCGCGGCATTGTTGTCCCACCATACCGCCGGCTCAGTATTTTCGTCGCGAACGACGAACTTGTCCTTGGCCGAGCGGCCGGTATGCTTGCCGGTGGTGGCGACGAGGGCGCCATGGGCGCTCAGCCGTGCCTCGCCGCGCTTGACGGCGATCTCGACGAGCTCGGCTTCCGGCAGGTTCCAGCGAACGGAGGAGAGCCCCTCCAGCCCCGTCGATTCGATCCCGACTTGCGGATTTCGCGTCCCGATCTGATCCACCACTCGCCTCCTGAAAACTCGCTCGACCCACCCTGGATTTCACGACAGATAGACGACAGCCCAGTCAGCCGCAAGCACTTTCACCATTAAAACTTAACGATATCAGTAATTTAATCGATTAAGTCGGGTTTGCTGGTGATCTAATCGTTTCGATGCTTAAATCCGCACCGATACTTCATTCCAGAAACGATCGCCCCCTCGGGGCGCCCTCGGACGTTCGAGCGTGGCAGGCGACGTGGGCCGCCACCCCACCCCCCGGGCTGTATTCCCGCCGTCTTCTGTTATAATGCGCGTCGATCAGCCTCGGCGACGCGCCTCGTGAGCGTCAGCGAAAAGATGGGTCGCGACGCCGAGATGGCGCGGCCGAAGCTTCGGGACGAGCCGGATCGAGCCGCCCGGCAGACGCATCGAGGCCATAACATCGGGCCCCGTTGCCGATTTCGCGGCGTGCCACATTTTTATGCGGATTGATGTCGAGTAAGGGGCTTATCTCATGCGATGGCATGGTTCGAAATCGGCGGAGGCAGGCGAGCCTGCAGCGCCGGCCGGTCGCGCCTCCGCCACGCCAGATCCGGCGGCCTTCACCGTGCGGCACGCATTGCGAACTGCAGCCGGATCGAAGACTGGAGAAGTTTGAAATGCCGACAATCGCCCTCGTGGACGACGACCGAAACATTCTGACGTCCGTCTCGATTGCTTTGGAAAACGAGGGTTATCGGGTCGAGACCTACACCGACGGCGCATCCGCGCTGGAGGGGCTGCAATCGAGCCCGCCGCATCTCGCCATCTTCGACATCAAGATGCCGCGCATGGACGGGATGGAACTCTTGCGCCGCCTGCGCCAGAAGTCCGACCTGCCGGTGATCTTCCTCACCTCCAAGGACGAGGAGATCGACGAGCTCTTCGGGCTGAAGATGGGCGCGGACGACTATATCCGCAAACCGTTCTCGCAAAGGCTCCTGGTCGAACGCGTCCGTGCGATCCTGAGGCGCGGCGCGCCGCGGGACGTCACGGCCAAGCCCGGCGCGACGGCAGCCCCGGAATCCTCCCTGGAGCGCGGCCAGTTGGTGATGGACCAGGAGCGCCACACCTGCACCTGGAAGAGTAAGCCCGTGACCCTGACGGTCACCGAATTTCTCATTTTGCACTCGCTGGCGATGCGGCCGGGCGTGGTGAAGAGCCGCGACGCCCTGATGGACGCCGCCTATGACGAACAGGTCTATGTCGACGACCGCACCATCGACAGCCACATCAAGCGACTGCGCAAGAAGTTCAAGGCGATCGACGACGATTTCGACATGATCGAAACCCTCTACGGGGTGGGCTACCGCTTCCGCGAGGCGTAACCGGTCGTACTCGCCGAACTTCGCGGTCATGCGCAGGATCGCGGGTGGCCGAAGCCCGGCCGCCGACGGAGCCGGAAACCGCGACGATGCGGGGCGACGGCGCGACAACCCCGGCTGAACGCGCCCCGCAAGCGATCAGCGCCCGGCAGCGCCGGAGGCGCCCCGAGATCCCCCTCGCGAGACATGAAGGTTCATGGTTTCGGTTTTGGAAGGCGAAGAGAAGCAGGATCAGGAGGCGCGCGACAGGCGCCAGCGCCGCGACGCGGCGTTGCGCAAGCGCCTGCGCCGGCTGCCGTTCATCCGCCGCGTGCTCTATCGGGTGCGGTGGCTGCTCGGCCACTCGATCTTCTCGTCGCTGACCCGGCGCATCGTCTTTCTCAACCTCGTGGCGCTGATCGTCCTCGTCACCGGCATCCTCTATCTGAACCAGTTCCGCGCCGGGCTGATCGACGCCCGCGTCGAGAGCCTGCTGACCCAGGGTGAAATCATCGCCGCGGCGATCGCCTCCTCGGCGACGGTCGAGACCAATTCGATCACCCTCGACCCGGAAAAGCTGCTCGAACTGCAGGCCGGGGACACGCTCGCGCCCTCGGCCGAGGCGACGGAAAGCCTCGACTTTCCGATCAATCCCGAACGGGTCGCGCCGCTCCTAAGGCGGCTGATCTCCCCGACCCGCACGCGCGCGCGGCTCTACGACCGGGACGCCAATCTCATCCTCGATTCCCGCCACCTCTATTCCCGTGGCCAGATCCTGCGCTACGACCTGCCGCCGGTCGCCCAGGACGAGCCCGATCCCGCCGGCCGGTTCCTCGACTACCTGCGCAGCATCTTCACCGGCAGCGACCTGCCGATCTATCACGAGGCGCCCGGCGGCTCCGGCACCTCCTATCCCGAGGTGATGAACGCCCTGACCGGCGGACCGGCCACCGTCGTGCGGGCGACCGAGAACGGCGAACTGATCGTCTCCGTCGCCGTGCCGATCCAGCGCTTCCGCGCCGTCCTCGGCGTGCTCCTGCTGTCGACCCAGGGCGGCGACATCGACAAGATCGTCCAGGCCGAGCGCATGGCGATCGTGCGCGTCTTCGGCGTCGCCGCCCTTGTCGTCATCGTCCTGTCGACGCTGCTCGCCTCGACCATCGCGACGCCCCTCCGCCGGCTGTCAGCCGCCGCCATCCGGGTGCGCCGCGGCGTCAAGGACCGGGCCGCGATCCCCGACTTCGGCGACCGCACCGACGAGATCGGCAATCTCGCCCGCGCCCTGAGCGAGATGACGCGCTCCCTCTATGCCCGGATCGACGCGATCGAATCCTTCGCCGCCGACGTTTCCCACGAGCTGAAGAACCCCCTCACCTCCCTGCGCAGTGCCGTCGAGACGTTGCCGCTGGCCAAGAACGAGACCTCCAAGAGCCGGCTGATGGAGATCATCCAGCATGACGTGAGGCGTCTCGACCGGCTGATCACCGACATTTCGGATGCCTCGCGCCTCGACGCGGAACTGGCGCGAAACGTCGCCGACAAGGTCGATCTCGCCGCGCTCCTGCGCTCGGTCGTCGACGGCGCGCGGGGCCATACGACGACGGGCCGCAAACTGACCATCAATTTCGAGGCGCAGAAGCTGCCGGCGACCCAGAAGCAGGGCTACGTCGTGTCCGGACACGACCTGCGACTGAGCCAGGTGTTCACCAATCTGATCGAGAATGCCCGCTCCTTCGTGCCGGCCGACGGCGGCCGCATCGACGTCCTGATCCGTCGTCGCGGTCCGCGGGTCGTCGTCTCGATCGAGGACAACGGCCCCGGCATCCAGGCCGAAGTGATCGACCGCATCTTCGAACGTTTCTACACCGACCGTCCCGCGGGCGAGGCCTTCGGCCAGAATTCCGGCCTCGGCCTGTCGATCTCGCGCCAGATCGTCGAGGCCCACGAAGGAACGCTCAGGGCGGAAAACATCGTCGATCCGGCGGCGCCCGGCGGGGTCCGCGGCGCCCGTTTCGTCGTCTCGCTGCCGGCCGGATGACCGCCGCCGTCAACCTCCACGCCTGTGCCGTCGCGCTCGCCGGCCGCGGCGTGCTGATCCGCGGGCCGGCAGGCAGCGGCAAGTCGGCCCTCGTCCTGGCGCTGTTGCGGCGCGGCGCCGGCGTCGAAGCCGAATTCGTCGCCGACGACCGGGTGATCGCCGAGCCATGCGAGGGAGCGATCAAACTTTCGGCACCCGCCGAGATCGCGGGTCTGCTCGAGATCGCCGGTCTCGGCATCGTCCGCGAACCCTTTCGGCCGAGCGTACCGCTCTGGCTGGTCGTCGATCTCGTGCCGCCCGCGGCGATCATCCGCCATCCGCCGCCGCGCACGGCCGAAATCCTCGGCCACCTCGCGCCGCTGCTCAGCCTGCCACAGCGCGATGCCGCGCTTTCCACCGACATTCTGACCACGCTGGCGATTTCGGGTCGGCTGCCTGATTGAAGCTTGCAACAGGCGCCACCCTGAATGCTCGCAAAAGCATCAGGGGAGCCTAGCCGGCAATCATTTCGCTTGCGCATTCACACAAGGCTGCCAAGATGCCGACCGACTGGCGCAGGCATGGCGCTTCCGCTCGAGAGCGGAGCCGTCTGCGCGGAAAGCCGGGTGGGGCGAAGCTGCCGCCCGACTTTCGGGGGCCATCGTCGGAGAACGGAGAAATCGTGCATGGCAAGTTCCGGTCGAAAACGGATTTGCGAGACGGCGCCTCGATGATCGGACTGGTCCTCGTCACCCACGGCCGGCTGGCCGACGAGTTCCTCAACGCCGTCGAGCACGTCGTGGGGCCGCAAGACGCTTTCGAGACGATTTCGATCGGCCCCGAGGACGACATGGAGCAGCGGCGGATCGACATCGTCGAGGCGGTGGCGCGCGCCGAGCGCGGGTCGGGCGTCATCATTCTCACCGACATGTTCGGCGGCACGCCGTCGAACCTCGCGATCTCGGTGATGGAAGGCAGCCGCATCGACGTCCTCGCCGGCGTCAATCTGCCGATGCTGATCAAGCTCGCCAGCGTGCGCGAGGAAAAGCCGATGTCCGAAGCGCTTCTCGCCGCCCAGGAGGCCGGCCGGAAGTACATCAACGTCGCCAGCCGAGTGCTCAGCGGGAACTGAACGAACCGTGCGAAACTTCGAGCACAAGAGCGGCCACGAGGGTCGATCCGAAACGCCTCCCTGCGGTGCCGCGTCCTCCTCCGGGTCCGAACCGGCCGCCCCCCCATCGAACGAGGGCGAAGGGCCGCGAAAGGGCGGAGAGACCCGCCGGACATTCCCGATCGTCAACAAGCGCGGGCTGCATGCGCGGGCCTCCGCCCGCTTCGTCGAGACGGTCGAGAATTTCGAGGCCGAGGTGACGATCACCCGCGACGGCATGAGCGTCGGCGGCCTGTCGATCATGGGCCTGCTGATGCTCGCCGCCAGCCAGGGCACGACGATCGACGTCAGCGCCAGCGGCCCCGAGGCGGTCGCCGTGCTCGACGCGCTGCAGGAGCTGGTGGCAAACCGCTTCGGCGAGGACGGCTGATCCGACGAGGCGCGATGGCAGCGCCTCGCCCACTGGCGGAAAGTTCGGGCACCCGGCTCGGCACGAAGGGGAGCGAGCGCTCGAAAGCCGGCGCCCCCGCGTCCGGCCCGTCAGCGTCGTGGCCGGACGCCCGGCCGCATCGCTGCATCGCCGCATGCCTCCGCGCGACGTCGGCTCGGGGTGAAAGCCGTTGCGACCCGCAGACATAAAGAAAGCCGGGGGACCGTCGGGCTCCGCCGGCTTTCGAGTTTCGAGGCCCTCCATCGTCGGGGACCCCGTCGAACGCCGACCCGCCGGACACGGCGGATCGGACGATCTCAGTCCTCGTCGTCCTCGCGACCGCCGCCGATGATGTCCGACACGTCATCGTCGTCTTCCTCGTCCTCGAGGAAGGTGTCATCGTCATCGCCATCGTCGGAATCGTCGTCGACGTCCGGCAGGCCGTCCACGTCGGAATCGTTCTCTTCCTCGGCGACGTCCTGCAGCGAAACCGTATCCGGCGACGCCTCGACCTCGACGGTCTCGGTCTCCTCGGCTTCTTCTTCCTCGACGACCTTGGCCCCCTCGAAATAGGAGCGGGGGTAGGACTTCTTTGTGAAGGGGGAGACGATCGGATCCTTGTTCAGGTCGTAGAACTTGCCTCCGGTTTCCGGGTCGATGCGCTTGGTACCGAGTTCGGGCTTTGCCATGATTGCCTCGTCATTCCTGTCTGAATTTCCTGATGCCGGCAGCGGCGGCGGGTGCCCTCGATCGCCGGCCGGCGCAACTTTCGCCAAGGCTCTCATGCCGGTGATCGCGGATTTCGAGCAAAAACCTCTCCGCTCGCCGCGCCAGGCCTTGGTCCTGCAAAATCGGCTGGTCCATACGGCCTCGTCCAGCCCTTGTCAAAGGCCGATTGGAACGACAGAAAGGGCGCCATCATCGGGGCCGCGCCAGCGCTCCCCGACAACGCTCGACGGCGCCGCCGGGCCGCACCGTCGCGAGGGAGTGAAGACCATGCAACCAATCGATCAGGCATCCCGCCCCCTCGCCTCCCGGCGGGCCGGAGCGCTGACCGGCCGGGTCCGCGTCCCGGGCGACAAGTCGATCTCCCACCGCGCGTTCCTCTTCGGCGGCCTTGCGGCCGGCACCACCCGGATCAGCGGGCTGCTCGAAGGCGAGGACGTGCTGGCGACGGGGCGCGCCATGGCCGCGATGGGTGCCCGGATGAAGAAGGACGGCGACGTCTGGATCGTCGACGGCGTCGGCAACGGCGCCCTCCTCGAACCCGAGGGCGTCATCGACTTCGGCAATGCCGGAACCGGCGTGCGGCTGACCATGGGCCTCGTCGGTTCCTATGATTTCGCCGCCACCTTCGTCGGCGACGCCTCCCTGTCGCGTCGTCCGATGGGCCGCGTGCTCGATCCGTTGCGGCTGATGGGCGTGCAGGTGGTGGCGCGCTCCGGCGATCGGCTGCCCCTGTCGATCCACGGGCCGCGGGTCGCCGCGCCGATCTCCTACCGGGTGCCGATGGCCTCGGCCCAGGTGAAGTCCGCCGTCCTCCTCGCCGGCCTCAACGCGCCCGGCGTGACGACGGTGATCGAGCCGGTGGCGACGCGGGACCACACCGAGAAGATGCTTCTGGGCTTCGGCGCGAAGCTCGACGTCACGCTCGACGCCGAGGGCGCACGGCACATCGCCCTGGAAGGTCAGGGTCCGCTGCGCGCCGCCGGCGACCTGACGGTGCCGGGCGACCCGTCCTCCGCCGCCTTCCCGCTGGTCGCGGCGCTGATCACGCCGGGCTCCGACGTCGTCATCGAGAACGTCCTGATGAATCCGACCCGGACCGGCCTCATCGAGACGCTTCTCGAAATGGGCGCCGCGATCGAGATCGCCGATCGCCGCAACGAAGGCGGCGAGGACGTCGCGGATCTGCACGTGCGCCACTCAGACCTGAAGGGCGTCACCGTGCCGCCGGAGCGCGCGCCCTCGATGATCGACGAATATCCGGTGCTGGCCATCGCCGCCGCCTTCGCCGAGGGCACGACGCTGATGCAGGGCCTCGACGAACTTCGCGTCAAGGAAAGCGATCGGCTTTCGGCCGTCGCCAAGGGTCTGGAGGCAAACGGGATTTCCCATGTCGAGGGCAAGGACAGCCTGTCCGTGACCGGCCGACCCGGCGGCAAGGGGCTTGGCGGCGGCCGGGTCGACACCCATCTCGATCACCGGATCGCCATGAGTTTCCTGGTTCTCGGCATGGCGAGCGAGGCGCCGGTCACCATCGACGACGTCCGCATGATCGCCACGAGCTTTCCGGAATTCGTGGCGATGATGGCAGGACTGGGCGCTGCGATGGAGCCGGGAGCGCGGAACTGAGGTCTGGACGGAGCCACTTCGATGTCGTTGATCGTCGTCCTGCTGTGCTTTTTCGCGCCGATGGCGGTCATCTACGGCAGGCGCCGAGCCTATGTCATCTCGACGCGGACGGGCAGGCTGTCGCAGAAGCTGCTGAGGCTGTTGGTGGTACCCGCGGTTGTCGCCGTTTCGATGCCGATTGCAGTCTTCGAATTCGTCCAGGGCTATGCGGCCGGCAGCCGAGCGGAAGCGAATTTCGTTACGGGAGCCGATATAGCGGGCGGAGATGCCATCGCGGCAAGCGATCATGGCGGGGTAGCCGAACTCGTGATTTCGATTCTGGCATGGATCGGCGTTAGTTCGATCGTCCTGTTTTTCGTCGCTATTCCCTATGTTCTCGGCAGCGTCTACGCAGCTGCCCTTCTCATTCTGAATGGCTTGGGCAGAATCAGGATTGAACCGCCGCAGGAACAAACCGTAGAGCCCGTCTCATGACCCCGCCGCTGACCATCGCCATCGACGGGCCGGCGGCCGCCGGCAAGGGAACGCTGGCAAAGCGCGTGGCGGAGCACTACCGCCTGCCCTATCTCGACACCGGGCTGATCTACCGGGCCGTCGGCCGCCAGATCGCCGATGCCGGCGCCGATCCGGACGATGCGGATGCGGCCGGCCTGTTCGCCCGCCAGCTCGACGTCTCCCATCTGAACGATCCGACGCTGCGCGGCCACGAAGCCGGCGAGATCGCCTCCCGCGTCGCCGTGCATGCGCCGGTCCGCGAGGCGCTCGTCGCCTTCCAGCGCGGCTTCGCGGCCCGCCCGGAAGGCGCCGTCCTCGACGGGCGTGACATCGGGACGGTGATCTGTCCGAACGCCCGGGTGAAGATCTTCGTCACCGCCTCGGCGGAAGTCCGGGCCCGCCGCCGCACCGACGAACTTCTCGCCCATGGTCGCAAGGACGTCGACTACGACCGGATCCTCGCCGAAGTCCGCGCCCGCGACGAGCGTGATTCCGGCCGCAACGTCGCGCCGCTCAAGCCGGCCGTCGACGCCCACTTGCTGGATACCAGCCATTTGGATATAGATGGCGCATTCCGTGCCGCCTGCGAGGTCGTCGATCGCGCACTGGCGACGCTGGACCAGCATTGAGGGGCCGCATCCTATAGGGAGGCGTGCCCTTTTCGGCTATGCAGGGTGGGCTATCCCGCCCGACGCGGCCGGGCTGAAAAAATTCGTCCGGTCCAGGCTTTTCGAGCGCCGGCCAGCTTTGCGCCCACCGCCACGCAGTCGCGGCCGGGCCACCCTGGGGGTTTCAGACGATCGGTCGTCGAAACCGTGAGCCTGGAAGGGACGATCCGTCAACGATGAACCCGCGCGGGGCGGATACCCCGAGGCGCATGCCCTTCCCGACGAGACGCGTGAGGAAGGGTCCCCAAGGAGAACGAATGTCTAACCTCAATCCCTCGCGCGAAGACTTCGCTTCGCTGCTCGAAGCCTCCTTTCACGAGCAGGACGTTGCCGAAGGCATGGTGGTCAAGGGCACCGTCGTCGCGATCGAAAAGGACATGGCCGTCATCGATGCCGGCCTGAAGGTCGAAGGCCGCGTGCCGCTGAAGGAATTCGGCGCCAAGGGCAAGGACGGCGAGCTGAAGATCGGCGATACCGTCGAGATCTATGTCGAGCGCATCGAGAACGCGCTGGGCGAAGCCGTCCTGTCGCGCGACAAGGCGCGCCGCGAAGAGAGCTGGGTCAAGCTCGAGAAGCAGTTCGAGGCCGGCGAGAAGGTCGAAGGCCAGATCTTCAACCAGGTCAAGGGCGGCTTCACCGTCGATCTCGACGGCGCCGTCGCCTTCCTGCCGCGTTCGCAGGTCGACATCCGGCCGATCCGCGACGTCACGCCGCTGATGAACACGCCGCAGCCCTTCCAGATCCTCAAGATGGACAAGCGCCGCGGCAACATCGTCGTTTCGCGCCGCACCGTCCTCGAAGAGAGCCGTGCCGAGCAGCGCTCCGAGATCGTCCAGAACCTCGAAGAGGGTCAGGTCGTCGAGGGTATCGTCAAGAACATCACCGACTACGGCGCCTTCGTCGACCTCGGTGGCATCGACGGCCTGCTGCACGTCACCGACATGGCCTGGCGCCGCGTCAACCACCCGACCGAGATCCTGCAGATCGGCCAGACCGTGAAGGTCCAGATCATCCGGATCAACCAGGAAACCCACCGCATCTCGCTCGGCATGAAGCAGCTCGAGGCGGATCCCTGGGACGGCATCGGCGTCAAGTACCCGATGGGCGTCAAGGTCACCGGCCGCGTCACCAACATCACCGACTACGGCGCCTTCGTCGAGCTGGAGCCGGGGATCGAGGGCCTCATCCACGTTTCGGAAATGTCCTGGACGAAGAAGAACGTCCATCCGGGCAAGATCCTCGCCACCTCCCAGGAGGTCGAGGTCGTGGTTCTCGAGGTCGACCCGAACAAGCGGCGCATCTCGCTCGGTCTCAAGCAGACCCTGCAGAATCCGTGGGAAGCCTTCCGCGACAAGTTCCCGATCGGCACCCAGGTCGAGGGCGAGGTCAAGAACAAGACCGAGTTCGGCCTGTTCATCGGCCTGGAAGGCGACGTGGACGGCATGGTCCACCTTTCCGACCTCGACTGGAACCGTCCGGGCGAGCAGGTGATCGAGGAATTCAACAAGGGCGACATGGTCAAGGCCCAGGTTCTCGACATCGACGTCGACAAGGAGCGCATCTCGCTCGGCATGAAGCAGGTCGCCGGCGATCCCTTCGTCGACGCGGCCGAGGCCGGCGAAATCCGCCGCGGCTCGGTGGTCACCTGCGAGGTCACCGAGATCAAGGACGGCGGCATCGAGGTGAAGCTGGTCGATACCGACCTCACCGCCTTCATCCGCCGCTCCGATCTCGCCCGCGACCGCGACGAGCAGCGTCCCGAGCGCTTCCAGGTCGGCCAGAAGGTCGATGCCCGCGTCACCCAGTTCGACAAGAAGGCCCGCAAGGTCGGCGTGTCGATCAAGGCGCTGCAGATCGCCGAAGAGAAGGAAGCCGTGCAGCAGTACGGGTCGCAGGACTCGGGCGCTTCGCTCGGCGACATTCTCGGCGCCGCTCTGAAGAACCGCGGCGACGACGAGTAAGATCTCGGCCCGCCGGCGGGCACCGCTCCGCCGGCAGCCGACCGGACATGAACGAGCTCGCGGCGAGCGATCGCCGCGGGCTTTTCGTTGCGACGGGAGAGGCTACCCTATCCGTCCGCGACGACGAGGCCGATCTTGCCGACGTGGCGCTTCTCCAAAAAGGCCGTCTGCGCCGCCCGTATGTCGCGCAGCGGGTAGGACTTCGCCACGGTCGGCCGGATCTCGCCCGCCTCGATGTATCGGACGAGATCGGTGAAGACGTTCTCCGGCTGGTTCGTGCTTCCGAGAAGCGACAGGTCCTTGAGATAGAGCGTGCGCAGGTCGAGTTCGACGATCGGGCCGGCGATCGCCCCGGCGGCGACGTAGCGGCCGAAGGACTCGAGGCTGCCGAGAAGTTCCGGCCAGCGCGGCCCACCGACGAGATCGAGCACCACGTCGAAGGCATCGTCCGGGAAGGGCTCGTGGCGATTCAGGATGTCGTCCGCTCCGATCCGGCGCAGCTCCTCGGCCTTGTCCGCACTCGTCAGCGCGGTGACATGGGCACCGCGGCGCTTGGCGAGCTGGATCGCCGCCGAGCCGACGCCGCCCGACGCGCCGGTCACGAGGACGCGCTCGGCACCGAGCCGCGACCGCTGGACCATGCCCTCCGCCGTCGAGAAGGCGCAGGGGAAGCTCGCCAGCTCGACGTCCGAAAGATCCGACGAAACGGCGACCGCGTCGCTCGACGCGGCGAGCGTGAATTGCGCGAACGCCCCGTCATGTTCCGAGCCGAAGGTGATCGTGCGCGGGCGTCCGTCGTCTCCGACCACGGACTGCAGCGCCCGCACGAGGACGCGCTCGCCGAGCCGGGTTCGATCGACCCCCTCGCCCACTTGGACGATCTCGCCGCAGCAGTCGGCACCCTGGACGAGCGGAAAGGCCAGCGGCGCGCCCGTCCAACTGCCGCTTGCCGCCCCGTCCTCGCCGGCCGACGCGACCGCCGCCTCGGTGTCGCCGCGGACCGCCTTGGAATACCAGCCGATCCGGGTGTTGATGTCGGTGTTGTTGACCGCCGAGGCCAGCACCCGGATCAGCACCTCGCCCCGCCCCGGGATCGGTTTCGGCAGGTCGTCGCGCCATTCGAGACGGTCGAGGCCGCCATGGCCGGTCAAGACCACGCCGCTCATGGTGCCGGGTCGTTCGATCATCGTGACGCTCCTCTTGTAAAACGATCGCTCTACTTGAACAGGTAAAGCGAGCGTTCTACTTCGTCAACCATGAGCGATTCGACCAGGACTGCCATCGTCACCGGCCTCGAACGGGCTTTCGTATGCCAGGGCTTTGCCAGGCCGGGCGTCGACGATCTGCGCGCCGCCGCCGGCGTCAGTCTGCGGACCCTCTACAAATATTACCCGTCGCGCGAAGCGATGATCCTCGGCGCGCTGGAGCATCGCCACCGCCGCTATGTGCAGCGTCTCCTCGACGGGCTGCCCGCCGATCCGCGCGAGGCGCTGGACGCGGTCTTCGAACGGGTCGCGGGCTGGATGCGGACGGAAGCGAGCCATGGCTGCCTCTTCCACGGCGCCGTCGCGGCCGTGCCGGACAGCGCCGCACTCCGGGAGCTTCTGGAACGTCACAAGGAGGAGGTCGCCCGGCGCACGGCCGCGGCGGCCGATCTTCGCGGATGCGAGGCCGAGTTGACCCTCATCCTCGAGGGGCTCACCCAAAGCTGGACGCTGAACGGCGACGAAGCGCTGCGGGCGGCCAAGCGGCTGGGCGCCTGTCTCGTGGCCGCGAAAGGCCGCAACTGAGGAAACCGCGCGCCGGACGGACGCTCGGCGGCTCAGCCGCGATGGGTCGGCCGGATCTCGGCGTCGAGCCGCGTCACCGCGACGCCCCTCGCCATGCCCTCGAGCGTCGGCACCGAGGCGCCAAGCCCCGCCAGGCCGATCGCCTGGGTCTTCGCGACCAGGAACCCTTCCGCCAGCGCCGTCCTGATTTCGCGAAGGCGCTGCAGGAAACGCGGCCGGTCGATCGCCGCCCGGCGAAACCGGGCCGATGGCATCTTCGCCCGCCCCTCCTGGACCCGCTCGACATGCTCGACCACCGCCGGGATCCATCCGGAAACGAGCCGGGCGCCGGGCTCGAGCAGCAGCAGCCAGTCGCCCTTGGCCGTCCGGATCGCGTCGCGCAACGCCTCCGGCGCGATGACCCGGCAGCCGGTGTGCTCGGCGACCTTGCGCGCATCCGCCCCCATGCCGCGGTCGACCAGCACGACCTCGCGGACGATCCCCTCGACCGCCCCCGGCACGAGACTTCCCAGTGTCGAGGCCAGCTTGTGGTCGTCCGGCCCGCAGTCGATGAAAACGCTCAGCATTCCTCTCGCATAACCGCAATCGCGCGGTCTCGCCAACCCCGATCGCATTTTGTTCTTGTATTGTTCGCGCTTTGGCGTTAGCTGTTTGTTCACGGTATCCGAGGCTCGTGCCAGGAGGCGGAAACATGCAGCAGATCATCGCGGCCGACCGCGCGGCGTTTGCCGGCGCGAACGGCGTCGAAGTCGCCAACCACATCGTCGACGGCGCCAATCTCCGGCTGCCGGCCGAACTCCGGCGGGGGCGCGGCGCCGGGGTCAATCCGTCCGGCCGCTACGAGCCCTTCGCCCGATCGAGCTTCGACGACGGCTGGGACACGCTCGAAGGCCTGCCGGCGCTGAAGACCGAGGTGCAGGTGGAAAAGCCGAAGACGATCATCACCCGCAATTCGTCGCCGGACATTTCCTTCGACCGCTCGATCAATCCCTATCGCGGCTGCGAGCACGGCTGCGTCTACTGCTTCGCCCGGCCGACCCACGCCTATATGGGGATGTCGCCCGGCCTCGACTTCGAGACGCGGCTCTTCGCCAAGCCGAATGCCGCCGAGCTTCTGGAGCGCGAGCTGGCGAAGCCCGGCTACGAGGTGAAGTCGATCGCCATCGGCACCAACACCGATCCCTATCAGCCGATCGAGAAGGATCGGCGCATCATGCGCGAGATCCTCGAGGTCCTGGAGGCGGCGAACCATCCCGTCGGGATCGTGACGAAATCGGCGCTGGTCATGCGCGACATCGACATTCTGTCGCGCATGGCGGCGAAGGGCCTCGCCAAGGTGGCGCTGTCGGTCACCACCCTCGACCGGACGCTGGCGAGGGCGATGGAGCCGCGGGCGGCGACGCCGCCGCGGCGTCTCGAAGCCATCAGGGCTCTCGCCGAAGCCGGCATTCCGGCGATGATCATGACGGCGCCGATCATTCCGGGGCTCAACGACAGCGAGATCGAGCGCCTGCTCGAAGCCGGCGTCACGGCGGGTGCGAAGGAGGCCGGCTACGTGCTGCTTCGCCTGCCGCTGGAGGTGGCACCGCTCTTCAAGGACTGGCTGCTGCGCCATTACCCGGACCGCTATCGCCACGTCCTCTCGCTCCTGCGCTCGATGCGCGACGGCAAGGACTACGACGCCGAATGGGGCAAGCGGATGCGCGGCTCGGGGCCTTACGCCTTCCAGATCCGCCGTCGCTTCGAGATGGCCGCACGGCGCCTCGATCTCAACGCCGACCGGGTCAAGCTGAGGACCGACCTCTTCACGCCGCCGAAGAGCGCCGGCGTCCAGCTCGCGCTGTTGTAGAAGACGTCAAGTCAAGCCGGCAGGGGCTGCCGCATCATCCCCGGCCGGCGGACCGGCGGCGTTCCAGCCGCCGACGGGTCCACCCGAACCCGGCGCTTCCCCCGAGGCGCCCGGCGCGCGAAAGTGGACCTTGCATGGGATCGGAGGATGCGCGAGTCTCCGCCGCACGATGACCGCGCATTCCTCCGATTCTCCTGCCCTCACCGACGATGCGGACGCCCAGCGGGCGACGGGCCGGCGCGGCGCGAACACGCGAACCGCCGCCAAGACCCGCGCAGCAAAGCCCGCCGCCGCGAAGTCCGGCACCGAAAGGCCCCGGACGGCCAGGAAGCCGGCAGGTCGGGCGCCCGGCGACAAGGGCTCCGTACCCCGGCCCGGCCCGGACTTTTCCCGCGAGCGCCAGCTCATCGCACTCGGCCGGCGCTTCGTCGCCGGCGTCGACGAGGCGGGGCGCGGACCGCTCGCGGGGCCGGTGACGGCCGCCGCCGTCATCCTCGACCCCGAGGACATCCCCGACGGCCTCGACGATTCGAAGGCGCTCACCGCCGAACGAAGGGAAGAGCTGTTCGCCGAGATCGTCGCGAGGGCGATCGTTGCCTCAGCCTCGGCCAGCGCCGCCGAGATCGACCGCTTCAACATTCGCGGCGCGACGCTGATCGCCATGCGCCGGGCGGTCGCCGCCCTCGGCGTTTCGCCGCAATACGTGCTGGTCGACGGCCGCGACGTGCCGCCCGGCTGCGCCTGCCAGGCCGCGGCGGTGGTCGGCGGGGACGCTACCTGCCTGTCGATCGCCGCCGCCTCGATCGTCGCCAAAGTGGTGCGCGACCGGATGATGCGCCGGGCTTGTCTGGCGTTTCCCGGCTACGGCTTTTCCCGGCATATGGGATACGGCACGGCGGCCCATCTCGCCGCCATCGAGGTCCACGGCCCCTCGCCGCTCCATCGCATGACGTTCAGCCCTCTGAAGGATCGCCTGCTGCTGCTGTGAAGCGACGGGACGAGGCCGAAGGCCGGTCGCCCGGAGGGTCCCGTGCGGCGGGCACGGGCTCGCCCGCCGCATCGGGCCCTCCGGGATCGCGCGCCTCATGCGAAGACGTCGGCGAGATCGGAGATGCCGACGCCGTCCTTCATCTCGCGGAGCCTCGCATAGGCGACGGCCACGGCGATCGAGGCGAAGGCGGCGGCAAGGCCGGTGACGATCCCCTGCAGGGCGAGGAACAGGATCGGCGAGATGCCGACGAGGAACCCGCCGACGATGCCGATGGCGAATCCGACCACATAGAACACGACGTAGACGAGGATCATGAAGCCGACGAGCGGCCAGCGATAGCCCTTGGTCAGGCGCGCGCTGCGGGCGAGCGCGCTGAACCCGGCGCCCTCGACGACGATCGCCGGGACGTAGACCGCGAGGACGCCGAGCAGCCAGAGCCCCGGAACGATCAGAAGCGCGAAGCCGAGGCCGATGAGCAGCCAGGCCGCGATGGACAGGAGAACGAGCGGCAGGATCTGTCTGAGCGCGGTGCCCACATAGGCGCCGACGGCCGCCTCCCGTCCCGCCTTCGCGTCATAGGCGGCGAGGACGAGAACGGCCGTCAGCAACGAATAGATCAGGATCGGCGCGACCACGACGGCGCCGACATAGAGCAGCGGATTTTCCGCGATGAAGGCCTGCGTCTCCTGCTGCGACTGGGTTTCGAAGGTGACGGCGCCGACGGCGAGGTAGCTCGGCAGCTGCATCAGGAGACCGGCGACCACGCCGATCAGGCCGAACAGGGCGAAGCGGCTGGAGAAGATCTGAAGCGCGTCGCCCAGTCTGGCGCCGACGCCGAAGCGCGGTTTCGGCAAGGTGGTGGCGATGTCCGTGGCCGTCATCTGATGTCCTTTCAGCTCGGTTCTTCGGTAGGGATGGATGGCGATCGTCTCGCCGCCACGATCGTCCTCGTCTTCATCGGGGCTCCGGTTCGGGTTCCGCTTCGCGGTGGAACTTGTCCGCCCTCGCGTCGCCCATCAGCTTCTTCTGTTCGAGAAAGGCCCGCTGGGCGACGTAGAAGCTCTTCAGGAAGGCCTCCTCTTCGGCCGGCGGCGGCGTCTCCTCGTAGCCGATCTTGGCGCGGATGCGCTCGCCGATCCGCACGAGCCCCTTCTGTCTCTCGCGCCCGTCCCGCCCCTCCTCGCCGCCGCGCAGGAGGCGTTCGAGCACCTGCAGCTCGTAGGCACCGTAGAGTTCGAGCTGGGCGGTGGAAAAGACGAAACGCTCGCGCGCCGTCCGGCCGACCGCTTCGGCGACGTCCGGCAAAAGCAGCGGCCGCGGCTCGTTGACGACCGCCGTGTCGGCGATGAGGTCGCCGATCCGCTGGTTGGCCTTGCTGCGGATGGGAACCGCGACGACGACGAGAAGCCAGACGAGCATGAAGCCGTCGAACCAGAGCGAGCCCTCTCCGCCGCCGAGAAGGAAGGCGACCGGCAGGAACACCTCGACCTCCTTGGTGAGATTGCGCACGACGATCTGATGGGTGGAAAGGCCAGAGCCGTCTTTCGAGACCACCCGCAGGCCGAGCATCTTCTTGCCGGGCGTGCGGCCGTTCATCAACAGCTCGCTGACGACGTAATAGGGCGTGCCGAAGATGAGGGCGAGAAGCGTCGCGAGGGCCATGAAGGCGGCGCCGCCGACCAGATTGGCGAAGAGCAGGGCGAGGATGATGGCGATCATCGCCACGGTGGTGATGACGAAGTCGACGAACTGGGCGCCGAAACGCGCTGCAAGGCCGGCGACGTCGAGGTGAAGGGGAACGCCCTCGGGCGGCGACAGCGTCAGGCGCTTGACGCTCGTCTCGGCCGGCCGGCGGAGCGGTTTGGTGCCCGGTTTCGATCGCTCGCCGCGGCGCCATCTCGCCATCAGACCGGCTCCGCTTCGGCGGCCGACGCCGTGCCTTCGCCGCGCCCGGCGAGGGCGAACCAGGCGAGCCAGCAGAGCCCGGCGCCCCAGCCGATCGCCAGCCGCGCCCAGAAGTCGGTGACGAGTTGCCGGCCGATCCCTTCGAGCGCCCCGGCGACGACGAGCATGAAGGCCGCGACGACGGCGAGTTTGACGGCATCGCGTCCGGCATGGCGCAGCGCCGCCGCGCGGCTCCTCAGGCCGGGAAACAGCATGGCGTAGCCGAGCGACAGGCCGCCGGCACTGGCGATGATGATCGCCGAAAGCTCGGTGACGCCGTGGATGGTCAGCCAGCCCATGAAGTCGAGCCCGAGTTGCTTGTCGACGTGAATGGCCACGAAGGCGCCGAGCATCGCGCCGTTGTAAAGGAGGAGGATGACGCTCGGAATGCAGAAGACGATGCCGAGCGCGAAGGCGAACAGCGCCACCTTGGTGTTGTGGGAGAAGAGATAGGTGGCGAAGGCGCCGAGCTCGCCCAGCGGCTGGACGTCTTCGCCGTAGATCACCCGGCGAAGCGCCTCGGCGCTGGCGCCCGGCCCGCGCCCCGAGGCGAGATCGCCCGGCACGAAGGCGTAGAACCAGCTGGAATCGTCGGACGTCAGGACATAGGCGGCGACGGCGCCGAAAGCGGTCAGGACGAAGGCCGCGGCGATCGGCGGCAGCGACCGGCGGACCGCCTGCGGCGCGGAGCGGGCGAAGAAGCGCGAGACGAGGCCCGTCAGGCTTTCGCGCGGGGCGTAGACGACGAGATAGGCGCGGGCGCAGAGGCTTTCGAGATAGCGCACGACGGCGAGGTCGAGCGAGATCTCGCGGGCGACCGACAGCGAGTTCGTCGCCTGGCGGTAGAGCAGCACGAGATCCCGGGCGTCGTCGAAGGTGAGCCGCGACAGCCCGCGCTTTTCCGCCGCTTCGACGATGGCCGAAAGGCGTTTCCAGTCGGCCTCGCGTTCGTCGCGAAACCGCGTCGAGCGGATGGGGGCACTCATATCAGCTCCCGCGCCTTGATGTTGAGATAGGTCGAGACGAGCCGCGCGGTGATGCCGCCAGGCTCCGCGTCGACGACGAAGACGCCGAGCCGGGCCAGCCTGTCGAGCACCAGCCGGCGCTCGCGCTCCAGCCCCGCCGCCGCGACGGCTGCGGCGACTTCGCCGAGATCGGTGGCGGCCCGGCGCCCATAGGCCTGAAGCATCGGATCGCGGGTCGAGACGAAGGCGACGACGTGGTGCCGGTTCAATACCTCGACGTTCTCGACCAGAAGCTCGGCGGTGGTGGTGTCGACGAAGTCGGAAAACACCACGACGAGGCAGCGCCGCGTCAGGCGCTGGCCGAGATGGGTCATGGCGAGGGTGTGGTTGGTCTCGATCGAGCGATAGGACAGTTCCGCCGCCTTGGAGCGCAGCTGGGCGAAGGCGTGTCGCCCGCCGCGCGGCGGCAGGTAGAGCCGCGGCCGGGCATCGAAGGCGTAGAGCCCGACGAGATCGCCGCCCTGGATGCCGGCCCAGCCGAGCGCCAGAGCGGCGTTGATCATGTGGTCGATCTTCGGCAGTCCGGCGATCTCCTCACGCATCAGATGGCCGTTGTCGAGGGCGAGGACGACGTTGTGGTTCTTCTCCGCCCGCATCTCGCGGGCGACGAGCGCACCGTGGCGGGCCGATCGCTTGTAGTCGATGGTGCGGCTGTCCATGCCGGCGACGAAGTCGCGAAGCTGATGGAACTCCGAGCCTTCGCCCCGCATCAGCGACGCACGGCTGCCGAAGGTCTCGGTGGCGATCTGCACGTCGATCTCGCCCGAGGTGATCGCCCGGACGTTCGGCACCACGACGAGCCGGGTCTCGCAAGGATAGGTCGCGACGACGTCGACCAGCCGGAAGCGGCTCGAGCGCAGGACGGCGACTTCGCCGATCGGGAAATGGCCGCGGCGCCCCGCCTTGACGGTCACCGTCGCCAATGAATCGCGTTCCGCCGGAGCCAGCAGGAATTGCGCCGGCCCGTCGAGGCCGGGCGGCCAGGCGATGCGCGCCATCGCCGAGCCCGGGTGCGGCCCGCGCTCTCCGCTTGCCGGGCGCAGGCGGAATTTAAGGTCGGCGGCTTCACCGACGAACATCTCCCGCGTCGGCGGCGAATCGAGGACGAAGCGCTTCCGGCCGGGCGTCAGCACGAGGTCGGCGGCGACGAAAACCGCGACGAGGCCCCACATCGCCTGGATCGGCACGGCCGGGGCGTCCGCGAAGACGACGAGGCCGAGCGATGCCAGCGCGATCAGGCTGGCAATCACGAGCAGGCGACGCGAGGGCCGCATCAGCGCGGCGCCGGGATCTGCTCGATGATCGCCGAAAGCACCGAATCGGGGCTGCGGCCTTCGATCTCGGCGGTCGGCGACAGGACGATGCGGTGGCGCATCGTCGGCTGGAACAGCAGCTTGACGTCGTCGGGGATCGCATAGTCCCGGCCGTCGAGCGCCGCCCGCGCCCGGACGGCGCCGCACAGCCCGTCGGCCGCACGGGTCGAGACGCCGTAGGCGATGTCGACGTCCGAGCGGGTCGCTCGCGCGAGAGCGAGGACATAGCGCAGGATCTCGTCGTCGAGGCGGATGGCGTCGACGAGTTCCTGCCCTTTGCGGATGTCGTCGAGGCCGGCGGTCGGCATGATCGCCGCCTTGCGCGCGTCGTGATCGAGCGGCTGGCCGGCATGGCGCCTCAGGATCGAAAGCTCCGCCTCCTCCTGCGGAAAGTCGATTTCGAGCTTGAAGAGAAACCGGTCGAGCTGGGCCTCCGGCAGCGGATAGGTGCCCTGCTGCTCGATCGGGTTCTGCGTCGCGACGACGAAGAACACCTCGCCCACCGAATGGTCGGTGCCGTCGATGGTCACCCGCCGCTCGTTCATCACCTGCAAAAGCGCGGCCTGGGTCTTCGGCGGGGCGCGGTTGATCTCGTCGGACAAGAGGATGTCGGTGAAGATCGGTCCCTTGACCAGTTCGAACTGCCGCGAACCGAAATCGTAGATGTTCGAGCCGATGACGTCGCCGGGCATCAGATCCGGCGTGAACTGGATGCGCTTGAACTGGAGCGACAGCGCCGCGGCGAGGCTCTGGGCGAGCAGCGTCTTCGCCGTTCCCGGCGGACCCTCGATCAGGCAGTGCCCCCGCGCGAACAGGGAGACGAGCAGAAGCTCGACGACCGCGGCCTGCCCCTGCACCGCCTTTTCGATCTCAGCGGCGATCCTGTCGCGCAGGGCCCGCAGCTCGTCCAAAGTCATGCCATGTCTCCTGAATGACGGATTCGAATTTGGCCAGCGCGTCGAAGCGGGAGCCTTCGCCGGGCCGCAAGGCCGTTACCGCAGCATGAGCCGCGGCGAATTTCTCGCCGAGTTCCGGGGCCCGGCGCGAGAGGAATCGGCGGATCGCCGCGGCGTCGTCGCCGGGACCGTGGGTCCTGCGGCCCGTGCCGATAAGCGCGCTGGCGAGCGCCTCGACGCGGTCGACGACGTGCCGTTCGACCAGCGCGTCGTCTGCTTTCGCAAGCATGAGGATGCGCCGCGAGGCGTCGATGGTCCGGCGCTTGGAGGCCTCGGCCGGTTCGACGTCCTCCTGCGGGCGGCCGAACCGCCGGCTGCCGCGCCACAGCGCGAGGCCCGTGACGAGGACGACGCCGATCCAGAACAGCGAGAAGGGATAGGCGAAGAAGCGGTCGAGATCGCCGATCGTGCGCTCGCGCGGATCCTCTCCGCCGAACGCCGACCGGGCCGCAGCCGTGGCCGGCCCGCTGGTCGAATCGGTCTCGACGAAGACCTTGGCGTTCCCGGCGAACCCCTCGACGAGGGAAACCGCCAGCGCGGCGTTGTCGCCGGCGGCGAGCCCGGCATTGTCGAGGACGTCCGGGTCCGACAGGACGAAGAGCGCGTTTTCCGCGCCCTCGAAGAGGGTGCCGGTGCAATCGGCGAGGAGCGTTCCGAGGTCCTGGCTGCCCTCGTCCCGCAGGACGAGGATCGGACGGCACCTTTCGTCGAGCGCCGGGCTCAGCACCTGCGCGGAATAGAGCGTCGCCGCTTCGGCGAGGAGCTGGTCGTAGTCGGCATCGTAGACTTCGAAGGTGGCAAGGCCCCGCTGCGGCAGCCGCGCCACCGGCCGCTCGCCGAAGAAATCCATCGCATGGTCCGGCACGAGAAGGTCGGGATGCGCCGCGGCGCGGGTGACGATACCGCCGCGCCATTTCGGCAGCACCGCCAGCATCGGCCCCGCATTCGCCCGCTCGACGAACTCCGCCCTCGAAAGCGGCCGCGGCGCCAGCGCTCCGCGTTCGTTTTCCGCCCCGTCTTCCTGCCGCGCCCCCTCGCCCGCGAGCCTGGGGTCGTAGACCGGCAGGATGCGGATCGTCGCCGTGGCCGTGGCCGCGTCGATGGCGGGCACCGTCGCGACGCCCTTCACCGCCAGCCAGTGCTCCAGCCCGGCAAAGCCGATGGCGCTGTCTTCGAGCGAGCGGCGCCCTCCGAGGACGACGAGAAGGACGACGACCAGGACGACGGCCGCGAGGATCCCCGCGCCCTTGGCGTTTTCGCCGAGGCCCGCTCCCCTCGCCGGAGGCCGGACGGACGCCCCGACGCTCATCGGCGCGTCCTCCGCAGAAACGGTTCGGCGAGGTCGAGGCAGCGCTGATATTCGGCGGCGCCGATGTCGCGGCCGCCGAACAGCACCAGCTCGGTGTTTTCGGCCAGGACTTCGAGTTCGCCGCGATGCGCCCAACTGCCCGGCAGGCGCTGCATCAGCTCGCGGGTCGTCAGCGACCGCTTCAGGACGATGGCGTTGTCTTCCGCCGCGAGCTTCAGAAAGCGTTCGAGCACCTGCCGCAGGCCGCTGCGCGGATCGCGCTCCTGTCGCAGCCTGGCGATGAGATCACGGTCGAGATCCGGCCTTTCCGGCCCGCCCGCAGCGGCGGGGGACCCGTGGGCGAGTTTCCGATTGCGGGGACCCTTGAGGTCGGCGAGCTGACCGCGACCGAGCCAGAGCAGCACGGCGAGGAACAGACCGCAGACGACGAGCAGGGTGGTTGCGCCCCATTCGAGCGGCGCAGACGGTCGGATGTCGGGAAGCGCCTCCTCGGCTGCTGGCGCTTCGTCGAGGCTGCCGTCGGGCGAAAGGTACTGGATCTCGCTCTGCAGCCGCATCCGCTCGACCGATTCGAGATAAGCCTTGCCGGCTTCGGAAGGGCCGGAGGCCGCCGACCTTTCCGCCGGCGGGCGCGTCTGCCCGGAAGCCTCGCCGCCGGCCCCGAGAACGACGAGCGCGACCGCGGCCAGTGGCACCGCCAGCAGGTGAAGACGCGGCATTTCCGGCGAAGCACTCAAACCGCACCCCGCCCGCGATCGACCCTGCCCGACACAACGACCTCGGCTCCGGAGCCGCGCGCAAGAACGGCGGGCCAGGGCGCGGCGACAGGGTGGCCGGCGCGGTGAACGATGACCAAGTCGGGGATTTCGGAGACGTTCATTCGTCGAGCGGATGTCCGAGGGTGGATCGGATCGTTCGGGGGATCGGCGGCGGACGATCGGAGGAGATGCGGCCGCAGCGACGCGAGAAGGCGCGCGGCGAACCGTCTCCGCTCCTCCGCGCGCTCCATATCTGGACGACCCGATCGTTTCGTCCACAACCGATCCGTCTCATCGCCTTTCTCCCTCACGGCTCCGCCGGACGCTCGCCTTCCAAGGCCCCGTTCCTTGTACCAGAGAGCCGAACCGGGCGGGATCGCTTGACGCGAAGGCCCGGCAGGGTGTCTTCAGCATGCGCCCGGGCGAGCCCCGCCCCGACTTTCCGGCAAGACCGTGCGGCCTGCAACACGATAGAGAAAGACCGATGGACTTCACCCTTCCGACGACCCTCGCTGGCTGGCTCCCCTTCACGGCCGCCGTCGTGGCGATTCTGCTCGGCCTCGCCGCCCTGTTCGCGCCGAGGCTGATTCTGTCCGCCATCGGTCTCGCCCCGCGCGCCGGCAGCGTCGACGCCCTGGGCGGCGCGAGGGCGAGCCTCGCCGGCTTCTGGCTCGGCGTCGGGCTCGTCGGCGCGGCGCTTTTCGACCAGCCCTTCATCCAGCTCGCGCTGGGGGCCGGCTGGCTTTTTTCCGCTTTCGGCCGGCTCGTCTCGCTGCTGACCGACGGCGCGAGCTTCCGCGCAGTCTTCTACCTCCTCGTCGAACTTGCACTTGCCTGCGCCGCTCTCGCCCCCGCCCTCGGCTTCATCTCCTCCTGACGCCTCTTCCGGCGCGCGCGGAACTTGTCGCCGACCGGGGACCCGTATCTCCGAAAGCCCCGTGAATAACTCGCAAAACACGGCGATGAAGCTTGCTCAAGCGTGTTGTCGCGGTGAAATCCCTATGCTAGACGGACCCTGTCTCAAGGGGGAGGGCCGGCGCAACGTTGGCAGTCCGCTAGCATCCAACCAACGGTTTCAACGCCTTAAAGCGTATCGCAAGTCACGCGCAGCGGGTGTTGAGGAAACGCGAAAGAGAAACGGTCGTCCGTGGCACAATCATCCTCTCCCGTTTCGGGGGTCGCAGACCGCTACGCCCAGTCCCTGTTCGAACTCGCACTCGAAGAGAACGCGCTCGCGACGGTCGAATCCGAGCTTCAGTCCTTCGACGCCCTGATCCAGGAAAACGCCGATTTCCGCCGTCTGGTGGAAAGCCCGGCCTTCTCGTCGGACGAGCAGCTTCGTGCCATCGAGGCGATCGTCGCCGAGACCGGCCCGAGCGCGCTGACCGGCAATTTCCTCAAGGTGGTGGCCGGCAACCGGCGTCTGTTCGTCCTTCCCGGCATGATCCGCCGCTTCCGTGAGCTCTGCGCCACGCATCGCGGCGAGGTCGAGGCCGAGGTGACAAGCGCCCATCCGCTCGACGACGGACAGCGCAGCGCCCTCGCCGAAGCGCTCGGCTCCTATGCCGGAAAGACGGTGACGATGCGCGAGACGGTCGATCCCGGGATCCTCGGCGGGCTGATCGTCAAGATCGGCTCGCGCCAGATCGACACCTCGCTCCGCTCCAAACTCAATTCGCTCAAGCTTGCACTGAAAGAGGTCGGCTGATGGACATCCGCGCCGCGGAAATTTCCGCGATTCTGAAGAACCAGATCAAGAACTTCGGCAACGAGGCGGAAGTCTCGGAAGTCGGCCAGGTTCTGTCGGTCGGTGACGGCATCGCCCGCGTCTACGGCCTCGACAACTGCCAGGCCGGCGAGATGGTCGAATTCCCCGGCGGCATCCAGGGCATGGCGCTGAACCTCGAAGCCGACAACGTCGGCGTCGTGATCTTCGGCTCCGACCGCGAGATCAAGGAAGGCGACACGGTCAAGCGCACCGGCGCGATCGTGGAAGTGCCGGTCGGCAAGGGCCTGCTCGGCCGCGTCGTCGACGGTCTCGGCAACCCGATCGACGGCAAGGGCCCGATCGAGGGCGCCGACCGCCGCCGCGTCGACGTCAAGGCGCCGGGCATCATCCCGCGCAAGTCGGTGCACGAGCCGATGTCGACCGGCCTGAAGGCCATCGACGCGCTGATCCCGATCGGCCGCGGCCAGCGCGAGCTGGTCATCGGCGACCGCCAGACCGGCAAGACCGCGATCCTGCTCGACACCTTCCTCAACCAGAAGCCGGCGCACGACGAGAACCGCGAGAACGACAAGCTCTTCTGCATCTACGTCGCCGTCGGCCAGAAGCGCTCCACCGTCGCCCAGTTCGTCCGGACGCTCGAAGAGCGCGGTGCGATGGCCTATTCCATCGTGATCGCCGCCACCGCTTCCGATCCCGCGCCGATGCAGTACATCGCGCCCTTCACCGGCTGCGCGATGGGCGAGTACTTCCGCGACAACGGCATGCATGCCGTGATCGGCTACGACGATCTGTCCAAGCAGGCCGTGTCCTATCGCCAGATGTCGCTGCTCCTGCGCCGTCCGCCGGGCCGCGAAGCCTATCCGGGCGACGTCTTCTACCTGCATTCGCGCCTGCTCGAGCGCGCCGCCAAGATGGGCGACGACCACGGGGCCGGCTCGCTCACCGCGCTGCCGGTCATCGAGACCCAGGCGGGCGACGTCTCGGCCTACATCCCGACCAACGTGATCTCGATCACCGACGGCCAGATCTTCCTCGAGACCACCCTGTTCTACCAGGGCATCCGTCCGGCGGTGAACGTCGGCCTGTCGGTCTCGCGCGTCGGCTCGGCCGCTCAGGTCAAGGCGATGAAGCAGGTTGCCGGCTCGATCAAGGGCGAGCTCGCCCAGTATCGCGAGATGGCCGCCTTCGCGCAGTTCGGCTCCGACCTCGACGCGGCGACCCAGCGGCTGCTCAACCGAGGCGCCCGCCTGACGGAGCTGCTCAAGCAGCCGCAGTTCTCGCCGCTGAAGACCGAAGAGCAGGTGGTGGTGATCTTCGCCGGCACGCAGGGCTATCTCGACAAGCTGAAGATCTCGCAGGTCGGCGAGTTCGAGCAGGGACTTCTCGGTGCGATGCGCAGCGAGCACAAGGACGTGCTCGATCAGATCGCCAAGGAAAAGGCGCTGTCGGACGATCTGCGCGGAAAGTTGAAGTCCGCGATCGATTCCTTCGCCAAGACCTTCGCCTGATCCGGAAAACGAGGCATGAGGCCTTGTCCGGCGATCCGGGCAAGGCCGCGCCAGCGGGAGACTGCGCCAGACCATGGCATCACTGAAGGACCTTCGAAACCGCATCGCGTCGGTCAAATCCACGCAGAAGATCACCAAGGCCATGCAGATGGTCGCGGCGGCGAAGCTGCGTCGGGCCGAAGAAGCGGCGGCGGCCGCGAGGCCCTATGCCGATCGCATGGCCGCCGTTCTGGCCAACATCGCCGGCGCCGTCGAAGGCGACGGCCCGCCGCTGATGGTCGGCACCGGCAAGGACGAGACGCATCTCCTCGTCGTCTTCACCGCCGAGCGCGGTCTGGCCGGCGGGTTCAACGCCTCGATCGTCAAGCTGGCCCGCCAGCGCCAGCGCCAGCTCGAAGCCGAGGGCAAGACCGTCAAGTTCCTGGCCGTCGGCAAGAAGGCCTGGGACATGATGCGCCGCGACCTGTCCGGCAAGATCGTCGACCGGGTCGACTTTCGCGACGTCAAGCAGATCGGCTTCACCGAGGCCGACATGCTGGGCGAGAGGGTGATGGAGCTGTTCGCCAAGGGCGAGTTCGACGTCTGCTCGATCGTCTATTCGGAATTCCAGAACGTCATCACCCAGGTTCCGACCGCCCAGCAGATCATCCCCGCCGATCTTTCGGGCGCGGGTGAGGCGGAGGAAAAGGGCGCGGCGTCGGTCTACGAATACGAGCCGGAACCGGCCGCCATTCTCGACGCCCTGATCCCGCGCAACATCAAGGTCCAGATCCTGCATGCAATGCTCGAGAACGCCGCCTCCGAACAGGGCGCGCGGATGAGCGCCATGGACAACGCGACGCGCAACGCCGGCGACATGATCGACAAGCTGTCGATCTCCTACAACCGCCAGCGCCAGGCGCAGATCACGACGGAACTGGTCGAAATCATTTCGGGCGCCGAAGCGCTCTGACACCGATCGAGAGGAGGCCTTTCAGAATGGCTGACAAAAACGTAGGCCGCGTCCATCAGGTGATCGGCGCCGTCGTCGACGTCGAGTTCGACGACAAGCTGCCGCAGATCCTGAACGCGCTCGAATGCGACAACCACGGCATCCGCCTCGTTCTCGAGGTCGCCCAGCATCTCGGCGAGAACACCGTGCGCTGCATCGCCATGGATCTGACCGAGGGTCTGGTCCGCGGCCAGGAAGTCGTCGACACCGGCGAGCCGATCATGGTTCCGGTCGGTGACGGCACGCTCGGCCGCATCATGAACGTCATCGGCGAGCCGATCGACGAGGTCGGCCCGATCTCCTACGAGTCGAAGCGCGCCATCCACCAGTCGGCCCCGGCCTATATCGAGCAGTCGCCGGAGAGCCAGATCCTGGTCACCGGCATCAAGGTCATCGACCTGCTGGCGCCTTATGCCCGCGGCGGCAAGATCGGCCTGTTCGGCGGCGCCGGCGTCGGCAAGACGGTGCTGATCCAGGAGCTGATCAACAACGTCGCTAAGGCCCATGGCGGCTATTCGGTCTTCGCCGGCGTCGGCGAGCGCACCCGCGAGGGCAACGATCTCTATCACGAGATGATCGAATCGGGCGTCAACAAGGACCCGCACGAGCACGAAGGCTCGGCCGAGGGCTCCAAGGCCGCTCTCGTCTACGGCCAGATGAACGAGCCGCCCGGCGCCCGCGCCCGCGTCGCGCTGACCGGCCTCACCATCGCCGAGCATTTCCGCGACCAGGGTCAGGACGTGTTGTTCTTCGTCGACAACATCTTCCGCTTCACCCAGGCCGGCTCGGAAGTGTCGGCGCTGCTCGGCCGCATTCCCTCGGCGGTGGGCTACCAGCCGACGCTCGCCACCGACATGGGCGCGATGCAGGAGCGGATCACCACGACGACCACCGGTTCGATCACCTCGGTGCAGGCCATCTACGTGCCCGCCGATGATCTGACCGACCCGGCGCCGGCGACCTCCTTCGCCCATCTCGACGCGACGACGGTGCTCAACCGCGCGATCTCGGAAAAGGGCATCTATCCGGCCGTGGATCCGCTGGACTCCACCTCGCGCATGCTGTCGCCGATGATCATCGGCGAAGAGCATTACGACGTGGCCCGGAACGTCCAGCAGGTGCTGCAGAAGTACAAGTCGCTGCAGGACATCATCGCCATTCTCGGCATGGACGAGCTGTCCGAAGAGGACAAGCTGACGGTGGCCCGCGCCCGCAAGATCGAGCGCTTCCTGTCGCAGCCCTTCTTCGTCGCCGAGGTGTTCACCGGCTCGCCGGGCCAGCTGGTTCCGCTGGAAGACACGATCAAATCCTTCAAGGGCCTGGTCAACGGCGAATACGACCATCTTCCCGAGGCCGCCTTCTACATGGTCGGCTCGATCGAGATGGCGGTCGAGAAGGCCAAGAAGCTGGCGCAGGACGCCGCCTGATGAGCGACGATCGCGCCCTTCGCATGGAGGACGCGATCAACGAGACCTGCCCGTGGTCGGGAAAGCCGATCGCGGGCGATTCTCTGACGATTTACAACGGCGCGGTCGTCGGCTTCTGCAATCCCGGCTGCCGCGACAAGTTCGAGACGGCGACGCGCCACTTCGATGCCGCCATGAAAGAGACGCAAGATGGCCGACAGCTTCCAGTTTGAACTCGTCTCCCCGGAAAAGCTCCTGATGTCGGAGACCGTGACGGCGGTGTCGGTTCCGGGCTCCGAGGGCTTCTTCACGGTGATGGCGAAACACGCTCCGGTGATGACGACGATCAAGCCCGGCATCGTGCTGGTCACGCCGGAGAGCGGGGCCGAGCAGCGCATCTTCGTGCGCGGCGGCTTCGCCGACGTCAACGAGAATGGCCTGACGCTGCTGGCCGAGCATGCCGAGCCGGCCGACGAGGTCGACATGGCCGCGCTCGACCAGAGCATCAAGGATGCCGAGGAAGACGTCGCCGATGCGGAAGGCGTGGAGGCCAAGGCCAAGGCTCAGCACGCGCTCGACCAGCTGCGTGAAGCGCGCGCCGGCCTGGCGGGCTGACGCCGGGCGCCGCGCCCGACCATTCCCGATCCATGACAACCGAAGCCCGGGCGGACAGCGCGCCGGGCTTTTGCGTTGCCGCCGTCGCCGCATGTGGGGACGTCTTCCGCTCCGGTGCGACGGGGCGGGGCCGCTTATCGGCCGAGATGCCGGAACGCTGCAACGACCCGTTCGTAAACTTCCCGCTTGAACGGCACGATCTCGTCGAGCAGTTCGTCCATCGTCTTCCAGCCCCAGCGATCGAACTCGGCGTCGTGGCCGCCCGGCGGCGGGTTGATCGCAATCTCTGATTCATCGCCTTCGAATCTGAAGGCGAACCAGCGCTGTTTCTGGCCGCGATACTTGCCCTTGAAGGCGACGCCGACGAGGTCGGCCGGCAGATCATAGGTGATCCAGCCGTCGGTCTCGGCGAGATAGGAGACGGTCTTCATGCCGGTCTCCTCGTAGAGTTCGCGCCGCGCCGCCTCCAGCGCGTCCTCGCCCGCGTCGATGCCGCCTTGCGGCATCTGCCAGAGCTTCTCGGCCCCGGTCATCTCCCCCTCGTCCTCGACCAGCCGGCGCCCGGCCCATGCCAATCCCGACACGTTGAGCACCATGATGCCGACGCAGGGGCGATAGGGCAGCGTTTGCGGATCGACGTTCGGCATGAGCGGGCTCCCGTCTCGGCCTCGATGGTTGCGGCCTGAAAGATTGCCGACCTCTATCGCCGGGCGGTCCCGCGGCGCAAGGGCGGAAGGCGGACCGCCCGGGAAGGAGCCGGGGCGATCGCGAGCATGAACTTGCCATTTCCTTCGCAATTGCGAAAAATGCACCCTCGCCAACACCGACGCCGCCGACCTATCTTCGTCGGCATCGAGGAAGATGGAACCCGCCATGTCTCTGACGCCGATCGCGCCCCCGAGAAAGGACCCGACGCCTGCCCGCCCCAAGCGCATGGGCGCGCTGGCGACGCTGCCGGTGTTCTTCTCGCTGAAGGGACGCAGCGTCCTGATGGCGGGCGGTTCCGCGGCGGCCGCCTGGAAGGCGGAAGTGCTGGCGGCCTCCGGCGCCCGCGTGGAACTCTATGCCCCGGCCGAAGACCTCGACGCGGAGATGGCGGGGCTGCTCGCCGAAATCGGCACCGGGGACGAGCCGCAATCCGGGCGCATCCGGCATCACCACCGCCCCTGGGCGCTGGACGTCTTCACCCTGCGCGCGGAGCGTTTCGCCCTCGCCATCCTCGACACCGAGGAGGAGGCCGAGGGCCAGGCCTTCGCCTGCGCGGCGCGGGCCGCCTCGATCCCCGTCAACGTCGTCGACAAGCCGGCCTTTTGCGACTTCGCCTTCGGCTCGATCGTCAACCGCTCGCCGGTCGTCGTCGGCATCTCGACCTTCGGCGCGGCGCCGATCCTCGGCCAGGCCATCCGCCGCCGGATCGAGACCCTGCTGCCCCCTGCCCTGTCCGGCTGGGCGGGACTTGCCGCCAAGCTGCGCGACGCCACGATGGATCGGCTCGCCCCCGGTCTCGAACGCCGGGCCTTCTGGGAACGCTTCACCGACAAGGCCTTCCTGACCCGCGCGCCGGAAGCCGGCGACGAGGCCGAGGCCGGCCGGTTGATCGAGGCCATCGCCGCGGCGCCCGAGGGCGCCTCCGGGCCGAAGGTCGGCAAGGTCACGCTGGTCGGGGCCGGCCCCGGTGAGGCCGAGCTTCTGACGCTGAAGGCCGTGCGCGCGCTACAGGCGGCCGACGTCATCCTGTTCGACGATCTCGTCTCCGACGGGGTCCTCGAACTCGCCCGCCGCGAGGCCAAGCGCATGCTGGTTGGCAAGCGGGCAAGCCGCGAGAGCTGCCGGCAGGAGGACATCAACGCGCTGATGGTGCAGTTCGCCAAGGCCGGCAAGTCGGTGGTGCGACTGAAGTCGGGCGACGTCTCGGTGTTCGGCCGGGCCGGCGAGGAGTTGAAGGAGCTGAAGGCCGAGGGCATTCCCGTCTCGATCGTGCCGGGCATCACCGCCGCCTCGGCGCTGGCGGCGAGCTTCAACGTCTCGCTCACCCATCGCGACCATGCCCAGGAGCTGCGCTTCGTCACCGGTCATTCGAAGAAAGGCGGCCTGCCGGAGGACGTCGACTGGCCGGCGCTCGCCAAGCCCAATGCGACGACGATCTTCTACATGGGCGGCCGCATGGCCGGCCGGATCGCCGCGCGCCTCATCGCCGACGGCCTTTCGCCGCAAACGCCGGTCGGCGTCGCCGCCAACCTGTCGCGCGAGGACGAGACCCGCGCGGCGGGACGCCTCGCCGATCTCGCAGACATCGTCGCCGCCATCGGCCTCGACCGGCCGATCCTCATCGGCGTCGGCCACGTCTTCGGAGAGGCGGCGGAGACGGCAAGGCCGGGCAGCGAGGACACGGAAGAGCGGGCAGCGCTGGCCTTGTGAGGGGGCGCGGGAGCCTGTCGGTGTCAGCGGCCCACGTGGCGTAAGATGCGGCGCCTCTTGTCGGTCAGGCCGCCCGGGGCTCGATCGACTCGAGATCAGCCTCGATCTCTCGCCGGCGTTCCATCAGGTCGTAGTCCGCCTGCAGACCGAGGAAGAACCCTTCGGACATGCCGAAGTACTTCGCAAGACGTAAGTCGGTGTCTGCGCTCATCGATCGCTTGCCCAAGACGATCTCGTTGATCCGCCGCGGCGGGACGTGCACCGCGCGCGCCAAGGCATTCTGACTGACGCCCATCGGCCGCAAAAATTCTTCCAGCAGGATCTCCCCGGGGTGCGGGTTCGGCAGAAGTTCAGTCATGATAGTCGACAATTCCGACATTACTCGGTCCTCCATCCTCCCAATTAAAGCAGATCCGCCACTGCTGATTAACCCGGATACTGTGCTGGCCCTTTCGACGGCCTTTGAGCGCTTCCAAATGGTTCCCCGGAGGCACCCGCAGATCGTGCAGAGACTGTGCTTGATTGATCATACGCAGCTTGCGCAGGGCCACCGACTGTATGTCTGGCGGAAGCTTGCGGCTTCGCCTGCCTGCCCAGACCAGTTGCGTTTCGGAATCGGCAAAGCTCCGGATCATTGGTCTAGCATGACGCATCGGGACCCATAACGCAATGCGTTATGGGTCCGTTACAGTCCGCAGTTTGGAAGGGCCGCTTCTCAATCAGCCAGCGCTGGCGTACCGCTGCTTTTCCTCGTCCGTCAGCGCCGGGTAATCGGTGTAGCCGGTCTCGTCGCCGCCGTAGAAGGTCTTCTCGTTCCAGCCGGCGAGCGGCGCGCCGAGGCGGATGCGCTCGACCAGATCGGGATTGGAGATGAACGGCCGGCCGAAGCAGGCGAGGTCGATTTCCCCCTTCTCCAGGCGCTCTTCGGCAAGCTCCGGCGTGTAGTTGTTGTTGCCCATGTAGGTGCCGTCGAAATGCCGGCGCAGCGACCAGGCCTTGAAGGCATGCGGGTCGCGGTCGCCGCGGGTGGCGCCTTCGATCACGTGGAGATAGGCGAGGCGGCGCGCCGAAAGCGCCTTCACATAGGCGGTGAACACCGCTTCGGGATCGGAATCCTTCAAATCGTTGGCGGGCGAGACCGGCGAGATGCGGATGCCGGTGCGCTCCGGTCCGAAGACCTCCGTCACCGCGTCGACGACCATCAGCGGGAAGCGCAGCCGGTTCTCGATCGAGCCGCCATAGTCGTCGTCGCGCCGGTTGGCGCCGTCGCGCAGGAACTGGTCGAGCAGATAGCCGTTGGCCGAGTGGATCTCGACGCCGTCGAAGCCGGCCGCCTTGGAATTCTCCGTCGCCTTGACGAAGTCCTCGACGACGCGTGGCAATTCGCTCGCTTCGAGCGCTCGCGGCGTCACCGCGTCCTTCATTCCGCTTTCGGTGAAAGCCTGCATCTTCGGTGCGATGGCCGAGGGGGCGACGGGCAGAGCGCCACCCGGCTGCAGGTCGGGATGGGAGACGCGGCCAACATGCCAGAGCTGCAGCACGATCTTGCCGCCTTCTTCATGCACGGCGTCGGTCACCGTCTTCCAGGCGGCGACCTGCTCGTCGTTGAAGATGCCCGGGGTCCAGGCATAGCCGCGGCCTTCGGGCGAGATGTTGGTGGCCTCCGTGATGATCAGTCCGGCGCTCGCGCGCTGGCGATAATAGTCGACATGCATGTCCTTCGGCACACCGTCGCTGGTCGCGCGGCTGCGGGTGAGCGGCGCCATGACGACACGGTTCTTCAGGCCTATCGGTCCGAGATCGTAAGGCTGTAGGAGACGGTCGTATTTCATGATAGCGGAAGTCCTTCGCTGGGCTCGTCGCGAGCTGGAAAGGGAGATCGCACGAGGGTGTGCGATCGGTCGTTCGCCCTCCATTTGGTGCGTCGCAACAGAACGAGAAGCGCGATGAACGTTGTGTTCGCGTGGCACGGACGGTCGGGCGACGAAGGGTCGAAGCGGATCGAGCGGATCTGAACCTTGAACTATCGACACGCCTTCCATGCCGGCAATTTTGCCGACGTCGTCAAGCATGCGCTGTTCTGCCGGCTGGTGCGCTATCTGCAGCGCAAGGACGGGGCGATCCGGATCTACGACACCCATGCCGGGCCGGGGCTCTACGATCTCGACGGCGACGAGGCGGCGCGGACGCTGGAGCATGAATCCGGGATCGCCGCCCTGGCCGACGCCGATCCCGCAATCCGCGCACACCCGCTTCTGGCCGACTACTGGTCGATCGTGGCGCCGGATTTCGCAATGCGCCGCTATCCCGGGTCGCCCCTGATCGCCCGGCGGCTTTTACGCCCGCAGGACCGGCTGTCGGCCTATGAATTGCACCCGCAGGACGGCCCGAAGCTTCGATCGCTGTTTGCCGGCGACACCGCTGTGAAGGCGATCGCCCTCGACGGCTGGCTGGCGCTCGGCGCCCACGTGCCGCCGAAGGAAAAGCGCGGAATCGTGCTCGTCGACCCGCCCTTCGAAAAGGTCAGCGAGGTCGAGGACATCGCGGCGGCTCTGCAGAAGGCGTTGGCGCGCTGGCGTGGCGGCGTCTACGCCGTCTGGTATCCGATCAAGAAGCCGGCGATGGTGGAAAGGCTCAAGGAAGCCCTCGCGGCCGTCGCTCCGGCCGAGATCGTCTTTGCCGAATTCTGCCGCGAGTCGCCCGCCCGGGAGGAGCGTTTCGTCGGCACGGGTCTTGCCGTGATCAATCCGCCTTTCGTCTTCGCCGCGGAGGCCGAGACGCTGTTCGACCTGCTCGCTCCGGTGCTGGAGCGCGGCAGCAAGGCAACATATTCGGTCAAAGATTGCCCTCCCCGGCCGTCGTGACACGCAAAGAGCGGCAAATGGTGCTAAGCCTCGTGGCCAAAGTGATCTGGTTGTGCAGGAGTTTTGCCACCATGAACCGGCTTTCGGCCTTCGTCCTGACACTCGGCGCTCTGTCCGCCGCGTCCTCTCCCGCCGTCGCCGCGGACGTGATGTCCACCTATCGGAGCGAAGCGGTCGTCTCGAACGTTCCGGCCTGCGACGACGCCGCGGTCCTCGGCGAAGTCGAGGATCAGTTCGAATACGGCGCGCCGCGCATGCTCGAAGCCAAGCTGGAAATCCTCGAGTTCCAAGGGATGTTCGAGAAGGCCTACCAGCCGCAGGTCAAGAGCGATCCCTATCCGGATGCCAATCCGATCGAGCGGCGCTACTGTCAGGCGAAGGCCCTGATTTCGGACAACAGGTGGCGCACGGTCTATTACGTCGTCGAATATCCGATGGGCTTTGCCGCCGCCGGCGACTATCTCGGCCTGTTCTCGCCGGTTCGCGGCTGGAAGGCGGAGGGCTGCGTGCTCGGTCTCGACGAGTGGCACGTCTACGGCGCCAACTGCCAGTCGCTTCGCCGCTATCCGCCGGACGCCGCGGTCGCCGACTATCCGGGCTTCGTCTCGAAATACTGAACCACGATCCGGATTGCAGCCGATGCGCGTCTATTATTCCTCCTCTTCCCCTTTCGCGGCCAAGGTGCGCATGGCGGCCAGCCACTGCGACCTCGAGATCGAGAGCATCGCCGTGGACACGACGGCCGAGCCCGCCGATCTGATCGCCGCCAATCCGCTCGGCAAGATTCCCGCCCTCGTCCTCGACGACGGCACCACCCTCTACGATTCGCGGGCGATCTGCGACTATTTCGACAAGGCGACCGGCGGTCAGCTCCTGCCCGCGACCCTCGACGCTTGGACCAAGGTGAAGCTGATCGAGGCGACCGCCGACGGCATCGGCGATGCGCTGATCCTCACCGTCTACGAGGAGCGCTACCGGCCTGAAGACAGGCGTCACAAACCTTGGGTCGATCTGCAGATGCGCAAGGCCGATCGCGGTCTTGCGGCGCTCGAAACCCTCCTGGCCGACCTGCCCGAGCGCTTGACGACGGCGGATTTCGCGGTCGCCGGCCTGCTCGGATGGATGTCCTTCCGCTTCAAGGGCAAGCTCGAAGCCGAACGCCCCGCCCTGGCGACCTGGCTCGCGGCCTTTCCGGACCGCTTTCCGGCCTTCGCCGAACTCGGGCCCCGTCCGGCCTGACACGAGGTCACCCGCCCGGCTCGGCCGCGCGGTTCGGCAACCTCGCCCTCACCGGCTTCGTCCGCGCCGACGGGCCGGCCTTCGCGCTCGATCGCACGACCGCGCCGGCGCCTTGTCGGCTGTGCCACTCGCGCACCGAACGCAGCATCTCCCATCGCCTTCGTTTCTCCGCGCCGGCGGAGCCGGTGCGGCGTGACCGCGCGCCGAGCCCGTCGTTGACACTTTTGATTGCATGGACGTAAATTACTGCAATCAATACGAGAGAGACAGGCGACGAGGATCATCATGGGGAGAGGATCGATCGTGTCGATCTGCCTGGCGTCAGTGGCTGCGGCGCCGTTCTGGATCGTCGATCCGGCCGGCGCGGATCCGGCCTACGACCGCCGCCAGGTCGCCGACTTCCTGGCGAAATCCGCCGACGAAGTGCAGGGGCTCGGCAAGTCCCGCTCGATGCGGCTCGCCGGCACCCGCGGGATCTGCGTCGGGCTCGAATCCGAATGCCGGGCGAAAGCGCGCCCGAAGGGCTTCGACATGCTGATCAATTTTGACCTCGATTCGGCCGCCCTCACCTATACCGCTCGGGAGAACCTCGACGAAATGGCCGCCGCGCTCGCCGATCGGCGCCTCAGTGCCGTGGGATTCGTCATCGAGGGCCATACCGATGCCAGGGGGGAGGACTGGTACAACGAAGAGCTGTCGCGACGGCGAGCCGCTTCCGTCCGAAGCTATCTTCTCGCCCGCGGCATCGCGCCCGAGAAGATCGAAGCGGTCGGCCTCGGCGAACGCGTGCCGCGGGTTTCCGATCCCTACGATCCCGTCAATCGCCGGGTGGAGATGCGGGTGAGCGTGCGCTAGCGGCGGAGAGCGGCGAGCGATGCCGGAGCCGATCGCGATTCTCGCGCCCCTCTCGAACGAGTCGCCCTGCGGCCCGGACCTCGTCGAGGCGGGCGATCCGCAATTCCTGACCTTTCGCGACCGGATCGACGTCTTGTCGCCGGCGCGACTGTCCGGCGGGCGGCTGATCCGCGAGGATGGCCTGCCCTTCGAGCCTCGGGACATCAAGCTCCGCGAGGAGGAGACGGTCATCGCGGCGCTGCTCGCGCGCTCCCGCGACCTTCGTTTCCTGCTTGTTCAGGCCAGGCTCCGCCTCCTTGCCGGTGACCTTCGCGGCTTCGCAGAGGAGATCGCCCTCGCAGCCAAGCTGCTGGATGCCCGGTGGGAAGACGTCCACCCACGCTCCGTCGCGCAGCGCCGCGTGGAATTCGAGAGCTTCGAACCGCCGATCTCCGGTCCGATCCCGCTGCAATTCGTCCCGCTCCTGCGTGATCGGCGTGCCGACGTCGTCCGCTTTCGTCATTTCGTCTTCGCCATCGGCGAAGCCAGGGGGCCGGAGAACGAGACGACGCCGGACGAGGCGACGATCCGGGCTGCCATCGCCGATCCCGCGAACGAAGCGGCGGTGGCGACGACGCGGGGCGCACTCGCTTGCGTCCGCGAGAGTTTCGACGCGGTCGGGGCGAGTTTCGGAGCCCATGGCCATGGCGGATCTGCGCCGCAGATGAAGGCGTTCCTCGCCGTCGTCGCGCGGATCGCCGCCCTTCTCGACGAGGCGAGCGGAAAGGCGCCGGATCGTGGCACGCCCGGCGCGGCGACACCCGGCGAAGCGGCGCACGCGCCCGCGACGCCCCGTCCCGTTCAGGCACTCGCCACCGTTCCCATCGGCGATCACGGCGAGGCATCCGCGGCGCTGCTTGCGGCCGAGACCTATTTCGCGCGGGCCGAACCCTCCTCGCCGGCGCTGCTCCTGACGCATCAGGCGCGCAGGCTGATCGGCCGGCCACTGATCGAGGCTTTGCAACTTCTCGCCCCCGGTATGATCGCCTCCGCCTCGCTCGGCCTCGACAGCCCCGCCGGGTTCGCGCTCGATCTGGAACGGCTGACGGCGCTCAGTGAGACCGCCCATGGCGCCGGCATCGATCCCGGCGCCGGGGCAGGCTCGCGCGTCCCGCCACGACGGGCGTTCGAGGCCCCCAACCGGGAGGCGGCGGTCGTGCTGATCGCCAGCGTCGAAGCCCATTTCCGGCTTGTCGAGCCATCAAGCCCCGTGCCGGTGCTTCTGGCGCGGGCTCGCGCGCTCATCGGGCGAGATTTTCTGGCGCTTCTGCCGGAGCTCTTTCCCACGCTCCGCCCGGTCGAGAGCTGACCACGCGCCGGTGCGCCGCAACCGTATTTTCTTGCATAGGTTTTGTTTGACTTTCTTTTTCAACTCTGGCTTGCTTACGTGACGCAACGCCAGGGAGCATCGAGCCATGGCCTCCGATTCCGGTCAGCGCTTTCTCAAACGCAACCGGCCGCCCCGGGTGCAGATCTCCTACGAGGATCCGCACGATTCCAACCGCCGGATCGAACTGCCGTTCGTCATGGGCGTGATGGCCGACCTCTCCGGCAACGCCTCCCCGAGGGAAAAGCCGCCGGTCGGCGAGCGGTCCTTCGAACACGTGGACATGGACACGTTCGACGAGTTCATCGGCAAGGTGAAACCCGCCGTTCGCTTCGCCGTCGAAGACAAGCTGAAGGAGGGGAGCAGCGACAGGCTGTCGGTCGAACTCGGCTTCAAGTCGATGGACGACTTCGGTCCGGCCGCCGTCGCCAAAAACGTGCCGGCGCTCAATCGGCTGCTCGAAGCCCGCAAGCAGCTTTCGAACCTTCGCAGCTACATGACCGGCCGCGTCGAAGCGGAAGACATGCTGCGCAGGCTTCTGAACGACACGACTCTGATGGCGACGCTCAAGGAGCGCGCCGCCGTCCAGCCCGTTGCCGAGGCCACGAGTCCGTCCGGCTCGCGAGAGCCGGGCGACGACGCCTGACGAGACGACGAGAGGAAAGACCGCCCGATGAGCGAGACGCAGTCGACCGCCGCAGAGCTCCAGCCGGAGCCGGTCCATGCCGAGGAAAACCAGGCGGACGCCTTCGCCGCGGCGCTGAAGCAGAGCATCAATCCGACGAAGTCGGAGGCGCGGTCGGACGAAGTCGATCGCGCTTTCGACACGCTGATCGCCGAGGCGCTGGAGAATCGCGATCTCATATCGAGCGACGTCTACGAGACGCTCGGATCGCTGATCGGCCGGATCGACGACGCGCTCTCTGCCCAGGTCAATGCGATCATCCATCATCCGACGTTCCAGGAAATCGAGAGTGCGTGGCGCGGCCTCGAATATCTCGTCACCCATTCCGAGACCGACGCCAATCTCAAGCTGAAGGTGATGAACGTCGGCAAGACGGAACTCTATCGCGAGCTGGACAGCTATCGCGGCGCCCGATGGGACCAGAGCCCGCTGTTCAAGGAAATCTACGAGGCCGAGTTCGGCCAGCTCGGCGGCCAGCCCTATGGCGCGCTGATCGGCGACTACGCCTTCGAGAAGTCCCCGACCGACATCGCGCTGCTGCGCAATCTCGGCAAGATCGCCGCGGCCTCCCACTGCCCCTTCGTCGCCTCCGCCGGCCCGGCTCTCCTCGACATGGAAAGCTGGACCGAACTCTCCAAACCGCGCGACATCTCGACCCTGCTGGACACCCCCGATTTCGCCGCCTGGAACGCGCTGCGGGATTCGGAGAACTCCCGCTATCTCGGCCTCTGCATGCCGCGCGTCCTCTCCCGCGAGCCCTACGGGGCGAAGTCGGTGCCCGTCGAGGAGTTCGGCTTCGAGGAGGAGACCGACGGCCATGCCGGGCAGAAATACGCCTGGATGAACGCCGCCTATACCTATGCGGCGAACATCAACCGGGCGTTCAAGGACTATGGCTGGACGGTGCGCATCCGTGGCGTCAACTCCGGCGGCGAGGTCTCCGACCTTCCGACCCATGCCTTTTCGACCAGCGAGCCCGATGCCGTCGACGGCAAGATGATCGACCTCAAATGTCCGACCGAGATCGCCATCTCCGATCGGCGCGAGGCGGAGCTGTCGAAGGCCGGCCTGTTGCCGCTGATTCATCGCAAGAACACCGACAAGGCGGCTTTCATCGGCGCCCAGTCGCTCTATCGCCCGAAGGCCTACGACGACGCCGAGGCGACGGCCTCCGACAACCTCTCCTCGCGTCTCACCTACATGTTCGCGGTCTCGCGCTTCGCCCATTACCTCAAGCAGATGGTCCGCGACCACATCGGCACATACAAGGAGCAGGAAAAGCTGCAGAACTGGCTGCAGACCTGGATCTACAACTACGTCGACGGCGATCCGCACAACTCGACCGACGAGGCCAAGGCCAAGCGACCGCTCGCCGAGGCCCGCGTCGAGGTTTTCCCCGACGAGGAGAACCCCGGCTATTACGGCGCCCGGTTCCATCTGCGCCCGCATTTCCAGCTCGAAGGCATGGATATCGGCCTCAGCCTCGTTTCCAAGCTGCCCAAGAGCGAGGCGGCCTGACGCGGCACCGGGCCGACGGCGGGCCTTCGCACGTCACGCCCTTTGCCGGGATCGCTCCCGGCCCCTTCACGACATGACGCCTTTTCTCGGGTGGAACGGCCGCCCGGCAGCATCGGAGAGCCAAGATGGCAGTCGACATCTTTCTGAAGATCGAGGGAATCACCGGCGAGTCCCAGGACGACAAGCACCGCAGCGAGATCGACGTTCTCGCCTGGAGCTGGGGCCTCGCCCAGAGCGGCACGACCCACATGGGCCCCGGCGCCGGCTCCGGCAAAGTGGCGGTGCAGGACATCACCTTCACCAAATACTGCGACAAGGCGACCACCAACATCCTGAAATACTGCTCCAACGGCAAGCACATCGCCAAGGCGCGGCTGACCATCCGCAAGGCCGGCGGGGACACGCCCGTCGAGTACTTCAAGCTCGACATGAACGACCTCATCGTCTCCTCCTATGCCACCGGCGGCTCCGCCGACGGGCTCGACCGACTGCAGGAAACGGTGACGCTGAACTTCCGCAAATTCACCGTCACCTACACCGAGCAGACCCAGCAGGGCACGGCCGGCGCGGCGACCGAGGCCACCTGGGACATCGCCGCCAACGTCGGTTCCTGAAGCCGGGTCGGATGCACGGCGACACGAAGGCGCGCATCCCGAAGTGTCGTCGCTTCGCTCGGCCGCAGGGCCGGCCGTCCTTCCCCCCCCCGCGTGACCTCGGAGCGAGCCCATGCCGCCGCGTCCCGTCCCCGATCGTTTCGAGGCCCCGCTGATGCTCGCCTTTTCCGGGCCGCATCGTGAACAGGACGAACGTCGGCGAAGGCGGCAGAGCCTCCGCAAGCCCGTGGAAGAGGTCCGTGAGGTGAGCGTTCCCGCCCGCGCCGGCACGCGCAGGACCATCGAGGACGACTTCAGAGAGCGGGTGAAGGCGCTTTCGACCTCGATCGATCTCGCCTCGGCCTGCGACCTCTCCGCCCATCCGCGCGTCGCCGCCTCTATCCTCAACTACGGCCGCCCGGACGTCACCGGCATGACCGCCGACCCGAACGGCCTCGGCAATCTCCCCGCGGCTCTGCGCAGGGCCCTGGAGCGCCACGAACCCGGCATCGTCGAGGGAAGCCTGTCCATCGGCCCGGCCGAGGATGCGACGTATCGGCACGGCTTCGACGCGGTGAGCCAGTCACTCCGCTTCGAGATTTCCCTCGATCTCGCCTTCGCGCCCCTGCCGATCCCCATCAAATTCCACGCCGAAATCGACGTTGCCGCCGGCAAGCTCGAGATCGACGTCGCCGGCCCGTCCTGACCGCCGCCATGAACCCCGCGCTGCTTGCCGCCTTCGAGGAAGAACTGGCGATCCTCTACGAGCGGGCCGAGGAGTTCGCCGCCGACTTTCCCGGCGTCGCCGAGCGGTTGGGCGGCCTGAAGCGCGACATGGCCGATCCCGGAATCAAGGCCCTCCTCGAAGGCGCGGCCTTCATGGCGGCGCGGGTGCAACTGCAGCTCGATGCCGAGTTCTCGACCTTCACCACCGAATTCCTCGACCAGCTCCTGCCCGGCCATCTGGAGCCGGTGCCCTCGATCGCCCTCATCGCCGCCAAGCCGTCGGCGGGGAGCGACGCGGACACGGCGGTCCGCCTCGTCCCGACCGGCTCGATCGTGGAGAGCCTCCATCGCGACGCCGCCAGCGGCGTCGCCTGCCAGTTCCGCCTGACGAGCCCCATCGCGCTCTTTCCGCTGGAGATCACCGCCGCCGAATACCTGCCCTCGGCCGCGGCGATGCAGGCCCTGCGCGTCGGCGCCGGGCCGAACGTCGACGCCGGACTGAAGATCACGGTGAAGCGTCTTGGACCCACCGGCGGCCCGGAGGGAAAGAGCCGCCCGATCGGCGAGCTGAAACTCGACGACCTCGTCGTCCACCTCGCCGGCCAACGCGCCGAACAGGACGCGATCTACGAACAGCTCTTCGCCCGGCTCTCTGGGATCGCCGTCCGGCATCTCAACGAGAGCGGCGATCCGCGCGCCACCCGGCTGCCCGCCTCGGCCATCGGGCAGATCGGTTTTGCGCCGGCCGAGGCGCTGTTTCCGTCGGACGACCGGGTATCGCCGGGCTTTGCGCTGCTGCGCGAGTTCTTCGCCTTTCCGGACAAGTATCTCGGCTTCCGGCTCACCGGCCTTCGCGCAGCGCTGGGCGGTCTGCGGGCCGATGCGGTCGACCTCGTCTTCGAGTTCACCGACACGGCTCCCACGCTCGGCGCGCGGGTTTCGGCGAAGAGCTTCCGACTTTTCGCTGCGCCCGTCGTCAACCTGTTCGAGAAGCGTTGCGACCGCATCCACCTCGCCGCCGGCCGTCACGAGCATCACGTCGTGCCCGATCGCAGCGCACTCCTCGGATACGAGCCGCACCGGATCCTCGGCGTCACGGCAATCTTTTCGGGCCGCGCCGAGGGGGCGCCCGTCCTGCCGCTGCACGCTCCCGCCGCGGCGATCGCAGCGGCGGGCGGCGCCCGTGGCAACGCCCTCACCTACACCGCCCGGCGCCTGCCCCGCCGCACCACCGACCTCGAGCGCCGCCGCGGTTCGGCCCCGGCCTACCGCGGCACGGATCTGTTCCTCAGCCTCGGCGGGACCGGGGCGGAAAGCGGCGATGCGGTGCCGCGCGAACTCGCCGTCACGGCGCTCTGCTCCAACCGGCATCTCGCCGGCGAACTCGCTCGCCTTCCCGGCGGGGGCACGATGCGCCTGCCCGGCAACGGCGAACTGGAGCTCGAAACCGTCGTCGGGCCGAGCGAACCGCACGAATCCGCCGTCGCCCGAAAGGGTACTGCGGGAAACCTGCAGCGCGGCGAGATCCTGTGGCGGCTGATCGGCTTCCTCTCCTTCAACCACACCGGCCTCGCCAGCCATGATCCGCAAGACGGCGCCGAAGCGCTCCGCGCCGTCCTGTCCCTTTATGCCGACCTTTCGGACATCGCGACGGAGCGGCGGCTGCGCGGCATCCTCGCGCTGGCCTGCCGGCCGGTGACGCGGCGGCTGGGACGGCCCGACGGCTTTTACGGCGCACGGGGCGTCGAGGTGACGATCATGCTCGACGACGCCGCCTTCGAGGGGGCGGGCGTCATGCTGCTCGGCGCGGTGCTGGAACGTCTTCTCGCCGATCTGTCGAGCGTCAATTCCTTCACCGAGACGGTGATCGAGACCCCGGCCCGCGGTGTGGTCAAGCGCTGGCCGCCACGCTCCGGGACGGGGCCGGTGCTGTGAGCGCGCGCCCGAACGATCCCCTGCGCGAGCGACTCGCCCCGATCGTCGGCGCGGCGCTCGCTGCGAAGGCAGCCGACGATCCGGAAGCCGTCGACCTCATCCTCCTGCTGCGCGCGATCGAGCGCGGCTCGGCGGACAAGCCGCGGATCGGCAAGAGCCGCACGGCCCGCGAGGACTGCGTCACGCTCGGCCAGGAGCCCCATGTCGCCTTCCCGGCCGGCAACGTCGCGGCGGTGGCGGAGCGCGCCGGCCGCCTCCACGTGACGACCCGCTTTCTCGGTCTGTTCGGCCCCCAGGGCGCCCTGCCGCTCGCAACCACGCTGGATGCCATCGACTGGCAGGACAAGGGCGACCCGGCCTTCCTGCGCTTCACCGAGATCTTCTCGAACCGCTTCCTGCAGCTGTTCTTCCGGGCCTTCGCCGACGCCCGCGCGATTGCCCAGAGCGATCGGCCGGACGACGACCGCTTCCGCCGCCATCTCGCCGCCGTCGCCGGCCTGCCTCTGCCGGGGCCGGGGGCCGGCGAGGCACCGGGAGCGGCGATCGGCACCGCCTTTGCGGGCCTCCTCTCGGCGCGAGTGAAGACCCCGGCACAGCTTTCGCAGCTGATCTCCGGCGCGCTCGGCGTCGACGTCCGGATCGTCGAGCGGGTGCCGAGCTGGCTGATCTTCGAGGCGAGCGAACAGACGCGGCTCGGCGCCGCGCGCTCCGCCCTCGGGCGGGACACGGCGCTCGGCGCCCGCGAGCTCTCCCTCGCCGACAAGGTGGCGATCGAGATCCGCGCCAGGGACCTTGCCGAATACCTAACGCTGCTGCCCGGCGGCAGGCGGGCCGCCCGGTTGGGCGAACTGGTCTTTCTCGCGCTGGGACGACGCGTCGAAGCCGAGGTCCGTCTCGGCATTCCCGCCCATCTGGCGCCGGCGATCCGGCTCGGCAAGGCGGGCGAACTCGGAAAGGCGGGCGAACTCGGCCTCACCGGCTGGCTCTCGCCGCCGCAAAGGGACCCGGGCGGCGCCGCCACTTGGCGCCTCGATGCCCGCTACGTCCCTCGGCCGCCCGGCACGCCCCCAGAAGCCGAGGCCGAGCCTTCGGAGGTTGGACCATGACCGACATCAACTACGAGATCCTCACGGGCAAGCTCACGCCCCTCGCCCACGAGGCCTTCCGCAAGGCGTTCTGGCAGGCCAAGGAGGCCGGCAACCGCAACGTCGAACTCGCGCACTGGCTCTTCCAGCTCGTCTCGGCCGACGGCTCGGACATCGTCGCCGCGCTGGATCGCCTCGACGTTCCGGCCGGCACCGTGCTCGCAGAACTCGCCGAGACGATCGGCCGGGCGAAGCGCAACGTCACCGAAATCCCTTCGATCGCCGGGCCTCTCGGCGAAAGCCTCGATCGCGGCTGGCTCTACGCCTCGCTGCTTTTCGGCTCGGCGGCGATCCGCAGCGGCCACGTGCTGCTCGGCGCCCTGCGGGACGAAAACCTGCGAGGCGTCCTCGCCGCCTCGTCCCGCAGTCTTTCGAGGCTCGACCCGGATGAGGTGGCAAACGATGCCCGCGCCGTCTGGGGCCGCTCGGCGGAGGAAGGCCAGCGGCCGGTCGACGGCTCGCAGCTTCCGCAGGTTTCGGGCGAGGCCGGCCGAGGCGAACGGCGAGGCGCCGCGCCGGGCGATCCGGCGGCCTCCCCCCTCGCCCGCTTCGCCACCGACCTCACCGCCGAGGCGGCCAGCGGCCGCATGGACCCCGTGGTCGGCCGCGACCACGAGATTCGCCAGATCGTCGACGTCCTCCTGCGGCGGCGCCAGAACAACCCGCTGCTGACCGGCGAGGCCGGCGTCGGCAAGACCGCCGTCGTCGAAGGCTTCGCCCAGCGGCTGGCGAGCGGCGACGTGCCGCCGGCCCTTGCCGGCGTCAGGCTGCATGCCCTCGACATCGGACTGATGCAGGCGGGCGCCTCGGTGAAGGGCGAGTTCGAGCAGCGGCTGCGGGCGCTGGTCGACGAGGTGCAGGCCGCCTCCGAGCCGATCATCCTCTTCGTCGACGAGATCCACACCCTCGTCGGGGCCGGCGGCGCCAAGGGAACGGGCGATGCGGCGAATCTCCTGAAACCCGCCCTCGCCAGAGGCACGCTGCGCACCATCGGCGCGACGACCTTCGCCGAATATCGCGCCCATATCGAGAGCGACCCGGCGCTGACCCGCAGGTTCCAGCCGATCGAGATCGGCGAGCCGGACATCGCCCGCGCCGCGATCATGCTGCGCGGCCTCGCCGCGCCGATGGAGCGCCATCACGAGGTGCGCATCCTCGACGAGGCCGTCACCGCCGCCGTCTCGCTGTCGGCCCGCTACATCCCGGCCCGGCAGCTGCCCGACAAGGCCGTCAGCCTGCTCGACACCGCCGCCGCGCGCGTCGCGATCAGCCGGACGACGACGCCGGCCGCGATCGCCGACCTTTCCGCCGCGATCGCTGCGCTGGAGGTCGAGAAGGCCGCGTTCGGCCGCGAGTCGGCCCTTCGTGCGGAAAGCGACGAGCGGCTCGCCGAGATCGCGGCGGCGATCGCCGAAAAGGCCGCGCTGCGCGAAGACCTCGTCGCCGCCCATGCAGCGGAGGCCGACCTCGTGAAGAGGATCGACGCGCTGGCGGCCGCACCGGCGGACGACGCGGAAGGCATCGAATCACTCAGCCGCGATCCGGCCGAAGCGCTCCAAAGCGGCGCCGAGACGGCCTATCCCTCCCGGCCCGACGACACTTCCCGCGAAAACCTCGCCCGCGAAGACCTCGCGACGGCGCTCGCCGCCCTCGCCGCCATCGATCCCGACCGGCGGATGATCCACGCCCATGTCGACGCCGACGCGGTCGCCTCGGTCGTCTCCGACTGGACCGGCATTCCGGTCGGGCGGATGATGCGCGACGAGGTCGCGACCGTCCTGAAGCTCGCCGAACTTCTGAAGAGCCGCGTCGTCGGCCAGGATCACGGCCTCGAAACCATCGCCCGGCGGATCGAGACGAGCCGCGCCGGCCTCGACGATCCCGGCAAGCCGGTCGGCGTCTTCCTCCTCTGCGGCCCCTCCGGCGTCGGCAAGACGGAGACGGCGCTGGCGCTCGCCGAAACCCTCTATGGCGGCGAACAGAACCTCGTCACCATCAACATGTCGGAGTTCCAGGAGGCCCACACCGTCTCGCTCCTCAAGGGCGCGCCGCCGGGCTATGTCGGCTATGGCGAGGGCGGCCGGCTGACCGAGGCGGTGCGCCGCCGGCCCTACTCCGTCGTCCTTCTCGACGAGGTGGAAAAGGCCCATCCCGACGTCCACGAGCTGTTCTTCCAGGTCTTCGACAAGGGCTGGATGGAGGACGGCACCGGCCGGCGCATCGACTTCCGCAACACGCTGATCATCCTCACCTCGAATGTCGGCACCGAGGCGATCATGGCCGCCAGCGACGAGGGCCTGACGGACGTCTCCGTCGAGGAACTGGACCGGATGCTCAGGCCCGAACTCCTCGCCGTCTTCCCGCCGGCCCTCATCGGCCGCATGGTGACGGTGCCCTACCGGCCGCTGTCGCCGGCGATGCTGGAGGCGATCGTCCGCCTGCAGCTCACCCGCATCGTCGCCCGCGTCAAGGAAAGCCAGCGCGCCGTCCTCACCATCGACGACGCGGTGGTCGCCGCCATCGTCGCCCGCTGCCGCGACCCGCAGTCCGGCGGCCGGATGATCGACCGCATCGTCACCCAGACCCTTTTGCCGGACCTCTCGCGCAAATTCCTCGACCGGATGGTGTCGGGCGAGGTGGCGAAGACGGCGCATGTCGGGCTGGGGGAGGATGGGGCGTTCGTGGTGGAGGTCGAGTGAGGGACGGGCGGGGCAATGGACATTCTGGCAAGGCCTTCGTTCCGCAGTCCCGTCATCAGCCCATGCCGTCGACAGGACGTCATCCTCGGGCTTGTCTCAAGGATCTACTGACGCCTCCCCATCAAAGTCAGCGCCGAATTGCCTTCGCCTGCGAAGAGCCTCGCAATGAAACGGCAGTAGATCCTCGGGACGAGCCCGAGGATGACGAGGCGGCGGGGTGAACGCCCGGCGCGACAATCCTCGGCAGGCGAATGGGAAATGGGCGACGGTCCCACGGCCGTCCCGCGAGAGCTGAGATCACAGGAGAGCTGAACTCACCGAACAAAAAACCCCGTCGCCATCTCAAAGCCTTCGTGATGCGCCACGCCAGCCATAAACATCTCCCGAATTCGCCGCCTCCGGCAGATCCTGCAGATACGCCTCCAACGCCTCCGCCGTCTGCCTCTCGCCGAACACCCATTCGTGGCTTTCGCCCAGCGAGACGTCGAAGCCGGCATAGCCGAGCCGCACCGCCTCCTGCAGCGCTTGCAGGGCCGGGGCGCGGTCCATGGTGACGAATTCGAAGGACAGGGCCTCGGGCGCGTATTCGGGTGACAGCCCGGCCAGAACCTCGGCCTCGAAGCCCTCGACGTCGATCTTGACGAAGGCCGGCCGGCCGAAGCGGGCGATCAGTTCGTCGAGCGTCGTGCAGTCGACCGTGATCGTCGCGTCCCAGACCTGCCCTTCCCAGCCGGCGGCCCCGGCGCCGGCGGCCGCGACGAAGCCCTCGGAGGCCGAAGCGACGGTCGGGTTCCGCGTGTTCAGCCTGAGCGACAGCGTCCCTGCCGTTCGTCCGACGGCCGCGCCGACCACCGTCACCCGCCGCGAGCGCCGGAACTGCCAGCGCAGAAGGCGCGCGAGGCGCGGCTGCGCTTCCACGGCGACGACTTTCGCGCCGATGCCGGCAAAGGCGGCGGTGCGGTCGCCGACATGGGCGCCGATGTCGAAGACGAGATCGCCGGGCCGGACGAAGGTGCCGGCGAAACGCGTAAGGCTCGCCCGGTGGCGGCGGTCGAGGCGGTAGACGGCGAGGCTGCGGGCGATGCCCCGCCAGGCGGCCAGCCGGCCGGACGAGGTCACGCCCGCTCGGCCTCGGCGGCGAAGCCGTTCTCGGCGGAGCCGGCTGCCGCGCTGTCTCTCGCCCGTCGATCATCGACGCGCCCCCGCGCGACCGGCCGGCGCCAGCGGCGCGCCTCGGGGCTCACCACGGCGCGCAGCACCGGCGGCATCACCGTCTCCTCCGGAATGGCGAAGAGACCGAGCCGCGCCGTCAGCCTGCCGAAGGCCGGGGCGGCGGTCGCCACCGTGAAGGGCACGGCAAGGACGAGGCCGGCCAGAAACGGTAGCGCCAGGAAGACGGCGGAGACGTTCGCGCCAACGAGCAGCGCGGCGGCGAGCGCGAGGCCCAGCAGCGTCTGCGGCAGCAGCGCCAGGAGCGCCGTGCTCCAGGCGATGCCCAGCCGGTCGCGGTTCTGGCCGTTCCAGACCACCGTCTTGCCGAAGATCAGCCCGACGAGGAACACCGAGACGTAGACCGCGACGAGCGGCGCCATCAGCATCGAGGCGAAAAGTTCGATCAGCGCCGAGCCGAGAAAGCGCGGCGCGCCGCCATAGGCCCGCATCGCCCCCGGCGTCAGGAGGACGTCGAGGACGCCGGCGATCTTCGGCGCGACCGACAGGAAGAACAGCGTCACGAACAGCCCCATGCCGAGGACGAGCATCGACGCGTCGTAGCCGCCCGTCAGCGCCTGCGCCGTCGCAGCACAGGTCATGACGATCCAGGCGAGCGGCGCGACGTACATCAGGATCGCCTGCAGGATCTGGAAGCGGCTGACCGGCAGGAGGCCGGGCGCAAAGAGGAAGCGCCAGTACTGCATGTTGCCCTGGCACCATCTGAGATCCCGCTTTTCGAATTCGAGCAGCGTCGGCGGATTGGTCTCGTAGCTTCGCGTCTCCACCGGGACCACCCGGACCTCGTAGCCCGCCCGGCGCATGTAGACGGCTTCGAGCTGATCGTGGGAGAGGACGGGCCCGCCCAGCGGCGCCCTGCCCGGCAGCACCGGCAATTCGCAATGATCGACGAAGGCGCGCGTGCGGATCATCGCGTTGTGGCCCCAATAGGGGCCGCAATCGGCGCTCCACCAGGCCGAACCCATGGTGAAGGCGCGCATGCCGTGGCGCATGCCGAACTGGAACAGCCGGGCGAAGCCGCTTTCGGCCGGCATGCCGACGACGAGGCTCTGCAGGATGCCGATGTGGGGATCGTCCTCCATCGCCATCGCCATGCGGACGATCACCGCACCGGCCATGACGCTGTCGGAATCGAGCGGCAGGAAGAAGTCGGATTCGCCGGCCCGGGACGTCAGAAAGTCGCGCAGATTGCCGGCCTTGAAACCGCTGTTTTCCTCGCGCCGCCGATAGATCGGCCGCTGGTCTTCCGGCGCGTGGTCGAAAAAATGCGCGAAGCGATCGAACTCCCGCCGCTCGGCGGCCGCGATCATCGGATCGGAGGTGTCGGAGAGAAGGGCGAAGCGGAAGTGGCGGGCCCTGCCGGTCGCCTCCAGACTGCGCCGCATGGCCTCCAGACGCGCGAAGATCGGCTCCGGCGCCTCGTTGCGCAGAAACAGCAAGAGGTCGGTGCGGCTCACGAGCGGCCGGTCCGACGCGGCCTTGTCGGTGCTCCGTCGGTCGGATTTCCAGTTTGGCGCGGCGAAATAGGGATAGACGGTTTTTTCCGGCCGGCCGAGATGGATGACGCAAAGCCCGATCATCGCATTCCAGAAGCCGAGCACCGTCCAGGGCGTCGCCAGCAGGAAGCCCGCAAAGATCACCGCGTCGAGGAGACCGAGCCCGTCGCCGCCGAGAACGCCGAGGAGGGCGGCGGCGAGGCCGGCGATGGAGATGAGATTGAGACCGAGGACGATCAGGCGGCGCAGCCCGATCGAAAGCCCTTCCTGGCGGATCGGCACCTTCCCGTGGCCCTCGCCCGTCCCGGCGGCGACGGCGCCGCGCTCGACGTCGGGCGCCCGATACGGGATGATCGGGTCGGAGGGCGGGCCGAACATGAGTGGGGTCTCCGGGGCGTGGATCTGTCTGCCAAGATAGAGGCGGGCACGCGGCCCGCACCGGCCCTCTCTACACGTTCCGGATCACTTCGCGAGTGATCGCCATCGCAGCTCCGGAGAGGGTCGGCATATGACGGCGGAGGCTCGAGGTATCGACAGACGTCACCCTGATGTTCGTGCCATCGCGACAAGACCTCTGCCGCGATCGCATGACGGCGACCGCCGCCGGATCGCCGATCTCGATGTGGCATCCGCGGGCGTCATGCAGGCCAGGCTCCTTCCCGGCAGTCCCGCTCGACGCCGTCGATCGCCGATCCGCCTTCGGATCGGCGCGCCTCCCGCCGAAGAGCCCCGCTCACGGCCCGAGGCGCCGTCCGGTCAATCCAGCACCAGGTTCGCCGCGCTTTCCGGCAGCTCTTCCCCGAACGCCCGCTGATAGAACTCCGCCACCAGCGGCCGTTCCAGGTCGTCGCACTTGTTGAGGAAGGTCAGGCGGAAGGCAAAGCCGATGTCGCCGAAGATCTCGGCGTTCTCGGCCCAGGTGATCACGGTGCGCGGGCTCATCACCGTCGACAGGTCGCCATTGACGAAGGCCGAGCGGGTGAGATCGGCGACGCGGACCATCTTCGAGACGGTCTTGCGGCCCTCGTCGGTCTTGAAGCTCTTCGCCTTGGCGAGGACGATGCCGACCTCGGTGTCGTGCGGCAGGTAGTTCAGCGTCGTGACGATCGACCAGCGGTCCATCTGCGCCTGGTTGATCTGCTGGGTGCCGTGATAGAGCCCGGTGGTGTCGCCGAGGCCGACCGTGTTGGCGGTGGCGAACAGGCGGAAGGCCGGATGCGGGCGGATCACCCGGCTCTGGTCGAGCAGCGTCAGCCGTCCGGAGGATTCCAGCACCCGCTGGATGACGAACATCACGTCGGGGCGCCCGGCGTCGTACTCGTCGAAGACCAGCGCGACGTTGTTCTGATAGGCCCAGGGCAGGATGCCGTCCCGAAACTCGGTGACCTGCATGCCGTCGCGCACGGTGATCGCGTCCTTGCCGACGAGGTCGATACGGGAGACGTGGCTGTCGAGATTGACGCGCACGCAGGGCCAGTTGAGCCTCGCCGCCACCTGCTCGATATGGGTCGACTTGCCGGTGCCGTGATAGCCCGACACCATGACGCGGCGGTTCTTCGCAAAGCCGGCGAGAATTGCCAGCGTCGTCGGCCGGTCGAAGATGTAGTCCGGATCGACCTCCGGCACGTGCGGATCGCGCGTCGAATAGGCCGGGATCTTCAAATCGCTGTCGAAACCGAAGGTTTCGCGGACGGAGACGGTGGCATCCGGCAATGGGGCCACTTCCTGTTCCGCTGCACTCATCATACCTCCAAGGGCGCTTGCCCGGCGGAAACCCCGCCTTGCGCCGTCATGCTTCCCATTCGCCCATTTCGGGCCGCGTGTCGAATAATCGGAACGCCGCCGGGCGGGTCAACCGTTTTGCGCCGCCGCACCCCCGACGAACGGCGCCACGGACGAACCCCAGCCATGCACCGAAGACCGAGGCGTCGTCACGCAGACGCATCCGACGGACGATGACCCATCACGCGCTGCAGCGCAACGCGGACGTGATGACCGCGCCGGCGTTCAGCAGAGATCGGCCTGCTTGAGGAGCTTGTAGGCCTGGATCACCTCGCGCAGCCGGTCCTCCTGGCTGCGATCGCCGCCGTTGGCGTCCGGGTGGAGCTGCTTCACCAGCTCCTTATACCGGCGGCGGATCTCCTCGCCAGGGGAACCGGGCTCGAGACCGAGGTTCTCGAACGCCTTCTTCTCGAGCGGGCGGACCTTCGGGCGGCGGACTTCGGGGCGGGCCGCGCCGTCCTCGCCGAACAGGCCGAACGGATCCCTGGGCCGCGCCGCTCCCGCCCGGCCGCTGCGGGCCGAGCTGGGCATTCCGCCGTTGCGGCCCATCGACCATGTCGGGCGATGGCCGGTCATCGCGTCCTTCAGATATTTCTGAATGGCGTCGTCGTTCAGCCCGGAGAAGTAGTTGTACGACTTGTTGTACTGCCGCACGTGGTCGACGCAGAATTCGAGGTACTGACCCTCGAAGTCGCGGCCGAGCGGCGCCTTGTAGATGCCGGCTTCCTCGCAGCCCTCCCAGGCGCAGGTGGGCGCCTTCGGCTTGGCTCTGGCCGAGGATTTGCCTTTGACGCGGATCGCGTCGAAATATTTGGAGTCGAGCTTCATCGGGGGCGATTATGGGGCTCGGCGCGGGTGGGAACAAGAATTGACAGGCGTGAAAAAGCCGGAAATTCCGTGGCCCGTGAACACGCCCGCAAGCCCGGCGCAACGTTGGCCGGGCGAGGATCGGACGAAATCGGCGAAAGAGGCGACATGAGCACCAAGACGAGCATCGAAGAAAAGCTCACCGACGCGTTTCGACCGGAAGCTCTCCAGGTCATCGACGAGAGCCACCTCCACGCCGGCCACCATCACGCGGACAGCGATCACCATGCCGCGTTCGACGGTTCCGGCGAAACCCATTTTCGCGTCCGCATCGTCGCGGAATCCTTCGCAGGACTGTCGCGGATCGCCCGCCACCGGGCGGTCAACGCGCTGCTCGCGGAAGAACTCTCCTCCGGCGTCCATGCGCTCGCCATCGAGGCGGCCGCGCCGGGCGAGCCGACACGCATCAAGGGCTGAGGCGGCAATGGTCGGGCGCGATCGCGTCCTCGACGGTTCCGGTCGGGCGTCACACGGCGTCGCACACGCCCCCGACACGGGCCGGGTGGTGGCGGACGGGCCGCGGCGGCGGCACCGGTGGCTCGGCTTCGGCTTCGTCGCGCTGCTGTCGTTCCTCGGCGGCATGACCGACGCGATCGGCTTCTTGCGGGCCGGCGACTTTCTGTCCTTCATGAGCGGCAATACGACGCGGCTCGCCATCGCCGTGGGGAAAGACCACGGCAGCGACGTCGGCCGCCTCGCCGCGATCCTCGCCATCTTCGTCGCCGGCAATGCGGTGGGCGTCGTCGTCGTGCGTTGCACCGGCGAGCGGCAATGGCCGCTGCTGATGCTGGTGGCCATCGTGACCGGCCTCGTCGCCGGCTTCGTCGGCGCCGCCCCTTCCCCGTGGAGCTATCTGCCGCTGGTCTTCGCCATGGGCATGCTCAACGCCGCGGTCGACAACGTCGCCGGCCATCCCATCGGCCTCACTTACGTCACCGGGGCGCTGTCGCGCTTCGGCAAGGGTCTCGGCCGCTTTCTCTGCGGCGATCTGCGGCTCGGCTTTCTCGCCCAGATGTTTCCCTGGATCGGCATGCTGGCCGGCGCGGTGACCGGCGTTTTCCTGCTACAGGCCTTCCAGGAGGCTGCGATCTGGGCGATCGGAGGGCTCGCGGTCATTCTCACCCTGATCTCGCTGGCCGTTCCGCGGAGCTGGATGCGACACAGCTTCGGCCTCGGCTGACCCTGACGTCCGCCGCAGGGTCCCCGCCCTCCCGCCTCCGCTTCTGGTCTTTCCACTGCTGCGACACCGGCAGAGACCGGACCATCCGCCCATGGGAGGGAGGGATCGCCACCGCGGCGGTCCTCGTTGCGGCCGCCATTCGGCGCCCCCATATCGCGATGGTTAACGGACCGTAACGACGAGGGGCGGCAGATGGAAGAGGACCAGCAGGCTCCCCGTTACCGGACGATCTGGCTCGTTCTTTCCTTTGCCATCATGATTTTCGGCTCCTCCCTCGTCGGCGTCCATGCCTGGGTGGACCAGGTGGCGAAGCGCTACGGCGCCTCGGTCGAGACGACCCGCGAGCGCGTTCACGCGAACCGCCTCATCGTCGACCTGCCGCGCCACCGCGACCAACCCTGGAACGCACCGATCGAGGAGGCGATGTACGTCGATTACGACGACGTGCCGGAGGTGATGCGCGAAGCCCTTCTGACCAGCGAGGATGCCTGGTTCTTCTACCATCCGGGGTTCAACCCGATCGCCATCGGCAAGGCGCTCGCCAGCCAGTTCGGCGACGACCCGCGCGGCGGCTCGACCATCACCCAGCAGATCGCCAAGCAGGTCTATGTCGGCAGCCGCCGCGACTTCAAGCGCAAGTTCGACGAACTCGCCATCGCGCTCTGGCTGGAATGGCATTTCAGCAAGAAGGAACTCCTCGAAATCTATTTCAACACGCCGTTCATGGGCCACAACACCAAGGGCCTGGAAGCGGCGGCGCGCTACTATTTCGGCTATTCCTTCAAGCGCGAGCGTGCCCAGAGCGTCGCCTTCACGCCGGACATGGCGGCCAGCCTCGCCGTGACGATCAAGAACCCGACGAGCGGCAATCCGACCAAGCCGCGCAACATGGGCGAGGCACGCCGGCTGCTCCTCGTCATGGGCGTCGAGCCAGAGGTCGTGACCGAGAAGGCCGTGGCCGACGCCGGGCTGCCGCGCCGCTTCGCCCGCCACGCCTTCGCCAAGGACCGGCGGCTGTCGGACCAGTTCGGCTCGGCGCGCGACCTCGCCGTCGAGCGCCTCGACGAAAAGCTCAGCGGGGAGGACGCCCCTCAGGCGAGCCTCGACGTCGTGACCTTCTATTCGTCGGAAACGCAGCTCTATCTCGAAACGGCGATCGAGAAATACTACCCGCCGATCCGCCGTGCCGGCTACGACCGCCTCACCGCCGTCGTCGTCGACAACGCCACCGGCGGCATCGAGGCGATCGCCGCCCCGCCGGGCACGAGCCTCTATCCCGGCTCGACCGTGAAGCCGCTGCTCAGCCTCTGTGCCCTCGTCGAGAAAGGCTGGACCGCCCAGACGCGGGTCGACGATTCGCCCTTCGGCATTCCGCCGGTGCAGAACGGCGACCGCCGGTATCTCGGCCGCATCAGCCTCGAACGGGCACTCGCCGCCAGTCGCAACCCGCCCTTCGTGCGGATGATGCGGACGTTCGGGCGCGGCTGCGCGAACGACGTTCTGAAGCGCATCGGCACGGACTTCCGCTTTTCCGGCGCAAAGGACCGCTCGCTGGCGCTCGGCGCCGAGCCGGTGAAACTGATGGACCTCCTCGACGCCTATGTCACCGTCGCCACCTGCGGACGCGTGTCGAACGGTCCGCTGATCCTCAAGGAAGCCCGCGACCGGAAGACCCAGCGGGTCGTGTTGGCGGAAAAGGCCGAGGCCCTGCCGCGCAATGCCGGGCTGACCACCGCCTTCGACGCGCTGCACGCCATGCTGCAGGCGACCACCGGCCTGATCGGCACCGCCAATGGCAGCCGCTTCGTCAACGACGTGGCGGCCAAGACCGGCACCTCCGACGACAACCGCCAGATCACGCTGATCACCTTCACCAAGGCCTACACCGTGCTCGTCTCGGCGGCGGCCGACGATCCGGGCCGGCTGAAGCGGCATCTCTCGTCCCACGCCCTCGTCAAGATGGTCCGAAATCTCAATGCCAACATCCACGGCGGCAAGGACCCCGGCCCGCTCGGCTGCGGCCCCGGCATGGCCGTCGCCGGCCGTTAGAGCATCGCCGTCGAGCATCGGCGAAGAAGGCTGGCCAGCCCTGCGGAGGACGCGCCGCGGCGACCGGTGCGCCGCGTCCTCTCGCCCTCACGCGGCGCGAGACAGGTGCACCGGCTCGTCGTCTCGGAGCTTGAAGGCGGCGATCTGCGCCGCCAGTTTGGCTGCCTCGTTGGCAAGACCATGGGTCGCCGCTGTCGCCTGTTCGACCAGGGCGGCGTTCTGCTGCGTCGTCGTGTCCATCTGCGACAGGGTTTCGTTGACGAGACCGACCGCGTCGGCCTGCTCGCGCGAGGCGCCGACGATGGCGTTCACCTCGTCGCGGATCGTCTCGACCCGTTCGCGAATGGCGCCGAGCGCGCCGCCCGTTCGCTGGAAGAGCGACACGCCGCTTTCGAGCGAGGCGACCGAGCGGTCGATCAGGCCGCGGATCTCCCGCGCCGCCTCCGTCGCGCGCTGGGCGAGACCCCGCACCTCCTGCGCGACCACCGCAAATCCCTTGCCCGCCTCGCCGGCGCGCGCCGCCTCGACCCCGGCATTGAGCGCGAGAAGATTGGTCTGGAAGGCGATCTCGTCGATGACGGAGATGATCTGCGACACCTCCCGGGACGATGTCGCGATATTGCCGATGACGGCGACGGACTCTTCCACGAGCTGACTCGACGAGCGGGAGAATTCAGCCGCCTCATCGACGTGACCGCCCGCCTTCGACGCCCGCTGGGCCGTCGATTTGACGGTGGTCGAGACCTCGGCCATGGACGCGGCCGTCGTTTCGAGCGACGCCGCCTGCTGCTCCGTCCGCCTGGCAAGATCGTCGGATGCGATCCGCAGTTCGTCGACGCCTTGCTCGATGCCGTCCGCGACCGCCTTGACGCTGACGATCGTCGCTTCGAGCAGGGCGACGGATTCGTTGTAGTCCCTGCGCAGGGAATCGTAGGCCCCGGCAAGCGGCGTTGCGATCCGATAGGAAACGTCGCCGCCCGACAGGCGCTTCAGCGCGCCGCCGATCTCGCTCATCGCGGTCTCCATTTCGCGGGTCCTCACGGCGCGTTCGGCTTCCGCCTGACGCTGCTCGGCCGCCCGCTCCTCGACGTGCCGGCGATCGTCCTCGAGCTTCTTCCTGGCGTTGGCCTCGGTGACGGTGGCGAACGTCTCGACGGCGCGGGCCATCTGGGCCACCTCGTCCTGTCCCGTCGTATCGACACCGGCCATCTCGACCTTGCCCTCGGCGAGGCGCTTCATGCAAACGATCAGGGCATTGAGCGGTTTCGTCACGGATCTGGCGATGATCGAGGAACCGAGGACGACGACCAGCGCCGCGCCGACCACGAGGGCCGTCAAAAGCACGAAGTTCGTCCATTTCGTGCTGCTCTCTTCCGCCGCCAGGGACTGGATTCGACCGATCGTCTCTTTCTCGATCTTCGCCAGTTCGTCGATGACGCCCGTCGTCAGCGCAAACCATTTGTCCGAATCGAGACCGGAGAGGTCGCCGCCGACGCCGTTTTCGAGAATCCTGGCACTCACCACCCTGACCTCGGCGAGGCCCGCATCGGCCAGGCGCTTCCTCAGTGCGCTCTCCTGCCCCGTCGGCTTGAGCGCGATGAACCGCTGGAGATAGGCGTTGAACTCGCCGGAGAGTTCGCGAAACCGCTCGAAGCCGACTTGCGACAGACGTCCCGAAGCGATGATACCGGCGCCCTCGCCCCGCTCCCGTCCCGCGACGTTCTTGGCGGCGACCAGATTGCTGTAGGCGAACAGATGGTCGGCCAGCTCTCGCGCCGTGTCGGACTTGCTCATGGCATCCATCACGCCGGCCAGCGAGCCGATCGTCGCGTTGTAGTAGTCGAAGGCCGTTTCGCGGGGGATGGCAAGAGCGGAAACCTCCTTGCGAACGGATGAGAGACGGCCGAGCGCCGTCTCGGATTCGTCGATGAAGATCCGCCCTTCCTCGCCCGTGGCCGCAAGACTGTTTTCGTGGGCGCGGAAGTCGGCGAGCGCTTCGTCGACCTTACCCCGGGCGGCCAGCATCTTGTCCTGCATCTTCGTGCCGCGCGAGCCGAGAAACCCTGAGCTCGTGCCGCGCTCCACCTGCAGCCAGTGAACCAGCGTCCCGATCGTAGCGAGATCCGCCCCGCTCTCTCTGACCGCGTTCATCGCCGCGTATTGGTGATGGAATTCCGCGACTTCATGTCCGCCGAGCGCGGCGATGAAAACGAACGGCAGCGCCAGGGCGGCGGCCACGCGCTGGGCGATCGGAAAACGGTTCAACCTCATATGCTCATCCCCTCGAAACGTCACCGGGCAGTGCTGCTACGGCACCGCGGGCTTTCGTAGAAATGCAACCAAGGGCTTAAGAGACGATGAACGACAATTTCCCAGAAACACGTCACAAGGCTTTGTTTTGGTTTCTGATTTTTTCGCGGGAAACGATCACGGACGGTTATGCGAAGGCCAGCGTACGGGTGTCCCCGGCATGAGGGTCAGCACGCAGACGACGTCATACTACGCTTGAAGCTGGGAGGGCGGCCTCACTCGGCTTTCGCCGGGCTTGCAGCCGAGGGCCGCCCGTCCGCTTCCGAGGGCGCGGCTCGCCGGGAGTTGCTGCGTCGGGATGAATTCGCGACGAAACGGTCGGCTCGCGGCGCGGAATTCAGAACTTCAGCGCGATGCCGGCGCGGATCGAATGCTCGTCGAAGCCGGACGAGACGCTGGTATTGCCGAGATCGTAGGTCTCGTTGCCGAATTTCGAATAGCGATATTCGAGCCGGCCGGTGAGATCGTCGTCGAACTTCGCCTCGATGCCGGCGCCGACGGTGTACCCGACGCTGGTCTGGCTGTCCGAACTGCCGCCGAGAGACAGTTCGTTCCGCGATGCCGCGAGGCCGCCCGTCGCGAAGACGAGGAACGGATCGGCCTTGACGCCGACCCGGCCGCGCAGCGATCCGAAGACGTTCTGCTCGCCGTCGACGTCGCCCCCGAGAGAGGGGCTGAAGGCCGAGCCGTCGACCGCCGAACCGCCGACGTCGGCCTCGATGCCGTAGACGATCGCCGGAGTTTCGAAATTGTAGCCGACATAGACGCCGCCGACGAGGCCGTCGCCGTCGAAGGAGGCGGTGCCGGCATCCTCGAACCGCGCGAAGTTGTAGCCCACGAAGGCGCCCGCATAGGGCCCTGACCACACGTAGATCGGGGAAGACGGTGCTTCCGGCGAAGGCGCGGTGACCGGCTGCTCGTAGACGACGTCGGCCGCCGACGCGCTCCCCGCCGTCAGGGCCAGGGCGCCGAACAGAAATACCGCAAATGATCGGACCGAAGCTGGCCTCATCATCGGGTCTCACCATTCCTTCGAGACTGCGCCGCCGCCCGTGGAAGGCGGAAACCGGCGCCGAAAGCCGCGAACCATTGCGCCGTCATCTTCGGCGACGTCGCTTCACTCTACAAGTGGAGACCGCGAATGGCGTAAACAGGACTCCGTGAGGACGGCGCGATCGATTCGCCGAATCTTTTTCGCAGCTGTTGCCGTTGAGCCACGATCCTGCAAGCCGATCGAACTGTGGTGCGTCGAAACGGCTTCCGCCGAGAGCCGTTCGCCCCTGCATATCCGCGGGCATCGGTCATATATGACGGGTCGTCGGACGGGGCGCCCGATCTTGGATACCCGTCTCGCGATGCCGATCGCCGAACGCCGGCCCGTGGACGAGCAAACACGACGAGGAGAAGACGTTGGGCCGTTCGCGACCGCAACGACATTCGAACCCTGACGCTTCGGCCTTGCAGCCGGGCGAAGACATCGACTTTTCCGCCGGCGACGCTTCGCTTGGCGAGCAGGGCGGCGCCCGCGAGGAAGACGTTCGTCGGGACGAAGACGACGACGACGACGTCGACGACGTCGACACTGCAGATCTCGCGGACGAGGCGTTCGAGGATGGCGAGGAGGACGAGGACGACCTCGCCGCCGTAGCTCCGTCCGCGCCGCCCGCCAACGCGGCACTGATCGAGGCGATCGACTGGGACGATGCCGGCCACAAGGTCTCCGGCGACCTCAAGGGTGCCGAACTGATCGCCGCGCTGGTCAGGCGCCTGCCGAACTCGCCCGGCGTCTACCGCATGTTCGGGGCCGACGGGGAGATCCTCTATGTCGGCAAGGCGCGATCGCTGAAGAAGCGCGTCTCCAGCTATTCGCGGTCCGGCGGCCACACCCAGCGCATCGCCCGGATGATCGCCAAGACCCAGGCGATGGAATTCGTCACGACGCGCACGGAGACCGAGGCGCTGCTGCTCGAGGCGAACCTGATCAAGCGGCTGCGCCCCCGCTTCAACGTCCTGATGCGGGACGACAAGTCGTTCCCCTACATCCTGATCAGCCAGGACCACGCGGCGCCGGCGATCCTGAAGCATCGCGGGGCCAGATCGCGCAAGGGCCGCTATTTCGGTCCTTTCGCCTCGGCCGGCGCGGTCGGGCGGACGATCAACGCGCTGCAGCGGGCCTTTCTGCTGCGCACCTGTTCGGACTCCGTCTACGACAGCCGCACGCGGCCGTGCCTGCTCTACCAGATCAAGCGCTGCTCCGGCCCCTGCACCGGCGAAGTCAGCGAGGCCGAATATGCCGAGCTCGTCGACGAGGCGACGGCCTTCCTCTCAGGCCGCTCCAGCGACGTGAAGACCATGCTGTCGCATTCCATGCAGTCGGCCTCCACCGATCTCGATTTCGAGCGCGCCGCCGTCTACCGCGACAGGTTGGCCGCGCTGTCGCACGTGCAGGGTCACCAGGGCATCAATCCCGAGGGCATCGAGGAGGCCGACGTCTTCGCCATCCATCAGGAGGGCGGGCTCACCTCGATCCAGGTGTTCTTCTTCCGGACCGGCCAGAACTGGGGCAACCGCGCCTATTTCCCCAAGGCCGACCCGTCGCTCGAGCCGGAAGCCGTGCTCACGGCCTTTCTCGGCCAGTTCTACGACGACACGCCGGCGCCCCGTCTCATCCTGCTGCCGCTGATGGTCGAGGACGAAGCGCTTCTTGCCGAAGCGCTGTCGCTGAAGGCGGATCGCAAGGTCCGCATCGAGGTCCCGGTCCGCGGCGCCAAACGCGATCTCGTCGACCATGCCGCCTCCAACGCCAAGGAAGCGCTCGGCCGGAGGCTGGCCGAAACCTCGACCCAGGCGCGGCTTCTCGACGGCCTCAAGGAGACCTTCGGCCTGTCGCGCCCGCCGCGCCGCGTCGAGGTCTACGACAACTCCCACATCATGGGGACGGCCGCCGTCGGCGCGATGATCGTCGCGGGGCCGGAAGGTTTCGCCAAGAACCAGTATCGCAAGTTCAACATCAAGGGCGAAGACATCACCCCCGGCGACGACTTCGGCATGATGAAGGAGGTGATCCGCCGGCGCTTCTCGCGGCTGATCAAGGACCACGCCGCGACCATGCCGGCGACGGCCGACACGGCGCGGGCGACCGACGCGGCGCCGGCTTCGATCGCGCAGGAGGCCGAGGCGACGCCCAAAGATGCCGCCGACGCGATCCCGCCCGGCGAGGCCCTCGACGACATGGCCGACGACGCGGCGATGCCGGCCTGGCCGGACCTCGTATTGATCGACGGCGGCAAGGGCCAGATGTCGGCGGTGCGCGCCATCCTCGACGAACTCGGCATCGCCGACAGGATCACCGCCATCGGCATCGCCAAGGGCGTCGACCGCGACGCCGGGCGCGAGCGCTTCGTCATGGAAGGCCGCGAGCCCTTCTCGCTGCCGCCGCGCGACCCGGTGCTCTACTTCGTCCAGCGCATGCGCGACGAGGCGCATCGTTTCGCCATCGGCACCCATCGGGCGAAGCGCAAGAAGGAACTCGTCAGGAACCCGCTCGACGAGATCGCCGGCATCGGGCCGTCGCGCAAGCGCGCGCTCCTCCATCACTTCGGCACGGCCAAGGCCGTGTCGCGGGCGGCGCTCAGCGATCTGACCGAGGTCGACGGCATTTCGGCGGCGATGGCCCGGTCGATTTACGACCATTTCCACGCCGGGGGGTGAAACATTCGTCACGTTTCAGGTCGAATGTGCCCGAACCGGTGCGGGCGCGGTTGACGCGGCACGCCCGGCCGCGCTTTGAGAGACCCGACAGAATTCCCGCAGGCTACAGTTCCATGGCGTCCAGGGCCCTCAGCCTTCCCAATATCCTGACCTATGCGCGGATCGTCTGTGTTCCGCTCGTCGTCATGTGCTTCTTCCTCGAAGGCCAGCTGCGCAGCCCCGACTACGCCCGCTGGACGGCGCTGGGCATCTTCATCGCCGCCTCGATCACCGACTATTTCGACGGCTATCTCGCGAGGGCCTGGAAGCAGACCTCGACCATCGGCCGGATGCTCGATCCGATCGCCGACAAGCTGCTCGTCGCAGCGGTTCTGCTGCTGCTGGCGGCCGAGGGAAGCATCGCCGGCTGGAGCCTGTGGGCGGCGATCATCATCCTGTGCCGCGAGATCCTCGTCTCGGGCCTGCGCGAATATCTCGCCGGGCTCAAGGTTTCCGTCCCGGTGACCCGCCTCGCCAAATGGAAGACGACGATCCAGATGGTCGCCATCGCCTTCCTCCTCGCCGGTCCCGCCGGCGACGAGTTCATGCCCGGGATCACCGTCCTCGGCCTCGTCCTCTTGTGGATCTCGGCCCTCGTGACGCTCTACACCGGCTACGACTATTTCCGCGCCGGACTGCGGCACATCGACGACTGAGACCGGCGGCTGCGTCCCACCCCGGTGCTCGCGGTCACGCCTCGATCACCAGGCTTGCCGTGATCATGCCGTCTTTAGTGGCAAACGCCCGGTGGTCCGTCGCCTGAAGCGTGATCGTCAGCTCGTGACGACCGGGCGACAACCGGCCGATCGTCTTTTCCGGCGCATAGGCGGAGGCGAGCTTGCGGTCGCCTTCGAAGATGTGGACGTGACCGACCGCCCGGTCGATCTCGACCGTGTCGCAGACTTCCACGAAGCGGAAATTCTCGGCGTCGATCGAGATCGTCCAGCCCCCCGTCGCATCGCGTTCGGCCCGGGCGGCGATCTTCGGAACTGGCACGTCCTCGGCGAACGTGACGAACAGCGCCGCCGGCGGTTGGCGGGCTTCGGCGAGGAGCGACGTCGCGCCGAAGAGACCTCCCACGACGAGCGACAGGAGGAAAGCGAGCCGGGTTCGGTTCGAGGGGACGGGGATGGTCATGGCGGAAATCTCCCAGACGTGAAAGAGCCTTCTCGCCTGCCGAAGTGGAAGGGCGAGAAGGCTTTCGAGGGTCGCGATTTCCGCCGCTGCCCGCTTTGAAGCGCAAGGACGGGGCGCCCGCGGCGGGGGCGCCCCGTCCCGCCTTGCCGGCGGCCCTTTCAGGCCGCCTGCTCGGCAAGGGAGATGGTCTGCGGAGCAGAGGAGCGCCGACCCGGACGGGCCACCGCGACCTGCCGCGCCCCTGCCCCGGCCATCAGGAAGACGAAGGCCATGGCGTAGAGATTGGCATGGAAGAGCGCCGTCTCGCCGAGCGTCAGGGCGAAGAGGGTGAAGGCCGAAATCAGGAAGAGCGCGATCGGCCGCACCAGGATGCCGGCGACGAGAAGCAGGCCGGCGGAGATCTCGACGAAGGTCATGACGAAGGCGATGACGCCGTAGTCGATGCCGAAGTTCGGGAAGCCGCCATGTTCGAGGATGGCGATCAAAAGCGTCGGCTGGAAGAGCTTGTAGGTGATGCCGAGATAGACGAAGTTCGCGCCGAAGACGATCATCAGGCCGCGATAGATAGTCGGGGTCAGTTCGAGCCGGTCGAACGGCAGAGCCCTCGGCAGACGCTCGGCGAGCGCCCGCGGCAGCCGCAACGCCAACCGCCCGGAGCCGGCGAAGAGGAGATAGAGCCCCGGCACGACGAAGTGCCCGGCATAGGCGAGAAACGTTTCGCCGAAGAGATGAAGGCCGAAAATGGCGAGGCAGGCGACGCCGAGCCCGGCGATCCGCGTGCCGATCCCGGTGACGAGCATCGCGGCGAGCGCCAGTTGGACGGGAACGAGAAGCCCCCAGGCCGGGGCGAACAGCTTCAGTTGCATGTCCGGGACGAACAGGGTCGGCCGCGTGCCGATGGCGACGCCGGCGGCGGGCAGGAGCCCCAGAGCTGCCGTGAAGAGCATGATCGCAAGGCCGATCCGCACGAAGAGCGGACCGAACTCGCCGACCCGGCCGGCGATCGGGGCGAAAAGCCGGTTCTCGAGACCCAGCCAGCGCGGCTCGAAGGAGATCGCGCCGAAGACGGCCGCCGCGAGCGCAGCCGCCTTGGGGCCGGCGAGAAGCGGATTGACGAAGACGTCCGGCTTCGGCGCGGCGGCGAGCGAAATCATCTCCTGCGGCGTCAGCAGCCAAGCCTCATGCGCCCCTGCCGAGGCCGTCAAGGCCAGGGTCAGGGCGGCGGCGGATCCGACGGTGAGATAGCAGTTCTTCATGGCGGGAAGCTCCCCTTCGATGGCCTCGACATGTCGGGAGAATGGAAGGGGCAGAGCCGGTGGAGGAACGATCGCGCCACGGCATCGCCAAGCGACGCGAGGATTGCACTGGACAAGCAGCGCCTCGCCCGCCATCTCCGATCGAGGATGACAGGAGCTATCCCGATGAAACTTGCCTATTTCGCCTGGGTGCGCGAGCGGATCGGCATCGCCGAGGAAGAGGTCGCGCTGCCGGCCGGTGTCGTCACCGTCGGCGACCTGCTTCTGTGGCTGAAGGGCCGCGGCGAGACCTATGACGCGGCGCTGCAGGCGCCGGAGATCATCCGCGTCGCCATCGACCACGAGCATGTCGACCACTCCGAACCGCTGGCAGGCGCCAGGGAAGTCGCGATCTTCCCGCCGATGACCGGAGGCTGAACCATGGCCGAGACCCGCAACAGCGCCGACCTTTCCGCCACCATGTACGACGGTGCGCGCGAGACGGGCCATTCCACGGGCGCATCGGCCTCGATGAAGGACGGATCCCTCGGGCCCGGGATCCCGCTCGACATTCGCGTCCAGGCCGAACGGATCGACGTCGGCGCCGTCGCATCCAGACTCGCCGGCTCCGGCGCGGTCGGCGCGCTCGTCACCTTCACCGGCTATTGCCGCGACGAGGGCGGCCGGCTGAAGGCGCTGGAACTCGAACACTATCCCGGCATGGCCGAGCGGCAGATCGAGAAGATTGCCCGCGAGGCCGAAGAGCGCTGGCCGATCCTCGGCTGCGCGGCGATCCACCGCTACGGCCTGATCGCGCCCGGCGACGAGATCGTGCTGGTCGCCTGTTCCTCGGCCCATCGCAGCGCCGCCTTCGAGGCCGCGAGCTTTCTCATGGACTTCATGAAGACCTCCGCCCCGTTCTGGAAGCGGGAACATCTCGTCGACGGCACGACCGGCGGCTGGGTCGAGTCCAAGGATACGGACGACGCGGCCGCCGACCGCTGGCACCGGCTGTAGTCGACGGATACGAAACGATTACCGCAGAGACGATTGTACTTTGCGATACTATCGGCCGAGAAGTTCATCCCGTCCTGCAACATCGATTTCCGGCGTATTTCGGCCCGAAAGCACTATTCGATCGCCGGCACGGGACTAGCTTTCCCTTTTTGATCGGGAGGGCACCCCATGAAGATCAAGGACAGGCCGGAATTCCGCGACAAGCCGAAGCCCCTGTGCTTCGGTCCGGACGACACGGCGATGTCGGCCGTCACGGCGATGACCGAGAAGAACGTCGGCTCGGTGATGATCGTCGACGACTACGAGAAGCTGATCGGCGTCGTCACCGAGCGCGACGTCATGAAGCGCCTCGTCGGCGCCAAGCGCGATCCGGAAACCACCACCCTGCGCGAGATCATGACGGCCAAGCCGCGGGCGGCGAAGGCCGACGACGATCTCATCGAATGGATGCGGGTGATGTCGAACGAGCGCTTCCGCCGCCTGCCGATCGTCGACGAGCAGGGCCGCGTCGTCTCGATCATGACCCAGGGCGATTTCGTCTCCTACACCTGGCCGAACCTTCTGCACCAGGCCCGCGAAGTGACGCGCACGACCGTCGGGCGGAACTACCAGATCCTTCTGGTCGCCGGGTCCGTCGCGGCCTACACGCTCATCCTGATCGTGGTCCTGGCGTCGTTCTTCGGCGCCGAGGCCTGACGGCGGAACGAAGAAGGCCCGGGCGGCGAACCGTCCCGGGCCTTCGACTTGCAACGTCACCTGCGGCCGTCGCCGGCCGGCGAAGCGATCGGCCTCAGCCGACGATCTCGGTCTCGGAGAACCAGTAGGCGATCTCCTGGGCGGCGGTCTCCGGCGCGTCGGAGCCGTGGACGGAGTTCTCGCCGATCGACAGGGCGAATTCCTTGCGGATCGTCCCCTCGGCGGCCTGGGTCGGGTTGGTCGCGCCCATGATCTCGCGGTTCTTGGCAATGGCGTTCTCGCCCTGCAGGACCTGGACGACCGTCGGACCGGCGGACATCGACTCCACCAGTTCGCCGAAGAACGGCCGCTCCTTGTGGACGGCGTAGAAGCCCTCGGCCTCGCGGCGGCTCATCCACACCCGCTTCGACGCGACGACGGTCAGGCCCGCCTCTTCGAGCTTCTTGGTGATCGCACCGGTGAGATTGCGACGCGTGGCATCGGGCTTGATCATCGAGAAAGTGCGTTCGAGCGCCATGAAAGTTCCTTGTCTTCGACCCGTTGGGAATGTGGCGCGACCTATAACGAGCCCGTTTCCCCAGGGCAAGCCGAGCCGGGCGGCTCAGGCCGCGGCCGGCACCTTGGCCCCCTCGCCCTCGTGGAGCGCGAGGCAGCGCTCGAACCACAGCGCCACGGGATCGTCCTGCGGCAGGAATTGGAAGGGCGAAGAAACCCGTGCCCACTGGAAGGCGCCGAAGACGATGTAGTCGGCAAACAGCGGGCTCTCGCCGCAAAGGAAGGGCTGCCGGCCGACGATGGCGCGCAGCGGCTCCAGCGTTTTCAGGAACGGCGCGACCCGTTCGGCCCGATCGGCGACGAAGGCCTCCAGCGTCGCACCGAAGGCCTTTTCGCGGCTCTCGCGGAAATAGGCCTGATCGGCCTCGCCGAGGATGTCGTGGATGTCGAGCACGGCGAGCCGTGCCAGCGCCGGATGGATGGTGCGCTGCGACCAGCTTTCGACGAAGCGCGACAAGGCCCGCCCGCCTTCGCCGCCGAAGAGGCTCGGCCGGTCCGGGTAGGTGTCTTCGAGATATTCGGCGATGGCAAAGGAATCGGCGACGAGAGTCTCCCCGTCCTTCAGGATCGGGACGATCTTAGAATAGCCGCCCTCGAGGCCCGGTATCTCGGTGAAGCCGGCAGTCGCGCACTGGAAGTCCAGCCCCTTGTGTCGCAGGGCCATCCGCACCTTCCAGCAATGCGGCGAGAAGGGTCGCGCCGCGTCGCGACCGACGAGTTCGTAGAGCGTGATGGCCATCGAAGGCTCCCGGATCGAGCGTTGGGGCCGGATCGGCGGGTGTCGCCTGCCCGACCGGCTTCGCGACGACTCATAGCCTTTGCCGGGGACGGATCAAGTCGTGACGAGCCTGCCGGCCCGGCGCTCGTCGACGGGGCGCGCTCGCCGGTGAGAACCTGCGGGAGGCCGGAACGCCCCGAGCGACGGCCCCCTCCCGATCGCATCGCGCGGACCGGCCCACCGGATGCGGCCACGTCTCGATGTCGTTTCGGGGAAAATGGTGCTGTGAGAGAGGATTGAATTCGCTCATTAATCAATAAATTCAATTAGATAGGTGAGTCTAGTGGGCTTTGTTACAACCTCAAAAATGGGCGCCTCAGCCTGTGCATAAGTTAGAGGGGGGGTGTGACACGCGCCCAGGTCGGTCATCTGCTCTAGGACGGACTAGACGTAGGTGTAGGTGTAGGGGAGTTCGCGCGAAACCGCTCTTCAGCTCTTTTCAGAAAATTGTTCACTTCGGTTTCGATCAGCGCCCATTGACGGTTGCTAGCCTTGGACAAACGTTCTGCACGCTGCTGCAAACTACGCACTTCCCGGCCCGGATGAGTAACAAAGTCGAGTGCATTGAACGCTCGTCGTGAATCAGAAAATTGATCGAACGCAAAACCTAGGTATAGTCCAAGAAAAATCATTTTAATGAAATAATTCTCCGAGAGAACAAAAATCAATAATAACGACAATGACCAAGATATGCTCAAAACAGCTCTTAACGAGAGAGACATACATTCAGCTAACATCGGTCCATAATCGTTGTGGCGTAATATCCGATTGTAACAATTTATATCCCTGATTATGGACTTCCTCATAAAATACGATCCAATATATATTGATGGCGATTTAACGATTATCTTGTAGATCAACGCAATGGTAATCGGCAATAAAGCACCGATAAGGATTGTTAGTATGGGAGAGTTCTTTAGGATTGCATTTATGTCTTCGTAAAATTCGAGCATAGCCAACTCTGAAGCGAGACTTCGGGCGCCGGGGGCGCTTACAGCTCCGCAAGCTTATGACAGGTGTCAATTGCGTTCTAGGCCATTGGGGATCTCACTAGCGCCTATGTCGTCCGATATCTCAGCAGCGAGGCAATAGGCGGACCCGTTGTATGTCCAGCGGGTGTTTTGACCGCCATCGATCGGTGGAAGGGGTCTGCATCGATGATATCTTCGCAGCCCTCGAACTACACATTGAACAAATCGGGAACAGGTGCAATTGGCTGCGCGATGCGATGACTTTGTGCAAGTTGTTAGAGACAGCCACAACCTAATCCACACGTCGGGCATTTCGTTAATGGCGTCGAGGTAGAATCCCCATAAGAAACAACAACTTGTCGGACTTTCAGCAAGTCCATATGCAAACGAATGGCTTTTGTTGTGGTCCACCTAGCTTGCCAAGCGCTTGGCAAGCTGCCATTCCTCCAAAGCTCCCTTCTGAAACCTTCTTCATCAACTTAATGAAGGAGTCTGTCAGATGGCACAGAAGCGGAAGCACTCACGCAAATCGCTATATTCGATGATGGCCTCGACGGTGATCTCCATCGCCTTCGCCGTTGGCGTGGTTGCGGACATCGCGCAAATCTATGATGTAGCCCGCTCGCTCGGCTGAGGTCGAAACGAAAAAGGGCCGGCGCATGCCAGCCCTCGCTCGTCATTCGTTTGGGCAAGTCTACTTTGTGGCCTTAATAGCGCGAACCATTTCCGCGAGCATCAGCTGCGCAACCTGTTCGGCAGGCAGTTCGCCAAGCTGAGTCGATTTTGTCGTGGTAAGGCCGTTGCCCTTCACGGTGACCACAGCGGACTTGCCGCGTCCGCTTACGGTGTATTCACCGAGATATGTCGCCCCGCCAATCGTAACCTCGATCTCGTTTGCCATCATGCCGCCCTATCGAGGGGTTCGACAGCATGCAGAAAGCCGCGCCGTGCGGAGTCTGGCCGTCGGCCGGAATCACGATCCTGACGTAGAATCGCCGTTGCGATCTATCAGCCCCTTGATGCGCCCTGCCATCGTCGCCCGCCGTTTTGTTACATGATTTGTAACATCACTATGGGCGGAAGGCCCTGCGCGCAAGGGTTCCAGCGATTTCAAACGGATGGGATGGTGCTGTGAGAGAGGATTGAACTCTCGACCTCTCCCTTACCAAGGGAGTGCTCTACCACTGAGCTACCACAGCGTTGCGGGCGCCTTATTCGATGATTTCGCCCGGCACGTCAACACCCGATCGCCGGCTTTCGGCGGAAAGTCGGCGGCGGGACGAGGCGCCCTTGCCGATCGCGGCGATCCCTACGCCTTCCGGCTGGCGCCTGGCTGACCGGACGGCCCTCGCCGGCCGCAGCTTTCGTCGGCACGTGTCTCGCAGAGGTGGGCGACCGGCGCGCGTTCTCGCCGGGCGGGCGTCTCAGGCCCAGGGGCGCTCGTCGGCGAGGGTCTGCTCGAAATCGGCGATCTTGTCCGACCGTTCCAGCGTCAGCCCGATGTCGTCGAGGCCATTCAGCAGGCAGTGCTTGCGGAAGGCGTCGATCTCGAAGCTGATCTGGCCGCCGTCCGGCCCGGAAATCGTCTGCTCGGCGAGATCGACGGTGAGCCGCGCGTTCGAGCCGCGCTCTGCATCGTCCATCAGGAGAGCGAGCTGCTCGGGCGTGACGCGAATCGGCAGGATGCCGTTCTTGAAGCAGTTGTTGTAGAAGATGTCGGCGAAGGAGGTCGAGATCACGCACCGGATGCCGAAATCGAGCAGCGCCCAGGGGGCATGCTCGCGCGACGAGCCGCAGCCGAAATTGTCGCCGGCAACGAGGATCTCGGCGTTGCGGTAGGCCGGCCTGTTGAGGACGAAATCCTCGTTCTCCGAGCCGTCGTCGTCGTAGCGCAGCTCGTGAAAGAGACCCTCGCCGAGACCCGTGCGCTTGATCGTCTTCAGAAATTCCTTCGGGATGATCATGTCGGTGTCGACATTGACGATCGGCAGGGGCGCTGCGACGCCGGTGAGCTTGTCGAACTTCTGCATGGCTGGCCTCGAACTTCGTTCCCGTCTTCGAACGATGTCGATAACACGCTCTCTGGGCAGTTGGTAAGGTCTCGGGTCCTCTCGTCCGTTCTCGAACGTCGGAGGAAAGCCGACCTCTGGCCCGAACTGCGCCGGTGACGAATCCGCCAAATCTCGATCGCCGGGCGAGGCGGCCGATCAGAGCGCCGCGGCGGTCTCTTCCATCCAGGCGCGGTGGCGTTCTTCGTCGGCGAGCGCCTTGGAGAAAAAGGCCCGCGACTTCTCGACCGCTTCGGGATGATTGACCGCCCGAGAATAGGCGGTGACGGTGTCGTCCTCGTTGGTCTTCATCGCCTTCAGGATCGTCTTGTCGCCCAGCAATCGGGCGAGCGCGATCTTGCCGGTGGTCAGCATCTGCTTGGCGTCGCCTTCGCTCGGCGCGGGAATATCCAGTTCGGCGGCCATCTCGTTCAGCACGTCGAGATGCTGCAGATGATCGCGCTTGAATTCCGCGACCTGCGAACTCAGCGCCGCCGCCGACAGTTTCTCGATGGTGGATTCATAGGCTGCGATCGCGTCGCGCTCAAGGGTGATGAGATCCTGGACCAGCGTCTCGATCTCCCGTTCCTGACCGACTGTCGTCGCCATGGTGGCCTCCTCGCTTGGACGTCTCGACAGTCAATCACCAGTCGAGACGACCGTTCCCTTCGCCGCCCGATGTATTGCTTCGCCGTCTACCCGTCATCCTTTCGTCACAACTGTCTTCCGGCAGATATTCACCTGGATTGCTTTTTCGAAATCTTGCTTCTCGCCGGCCGCAGCCCGGCAATCGCGGGGCGATCGCGCGAACGGGAGGGCATTCCGGCATGCGGCTTGCCGTGATTCCCGGGGGGGCCTCGAATCCGTGAGGTTTGCCATGACCGGCTCGTCGCTTCTCGGTCATGTCTCCGCACTCGAAGATCCACGCCAATCCCGGAAGGTGGTCCATCCGCCGCCGGAGATCCTGCTGACCTTGCTTTGCGCTTCCTGCGCCGGCTTCTGCCCTTCCAGACGAACATTCCTTCCCACGAGACGCTCAACGACGCGGGGCACATCCCGGCCGGTCGAGGTCCAGGACGACGAGGGGCATCCATAGCGGAGATCATCGCGTCTCGACGGTGCCCGGCCACTTCCCCGTCTCGACCAGCTCGCGGCAGGTCTCGACGACGAGTTGCGCAACGACGAGACTTGCGCGTGGCCGATTGACGTCGTAGCGGGCCGCCAGATGCGCGGTCCACTCCATCTGCGGCTTGGTGATCTCGATGGCAACGATGCTGCCGTCGGCGATCTGCTCGGCCACGCGGTATGTCGACATGATGGTGGCACCGCCGGAACTGACGAGACTGACGATCCCCGAAAGGCTGTCCACGTCGGCGACGACGTTCAGCCTCAGTCCCTCGGCGAGGCAGGCGGCGTCGACGTGCTGGCGGATGGAATGACGGTCGCCCGGCATGACCACCGGATGGTTGGCGATGTCCATGAGGCTGACCTCCGTCCTGCCGGCGAGCGGATGATCGGGATGAGCCAGAAACTTGAGCTTCTCCCTGAGGATCGCTTCGCTGCGGAGCCCGGCCATGGGCTCGACGTCGTAGAGGATGGCGAGGTCGAGATGTCCCAGATGCAGGTGTTCGGCGAGAGCGCCGCTCATTGCCTCGAGGACGTATAGCTTCACTTGCGGGTAGCGGTCCCTGACCCGCTTCAGCAGGTCCGGAACCAGACCGCCGGCCACCGTGGTGGGAAGGCCGAGCCGGACCTTTCCGACAGGCGACTGCGCGAGGTCCGAGGCGACGGAGGCGATCTCCGCCATCTTGTGAGTGATCTCGTAGGCCCGTTCGACGACGAGACGTCCTTCGTCCGTCAATTCGGCTCCGCGCGAGTGGCGCTTGACGAGCTGCACCTTCAGCTCGTCCTCGAGCCGACGAAGTCCGGCGCTGAGGGCCGGCTGCGTCATGTGCAGCTTGCGGGCGGCAGCCGAGATGCTCCCCACCTCGGCGATGCAGATCAGCGCCTTGAGCTCTCGCAGCTCCATTCGAACCCCGCCCATAACCGCAGTCTATAGCATCTATACATTTTTTCCCGGTTGTGCTTGCCAGGGATATGCAAAAATATCGTTCACAAATGACGACTGATTATATCTTCATCACAAGGAGAATCGGATGCCTCGTTCCCTCGCATCGACACTGATCGTGTCGGCAAGTGTCGCCGCCCTCTCGACGTCTCTCGCCCGGGCCGACGAGTTCACGCTCCGGATGGGATCGGGCCATCCGATCGGACTTCTCGCCTACACCGAAACCGCCCATGAATGGTTTGCGCCCGAACTCAAGAAGCGGGTGGAGGAGCGCACCGATCACACGATCAACATTCAGGAATTCCACGCCGGACAGGTCGCCAAGGTGACCGAGGTCCTCGAGGCGACGCAGGACGGCGTTCTCGACGTCGGCTTCATGAGCCTGATCTTCGAGCCGTCGAAGGCCTTCCTTCAGACCTTCACTCTCTACCTGCCCTTCGGCTCTCCCGACGCCGTCGAGACCACGAAAGCGGCAAAGGCGACCTTCGCCGAGTTTCCGGAGATGGCGGAGGCGTTCGAGAGCCAGTACAATCAGGTCTATCTCGGTGGAGCCTGCGCCGAAAACTACGGGCTCGGCACGAATTTCGGCTGGGAAAACTTCTCCGACCTCGAAGGACACAAGATCGCCGGGGCCGGTACGAACCTCGAATGGATCGTCGGCGCGACCCCCGTCGCCTCGAACCTCAACGAGGCCTATCAGTCGATCCAGTCGGGCGTCTACGAAGGCTACATCAGCGCCTCGGCCTGGTGGCACACCTTCAAGCTCAACGAGGTGGCCCCCTTCTTCAAGAGCGTCGATTTCGGCGTCCAGTATGTCAGCGCCGTGACCATCAACAAGCAGACCTACGATGCGCTTCCCCCCGAGATCCAGGAGATCCTGGTCGAGATGGGCGAAGAGTGGGGCATGGTCACCGCCGAGGTCTGCGACCGCAACAACCGCGAGGGCCTCGACAAGCTGAGGGAACTGGGTGTCGAGGTCAGCGAGGTGTCAGGCGCCGCTCAGAAGGAATGGGCGGGCGCGCTCGCCGACTTTCCGCAGCGCATGGCCGAAGAGCTGAACTCGCGCGGCCTTCCCGGCTCCAAGGTCCTGAACTTCTACATGGATGCGCTGGCCGAGGGCGGCCACGAATGGCCGCTGCGCTATCAGGTCAAGTAATCAGCCTCCCCGCCACGAAATCGATCGGACGCCGGACATGCGGACCTTGTTCGTCATGGAGCGGATCGTCGACGGCATCAGCCAACTGCTGAAATACGCCGCCGCCGTCCTCCTCATCCTCGTCTCGCTGCTGATTGCGGCGGATGTGGTCCTCCGCTTCTTCTTCAACAGCCCGATCGACGGCGTGGCGGAAATCGTCGCGAACGGCATCGTGGTCATCGCTTTCATGCAGCTGGCCTATGCCGTTCGCATCAACGGGATGCTGCGCTCCGAATTCGTTCTGGATCGCCTGGGTCCGCTGGGCCGGCGCATGCTCGAAAGCCTCAACGCCCTTCTCGGTGTCCTGCTGTTCGCGCTGATCGCCTGGGCTTCCTGGTCGCCCATGGCGCGGTCGATCGCGACCGGGGAATTCGCCGGTTACGCCGGCTTCCAGATGCCGGTCTGGCCCATCCGCCTGGCCATCGAGGCCTGCTCGATCCTGGCGGTCGTGGCCTATCTGCTCATCGCCCTGCGCAGTCTGCTCGTCGGTGTCGACCACCCCGAGCGGCCGGTCGTCGGCTGATCCAACTCCAAGTCAGGAGGCGTCCCGTGGGCGGACCCGAATTCGCTTTCGCCATCATCGCGCTGCTGCTGACCATGGTCGTGCTCAGCGTGCCGGTGGTCATCGCACTCGGCCTTTGCAGCTTCTTCGGGCTCGCCTATCTGACGGGCAGTTGGGGCGTACCGGGATCGCTTCTCTCCAACACGGCCTATGAGGCGATCCGGGACTACGTTTTCGCCGTCATTCCGCTTTTCGTGCTGATGGGCGAACTGATTTCCAGGTCGGGCGCGGCCGACGATCTCTATGCCGTCATCAACCGCTCTCTGCGGCATCTCCCCGGACGGCTCGCTCTCGCGACCGTCGGCGGCAACGCCGTCTTCGGCGCGGTCACCGGGGTCAGCATCGCATCCGCCGCGGCGTTCTCGCGCATCGCCTACCCCCAGATGGTGCGGCACGGATACGACAAGTCGGCGGCGCTGGGCTCGATCGCCGGAAGCGCCTCCCTTGGCATGCTGCTGCCGCCGAGCGTGCTCATGATCGTGTGGGGGGTGATTTCGGAGCAGTCGATCGGCCGCCTCTTCGTGGCGGGCATCCTGCCCGGCATCCTTCTGGCGACGATGTTCTTCCTCTTCATCGTCGGCTACGGGCTGCTCCGCCCGGCGATCTTCGGCGGACACGGCCCGGCGAGCGAATTCGACGACGCGTCCGAAGGCACGAGGCGGGAAACGCTCGGCGCGATTTCCGTCGGCTGCCTCATCCTCGTCGTTCTCGGCGGGATCTGGCTCGGGGCCTTCACGCCGACCGAGGCCGCGGGCGTGGGCGTGCTCTTTGCCGTCGCCCTGGCCGTGGCGAAGGGCGTCGGCCTGCGTGGGCTTGGCGACGCCGTCCTGGAAACCGGCCGGGTGTCCGCGCCCCTGCTGTTCCTCCTCATCACCGCGCAGATGTACTCTCGTCTGCTGGCGCTCGGCGGCATCATCGACATCATCCAGGATCTGTTCCTGGCCGTGGGCGATACGCCGATCCTCATCCTCTCGATGATGATCGCGATCTGGTTCGTCCTCGGCATGATCATCGACTCGACCTCGATCATCCTGCTCACCGTGCCGATCTTCGCGCCCCTGTCGCCGACCATCGGCTACGACCCGATCGCCTTCGCGATCATCGGCATCGTGGCGATCGAGGCCGGCCTTCTGACCCCGCCCCTCGGACTGTGCGTCTACACGGTGAAGGGATGCGTCACCGATCCGGATGCGACGCTCACCCGGATCTTCAAAGGATCGATCCCCTACTGGATCATCTTGCTTCTCCTGGTCGCGCTCATCGCGCTGTTTCCGCAGATCGCCACCTGGCTGCCCTCACGAATGTGAGCCGCCGCCGTTTCCCAAGCATGAAGAAGGAACTGACGATGTCCAAGCGTATTGTCGATCTCAGCCTTGCGATCGAAGACAACATGCCCGCCCACAAGCTGTTTCAGAGCCCGATCTACCTGAATGCGCTGACGCACGAGAGGACGAAATCCTTCGGCCTCGGCGTCGAAGGCGACCCCATGACCTTCCAGACCAACTATATCGGCATGCTGGATCACGTCGGCACCCATGTCGATGCCTTCCTCCACGTCAATCCGAACGGCGCTCCGATCGACGAGATGCCTCTCGACATGTTCATGGGCAAGGCCGTCTGCTTCGACCTGCGCCACATCGGCGACCTGGAAGACATCACGGCGGACCACATGGCCGAGGCAGAGGAGAAGGCCGGCGTCAAGGTGGATGGACACATCGTGCTTCTGTGCACCGGCTTCCACCAGCGCAACATCGACGATCCGAAGCAGCTCGTCTGGGGCAATCCGGGGCTGACGGTCGAGGCCACGCAGTGGCTCTACGACAGGGGCTCGAGGATGCACGGCGTCGAGGGCCCCTCCACCGACAAGCCGTCGAACGACATCTTCGCCCAGCACCGGCTGTGCCGCGATCTCGGCATCTCTCACTACGAATGGCTGGTCAACCTGGAATCCCTGATCGGCTCGAAGGAGTTCGAGTTCTACGGGTTGCCGATCAAGTTCAAGGGCGGCTCCGGCTCGCCCGTTCGCGCGATCGCGATCGTCGACGCGTGACGGACCGGGCGCCCGTTCGCCGGACCGGCGCCCTCACCTCGTTGCATTCAGTGTGAAAGCGCCACGATCCCTTCGGCCCGTGCGGCGCCATGCGAGCGGGAGAACGAGCCGATGTCGACCGACCTTGCCTATAGGACGATCCGCGACCTTCAACGGGCCTTCTCCCGTCGAGAGCTGTCGCCCGTGGAGCTTCTGGACGATGTGATCGCTCGCTACGAACGGCTGGAACCCAGGCTGAACATGTTCGTCCATGTCGATTTCGAGACAGCCCGCCAGCAGGCGAAGGCGGCCGAACAGCGGGCGATGCGCAATGAGATGCTCGGACCGATCGACGGGATTCCAACCGCCATCAAGGATCTGATCGCGGCGAAGGGCATGCCTCAGCGGTCGGGCTCCAAGGCTTCATCAGCCGAGCTGGTAAACGTCGATGCGCCGTCGTCCGCGCGGCTTCGAGCCTCCGGAGCCGTGATACTCGGCAAGTCGACGACGAGCGAGTTCGGCTGCAAGCCGGTCGGCGACTCGCCCCTGAGCGGGGTGACGCGCAATCCCTGGAATCCGCAGCTCACGCCCGGTGGCTCCAGCGCCGGTGCCGCGGCCATGGTCGCGGCGGGCCTGGTGCCCTACAGCATCGGGACCGATGGCGGAGGCTCCGTGCGTATTCCCTCCGCCCTGACCGGCCTGTTCGGCATCAAGGCGCATTTCGGTCGTGTCGGGGTCTATCCGGTTTCGGCGACGCCCACGCTCGCGCATGTCGGGCCCCTCGCCCGAACGGTGGAGGACGCGGCGATCGCTCTCTCCGTCATCGGCGGCGTCGACAAACGCGATCCCTTCACGATCGTCGCGACGCAGCCGGACTATGTAGAATCCATGCGGCGCCAGCGGACGCTGAAGATCGCCTGGAGTCCGACGCTCGGCTACGGCCGGGTGGATCCGGAAGTCGCGCACATCGTCGCAAAGGCGGTCGATCGCATCGTCGAACTCGGCTACGAGGTCGACCTCGTCGAGACCGTCATGGACGATCCCATCGGTCTTTGGATGGCGGAATTCTACGCCGGCGTCGGCACCCGGCTGCGCGACACCATCGAGAGCAATCCGGAGCTCATCGATCCCTCGGTGCTTGCCGTCCTCGAGCCTGCGCTCGCTCAGTCCATGCGAGACTATTACGAGACGGTGTTCCAGCGCTACGCGTTCCGCGATCGGATGCGCCAGTTCTTCGATCGTTACGACATCCTGCTGACGCCGACGCTCCCGGTGGCGGCCTTTCCAACGGGACAGGACAAGCCGGTCGGCTACGAAGACAAGACCATCGTCTCCTGGGCGACCTTCACCTATCCCTTCAACCTGACCGGCCAACCGGCCGCCTCCATGCCGGCCGGCTTCACCAAGGACGGACGCCCGGTCGGGCTCCAGGCGGTGGCGCCGGTCTACGAGGAACTTTCCATCTTTTCCCTGGCGGCCGCCTATTCCGACGCTTCCAGGGACGTCTGGTCGAGACGTCCGGACATGGCCGAGACAGCGGCTTGATCACCCCCCCATCTGCCGAGCAAAGGAACGAGACAGACGGTGTCGTCCTTGAAGAAAGCCCGCCAAATGGCGGCGGGGCTCTGGCTGCAGCAGATGGGCTGATGATCGCTGGTTCATGAAGGGGGCGCGTTCGGACGCGACGGCTTCATCGTTGCGCAGACAGTATCGGCGTTCCCGATTCCCGTGCCGCCATCAGGGCATAGTCGAAGAGCCTGTTGCGTTCCTCGGCGCTTTCCGATTGGCCGAGATTGGTGACGGTCGTCATGACGCAGGCGATCTCGGCTTGTGCGTCCAGTATCGCCACGGCCCGTCCCGTGACGTCGGGGAGGAGATGGCTGTTCAGCTCCGCGCGGCCGCTGGCCCGGATCTCCGCCAGCCGCTCTTGCGAAGGCGGACGGCCGCGGAACTGATCCGGCTGCAGCGCCCGCGCATGTTCGATCCGGCTTGCCGGCAGGAAGGCCTGGAAAACCAGCCCGCAAGCGCTGTTGTCCAGCGGCAGGACATCGCCGAGCCCGACGGACGAGATTGAGAAGACGGCACTGCGATACCATCTGACGACAGTGGGGCCGCGCTCTGTCCAGATGGCTACGCCGCCACTCGCAGACGAAACGCTGGCGAGATTCTTCATATGCCTCGCAGCGATATCGACCGGCTCGATCCGCCTGAGCGCGGCGATCCCGATGCTCAGCGCCGCCGGCCCCAGATCGTACATCCCGGTCCCTGAATCCTGGGCCGCCAGACCCTCCTTGACCAAGCTTTGCATGTACCGATGAGCCGTCGAGCTGCCGGCATCGGCACGCCGCGCGACGGCACCCAGGGTCAGCGGTCCCTCGGCATTGGCGAGGATCTCGAGAAACCGCGCAGCGAGGGAAACCGATTGGATCGTCGCGGTGCGTTTTTCGCGACCTGGCTGCGAACTGTCATCCGACTCCATCGTCATCCTCGAAACACTCGTCCTTTTCCTTCGACTTCTTCTCGCGGTGGCAAAGCCGGACGCTGGGAACTTCCGCGCCCCCACGCGCAGATGGGAGCCGCGTGACGGTCGGCGAGAGACGCTCAGGCGGGGCGATGCTTGCCACGGTTAACAATGGGTACTCGACGGCAGGTTCATCAGCGAGGGAGGCGATTCAACAAGTTACCGAGAAGAAGAGAGTCTTTCGAACGACATATATGTGGCGATTTTGCAACAAATCCTCATCGCACCCTCTGCTTGATATTGCATCGTGGAGAGCGCTCTGTAATGTGGAAAATTATGACATTTTCGATCATGTTTGGGGGCAAGGATGAGATCGCGTAGGCTTCTCAGGCTGCAGGGGGGCGTCAGCGCCGTATCGATTTCGGCAGCGTTGATGTTCGGGGCGCATGCGCAGGACGCCACGCCCGGCGAAACACTGCCGATCGAACTGGACACCGTGGTGATCACCGGCGAGAACTTCACCCGCAGCCTTGCCAGCACGTCGAGCTCGGTGTCGGTGCTCACCGAGGACGAGATCGACCAGAAAGTCGAGGCCGCGACGGTCGACGAAGCGATCGTCAATCTCCCCAACGTCGTCATTCCGGCCGAATACGGTCAGGGCTCGGCACCGAGCATCCGCGGCCAGGACAGCGAGGGGCCGAACTCCGGCGCCAGCGCCTTCTTCGGCGGGACGACGCCGCGCGCGACCGTCAGTCTCGACGGTCACAATCTGAGCTATTACGAACTCGTCTACTCCTCGACGCCGATCTGGGACGTCGAGTCCATCGAGGTGTTTCGCGGCCCGCAGACGATCAATCAGGGCGCAAACAGCATCGCCGGCGCGATCGTCATCAACACCAAGGATCCGGTCTTCGAACGCGAGGCCGCCGCGCAGGTCGAGTATTCGAGCCTCGAGACGCGCCGCGGGTCGATGATGCTGAATTCGCCGCTGCTCCAGGACATGGCCGCGCGCGTGGCCATCGACTACTATGCCCGCGACAACTTCATCGACTATACCAATCCGGCATTCGCAAGCAGCGGCGACCAGGATCTCGAAACCCGAAACGCCCGCGCCAAGCTGCTCTTCCGGCCTTCGGAGATCCCGGGTCTGGAGGCCAAGCTGACCTATCAGCACATCGGTTCGGACCGCCCCACCTGGGAAGCCGCGACCGAACCCTTCGAAGACCGCGACAGTGAAACGCTGACCAACCCGACCTGGGACCAGTCCACGAATACGGTGATCGGCGACATCACATATGATTTCGGCAACGAGCTCGTCTTCACCAACCAGATCCAGTATTCCGATCTCGAAACCTCGCGCTTAACCGAGCCGCTGAATGGCGGCTCCGCCGATATCACGTCGCAAGATTTCTCCAACGAGTCGCGGCTGACCTTCGGCACCGAGGATTCCGCGTGGAGCGGCGTCGCCGGGGTCTATTATCGCAACACCGAAGAATCGGACACGCTGTACCTGTCGGATCGGACGTCCGTGCCTACCTATGTCAGCGAGTTCGACGACCAGCGGAACAGTCTCGGTGTCTTCGCCGAGGTCAATTACCGGTTCTGGGACCGCTGGGTTCTGACCGGTGGTCTGCGCTACCAGCGCGACGAGCTGCAGCGCAACGGCTATGCGGAACTCGCTTCGCGCATCCCGGGCGCATCCGTCACCACGCCGATCGACTACGACGAATCCTTCGACGCCCTTCTGCCGAAGCTGTCGCTTGCCTACGAGGTCACCGAAGACGTCACCGTCGGCGGCCTGATCAGCCGCGGCTACAATCCCGGCGGCGTGACGCTGAACCTCGTGACCAACACCTTCGTGCCCTACGACAAGGAAATGGCCTGGAACTACGAGCTGTTCACCAGGGCGAATCTCATCGATGACACGCTTTCGGTCAACGCCAACGTCTTCTACACCGATTTGACGGACGCCCAGCGCTATCTCGTCAGCGACATCGATCCATTCTTCGCGCAGACGGTCAATGTCGACGATGCCCATTCCTACGGCATGGAGTTCGGCGCCGAATACAAGCCCCTGGATTATCTGACGCTCAACGGGTCGGTCGGCCTTCTCAAGACCGAGATCGACACGGTCACCGACCCGGCGGCCGCCAGTCTCCAGGGCAAGGAGTTCGGCCGCGCGCCGGACTACACTCTCGCCTTCGGCGCGCGATGGGACGTTCTCGACAACCTTGCATTGACCGCCGACGTCCGTCATACCGACGGATACTTCTCCGATGACGTGAACGACCGGGCGGCGTTCGTCGACTCTTTCACGGTCGCCAACGCCAAGATCCAGTTCAAGCCGCGTGAGGAGGTCGAAATGTTCGGTTACGTCAAGAACATCTTCGACGAAGAAGGACCGACCTTCTTGCGCTACAGCCGAACCATCCTGGGATATGAAGGCCCCGTCGTCCCGCCGCGCGAGTTCGGCGGCGGTCTGAAGGTCTCTTTCTGAGCCCCAGCCACCAGTGGCCCTCCAGCCTTCGTGCCGCGCGATCTGGTGATTGCGCGGCACATTTCGTTTGCGGGTCTGCGACCCGGTCCGAACCACGAGTGATGCAAGGGAAATATCTCGATGCGCTTTGCGACCTTCGTCTGCCTTCTGATCGTCAGCGCTTGGAGCGCCACGGCCGCCGAGCGAACGGTGACCGATGATACGGGACGGACAGTCGTGATACCGGACGAGCCGCGACGAGTCGTCGTCATGCACGAACCGCTGCTCGGCCTGCCACTGATCGATCTCGGGCTCATGCCGGTCGGCAGCTACGGGCGCGGCGACGACGGCTCTGTCCTTTCGGCAGTCGATTTCATCGACACCGTCATCGGCGCGGACCGGGACAAGCCGCGAGGCATCGGCCCCTTCGGCCGCATCGACCTGGAAAAACTGCGGGCGCTCGATCCCGATCTCATCATCGGCACCGAACGGGATGTGGACAAGGTCGAGCGGCTCTCGACCGTCGCACCGACCTATCTGCAGAGTGTCAGCGCGGAGCGCGTCGGCGGCTTCGGCGTCGAAGCGGAACTTGCCGAACTCGTCGGCAGGCGGGACGCCTATGCCGAGCGCCTCGAGACCTATGACAGGCGCCTGGCGGAAGTTGCGGCTCTGTTGCCGGATCAAGGGAACGAGACCTATCTCGCCGTCGTCACCAATGATCAGCTCAATCTCGTGGGAGGATTGTCCGGCGCGATCCAGGCGATCGAGGATCTCGGCTACGAGCGTGCTGCGCTCGAAGGTTCCAAGCTGGGATCGGGTCCGGGCTCGATGTTCTCGGCTCCGCTCAGCTCCGAACTTCTGGGAACGGTCGATCCCGACCTCTTCGTGATCATGAACAGCTACGCGGTCGATGACCGATCGGCGGAAGCGACCATGATGCGCCTCGACATGATCATGCCAGGCTGGCGAACGTTTCTGAAGCCGGCGCGCGAGGGCCGCGTTCTTTTCATCGACTCCGCCCGCGTCGCCACCCCGACGATCGCCAGCGCACTGCATATGCTGGATGCGATCGAGGCGTGGGCTCGAGCCCGCTGAACGGCCGCGTCGTCCTTGCTCAGGGCGCCCGCAACCGGCGCAGGCTTCGCAGGCGCAGCGTGACCATGAACAGCGGCACGCCAATGAGCGTCAGTGCCAGGCCAATCGGCAGCGAGACCGTCGCGGGAAGCCCCCGGATGAGGCAATCGGACGCGATCACGAGGCAACCTCCCGTCAGGCCGGCGAGGATCAGCCTGGCCCTCCCCGTCGCCGGAGAGGCAAACGCCGCCAGATGCGGGGCAAGAACGCCGAGAAAGCTCAATGGCCCGACCGCGCTGACGGCGGTGGCGCTCATCAGGACGGCGAAGACCAGCAGCAATGGGCGTGTCCGTGCGACCGGTTCGCCGATCGCGCGCGCCATGTCGTCACCGAGTTCGTAGCTCGTCAGGCTTCGACCGAGGATCGCGGTGCCGACCAGCCCGATCGCAAACCACGGCGCGTAGTTCGCCGCAGCGGCCCAACTCGCCTGGAAAAGCGACCCGGCCAGCCAGTCCGACACGGCGTAGGAGGTTTCGCTCGGCGTATAGAGGACGAGGATCGAGGTGACGGCGGAGAGGATCGTCTCGACGGCGATGCCCATCAGAAGGATCGCCAGCCCGCTCGAGCGGGCCGCGCCGACGAGCCGGATCAGCAGAAGACCGACACCGAGCCCGCCGAAGAGCGCCGCGAGCGGCACGATCTCGCGCGGCGCCGCCGGCCAGAAGACGAGAAGCAGCATGATCGTCACCATGGAGCCCTGATTGATCCCGAAGAGGCCCGGGTCCGCGAGCGGATTGCGAGCGAGCGACTGAAGGACCGCGCCGGAGAGGCCGACCGCCCAACCCGCCAGGAACCCGATGACGACACGCGGAAGGCGAACCGTCCAAAGCGCATAAGCGTCGGCCGCGTCGAGCGACCCACCGAGAACAGCCCGGACGAGATCTCCGGCATCCGTCGCCTGAGTGCCGATGCTCGCCGCGAGCCCGGCCAGACCGATCGCGGCGAGTGCCAGCAATGTGGCGGTGACCAGATTGCCGAGGCGGATCTGCAGTCCCCCCTGAAAGCGCAGGACCGGTTTACCGTCGCTCGCGCGACCGCGCTCCATCATCCGGTCCTTTCAGCCGTGCCGAGATAGTATCGCTTGACGATGACGAAGAAGGCCAGACCACCAACGAGGTCCAGAAGGATGCCGGTGTTGAGCACGTAGGGTTGAAAGGCCTGACGCGCCGCGAGATCGGCGACCAGACAGGCCGACGCTCCCGCGAGCGCGCAGGCGGGAAGTCCGGCGATCTGCCCCTGCCCGACGAATGGGCGGACGAGATGCGGCACGACCAGGCCGACGAAGGCGACCGGCCCGCAGATCGCGACGGCCGATCCCGAGCCGAGCATCACCGCAGCAAGGGAGAGACGCGTGACCCGCTTGACGTCCACACCGGCCGAGGCCGCCTGTTCCGGACCGAGGGACATCAGCGTGAGCGGCCGCGCCAGCACGGCGAGAACGAAAAGCGACAGGACGCCGATCCACCAGAAACTCGTCAGGCGGTCGGCATAGACATGGTTGATGTTGCCGCTCATCCAGCTCAACAGGTCCGTGCGACGCGAAGGGTCTGCGAGGAGAAAGGCGTTCGCGATCCCGACCAGCAGCATCGAGACCAGCGCGCCGGACAGGATCAGCGACAAGCCGCGCGGATCGCGTGACAATCCGGCGAAGCGCGCGACCGCGACGCAGACGAGGAAACCGAGAACCGCACCGGCCAGCGCGGCGGCACCCTGCGCTGCGAGCCCGAGATCGAGGAGATGGATGCCGCCAACGACGAAGGCGGCGGCCCCCGCATTGATGCCGAGGGTCGACGGTGCGGCCAGCGGATTGCGGGTGAGGCCCTGGAGGACGGTGCCGCCACAGGCCATCAGCGCGCCGACATAGACCGCGATCAGCGCCCGCGGCAGACGCTGGTACAAGACGACATTGTGCTCGTAATTCTGCGGATCGAAGCTCCAGAATGCCGCGAAGACGTTGCCCATCGGGACCGTGATCGCTCCGATCGAAAGCTGAGCCAGGAAAGCCACGACGAGCAGAAGGGTCGCCGCGCCGAGAAAGACGACGCGGCGCGTCATGCCGCGATCGTCTCGCGGCCTTTCGCGCCCGGCAGGCAGACGAGCCGACCGTCGCGCTCGAAGATGTCGGCATCGAGATCGAAGACCTGCGCGACCGTGTCTTGCGTGACGGTCTCACGAACGGAACCGGACGCCACGATCCGCCCGTCGCGCATCATGACGACGTCGTCGGCAAAGGCGGTCGTCAGATTGAGGTCGTGGAGAACGGTGACGACGGTCTTTCCCCGGTTCCGCGTGAGGTTTCCGATGAGGTCCAGCGTCGCGTATTGGTACTTCATGTCGAGATGGTTCACCGGCTCGTCCATCAGCACGATCTCGGCGTCCTGGGCGAGAATCATGGCGATGAAGGCGCGCTGGCGCTGGCCGCCCGAAAGACGATTGACCTGGCGATGGGCCATGCCGGCGAGGCCCACGATGTCGAGGGCGTCGTGGAAGAGTTCGCGGTCCTTCGCCGAAGGCCCGCCGAAGAGCGAGTAGCGCGCGAAACCGGCCAGTTCGACGAGTTCGCCGAGGGTCATGTAGTCCGGACAGTGACTCTCCTGCGGCAGATAGGCGACGCGTCTGGCGAGCTTGCGTCGCCCGATCGACCTGATTTCCTCGCCATCGAGCGTTATCGTCCCGCCGGTCAGCGGCACGAAATCCATGATCGCCTTCAGCAAGGTCGACTTGCCGCAACCGTTTGGCCCGACGAGTGCCGTCAGCCTTCTCGGCGTAAAACGGGCCGTGACGTCAAAGAGGATTGGCGTGTGGCCATAGGCGACACTGACGCGCGATGCTTCGATCATGGGTCTGTCGTCCCTGCCTCGAAATCCATGCATAGGGCGCGGGGATTCACCTCGCCGGCCACGGCTTCGAGCAGTACGGAAACGGACTTTAAAAGTCGACTATTCTTGTCATAAATATACCCCCAGGGCGAGAGGCTCACCAAAGAGAACGGGACACTTTCCAGCATGCGGACGAAAACGCGCTTTCATATCGGCCTGTCGCTCTCGCCGACGTGGCTGGGTGGCGATGCATGGCGGCGCTCGGACAGCGCGATCGAGGATATGTTCGAGAGCGGCTTTTCTATCGACGTCGCGAAACGCGCGGAAGCCGCCAAGCTGGATTTCGTCTTCCGCCCCGACAATCTCTATCTCGATCGCGCCGCGCTCGAAAAAGGGCCGGGTTTCGCGAGCCTCGATCCGACGATCCTTCTTGCCTCGATCGCCCGCGAAACCTCGCATATCGGGCTTCTGACGACGGCCTCGACGACGTTCTATCCACCGTTTTTGATCGCGCGGCAGCTGCAGTCGCTGAACTGGCTGAGCCGGGGCCGCGCCGGATGGAACGTGGTGACCTCGCTCGACGGCAATCAGAATTTCGGCCTCGACGAAATGCCCTCGACGGACGAGCGCTACGCCCGCGCTTCAGAGGCTGTCACAGCCGTGAAGAGCCTCTGGAGAAGCTTTCCGAACGAGGCCCTCGAATATGATCGCGCGTCCGGCCGTTTCGCCGATCCGGAGCGCATCGAGCCGATCAATTTCGAAGGCAGCTACTACGAGATCGCCGGCCCCTTGAACACGCCGGAATTTGCCGCCTCCCGCATTCCCATCGTACAGGCCGGCGCCTCGCCGACGGGTCGGGACTTCGCCGCTTCGATCGCCGATGCGGTCTTCGCGTCGACGCCCGACAAAGACGCCGCGATTGAACTCAGGAGCGATCTGAAACGCCGGGCGGAAGTTCACGGCCGGGGAGCAGACGCGGTGCGGGTTCTCCCCGGGCTCAGCCTGTTTCTCGCCGAAAGCCGAGCCGAAGCGGAGGACCTGTTTGCGGAGACGCATGCGAGGGTCGACGGTGTCCGCAAGCTGGCTTCCATCCGCGAGATGACAGGCCTCGACCTCGCCGAATGGCCGAAAGAGAGGCAAATCAAGGCGAGCGACCTGCCGCCGCCGTCGAGCACGGTGCGCAGCCGCACGCACTCCGATCTTCTTCGTCGCCTCATCGCGCGGGACGAGCCGACCTTGTCAGATCTCCTGCGGCGCCCGGAAGTCATCGGCTCGGCACATTGGCGCATCGTCGGAACGGTCACGGATGCTGCGGCCGAGATCGCGGAATGGGCCGATGCCGGCGCGATCGACGGCTTCGTCGCCGTACCAGGCGGCTCGGTCGGCTCGATGCATCTCTTCCTCGAAGGCCTCGTTCCCAGGCTTGCCGAGAGCGGACTCTTCCGGCGAGACTATTGCGGACCGCACTTCGCCGACCATCTCGGTCTGTGACGGTGCTCGAACCATCTCCCGTAGCCGAGAATCACGGCAAGCCGCATTCCGGCGTCCCCCTTTCGTTCGAGCGATCGCCCTGGCCGGCAACCCGGAGGCTTGCGTTGCAACGCGATTTCGGCAAGGACATCGCCATGACCCGGACGCACGCGCTCTTCCGTTCCATCCTCTACGTCCCCGGTGCCAATGCCCGCGCGCTGGAGAAGTCGGACGGTCTTGCCGCCGACGGCATCGTCTACGACCTCAAGGACGCCGTCGCTCCCGAAGCGAAGGGCGCGGCCCGGGAAAAGCTGCGGGAACATCTTGCGGTCTCACGGTTCGCCGGCCAGAGGATCGTCCGCGTCAATCCGATCGAGACCGGCGACGGCACTGAAGACCTCCTGATGGCGCGTGGTGCGGGGGTGGATGCCGTACTCCTGCCCAAGGTCGAGGACACCGATACGCTGAAGGACGCGGCCCGCGCCCTCGACGAGATGGACGCGCCGGCCCGCTTGCGGCTCTGGGCGATGATCGAGACGCCGCGCGGCATCGCCCGGGCGGAAAAGCTCGCCAGGAAGGGCGTGAGCGGCCGGCTCTCGTCGCTCGTCGTCGGGACCAACGACATTCGTCTCGCCACCGGCATCCGGCCGGACGCGGCCCGCACCGAATTGCTGCCGTGGCTGATGCAGATCGTCCTTGCCGCGAAGGCGAATGGCCTCTTTGTTCTCGACGGCGTCTACGGCGATTTCCGAGACGTCGACGGGTTCGAGCGGGAATGCGCCGCCGGCCGGCGCATGGGCTTCGACGGCAAGACGCTGATCCACCCCGCCCAGATCGCTCCGGCCAACGCCGCCTTCGGTCCCGGCGAGGCCGAGATCCGCGACGCCGAAGCGATCGTCTCGGCCTTCGCCCGGCCGGAAAACGCCGCCGCCGGCGTCATCCAGATCGACGGCCGGATGGTCGAGCGGCTGCATCTGACCGAGGCGCGACGGGTCCTCGCCATGCGCGAGGCGATCGCCGCGCGATCGTCCGAACCGTCCTCCAGAGACCCGTGACCGATGAAACTCTACCGCATGCTCACCGGGCCGGACGATGCCGGCTTCTGCCACAAGGTCTCGCTCGCCCTGTCGAAGGGCTGGGAACTCCATGGCTCGCCGACCTATGCCTTCGACGCGGAGACGAAGACCATGCGCTGCGGCCAGGCGGTGACCAAACAGGTGCCGGGCAAGGACTACCATCCGGACATGAAGCTCGGCGAGCAGTAACCGAGGCCCTGCGCCTGCCGTGCTTCCACCGCGGCGGCGTGCCGATGTCGCGGGAAGATGCCAAACGGCCGCGTCCCCCTCGTCGGCGGACCGGGCCGCCATCCGATCGTGGCGGGCGAGCCGCCGCGTTCCGGGCAGACCGGACACCTGCCGTGACACCTGGGACCCGCTGCGATGATCCGCCCGCGGTCAGGTCCATCGGCGGCACCAAGCCGAACGAGGAGCCATGCTGAAGCGACGCCCGCGACGTCTCTTTCGTGGTCTGCGCGTCGCCGGGCTGCTCCTGCTCCTCGGGCTCGGCAGTCTCGTGCTCGGCGTCGCGGTTCCACGCGGCGATGCGCCCGCCTCCGGCGGGACCACCACCGCCGAGCCTCGCCGGATCCTGCTTCTTGCGGGACCGATCCACAGCGACATCGCCCTTCCTGCCGACACACAGACGCGCCGCGACTTCGCGTTTCTCGCAAAGGCCGGACTGCCCGTCGATCGGCCGGACGTCCGCTGGATCATCGTCGGCTGGGGCGGCCGGAGCTTTTATACCGAGACGCCGACATGGGCGGATCTGAAGCCGATGCCGCTTCTTCGGACGCTCACCGGCGACGCTGCGGCGCTGCACGTCGGTCTGGCCGGATCGATCGACGCGACGAGCCCCGACGTCGAGGCGCTCGAGCTGACGCAACGAGGCTATGCCGACCTGCGATCGTCGGTGATGGCAAGCTTTTCACGGGGTGCGGACGGCCGGCCCGTCGAGATCGCCGGCACGGCCTATGGCGCGTTCGACCGGTTCTACGAAGCGGACGGCCGCTTCCACATCATCGGCAACTGCAATGGCTGGGCCGCGGCGATGCTGCGTCGCGCGGGCATCACGACCGGTTGGTGGACGCCGCTGCCGCAGCTCCTTTTCCTGTCGCTCGACCTGCATCACGGGTCATGACCGGCGCCGGCTCGCCTCACTCGGCCTCGCGCTCCAGCTCTTCCATGTCGTCGTCCGACAGGCCGAAATGGTGGCCGATCTCGTGGATCAGCACGTGCCGGACGATCGCCTCCAGCGTCTCGTCGTGTTCGGCCCAATAGTCGAGGATCGGCCGGCGATAGAGCAGGATGCGGTTGGTCATCTCGCCGGTGATCGGCACGCCCATGTCGCCGACCGGCCGCCCCTCGAACAGGCCGAGAATGTCGAACTCGCTTTCGAGCTCCATCGCATCCATAACGTCCTCGTCGGGAAAATCCGCGACGATGAAGCGGATGTCGCCGCAGAGCGTCCGGAATTCCTCCGGCAGGTCGCCATAGGCGGCGACCGCCATCTCCTCGATCTGTTCGAGGCTCGGCGCCCGGCCCTGCCCCGGCGCTCCATTCGGCGTCCCGCTCATGTCGATCCTTCCTCGCCCGGTCGTCGTCGGCGGATGGCAGATAGGATCGGTGCGCGATGGATGAAAGAGCCCGGCACGACGTCGGTGCCACGCGAGCGGCTCGGGGCCCGCGGCCTCGTCGCGGAACAAAAAACGCCGCCTGGGCGGTCGGCCCGGCAGCGTTCCTTGAAACGATCGTCGCACCATGGGTATCCGAGGCCGACGTCACCTGAGGGTCAGGGCAGAACGCCTCGCGAGCTTCAGCCGCGCGGCGCCAGCACCATCATCATCTGACGGCCTTCGAGCTTCGGTTCGGCCTCGACCTTCGAATATTCCGCCGTCTCTTCGCGGACGCGATTGAGCAGCTGCATGCCGAGTTCCTGGTGCGCCATCTCGCGGCCGCGGAAGCGGAGCGTGACCTTCACCTTGTCGCCCTCGTCGAAGAAGCGCCGCACGGACTTCATCTTCGTCTCGTAGTCGTGCTCGTCGATGTTCGGCCGCATCTTGATCTCTTTGACCTCGATGGTCTTCTGGCGCTTGCGCGCCTCGGCCGCCTTCTTCTGGCTCTCGTATTTCAGCTTGCCGAGATCGAGGATCTTGCAGACGGGCGGATTGGCGTTCGGCACGATCTCGACGAGATCGAGACCGGCCTCTTCTGCCATCGAAAGAGCGTCCTGCGTCGAGATCTGACCGCGATTCTGCCCTTCGTGATCGATGAGCTGAACCTCCGGGACACGGATTTCACGATTCGAGCGGGGGCCCTCCTTTTGAGCCGGCGGTGCGCGGAATGGTCTGCGAATGGTCGTATTCTCCAGTTGTTGACGACAGGTTTGATCGCTCCGGAACGCACGAGGTCGAGGATCGGTTCGATCGTCGGCCACCCCGCACGCTCGAAGCGGCGGAAGGCACGTCGGTCCGTCTTATAGCACCGATCGTCGGGCTTGACACCTGCGCAAGCCGCATTCGGCGCGAAGTCCTCCGATCGGCGACATCCGCCGGACCGACGAATCGTGCCTCCGAAAGGACACATGGTGAACCGGATCCGGATTTTCACCCCCTCCTTCCCGGTCGAGCGCTCCCGTCGCCCCTGCGGCATGCGCAGGCCGCGGCGTGGCGCCGGGAGACCGCGCGGACTTGCATTGGCGTCCCCGCCATGAGACCCCATCCCGACGCGAGATTTCGGTGATCGACATGGCCCAAGACGTCACATCCACGGAACAGGCCGCCGGCGCGGCAGACGAGATCGCCGGGCGGCTCGCCGTCGGCGAAGGCACGGCCGGGCGCGAGATCGCCTATCGTCTTCGTCGGAGCCGGACACGTCCGAACGCCCCGACGATCGTCTGGCTGGGAGGCTACCGTTCCGACATGCGCGGCACCAAGGCCGAGCATCTTCTCGCCTTCGCGGCCCGGCACGACTACGGATATTGCCGCCTCGACTATTCCGGCCATGGCGAATCCGGGGGCGCCTTCGAAGACGGCACGATCGGGCGCTGGACGGAGGAGGTCGCCAGCGTTCTCGAGGAAATCGGCGACGGCCCGCTCGTTCTCGTCGGCTCGTCCATGGGGGCCTGGATTGCGCTCAACCTCGCGCGGCAGGCGGGCCGTTTCGCCGTCGCCGGCCGGATCCGTGCCCTGCTGCTTCTGGCGCCGGCGCCGGATTTCACCGAGCGTCTGCTCCTGCCGAAGCTTTCCGCCGAGCAGCGCGCGGAAATCGAGACGAAGGGCCGCCTCCTCGCACCGTCCGACTATTCGGACGAGCCGGACGTCTACACGAAGGCGCTCATCGAGAACGGCCGGGCCAACCTCGTGCTCGACGGGCTGATCGACCCGAAATGCCCGGTCACCATCGTCCAGGGCATGGCGGATCCGGACGTACCCTACGAACACGCGCTGACCCTCGTCGAACACCTGCCGCACCATGCGGTGATCCTCAGCCTGGTCAGGGACGGCGACCACCGTCTTTCCCGCCCGCAGGACCTCGATCTGATCGCCCGCAGCCTCTCCGAACTCCTCGGAGCGGCTGACGAGATGGGCTGAAGCCGGCCGCCGTCGAGGCGTCGTCCCCCGTCTTTGCCGTCGGTGTGACCGGATCGTCACACCTTTCGAGCCGACACTGAAAATCCCTTTTTATCCAACCCCTTGCGTGGGCTGACAGATCGGCTTCCGCGCCACCTGTCCGCGCAACTTGCGCCGGGCCGTCGCCAATCTTGTGTCTGGCTATCGGCAGCCCCCGTTCGGCACTGCACAAGCAATTGACTCACCCGGCCATTGCATAGAACATCGGCAGATCAGCAAAATTAACCTGCGATCGAGGGGACGCATGGTGGGATTTCGCGCAATTGGCGCCACGCTCGTGCTTTGCCTGACGGCAGCTTTCGGGCCCGGCAGTGCCCAGGCCATCGAGGCCCGCGGGCCGTTCATGCAGATCGGCGTCGAGGCGCCCCGTCCGATCGGGCAGCAGGGCCTGTGCAAACGCGATCCCGCCGAATGCCGCCCCGTCGCGAAGCGGAGCCCGAGCGCGCCCGTGGCGCTGAACCCGAAGCTGATCCACGCCATCGCCACCATCAACGTCTCGGTCAATTCCCAGATCAAGCCGGAATCGGACGAAGACCTCTACGGCGTCGAGGAATACTGGACCTATCCGAAGACCGCCGGCGACTGCGAGGATTTCGTGCTGCGCAAGCGCAAGCGGCTGCATGACGAGGCCAGGATCGACCTCGGCAATCTGCTGATCACGGTGGTGAAGAAGACCAATGGCGAGGGCCACGCGGTCCTGACGCTCCATACCACCGACGGCGACTTCATCCTCGACAACCTCAACTGGCGCGTCCTGCCCTGGAACCAGACGCCCTATGCGTTCCTGAAGCGCCAGAGCACGGCCGATCCCGGCAAATGGAACCGCATCGCCAACGGACGGGACGTTCTGGTCGGCTCTCTCGATCGTTAGATCCGCGCCCTTTCCATCGAGCGATCCGAAGCCTCTGCCGCCCCTGCGGCGTAGGCATTTCGTGCCGGCAGGTCACCTCTGAACCAGCGAGGTTTGCCGAGTTCTTCTGCCATGGCGAGTATTCCCCCAGCGAAGATTTTGGCGGTTGTTTAAATGATTGATATTCGCCCGAGCCAAGGCGGTCTAGATTGACGCGTGGAGGAGACGGAGAATTGCCGCTCACCGCCGCAGTGCATGCGACAGCCGCAAACCGACCCGGCGTCGCGACCAGCGGATATTTCTCGGATGAGCCCGGCTCCGTCGCATCGGACGGTCGCGCCCAAGCGATCGAAGCTGGCTGGTCCATCCCCAACGTCGTTCCAACATCGAGGCATTCATGCAGATCGATGACGACAGAGACCTGGCAGAACAAGTGGAGAGCGCGCTTCGTGCGCTCGGCATCGCGACGACGCGATCGAATTCCGAGCCTGCGCCACGCATGGTCGATGTCGTGTCGGCCCTGCGCCACGACGGCAGCCTGCCGCGGATCGAAACGCGCCACGCCACGCTGCAGGAAGGCGACGAGCGGCGTTGACCCGCTCGGTCGCCACGGCGGCGGCGCTTCCGCCTGGGGATGCACGGCTTTTGTCGACGTCGGGGCCCTGATCAGGCCACGTCGATCACCAGCTTCCCCGTAACGTGTCCCTCGGCGCTGAGCGCCTGCGCCTCGCCGACCTGCGTGAGTGGGAATCGCCGCTCCACCCGCAGGCGCAAGGTGCCTTCGGAATAGAGCCGGGCCGCCTCCGCCAGGGCCTGCTCCGGATCGTCCTGCGGTTTGGTCGAGAACTGCGCACCGTGGTCTGGCGCCGAGAAGTCGGCGATGGAGAGCACTCGCGACGGATCGCCGACGATCCCGATCAGCTCCGGCAATATGCCCGAGCCGACAATGTCGAGGGCGGCGTCGATGCCCTGAGGGGCGAGTGCCTCGACGCGCTCTGCCAGCCCCGGCCCGTAGGTCGTCGGGATGGCGCCGAGACCGCGCAGATAGTCGTGCTTTCGTTCGCTCGCCGTGCCGATGACCGTCATCCCGCGATGGCGGGCCAACTGGATCGCCGTAGAGCCGACACCGCCCGCAGCGCCGCTCACCAGAAGCGTCTCGCCGGCTTTCGTGCCGAGCTGATCGAGGCATCGCGTCGCCGTCTCGACGACGACCGGAAGGCCGCCCGCCACTTCGAAGGGCATTGTTTCCGGCTTTCGGGCCCAGCTCGTGAGCACCGCATATTCGGCCATCGTGCCGGTACCGAGGCCGAAGACGGCGTCTCCGACCGACACGCCGGATACCCCCTCGCCGACTTCGTCCACGACCCCGGACGCCTCGAAGCCGAAGGTGAAAGGAAATTCGAGCGGCATGAAATCGCGGAAATACCCGTCGCGTCGCTTCCAGTCCGCAGGATTGACTCCCGCCGTCCGGACGGCGATCCGCACCTGTCCGGGGCCGGCATGCGGCTCGTCGATCTCCGCCACCTTCAGGACCTCCAGTCCCCCGTATTCGCTGAACTGAACCGCTTTCATGGCGTTCCCCTTTTGCTTCCGCCCTGGTGATCCCGAACCCGGCCCACACTGCTGCGACTTGCCGGAGAATGGCTGCCGCCGACGCTCCGTCACGACGTCATTGCGGATAAACGCCGAGCTTTTGCAGGGTCTTCAGCATCTGGCTCTTGTCCATGCTGACGTAGTCCTCGTGCGCCGCATGGGGATCGGCGGCGATGCCGACCGTGACCAGCCCGACCTCCTCGTTCGAAACCCAGTTGGGGTCGACGCGGCGCCGTGCCCGAGTGGCGACCGGCCCCAGGATCTGCGCGGCGACACGGTGCCGATCGCTGGCTTCGGCGGACAGGACACGGCGCATCATCAGAAGCGCCGCCTGCTGCATGTTGATGATCGAAGCGCCGGGAACGGGCTCCACGGCGCTGCCGCCGAGGATCAGCTGATAGCTGCCCGTGCGAGGCAGGCGCGGAATCCACGCCCTCGCCGTCGCGGCATGCGCCGTCGTCATGTCGACGAAATAGCGCTGCCACTCCTCTGGCGTCACCTCCCACAGGGACTTGCCCTGCCACCATCCGCCGATCGAGGCGACGACATCCGTCACGGGGCCATGATCCGCGGTGATGCGCTCGGCCATCGCCTGGGCCTCGTCGAAACCGGCGTAGCTGCCGACCACGAAATGCAGGGCCTGCGGCTGGCCGAGATCGGACAGAACCTGCCGAAACTCCTCGACCTTGCTTTCCGTGCGCGATGGCACGATCACCTGCGCGCCGGCTTTCAGCCATGCGCGGACGATGCCTTCGCCGACGTCTCCCGTCCCCCCGGCGATGACGACACGCCGATCATGAAGATCGGGATGGCGGGCCTTCTCGAGGTCGATGATCTCGCTCATGTCCGTATTCCTCACTCATGGCCGACGGGTTTGCGCTCTGCTCACCTCGGCAAGCCGGAACGCCTCACAGTCCTTCGCTGCGGACATAGTCGGCGACGGTCATCGGCTCGACGTGCGGATACCGGTCGTTGGCGATCGAACGAAGCTTGCCCTTCCCGGAGAGCATCGCGCGCCAGTACATGAGCGGCAGCCACGCGACCATGTTCCCCGGCTCTGCCCGTCGGCGTTTGTCGATCTCGGCGTCGAGGTCGGACAGCGATCCCAGCTTGACGACCGTGATCGCCTTGCCCGAGGCATCTTCATAGGCCTTGACGAGGTCGTGAAAGGTCAGGCTGTCGCCGGCGACTTCGAACACGCTCGGCACGGGCGCATCGTCGACCGCCGCCTCGGCCGTGAACCGGGCCGCGTCGGCATAGGTCGTGAAATCCATCACCGCGTCGCCGTCGCCCCACAGGAATGCGCGGCTCTCGCCGAGATCGAAGGCGCCGAGAAAGCCGAACAGGACCTTGCGATCGAGGAAGGCGCCGATCTGGATCTGGACCACCTCCACGTCGCCTCGAGCCCCTTCGGCCTTGCGGGCGAAGGCGCGGCGGGCGTCCGAGTTGATGTTGTCGCCCTCGTCGAGACCGAAGATGTCGTAGGAGAAATTCGAGGGGATGAACCGCTTTACGCCCGCCGCACGGGCGGCTTCGAGCATGCGAAGCTGGGCGTCGACGATCATGTCGGGACCGCCCTGGACCGCAGAGACGACCGAGAAGGCGCCTTTCATGGCCGCTCCCAGGCGTTCGGCCTGACCCGGATCCGCCAGGTCGACTTCCACGATCTCCGCGCCCCGGTCCTGCAGGGCTTGCGTCTTCCCGACGCTTTCGGGACGCACGAGCAGCCGAAGCCGCACCCCCGCCTTGTCGAGAAGGGATTGCGCGATCAATGATCCCAGATCGCCTGTCGCGCCCGCCAACACGACCACCTTGCTTGATTCGGACATGGTCTATCCTCTTCCGTCTGTGGGTTGTTTCGCCGAGAGTGACGGACACCATCCGTCAGGACGCGCGATCGGCACGGCAAGCGTTCCGAGGGACGAAGTCGACGTCTTCGAAGGCGCAAGCGCCGGGACTTCGTTCCCTATCGGAACTTGGTTTTGGTTCGTAACCTCGAGCGACATATGAATCCGCCCCCGGACGCGGCAAGACGGCACAGCCCTGATACCGAGGTCACATCGAGGGAACCGTTCCGACGGACCCGTCACACGCACGGCGACGCCATCGATCCCGCCGGGGATCGACGACGAACCGACCGCTTTTCGGGAAAATCGCCGGAGGGCACCGTTCAGGGCGCCGGTCTATGGGCGTTCGACCATCTGCGGGAGGCCGAGGCTGCGCAGGCCCGTCACCATGCAAAAGCGGAACGCATCGGCATCGTCCGGCAGGCTGCGGCGCGGCCCATGCCTTCACCGAGGACGGTCAGGCGAGAGGACGCATCTGGTGGCTCTGGAGGCGCGGGGCCGGTCTTCCTGCGATTTCGCACGCCCTTCGGCGGCGGTTCGGGGTCCGGACTTCACGGGTGATCGTCGCCCGTGAAGGCTGGTCCCGACCGGCCGACGACGTCAGCGCTCGCCGTCCTCCGAGGCTTCGTCGAGCGGTGGGCCGGGAATGACGTACCGCCCCGAGAGCCAGCGGTTGAGGTCGACCGCCTGGCAGCGCGGCGAGCAGAACGGAAAGGTCTCGCGCCGCGAAGGCCGGCCGCATTCGGGGCATTTCCGGGTCGGGCGCATCGGGGTCGGAGGCGTCGCCTCGCTTGTCATCGCGCCTCTCCTCCGGTTTCGTCCTCGCGCTTCCCCCTGGTTGGGAGCCTGCCGTCGTCCGAGGCTTCCTCGGCGCGCGAGGCCGCCGCATCCGGGTCACCCGACGCGTTGTCACCTCCGGTCTCGTCGCGGCGCACGGCTTCGGTAAAGCCGGCCTCAGTCTCGTCAGCCGGGCCGGCCGGCTGCCGAGAGGGCTGCATGTCGGGCGCCGGCGGCCGAGCACTGGTCGTCGTCTCCGGCTCCGAGGCCGGGGCGGCCTTGGGTAGCGACGTCACGGGGAATCGGCGACGCGCGTCGTTCTGCGCCCCGCCGCGCCGCTCGGCACGCTCCGCGTCGTCGAAGCGGTCGTCATCCTCCGCAGGCGTTTCGGTCTCCGCCGCCAGAAGCTCGTCGGCGTCGATCAGAGGCGCGTCCGCGTCTTCGCGCAGAGAACGCCGATCATCCGCCGAGTTCATCTCGCCGTCGTCGTCTTCCGGCTCGCTCTCCTCGTCCCCGACGCGCATTTGCGGCGCCCGCCAGGAGGCGTGGATGTCGTAGCCCTCGCCCGACAAGAGGGCCAGCGTCTCCGCCAGCGGCAGGCCGACGACGTTGGTATAGGAACCGACGAGGCGGACGACGAAGGCGCCGGCGAGCCCCTGGATGGCATAACCGCCGGCCTTGCCGCGCCATTCGTCGGAGGCGAGATAGCTCTGGATGTCGAGCCGGGAGAGCCGCTTGAACCTGACGCGCGTCTCGATCAGACGCTGGCGCAGGGCGCCGGTCGGGCCGATGACGCAGACGCCGGTATAGACCCGGTGGGTGCGGCCGGAGAGCGTCCGGAGATTGGCGAGCGCATCCTCTTCCAGTTCGGCCTTCGGCATGATCTGGCGGCCGACGGAGACGACCGTATCGGCGGCGAGCACGGTCGCCGGGCCGTAAACAAGCTCGCGCAGCCGCCGGGCGGCGACCTCGGCCTTGCCCTTCGACAGACGCTTGGCCAGCGAGCGCGGATGCTCGCTCTTCTGCGGCGTCTCGTCGATGTCGGCCGGCATCAGCCGGTTCGGCTCGACGCCCGCCTGCTGGAGGAGCGCCAGACGCCGCGGCGAAGCGGAGGCGAGAACCAGGCGTTGGGGGAACGACATTCCGGCGCGGCTGCGGGCTTACTTGAAACGGTAGGTGATACGACCCTTGGTCAGGTCGTAGGGTGTCATCTCGACGAGCACCTTGTCGCCGGTCAGGACGCGGATGCGGTTCTTGCGCATCCGGCCGGCGGTGTGGGCGATGATTTCGTGATCGTTCTCGAGCTTGATCCGAAATGTCGCATTCGGCAGGAGCTCGGTCACGACGCCCGGAAATTCGAGAACTTCTTCTTTTGCCATACGCTGTTCGATCCTAGACTTCGTTCTGAGGCGGCCCGCTTGCGGCGGCCGCGCTTCGTTTGGATGCTCGCCATCGGCGAAGGCGTCGCCGTGTCGATCGTTCATTTCGTTTGGACGGCAGGCGATCTCGGCGACGGATCGTCCCTTTGAACTGTCCTTGCGGCAGGCTGCCGTTCGGCCAGGCGCGCGCCGCGCCGGGCGCGATCGGCTGGAAAGCGCCCCTTAAATCGGCGCAAACGCCGCAAAATGCAAGCCTGCCTGCGCGCAATCGCCGGCCGGCCGAAGGCCGATGCCGCCGGCCTTTGCGATCAGCCGGAGATGCGCTCGATCTCGGCGCCGCAATTGCCGAGCTTTTCCTCGAGCCGCTCGAAGCCGCGATCGAGGTGATAGACGCGGCTGACCAGGGTGTCGCCCTCGGCGGCCAGCCCGGCGATGACGAGCGAGACCGAGGCCCGAAGATCCGTCGCCATCACCGGCGCGCCCTTCAGCTTCTCGACGCCCTCGATCCGCGCCACCTGCCCGGACAGGTGGATGTCGGCGCCGAGCCGCGCCAGTTCCTGAACGTGCATGAAGCGGTTCTCGAAGATCGTCTCGGTAATCTCGGCGGTGCCGTTGGCCCGGGTCATCAACGCCATGAACTGCGCCTGCAGATCGGTCGGAAAGCCGGGGAACGGATCGGTCCTGACGTCGACCGGCGCGATGCCGCCGCCGTTGCGATAGACCCGGATGCCGCCCTCGACCGGCGTCAGCGTGGCGCCGGCCCGTGCCAGCGTCTCCACTGCGGTCGGCAAGAGATCCGCGCTCGTGCCGGTCAGCGTCACGTCGCCGCCGGTCATGGCGACGGCCATGGCGTAGGTGCCCGTTTCGATCCGATCCGGCAGCACCCGGTGGCGGGCGCCCGACAGCGAACGCACGCCGTCGATGCGGATCGTCGACGTGCCGGCGCCCTCGATCTTCGCCCCCATGGCGGTGAGGCACTCGGCGAGGTCGACGATCTCAGGCTCGCGCGCGGCGTTTTCGAGGATCGTCTCGCCCTTTGCCAGCGTCGCCGCCATCATCAGCGTATGGGTCGCCCCGACCGAGACCTTCGGCATGCGGTAACGGTCGCCGACAAGGCCGCCCTTTGCCCTCGCGACGACATAGCCGGCCTCGATGTCGATGTCGGCGCCGAGCGCCCGCAGCCCGTCGATGAAGATGTCGACCGGCCTCGTGCCGATGGCGCAGCCGCCGGGCAGCGACACCTTGGCCTCGTGCATGCGGGCGAGCAGCGGCCCGACCACCCAGAAGCTCGCCCGCATCTTGGAGACGAGTTCATAGGGCGCGGTCGTATCGACGATGTTGCGGGCGTTGAAATGGATGGTCCGGCCGATGCCGGCATCCTGGCCGAAACGCTTGCCGGCGACCGAGAAGTCGACGCCGTGATTGCCGAGAATGCGCGTCAGAAGCTCGACGTCGGCCAGATGCGGCACGTTTTCGAGCGTCAGCGTGTCGTCGGTCAGGAGCGAGGCGATCATCAGCGGCAGCGTGGCGTTCTTCGCCCCGGAGATCGGGATGATGCCGTTGAGTTCGTTACCGCCTCTGATGCGAATGCGATCCATGAGCGCTCCTGATGGCCGGTCGTCGGCCGAGTTCGTCGGGTTCGGGTGGGGATCCGTGCGGGGAACCGTTTCTCGCCACTGTGGCGGCAGGAAGACGCGGCCCCTCCCGACGAGCGATCCGCAACGCCGTCATTTCTTCGCGGGTGTCTCTACACCAGCGAGTGCAACCTTACAAATCGGTCGACAAACGAGCGCTCGGCGGCGGCTGTGGTCGGCGGACGCCGACTCGGCCGCCTGCCCATCGGGCGCCCCGGCGGTGGCCTACCCCCCTCTGCCCTGCCGGGCATCTCCCCCGCAAGGGGGGAGATCGGGCTGGCGTCAACGCCCCGCCACACCCATCAATCGATCGTCTCGCCCATATCGTCGCGCCTGCCGCTCATCGGCATCCGATCGTGCCACTCGTCAGCAGGAGAGGTAGCGGCCCGCCCAGCTGCCGATCTCCCCCCTTGCGGGGGAGATGTCCGGCAGGACAGAGGGGGTGCCTCGCGCAACCCGTCCGCCTTTGCACCTGCAGCCTCAGCGCTTGACCTCCCACGTCGTCACCCGCTCGCCCGTCGCGGGATCCTTGCCGTCCTTCAACTGGATACCCTTCGCGGCGAGGTCGTCGCGGATGCGGTCGGCTTCGGCCCAGTTCTTGTCGCGGATGAGGGCGAGGCGATTGGCGACGGCGGCCTCGACTTCGGCAGGATCGATGCCCGCGTCTCCTTCGGCTGCGGTTTCCGCCAGCCGCGTCTCGAAGCCCGCGAGATCGACCCCGATGAGATCCAGGCAGGCGACCAGCGCCGCCGGGTCGGAGCGGCGCAGCGCGTGCAGTTCGGCGATGGCCGCGGCGCTGGCAAGATCGTCCAGAAGAGCGGCGACGAAGGTTTCGCTCGGTGCGCTGGCCGCGACGTTCCGGCCGGCCCGGGCAAAGCCCGTCAGCGCTTCTTCCGCCTCCTCCAGCCGCTTCACGGAAAAGTCGATCGGCTCGCGATAATGCGTCATCAGCATGGCAAGCCGCAGCACTTCGCCCGGCCATTTGCGGCCGCCGAACTTTTCCGTCTCCAGAAGCTCGCGGATGGTGACGAAGTTGCCTTCCGACTTCGCCATCTTCTTCCCCTCGACCTGGAGGAAGCCGTTGTGCATCCAGACTTCCGCCATCGACCCGCTGCCATGGGCGCAGCGCGACTGGGCGATCTCGTTCTCGTGGTGCGGGAAGATCAGGTCGAGCCCGCCGCCATGGATGTCGAAGGTCTCGCCGAGCAGCGCTTCCGACATCACCGAGCATTCCAGATGCCAGCCCGGCCGGCCCCGACCCCAGGGCGAGTCCCAGCCCGGCTCCTCGGGAGACGAAAGCTTCCACAGGACGAAATCGGCCGGCTTCTTCTTATGGGCATCCACCGCGACGCGGGCGCCGGCCTTCTGGTCGTCGAGCCGGCGGTTCGACAGCCGGCCGTAGTCGGACATCGAGGTGACGTCGAACAGCACTTCGCCACCGGCCCGATAGGCGTGGCCCTTGTCGATCAGCGCGGTGATCATCGCGATCATGTCGTGGCCGTCGCCGCGGCTGACATAGGCGGTGGCGCGCGGTTCGAAGGTCGGCTCGAGGCAGCCGAGCGCCGCGACGTCGGCGTGGAACTGTTCGGCGGTCCAGGCCGTCAGCCGGCCGATCGCCTCGTTCAGCGGCACGCCCGGATAGTCCCGCGCCGCCCGCGCGTTGATCTTGTCGTCGACGTCGGTGATGTTGCGGGCATAGGCGACGTGCTCGGCGCCATAGAGATGGCGGAGCAGCCGAAACAGGACGTCGAAGACGATGACCGGCCGGGCATTGCCGATATGGGCATAGTCGTAGGCCGTCGGACCGCAGACATACATGCGCACCCGCCGGTCCTTTTCGGCAACCGCGCCGTTCCGCCAGTCGAGAGGCCGGAACGCCTCCTTCGTCCGCGTCATGGTGTTGTAGAGTTTCAGCCCGCGAAAGCCGTCGTCTTCGCTCATGTCCTGCCCCATTCCGCGACGGTTTCGCCGCAGCCGGTTCGCCGTTTTCGGTTTCGCCACGCCTTACAGGATGTCGCTCGCGATGGCGATTCCGACCATCACCGGCGACACCCGGGATGCACCAGCAAGCCACGCCACGTCCCGTTCGCACTCCCGATCCGCATTTCACCAAACCGTCACACGGGATCCTCGCGGGCCTGACGATTCGTGTCGGTTCGACACAGAAATTGAGTCCGAAAGGCCCTGCGAAACGAAACCCTCATCTCAGCCGATTCAGTGGAAAATTCTGCTCGTTTTCAGCGCCTTGGCTGTCGCAGCGAGGTCACGTTCGCAGCCTCCGTCGCGCCGCTGGAATCAGCGGCAAGAAAGTGTAAGCGAATGTCTTCAATCTGGCGCAATCGACGGTCTGAGATTGACCGGTCAACCCCGAAGATGCGAGCAGCATGACATGACGACCCAGGACAACCTGCAATTTCGCTCCAAGCGAGAACGCGAGAACGAGATCGACCTCGCCCGCAACTACCGCGCCATCGCGATCCCGGCGATCGCCGCCGCCAGCCATGCCAGCCGCAAGGTCGCTCCGGCGAAACGCCGCCCCGTCGAGGCCGAGACCGTTTCGCTGATCGCGGCGGAATAGCCGCGTTAGAGCGATCCGCCACCGATCGGGCGCCCGACGTCTTCGGCGCCCTACGACGACAGGCGGCGGACCGCGAGATCGGTCGTCGCTCCTACCCCGCCGTTTCGACGGAGAAATCGGCCGCGCAAAACGGCCGGAAGAGGTCGGCGACGTCCCCCGGCTCCCGGTGCCGGCAGTCCAGCCAGCGGCCGAAATCCTCCGGCCGCAGGATGACCGGCAGCCGGTCGACGAGCCCCGCGTCCGGCGCGCGGGCCGGCACGGTGAGGATCGCCGCCGTGTCGATCTCGCTTCCGTCCGGTGCCATGTAGGGCTCCATCAGCCCCGCCATCGCAAACACCGGCATGTCCTCGATGCTGAAGCGGGACAACGGTCCCGTCCGGCTCCTGCCGCCCGTCCGGCGATAGAACGCGGTCGCCGGAACGAGGCAGCGGCGATGGCGCATCGCACCGCGAAACGCCGGGTTGCCTGCCGCCGTCTCCGCCGGGGCGTTGAACATGGCCGGCAACCGGTCCGTCGCCTTGAACCAACCCGGGATCAGCCCCCAGCGCACCAGTTGAGCCGCCGGCCCGTCGGCAAAAGCTTCGGCCCTTTCCGCCCTGCCGCCGAGCACCACCATGATCGGCTGCGTCGGCAGGATCGCCGGGCGCGGCGGAAAATCGTCGATCGCCGCAAGGCCGAAGCATCGGGCCACGCTTTCCGGCGCCGCGGTCAGCGCGAAACGGCCGGGCATCCGTCAGGTCCTCCGTTCGTCGCGTCGCCGCCCGAGCGGGCGACCTCGCGGCAACGAGCATGGAGAAAGCCGGTATGGAAGGCCACGAAAGACCATTGCTGGGCGTTTCCGTCTGTTTGTCGAAGGACGACGCCGTCCTTCTCGTCAGGCGCGGCAAGGCGCCCTATCGTGGCCTGTGGAGCCTGCCCGGCGGCGGGGTGCGCTTCGGCGAGGCGCTGCAGGCGGCGGCCCGGCGCGAACTCGCCGAGGAAACCCGAATCGTCGCCCACGACCTCGACTTTATCACATGGCACGAAGCGATCGGGGAGCGGTCGCATGTCGTCATCGCGGTATTCGGCGGAGATCTCGCCGCGGACGCGATGCCTTGCGCCGGCGACGACGCCGAGGATCTGGAGATCATGAGCCTCACGGAAATCGCCCGGCGCGAGGCGGCCGGCGGGACGACGCCGGGTCTCGTCGCCGTCATCGAGCGCTGCCTCGCCCTGCGCCGCGACCGATCCGGCGAGACCTGAGCCGTTCAGCACAAGGCGCGTTAGCCCTGTTGGCGCATCGGCTGTTGCCATCGGGACGCAGGGCTGGGAATAACGCCTCTCTCCGATGGCTCGCGCTTGCAGCAAGGTTAGCGAATGGTGAATTCTGCCGTCATGTCCGCGCTCCGAATCTTCGCCGTCGCATTCCTGGCCCTGCTGGTGCCGACCCTGGTTTCGGCCGCGGCCGCGCAGTCGGCGACCGAGGCGGCTCCGGAACCGCCGGGCGAGGCCGCCTACATGCAGCCCCTCGGCCGGCTGGCGATGATCCTCGGCTCGATGCACTTCCTGCGCAAGCTCTGCGGCGATCCGCAGGCCGACGTCTGGCGCCAGAAGATGCAGGAGCTGATCGCGGCCCAGGATCCGGCGGAAGCCGAACGCAAGCAGCTCATCGCCAGCTTCAACAACGGCTACCGCACCTTCGCGGCGACCTACCGCAGCTGCACCGGCGCGGCCCGGATCGCCGTCAACCGCTACCAGCAGGAAGGCGCCTCCCTCGCGCGGGAGATCGGCTCAAGGTACGGCAGTTAACCTTCGATTAACGATCGCTTGGGTTTCGCCCGCTCCAGCGCGTCGGATCATGCTAGGTCTTAACGACTGGTGAAAACGGGGCCGGAAGTTTTATGGGGGTCACATGATCGATGTACAAGGCGCCGAGCTGGACGAGATGATCCAGGCGGAAAAGAAGCAGGTTGCCCTCGAATATCACAACGAGGCCTGGGCCGACGGCATGTCGGACGGCATCGAGGCGGAGATCCTCGCCGAGACCGCCATCACCACGGCCCTGACCGAACTCGTGCGCCTGCATGGGGAGGACGACGTCGTCGTCATGATGGACAGTTTGAGGAAGCGCCTGGAATACGGCGAATTCCGCCCCGACCGGACAATCCAGTAACGAGACGCGCGCCGCTCGGCACTTTTCCGGCAGGCAAGATGTTCGGGGCGCATTTTGCCATCAAGACCCGTTCGCAGCAGAGGCAGCCGCAACGATGCGCCCTTCCCTGAACCGGCTCTTACACGTCGCCGCGATCTGCCTGTCGCTCCCGGCAGCCGATCGGGCTGCGGCGTTTTCGCAGTTCGAGGGTGACAGCGGCCGGTTCGGCGGCAGCAAGGATGGAATCATCGCCGTGCCGCTTCCGCCGCTGCCGGGGACGGTGCGGCAGCGTTCCGGCCCGAACCTGCCTGCCGACGATCCGAAGAACGATGCGGCCCCGCCGCAGGATCGGCACCGGGGCGGTCCGGCACCGGCGAACGGTGCCACACCCGGCAATGGCGAGACCGAAGGCACCGATCAGGGTGAGGTGCCGATCTCTCCGGAGGACGAGGAAACAGGCGGCACGACGCGACCGCGGCCCGAAGCGCCCAAAGAGGCCCCCGAGGGCGACGCCCCACCCTCCTCGCCGGTGCGCTATCAGGCAGAGCCGGCAGCGCCGCTGCGCGACGGAACCGGACCGCGCGTCGGCAAGCCTTCGCTCGAAGAGGGCTCCGCAGCCGCCGGAGATGCCGATTCGGCGGTTCCGCTCGCCGCCGAGATCGGCCATGGCGAGGAGAAGCTGCCCGCAGCCGTGAAGGCCGCCCGTCAGAAGCTGATCGAGGCGGCCCGGACCGGCGACGTCGAGCGGCTGCGTCCGCTGATCGAGACCGGCGACGACGGCACGGTGCTCAGCTTCGGCGATGCCCCGACGGACCCGATCGCGTTTCTCAAACAGAATTCGGGCGACGGCGAAGGCGTCGAGATCCTCGCGATCATCCTCGATCTGCTTCATTCGGGCTATGCCCGGATCGAACCGGATTCGTCCGACGAAATCTACGTCTGGCCCTACTTCACGCAGGTCGACGTGGCCAAGCTGACCAAGCCGCAGCTCGTCGAGCTGTTGCAGATCGTCACCGCCGGCGACTACCAGTCGATGGTGGAGTTCGGCGCCTACAATTTCTACCGCATCGGCATCACGCCCGACGGAAAGCTGCAGTTCTTCGTCGCCGGCGACTGACGAGGGCCCGACGGGTGGCGACCGGCTTCGTTCGACCGGTCACACCGTTGCCGGCGCTCTGACGGCGAGAGCCTCACCCAGCACCGGTCCGATCCGTCCACGGCCGGCCAGCTTCGCCTCGTAAAGCGCGGCGTCCGCCTGCGCGACGACGTCCGCCTCGCGCAGACCGGTTCCCCGATCGACATGGGCCACGCCGGCGCTGACGGTCACGCGCCGCTCCCCATCGGGCCGCGCCGCATGCGGGATCGACAGCGCGCCGATGGCGGCGACGAGATCGTTCGCCCGCTGCAGCGCGACGGGCCGGCCGACCCCCCGCAGCAAGACGACGAATTCCTCGCCGCCGTAGCGGGCGACGACGTCGGTCTCCTGCCGGGCAAACCCGGCAAGGGCGGCGCCGATCTGCCGCAGGCACACGTCGCCCGCCTGATGACCGTAGCGGTCGTTATAGGCCTTGAAGTGGTCGACATCGATCATGACGAGGGCGAACGGCATGCGGCCCGACCGGGCCTCCGCCAGCCAATGGGGCAGCACGTCGTCGAGGCAGCGCCGGTTGCCGAGTCCCGTCAATGCGTCGGTCATGGACAGTTCGGCAAAGCTCTGCCGCGCCAATTCGAGGCCATGGGAGCGTTCCGTTTCGCGCAATTTGGCCAGATAGGCGCGGCGATGGCTGCGCTGCATCAGCCAGCTGCTCAGGAGCAGGAAACAGCTCGCCATCATGAGCTGCATGGAAAGGGCGAGACGCGCGTCGAAGGTCAGTTCCGGCCGAAATGCCACGACCGATTGACCGGCCGCCCAGCACACCGCCATCATCACGATGGCGGCGGGAAAGCGGAGCTGCAGGATCGCGATGCCGAAGACGATGGTCAACAGGAAGTCGATGAAGCTGAGCGCACCGTTCGGCGCCCGCGTCGCCGCGAACAGATAGAGCGGCACGGAACAGGCCGCCAACATCGCGCCGAGAAGCAGCATTTCGCGCCCGAAGGCTGTCATGCGCGGAAGCCAGAACCAGACGGCGCCGGCAAGCGCCGTGATGACGAGGCGAAGGACGATCGCCTGCTTGGCGACGTCCGGGAAGGTGAAGAAGCTGATCAGATCGTAGCTGTTGTAGCTGATGATCCCCGCCAGGATGGCGATGCGCAGGTGGCGCACCCGCTCCGGCCGCGATTCCGCTTCGTAGCGCCAGGCGACCTCGGCCGGGAACCCGAGAAGCGGATCGAGCCTCTCCTCGTCTTCCCGCGGCGCCGCTGGCGCTCGATCGTCAAAGATTTGGGAATCCCGATACAAGCCCGACCCGCAGCCCATGAAACTCTTCGGCCATTGGTACATCCGGATGCTTTAAAATTCGGCAATATTCGCCTGTACTTCTTCGGCAGCCAACAATAAGTGAGAAGGACTTATCTTCTGCCAGATCGCGCAAGGCGAGGTGCCGACGCGGCAATCACTCATCTGTCCGCGGGTCTCGCATCTCCGCGAGTCTCGCAGCGGTCAGGATGTCGCCGCCCTCGCAGCATTCAACGAAACCGCAATGCCGCCCGGCCATGGGCCTCGCGCAGCGCCTCGAGGTCGATGCCGAGGGGCACGCCGCTCTCGACGCGCCAGCGCCCGGCAACCATCACGCGGTCGGCGCCCTGCGCGCCGCAGAGGACGAGCGCGGCGATCGGATCGTGGGCGCCGGAAAAGCGCAGCTCGTCGAGCGTGAACAGCGCGAGATCGGCCTGTGCCCCGACGGCGATGCGGCCGAGTTCGGGCCGCCCGAGGCAGGCTGCCGAGCCGGTCGTCGCCAGGGCCATCGCGTCCCGCGCGGTGAAGGCCGAGGCGGAGCGATAGTTCAGGCGTTGCACCATCAGGGCGCTGCGCAATTCGGCGATCATGGTCGAGCCGTCGTTCGAGGCCGAGCCGTCGACGCCGAGCCCCACCGGCGCCCCCGCCTCGGTCAGTTCGCGAACCGGGCAGAAGCCGGAGGCGAGAACCGCATTGGAGGCCGGGCAGTGGCAGACGCCGACCTTGTGACGGCCGAGCTTCCGGCATTCGTCGGTGGTGAAATGAATGCCGTGGGCGAGCCAGGTGCGCGGTCCGAGCCAGCCGACTTCTTCGAGATAATCGAGCGGCCGGCAGCCGAAGGTCTCCTCGCAAAAGCGGTTCTCGTCCTCGGTCTCGCCGAGATGGGTGTGCAGCCGGCAGTCGTGCCGCTCCGCCAATTCGGCAGTTTCCCGCATCAGACGCTTGGTCGCCGAAAAGGGCGAACAGGGCGCCAGCGCGATCTGCACCATCGCGGCGTAAGACCGGTCGTGGTAGCGCCCGATGAGCCGCTCGCTGTCGGAAAGGATCGTGTCGGCATCCTGGACGACGTGATCCGGCGGCAGACCGCCGTCCTTCTGCGAAAGGTCCATCGAGCCGCGCGTGAGCGTCACGCGGATGCCGAGCGCTCTCGCCTCCTCGACCTCGATGTCGATCGCCTCGTCGAGACCGTCGGGGAACAGATAGTGGTGGTCGGCGGCGGTCGTGCAGCCGGACATCAGGAGTTCGGTCAGCGCCAGCCGGGCAGCGAGCCGCAGGCTGTCGGCATCGAGCCGGCCCCAGATCGGGTAGAGGCTCTGAAGCCAAGGAAACAACTCCTTGTCGATCGCCGCCGGATGAGCGCGGGTGAGCGTCTGGTAGAAGTGGTGGTGGGTATTGATCAGCCCCGGCAGCACGACGTGGCGCGCGGCGTCGAAGGTCTCGTCGACGGGCGCCTTCGGCGATGCGCCGGCCGGCACCAGTTCGGCGATGCGACCGGCCTCGACGACGATGCCGCCCTCGGCGCCCTCGGCAAGAATCGCCAGCGGCTCCTTCAGCCAGAGACGGCGGGAACGGGAGGCAGCCCCCTCGCCCGCGTCATGTGCCTGCTCGGCCATAGGCTGATCTCCTTTCGCCGGTTCGCTCCGGCCGGACTTCGCTCAGGGAGCCAGATCTTCCAGATCGAATGCCAGAACGTCGCGCAGAAAGACGATGAAGGCGTCCGCCTGGTGCTCGGCGATCGCTCGGCCGATATCCGCCGTCGCCAGTCGCGCGTCGCCGACGGCGCCCCGGCGATTGAGGTCGCCGGCCATCCAGCCGAAGCCGAGGCGCCCGTGGGCACGCAGATGGGTGTGTCGCTCGGCGAGCCGCGCCTGCAGCGTCTCGAAGCGCTCGATCTTGTCCCGCCGCACGAGGTCGGGCCTGAAATGCAGCATCAAGGCCGTTTCGACGGCGCCGCCATGGATGCCGTGGTCGATCTCCTCCTGCGGCAGGAGCCCTGCCGGATAGCCGAAGCGCAGCCAGGACGAGGTTCCGACCAGCATTTTCCTCCGCCGCCGCAGTTCCAGAGCCGCCGTGTCCATCACCGGCGTGTTGCCGCCATGGGCGTTGACGATGACGAGCCGCCGGAAGCCGCTGTCGGCAAGCCCCTCGCCGATCTCGATCAGCGCCGCGGTCATCGTCCGCCAGTCGAGGCTGAGTGTCCCGAAAAAGCCCGTGTGCTCACCGGACGTGCCGATGCGGAAGGTCGGAAGGAAGGTGGCGGGCAGATCGTCCGGCAGCCGCGCCAGCACCGTCCCGACCATGGCGTCGGCGAGAAGGGCGTCGGTGCCGAGCGGCAGATGCGGACCATGCTGCTCGATCGCGGCGATCGGCAGGACGGCGACCATGTCGCCGAGCCGGGGCGCGAGCGCCTCGAGATCCGGGCTCGTCAGCTCTTCGAAGCGGCGAGGCGTTTTCATTTTGATCCGATCATTCGAACTGGTAGTGCTGCCGCCATGCGTCGTCGCCGGTTCAGATAATGCGGCAAGCCATTCCCCGACATCTCGACGGGCGATCGTCCACGGATTTCGTCCGACCCTGACAGACACCGGATGCTGGATCAATCTGCAACCGATTTTGACGATCGAGAGGCGCGATGGCTCGAAAGAAGAAGAAGGGGTCGGTCACGGGCCAACTGGTTCTCGCCGCGCGCAGCGCACGAACCGCCCTCTTGCACAGCCTCGACGCGACGGAAATCTATCCGGGCCAGGACAACGTGCTGATCGCCATCGGCAAGAGCGACGGGATCACGCTGCGGGATCTGGCGGAAAAGCTCGCCGTCCGGCCGCCGACGGTGACGAAGACGATCAACCGCCTCGTGGCCCAGGGTCTCGTCGAAAAGCGATCGTCGGAGACCGACCTTCGCCAGAGCCGGGCGTTTCTGACCGACGAGGGCGCCGCCCTCGTCGAGAAGGTCCAAAAGGCCCAGAAGAGCCTGGAGCGTCGAGCCCTGTCCGGTTTCACCGACCGCGAGCGCAAGGCGTTTCGCCGCTATCTCATCCGCGTCCGGCACAATCTCGCCGAAGAAGGCGCCGAGGCTGAGCCGGACGACGGCGGCTGATCCCGACGGCCGCGCCGCCCCGTCTTCGGGGCAGCACGTCGCCGGAAAGCGGCCTCAGCCGAGCTGCGACTTCACGAAATCCTTGACGATCGAAACGATCCCCCTGGAGAGCAGATCGTCCAGCGCGTCGCAGAACTGGTCGACATGCTCCTCGCCGCAGATCAGCGGCGGCTCGAGGCGAATGACGTTGCGATTGTATTCGGTGAAGGCGACGAGGACGTCGTAGTCGCGCAGAAGCAGCGCCCCGATGAAGCCGGAAAGCGAGCCCTTCAGCTTGTCGTCGAGGATCGCCACCATCGGCCGGAGGGCGAGCGGCAGGGTCCGCGAGAAGTCCTGGAACTCCAGCCCGACGAACAGGCCCTGGCCGCGCACGTCCTTGATGATCTGCGGATACTTCGCCTGGATGGTCTTCAGCCGCGACAGGAGATAGGCGCCGGTGTCGGCGGAATTGCCGATCAGGTCCTCGTCATAAAGGACGTTCAGGCCCTCGATCGCCGTGACGCAGGCTTCGCCGATGCCGCCGAAGGTCGCCTGGGCGTGGATCATCGCCGTCTTCGGCGTACCGTAGGCCTTCATGTAGACGCTGCGCTTGGCGATCATCGCGCCGACGGCTGCCTTGCCGCCGCCGAGCGACTTGGCGAGAGCGGTGACGTCCGGCACCACGCCGTGATGCTCGAAGGCGTAGAACTTGCCGGTCCGCCCGTAGCCGCACTGCACCTCGTCGGCGACCCAGAGAACGTCGTGGCGATCGCAGAGCGTGCGCACGCCCTGCCAGTATTCCGTCGGGGCGCCGATGATGCCGCCGCCGCCCTGCACCGTCTCGAGCACGACGACACCGATGTCGCTGTCGTTCTCGATCGCGCGCTTCAAGGCTTCGAGATCGCCGAACGGCACCTTCACCCGGTTGTCGACCAGCTTGAACTCGCCCTGATAGAGGTTCGAGTCGGTGATCGACAGGACGCCCTTGGACTTGCCGTGGAAGGAATTCTCGGCGTGGACGATTTTGCAGTTCTTGCGTCCGCTGGCGCGCTCGGCGACCTTGATCGCCGCTTCCATCGCCTCCGAGCCGGTGGAGCCGAGGAACACCATGTCGAGTTCGCCCGGCGAGCATTCGGCGAGGTTCTTGGCGAGTGCGGCGGCATATTGCGACAGGAAGGCGATGGCGATCTCGTGCCGCTTCTCGTCCTGGAAGCGCTCGCGCGCCGCCAGCACCCGCGGATGGTTGTGTCCGTGGGCGAGCGAGCCGAAGCCGCCGAAGAAGTCGAGGATCTTCCGACCGTTCTGGTCGGTGTAGAACATGCCCTCGGCGCGCTCGATCTTCACCTTGTGGAAGCCGAGCAGCTTCATGAAGTGGAACTGGCCGGGATTGATGTGATCCTTGAAAAGATCGGCCATCGTCTCGACGGGCATCGCCTTGGCGTCCTCGACGGAGAGGAGCGGAGGCTTCTTCGGGCCGCGCCGCTGGGCGTCGAGCGCAGCGGCGGACGTGACGGGGCGGTCTAGCATCGTCTTCTCCTTCACTCGGCCGGCTGGGCCTGGCGGGCGACCTGACCGGTCTTGCCCGCGAGCTTGTTGCGATATTCGCTGTAGGCGGCGATCAGCATGTCCTCGTCCCGATATTGCGGCACCCAGCCGAGCTGGCGCTCGCCCTTGGACACGTCGAGGACGCATTCCTCGTCGGCGATGAGATACTGTTCGGGGTCCATCAGCGGCATGTTGAGCGCGTCGAGGAGATCGAGCGTCCTCTTCACCGCCCAGCCCGGCGTCGGGATGAGGATCGACTTCGAGCCGGCATGCTTGATGAGGTCGCCGAGAAGCTTTTTCACCGGCGGCGGATTGAGCGAGCCGAGATTGTACGCTTCGTTCGGCACGCCCGCCTTCCAGGCGAGACGGGCCGCCTCGGCGCAGTCGAAGACCGAGATGAACTGGTACGGGTTCTTGCCCGAGCCGATCATCGGAACCGGCAGGTTGTGGTCGATCAGCTTGAACAGCTTTTCCAGGATGCCGAGGCGCCCCGGGCCGATGATCAGGCGCGGGCGGAACAGCGAGATGTTCATCCCCTTCTCGCGCCACTTCGCGGCGAGGATTTCGGTGTCGAGCTTCGACTGGCCGTACTCGCCGAGCGGGGAGACCGGATGCTCCTCGGTCATCGGATAGGTGACCGTATGGCCGTAGATCATGTCGGTGGTGAAGTGGACGAGGTTCGGCGCGCCGGCATCGTCCATGGCATGGATGATGTTCTCGGTGCCGAAATAGTTCACCGGGTAGAAGAAGTCGTGGCGCTTCGCCCGCACCTGGATCGGCGACAGCATCTTGGCCGACAGGTTGTAGACCATGTCCTCGGGCGCGATGTCGACCGCGCCCACAGAGGCCGGGTCGGTCACGTCGCAATGGACGAAGCGGGCGCTGGCGTAGTGCGGCAGCTCGCTCCTGACGATGTCGGCGACGACGACCTCCTCGCCGTCGGCGACGAGCTTCTTGGCGAGATGGCGGCCGACGAAACCATCGCCGCCGAAGATGACGTGTTTCATTGCGAAACCTCTGAAGCGTTATGCAGGTCGGAAGGTGTGGCGACGGCGTCGGCGACTTCGCGGCCGGCGCTCTCGGCATGGGTCGGGCCGCCGCTCTGGGCGATGAAGACGGTGCCGCCGCAGATCAGGGCGATGCCGAGGATGCGCATGGCGTTCACGTCCTCGCGGAAGACGAAATAGGCGAACACCGCGACGACGACGTAGGCGAGCGACAGGAAGGGGTAGGCGAAGGACAGATCGACCTTCGACAGCACGAAGAGATGCGAGGCCATCGAGATCACGAACGTGCAGAGACCGAAGAACACCCACGGGCTGAAGACGATCTGCAGGATCTTCACGATCGGGTTGACCCCGACGAAACTGAGGGCCCCAAGCTGCATCATGCCGTATTTGAGCATCACCTGCGCTGCCGCGTTGGTGAGCACGGTGAAGAGAATGAACGGGATATATTTTGTCATCGGCCTGATCTTTTCGTCCGAATTTCGGAAGGCGACTGAACTGACGGAAAGTCATAGCGCCTGAAGTTCAGTGATGGGTTAAGACGCGGTCCGCCTCAGACACCCGCGCCGACTATTCCGCCGGCAATGGTAAAAGAAGTTTCCTTCGAAACGGTCGACTTGTCCGTATCGGCGCTGAAAGCGGCGTCGCCGTCCCGAAGACGCATCGCCGTGCGCCGCCAGAAATCCGACATCATCGCGGGATCGCGCTGTGCCTCCAGCCTCCGCCAGTTGGCAAAACCCGCCGCGAACGTTCCGGCCGACATGCGCGCATCCTTGTAGGGATTGACGGCCCCGCCGGCCCGAAGGGTGATCCGGTCGAGTTCGGCGAGGAGCTTCAGCGTCCTTTCGCCGCGATGGGGAAAATCGAGGGTCAGCGTGTAGCCGGGCCGCGGAAAGCTGGTGAGCCCCGGGCTCTTCAGGTCGCCGAAGCGCTTCAGCACCGTCAGGAACGAGCCGTGGCGATGGCTTTTCGCGCATTCGATCAGCGCCCGCACCACCAGCTCGGCGTCGGCGAAGGGCACGACGCTCTGATGCTGGTGCAGACCGCGCGGACCGTAGAGCCGGTTCCAGCCGCCGATCCGGTCGAGCGGATAGAAGAAGCCGGCGAAGGGGACGGTGCGCTGGTGCGTGCCGGGCTTCGCCTTGCGGAAATAGGCCTCGTTGAACGCTTTCAGGAAGGGACCCGCGAGCGGGCTCACCGGCGGCGTGAACGGAACGCCGGCGAGCTGGCGGGAGGCCTCGCCCGTCCGGTCCCCGGTCTCGGCGTGATCGCCGCAGATGAGGTGGCCGCGGCCGAGACTGCCGCCCCCGGCGAGCGAGTCGATCCAGGCGACGGCATATTCGTGCCGCGCGTCGACTTCCTCGGCGAGCGCGAAATAGTCGGACAACCGGTCGAAACGCGTCGTCGTCTCGACGATCGAGAGCGACGGCACCTTCATCAGCCGGATCGTCGCCCGGCGGATCAGTCCGGTCAGCCCCATGCCGGAAATCGTCGCGGCGAAGAGTTCGGGATTCTCGCTCGGTGAAAGGGTGAGGACGCCGCGGTCGGAGCGCTCCAGCTCGATCGCCTCCACCCAGCGGCCGAACGTGCCGCGGCGATGGTGGTTCTTGCCGTGGATGTCGTTGGCGATCGCCCCGCCGACGGTGACGAATTGCGTGCCGGGCGTGACGGGCAGGAACCAGCCCAGCGGTGCGACGTGGCGGGTGATCTCGCTGAACAGCACGCCCGCCTCGGCCGTCAACAGGCCGGCCTCGGGATCGAAATGGAGGATCCGCGGCGCCCCGCCGATCCGCGCATCGAGAAGGACACCGGCGTCGTTGTGGCAGCTGTCGCCATAGGAACGGCCGTTGCCATAGGGCAGAAAGCCGCCCTCCTCCTCCGCCCGCGCCAGCCATCCGCCGCCCGGAGCGGACATGGCCGCGCGGTCCCGCCGCTTCAGCCGGCCCCAGCTGTCGTGGCCGCCGTCTTCGTTCCGGATGTTCGAAGCGTCACGCATAGGCGGCCAGGAGGAACATCAGGCCGCCGATGGCGATCATCATCTGGCTGCGCCAGTCCTGCAGGATGAACACCACCGGATCGTCGTGCATCTGGTTGCGGCGGGCGAGGACCCAGATCCTGACGATGAGGTAGAGAAGGATCGGACAGAGCGGCCAGACGAGCCACGGCACGTTGTAGTGGGTCAGCACTTCCGGGCTGTTGATGTAGAGCGCCAGCACCATCACCGCGGCAAAGCCCGAGGTCATGCCGGCCTGCGCCAGGGTTTCCAGATCGGCGTCGACGTAGCCGCGGCCGGTCTTGGATCGCTCGGCGCCGGTGCCGAAATCCATCAGCTCGGTGTAGCGCTTCACCAAAGCGAGAGACAGGAAGAAGAACAGCGAGAAGGCGAGCAGCCAGAACGAGACTGAGACGTCGGTCGCCGCGACGCCGGCCATGATGCGGGTGGTATAGAGCCCCGCCAGCGTCAGGACGTCGATCAGGAGCATGCGCTTGATGAACAGCGAATAGGCGGTCGTCGCGACCAGATAGCCGGCGAGGACGCCGAGGAACGCCCAGGGCAGGAGCAGGCTGAGCAGCAGGGACGCGCCGAACAGCCCGCCCGCGAGCTTCAGCCCGTCCGGGATCTTCAACGTGCCGCTTGCGAAGGGCCGATTGCGCTTGGTCTTGTGCTTGCGATCGGCGGTGAGGTCGACGAGGTCGTTGAGGATGTAGACGGCCGAGGCCGCGAAAGAAAAGGCGAAGAAGGCGGCCAGAGCCTCGAACAGCATGCCGAAGTTGAGGAACTCGTGGGTGAGCACCATCGGCACGAAGATCAGCACGTTCTTCGCCCATTGATGCGGCCGCATCGCCTTGAGGGCCGCCCTCGCCGGATCGCCGCCGGCGGTGATCAGGTCTGCGCCGCTCTTCTGCTGCCACCTGCGCGCCACCCGGTCCGGAGCGACGACCGTCGCCTCGGCGGCGGCGTCGAGAAGACAGATGTCGTCGTGGGAATTGCCGAAATAGTCGAAACCGTCCTCGCCGCAGGTGGCGACGATGCGCTCGAGCTTGCGGCTGGAGGTGAGGTTGACGTCGTCGCAGGAGGCCATGACCTCGTCGAACAGGCCGAGATGATCGGCGACCGCATGGGCGAGCCGTTCGTTCGAACCGGTGGCGAGCACGATGCGCCGGCCATCCGCCTTCGCCCGGCGCAGCGCCGCGACGACCTCTTCGCGATAGGGCAGCAGCGCCGCGTCGAACTCGATGCCGCCGGCGAGCCCCGCCTTCAGCCGCGCCTTGCCCTCCGCCCGCCAGCCGAAGACGTGGCGCAGCCGTGCCGGCGACTGCCGTGCCGTGAGAAACAGCGTCTCCCACAACAGATCGGTCTTGATCAGCGTGCCGTCGAGATCGACGAAGATCGGACGGTCTTTCTGGTCGACGCGCGCGTCCAATGAACTGTCTCCCATTCGCAGGCGAGACATCGTCCCGGCTCCTGTCTTTGAGCCATTCTGGACGCTTACGGTTTCGAGGTCGTTGAAGCCGCCGCTACGGCAAGCGATTCGCGGGATCTATCGCCGGCCGTGGCAAACGAAGGGTGAAGAAAGCGCAACCATTTCGAGGCACGGCCGAGCCCGTACGAGCCCTGCGGCGGAGATCAGCCGTTCCCACCCTCGGCGTTACCGCCATGCGCGGCGTCGGCGCGACGCGCCTTGCGCGTCTTGCGCCACTTTGCGAACCGGACCTCGCCGCGCCGCCGCCAGCGCCGGACCAACGGCGAATCGACCGACAGGACGAAGAGACCGAGCGGTAGCATCCAGAAGCCCAGGACCGGCAGGAAGCCGAGGACGCCGCCGCCGACCAAGGAAGCGCCGAGCGCGATGCGCCATGGGCGGGAGGCCGGCAGCGGCACCTGCCGGCCGAACAGTCTGAGCCGCGGACGCGGTTTCGGAGCCGCCGCATCGTCGGCGGACGCCCCACCGTCGGACGCCTCCCCGGCAGGGGCCGAACGCCCGCCGGAGAGAGGCCGGTCGACATCGTCCGAACCACCCTTCGTCCCGCCCGGGCGCCGCGCGCCGCTCGACGTCATGATCATTCGTCGTCTCCGATGGATCGCCGGACCCGTTCGGGCGAAGATGGGCAGGCCGTGGAGCGCCGGCAATCTTCGCACCTTCGGCTTCGGCTCGGCTGGGCAGTCGCCGGACGACCTTCTCACGGTCACGATGCGCTTTTTTGCATCGAAGGCTTGGCAAAGCCCGAATGGCTTTGCTATAGGCCGCGTCAACGTCGTCAGGCGTATTCCCCGGTAGCTCAGTGGTAGAGCACTCGACTGTTAATCGATCGGTCGCTGGTTCGAATCCGGCCCGGGGAGCCACATCCCAGATTTTTCGACCTTCACCATCGGCCCGGCGTCGACGCCGGTCTGGTTGCGTTCGCCGCCGATGGGACACGGTCCGCGTCACCGGCTGCGTGAATGATGGCGGCCCGCGTGAAGGCATCGCGCTCCGGTTTGCCGATCGGCCCTCCCGCCCCACCTCTTTCCTCCGAACGATCGAACCCCGCCGTTCCCGGATGGAGCCGTCATGAGCGTGACCCCCGCCGTCCTCTTCGTCTGCCTCGGCAACATCTGCCGGTCGCCGCTCGCCGAGGCCGCCTTCAGGGCTGCGGCCGAGCGGGAGGGGCTGGACGTCCACGTCGAATCGGCCGGGCTCGGCCACTGGCATCTCGGCTATCCGCCGGATCCGCGCGCCCAGGCGGTGGCGCGCAGGAACGGCATCGAGATCGGCGAACGCCAGGCTCGGCTCGTGACGCAAGAAGATTTCGATCGCTTCGATCACGTCATCGGCCTCGACGCCGAGAATCTCGCCGGGCTGCGCCGCCTCGCCCCGCCCGACGGCAGGGCCGAAGTGAGCCTTCTCCTCGACCACGTCCCCGGCCGCGAGGGCCAGTCGGTCACCGACCCCTATTACGAAGAGGACTCGGCCTTCGACGACGCCTGGCGCGACGCCTGCGCGGGCGCCGATGCGCTGGTCGCAAGGCTCAAGGCCGAAGCGGCGGGAAGATGAGCGCCCTGGCCGAACGGGCGGCGGGTCTTCTCGGCGGCAAGCTCGCGAGCGCGGCGGATTTCGCCGGCGGCTCGCTGTCCAGCGTCGAATTCGTGCGGCTCGAGGACGGTCGCGAGATGCTGGTGAAGTCCGGCCCCTCGCCCAAGGCCGAGGCGCGGATGCTCCGCGCGATCCGGGCGGCGGGCGTGCCTGCGCCGGAGGTCTTCGCCGCCGACGACGCGGTGCTGGCGATCGAGCGGCTTGCGGACGACGGCGGGCTCTCGACCGCCTGGGCGGATCTCGGCCGGGTCGTCCGCAAACTCCACGAGACGACGGGCGAGGCCTATGGCTGGCCGGACGACTACGCCTTCGGCAGACTGGCGATCGGCAATGCCTCCTCCGACGACTGGCCGCGCTTTTATGCCGAAAACCGGCTGCTCGCAGCGGCCCGCGGCACCGGAGCCGATGTCGAGCGGCGGGTCGAGGCCCTGTGCGGAAGGCTCGGCGACCTGTTGCCGAGCCGGCCGAAGCCGTCCCTTCTCCATGGCGACCTGTGGAGCGGCAACGTCCTCGCCTCGAACGGCCGGATCTCCGGCCTGATCGACCCGGCCTGCTACCATGGCGACGGCGAGGTCGACCTCGCCATGCTCGGCCTCTTCGCCAGCCCGACGAGTGCGTTCTTCGACGCCTACGGCCCGCTCGCCGCCGGCCACCGCGAGCGGGCGCCCGTCTATACGCTCTGGCCGGCGCTGGTTCATCTCAACCTCTTCGGCCCCGGCTATCGCGGCATGGTCGAGGGCTGTCTGGCAAAGGCCGGCTTTTGAGGCCGCACGCCCTCCCCGGGTGGCTGCTTCGCCACGTCGCGCCCGCTCCAGTCTTTTCCTTCCCCGCGACGAGGCCAGTTACCGAGGGATGAGTCAGCCCTGCATCATCACCGTCGCCATCACCGGATCCCTGCCGACGAAGGCGAACAACCCGGCGGTGCCGATCACCATCGCCGAACAGATCGAATCGACCCACGAAGCTTTCGAGGCCGGGGCGAGCCTCGTCCACTGCCACGTCCGGAACGCCGACGAAACGCCCTCTTCCGATCCGGAAAAATTCGCCCGGTTGATGGAGGGAGTGCGCAGGCACTGCCCCGGCATGATCGTACAGGTCTCGACGGGCGGGCGCTCCGGCAACGGCCGGGAGCGCGGCAGCATGTTGTCTTTGAGGCCCGACATGGCCTCGCTGTCCACCGGCTCCGTCAACTTCCCCACCCGCGTCTACGAAAACGCGCCCGACCTCGTCGACTGGCTGGCCGCGGAGATGCTGAGATACGGCGTCAAGCCGGAGATCGAGGCCTTCGACCTGTCGATGATCTTCCAGGCCGCCGCGATGGCGAAGGACGGCCGCATCGCCGGGCCGCTGCACGTCCAGTTCGTCATGGGCGTCAAGAACGCCATGCCGGCGGATCGGGAGAGCTTCGCCTTCTTCGCCGGGACGCTGAAGCGCCTTGCCCCGGACGCCACCTTCACCGGCGCGGGCATCGGCCGCCACCAGACGACGGTGATCGACTGGAGCCTCGAGGAAGGCGGCCATTGCCGGACCGGGCTCGAAGACAACGTCCGCCTGTCCCGCGCCGAACTGGCGCCCTCCAACGCCGCACTGGTGCGCCTTGCCGTCGAGCGATGCGAGCGCCGTGGCCGGCGGGTCGCGACGCCCGCCGAAGCGCGGCGGCTGCTGTCTCTTCCCGCTGCCTGAGACGGTCGGCGCCTTGTCCTTCATCCCCCTTCACCCGATGGCGCATTCTTCATGATCGACACTCGCGACGCCACCCGGCGGCTCCGCCGGCTCTCCCTCTGGCTCTGGCAGAAGGTCGAGATCTGGACGCTCATCGGCGCTCTCGTCACGGCCGGGGCGATCTGGGCCTTCGTTTCCATCGCCGGCGAGGTGGTCGAGGGCGACACCAAGGGCCTCGACCGCGAAATCCTTCTGGCCTTGCGCTCCAGCACCGACGTTTCCGATCCGATCGGCCCGCGCTGGGTGGAGGAATTCGGCCGCGACGTCACCGCCCTCGGCGGCACCGGCATCCTGATCATGCTGACGACCTTCGTCGCGATCTATCTGTGGATCTCGGCCAAGCGCCGATCGATGGTGATGGTCGTGGCGGCGATCGCCAGCGGGTTCCTGATGGGCCAGATCCTCAAGCGCACCTTCGACAGGCCGCGCCCCGATCTCGTTCCCCACGGCGACTACGTCTATACGGCGAGCTTTCCGAGCGGCCACGCGATGATGTCGGCGGTCACCTATCTGACCCTCGGCATCCTGCTCGCCCGCGTCGAGCCGCGCCGCCGGGTGCGCGCATTCCTGCTCGGGCTCGCGGTCTTCCTGACGATGATCATCGGCATCAGCCGCGTCTATCTCGGCGTCCACTGGCCGTCGGACGTGCTCGCGGGCTGGACGGCGGGCGCCGCCTGGGCGCTGATGTGGTGGCTGCTCGCGACATGGCTCGAAAGCCGGGGCGCCGTCGAGCCGAGCCCGCAGGAGGTCGCCGGACCGGAGGTCATCGGCCTCGTTCGGGCGAAGGAGCGCACGGCAATCGAGCGGGATCGCGCCAGCCGCCAGAGCAAGGCGCAAGGCCGTGATTCGCCCTCGCCCTGACGGCGGGGCCTCGCCCGGAGGCACATTTTCACGCCCGTCCGATAAGACTTTCGTCTCATGACGTGACGGGAGCGGTCGCCTGATCCGCGGCCGCCTCCGCCACCTCGGACGCACCCGCCCGTCGATCGGGCCGAAGTGCGACGGGAAAACCGCCGCATCGTCCGCTTCAGGACGCCGCCGCCCGGCACGCGGCGAAGACTTTTTTCACGGGCGTGGCTTGCCACGGCCGTCCCTGCTATGGAATTCATCATGCACACGGACGCGGCGCACCTCGAAACGACGCCGCGCCGATCCTGACCAAAAAGAACCGGCACAAAGGCGGTCGATGGAATATTTTCTGCAGCAGTTGATCAACGGGGTCACCCTCGGATCGATCTACGGATTGATCGCCATCGGCTATACGATGGTCTACGGCATCATCGGCATGATCAATTTCGCCCATGGCGAGATCTTCATGATCGGCTCCTTCATCGCGCTCGCGGTGTTTCTCGCCCTGGCGGCGATCGGGATCACCTTCCTGCCCCTCGTGCTTCTGCTCATGGTCGTCGTCGCGATGCTCTGCACGGCGGCCTGGGGCTGGACGATCGAGCGCGTCGCCTACCGGCCGCTGCGGGGGTCGTTCCGCCTCGCGCCGCTGATCACCGCGATCGGCATGTCGATCTTTCTGCAGAACTTCGTCCAGGTGACGCAGGGCGCCCGCGTCAAGCCGCTGCCGCCGCAGATCCAGGGCGGCATCACCCTGATGGATTCGCCGAGCGGCATCGTCGTCCAGATTTCCTGGATCCAGATCATCATCATCCTGATGACCGTCGTCCTGATGGCGGGCTTCTCCCTCCTGATTTCCAAGACTTCGCTCGGCCGCCAGCAGCGCGCCTGCGAACAGGACCGGAAGATGGCCTCGCTGCTCGGCGTCAACGTCGACCGGACGATCTCGCTGACCTTCGTCATGGGCGCCGGCCTCGCCGCCGTCGCCGGCATGATGTTCCTGCTCTATTACGGCGTCATCGACTTCTACATCGGCTTCATCGCCGGGGTGAAAGCCTTCACCGCGGCCGTGCTCGGCGGCATCGGGTCGCTTCCCGGCGCGATGCTCGGCGGCCTTGCCATCGGCCTCATCGAGACCTTCTGGTCCGGCTACTTCTCGGTCGAGTACAAGGACGTCGCGGCGTTCTCGATCCTCGCCGTCGTCCTGATCTTCATGCCCTCCGGCCTGCTCGGCCGGCCCGAGGTCGAGAAGGTCTGATCCGATGGCAAATACCACCACTTCCGCCAGCGCCGACCGACCGGAAGGCGCAGAGCGGCTGTCCGAGGATCGTCGCGAGGCGATGCGGGGCGAGCCGCCCTTCGTCGAGGCGCCGAGCGAGGACACCCGCCTCGTCCGGGCTCTGAAGGAAGCCGGCGTCACCGCCGGGCTCGTCGCCGTCCTGACGCTGTTCTTCTTCTTGTTCCGGACCGACATCGCCGTCGGCGGTCTCGATCTGTCGCTCGATCCCAAGAGCTGGATCATCGCCATCGCGATCGCCTTCGCCGGTCGGTTCCTGCTCACCTACTTCGTCTTCGGAGGCGAGCGACCGACGGTCGGCGGCTGGAAGAAGGTGGCGGCGAAGACCGCCCGCTGGCCGATCGGCAAGGTGATCGGCGTCGTCCTCCTCCTCGTCGCGCTGACGCTGCCCTTCCTCCTGATGACGCTGCTGCCGAGCCAGGACCGCTATCTCCTCGATCTGTCGATCCTGATCCTCACCTATGTGATGCTCGGCTGGGGGCTCAACATCGTCGTCGGCCTCGCCGGCCTGCTCGATCTCGGCTACGTCGCCTTCTATGCGGTCGGCGCCTATTCCTTCGCGCTTCTGGCGACGAATTTCGATCTCGGCTTCTGGATCTGCCTGCCGATGGCGGGGCTGTTCGCGGCGCTCTGGGGCGTCATGCTCGGCTTTCCGGTCCTGCGGCTTCGCGGCGACTATCTCGCCATCGTGACGCTGGCCTTCGGCGAGATCATCCGGGTGGTCCTCCTCAACTGGTACGACTTCACCGGCGGTCCCAACGGCATTCTCGGCATTCCGAAGCCGACGCTCTTCGGCCTTGAGTTTTCCCGCGGCGAAGGGTCCTTTTCGGACTTCTTCGGCCTGGAATATTCCTCGATCCAGCGCTTCGTCTTCCTCTACTACATCATCCTGGCGCTGGCGCTTCTGACCAACTTCGTGACGATGCGCATGCGCAAGCTGCCCGTCGGCCGGGCCTGGGAAGCGCTGCGCGAAGACGAGATCGCCTGCCGCTCCCTCGGCATCAACACGGTCAACGTCAAGCTGACGGCGTTCGCCACCGGTGCGATGTTCGGCGGCTTCGCCGGCTCGTTCTTCGCCACCCGCCAGGGCTTCATCTCGCCCGAGAGCTTCACCTTCATCGAGTCGGCGATCATCCTCGCCATCGTCGTTCTCGGTGGCCTCGGCTCGCAGCTCGGCGTCGTCATCGCCTCGGTGGTGATGATCGGCGGCATCGAGCTCCTGCGAAACCTCACCGGGCTCCAGGCGATCTTCGGCGCCGGCTTCGATCCCACCCAGTACCGCATGCTGATCTTCGGTCTCGCCATGGTGCTGATCATGGTCTGGAAGCCGCGCGGCCTCGTCTCGACCCGAACGCCCTCGGCCATCTACAAGGAAAAGAAGACGATCGGCGCCGATCTCGTCGCTCAGGGCGAGGGTCACTGATGAACCAGCAGAATCGCAACTGGACGACCGATCCGGTCCTTTCGGTCGAGCATCTGACGATGCGCTTCGGCGGCCTCCTCGCCGTCGACGACCTGTCCTTCGACGTCGGCCGCGGCGACATCACCGCCCTCATCGGCCCGAACGGCGCCGGCAAGACCACCGTCTTCAACTGCGTCACCGGCTTCTACAAGCCGACCGAGGGGCGGATCGCCCTGCGCCGGGAGGGCAGCGTCTCCGACGCAGCGCTCGCCGAACTGACGCGAGGCGGCCAACAATACCGCCGGGCCGACGACGGCTCGGTCTTCCTCCTCGAGCGCATGGCCGACTTCAAGATCACCGAGATCGCCGGCGTCGCCCGCACCTTCCAGAACATCCGCCTGTTCGGCGGCATGACGGCGCTGGAAAACCTGCTCGTCGCCCAGCACAACGAGCTGATGCGCGCCTCCGGCTACACGATCGGCGGGCTGCTCGGCCTTCCCGGTTATCGCCGCGCCGCCGAGGCCGCCAAGGAGAAGGCCGTCGAGTGGCTGCGCCGCGTCGACCTTCTCGACCGTGCCGACGATCCGGCCGCCGATCTGCCCTATGGCGCCCAGCGCCGGCTGGAGATCGCCCGGGCGCTCTGCACCAACCCGGTGCTTCTGTGCCTCGACGAGCCGGCTGCCGGCCTCAATCCGCGCGAGTCGGCCGAACTCAACACGCTGCTCAAATACATCCGCGACGAGCACGGCGTTTCGGTGCTCCTGATCGAGCACGACATGGGCGTCGTCATGGAGATCTCCGACCACGTCATCGTGCTCGACTACGGCAAGAAGATTTCCGACGGCACGGCGAGCGAGGTGCGCAACGATGCGAAGGTCATCGCCGCCTATCTCGGCGTCGACGACGAGGAAGTCGACGAGGTGGAGCGCGATCTCGACGTGAAGACCGCTCACACCCCCGCCCCGGGAGGTGCCCTGTGAGCGCCATACGACAGACGGAGACTCGCCCCGCCACCGACACCCTGCTTTCGGTGCGCGGCGTCGAGACCTTCTACGGCAAGATCCAGGCCCTGCGCGGCGTCGACATCGAGGTCCATCGCGGCGAGATCGTCACCCTCATCGGGGCGAACGGCGCCGGCAAGTCGACGCTGATGATGACCATCTGCGGCAATCCGCAGGCCCGCTCGGGCCAGATCGTCTACAACGGCCAGGACATCACCAACCTGCCGACCCACGACATCATGTCGATGTCGATCGCCCAGTCGCCGGAAGGCCGTCGCATCTTCCCGCGCATGACGGTGATCGAAAATCTCCAGATGGGCGCGATCCTCGAGGACGAGGCGAATTTCGACGAGGACCTGCGCAAGGTCTTCACGCTGTTCCCCCGCCTGAAGGAGCGCCGCGGCCAGCGCGGCGGCACGCTGTCGGGCGGCGAACAGCAGATGCTGGCGATCGGCCGCGCCCTGATGAGCCGCCCGAAGCTGCTTCTCCTCGACGAGCCCTCGCTCGGCCTCGCGCCCCTCGTCGTCAAGCAGATCTTCGAGGCGATCCGCGAACTCAACACCAACGAGGGCCTCACCGTCTTCCTCGTCGAGCAGAACGCCTTCCATGCCCTGCGTCTCGCCCATCGCGGCTACGTCATGGTCAACGGCTCGATCACCATGTCCGGCACGGGCCGGGAACTCCTCGCCCGGGAAGAGGTCCGCAGCGCCTATCTCGAAGGGGGAGCACACTGACATGACGCCGGAAATGGGCCTCGTCTGGGAAGTCACCTTCTGGGAATTCCTCTTCGTCACCGTCATTCTCGGCGGTGGCGGCGCTTGGATGGTCGGCCGGTCGACCGCTCTCACCTGGAGCGGCTGGGGTCTCCTCGCCTTCTACATCGTGCTGTTGGCGCTGGCCGTCCGCTTCATCCATTTCGCACTGTTCAACGGCTCGTTTCTGTTGCCGGCGTCGACCTTCGGCGTCGGCCTCTACTACGGCATCGTCGATTACGTCGTTCTGTTCGCCATTGCCGCTTGCGGCCGTGTCTTCGTGCGGAACCAGCAGATGGCGCGACAATACGGCTTTCTGCAGCGGCAATCGGCCTGAGGCGGGAAAAGCTGTCGACATGCGGCCCGTTTCTGCTTCCATAGCGAGGAGATCCGGGCTTTAATCCCCGTCAGGTAGGGGGAGATTTGCTACCTGCTGCGGCGCTCGCGTCGCAGAAACGATCAACACAGGGAAGGTTCGTATGAAGAAGGCACTTCTTGCAGGCGCAGCGCTCAATCTCGTTTTCGCGAGCGCAGCCTTTGCCGACATCACGATCGGCGTCGCCGGCCCGATGACGGGCCAGTATGCGAGCTTCGGCCAGCAGTTGAAGATCGGCGCCGAACAGGCGGTCAAGGACATCAACGAGAAGGGCGGCGTCAACGGCGAGATGCTGAAGCTCTCGGTCGGCGACGATGCCTGCGATCCGAAGCAGGCCGTCGCCGTCGCCAACAATTTCGCCTCCGAGGGCGTCTCGTTCGTCGCCGGCCACTTCTGCTCGGGCTCCTCGATCCCGGCCAGCCAGGTCTATGCCGACGAGCAGATCGTCGAGATCTCGCCGGCCTCGACCAATCCGGACTTCACCGACAAGCGTCCCGGCGAAGGCATCTTCCGCGTCTGTGGCCGCGACGACCAGCAGGGCGAAGTCGCCGGCGCCTACATCTACGAGAACTTCCCGGACGCCAAGGTCGCGATCATCAACGACAAGACGGCCTATGGTAAGGGCCTGGCCGATCAGACCCAGAAGTATTACGAGGAAGCCGGCGGCAAGCCGGTTCTCGTCGAGGCCTACACCGCCGGCGAGAAGGACTACACCTCGCTCGTCACCAAGATGAAGCAGGCGGGCGTCACCCTCGTCTACATCGGCGGCTACCACACCGAAGCCGGCCTGATGGCGCGCCAGATGCGCGAGCAGGGCATGGACACGACGATCATGTCCGGCGACGCGCTGGTCACCGACGAATACTGGGCGATCACCGGCGACGCCGGCGAAGGCACCTTGATGACCTTCTCGCCCGACCCGCGCAAGAACGAGGCGGCCAAGCCGGTCGTCGACGCGCTCGAGGCCGAGGGCAAGACCGCCGAGGGCTACGTCCTCTACACCTACGCCGCGATCCAGGCCTGGGCCGACGCCGTCGATAAGGCCGGCTCGACCGACTTCGACCCGGTCGTCAAGGCGCTCGACGAAGGCACCTTCGACACCGTGATCGGCGACCTCTCCTTCGACGACAAGGGCGACGTCACGCTGCCCGGCTACGTCGTCTACGAGTGGAAGGACGGCAAGTACGACTACGTCGAGTCGGCCGACGCCGGCGGGATGATGAAGGACGACGCCATGGGCACGGAAAAGAAGAGCAACTGATCGCACGCCACGCGATTTCGCAGCGCCGGACGACCCGGCGCTGCGGTTCTGCCTGAGATGTCCGCAAGACCGAGGCGACGATTTCGCTGATCTCGACCGAGGCAGCGGAGCTGGTTGTCCGTGAAGAAGGCTCCCTAAGCGGCGGCGGCGGTTTGGCGGGTGCCGAATAGGCTGATGATCGCGGCCTGGATGAAGGCGACAAAAAGCT
>NZ_JAJUWU010000014.1 GCF_021390325.1 Jiella avicenniae | reverse complement strand
ACTGTTCAGGTTGAACGAGCGAAGCGGGAAGGGACCAGGCCATGCCACGATCTCCCGAAGGGCGATCCGGATCCCGTCGGTCTCCTTCCCGCACCCTTCATACACCAAGCCAAACACACAGGATCCCGGGTCAAGCCCGGGATGACGACGCGTTGATGGACGCTCCTATTATCACCGGTGGCAGGGCAATCCTCTGACGGTAACATGGATTGTAGAAAATCGGTGCCTTGGATGCTCCGTGGCTACCGACGCTCCAGCCGGAAAGGCAACGTCATGCGACCGACATTCGAAAAGCCCTTGAACACCGAAGAACTGGCCGCGCTGCCGGACGAAGAGATCGACACCAGCGACATTCCGGCGCTGGACGCGACCTTCTGGCAAAACGCCAAGGTCTCGCCGCCTCGCACCAAGCCGAACGTCTCCTTGCGATTGCCGGAAGAGGTGCTGAATTTCTTCAAGGCGGAGAGCCCGAAGGGCTACACGTCGCGTATGGCGGCGGTCTTGGCGGCTTACGTGCAGGCGCATCAGGCGAAGGGATGATCTGAAACAGATGGGGTGATTGGGGTCTCGGCCGCAGCGGCGGCTGCTCCCTTCAAGATGGTAAAACGTGGTCCGTGTTGATCGGCCACAAGCATCGAGAGGAAGCAGCCATGAGATACTATGCCGGACTGGACGTCTCGCTGGAAGAGACGTCGATCTGCGTCGTCGACGAGAATGGCGAGATCGTCAAAGAACTGCGATCGGCGAGCGAACCCGAAGCCCTTGTCATTTCGTTGCGAACTGTCGACCGCCGCCTTGAACGGATCGGCCTCGAAGCATGCCCGCTCTCGGCCTGGCTCCATGATGGGCTGCGCGATGCCGGATGGCCGGCGATCTGCATCGAAACGCGCAAGGCCAATGCTGCGATGAAGACGATGCCCAATAAGACCGATCGCAATGACGCTCGCGCTCTGGCGCAGATCATGCGCACGGGTTGGTTTCGCGAGGTTCATGTCAAATCGCGGCAATCCCGTCTTTGGCGCTCGCTTCTCGTGGCCCGCCGCACGATCCTGAGCGAGATGGGTTCGATCGAGAATGTCGTGCGCGCGATCCTGCGCGAAGCCGGCATCAAACTCGGCAAGCCCAGTCGCACTGCATTCGACCAACGAATTCGCGAGATGGCGGCGAGCGATCTCGATGTCATGGACTTGATCAGACCGCTTCTCACCGTCCTGAAGACGATGATGGAGCAGCTCGCCACGCTGACGAAGCAGGTTCTCGACATCGTCAAAAGTGAGGAGACGTGCCGACGGCTGATGAGCGTTCCAGGCGTCGGTCCGATCACGGCGCTCGCCTTCCGCGCCACCATCGATCGACCGGAACGTTTCCGTCATTCCAGAGATGTCGGCGTCCACCTCGGACTGACCCCGTCACGCTATCAATCGGGCGAAACCGACATCCAGGGCCGGATCAGCCGATGCGGTGACGAACTGACTCGCTCCGTTCTTTACGAAGCAGCAAACTCGCTGCTCGTGCGCTCGAAGAAATGGTCGAGCCTGAAAGCTTGGGGCATGCAGATCGCCCGGCGCCGCGGCATGGCGCGGGCGCGTGTTGCAGTCGCCAGAAAGCTCGCTGTCATCCTGCACCGGATGTGGAGCGAGGGCGAAGACTTTCGCTTTGGAAAAGAGCCGAGCGCCAGCGTCGCAGTCGCCTCATAATGAGCCCACGAAAGGGAAAGGCACACTGACACGCCCGCAAGGATAAACCGGATCGTTCCCGTGGGGACGAGAGGTTGGGTGATCTCGCTTCAATTCTGGACCCATCGGCAAAGGCCGATCAGGTCGTGAAACAGATTGAGACACCAAGCCTTCTGGACCCCATCATGCGGCGGCTCGAACGCCGACCGCGAAGAGAAGCATGCGGCCCACGGGGCGACATGATCCGGCGGCGAAGAAAACAGGGAGCTTGACCTTAACGACCCCAATCAGAGAAGAATTGATAATTCGGTTTCAGATTTCAGAATGAATATTGGTATGTGTGGCTTCCGCTGCTGGCGCGTTTCTATTTTTATTATCGACGAGAGCCCATAGGCCTAGCGCTATCGTCGTCATTGCCAGAATTCCAAGCGCTATACCGTGCAGTCGACCAAATCGGGTTGAGAAGTACTCAGTCATCGCCCGTATGGACGCGTCAAGCGCTTGTGGTGTAGGTTTCTCTTTCAAACCAAATACATATTTCGCTTCACCGCTTTTAGAAAGCCGGATGATGGTCGCCAGAAAAAACCCGGCGAATGCCAACCAGAACAACAGGAATGATGCGGTGAAAGCACCGGCAATAGGTCCGTGCATCAGCATCTCCTCGCACCATCGGCTTCTTAATCTAGATCAACCTGTTGGGTACTGAAAGGAGAAGTCGGGTCAGGCCACCAAGCTCGATTTTGAAACACTTTCATTGTATTCCGTTTCAGGCGCAAACCGGCAGCGAGTGTCGGCGATAAGGCGCCCGTTGGCGCCCCCTACTCCCCACCTCCCTTCAACGCCGCGCCCGCCGCCAGCGGCCCGAGCGCCCCGAAGAACAGCGTCAGCGCGCAGAGGATCATGAAGGGAGGCCAGAACGGGCCCGGCTCGTTCACCGCCGCATAGGTCGCCGAGACGCCGAAGATCAGCACCGGGATCGCCAAAGGCAGCACCAGCACCGAGACCAGCAGGCCGCCGCGGGGGAGCGCCACGGCGACGGCGGCGCCGACGGCGCCGATGAAGACGATGGCCGGCGTGCCGACGAAGAGCGTCGCCATCACCGCGAAGAGGGCGGCGGGCTGAAGGGCGAGGAACAGGCCGAGCACGGGCGAGGCCAGCACCAGCGGCAGGCAGGAAGCGGCCCACAAAGCGAGGCATTTCGCCAGCACCACGAGGGGCATCGGCAGCGGGCCGGCGATCAGGAGATCGAGGGTGCCGTCCTCCCGGTCGGCCTGGAACAGCCGGTCGAGGGTGAGGAGCGTCGACAGAAGCGCGCCGATCCACAGGATCGCCGGGCCGATGCGCGACAGGAGATTGAGGTCCGGCCCGACGCCGAAGGGGATCGTCGCGATGACGGCGAGGAAGAAGATGACGGCGGTCGTCGCCCCGCCGCCGCCGGCAAGGGCGAGACGCAGGTCGCGCAGGAAAAGGGCGCTCACAGCCAGCCCTCGGCTTCGGCGAGAGCGGCGTCGTCGATGGCGGGCGCGCCGGGGCCGTCGTCCCGGCCGGCACGGGGCGGCGTGATGTGGAGCGTCTTTGCCGATTCGAGGCCGAGCGGATGGTGGGTCGCGGCGACGACGATGCCGCCCGACCCGAGATGGCGCGCGACGAGGTCGGCGAAGCGGGCCTGCGAGGCGACGTCGAGGGCGGACGTCGGCTCGTCGAGGATCCAGACCGGGCGATGGGCGACGAGCAGGCGGGCAAGGCTCGCCCGGCGCTGCTGGCCGGCGGAGAGATAGCCGAAGGGGATGGCGTCGAGGCCTGGCAGGCCGACGGCGGCGAGAGCTTCGGCGGGCGGAAGGACGGTCAGCTGCGACAGCCGGCCATCCTGCGACAAGGACGAAGCTCGATCGCCGAGGCTGCGATCGGCGGCGTCGCCGGCGCGACGTGCGATTTCCTTGGCAGCCCCGCCGAGATACCGCGCCCAGAAGCGGAGGTTTTCCCCGACGGTGATCTGGCTCTTCATGCCGTGGCGGTGGCCGACGTAATGGGCGACGTCGGCAAGCCGTGCGGCCGGCTCGCCGTCGGATGCGGCGAGGCCTTCGAGGCGGACGGTGCCCGAGATCGGCGGCAGCAGCCCTGCGAGCGTGCGCAGCAGCGTCGACTTGCCGGCGCCGTTCGGCCCGGTGACGACCAGCGCCTCGCCCGCCGAGACGGCGATCTCGAACGGGCCGGCGACGGCGGTGGCGCCGCGGCCGACGACGAGGGCGCTCAGTGTGAGGCGCGCCATCAGGGCCGGCGTCCCGTCAATAGAGCGATGCGCGATAGCCGCGATCGAGTGCCTGGTCGATCGCGTTCGTCTCATCCGCGAGCCCGATCTGATCCTTCAGAATCGCTCCCAGCGTCGGCATCGTCTTGCGGTCGATCAAGGTGTCGGGGTTCCACAGTTGCGAGCGCATGAAGGCCTTGGCGCAGTGGAAGTAGACTTCGTCGGCCGCCACCACCAGCGCCGAGATCGGCCGCTTGCCGTCGACGGCCATGCGGTCGAGAAGCTCGGGATCGGCGTGAATCTCGGCCCGGCCGTTGATGCGCAGCGTCTCGTCCATGCCGGGGATAAGGAACAAAAGCCCGACCATCGGATTGGCGATGACGTTCTCGAAGGTGTCGAGCCGCTTGTTGCCCGGCCGGTCGGGGATGGCGATCCGGTGGTCGTCGAGAACGAGCGCGAATCCCGGCTTGTCGCCCTTGGGGCTGACGTCGGGCAGCCGCCCCGGCGCCGACGAGCCGATCAGCACGAAGGGGCTGCGCTCCAGAAAGCGACGGGCGTGCGCGTCGAGCCGGCGCATTTCCTTCTTGATCGACAGTTCGTGCGGCTCGCCGTAAAGCCCCCGCAGGTCCTCGATCGTGGTGATCGCACTCATTGCCTCATCCTTCGTCGCCTTGCGCGTCCCGGCCAGCAGACCGCGGCACCGATCGTCGGGCCCCCGGGCGTTCGGGCCCGTAACCCGGCCGGTTCTCGCCCACTCCGCTCGCACAGGCAAGAGCCGCCGCCCGGGCCGGGCCGTCGCTGCCTTGCAGCATAAAAAGCGACAGTCCGGCGCCTCCGGCCCTTTATAGCCGTTACAAACTTGCCTATAACGCCCCCAACCCACTCCAGCGACCGGCGTGGAATCATCAAGCGCCGATCTCATGGCGCCCGCACGGCACCGACGGGCGTCAGGGCGGACAGCGGAAATGGTCGCACCCGCATCTTCGAGCGCGCTGATCCGCGGCGCATGAAGGCCGTTCGCCCTTCGGACTATTTCATCGGTTCGAGAAGGAATGTGAGCCTCGTGACCAATCATCCCGACAGTTTCAAAGCCAGGAAGACGCTCTCCGTCAATGGCAAGGACTACGTCTATTTCGACCTGAAGGAAGCCGAGAAGAACGGCCTTTCGGGCGCCTCGCGCCTGCCCTTCTCGATGAAGGTCATTCTCGAAAACCTCCTGCGCAACGAGGACGGGCGGACCGTCACCAAGGACGACGTCGTCGCCGTCGCCAAATGGCTCGACGACAAGGGCAAGGCCGGCCACGAGATCGCCTATCGCCCGGCGCGCGTGCTGATGCAGGATTTCACCGGCGTTCCGGCCGTCGTCGATCTCGCCGCGATGCGCGACGCCACCAAGCAGCTCGGCGCCGATCCCAAGAAGGTCAACCCGCTGGTGCCGGTCGATCTCGTCATCGATCACTCGGTGATGGTCGACTTCTTCGGCCAGAAGGATTCGTTCACCAAGAACGTCGATGCCGAATACGGCCGCAACGGCGAGCGCTACACCTTCCTGCGCTGGGGCCAGGAAGCCTTCCGGAACTTCCGCGTCGTGCCTCCCGGCACCGGCATCTGCCACCAGGTGAACCTCGAATATCTCGCCCAGACCGTCTGGACCCGGGAAGAGAACGGCGAGACGATCGCCTATCCGGACACCCTGGTCGGCACCGATTCCCATACGACCATGGTCAACGGCCTGTCGGTGCTCGGTTGGGGAGTCGGCGGCATCGAGGCTGAGGCGGCGATGCTCGGCCAGCCGATCTCGATGATGATTCCCGAAGTCATCGGCTTCAAGCTCGAGGGCAAGCTGCCCGAAGGCACCACCGCGACCGACCTCGTCCTGACCGTCACCGAGATGCTGCGCAAGAAGAAGGTGGTCGGCAAGTTCGTCGAGTTCTTCGGTCCGGGCCTGTCGAACCTCACCCTCGAAGACCAGGCGACGATCGGCAACATGGCGCCGGAATACGGCGCCACCTGCGGCTTCTTCCCGATCGACAAGGACACGCTGGCCTATCTCGAGGCCACCGGCCGCGACAAGGACCGCATCGCCCTCGTCGAAGCCTATGCGAAGGCGCAGGGCATGTTCCGCGAGGACGGCACACCCGATCCGGTGTTCACCGACACGCTGGAACTCGATCTCGCGACCGTGGTTCCCTCGCTCGCCGGCCCGAAGCGCCCGCAGGATCGCGTCGCGCTGACCGATGCCGCTTCGCGGTTCGTCGACGCGCTGGACGAGATCAAGGGCGGCCGCAAGAAGAGCGAGACGCCGCAGTCCGAGGGCGATTCGCGCTACATGGACGAGGGGGCCGTGCCGCCGAACGAGACGCCGGAGACGGTGCGCCACTCGGTCGAGGGCGCCGATCACGGCCTTGCCGACGGCGACGTCGTCATCGCGGCGATCACCTCCTGCACCAACACTTCCAATCCGAACGTGCTGGTCGCGGCTGGCCTCGTCGCCCGCAAGGCGTACGAGAAGGGGCTGAAGGTCAAGCCGTGGGTGAAGACCTCGCTGGCGCCGGGCTCCCAGGTGGTGACGGAATATCTGAAGAAGGCCGACCTCCAGAAGGATCTGGATGCGATGGGCTTCAACCTCGTCGGCTATGGCTGCACCACCTGCATCGGCAATTCCGGTCCGCTTCCGGAGCCGATCTCCGAGGCGATCAACGAGAACGACCTCGTCGCCTGCTCGGTCCTGTCGGGCAACCGCAACTTCGAGGGCCGCGTCAATCCGGACGTCCGGGCGAACTATCTCGCCTCGCCGCCGCTGGTCGTCGCCTATGCCATCGCCGGCTCGATGTTCGTCGACATCACCAAGGAGCCGCTGGGCAAGGACAAGGACGGCAACGACGTCTTCCTGAAGGACATCTGGCCGACCACCCAGGAGATCGCCGAGATCGTCCGCGAGACGGTCACCCGCGAGATGTTCGAGGACCGCTATGGCGACGTCTTCAAGGGCGACGAGCACTGGCAGAAGATCGACGTCTCCGGCGGCCTGACCTATGACTGGGACGACCGCTCGACCTATGTCCAGAACCCTCCCTATTTCGAGGGGATGGAGGCCGAGCCGAAGCCCGTCACCAACATCGAGGGCGCGCGGATCCTCGGCCTGTTCGGCGATTCGATCACGACGGACCACATCTCGCCCGCCGGCTCGATCAAGAAGGACGGCCCGGCCGGCGACTATCTGGTGTCGCATCAGGTTCGTCCGGTCGACTTCAACTCCTATGGCGCCCGCCGCGGCAACCATCAGGTGATGATGCGCGGCACCTTCGCCAACATCCGCATCAAGAACCAGATGCTGGACGGCGTCGAAGGCGGGATGACCAGGCATTATCCGTCCGGCGAGCAGATGCCGATCTACGACGCGGCGATGAAGTACAAGGACGAGGGCGTGCCGCTCGTCGTTTTCGCCGGCAAGGAATACGGCACCGGCTCCTCGCGCGACTGGGCGGCGAAGGGCACGATCCTGCTCGGCGTCAAGGCGGTGATCGCCGAGAGCTTCGAGCGCATCCATCGCTCCAATCTCGTCGGCATGGGCGTCGTGCCCTTCGTCTTCGCCGAGGAGGGCACCTCATGGTCCTCGCTCGGCCTGAAGGGCGACGAGAAGGTCACCATCGACGGCCTGACGGAGATCAAGCCGCGCCAGGAGATGGAAGCCAAGATCGAGAAGGCCGACGGCTCGACCATGACGGTCAAGCTCAAGGCCCGGATCGATACCGAGGACGAACTCGAATACTACAAGAACGGCGGCATCCTGCACTACGTGCTGCGCCGTCTCGCCGCCTGAGGCGAACACGCATGCGAAAGGACCGGGCGGCGATCGTCGCCCGGTCCTCGACGGCCGAGCAGATCATGCGCGACCCGACGAGCGAGCCGACTACGCTTCGGTTCCTGACTTCGGAAATCGAAACGCTCATTTCACCCGCAATTGACTAGCCCGTGTCATGGCTGATCCCTTAGGGTCCGGCGCCAAAAGGGCAGTGACACATGCAATCCAATCCAGCCGCGGAAATCAGCCACCCGAACGAGCAGCGGCGACGTCGCCGTGACGCGCGAGCCCGGGTCTCCGTGAGCCGGAACGGTCGGAACCGCGCGGGCATCGCGCCCGCGGCGACCTGCGGGGACCGGCCTTGATGCGGGCTTTGGAGACCCGCCCGATCGTGCGCCGCCTGGTTCAGGGCGCCTTGTGCGTCGCGATCGTCGCCCTGCCGGTGCGAGTGCTCTGCGCCGAGCGCATCAAGAGCCAGATCACCCACGTCCTCGAACTCTTCACCAGCCAGGGATGCTCGTCCTGTCCGCCGGCAGACCGGCTCTTGGCCAAGTTCGCCGAACAGCCCCATGTCCTGGCGCTGTCCTATCACGTCGACTACTGGGACTATATCGGCTGGCGCGACACCTTCGGTTCGGGCCACAACAGCGAGCGGCAGCGCGCTTACGCGAAGGCTTTCGCCAACAAGATGATCTACACGCCGCAGCTCGTCATCAACGGGCTCCACGACATCGTCGGATCCCACGGCGGGAAGATCGAGCGGCTGATGAAGAAGAGCCGCCTGCCGGCGGCGGCATCCCCCGTCGAGGTGACGATCCGCCGGATCGGCGACAGCATCCACATCACCGCCGGCGGCGTCGAGGTCGTGCCCGGCCAGCGCAAGCCGATGCTGGTCCTCGTCAATTTCGCCGACACCGCCGAGGTGAAGGTCGATCGCGGCGAGAATGCCGGCGAAACGCTCGTCACCACCCATCCGGTGCGCGGCTGGCAGCTGATGGGCATGGTCGGCAAGGACGGCATGCAGGTCGACATGCCGGTCTCCTCGGTCCTGCCGGACGGCGAGGAGACCTATGGCTGCGCCGTGCTTCTGCAGGCGGTTCGCCCGGACGGCAGCCCCGGCGCCATCCTCGCCGCGACGCAGATGGAAATCGATCCGGACTGAGAGAGCCGAACGATCGCGTTTGAGGGGCGGAGCGTCGGTGCCGTCGGACGTGTTTTCGATTGACGGCCTCGCGGTCTGCTGCCGACGGAAAGGCACGGGGCGGAGCCATCCAAGCCTCGTCATCCCGGCCCCGAGCCGGGACCCATTCCTCTCCGTCGAGACCGCCGCTTCAGCGCAGAAGAAGCAAAGCCGAGAGGGGGCGAACGACCTGGCAGCGTCGAGGATTTGGAATGGATCCCGGCTCGGGGCCGGGATGGCGAGGCCTCGATGCCTCTCTCCATTCTGTCGATGATGGCTTGTCGGTTCGGAGCTCGAACGTGCGTTGATGGCGCATCTTGGGCGCAGGCGCGAGGATACGGAGCTCGAGGAACTTCGGCCGTCCCCGGCAATCGCGTGACGCCACCGCCACCGCAGACGGTGCGCCGTCGCGAAAAGACCTCAGCCCCGCCCCGGCAAAATCCGGTCCGGCGGGCGGTGGCCGTCCATCAGGGTGCGGATGTTGATGATCACCTTCTCGCCCATCTCGATGCGGCCTTCCAGCGTCGCCGAGCCCATGTGCGGCAGGAGGACGACGCGGTTCTCCTCGGCGAGGCGCAACAGCTTCTTCGACACGGCCGGCTCCTCCTCGAAGACGTCGAGGCCGGCGCCGGCGATCTTTTCCGCCTCGATGGCGGCGACGAGGGCCCGCTCGTCGATGATTTCGCCGCGGGCGGTGTTGACGATGAAGGCATGGGGCTGGACCAGCGCCAGACGGCGGGCCGACAGGAGGTGGTAGGTCGCCGGCGTGTAGGGGCAGTTGACCGAGACGATGTCCATGCGGGCCAGCATCTGGTCGAGGCTCTCCCAATAGGTGGCGCCGAGTTCGGCCTCGGTCTTCGGGCTGACGCGACGCCGGTTGTGATAGTGGATCTCGATGCCGAAGGCCCTCGCCCTTCGGGCGACGGCGGTGCCGATGCGGCCCATGCCGACGATGCCGAGTTTCTTGCCCCAGATCCGGCGGCCGAGCATCCAGGTCGGCGACCAGCCGGGCCAGCGGCCGCCGCCGACGAGCCTTGTCCCGCCCTCGACCAGCCGCCGCGGAACGGCGAGGATCAGCGCCATGGTCATGTCGGCGGTGTCCTCGTTGAGGACGTTCGGCGTGTTGGTGACGAAGAGGTTCCGGGCGATGGCGGCCTCGACGTCGATGTTGTCGACGCCGTTGCCGTAATTGGCGATCAGCTTCAGCCTCTCGCCCGCCTGCTCGATCACCGCCCGGTCGATCCGGTCCGTCACCGTCGGCACCAGCACGTCGGCCTCGCGCACGGCGGCGACGAGTTCCGGCTGGGTCATCGGACGGTCGGTCTCGTTCGGCCGCGTGTCGAAGAGTTCGCGCATACGGCTCTCGACCGGCTCCGGCAGCCTGCGGGTCAGGATCACGAGGGGCCTTCTGCGCTCGTCCGTCACTCGCCCACTCCCAAGCTTCTAAGACCTTGTTAACCCAAACGGCCGATGATCCACGGCAAAGCCGGTGACCATGACTAGCAGCCGGACGGCGCGAAAAAAAGTTCGTCGCCGTCCGTTTCAGCCCTCTCGCCGGCCATCGACCGACGGCCGCGACGACCCTTGGGCGTTCCGGCCACGCCATGGAGTTGACGTCATGCCGTTCGCCGCAGTCCGCCCCTCGATCCGCCGCCTGAAGCTGTCGCTGGCGAGCCTTCTCCTCGCCACGGTCGTCGCTCCGGCGCCGGCCGTGTCCCTGGAACTCGGCCCGGTCTCGAACCTGCCGCTGCCGCGCTATGTCAGCCTGAAGTCCGCCCGCGTCAACGCGCGGATCGGGCCCGGCCGTGACTATCCGGTGACCTGGCTCTACCTGCGCCCCGGCCTGCCGGTCGAGATCATCCAGGAATTCGGCCTGTGGCGGCGCATTCGCGATTCGGAAGGCTCGGAAGGCTGGGTCTACCACTCGCTCTTGTCGGGCGAGCGCACCTCGATCGCCGCCCCTTGGCTGAAGGGCAAGGCGACGATGATCGACGTCCACGCCAGCCCCGCCCTCGACGCGCCGCTGGTCGCCCGCCTCGAGCCGGGCGTCGTCTCGAGGGTCAAGGAATGCGGCACCGGCTGGTGCGAGATCCAGGCCTCCGACCGCGGCGGCTACGTTCGCCAGGAGGACATCTGGGGCGTCTATCCCAACGAGAGCTTCGACTGACCGGACGATCCGCACCGTTCGCGCCATCCGGCCCGAAATTGCCGCCAGGACCCTAGCCATGCCGGGCCGGAGCCGCTACCGATGCGCAAATGTGCAACGCAGCGGAGAGGTCCATGGCCGAATACGACGTACTCACCATCGGCAACGCCATCGTCGACATCATCTCGCGGGAGGACGACGCCTTTCTCGAACGCGAGAAGATCCAGAAAGGCGGCATGACGCTGATCGACGCCGAACGGGCCGAGCAGCTCTACGCCGCGATGGGGCCGGCGGTCGAGACTTCCGGCGGCAGCGCCGGCAACACCATTGCCGGGCTCGTCAGCCTCGGCGGCAAGGGGGCCTATTTCGGCAAGGTCTCGGGCGACCAGCTCGGCTCGATCTTCGCCCACGACATCCGCTCGCTCGGCGTCAAATACGAGACGCGGCCGCTGGAAGGCCATCCGCCGACGGCTCGCTGCATGGTCGTCGTCACGCCCGACGGCGAGCGTTCGATGAGCACCTATCTCGGCGCCTGCGTCGAACTCGGCCCCGAGGACATCGACGAGGACACCGTCAAGGCGGCCAAGGTCACCTATTTCGAAGGCTATCTCTGGGATCCGCCGCGCGCCAAGGAAGCGATCGTCAAGGCCGCCGAGGTCGCCAAGGCCAATGGCCGTTCCATGGCAATGACGCTGTCGGACTCGTTCTGCGTCCATCGCTACCGGGCCGAGTTCCTCGACCTGATGCGTTCCGGCACGGTCGGCATCGTCTTTGCCAACGAGGCCGAGGCACTGGCGCTCTACGAGACCGAGGACTTCGAGGAGGCTTCGGCGCGGCTCGCCGAGGACGCCTCGCAATTCGCCGTCGTCACGCGCTCCGAAAAGGGGTGCCGGGTGATCGAGGGCGAGCAGCGCATCGACGTTCCGACCGAAAGCGTGGACAAGCTGGTCGACACCACCGGCGCGGGCGATCTCTTCGCCGCCGGTTTCCTGCGCGGCTTCACCGCCGGCCTCGACCTCGAAGCCTGCGCGCGGATCGGCAACGCCGCGGCGAGCCACATCATCCAGCAGATCGGCCCGCGGCCGCAGACCTCGCTCGCCGAACTGCCGACGGTCAAGCCGCTGCTGCAGGGCTGAGCGGTACGGGCTGCGGCGGATCCGCAAAGCAGCCCGGCCTGGATCGAGAACGCTCCGAGGGGGTGGGTGCGCAGCCGGCGCGCCCGCCTCTTTCGCATTTTCCGAACGCCGGCTTGCGGCCGGGCAGCCGTCGTGCGGTTCGAGATCGAGAGAGGTGTTCGGCTAAAAGCCCGGCAAACCGGCTAACCCGTCGCGTCGATCATTCCGCCGGGACGAGCCCTTCGCCGGCGAAGTACTCGACGTCGTCCTCGTCGCTGACCGGGGATGCGACGAAGCGGCCGGCGGTGCTCGTCTTCGTCAGTTCCAGCATCCGCGACGCCAGGGCCGGAAGGAGAATGTCGCGCGCTTCGGGCGTGTGGAAACCGCCATTCAACTGGCAGGTCGACAGGAGATAGCTGCGATAGGCCCGAACCATCTTCGGATCGGGCTTTTCGGCATTCGACCAGAACTCCGCCAGCGAGCCCTGGAAGGTGAGCCCCGCGACATCGTAGACCGCCTTGCCGAGACACTTGACCGGAATGCCGCCCATGACGGCCTGCAGGCCGCCGGTCGAATTGATCGTGACGAGACAGTCGGTCCGCTCCATCAGCCCGGCGATGCCCGCCTTGCGCATGTAGACGGCGCGTTTCTCGATGCCGAGTTTGGCCGCGAGCTTCTCGAAGGTCTGCTGCAGACGTTCGATGCCGTAGTCGAGCGGATGCTGCTTGACGACCAGGAAGGCATCGTCCGGGGCGTTCTCGGCGAAGGACTTCAGCACTTCCTCGAGAAACCGGATGTTGGTGCCGAAGGGTGAGTGATAGCGGATCTGTCCGTCACCGGGCTTCTGCATCAGCACGAGATAGAGACGCGATCCGGGCTTTGCCTTGTGCTCGTCGATTCTTGCCAGCTTGGAGCTCTCGTCGTGCCACATCCGCCAGCTGTATTCGCCGAGGTAACCGATACCCTGGCGGGCGATCGAGTCGCCGTAATACTTCGAATTGTATGGCAGGACCGGCTTGAGAAGGATGCTCCAGAAGAAATGGCGCATCGTGTTGAGCACGTGCGGGCGCATGTAGACCGGGAATTCCCGGCATTTCGCCGGGGGCTCCGGCGATACGCTGATGACCGCCGGATCGCAGCTCAGTTCGCTGTTGCCGTTGACGCCGTTCTGGGCGAGCGTGACGTGATGCGGCCGCAGATAGCCGTTTTCCAGGACGAGACGGCTCAGGCCGAGGCGCTTGGCGACGGTGAGGGCGATGCGGTTGCGCGGAAGGGTGTCGTTGTAGGTGACGATCGTCTGGATGCCGCGCGTCGCGATCACGTCGCGCAGGAATCGCGCCCAGCTCATCGAACGTTCGAGGGGGATGCGGTTGCGGGCCGGAGTTTCTGCCCAGTCACCACCATCGAGGACGACGCGGTAAACTTCCGCACCCTGTCGCTCGAGCGTTTCGGCAAGTTCGCGAAAAAACTGACCGAACGGCGCGCCAATGAACAGGATGCGTTTCGTCGCCATACTCTGCAGCGCCTCCTGGCTTCCGTTTACCGACGCACGCCAAAACTACGACGCGATCGCTCGTTCGTGCGATAGCCGAACTGCCTCGCCGGCGTCGCCCCCAGATATCCGGTCGAGGCGACAGCGGCAACGATTTCCTTTCGCCGATGCAAGATCGCAACATACTTGTGCGACCCGTCATTGACGCTAGGGAATGAGATCGTAGCCCCCTCGTGTGTCCTTTGTGAACCCGTATTTGCGGCGAATTTTGGATGGATTCGCAAGCAGGACGAAATGAAGGCACTGGTATCGAGGGCAGCCAGGGCCAGCGCATCATCGCGATCCAGCACGAGCCCTTGATCGCAACCTAGCACGGGCCGATGACAAATGCCACGCTCACTTTTCGCAATGCAACATTTCAATTCGTGAGTTCGACCGCCAGGAGGGGCGCATATCTCAGGTCGCAAGCTGAAGTTTCGGAGAAATTCTTCGAATGACGGGCGGTCGGCTGGATCTTGCAGGTGCGAAATGCACGGTGAAGTCGATGGCAGGAGGGCACGACCGGAACTTCGAACGGTCGCAGGACCGACGCATCGGCATCCGGGCCGGCAATCGAGAGCATGCACCGGGCCCGCCTTCCGGTGGGAGCGGCCGGCTGCGATAGGATGCGACAATCAAGAGTCGTTGTGGTTGAGGTGTTCGCGCCCGCCGATCATGATCATCCAGATCGAAACGAAGAGCATCAGCGACACGGCGAGGACCGTGGTGATGATGCGGAGCCTTCTCGGTTGCGTCGCCTGGTCGGGCAGGTTCGGCGTCACGACGGTCTCGATGTAGATCCGCTGGCGTTTGGCTTCGAGCCGCGCCTGGTCGATGGCCTTGGAGGCGATCGACAGAGCCTGATCGGCGATCTGCTTGCGAAGCGTCAGGTCTTCGAAATCGGAGATCTGATTGGATAGGGCGTCGCTCGAGCCGGTCAGCTTGGCTCTCTCGGTTTGGATCTGCTCCTGGAGCACCGATGCCTTCGTCTTCAGAGACGCCAGTCCGGGATTGCCCGGCGAGACCCGCGTCTGCTGCTGGATCTCCGCCTGGGTCCTGGCGAGTTCCGCCGTCAATCCGGCGATGACGCTCGAGGTCGGCGCCGCCCCGCCTTGGATGTCCAGCATGTTCTCCTGATTGCGGAAGTCGGTGAGGTTCTTGTTGGCGTCGACGAGCCGCGCCTCGGCCTGCGCCATGAATTCCTTGGCGTTGGACACGGCGTCGTACTCGGCCCGGCGGTTCATCCGGTTGGCGAGTTGCTCGCCGAGTTCGAGCAGAGCGTCGGCGACCTGCTTGGAGTCGTCGGGGGTGAAGAGATCGACCTCCAGCCTGCTGATGCCGGTCGTCTCCTCGCGAACGGCGGAGACCCGGTCGGTATAGCACTGATAGAGATTTTCGAAGTCGCGGCTCGACCAGGGCAGGTAGCACTTCGAAAAGACGTCGATGCCGTCGCGGTTGAGAAAGGTCTCCATCGGCAGCGTCTTCATCAGATCGCGCAGCGCGTCGCGGGAGAGAATGTAGCTCTGGACCGCGTAGCTGTCGTCGTCGGCCCGGCTGATGCCGAAGGTTCGCAAGATGGAGGTGAGGCCGCTGACGTCCTGGGTGGATGCGCTGCGCACCAGAAACCGGCTTTCCGAGACATAGCGGTCTGAGGCGATGAATCCGAAATAGAGCACCGACAGCAAGAGGGGCAGGATGACGATGAGATAGAAGAGAATTCGTCCGAGACTGAAATATCGCCGCAGCGAACGCTTCCGCGCTCCCTGCCGCCCCGTCGCTTTCGCCTTCAGATCCTCGAATGTCGTGAGCGCAGACACGCGTCAACCTTTCATCACATCATGCCAAGGACAGAACGCCATTTCGAGCCGCAGCGAAAGGCCATTTCGACCGGATCGTGCCTTTGCCCGGCCCGTCCGGCTGCGACGGTCCGCCGCCGCCCCGCCTGCCCTTGCCGGACAGACGAGGTGCGGCGCCTTTTCGGCAGGAATGCGGCCCGCGCGGCGCCTTCGACGAAATCGCCCGCCCTCGCAGCATCGCCGCCGAGCCATCCGTGGCCGCCGGCTTCGCCCCGCGAAGAGCGAAGCAATCGTCGGCCGCGTCACGTCAGGTCGTCATAGACCGCCTTCATGCGTTCGGTGAAGCGGTCCGGAGAAAACAATGCTGCCTGCTCCGGGCCGCGGCGTTTCAACTCGGCCCTGAGGTCTGCGTCGTGGTCGATGTCCCGGATCGCCCGGGTGATCGCGACCGGATCGTAGGGGTCGACGAGCAGGCCGGCTTCGCCGACGACTTCCGGCAGAGAGCTGGTATTCGCCGAGACGACCGGGGTTCCCAGCAGCATGGCTTCGAGGGCCGGCAGCCCGAACCCCTCGTAGAGCGAGGGAAACAGGAGGGCCCTGGCGTTCTCGATCAGGCTGAGCACCTGGGTGAAGGGCAGGTAGGACAGGTGGATGATCCGCTCCGCAAGCGGCGAGGGACCGCCGTCGGGCATGACCGGCGGGCGATCCGAAATCCGCCTCAGCTTCTCGACGATGGCCTCGAATCCCCAGCCGAGCTTGCCGACGATCACCAGCCGGTGGTCCGAACCCGCGGCGAGATAGGCGTCGATCAGGCGTTCGAGATTCTTCTTCGGCTCCAGCGCACCGACGAAGACGAAATATTTCTGCGGCGTCAGGCCGAAGGCATTGACCTCCCGGGCCTTCTCCTCGGCCGAGCGCCGAAGATACTCGGCCGGCAGCGAAACCGCCTGATGGGTGTTGACGACCCGGTCTTCGTCCACCTTGAAATAGTGCAGGAAGTCGCGCCGCGAATTTTCCGAGACGGTGACGATCCTGTCGGCGCTCTCGGCCAGCGTGCTCAGGGTCTTGTGGAATGCCCGCTTGTTGTCGAGCGTCATGTGGGGAAGCCGAAGCGGCACGAGATCGTGGACCGTGTAGACGTTCGGGCAGCCCTTGATCTCGATTGCCGCGGGGTGGGTCGCGTGGAACAGGCGCGGCTGGCGTAGCGGCTTGACCGTCAGCCTGCGGCCGTAGCGCAAGAGATGCTGGTCGGCCCGCAGGAACAGCATCTCGATCGCCATGCGCCGGCCGAAACCGTGCAGGCCGGGAAAGACGCTGTGATCGGCGATCAGCTTGGTCTCGGCGACCTCTCGCGCTTCGAGGGCCACCGGCGGGACGGTGAGATAGCGAAACGCCCGGCGATAGCGCTGCATGCGGCTGATCCGCGATCTCTGGCGCAGCGACATGTCGTAGAGCCGGATCTCGTTCAGATCGGCGCGGTCCCGGCTGAGGCTGAACTCGGTGTCGAACAGGAGATCGAGTTCGTAGCCGAGGTCGCGGAGCGTCTCGGTCAGGTTGCGGGCATAGGAGGCGATCCCCGTGCCGTCCTTGAGGGCAAGGTTGCGGCCCTCGATCAAAACCGGTGCTGTCATGGACGTTCCGCGATCAGGTGGGGTTCATCGGGGAGAGGCCAAACCGCTTAAGGGGTTTTCTCGGCCAAGACAATTGCCGTCGAGGCAAAGGGGACGGCGGCCTCGCCCGATGCGCCGGCAACGGGCGGGATCGCCTCGCAGTCCGCGGACGGTCAATCTCGAACCCGTCCGGTTCGCACGGCATCGATCGCCTCCATCGCGCGCTCGACATGCCGCCCCCAGCTCATCGGGACGTAGCCGGAGGCCCGGGCCGTCCATTCGGCCCTCAGCGCGCTGCCGGGCGCCGAGATCGCGACGACCGCTTCGACCCAGGCATTGCCGTCGATCGCGCCGACGAGCAGCGCCCGGTCGTCCGCGATCTCGCGGTGGACGGCGATGTCGGAGGCGATCACCGGCGTTCCGAGGGCGAGGGCCTCGGCGACCGGCAGGCTGAACCCCTCGACGAGGGAGGGGGCGAGCAGCGCGCGGGCGCCCTTGATCAGCGCCGAAAGCCCGAGATCGGAAAGGTCGGCAACCTCGACGAGATGCGCGCCGATGTCGCAGGACCGCTCCAGGACGTCGACGATGTTCTCGTTCTCCCAGCCTCTGCGGCCGACGAGGACGAGCTTGGGAGCCTCCTGGCCGAGCCGCTCCACCACGCCGCGCCAGACGTTCATGAGAAAGATCAGGTTCTTGCGCGGCTCGATCGTGCCGACGCAGACGAAATAGGGCGCCTGCGGAATCGGCGAGGCTTCGGTCCGTTCCGGCGTGAACCACCGGTCGACGCCGAGATGGACGACTTCCGTGCGCGGCACCCGCCAACCCTGTCGCCGCATGTAGCGGGCGACCGCCGTCTCGGTGGCGGCGGAATTGACGATGATGAGGTCGGCGCAATCGGAGACGGTCTTCAGCCGCCGATGGTGGCGCTCCGCAGAGCCGGGCGAGCAGAATTCGGGATAGTCGACGGGAATGGCGTCGTGGATGAGGAAGACCGACGGCATCCCGTGACTGCCGAGCCAGGCGAATCGATCGGGCTTGTCCAGTTGGGTATGGGAGGCGTGGAAGTAGCACCGGCTCGTCCGGCCCGTCTCCGCCAGGGTGCGGCGCAACAGTCCGGGCGCGGCGGCGATCTGGCGGAAGGGAAACTGCAGCGTCTTGGCGGCCACCTGGCGGCGGCTCTGGCGCTTGAGCCGCGTTGCCCCCGTCTGGCGGGGCTCCGGCGGCGCGTCGATGGCCTGTTTGAGAGCCATGTAGTACGGATCGTCGGCCGCGCTCACCCGGTCGCGCAGCCAGCCGGCCTCGATCTTCATCAGATGGTCGCGCATGGTCTGGACCGGGATTGCCCCGACGGCGAGCGGCGTCGTGATGACCGGCACGACCGGGCCATACCGCTCGTTCAGCACCAACTCTTCGGCATAGGCGTACTCGACCCGGTCGATACCCGTCGGCGCTCCTCTGAGGAGCCGCGACGAGATCCGCGTGAGATCGAGGAAGACCGTCATGAAGAAGCCTTTCGCGCTGGGCTCGAAACGTCCCGGCTCGTGGGGTGCCGACGCGGAGAACCGTCCCGTTCCGGCGCCGGCACGGGCCCGTACGAAGGAAGACCTAGAGCGGGATGAAATGAGCTTCGCTCATCCTTCCGCTCCATCTTCCTGTTTGCGCATGATCTTTTCCGAAAACCGGTTCCCACTTTTCGGGATCATGCTCTAGAGGGTGGAATAGAGGTCGAGGGCGAATTCGACGTCGTCGAAGAGCCGGCTGCGTCCACGCTTCAGGACGAGGGCCTTGGTACAGTATTCCAGGATCGTCTGGCGGTGGTGGCTGACGAGGATCATCGCCGAATTGTCGATCTTGCCGAACAAGGCCTCGCGGCATTTCTTCTGGAAGCGCTGATCGCCGACGCCGAGGACCTCGTCGATCAGGTAGCACTCGAAATCGATCGCCATCGACAATGCGAAGGCGAGACGCATGCGCATGCCGGACGAATAGGTCTTGACGGGATATCGCAGATATTTGCCGAGTTCGGCGAAGTCCGCGACGAAGTCGATCGTCTCTTCGATCGGCCGGTTGTAGATCCGCGCGATGAAGCGGGTGTTGTCGAGACCGCTCATCGTATTGACCATGCCGCCGCCGCCGAAGGAGAGCGGCCACGACATGCTGAGCCCGCGATGGACGAGGCCGCTGGTCGGCTGCTCGACGCCGCCGATCAGCTTCACGAGGGTCGACTTGCCGGCGCCGTTCTTTCCGAGCACCGCGATCTTCTCGCCGGGTCCGATGTCGAAACTGATGCCGTCGAGGACGCGAACCCTGCCTGCCTCGCCGTCATAGGACTTGATCAGGTTGTCGACGATCACGGCCCGCCCGCCCGCCACGCGCGCGGGGACGGGCTCGGCCGGGGGGAGGGTCCGCTCGTCGTCGAGCGGCTTGAACCGGTGCGACGCGGCGGAGGAGCCTCTGGTCAAAGCCGTCTGCTCGAGCGCCCGGCTGGCGGCTTTCGCGATCGCGGTCGGTTTGGCGAGGATGGTCATGCCAAGTGTTCCATCGTTTCCCGGAGCATCGTTCGGGCGATCCGGTAGAGAGCGAAGCCGATGGCTGCGACGAGCGCGGTCCAGAAGAGTGGTTGAGGGAAGGACGGCCTGTCGGGCAGATTGGGAGCGGCGATGGTCTGCAGGTAGAGCCGGTTGGCGAAAGCTTCCTGCCGAGCCTCCTCGAACGAAGCATAGGCATGGGTCAGGGCCTGGATGGCGAGATCGCGCTCCAAGGTCAGTCTTTCGTAGCTCGACATTTTCGACGCGAGAGACGTGTCCGCGCCCGCGAGGCCGAGGCGGATCTCCTGGATCTGGTCCTGCAACGCCGTGCGTTGCTCTCTGAGGCTTCTGAGGCGAGGGTTTTTCGGTGCCGACGCCTTCAACTGGGCGATCTCGGTATCGATCTCCGTCATCTGCTGGGTGAGCGTGGTCATCAACTCGAGCTGCGACGAGGACTGGGTCGTCGGATCCAGGATGTTCTCCGAATTGCGGAAGTCGGTCATGCGCCTCTGGATGTCGCGCACGCGGTCCTCGTCTTCGGCAACGATGTTTTTCGCAAAGGCGATCGAGTCGTTGGTCGCCCGGTCGTTCAACCGGTTGATCAGGAGTTCGGCCTCTTTGAGAAGCGCCGTGGCAAGCTCCTGCGCGTCCTGGGGCGTGAAGGCGGTGACCTTGAGCCTCGAAATGCCGGTGTCGGCATCGATCCCGACTTCGACCGCGTCGCGCATCGCTTCGTAGAGGCCCTCTTTGGTCTCGTCGTAGAAGATGCCGGGATAGCCGCTCATGAAATCGGCCGAGGGGTGCATCAGCTTGGCCTTCAGGTCGACGTCCTCGGCCAGGTGATCGGTCGCATCGCGCGACTGGAAGAAGACGACGATCGCTTCGCTGGAATCGTCGGAGCGGCCGAGCCCCGGAAGCGCCGCCCCCGCGGTCAGTGGGGAGCCGCCTTTGCGGATGACGTAGCTCGCCTCGGAGGTGTAGCGGTCTGCGGCGAAATATCCGAGGTAAATTCCGGTGGTGAGGGTCGGCAGGACGACGAGGGCCAGGAACAGCCAGGGCGGCTTGCGGCCGCCACCCGTCTTCGCGACCGGCTCGTCCAGCTTCCGCACGGTGCCGACGGCGGCCGGGTCGAGCGCTTGGATTTCCGCCGCCGACCGCTTGGAGGGATCGACGACCGGGTAAGGGGATGAATAGTCGTCGTGAGGGGCGCGGGCGATCGGCGCCGCGACATCGGGCACGCGGTCGGTGAGCCCGATCACGTGCTCGTCCGACAGCTCGGGATTTCGCCGGGAACGATGTTCCGGACTGTCGGCAGCGGGTTCTCGGACGCCCTTCAGATCGGGCTCGTGGCGGCGATCGCCGAGCGTCCGGCTGCCGCCGGTGGAGCGGCGGCGGTGGAGCGACTGAAACTCCAGGGCCTCGATTTTGTCGAAGACGTTTCTGGCGCTGACGAGCGGGGCGCCGAGTGCCTTGCCGACACGGGCGAGGGGGCCAGCCGATTGGCTGGCCGACCCGCCCTCCCGGGCGTTTCGAACGGTTGTCGAAAGGCTCTTTCCGGCCTTTCCCGTCGGGCGGAAAGCAGGCTCACCCGAACTCTTGGCGGATCGCGACGCGGGATTTCCCGGTTCGTGCGGTCGGGACTTTGCGGTCGTCTCGACCAAGGCAGATTTTCGCGGTTTGCCTTTGCGGGTGGGGAAAAAAGACATCGGCATCCTAAGCGACATGGAGGTTGCGCTCGGCTCGTTTGATGAATGTCAGCCCGAGCGAGAACGCGATGATGCCCCAAGCGAAAAGATACCAGCCGTCGTAGTAGAAGCTGAACCGCGGTCCCATGAATCCCGCGCGAAACATTTCCTGCGCATGCACCATGGGGAACAGCAGGAGGAAGTCGCGGACCCGCTGCGGCATCCAATCGAGCATGTAGAACGAACCGGTCAGCGGTAGCGTGAAGTACATGAGCGGCTGGATCATGCGCTCGACGGGCTTGGAAACCTCGATGAGTGCACCGAGACACAAGGCGAAACCGCCTGCAAACAGGGTCATCAGTGCCCATGCGATAACCATCAGCAGCGGATCATCAACGAAATCCACGAAGCCGAAGAGATACAGGAGCAGGTAGCAGAAAAGGAAGGAGAGGAACGTTGAAATGAATTCCGTCAGGATTTGCGCGAGAATCGTGTCGAGCACTCGCACATTCTGATGAAAAAGCAGGCCTGTGTTCAATTTCAATGCGTTAGTGCCACGTCCCACGATGTGCCGCCAGAGAGTCAGCATGGAATAACTGGTCAGAGCGAAGGAAATCATCGACACGCCATGGGTCACCGCGCCCTTCATGATCGACCAGAGAACGATGATGCCGCCGATCAGCAGGACGGGCTCGCCGATCAACCAGAGGAAACCGATGTTCTCGCGACCGTAACGGCTCATGATGTCGCGGATCATCAGTGCCCTGACGACACGCCACTGGGTGGCCGATTTGGCAAGAAAGTCGCGAAAATCGCCAGGGCTGTGGACCCGGCGAGGCACCTGCCCATCCCGCCCATCGTCCCGTTCTTCTGTAATCGTCATCGACCTGCCCTGTTAGTGCCGCCTTCACACCGACGAAACCTCCGCAACGACCGGCCGGCGACGAGCGGGTGACGCTGAGGTCTACTCGATACCGGTACGAAGGTGCTCCAGGCAAGCGGACGATCGGCAAGGAACATGCCAAGCCACCGCCCGATGGCGCATAGGAGACGCTTGTGCCGTTTTTGTGATGAATGGCGCGTTGCGCTGCTGGCGTCGAGCGCAATGAGCATGAATCGAAAGCGGCGCCCCGACGCGACTGTTGCAGGAAGCCAACAGGATCTCATCAAACCGGAGATCTTCGGACGGATAGGTGCCCGACGTTTACCCTCGTTGCTGCGCACTGTGGCAGAAGGAGGCCGTGACCGACCGGTCAGTCATGCTCTCCGGCAACCCGGGACGTCTCGCCCTGCGCGGCTCCGAGGGAAGTGACCGAAGTGCGGACAGCCGGTTCCGGGTCGATACGCTTTGACCGGCTCGATTGGCACGGTGAAGCGAATTGGGGCCCGCAAATCGGCACCACGGTAATGACGCCGGCACTGAGAGGCATTCGAATATGGCGACGACGCAAGTGAACCCCTCGGCGGATGCGTTTGGCGGGATGGCCGGTCGGGCCGGGCCGCATCGGCGTGGCGGGGCCGGGCTGGTTCTGGCGGTGCTGGCGGCGGGGCTTCTGTCCGGCTGTGCGGCGCTGCCCTCGGCGGGGCCGACGGCCGGCGCCTTCGTCGGCAACGTCGACGAAAAGGCGGTGCAGTGGCGAGACGGCTATCTCCTCGTGCCGGTCGACGACACCGTCCTCGCCTATCAGCATGAGGAGCCGCGGCCGAGCTTTCGCGGCATCGCCAGCCGGTCGCTGCCCTCCGACACCGGCATCGGCGTCGGCGACGTCGTCCAGGTGACGCTGTTCGAGGCCGGCGTCGGCGGGCTGTTCTCCTCGCTCAACGCCGGCGGCCAGGGCTCGTCCTCGGTGCACCTGCCCGAGCAGCAGGTCGCCCGCGACGGCTCGATCACCATTCCCTATGCCGGCCGCGTCCGGGTCGCCGGCTCGACCGCTTCGGCCGTCGAGCAACGCATCGTCGCGGCTCTCAGAGACCGGGCGATCGAGCCGCAGGCCGTCGTCGCCGTTTCGCAGGGCAATTCGACCGCGGTGACGGTGACCGGCGACGCGGTGCAGGGCGCCTCGGTGCCGATCCCGGCTTCGGGGCTGAAGATCCTCGACCTGATCGCCCGGGTGGGCGGGCCGAAGACGCCGATCTACGAGACCGCCGTCTCGCTGACCCGCGGCGGCCGGACGGTGCAGATGCCGTTCTCCGAACTCGTCAACGATCCGACCGAGGACGTCTATGTGCGGCCCGGCGACGTCGTTCTCCTGACCCGCCAGCCGCGCACCTACGTGGCGCTGGGCGCGACCGGCAAGAGCGACCAGCTGCCGCTGCAGGGCTACGAGATGTCGCTGGCCGAGGCGCTCGCCCAGGTCGGCGGGCTGAACCCCACCCTCGCCAATCCGAAGGGCGTCTTCGTGCTGCGCCGCGAGCCGGGGGCGGAGATGGTCGCCCGCTACGAGGGCCAGGCCTTCACCCGCGCCGCCCCGGGCGAGGACGCCACCCGCCTCGCCGGCGAGATCCCGGTGATCTACCGCTTCGATCTGCGCCAGCCCTCCGGCCTGCTCCACGCCCAGGACTTCCGGATCCACGACGGCGACATGCTCTATGTCGCGACCGCCCCCTTTGTCCCCGTCAAGCAGGCCCTCGACGCGCTCAGCGGCGTCGTCACCCCGGCGCTCACCGCCGTCAATACGGCGAGCATCATCGAGAACCGGCTGAATCGATAGGCCGCAAACGCTAGTTCGGCAGGGATTCCGACCGAACATCCCTGCCGAATCTGTCGACGAATCTGCGGTCGATCCAGTCCTTCAGCCGGAAGAAGAGCCGCGACTTCAGCGCAAGACCGTTGCGCACGGCGATCGCCTCGCCGCGCGCCGTCGCGAGCAGCATGAGATGGGCCGTCTGCGCCCGATAGCGGCGCAGCGACCGGCCGAGGGCAGCGCGGAAAAGGTTGTCGGCGAGAAGCGGACCCTCTCGCACGGCGAAGACGCCGGCCTTGGGCCGCTCCTGGCCGACCAGGGTGACGCAGTCGCCGGCGGCGAACAGCGTGTCGTCGTCCTCTGCCTGGAGCGTCGGCCGAACCTTCAGGAAGCCCGCTTCGTCGACCCCGAGACCGGATCGCCGCAAGATCTCCGGCGCGGTCGCGGCGGTCGTTACCAGCGCCGCGTCGGCCGCGACGCGGCGGCCGTCGTCGAGAATCACGGCCCGCTCCTCGATCCGCACGGCCCGTCGGCCTTCGACGAGGTCGATCCTCGCATCGGCGAGCGCTTCGCGCGCCAGCCGGCGTCCTCGCTCGGGCAGACCCGCGAGCAGGTCGTTGCCGGCGATCAGGGTGATCGATACGGCCCCGTCTGCCTGGCGGTTGCCCTGCTCGGCGTCGGTACGCTTTCGCAATGCATGGGCGAGTTCGAAGCCTGCCGGCCCGCCTCCGACGACGGCGAGCTCTTTGACGCGGCCGCTGCGGAGATCGGCGAGAAGAAGGTCCAACCGGCGCCGGAAGGTCGAGATCGGCTTGACGACGAGGCCGTGGGTCGCCGCCCCCTCGATCGCCGAGACGTCCGGCACGATGCCGAGGTCGAGGGAGAGGAGCGAATAGCGAATCGGAGAATGTCCCTCGACGAGGACTTCCCGCCGTTCCCGGTCGATCGCCGTCGCCGCACCATGGACGAAGCGCGCCCCGGCCCGTTCGGCGAGGCGTTCGAGGTCGATCTCTCCCGAATCGAGCGGATACTGGCCCGAGACGCGGCCGGGCAGCATGCCGGAATAGGGCGCAAACGCCTCCTTCGCGATCAGCGTCAGTCGCACGCCGCCCGGCGGCCGGTCTGCAAAGGCTTCGAGGACGAAGAGATGGGCGTGGCCGCCGCCGATGAGGACGATGTCGCGCATGGCCGAAGGCTATGGCCGATCGAGGGGCGATCGGCAAGGCAGAGCCGCCACGGTCGGGCACGGCGGGGCGGTGGCTCCGCCCATGCGCCGATGACGGTCAGCCGATGAAGCCGCCGATCAGCGCGGCGCAGACGAGGACCGCGGCGGCGAGCTGCAGGAGTTCCATCACCGGCTTGCCCGGCCGGTAGCGCCGGCGATCACCGCCGATCGGGCGAAAGCCGGTCACGTCTCCGCCCGCAGAGGCCTCCGTGCAGCAGGCGCTCATATCCCGCCGCCCTCGTCGACGACGGTCGGGTCGAGCTCCCGCTCCTCCGGCAGGCGGTCGGCGCCGAAGGCGACCGCCAGGAAGGGCCGCAGCAGGAAGTCCAGCAGCGCCAGCACCGGCACCAGAAGAAGCGGCATCTGGAAGATCAGCGCCAGGAAGCCGACGAGGACGGAGCCGGCGATCCGGGCGCGGATCTTCGCCTGCCGGTGCTCGGCCCGGTGTGCGCCGCTGCCGCGAGCCGCCTCGCCGAGCCAGAGATCCGCCAGCCGGCCGAGGCCGGACCTCGGGGCCACCGCGCCTTCCGGAGCGACCGCTTCGGATTCGCCGACCGTGCGCACCACGCCGAGCGCCACCGTTTCGTTGCTCACCGGATCGATCAGGATGAAGGCGCCGAGATCGCGGTTCTCGCCATAGGGGAGGGCCACCACGGGCCGCTCGGCCGTCAGCTTGACGCGGCCGATCTCGTTCATCGTCAGCGCGTCGGCGGGCTTCGCCTCGTAGGAATGGATGTCGATCGCGCCGTCGAGCGAAGACAGCGTCGCCGGCGTCTGGGCGCTGCCGATCTTGACGATCAGCCGCCCACCCTTGATCAGCGGCCGGTTGGCCATCCACAGAAGGTCGCCGGAGAAGCTCCGCGACACGGCGGCCGGGGCATCCGCCGCCGTGATCACGTCGCCGCGCGAGACGTCGATCTCGTCGGTGAGGGTGATCGTCACCGCCTCGCCCGCCTCGGCGCCGTCCACTTCGCCGTCCGGCCCGAAGACGCCCTTGACGCGGCTGCGTCCGCCGGACGGAAGCGCGACGATCGCGTCGCCCTTCGCCACCTTGCCGCCGACGATCGAACCGGAAAAGCCCCTGAAGTCGAGATTGGGTCGATTGACCCACTGTACGGGCAGCCGAAACGGCTCGGCGCCGGCGTCGAAGGTCTCCGGCTCGACGGTTTCGAGGCGCTCGAGCAGGGTCTCGCCGCGATACCACGGCGTCCTCGGCGACCGGGCCGCGATGTTGTCGCCGGCCTTCGCCGAGACCGGCACGAAGGTCACGTCGGTGAAGCCGAGCGCCGGCAGGATCGCCTGGTAGCCGCGCCTGATCTCCTCGAAGCGCTCCTCGGAATAATCGACGAGGTCCATCTTGTTGATCGCGACGATCACCGACTTGATGCCGACCAGCGAGGTGATGAAGGAATGCCGGCGGGTCTGCGGCAGGATGCCCTTTCTGGCATCGACGAGGATGATCGCGAGCTCCGCCTGCGAGGCGCCGGTCGCCATGTTGCGGGTATACTGCTCGTGGCCCGGCGTATCGGCGATGATGAAGGCGCGATTGCCGGTCGAGAAATAGCGGTAGGCGACGTCGATGGTGATGCCCTGCTCGCGCTCGGCCGAAAGGCCGTCGACGAGGAGGGCGAAGTCGAGATCCTCGCCGGTGGTGCCGAACTTCTTCGAATCCCGCTTCAGCGCCTCCATCTGATCGTCGAAGACGGAGTTCGTCTCGAACAGCAGACGGCCGATCAGCGTCGACTTGCCGTCGTCGACGGAGCCGCAGGTGATGAAGCGCAGCAGCGAGGCGGCGGGGGAGACCAGCGGATGCATGCCGGCCTGCGGATCGACCACTTCGCCGCCGGTCGCCGCGTCAGGCGCCGGGCCGGCGAAGGTTTCGTCCTCGAGCGCGGCGGACGGCGAGCCCTGCGCGAGATCGGCTTCGTCGGGAAGGCGGCGGGCATTGAGGGAGCTCGTCATCAGAAATAGCCTTCCTGCTTCTTTTCTTCCATCGAGGCGCCGGAATCCTGGTCGATCACCCGGCCCTGGCGCTCCGACACGCGCGAGGAGCGCATTTCGGCGATGATGTCGTCGAGCGAGGCGGCGCCCGATTCGACGGCGCCTGTCAGCGGATAGCAACCGAGGGTGCGGAAGCGCACCATCATCGTTTCGACGCTCTCGCCGGGCCTCAGCTCCATGCGGTCGTCGTCGCGCATGATGAGGGCGCCATCGCGCCTGACGATCGGGCGCGGCGCGGCGAAATAGAGCGGCACGACGGGGATGTTCTCGATGGCGATGTAGTCCCAGACGTCCTGCTCGGTCCAGTTGGACAGCGGGAAGACGCGGAAGCTCTCGCCCTTCTTCTTGCGGGTGTTGAACAGACGCCAGGGCTCCGGCCGCTGGTTCTTGGCGTCCCACCGGTGCTCCGGGGTTCGCAGCGAGAAGACCCGCTCCTTGGCGCGGCTCTTCTCCTCGTCGCGGCGGGCGCCGCCGAAGGCCATGTCGAACTTGTACTTGTCGAGCGCCTGCTTCAGGGCCTCGGTCTTCATCACGTCGGTGTGGACGCGCGATCCGGAGGCGAACGGGTTGATGCCGGCGCGCAGGCCTTCCTGGTTGGTGTGCACGATGAGGTCCAGCCCGAGTTCCTTCGCCCGACGGTCGCGGAATTCGATCATTTCCCGGAACTTCCATGTCGTGTCGACGTGAAGCAGCGGGAAGGGCGGCTTGCCGGGCTTGAAGGCCTTCATGGCGAGATGCAGCATGACGGCCGAATCCTTGCCGATCGAATAGAGCATCACCGGGTTCTCGGCGCTCGCCGCCGCCTCGCGGATGATGAAGATCGACTCGGCTTCGAGCCTTTGCAGATGGGTCATGTGCTTCATCGGGAAGCCTTCTTGTTTGCGGAGACGGCATTCCGCTTCAGGGAACGGCCGCCTTCCAACCAGACGCGGCGTCGTCGGAAGCGGCGCCAGGATCGATGTCGTCATCCGCGGGACAAGCCCGAGGATCTACTGCCGTGGGCTCGAAGAACTGGCCGTCGGCGCTTTGCCAACCGCCAACGCTTCTGAGGCGGACGGGTCGGTAGATCCTCGGGACAAGCCCGAGGATGACGCCGCGGAGGGATGGTGTCCGTCCTGCGTCGTTGGCCACTGCCCGTTGTCGCCCTTCGGCCTCTCGCCCTTCGAGGCTCGCTATGCTCGCACCTCAGGATAAGGGGCGACTGCAAATGCCGCGGCCCTTCGGTTTCGTCATCCCGGGCTTGACCCGGGATCCATTCCAAACCGTTCGAGCCGCCAAGTCGGCTTCAATTCGCCCCTCATTCTGGGCCGAACCATCGCCTTGCCGCCGAGGCATGGATCCCGGGTCAAGCCCGGGATGACGAGGCTTACAGGCTTGCGCCCCTTGCCCTTCAAGACTCACTTCCCCGGATGAGAGGCTACTAAGGGGCTTCGGCCTCGAAGGGCGAGGGCAACGCAACCCTCAGATCCCCGCGCCTTCGCTGACCGTCGTCTTGTCCGGCACGTGCAGGCCGCATTCGCGCTTGGTGTCGTCCTCCCACCACCAGCGGCCGGCCCGCTCCGGCTCGCCGGGCTGGATCGCCCGGGTGCAGGGGGCGCAGCCGATGGAGAGGAAGCCCTTGGCATGCAGCGCGTTGACCGGCACGCCGTGATCGTCGTTGAAATGGGCGATCTTCTCGCGCGAATGGTCGAGCAGCGGGTTGGCCTTGATCAGCTTCTTCTGCGTCTCGTAGCTGGCGAATGCCATACCGAGCCGGTTCTGCGACTGGTCGCCGCGAAGCCCCGTCACCCAGGCGGCAGCGCCGTCCAGAGCCCGGCCGAGCGGCTCGATCTTCCGAACGCCGCAGCAGTTCAGCCGGAACTCCTTGGCATAGTAGAAGCCGTCGATGCCCTGTTCCTCGATGAGGTTCTCCAGCGCTTCGGCCTGGGGATATTTGGCGTGGATGCGCTTGCCATATTTCTCCTCGGTCTCCCGCCAGACGTCGTAGGTCTCGGGGAAGAGGCGGCCGGTATCGAGGGTGACGACCTCGATCTTGATGGCGTTGGAGAAGATCAGATGGGTGAGCATCTGGTCTTCGAGGCCGAGGCTCGTCGTGAAGACGATGCGGCCTTTCACCTTGTCGCGCAGGCTCTTCAGCCGGTCGAGCGGGGAGAGCGCGGAAAATTCGGCGTTCAGCGTCTCGGCGAGAAGGTTCGGATCCTGGATCATGGTCATGCCCCTTTCCGTGCGGCGAGGCGCTTTTGAAGGATGCTCGGGCCGCGCCCGTAACCGGTCTGGTAGTGCTCGCTCATCGTGGCCCTGGCGGCGAGCCACTGCTGTACCGGCTGGCGGTTCGCCATGGTTTCCGGCAACTCCACCTCGGTGAAGCCGCAGGCGAGCGCATCGGCGAATTCGTCGGCGATCAGCGGCCCGGAGGCGCGCAGCGTCCCGGCAAAGCCTTCCCGGACGATCTTCTTCGCCAGCGAAAAGCCGCGGCCGTCGGCAAAGGCCGGGAACTCGACCGCCACGAGCGTCGCTCCCCCGAGATGCGGCCTCACGTCCTCGATCGGCGTCGAGCCGGGAACGGAGATACCGAATTCCGCGCCGGGTCGGGCCTTGGCGAAATCGGCCGCGATCGTCAGGGGGACGAGCGCCGGGCCGTCGATCTCCAGTGCCGCATCGAGCGTGTCGGCACGGGTGAAGCGATCCTTTACGGCGCCTTCTTCACGGATCAGCGTCATGATTATTCCGCCGCCTCGCTGTTGACGGCCCGGCTCTCGACGAAAGCGGTGAAGCCCGCCTTGAACGGCTCCGCGCCGGTGCGCCGCACCGTCTCGATGAAGCTTTCCTCGCCGGTCTTCTCGGCGAGATAGGTCTCGACGATCGCCTCGATCGCGGCCGGCACGTCCTCGGCGTCGATGCCGGGGCCGAGACGTTCTCCGAGGGCCGCATGTTCGGTGGCGTCGCCGCCGACGGTGATCTGGTAGTTCTCGCGACCGCCCTTTTCGAGGCCGAGAATGCCGATCGCGCCGACATGGTGGTGCCCGCAGGCGTTGATGCAGCCGGAGATCTTGATGGGCAACTCGCCGATCGTCTTCTGGCGCTCCCGATCGGCGAAGGTCTTGGCGATCGCCTGGGCGATCGGGATCGATTTCGCCGTCGCCAGCGCGCAATAGTCGAGACCCGGGCACGCGATGATGTCGGTGATCAGCCCGGCATTGGCTGATGCGAGTCCCGCCGCCTTCAGCGCCGCATGGACGGCCGGAAGATCATCCTTCTTCACATGCGGCAGGACGAGGTTCTGGGCATGGGTGACGCGGAACTCGTCGAAGGAATAGCGCTCCGCGACGTCGGCGAAAGCGCGCATCTGATCGGCGCTCATGTCGCCCGGCACCGCGCCGATCTCCTTCAGCGAGATGGTGAGCGCGATGTAGCCCGGCTGCTTGTGCTCGAAGGCGTTCTGCTCGACGAAGCGGTCGAGTTCGGGGTCGATCGCCCGCGCCTGATCCAGCACCTGGGAGGCTTCCGGCAGGGTGTCGTAGGCCGGCGGCGCGAAATAGGCGGCGATCCGCTCGACTTCCTCGTCCGGCGCGTTGATCGTCGGGCCGTCGAGCTTGGCGTATTCCTCCTCGACCCGGGCGCGGAACTCCTCCTCGCCGGTCTCGTGGACGAGAATCTTGACTCTGGCCTTGAACTTGTTGTCGCGCCGGCCTTCGGAATTGTAGACCCGCATCACCGCTTCGAGATAGGCGAGCAGCTCGTCCTTCGGCAGGAACTCGCGCACGAGCTTGCCGATCATCGGGGTGCGGCCGAGACCGCCGCCGACGATGACCTCGTAGCCCACCGCGCCCTGTTCGTTGCGCTTCAGCTTGAGGCCGATGTCGTGGACCTTGATCGCCGCGCGGTCGTGCTCGGCTCCGGTGACGGCAATCTTGAACTTGCGCGGCAGCCAGACGAACTCGGGATGAAGACTCGACCACTGACGGATCAGCTCCGCCGTCGGCCGCGGATCCTCGACCTCGTCCCTGGCGACGCCGGCGAACTGGTCGCTCGTCACGTTGCGGATGCAGTTGCCGCTCGTCTGGATGCAGTGCATCTCGACGTCGGCGAGGAGGCCGAGAATGTCCGGGACATCCTTCAGCTTCGGCCAGTTGAACTGCAGGTTCTGGCGCGTGGTGAAGTGGCCGTAGCCCTTGTCGTAGGTCTCGGCGATGTGGGCGAGCTGGCGAAGCTGTGCCGAATTCAGCGTGCCGTAGGGCACGGCGATGCGCAGCATGTAGGCGTGAAGCTGAAGATAGAGCCCGTTCTTCAGGCGCAGCGGCTTGAATTCGTCCTCGGACAGGGAGCCGTCGAGGCGGCGCTCCACCTGGCCGCGGAACTGGGCGACGCGTTCGCGCACGAAGCGTTCGTCGAATTCGTCGTAGCGGTACATTCGAGCGTCCTTTGTCGTCATCGCGGCGGCCGGTTCGCCGACCGGGCGGTGAGTGTCGTATCAGTCGAGTGGCGCGAACTCGGCCTGCTTTCCCATGTCGGGATGGATCGAGGGGCCCTTCTGGCGCATGGCGTCGCGAAAGTGCCGGGCGACGGGCAGGCCATCGTCGGTGAGATCGACCGGCACGAGATAGGGCTCGATGACGGTGTTCGCCGCGGCGGCCGCCTTGCCCTCGGCCTCCATCACGGCGGCCGTCTCGGCGTCGTGGGCGATCTTGGCGGCGGTCGGATCCAGCGTCCAGCCGCCGTCGGAGAGGAAAACCGTGTCCCCTTCGAGGAGATGGCTCGCCATCAGGATTGCCGGCAGCCTGTCGCCGCGCACCTTCGATCCCGCCCGGTGGTCCTTCGCCATCTCTCGTCTCCGTCTCGTGTCGGTTCCGCTGGCGCGGTGCCGCAATGGTTGCCCGACATGCCGCCCGTGCAAGGATGCCCGGACGGCGCTCATCGCCACGGCGGTCGAAGGCCCTGCCAGTCTGGTGACGTTCTAGATAGGCCGGAACGGCTTCGCGATCACCGTCGGGGATTGCCTTGTCGCATCGCTGAGGGAAACAAATTTCCCGACGAACTGACTTGCGGGGAAGATTCGTGCGGGCGTCGGCAGCTTGGCCGCGCATACCCGGCGCGATGCTGGCGAGAGCAGGACGGAGATGCGCGTCAGGCACCGAGATGCGCTGCGGCCGGTTGCCGTCTCTCTGGCCGGCCCCTCGGTCGCGCCGGAAGCGGTCGCGACGACGTCGAGGGATGGGCGCGATACCGTTCGGCGGTCGCGGAAAGGCTCGTCTTCGAACGCTCGTCGGACGTCGCCGCCCGGATGCGACTTCAGCAGGGCAGGGCAGGGCACGGCCTGCCGGGGCGGAGCGCCGTCAGCTGCGACCGCGCTTCATCGTCTTCTTGGGCTCGCGCTTGGCCGGGGCGGCAGCCGCAGTTTCTTCCGCCGCCTGGGCCATCCGCAGGGCCTTCAGCCGCGCGGACTTTTCGCGCGTCGCGTCCGATTCCTTCTGGATGAGGGTCATGGCCGACCCCTTCTCATGGCGGTCCGCCGGCGTGCCGAACACCCGCTCGGCCCGTGCAAGGACTTTCTCGTTCATGATTGTCTCGCTTTCTCGTGAGCCGGCCGCAGCGACGAAGATAGGGCGTCAGGCAGCTTTCGAACAGCCGCGGCGCCTTGGCTCTTCAGGCTCTCGACGCGCCGCAGGAGCGGCGCGCGCCGGCCGGCAGGCAATAAAAAAGGCCGGGCGAACCCGACCTTCCTTCGTCACTCGTGAGCGCTGCCAGTACATCCGTGGTCAGCGCCGAGGAGTGAATGGCTTAGACCGCCTGCAGATTGTCGGCCGAGGAACGGCCGGTGCGGCGGTCGGTGACCACCTCGAACTGCAGCTTCTGGCCCTCGACGATGGTGCCGAGGCCGGCCCGCTCGACGGCGGTGGCGTGGACGAAAACGTCCTGCGAGCCGCCTTCCGGAGCGATGAAGCCGAAGCCCTTTTGGGTGTTGAAGAACTTGACGGTTCCGACGGGCATGACGATCTCCTTCGTATCGACATAGGGATGTGGAGTGGACCGAGCGCCCATTCCTTGGCTTTTCGATTTTGAAGAGAAGATCAGTCGGTGCGCCTCTGTCCGAAAGGGGTGCCCTGAGGCACCTGATGCCGAAGCGGCTGGCGCGGAACCGAAATTATACAAGCAAGATCGATGGCTTGAATATGGACGGCGATTGTGTCCGGCGCAAGGCGGGGCGGCGCGTTTATTTTTAAACGTCGGCCGGGGCGCGGCTTGGCGAGCTCTCGCGGCCATCCGGCAAGGTCCCTGCCAAGAGAACATCCGCCGGTCGATTTGCCCTCGAGGCGGGAGCCGGTCACTATGATGCCGGGCATCGGGCGCGACGCGTCGAACCCCACGGCCTCGCATGGGAGTGCGACAGGCCGGTCGTCGCCGGAATGCCCGGAAACGTTTTCTCGGGAGGAAGACAGCATGACATTTCTGAAGACGGTTCTCTTGGCGAGCGCGGCCACGGCGATGGCGGGCGCGGCGAGCGCGCAGGACGGGGGCGGCATCAGCAACGACGCCGTCAAGATCGGCATGATCCTCGACATGTCCGGCGCCTATTCCTCGCTGGACGGGCAGGGTTCGGTCACCGCCGTCCAGATGGCGATCGACGAGATGGGCGGAAAGATCGACGGCAAGCCCATCGAGCTGTTGTCGGCCGACCACCAGAACAAGTCCGACATCGGCACCAGCATCGCCCGGCAATGGGCCGACCAGGACCATGTCGACCTGATCCTCGGCGGAGCGAATTCCGGCGTCGGCATCGCGCTGCAGGGCATCACGGCCGAGAAGAACGTCGCCTACATCAACAACGGCGGCGCCTCCAACGCGCTGACCAACGAGAACTGCGCGCCCGAGACCGGGCTGCACTGGACCTACGACACCGACGCCCTCGCCAACGGGACCGCGGTGGCGATGGTGAAGGAGGGCAACAAGTCCTGGTACTTCATCACCGCCGACTACACCTTCGGCCACAATCTGGAAAAGACCGCGGCCAACGCCGTCAAAGCCAATGGCGGGGAGGTCGTCGGCCAGGTCGCCGCGCCGTTCCCGACGCCGGACTTCTCGTCCTTCCTCTTGCAGGCGCAGGGCTCGGGCGCCCAGGTGATCGGCCTTGCCAATGCCGGGACGGACACCCAGAACTCGGTCAAGCAGGCGCAGGAATTCGGCATCGTCCAGAGCGGCCAGAAGCTCGCCTCGCTGCTCCTCTTCATCACCGACGTCGACGCCCTCGGCCTCGACGCCGCCCAGGGTCTGACGCTGACGACGGGCTTCTACTGGGACTTCGACGACAAGGCGCGGGAATGGAGCGCCAAATTCGAGGAGAAGACCGGCTCGAAACCCTCGATGGTGCAGGCCGGCATGTATTCCTCGGCGCTGCAATATCTCAAGGCGGTGGAAGCGGCCGGAACCGACGATGCGAAAAAGGTCATCGCGCAACTGAAGACGATGCCCATCGAAGACGCCTTCGCCCGCAACGGCAAGGTCCGCGCCGACGGGCTGATGGTCCACGACATGTATCTCGCCCAGGTGAAGACGCCGGACGAGAGCAAGGAGAAGTGGGACTACTACAAGATCATCCGCACCATCCCGGGCGATCAGGCGTTTCAGTCGATCGAGAACGGTAGCTGCGAGGCGGCGAAGAAGATGTGATGGATGCACCTTCGGTCCGCGGGCTTTTCGCCAGCGGACCATGACGGCGTCGATGTTCCGGGCCGTCTTGATCTGCCATGGCAGTTTTCAGATCGCCTCGCCCCTCAGCAACCGCGGTGACGGGCCCTTGGTCAGCCCCGCCGCCTGGCCGATGAAGAAGTCCTTCAGCGCCGGGGCGCGGTCGACCAGCGACAGGCCGAAGGAGCGGGCCATGCGCAGAACGCCGATGTCGTTGGAGAACAGGCGGTTGAGCACGTCGGTGGTGACGCCCATCTGCAGCGTGTCGAAGCGGCGCCAACGCTGGTAGCCCTCGAGCACGTCGAGGGCGCCGATGTCGAGGCCGCGGCGTTCGGCGTCGACGACGGTTTCGGCGAGTGCCGCGGCGTCCTTGAAGCCGAGATTGAGGCCCTGGCCGGCGATCGGGTGGATGCCGTGGGCGGCATCGCCGGCGAGCGCGATGCGCGGCCGCACGAAGTCCCGCGCCAGCGTCAGGCCGAGCGGAAAGGCCTTCTTCGGCCCTTCGACGGTGAGGGCGCCGAGCTTGTGGCCGAAACGCTGTTCGAGCTCGAGTTCGAAGACCATGTCGTCGGAGGCGACGAGCCGCTCGGCCTCGCGGGTCGGCTCGGTCCAGACCAGCGAGGAGCGATTGCCCTTCAAGGGCAGGATGGCGAAGGGGCCGGAGGGCAGGAAATGCTCCTCGGCCCGGCCTTCGTGCGGGCGCTCGTGGGCGACGGTCGCGACGATGCCGGACTGGCCGTAGTCCCAATGCAGGGTGCGGATGCCAGCCATGTCGCGGATCGCCGACTTGACGCCGTCGCAGGCGACGAGCAGCCGGGCGCCCAGCGTCTCGCCGTCCGACAGCCGGACCTCGACATGGCCGATCGCGTCGGAAAGGCCCCGGACCGCCACGCCCTGGCGAATGGCGATGCCGAGTTCGCCGGCGCGCCGGCGGAGCGCCCCGTTGAGGGCGACGTTCGGCATCATGTGGGCGAAGGGTTCGCCCGGCCGCGCTTCGCCGCCGAAGGTGAGGAAGACCGGCCGGACGGCGTCCCCGGTTTTGGAATCGGTGACGATCATCTCGGTGATCGGCTGGGCCTCGTCTTCGATCTCAGGCCAGATCCGCAACTGGCCGAGCATGCGGACGGCGGCAGCGGCGATTGCCGAGGCGCGGCCGTCTCTCTCCCAGACGCCCTCTGGCGCGGCGTCGACGATGGTGACGGAAAGATGCGGCGCCGCCTGCTTGATCGCGACGGCCGTGGTCAGGCCGACATAGCCGGCGCCGGCGACGAGGACGTCGACCATCTCGGCGGGGGTCGGAAGGGAGGTGTCGCTCATCGTCTCAAACTCCGGCAGAGGTCTTTGCGCTCCGGCCAGCCAGGCTGTACGGAAAACGGCGCAACGTGCGGAGTATCTATGGATGAGCGACCCGGTTGAACAGCTTCTGGCCGTTCTCGACCTCGAAAAACTCGAGGAGGATCTGTTTCGCGGCACCAGCCCGGATTACGGATGGCAGCGGGTGTTCGGCGGCCAGGTCATCGCCCAGGCCCTGTCCGCGGCGATCCGCACGGTACCGAGCGAGCGGGTCTGCCATTCGCTGCACGCCTATTTCATGCGGCCCGGCGATCCCAAGGTGCCGATCGTCTACACCGTCGACCGGATCCGCGACGGCGGCTCCTTCACCACGCGCCGGGTGGTCGCGATGCAGCACGGCGCGGCGATCTTCTCGCTGTCGGCCTCGTTCCAGAGAGACGAGGCGGGCTTCGAACACCAGATCACCATGCCGGACATCCCGAGGCCCGACGAACTGCCCCATGGCGAGGCCTTGGAAGAAATCCTGAAGAACGCGCCCGGCGCCGTGCAGCGCTACTGGAAGCGGCCGCGGGCGATCGAGTTCCGCCCCGTGGTGCTCGACCACTACATTTCCGGCAAGAAGCTCGATCCCTACCAGCACATCTGGGTTCGCTGCCGCGGCGAAATCGGCGACGACCCGGTGACGAACGCCGTCGTCCTCGCCTATCTCTCCGACATGACGCTGCTCGACACGGCGCTCTTCGCCCATGGCCTGTCGGTCTTCGACGAGCGGGTGCAGGCGGCGAGCCTCGACCATGCCATGTGGTTCCATCGCCCGGCGCGGGTCTGCGACTGGATGCTCTACACCCAGGATTCGCCGTCCTCCTCCGGCGGCCGGGGCCTCACCCGCGGCTCGCTCTACGCCCTCGACGGCACGCTGATCGCCTCGGTCGCGCAGGAAGGTCTGATCCGGCCGCGGCGGCAGGAATAACGGCGAGGGAGGCGGAAATAGGTCTCGCCCGTCGAGCAAGTGAGGCTGCGACTTGCGGAAAATCGCCAAGGGCGCCAAATCCATCGCATCGATACAATGGTTCATCGCCATGCAGGTCACGACCCTCACCGAGCGAAAGGCGAACGAAGCGGCGCGCCGCCGGCGTGCGGCCGATGCCGTCGTCGAAGCTCTCGCGGCCTTCGCGAGAGCCGGAGAGGGAACGTTCACGGTCTTCGGCTCCTATGTCAGGAAGACCATGCGCTTCGACAGCGATCTCGACATTCTCGTGGAATTTCCGGTCGAGCGGACCGCAAAGGCCTGGAATTTCGTCGAGGAAACCTGCGCCTTCCATCGCATTCCGGCCGACATTCACGACGCCCGCACGATGACGGCCCCCTTCCTCGAACGGGTTCGGGCGGAGGGTCTGGTCGTTCCATGACCGATACGCGCTGGATCGAGGTCGACGACGACATCTCGGCGGCCTGCGGCCATTACGGCAAGGCGGCCGCGCTCTTCGACCGGGGCGGCTTCGAGGAAGAGACGCTGGATGGATATCGGGCCAAGATGGCGCTGATGCATTCGATGCAGTCGGCTCACACGTCCCTGGAAGCGGCCTTCAAACGCATTCTTGAAATCCTCGGTGAGGAGGCGCCGGGTGGCGAACAGTCGCACCGCGATCTCGTCAAACGAGTCGCACGCCCGGTGACCATCCCGGGTCGGGTCCGTCCGGCGATCCTGCCGGCCGACGTCGCCAGGGATGTCGACGAGTCGCGCCGGTTCAGACACAGAGCAACCCACGACTACGACAATTTCGAACCTGCCCTGGCCGGTCCCTCGATCGAAGCGGCCCGCCGCCTTGCCACGACGCTTCCGGCTGCAATCGCCAGTTTTCGGGATGTCGTCGATCCGCCGGCACCGGGCGATCCGCAACAGGACTGACATCGCGGCGAGCCTCTCTGCGGTCCAGCCGTCGAGGCGCAATCGGGACGGCCGGGATCGCGAGACGAGTCCGTCGCGCCGTCGTTGCTCCGTCACATGATGATGGGGATTGGCCGGATACTGCCGGTGGGGTCCGGAGGGCAAGATCCAGTCTTTTCTTGCACACGGCTCGCATCGCAGTGCACATTGCTTGACCGTATGGTCAAATTTCCAAAGGTGCCTTCATGCCGGATGCGGCGCGGCTCACGACACATGTCCTCGATACGATGCATGGCCGGCCCGCCGCCGGCATCCGGATCGAGCTCGCGCGCATGGCCGATGGCGGGATGCAGCCGCTGAAGGCGGTGACCACCAACGCCGACGGGCGGGTCGATACGCCGCTGCTGGCGGGTGACGAGATGCAGGCCGGAGACTATGCGCTGACCTTCTTCGTCGCCGACTATTTCCGCAGCCTCGGAGTCGATCTGCCGGAGCCGGCGTTTCTCGACGTCGTGCCGATCCGCTTCGGCATTTCCGAGAGGGCGCATTATCACGTGCCGCTGCTCGTTTCCCCTTACGCCTATTCGACCTACAGGGGCAGCTGATGACGCAGGCGACGACACCGGCGGCGACCCCGGCGAGCCGACCGATCCGCTTCGTTCTCAACGGCGAGACGCGGGAGGTGTCCGGCGTGTCGCCGACCACGACCCTCCTCGACTACCTGCGGCAGACGGAGCGCCTGACCGGCACCAAGGAAGGCTGCGCCGAGGGCGATTGCGGCGCCTGCACCGTGCTTCTGGCCGAGCCGGACGGCGAGGCGGGCCTGTCGCGCCGCTCCGTCAATGCCTGCATCCAGTTTCTCCCGGCCATGAACGGCCGCTCGGTCGAGACCATCGAGCATCTCGGCCGCGACGGGCCGACGCCGCTGCAGGTGGCGATGGTCGAAAACCACGCCAGCCAGTGCGGCTTCTGCACGCCGGGTTTCGTCATGCAGCTCCATTCCGCCTGGCTGACCGGCGCGCTCACCGATCGCCAGTCGGTCAAGGACGTGATCTCCGGAAACCTCTGCCGCTGCACCGGCTACGGCCCGATCGTCGAAGCGGGGCTGGAGCTCGCCGGCGAGCCCGTGCCGGACACGGGGGCGGCCGATGCCGCGCTGTCCATGCGCCTTGCCGAAATAGAAGGCGAGGGGGTCTTCGCCTATGAGTTCGGCGGGCATCGCTGGTTCGCGCCGACCGACGTCGACGATCTCGCCGACACCTATGCCGCCCATCCCGAGGCGATCCTCGTCGCCGGCGCCACCGACGTCGGGCTGTGGGTCACGAAGCAGTATCGCGACCTGCCGCTCCTGATCGACGTCTCGAAGGTCCGCGACCTGATGATGATCGAGGAGCGGCAGGACAAGATCTATATCGGCGCATCCGTCACCCACCGCGCGGCGCGGGACGTGCTCGGCTCCGTCCATCCGGACCTCTCCGAAATGCTGCGCCGCTTTGCCGGCTACCAGATCCGCAATGCCGGGACGGTCGGCGGCAACATCGCCAACGGCTCGCCGATCGGCGACCTGCCGCCCTGCCTGATCGCGCTCGGCGCGCGACTGTTCCTGCGGAAGGGCGACGACCTGCGCCTCCTGCCGCTGGAGGGTTTCTTCATCGACTACGGCAAGCAGGACCGGGCCAAGGGCGAGTTCGTCGCCGCTCTGGAGGTGCCGCGCCTCGCCGAGAACCAGCGTTTCTTCGCCCACAAGATCTCGAAACGCTTCGACAGCGACATCTCGGCGGTGATGGCGGCCTTTTGCCTGACCTTCGACGGCGACCTCGTCAGCGAGGCGCGGCTCGCCTTCGGCGGCATGGCCGGCACGCCGAAGCGGGCGAAGGCGGCGGAGGCGGCGCTCCTCGGCCGGCCCTTCGACGCGGCGGCGGTGGCGGAGGCCATGGCCGCGATGGCGCAGGATTTTTCGCCGCTCACCGACATGCGGGCGACGAGCGGCTACCGGCTGAGGACGGCGCAGAACCTGTTGAAGCGGTTCCAGCTCGAACAGGCCGGTGCGGTTTCCGGGCGCATCGCCGTCATCGGTCCGGATGCGCTCGATCTCGAGACGATCGGCGGGGCGGCGTGATGGACGAGACCCGCATCCAGGACCGTTCCGGCGCCGGCGAGCCGGGCATGGCAGCCCTGAACGAGCGCCCGCCGACCCATGAGGCGCGGATCAGGGGCGGCGTTGCGACGCCCACCGCCCACGACAGCGGCCTGAAGCACGTGACGGGCGCGGCCCGTTATGCCGACGACGAGCCGGAACTGCCGGGCACGCTGCAGGTGTTCATCGCCATGTCGCCCCGGGCCCATGCGCGCATCACCCGGCTCGACGTTTCGGCCGTGCGCGCCGCGCCCGGCGTCGTCGCCGTGCTGACGGCCGAAGACATTCCCGGCCAGAACGACTATTCGCCGGTCTTCGGCGACGATCCGATCTTCCCCCCGATGGCGGGAGACGGCGCGGTCGTCCAATATGTCGGCCAGCCGCTCTTTGCCGTCGCGGCCGAGACCGAGGCGCAGGCACGGGCGGCGGCGAAGCTTGCCGAGGCCGAATACGAGGATCTGCCGGCGGCGATCTCGATCGACCAGGCCATCGCGCAATCCGACGCAGCCGGCGCAGATCTTTTGCCGGCTTACGAGATGCGGCGGGGGGATCCTGCGTCGGCACTGGATGCGGCGCCGATGCGGGCGAAGGGCCGGATCGAGATCGGCGGACAGGACCATTTCTACCTCGAAGGCCAGATCGCCACGGCGGTGCCGATGGAGGACGGCGACGTTTTCGTGCGCTCCTCCACCCAGCATCCGTCCGAGGTCCAGCACAACGTCGCCAAGATGCTCGGCGTGCCGGACCATGCGGTGACGGTCGAGCTCAGGCGCATGGGCGGCGGCTTCGGCGGCAAGGAGAGCCAGCCGGCGCTGTTCGCCGCCGTCGCCGCGCTCGTGGCGGTCAAGACCGGGCGGCCGGCGAAATGCCGGCTCGACCGCGACGACGACATGGAGATGACCGGCAAGCGCCACGAGCTGCGGATCGACTACGACCTCGGTTTTGCCGAAGACGGCACGATCCTCGCTGCCGACATGGAACAGGTCGTGCGTTGCGGCTATTCGCGGGACCTTTCCGCCGCCATTGCCGATCGGGCGATGTTTCACGCCGACAACGCCTACGATCTCAAGGCCGCGCGCATCCATTCGCGCCGGCTGAAGACCCACACGGTTTCCAACACCGCGTTTCGTGGTTTCGGCGGCCCGCAGGGCATGGTCGGCATCGAGCGGGCGATGGACGAGATCGCGTTTCTCACCGGGCTCGACCCCCTCGACGTCCGGAAGCGCAACTTCTATCCGGCGGTCGGCGACGAGCCGGCGGTGACGCCCTACCACATGCCCGTCACCGACTGCGTCGTCGCCGAGATCGTCGAGGAGCTGGAAGCCTCTTCCGACTACCGGCGTCGCCGGGAGGCCGTGAAAGCGTTCAATGCCAGGAACCCGGTCTTGAAAAAGGGCCTCGCCCTGACGCCGGTGAAGTTCGGCATTTCCTTCACCACCACCCATCTCAACCAGGCCGGCGCCCTCGTCCATGTCTACAAGGACGGTTCGGTGCATCTCAATCACGGCGGCACCGAGATGGGGCAGGGGCTCTTCGTCAAGGTGGCGCAGGTCGTCGCCGAGGAATTCCAGCTCGACCTCGACAAGGTGAAGATCACCGCGACGACCACCGCCAAGGTGCCCAACACCTCGGCGACGGCGGCCTCCTCCGGCTCCGACCTCAACGGCATGGCGGCGCTCAATGCCGCCCGCACGATCAAGGACCGGCTGATCGCCTTCGCCGCGGAGCGCTATCACGTGCCGCGCGACCAGGTGGTGTTCCTGCCGAACCGGGTGCTGATCGGCAACGTCGAGAAGCGCTTTTCGGATCTCGTCGGCGAGGCCTATCTGGCGCGGATCTCGCTGTCTTCGACGGGCTTCTACGCGACGCCCGAGATCGACTACGACCGGGAGGCCGCCAGCGGCCGGCCGTTCTACTATTTCGCCTATGGCGCCGCCTGTTCCGAAGTGGTGATCGACACGCTGACGGGGGAATACAGGCTCCTGCGCGCCGACATCCTCCACGACGTCGGCAAGTCGCTCAATCCGGCGATCGACATGGGCCAGATCGAGGGCGGCTTCATCCAGGGCATGGGCTGGCTGACGAGCGAGGAACTCTGGTGGAACGACAAGGGCCGGCTGATGACCCACGCGCCCTCCACCTACAAGATTCCGACCGCCAACGACCGGCCGGACGATCTCAGGATCGCCATCTGGGAGAAGGGCGAGAACCGCTCCGAGACCGTCTATCGCTCCAAGGCCGTCGGCGAGCCGCCCTTCATGCTGGCGATCTCGGTCTTCTCGGCGCTGACCGACGCGGTGATTGCTGCGGGCGACGGAAAGACGTTTCCCCGGCTCGACGCGCCGGCGACGCCGGAACGGGTGCTGTGGGCGGTGGAAGCGGTTCGGGGTGGGCTTTGAGGAGGTTCTTTTAGCCCATCACGAACGACGGCCGATCTATGACGTCGGTTGTATCGGTACTATATCGTGGTACCATGATACATGAGGCGCCGGCACCAACGCACCCTTGACGCAATATTCGCCCGACCGGTGAGCGGTACCATCCGTTGGGACGCCATCGAAGCATTGTTCGTCGAACTCGGTGCGCATGTGGAAGAGCGGGCGGGCTCGCGGGTTTGTATCGTCCTGTTCGGTGAGGTCCGGGTCTTTCATCGACCTCATCCGAGCCCGGAGACGGACAAAGGCGCCGTCACGAGTATCCGAAGATGGCTCGAATCCAACGGAGTAAGACCATCATGAACAATGTGATGGAAATCGAAGGGCAGAAGGCGGTCGTGACGTTCGATCCCGAAATCGGCATGTTTCGGGGTGAATTCGTCAGTCTGAGCGGCGGGGCCGATTTTTACGCGACGAGCGTGGAGGGCCTCGAGAAGGAGGGGCGGACGTCGCTCCGGGCCTATCTGGAGACCTGCGCCGAAAACGGCATCGAGCCGTTCCGCAACTTCTCCGGCAAGTTCAATGTGCGCATCGAGGCCACGCTTCACGCTGCAGCCGTGACCGCAGCAAAGGCCGAACAAAAAAGTCTCAACGAATGGGTGGGGGAAGCGATCGCGCGTGCGGCGCAAAGCGGTTGAGATGTGTCATTGACCGTGCTCCATGATACCGCGCGCGCAGCCCTCCAGCGCTCCGCCCCCGCCATCCTCGTCACCGTCGAGACCGCCCTCGGCTCGACGCCGCGCGAGGCGGGGGCGCGCATGCTGGTGACGGCCGACGACGTCACCGGCACGATCGGCGGCGGGCGGCTGGAATTCGGGGCGATCGACACGGCGCGCCGGATGATTGCGGCGGGCGAGGCCAAAGGCGCGTGCGACGTCCCGCTCGGCCCGGAGATCGGCCAGTGCTGCGGCGGCAGGGTGCACCTGTCGTTTCGCCGGCTCGATGCCGCCCTGCTCGAAGAGCTTGCGAAACAGGTTGAGCGCGCGCGGGATGCGCTGCCCGCCGTCATCATATTCGGCGCCGGCCATACCGGCCGGGCTCTGGCAAAGGCCCTCGCGCCGCTGCCCTTGGCCGTGTCCCTCGTCGATTCGCGGCCCGAGACGCTTACGGACCTGACGGGGGCCGTGCGGACCGTCGCAGCCGCCATGCCCGAAACCGCAGTCGAGGAGGCGCCCGCCGGCGCCGGCTACGTGGTCATGACCCACGACCATTCCCTCGACTTCCTGATCGCCGCCGCGGCGCTCGCCCGCAGCGACGCCGCCTATGTCGGGATGATCGGCTCTGCCACCAAGCGCGAGCGCTTCCGGCGCCATCTGGCCGGGGAAGGACGCGAGGCCGAAGCCGCGCGGCTGACGCTGCCGATCGGCGGCTCGGCGCTGCGCGACAAGCGCCCCGAAGTCATCGCGGCGCTGACGGCGGCGGAGATCGCCACGTGCCTGTTAAAACATCAGGAATAATCGCTGCCGTGAAGCTTGGCAGGGGGCGCCCTCGGATGCCATAGTCCGGCGGTCGAAAGGGTGAGGTGAGGCAGGAATTCATGGCGGTAGAGGCGAGGGCGCCACGTTTGGAGCTGAAGGGCATATCCAAGCGCTTTCCCGGCGTCGTCGCGAACGATCACGTGTCCTTCGCCGTGCCGGCCGGGGCGATCCACGCGCTGCTCGGCGAAAACGGCGCCGGCAAGTCCACCCTCGTCAAGATCATCTACGGCGTCCAGCAGGCGGACGAGGGCGAAATCGCCTTCGACGGCGAGCGCGTTCACATCGGCTCGCCGCGCGAGGCCCGGGCCCTCGGCATCGGCATGGTGTTCCAGCATTTCTCGCTGTTCGAGGCGATGACCGTGCTCGAGAACATCGCGCTCGGCATGGACGAGCCGCCGCCGCGGCGCGAACTCGAGGCGCGGGTCCGCGAGGTGCTGGATTCCTACGGCCTGTCCCTCGATCCCCACCGCCACGTCCATACGCTGTCCGTCGGCGAGCGCCAGCGCATCGAAATCGTCCGCGCGCTGTTGCAGCAGCCGAAGCTCCTGATCATGGACGAGCCGACCTCGGTGCTGACGCCCCAGGAGGTGGAGCAACTGTTCGAAACGCTGCGGCGCCTCGCCTCCGAGGGGTGCTCGATCCTCTACATCTCCCACAAGCTGCACGAGATCAAAGCGCTCTGCGAATCCGCCACGGTCCTGCGCGGCGGCAAGGTGGTCGGGACGTGCGATCCGCGCGAGGAATCGGCGCGCTCCATGGCCGAACTGATGATCGGCGGCAGCCTCAAGGACCTCTCCGACAAGGCGGGCTGCGTCCATGGCGAGGACCGTTTCGTCGTCGCCGCACTCTCGGCGCCGGGCGAGCCGCCCTTCGGCACGAGCCTGAAGAAGGTTTCCTTCTCCGTCCGCTCGGGGGAGATCTTCGGCATCGCCGGCGTCGCCGGCAACGGCCAGAACGAGCTTCTGGCCGTGCTTTCCGGCGAGGAGCGGAAGAACGTCTCGGGTTCGATCCGCCTCGACGGCACCGAGTTGGCCCGCCTTTCGGTCGGCGGGCGGCGGCGGGCCGGGCTCGCCTCCTCGCCGGAAGAGCGCAACGGCCATGCTGCCGTGCCGGGCATGTCGCTCGCCGACAACGCCCTGCTTTCGGCCCGCAGCCGCATGGGCCTCGCCTCCGGCGGCGTCATCAAGGCGAAGAAGGCGCGGGACTTTGCTGCAAAGGTCATCGACGCCTTTTCCGTCAAGGCGACGGGGCCGGGTGCTTCCGCCGGAAGTCTGTCCGGCGGCAATCTGCAGAAATTCGTCATGGGGCGGGAGATCATGCAGAATCCGGCGGTTCTGGTCGTCTCCCAGCCCACCTGGGGCGTCGATGCGGGCGCCGCCTCCTTCATCCGCCAGGCGATGATCGATCTTGCCGCCGAGGGCGCGGCCGTCCTCGTCGTCAGCCAGGATCTCGACGAGCTTCTGGAGCTCTGCGACAGGCTCGCCGTGATCAACGAGGGGCGCCTCTCGGAGCCGATGGACGTCAAGGGAATCTCGATCGAGCGCGTCGGGCTTTTGATGGGCGGCATTCATGGATCCGGGCGGGGCGCCGAACCCGAGGATGGAACGGCGCCCGCCGGCCGCGCGAGACATCCGGAGCCCGCCCTGTGACCCTCCTTCGTCTGGAGCCGCGGCGGCAGGAAAGCCGCATGATGATGCTGGCCGCCCCGGTGATCGCCGTCGCGCTGACGCTTCTGGTCGGCGCGGTGCTCTTCACGCTGCTCGGTCATGACGGGTTCGGCGCGATCCTCGAAATCTTCGTCAGGCCGCTGTTCAATCCCTATCGCTGGCAGGATCTCCTGGTGAAGGCGGCACCGCTGGCGATCATCGCGATCGGCCTTGCCATCGGCTTTCGGGCGAACGTCTGGAACATCGGCGCCGAGGGCCAGTACATTCTCGGTGGTCTTGCCGGCACGGGCATCGCCTTGGCGACCCTCGACATGGCCGGCCCGTGGATCCTGCCGCTGATGCTCGTTTTCGGAATACTCGGCGGTATGGCCTGGGCCGCGATTCCGGCCTTGCTCAGGACGACGCTCGGGGTCAACGAGATCCTGTCGAGCCTGATGCTGAACTACGTCGCCATCCAGCTGCTCTATTTTCTCATGCGCGGCCCGTGGATGGACCCGGAAGGCTTCAACTTTCCCCAGACGGCGATGTTCTCCGCCGATCAGACCCTGCCGATGGTCGTGCCGGGAACCCTGATCCATCTCGGCGTCCCGCTGGCCGCCGCCGTGGCGCTCACCGCCTTCGCGGTCATGGCGCGGACCGTCACGGGCTTCCAGATGAAGGTGGTCGGTCTCGCCCCCAAAGCCGCGGCGTTCGGCGGCTTCGGCGCCGCCTCGACGGTGTGGATCGCGCTGATGGCGGGCGGCGGCCTTGCCGGCTTCGCCGGCATTCTGGAGGCGGCCGGCCCGTTCGGCCAGATGGTGCCGCAGTTTCCGACCGGCTACGGCTATACGGCGATCATCGTCGCCTTTCTCGGCCGGCTGAACCCGCTCGGCATCCTTCTCGCCGCGATGGTGCTGGCGCTGACCTATGTCGGCGGCGAGAGCGCCCAGACGACGATCGGACTGCCGGCGGCGGCGACGGGCGTCTTCCAGGCGATGATGCTGTTCTTCCTGCTGGCGACCGACATCCTCGTGCGCTACCGCCTCGTTTCGGGCCGTGCGGCGCCCGCCGGCGTGCCGGCCGGCAAGAGCGAGGGGGAAGCGGCGCCGTCGGGCAAGGGAAAGGCGGTGGCGGCATGAGCCTCGACCTTCTCGTCGCGATCCTGATGACCATCGCCGGCGCGGCGACGCCGCTCTTGATCGCCGGCCTCGGCGAACTCGTCGTCGAAAAATCCGGCGTCCTCAATCTCGGTGTCGAGGGCATGATGCTGATCGGCGCCGTCACCGGCTTTGCCGTCGCCACCTCTACCGGCCTGCCGGTTCTCGGCGCGTTGGCGGCGATGGGAGCCGCGGCGCTCGCCGCGGCGATCTTCGCCGTCCTGGTCCTCACCCTGATGGCCAATCAGGTGGCGACGGGGCTCGCGCTCACCATCTTCGGCACCGGCGTCTCGGCGCTGATCGGCGCGCCCTTCGTCGGCATCACCACGCCGACGCTCGGCCCGATCTTCCCGGATTTCCTGACCTCGTCGCCGCTGCTGCGCCTCGTCTTCGGCCATTCGCCGCTGGTCTATCTCGGCCTTCTCCTCACCCTCGCCGTCTGGTGGTTCCTCAACCGGGCCCGGGCCGGGCTGATCCTCAGGGCGGTCGGCGAATCCGACAGCGCCGCCCATGCCATCGGCTATCCGGTGCTCAAGGTCCGCTATCTCGCCGTCCTCTTCGGCGGGGCGATGGCCGGGCTCGCCGGCTCCTATTACTCTCTGGTGCTGACGCCGATGTGGGCCGAGCGACTGACGGCGGGACGCGGCTGGATCGCCATCGCTCTCGTCGTCTTCGCCTCGTGGAGGCCGGGCCGCATGCTCGCCGGCGCCTATCTCTTCGGTCTCGTCATGACCATGGAGCTGCAGGCCAAGGCCGCCGGCTTCAACATGGTCGCGCCCGAAGTCCTCGCGGCGCTTCCCTACATCGCCACCATCGCCGTCCTCGCCATCATTTCCGCCGCCAGGCGCGGCGGCACGGCCGCGCCGGCCTGCCTTGGCAAGCCCTTCCGGGCTGCCGCCTGACCGACCCTTCGCCATTCACGATCAAGGAGACCTCGATGTTCGAAACCAACCGCCGCCGCCTTCTCGCCGGTGCCGCAGCGCTCGGCGCCACGTCTTTCGTCGGGCTGCCGGCCCGCGCCGCGATCGGCGAAAAGAAGGACAAGGTGAAGGCCGCCTTCGTTTATGTCGGCCCGGTCGGCGACTACGGCTATTCCTTCGCTCACGACCAGGGCCGCAAGTTCCTGGAGGAGAAGCTCGGCGACAAGGTGGAGACGAGCTTCGTCGAGAACGTCGCCGAGGGCCCCGATGCCGAGCGCGTCATCCGCCAGCTGGCGCAGGGCGGCAACGACATCGTCTTCACCACCTCCTTCGGCTTCATGAACCCGACGCTGAAGGTCGCCAAGCAGTTTCCCGACGTCGCCTTCGACCATGCCACCGGCTACAAGACGGCCGGCAACATGGGCGCGTACAATTCGCGCTTCTATCAGGGCCGCGCCGTGCTCGGCACCATCGCCGGCATGATGTCGAAGGCCGGCCAGGGCGGCTACATCGCCTCCTTCCCGATCCCCGAAGTCGTCATGGGCATCAATGCCTTCACCCTCGCGGCAAGGGCGAAGAACCCCGACTTCGTCACCAAGGTGGTCTGGGTGAACTCCTGGTACGACCCGGCGAAGGAGGCCGACGCCGCCAAGGCGCTGCTGTCCCAGGGCGTCGACGTGATCAGCCAGCACACCGATTCCCCGGCGCCGCTGCAGGCGGCCGAAGAGGCCGGCGTCATCGCCTTCGGCCAGGCCTGGGACATGTCGAGCTTCGCGCCCAAGGCCCACATGACGGCGATCGTCGACCACTGGGGCCCGTACTACGTCGACGAGGTCGAGAAGATGCTCGCCGGCGAGTGGAAGCCGCGCGACATCTGGTGGGGCATGGAGGAGGACATCCTCGAAATGGCGCCGTTCAACGACGCGATGCCCGAGGACGTGAAGAAGGCCGCCCAGGAGATGGTCGACCGCACCAAGGCCGGCGCGTACGACGTCTTCACCGGCCCGATCAAGAACCAGGCGGGCGAAGAGAAGGTGGCCGACGGCGAGAAGATCCCGGATGCCGACCTTCTGAAGATGGACTGGTACGTCGAGGGCGTGCAGAGCTGAGGCGTAAGAAGCCCGGCGGCCCGGCGGCTCCGGAGGTTCAGCCGGTCGAAAGGCTGGTTGGACCTCGAAGAGCCGGGTAGGGGTGGGGGATCTGTCTTTGCACCGTTCGTGCCAAGGCGCCCCCTCTGTCCTGCCGGACATCTCCCCCACACGGGGGGAGAACGGCAACTTCGTCCGTTTCGCCTTCTCATGTGCCGGTGTCGGCTTCGACGTCGAAAGCGAGCCGCGGCGTCCATGCAGGGTCGATCTCCCCCCTTGAGGGGGAGATGTCCGGCAGGACAGAGGGGGGGTCCCCGAGACGCGGCGCTTCTTGCCTCGGAAAGCGAGGGCGGCCCCGCCGACGCAAGCCTTCTATAGTCTCTTCATTCCAAGGAATCCGAGCCCGCATGTGGACATACCTTTCCGAATGGCTGCAGTTCGCGGTGCGGTGGATCCATGTGATCACCGCCATGGCCTGGATCGGCTCGTCCTTCTATTTCATCGCCCTCGACCTCGGCCTGAGGCGTCGGCGGGAGCTGCCGGAGGGCGTTTCGGGGGAAGCGTGGCAGGTGCATGGCGGCGGCTTCTACAACATGCAGAAATACACCGTCGCGCCGGACGCGATGCCGGACGAGCTGACCTGGTTCAAATGGGAGAGCTATTCCACCTGGCTGTCCGGCGCGGCGCTGCTGTTCCTGCTCTATTACGTCCAGGCCGATCTCTTCCTGATCGACCCGGAAGTCGCCGACCTGCCGGTCTGGGGCGCCAGCCTCATCGGCATCGCCGGTCTGGCGCTCGGCTGGGTCGTCTACGACGCCCTCTGCAAGTCGCCGCTGAAGAACAACGACACGGCGCTGCTCGCCGTGCTCTTCGTCTATGTCGTCGTCTCCAGCTTCCTGTTCTCGCAGGTTTTTTCCGGCCGTGGCGCGATGCTCCACACCGGGGCGCTGATCGCGACCATCATGACGGCGAACGTCTTCCTTCTGATCATTCCGAACCAGAAGATCGTCGTTGCGGACCTGAAGGCCGGCAAGAGCCCCGATCCGTCACTCGGCAAGGCGGCCAAGCAGCGCTCGCTGCACAACAACTACCTGACCCTGCCGGTCATCTTCCTGATGCTCTCCAACCATTATCCGCTGGCCTTCGCGACCGAGTGGAACTGGGTGATCGCCGGGCTGGTGCTTCTGATCGGTGCGATCGTCCGGCACTTCTTCAACACCATGCACGCGACCGGCGAGAAGCTGTGGTGGTGCTGGCCGGTCGCAGGCATCCTCTTCGTCGTCGTCATCACCCTGTCCGGCGCGCCGGGCTGGCGAGAGGCGGCGGAGGCCGAGACCGCGCAGCGCGAATGGCGGGGCGATCCGCAGGTCGCCCTCGCCAATTCGCCGCATTTCGAGGCGGCGGAAGCGATCGTCCTGTCGCGCTGCTCGATGTGCCACGCGCGGGAGCCGCTCTGGCCGGGCATGATCCATCCGCCGAAGAACATCGCGCTCGAAACCTCGGACGACGTCGTTCACTACGCCGCGCTGATCGAGCGACAGGCGGTGCGCAGCCACGCCATGCCGCCCGGCAACGTCTCCGGCCTCGAACCGGCCGAGCGGGACGTGCTGGCCCGCTGGCTCGCCGACGGCAAGGCGCCGGGGCTGGGCCGGGGGCTGTGAGAACGCGGCGGACGGCGCTATCTTCGCCCCGATGACAGCAAAAGCCGGCACGATCGCGATTCGCGGACGACTCCTCTCCTTCGACGCCGATCCCGCCGTCGCAGGGGAGGCGGAAGCCGTCCGCTTCATCGAGGACGGCATCGTCGTAGTCAGGGACGGGGTCATCGTCGAGGTCGGCGAAGGTCCCGTGATCGTCCGCCGGCTCGATCCGGGCACGCCGCTCGTCGACCACCGGCCGCATCTCGTCTTGCCGGGCTTCATCGACCCGCATCTGCACCTGCCGCAGACGCAGGTCGTCGCCTCCTACGGCACCGAGCTGATGGAGTGGCTGGCGAAATACACCTTCCCCGAAGAGCTCCGCTACGGCGACAGCGCCGTCGCGGGGGAAGCGGCGCGTTTCCTCTTCGATACGCTCGCGGCGAACGGCACGACCACGGCCGCGGTCTATTGCACCACCCACCCGGTGAGCGCCGAGGCGTTCTTCCGCGAGGCCGAGCGGCGGAACCTCCGCATGATCGCCGGCAAGGTGATGATGGATCGGAACGCGCCGGAGGGGCTGCTGGATACGGCCGAACTCGGCTACGAACAGACGAAGGAACTGATCGCGGCCTGGCACGGGCGAGGGCGGCTGGAAGTCGCGATCACCCCGCGCTTCGCTCCCACCTCCAGCGAGGCGCAACTGGCGGCCGCCGCCGCGCTCGCCGCCGAACATCCCGAGCTGCCGATCCAGACGCATCTGTCGGAGAACGACGCCGAGATCGCCTATGTCGCCGAAGCCTTTCCCTGGTCGAAGGACTATACCGACGTCTACGAGCGCTACGGCCTCGTGCGACCGCGCGCGCTGTTCGGCCACTGCATCCATCTGTCGGAGCGCGAGCGTCGGGCGCTCGCCGAAAAGGGCGCCTCGGCGATCTTCTGTCCGACGTCGAATCTGTTTCTCGGCTCCGGGCTCTACGACCTCGCCGCCTCCCGCGCGCTGGGCCTGAAGACGGGAATTGCCACCGACATCGGCGGCGGCACGTCCTACTCGATGCTGACCACTGCGGCCGAGGGCTACAAGGTGTTGGCGCTGAACGGGCAGAAATGGCCGGCCTTCGAGGCCTTCCGCATGCTGACTGCCGGCAATGCCGAAGCCGTCGGGATCGAGGACAAGGTCGGTCGTCTGGCGCCGGGCCTCGAAGCCGATCTCGTCGTTCTCGACAGCCGGGCGACGGCGCCGCTGAGGCGGCGCATGGAGCGGGTCGAGACGCTGGCCGAGGAACTCTTCGCCCTGATGATCCTCGGCGACGAGCGAACGACCGTGGCGACCTACGCCGCGGGCCGGAGGATCTACGACCGCTATCAGGCCGGCCACCGGCCGCTGGCGCCGAAGCTCGACCAGACGCCGTTGCCGAAAAGCGCCCAGGCCGGCGAAAGCGCGCAGTAGCGTTCAGACGGATGCGAGCTTGCCCCCGTCGTGCCGCTTGTCGGCCTCGATCTCGCCATAGGTTTTCAGGTCGTTCGGCGAGTAGTGCAGGACGTTCTTGAACAGGTTCTCTTTGAAGCCGATCTTGAAAAGCGCGCGTTTGTCGGGGCGACCGAAACTGTCCTGAACGGCATTGTAGGCGAGCGCATTGACGACATGATAGGTGGGCGGCTCCTCACCGTAGAACGTCGCCATCTCGCTCTCGATCTCCGCAGCCGTCCGATCCGGATCCTCGCCGGGCCGCTCGGCGCGCGCCATCAGCCCGTAGAAGCGGGCTTGGAACATCGCGTGGTCCCGGGCACGGCCACCAAAGTTGAAGACCAGCTGCAACCCACCGACGACAGCCACAAGAAATCCGAATACCAGACCGGAACTGTCGGCGCCGAAGGTCTTGGCTGCGACCTGAGCAACGCTCGCCGCCCCGAGCAGGAGCACGGCCAGATTGGCCACGCGCTCGCAGCGCTCGAAGAACTGCCGCCGCATTGAGTGATAAACGCCATTGCGCATGGCACGCATTCGCGTCTTCTCGATGGCTGATAGGTCGCTCATGACGCTCATATAGGCACGGATCTCATTTATTTGCGATCCTTCGGCGGACGAGGATCGGGAGGGACCCGCCCGCTCTCGCGATCCTGCTCGGCGATGGCACGCGCGATGCGTCTTTGATTGGCAGGCGAAAGTGGGCCTTCGCCGGTACCGGAAGGGTGCTTCCCGATTGTGCGCTCGTCGGCCGCACCGCCTCTGTCGCTGTGCCGCCGACCTTTGGCCATCCCCTAACTCCGACCCATCAGAAGATGTAATCTTCTGTCTCGTCGCCTCGTCGGTCAATGGTCTTGATGGATGCAACGACCGATCTTTTTTGCGTGCCTCGCCCTGAACTTCCCGGGCCTTCGGGCGTTGCGACTGGACATGCGACCCAGCCCGCCTATCCCTTAACCAAGTGCTCAGCGACTGCCATGACGCATATGGCGGTCTTCATCCGACCCCGAAACCTTTCGAAGAAGGTTCGTGCATGGCCGACGCCGATCTGCAGCCGAAAAAGTCGAAGAAAGCCGTCAAGGCGAAGAGTCCCGAAAGCGAGGCGCTGCTTCTCGCCCTTGCCGAGAACCGCGTCGCCATCGAGGGTGTCGAGCCCGAGATCGACGGCGGGCGCTTCGCCGTCAAGCGCGTCGTCGGCGAGCCGCTGACGGTCGAGGCCGACATCTTCTGCGACGGCCACGACGAGATCGACGCGGCGCTGATCTACGGCCCGGCCGACGTCGATCCGTCGAAATGGTCCGAGACGAGCTTCGAATTCGTCGAGAACGACCGCTGGGCGGCCACGGTCACCTTCGATCGGCCGGGGCCCTATCGCTATTCGATCATCGCCTGGCGCGATCTCTACGCGACGTGGCGCGACGAAGCGAAGAAGAAGCGCGATGCCGGCAAGCTCACCGATCTGGAGCTGATCGAGGCGCGCGAACTGGTCACGAAAGCGGCCGGTTCCGGCCGCGGCTCCAAGGCGGACCAGCGCGGCCTCGCAAAGCTGGGCGAAAGGCTCGAAAAGCTGGCCGAAAAGGGCGACGCGGACGGTCAGTATGCGCTGATGCAGTCGGACGAAGCGGTCTCCCTGCTGCATGCGGGCGGCGTGCGGACGAACCTGTCGCGCTATCCCGGCAACGTGCCCGTCTGGGTCGACCGCGAGCGCGCGGCGTTTTCGGCCTGGTACGAGATCTTTCCGCGTTCGCAGTCGGGCGACGTGAACCGGCACGGCACCTTCGACGACGTCATCGCGCGCCTGCCCGACATTCAAAAAATGGGCTTCGACGTCCTCTATTTCCCGCCGATCCATCCGATCGGTTCGACCAACAAGAAGGGCAAGAACAATTCCCTGACGCCGGCTCAGGAGGATCCCGGCAGCCCCTATGCGATCGGCTCGAAGGACGGCGGTCACGACGCGCTCCATCCCGAACTGGGTTCGTTCGACGACTTCGCCCGGCTGATCGAGGAAGCCGGAAAGCACGGGCTGGAGATCGCCATCGACTTCGCCATCCAGTGTTCGCCCGACCATCCGTGGATCAAGGAGCATCCGGAATGGTTCGACTGGCGGCCGGACGGGACGATCAAGTTCGCCGAGAACCCGCCGAAGAAATACGAGGACATCGTCAACGTCCACTTCTACCGCGGGGCGCTGCCGTCGATCTGGTACGAGCTGCGCGACATCGTCCTGTTCTGGCTGAACAAGGGGGTCCGGATCTTCCGGGTCGACAATCCGCACACCAAGCCGTTTCCGTTCTGGGAGTGGATGATCGCGGAAGTGCGCAAGGTCGATCCCGGCGCGATCTTCCTCGCCGAGGCCTTCACCCGGCCGAAGGTGATGAAGCGGCTCGGCAAGGTCGGCTACAACCAGTCCTATTCCTACTTCACCTGGCGGAATGCCAAATGGGAGCTGGCGGAATATCTGACGGAGCTGACGACGGAGGAGTGCGCCGACTACATGCGGCCGAACTTCTTCGTCAACACGCCGGACATCAACCCGCTCTATCTGCAGACCTCCGGCCGGCCGGGATTTCGCACGCGGCTGGCGCTCGCCGCCGGGCTTGCCGGCAATTACGGCGTCTATTCGGGCTTCGAACTCTGCGAGTTCCTGCCCGTCCCGGGCAAGGAGGAATATCTCAACTCGGAAAAATACGAGATCCGCGCCTTCGACTGGCATGCCGAAGGCAACATCCGCGACGACATCGCCTTCTTCAACCGGCTGCGCAACGACGAAGCGGCAATGAGGGATTTCCGGTCGCTCGCCTTCTTCAATTTCTGGAACGACCAGGTTCTCTATTTCGGCAAACGGACGAAAGACCTTTCGTCCTACCTCCTCTTCATGGTGAACCTCGATCCGCACCATGACCAGGGCGGCCATTTCGAGGTGCCGCTCTGGGAGTTCGGCCTGCCCGACGACGGGACGATCCGTGCGACCGACATTCTGGGCGGCGACACCCTGACCTGGACCGGCAAGGTCCAGCATTGGTGGCTGAACCCCCAGGATCGGCCCTACGCCGTCTTCAAGCTCACCCGATAAGAACCGAGAACGCCGAAAGCGCCCGCCTCAATGAACGAGATCGCCACTATCGTCACGCCGGAAACCTCTTCCGGGCCGGACCTCAACGCCCCCGACTGGTACAAGGACGCGATCATCTACCAGCTCCACGTCAAGACCTTCGCCGATTCGAACGGCGACGGGATCGGCGACTTCGCGGGGCTGCTGTCGCGGCTCGACTACATCCAGGAACTCGGCGTCACCGCGATCTGGCTCCTGCCGTTCTATCCCTCGCCGCTGCGCGACGACGGCTACGACATCTCCGACTACCGCTCCGTCAATCCGTCCTACGGCAATCTGGAGGACGTCGAGCGGCTGATCGAGGAGGCGCACAAGCGCGGCATGCGGGTGATCACCGAGCTGGTCATCAATCACACGTCCGACCAGCATCCCTGGTTCCAGGCGGCCCGCCGTGCACCGAAGGGTTCGCCGGAACGGGATTTCTACGTCTGGGCCGACGACGACAAGGGCTACGACCTCACCCGCATCATCTTCACCGACACCGAAACCTCCAACTGGACCTGGGACCCGGTTGCGGGCCAGTATTTCTGGCACCGCTTCTTCTCCCACCAGCCGGACCTCAACTTCGACAATCCGAAGGTGATGGAGGAGGTGCTCTCGATCATGCATTTCTGGCTCGACAAGGGCGTCGACGGGCTGAGGCTCGACGCGATTCCCTATCTCGTCGAGCGCGAGGGCACCAACAACGAAAACCTGCCCGAGACCCACGACGTCCTGAAGGCGATCCGCGCCGATCTTGACGAGCACTATCCGGGCAAGATGCTGCTGGCCGAAGCCAATCAGTGGCCCGAGGATACGCGACCGTATTTCGGCGAGGGCGACGAATGCCACATGGCGTTCCACTTCCCGCTGATGCCGCGCATGTACATGGCGCTGGCGCAGGAGGACCGGCACCCGATCACCGACATCATGCGCCAGACCCCGGACATTCCGGACAATTGCCAGTGGGCGATCTTCCTGCGCAACCACGACGAGCTGACGCTCGAAATGGTGACCGAGGAGGAGCGCGACTATCTCTGGTCGACCTATGCGTCCGACACGCGGGCCCGCATCAATCTCGGCATCCGGCGCCGTCTCGCGCCGCTGATGGGCAACGACCGGCGCAAGGTCGAGCTTCTCAACGCCCTTCTCATGTCGATGCCCGGAACGCCCACCGTCTACTACGGCGACGAGATCGGCATGGGCGACAACATCTATCTGGGCGACCGGGACGGCGTCAGGACGCCGATGCAGTGGTCGGCAGACCGCAACGGCGGCTTCTCGCGCGCCGATCCGCAGCGGCTCTACCTGCCGGTGATCCAGGACGCGGTCTACGGGTATCAGGCGGTCAACGTCGAGGCGCAGTCGAACAACCCGGCATCGCAGCTCAACTGGATGCGGCGGCTGATCCAGGTGCGGCGCACGAAGGAGGCGTTCGGCCGCGGCGAGATCACCTTCATCCTGCCGTCGAACCGCAAGATCCTCGTCTATCTGCGCGAACACGCCGACGAACGGGTGCTGTGCGTCGCGAATCTTTCGGGCTCCGCCCAGGCGGTCGAGATCGACCTTGCGGACCATGCCGGCTGCGTGCCGATCGAGATGCTCGGCCTCTCGGCCTTTCCGCCGATCGGCACCACGCCCTATGTCCTGACGCTGCCGGCCTATGGCTTCTTCTGGTTCGACCTTGCCGACGGCGGCTCGGCGCAGCAGCGCTACCCGGCCATTCCGACGCCGCTGCCGGCATTTTCCACTCTGGTCGCCCAGGGCGATCTGAAAGCGACCATCGGCGGACGCAATCTCACCGAACTGAAATCCGACCTGCCCGGCTATGTGGCCAATCAGCGCTGGTTCGCCGGCAAGTCGGCGAAGCCGCGCCAGCTCGACGTCGCGGTGCTCGGCGCTCCGACGCCGGACAGCCGTCGTCATCTTCTGACGGAGGTGAGCGTCGAGACCGCCGAGGGCGTGCAGAACTATCTCCTGCCTCTCTCCGTGCGCTGGGGCGAGCAGCACCTGTCCACCCATGATCCCGATCTGCCCTACACCATCGCCAAGGTCCGTCAGGGCCCGCGCATCGGCGCGCTGATCGACGGTACGCGCAGCGCCGACTTCGCCAAGGTGATGATCGCGCTGATCGCTGCCGACGTGAACGTCGATCTTGCCGACGGCCAGCTCGTGGTCGAGGCGTCGACGAGCGAGCGGGAGGGCCTGGCCCAGTCGCTGCTGGTCGATACGGACGCGATCCGGGTGCTTTCGGGCGAGCAGTCGAACACCTCGCTCCTGATCGGCGCCGAGGCGATCCTGAAATATTATCGCCGGCTTCGCGACGGCATCCAGCCGGAACTCGAGGTCACGCGTTTCCTCACCGAGAAGACCGACTTCGAGGCGGCCCCCGCCCTTTACGGCTCGATCGAACTGGTGCGGCCGGACGGCACGAGGACGGCGATCGCGGCTTTGTTCGAGCAGGTGCAGAACCAGGGCGACGCCTGGACGGTGATCGTCGAAGCGCTGGCCCGCTATCTGCGCGACCATGCCTACACCCAGCAGCCGATGGCCGACGAGAACCACGAGGTCGGAGCGCTGAGCGAGCCGAAGCTGCAGATCCAGATCGACCCGGCGGAGGTTCTCGGACGGCGGACGGGCGAGATGCACGCGGCGTTGGCGACGACGACCGGCGACGCCGCCTTCGACCCCGAACCCCTCGACGACGACAGCTACATGGCGATCGTCGGCGAAGCGAAGAAGGATGCCGCCGACGCCCTGGCGGTGCTGGCGAAGGCCAAGCCGAACCTGCCGACGGAGGAGTTGGAGAACGTCGAGCGGCTGCTCGGGTCGGAGAAGGACATCCTGACCTGGTTCGACCGCTTCGGCGGAATGAAGGTCAGCACTCACCGCACCCGCATCCACGGCGACTATCATCTCGGACAGGTCCTCGTCGCGAAAAACGACGTGGTGATCCTCGACTTCGAGGGCGAACCCGGGCGCTCGCTCGAAGAGCGGCGCGCCAAGAGCTCGCCGCTGCGCGACGTCGCCGGCATGGTGCGATCCTTCGACTATGCCGCCTTCGCCGCCAGGGACCGTGCCGGGCCCGTCGACGAGACGACCGGCGAGCGGCTGCGGGAGATGGCGACGAGCTGGCGCGACGAGGTCACGGAGCAGTTCCTCCAGCATTGGAGCGAGGCCTCCGAAATCGCTCTCGACGAGCCGACGCGGCAGCTTCTCGACCTCTTCGTCCTGCAGAAGGCGTTCTACGAACTTCGCTATGAGGCCGCCATGCGGCCCGCCTGGTTGTCGATTCCCTTGCGCGGCATCGTCGCCCTCCTCGAGAAACGACAGGTTCTGAAATGACATCCACTCCTGCGACATCCCCTGCCGGCATCGAGCATCGTCCCGAAGAGCACCAAGCCTGGGAAATCGGTCGCGGTGTCCATGGCGACCCGTTTTCCGTCCTCGGACGGTTCGGCGTCGAAGGCGGCGCGATCGTCCGGGTCTATCGCCCGGGCGCCCATTCGGCGACGGTGATCGACGGCGCCGGCAAGGAACTCGCGACGCTCGAACCCTTCGGCCCGGAAAGCTTCTTTTCCGGCTATGTCCCGGGCCTCGACGGCACGGCGCCTTACCGCATCCGCTACAGCCACGGCGGCGGAGCCGGCTGGGACGAAGAGGATCCCTACCGTTTCGGCCCGATCCTCGGCGATCAGGACGTCTATCTCATCGCCGAGGGCAGCCACTATCGCCTCTATGAGAAGCTCGGCGCCCATCCGGCGACGATGGACGGAACGCCCGGTGTCGCCTTCGCCGTCTGGGCACCCAACGCCCGCCGCGTCTCGGTGGTCGGCCATTTCAATTCGTGGGACGGCCGCCGCTCGGTCATGCGCAAGCGCCACGAATGCGGCGTCTGGGAGCTGTTCGTCCCGCATCTCGGCCGCGGCGAGGTCTACAAGTTCGAGGTCATCGGCCCCGACGGCAACATCCAGCCCCTGAAGGCCGATCCGGTGGGCTTCCTGCAGGAAACGGCGCCTTCCACGGCCTCGATCGTCGACGGTCTGGTCGAGCACGAATGGAAGGACGACGAATTCCGCTCGCAATCGGCCGAATGGCAGAACCGCGAGAAGCCGATCTCGATCTACGAGGTGCATCTCGGCTCGTGGCGCCGGGGCCCCGACAATGCGGTTCTTGACTACGACGATCTGGCGGGCGAACTCGTCGCCTACGTCAAGGACATGGGCTTCACCCATGTCGAGTTCCTGCCCGTCTCCGAGCATCCGTTCTACGGCTCCTGGGGCTACCAGCCGATCGGCCTTTACGCGCCCTCGTCGCGCTGGGGCTCGCCGGAAGCCTTCGCCCGTCTCGTCGACGCGCTGCATCAGGAGGGGATCGGCGTCCTGCTCGACTGGGTGCCGGGACACTTCCCGACCGACGTCCACGGTCTCGTCCGGTTCGACGGCACGGCGATCTACGAGCATCCCGACCCGCGCCGCGGCTTCCACAAGGACTGGAACACGCTGATCTACGACTATGGTCGTCCGCAGGTGCGGAACTTCCTCGTCGCCAACGGCATGTACTGGCTCGACCAGTTCCACATCGACGGGTTGCGCGTCGATGCCGTCGCCTCGATGCTCTATCTCGACTATTCGCGCAATCACGGCGAATGGGAGCCCAACATCTATGGCGGGCGCGAGAATCTCGAGGCGATCGCCTTCCTGAAGGACGCCAACGAGCGGATCGGCGAATACTTCCCGCGGGCGACCACCCACGCCGAGGAATCCACGGCCTTTCCGGACGTCTCCAAGCCGACCTATGCCGGCGGTCTCGGTTTTCACTTCAAGTGGAACATGGGCTGGATGCACGACACCCTGCATTACATGCAGGAAGACCCGGTCAACCGGCGCTACCACCATCACCACATGACCTTCGGGATGGTCTACGCCTATTCGGAAAACTTCGTCCTGCCGCTCTCCCACGACGAGGTCGTCTACGGAAAGGGCTCGCTGCTCGGCAAGATGCCCGGCGACGACTGGCAGAAATTCGCCAATCTGAGAGCCTATTTCGGCTTCATGTGGAGCCATCCGGGCAAGAAGCTCCTGTTCATGGGCGGCGAGTTCGGCCAGTGGGCCGAGTGGAACCACGACCAGTCCCTCGACTGGCATCTCCTCGATCAGCCGAACCATGCCGGCGTCCAGCGTCTCGTGCGCGATCTCAACACGATGTATCGCGAGATCCCGGCACTGCATCAGCTCGACTGCGATCCGGCGGGCTTCGAATGGGTCGACACCGCCAATGTCGAGGAGAGCGTCATCGCCTTCCTGCGCAAGGATCGCGGGGGCCGTCAGGTCCTGATCGTCTCGAACTTCACGCCGATTCCGCGCCACGGCTACCGCGTCGGCGTCTCGAAGAGCGGAACCTGGACCGAGCGGCTCAACACCGATGCCGAGATCTATGGCGGCTCGAACGTCGGCAACATGGGCGGCAAGACCGCCGAGGACGAGTCGGTGCACGGTCGGCCCTATTCGATCTCGCTGACCCTGCCGCCGCTCGCCACCGTCGTGATGGTCCACGAGGGCTGACGGTCAGTTCTCGGGCTGCCGCCGCGAATTGGCGCGGGGCGCTCGTGGCGGCGTCGGTTCAGGCGGCGGAGGCCAGGGCTCCGCGAGCATTCGGCGCGAGGGCAATGGACACGGCCGGAATGGTCTCCGGCCGCGACGACGTGATCTCGACGCGATTGCGGCCGGCGCGCTTGGCGACGTAGAGAGCGGCATCCGCACGGTCGAGCGCGTCCTTCAGATCGCCGGGTCCGAAAACTTCGGCGACGCCGATACTGAGCGTCGGTTCTCCGCGGCCGTCGGCGAATGCGGTGGCCGCTGCGGCGAAATCGCATCGGATCGCGTCGGCGCGAGCTCGCGCTTCCGCGAGGCGGGTGGCCGGCAGACAGATCGCGAATTCTTCGCCGCCGAGCCGGCCGAAGAGTTCGCCCGGCTCCAGATGCCGGCCGACGACCTCGCACATCAGCCGCAGGACGTCGTCGCCGAAGCCGTGGCCAAAGCCGTCGTTGAGCTGCTTGAAGGCATCGAGATCGAGCATGAGAACGGTTCCCGCCCCGGACGGCCGCCGCCGCTCGATCGACAGGAGGATCGGCACTCCGGCAAAGAAGGCCCGCCGGTTGAGCGTTCCCGTCAGCGGGTCCGTGTCCGCCCGTGCGGTCAGTTCCGCCTCGCGCTCTTCGCGCACGGCCGAAACCATCAGAATGGCCAGGGCGACGGCGACGAGAGCCCCTTCGAACAGCACCGCCTCGATGGCGAAGCCCTTGAAACTCTGCAGGCTGACGAAGCCGCCCTCGACGCCGACGAGCGCGGCGCGCACGACATAGGCGGCGGCATGAAAGGCGAAGACCCCTGCCAGCATCCGGGCGTGGCGGTTCGTCGCGCCGCTGCGGAGCAGGATCGTCGAGCAGACGGCAGCGTAAAGCCCCACCACGATCGTGATCACCAAAACCAGAGTGGGGGCGGCGCCATCATCGGGCAGGACGTAGCAGGCGGCCCAGACGGGAATGCCGACCAGCCAGCTCGCGCCCGCCTTCGAACGGGTGAGGCTCAGGCAACCTCGCAGAAACAGCGCATGGCCGAGGATCAGAAAGACATAGCTGAACCAGATCCCGAGGGAATCGAAGCCGCGCAGGCGCAGGAGGGAGATCGAGCAGCCGACCGTGATGCAGCCGAAACCGATGCTCCAGCTGCGAAGCGATGCTTCGCGCCCGCGCCACCATTCGCATGCCAGCCAGACGCAGGAGATGAGGGTGACGCCGCTCGTCAGGAGGATGAGAGTATAGGCGTCGACGTGCATCGGGGGTCTCGGGCGGAGGTGACGTAACGAACGATTACGGACGCACCCTTACGATAAGGTTGCAGCGGTCGGAAAAAACGCGACGGACCACCACCTCGGCATGGCTGCCCGAAGGCCCGCTGCCAGCCGTCGCCTTGCGTCCCGCGTCGGGCTTGGCCCAATCGGGGCACGCCTCGATTCACGGGATCGGCACGACGTCGACGAAATGGTCCGTCGCCTGCGGTCCCGCGGTGACGAAGGCGCCGGCGATCGGCAGGGCATCCGAATAGTCACGGCCGACGGCGACGACGATGTGATCGTCGCCGGCGAGGATGCCGTTGGTCGGATCGAAGCCGACCCAGCCGATGTCGTTGCCGAGCCAGGCTTCGACCCAGGCATGCATCGCGTCGGCGCCCTCCAGCCGCGGCTGGCCCTCCGGCGGTTCGGTGCGCAGGAAGCCGCTGACGTAGCGGGCCGGAATGCCGTTCGCCCGCAACCCCGCGATCATCACGTGCGAGAAGTCCTGGCACACGCCGCGGCGTTCGGTGAAGGCCTCGGTGACGCTCGTGCCGACACTGGTCGAGCCGGGGAGGTAGGCGAAGTCCTCGCGGATGCGCTTCGTCAGCGCCAGCACGGCCTCGCCGGCCGGCCGCGCCGCCGCTTGGAAGGTTTGCTCCACATAGGCTGTCAGCGCCGGCAGCGTTTCGATCCGCCGGCTGGGGCCGAGATGGTGGAGCGGCGAGGCGCCGTCCGCGTCGCGGGCCGCGAGCGCGTCCTCCGCGACATCGACGAGACCGGGCGTGACGGCGAGGGGCGGCGGCACCCGTTCGACCGTCACCGTCGCTTCCATGAGGACCGTCAGCTCGGTCTGAGGCGTGAAGAAGGCGATGGCGTCGACCGCGTTGCCGAAGAAGTCCCTCTCGCGCGCGTGTTCGCCCGGCCGCGGCGTGATGGCGACCGCTATCTTCCGCAGCGTCTGGCCGGCACCTTCCCGCGGGCGAACGCGCAGAAGGTGCCGGGCGTCGCTGACCGCGGAGGGATAGTCGTAGGTGATCTTCAGCCGGATGGCGTATTTCATTCCGGCCCCCCGCTCCATTCGGCCGCCGCACGCGGGCTGGACAGGAGATAGCGTTGGGTGAGGAGGTCGGAGATCAGCGCGAGATCGCCGACGATGCGATCGAGAAAGGCGGTGTCGACCTCGCCGGCGTCGGCCGTCTGGAGCCGCACCTTGAGCCGCGCGAGACGGCGAAGCAACAGGTCCGGCGTCTCGCCGAGATGGACGCCGGGAAGCGCCGAGGTGACCTCCGCCAAAGTGTTGACCTGAAAGGCCAGAGAGCGCGGATTGAGCGGATCGAGCACGGCGAGATCGACCACCGTCTCCTCCGACAGATCGACCGAATAGCGCCGGCGATAGGTGACGGAAGAATCGGTGAAGGTCAAAATCGCCTCCAGCGCTCCGGCCGGCGGCTCTGCCGCGAGCAGCGCCGAGACGGTCGCCGCCGTCGCCTGGCCGCGTTCCAGCGCCCGGCCGCATTGCATGAATCGCCAGCCGGTGAACTGGTACATGTTTTCGTGGGCGAGACCGGCGAAGCCGGAAAGATGGGTGAGGACGGAACTGGTCAGGCCGACGACGTCCTCGTCCTTCTCGGCAATGGCCTCGAGGATCAGCGCGACGACGTCCTTCAGGGTGCGCCAGGCGTCGGGCGAAAAGCGCTCGCGGATGCGCGAGGCGGTGTCGGCCGCCTGCCTGGCGAGGGCGAGAAGGCCGCGCTCGGGACGCCCGCCGTCGATCTCGACGCCGTAGTCTTCGAGGATCGTGGCGATGCGCGCTTCGAGTTCGCCCTCGCTCCAGCCCTCGCCGGCGCGGGCGGCATGGAGCCGCAGCAGCCGCGCCGCCACCTCGCCGCGCTCGGCATAGCGGCCGAGCCAGAACAGATTGTCCGCCGCCCTCGCAGGGAGCGCGCCGGGCAGGCGCCGGGCGAAGCGATCGCCGTTCTGGCCGAGCAGCGTCACCGGCTTGGCGGCGGTGTCGGAGCCGATCCAGACGTCGATCGAGCCGCCGCCGCGCTGCATCGAAATCACCCGGGCATCGCGGGAATCGGCCACCCGCGCGAAACCGCCCGGCATGACGTGCCAGCCGTCCTCGTCCCGCATCAGGAAGGCGCGAAGCGTTACCGGCCGCGGCTCCAGCCCCTTCCTGCCCCAGACCGGCGTCGTCGACAGGGCGGCGATCTCCTGACCGACGAGGGCGACGCCCTCGCTCGTCGAGGCGGGAACCTTGCGTCCGCCCGCATCCGGCCGGGTCGCGGTCTCGCCCATCACCGGAAAGGGCGGCGCGCCGGGGAAGGCCGGGCCGAGCTGCAGCCGCGCGGCGTTCTCCTCGACGAAACGACGGATCTTTTCCTGCCCGCACCACCATGTGGCGATGGTCGGCAGCGTCAGGTCCTCGCCGACGAGGGCCCGAGCCAAGGGCTTCTGGAAGGCGAGCAGCGCCGGGGTTTCGAGGATGCCGGAGCCGAGCGCGTTGACGAGGGTGAGTGCGCCCGAGCGCACCGCCCGGGCAAGACCGGGGGTACCGATGCGCGAGCCGCCGAAGAGTTCGAGCGGATCGCAGAAATCGGCGTCGAGCCGCCGCCACAGGACGCGGATCGGCTGGAATCCGTCGACGGTCCGCACCTCCGCCCGGTCGTCATGGACGACGAGATCGCCGCCTTCGAGAAGCAGCAGTCCGAGATAGCGGGCGAGATAGGCGTGTTCGTAATAGGTCTCGTTGTGGGGGCCGGGCGTCAGCAGGCCGATCCGGGCGCGTTCGGGCCCGCCGAGGGCGAACAGCATCTCCCGGAACCTGCGGAAGAAGCCCGCGAGACGTTCGACGTTGAGGGCGCGGGAGACGTCCGGAAAGGCCTTGGAGGTCGCGACGCGGTTTTCCAGCGCGAAGCCGGCTCCGGACGGCGCCTGGGTGCGGTCCCCGAGCACCCACCAGCGCCCGTCCGGACCTCGGCCGAGATCGACGGCGATGAACGAGAGGAGCGGCGCGCCGATCCCCGCCTGATCGGCGAGGGGCCGCAGGAACTCGGGATTGCGGCCGAGGAGAATGCCCGGCAACACGCCGTCGGCGATGACCCGGCGCTCGCCGTAGAGATCGGCGAGCAGCGCTTCGAGAAACCCGGCGCGCTGGACGAGGCCGGCACTGAGTTCGGCCCATTCTGCCCGGTCGATCACGAGCGCCGGATGGCCGAGCGGCCAGTCGTGGCTCTGCTCGCTGCCTTCGCCATAGACCCGGTGGAACACGCCGGCCTCGGAGAGATATTGACGCGAGGAGGCAAATCGCCGGGCAAGCTCCGCCTCCGGCATGGCGCCGAGCTTCGCCATCAGCGGCGCGTAATGCGGGCGGATCCTGCCGTCCGGCGCGATCATCTCGTCCCGACCATTTGCGGCGAGCGCTGCATAGCGGCGGAGAAGATCGGGTTCGGGGAGCACGGATACCAGCAGTTGGATGAACGTTCGCCATCCTATACCATCCTCGGCGAAGCGCTGAAAAATCTCGACCCAGTTGCGCGCTCCCGCCCAGATTTTCTCCGGCACGCAGGGCAACGGATAAATTGTCGCAGCGAGCCGTTATTTGAGCGATTGGCCTTGTGCAGGCTCGGCGCCTGCGCGAAGTGGTGGCCGAAGGGATTTGCGGCGAGGGCTGGTCCGCGTCGTTCGACGCGAATGGCAGCGCCTGTCGATGAACAATGCGGATCCCTTCAATGCTTCTTTCCCGACGCGGCCTTCTGACCCTCGGGCTCGTGCCCCTTGCGATGGGACTGCCCGACCCGGCATGGCCGAAAGGCGAGGCCGAAGCGCGGCAGGAGGATGGTCCCGAGTTTCGCCGGCTCCCGGGAGGCGAAGCACTGGAATACGGCGAGCCTTCGAAGTTTTCGTTCGAGCGTCTGGCCGCGGTCGCAAGAGACAAACTCGAGACCCCCTACGTCCCGGCGCCGGATCCCGCGCCGGATGTCCTTTACAAAATCGGCTACGACCAGCACGGAGAAATCTGGCAGCCGGCTCGCAAGGCGCTCTTCGCCGAAGGCTCCCGCGACGGCGCGGTGTCGTTCTTTCATCTCGGCGAGCTGATGCGTCGTCCGGTGAAGGTGTTCGCCGTCGAGGACGGCGAGGCTCGCGAGGTGCTCTACCGTCGCGGCTATTTCTCGTTTCCGGAAAACAATCCGGCGCGGGAGATGCCGGATGACGCCGGTTTCGCCGGCATCCGTGTCCACGAGCCGAGCGACGGCGGGACGGGACAGCCGGGAGACTGGTTGGCCTTTCTCGGCGCCTCCTATTTCCGCTCTTCCGGCGACCTCAAGCAATATGGCATCTCGGCCCGGGGCCTCGCGATCGACACGGCCGCTCAGGATGGGGGGCCGGAAGAGTTTCCGGACTTCACGCGCTTCTACGTCGAGCCGATGCGCGGCGGCGTCATCACCATCCACGCGCTTCTCGAAGGGCCGAGCGTCACCGGTGCGTTTCGCTTCGAGGTGACGCATTTTCCGTTCGTGAAGATGGACGTCACCGCACGTCTCTTCATGCGCAAGGGGGTCCAGCGCTTCGGGGTCGCCCCGCTGACTTCGATGTTCTGGCATTCGGAGCAGAAGAATTGGGTCGGAGGTGACTTTCGGCCGGAAATTCACGATTCGGACGGTCTGGTGGTGACGCGCGAGGGCATGCCGCCGCTGTTCCGAGCCCTGACCAATCCGAGCGAGGTGACGGTCACCCGCTACCCGGCGAAAGGCCTGAAGACCTTCGCTCTCGTTCAGCGCGACCGGAACTTCGAAAACTACCAGGATCCGGCCGCTTTCGAGCGTCGGCCCAATCTCGTCGTTCAACCCGTGGAGGGCTTCGACCAGGGCGAGATCCAGCTCGTCGAGCTGCCGACGAACGCAGAATACGGGGACAATATCGTCGCCTTCTTCGTGCCGGAGGAGCCCGTTTCCGCCGGAGACGAGATGGCGCTGCGCTACCGCCTCTTCTGGTCGGGCAACGAAAATCCGACGCCGCTCGCCCGCTTGGACGGTCTTCGCTACGGCCGGAACCGGCCGAACTACGGCGCCATTGAGGGCGAGCGCGACGAACGCACCATCCTTGCCGACTTCGTGGGAGCCGAACTCGCCGTCCGTGAACCCTCGACCGACTTCGTATCGATAGAGTCGGATGCCTTCCGGATCTTCAAGCCGAGCGTCTCACGTCTTCCCGGCAGGATGGATGCCTGGCGGCTCTCGTTCGACCTTTTCACGACGGATCGAGAACCGGCCGACGTTCGGATCATCCTGAAGGATGGTGAAAAGATCCTGTCGGAAGAGGCCGAGTTCCGTGTCTGGCCAGATCCGGAGAAATGAGTCCGGCAAGCTTCGGCCGAAGCGTTCGAAGCTTGCCGCAATCGGCGAGCCGACGGATCGGCTCCCGGCCCCCTACGTCACCGCCAGCCCCGCCGGTCTCCTCAGATCGAGCGTTGCCGGGAAGGACGGGTCCGGGATCTCGCGGACGGGCTCGAAGGCACCCGGTGTGTGGCCGATGTCCTGGAAGCGCGCGAGCCGTCTTGCCTCGGCCTCGTAGGCGTTGACCGGGAAGACGTCGTAGTTGCGCCCGCCCGGATGGGCGACGTGGTACACGCAGCCGCCGAGCGAGCGCTTCGACCAGCGATCGTAGATGTCGAAGGTGAGCGGCGCGTGGACCGGGATCGTCGGGTGAAGGCCCGAGGCCGGCTGCCAGGCCTTGAAGCGGACGCCCGCGACCGCTTCCTTGCCGCGGCCGGTCGCCATCATCGGCACCTCGCGGCCGTTGCAGGTGACGACGTGGCGGCCGGGAATGAACTCCGAGAGCTTGACCTGCAGCCGTTCGACCGAGGAGTCGACGAAGCGCACGGTACCGCCGATCGCGCCGGTCTCGCCCATGACGTTCCAAGGCTCCAGCGCCTGGCGGAGCTCCAGCGTGATCCCCTCGCGCTCGATCCTGCCGCAGAAGGGGAAACGGAACTCGGCCTGGGCCTCGAACCATTCCGGCTTCAGCGGATAGCCAGAGCGGGCGAGATCGGCGAGCACGTCCTGAAAATCCGCCCAGACGAATTCCGGCAGCATGAAGCGGTCGTGAAGCTGCGTGCCCCAGCGGACGAACTTGCCCTCTTCCGGCTCGTTCCAGAACTTCATGATCAGCGCCCGGATCAGGAGCTGCTGGGCGAGGCTCATCCTGGCGTCCGGCGGCATCTCGAAGCCGCGGAACTCGACGAGGCCGAGCCGGCCCGTCGGCCCGTCCGGCGAATACAGCTTGTCGATGCAGATCTCGGCCCGGTGGGTGTTTCCGGTGACGTCGATCAGGAGATTGCGGAACAGCCGGTCCGTCAGCCAGGGCGGGGTGGAGAACTGGTCCCGCGTCACCTGCGCCATGGCGATCTCGAGCTCGTAGAGCTGGTCGTGCCGGCCCTCGTCGACGCGGGGTGCCTGGCTGGTCGGGCCGATGAACAGGCCCGAGAACAGGTAGGAGAGGGACGGGTGGCGCTGCCAGTAGAGGACGAGGGACTTCAGAAGGTCCGGCCGGCGCAGGAAGGGCGAATCCAGCGGCGTCGCGCCGCCGACGACGACGTGGTTGCCGCCGCCCGTGCCGGCATGCTTGCCGTCGATCATGAATTTGTCGGTGCCGAGCCGCGACTGGCGGGCGTCCTCGTAGACGCCCATGGTGATCGCCTTGGCCTCTTCCCACGACGCCGAAGGGTGGACGTTGACCTCGATGACGCCTGGGTCCGGCGCGACGCGGATGACGTTGAGGCGCGGATCGGCCGGCGGCGCATAGCCCTCGATCTGCACCGGCAGGTCTTCGCGCTCGGCGATCTCCTCGATGGCGCCGAGAAGATCGAGATAGGCCTCCGTCGATTCCAGCGGCGGCATGAACACGCAGAGCTTGCCGTCGCGCGGCTCGATCGACAGCGCGGTGCGCACGTGGCCGACGATCTCGCCCGACGCCGGTGCGAAGGAGCCGTAGGTCGGCATCAGGCCGCCCGCGGCGGCGCCTTGCGGGAGCGGCGGCAGCGGCTGCATCTCCTGGCGCATCCGCCCGTCTGCGCCGATCGACTGGCTCATGCCGTCGGATGATTGCGAGGAGCCGCCCGAACCGCCGAGATGCTGCTGCATCTCGACCCGGCCCCATTGCTGGCGGCTCTGGGGCGGCAGCGGCGGGAAGGGCTGGGTCGGATCGTCGGGATGGATGAAGGGGAAATCGGAGGGCCCGAGATGCGGCAGGGCGGCCAGCGGCAGGCGGTAGCCCATGGCGGAATCGCCGGGCACGAGGAAGAGATGGCGGCGCCGCGTCGACCAGCGCTCGGACAGCCAGCGCACGCCCCGCGCCCGCGCCTGCCACGCCTGGACCGGCAGAACGTGGCCGGTCGGATTGGGCAGGCCGCGCTCGAACACTTTGGCAAGACGGGCGCGCTCCTCCCGGTCTTCCAGCTTGGAATCCGTCGGCTCGACGTTTTCCGGCAGTTGCGACTCGCGCAGCAGCCAGTAGCCGGCGTCCTCGAAGGCGGGCAAAACGTTGTCGGCATCGACGCCGATCGCCGCGGCCACGGCCCGGGTGAAGCGTTCGGATTCGGCCGGCCCGACCTTCGCCCCGGTCTTTTCCCGGGCGATCGCCTGCGGATTCCGCCAGATCGGCGCGCCGTCTTTCCGCCAGTAGAGCGAGAAGGTCCAGCGCGGCAGCGTTTCGCCCGGATACCATTTGCCTTGGCCGTAATGCAGGAAACCGCCCGGCGCGAAGCGATCGCGCAGGCGGCGGATCAGATCGTCGGCGAGGCCGCGCTTGGTCGGCCCGGTCGCGTCGGCGTTCCATTCCGCCGCCTCGAAGTCGTCGATCGAGACGAAAGTCGGCTCGCCGCCCATGGTGAGGCGGACGTCGGCGGCTTTCAGCTCGGCATCGACCCTTTTGCCGAGTTCGTCGAGATCTTCCCAGCTTTCGTCGGAAAACGGATAGGAGACGCGCGGGCGCTCGGCGACGCGGGTGACCGACATGGCGAAGTCGAATTCCACCTCGGCATAGTCGACGGCGCCGGAAATCGGCGCGGCCGAGCGGTAATGCGGCGTGGCGGCGAGCGGCACGTGGCTTTCGCCGGTGAGGAGCCCCGAGGTCGGATCGAGGCCGATCCAGCCGGCGCCGGGCAGGTAGACCTCGGCCCAGGCATGCAGGTCGGTGAAGTCCACGCTGGTGCCGGCCGGCCCGTCGAGGGCGACCTTGTCGGGCTTGAGCTGGATCAGATAGCCGGAGACGAAACGGGCGGCGAAGCCGAGACGACGCAGGACGTTGACGAGCAGCCAGGAGGTGTCGCGGCAGGAGCCGGAACCCTTTTCGAGCGTCTCCTCCGGCGTCTGAACGCCCGGCTCCATGCGCACCAGATATTCGATGCGGTTCGCGATCGTCTGGTTCAGCCCGACGAGGAAGTTGACCGTGTGGGTCTCGGAACGGTCCAGCCTTTCCAGAAACTGCTCCAGCAGCGGGCCGATCGGCTCCGGGACCAGATAGGCGGCGAGATCGCTCTTCAGGATCGGATCGTATTCGAACGGCCAGGCCTCGGCAGCCTCTTCCACGAAGAAGTCGAACGGGTTGTAGACCGTCATGTCGGCGAGGAGATCGACCTCGATCTTGAACTCGGTTGCCTTCTCCGGGAAGACGAAGCGGGCGAGATAGTTGCCGAACGGGTCCTGCTGCCAGTTGATGAAGTGGTTTTCCGGCGTCACCTTGAGGGAATAGGACGGCACTTTGGTGCGCGAATGCGGCGCGGGGCGAAGCCGGATGACCTGTGGGGCGAGATTGACGGGACGATCGTATTTGTAGTGCGTCAGGTGGTTGAGCGCGGCAAGAATCGACATGATCGCTTTCGTTCGTCCCGTTTGATGTCCCGCCTAAGCTTATCGTCCTCATGCGGTGCGGCAAGGCGCGTCCATCCACTATCTGGGAAGGCGGAAAGAAACGGCGCGTGATTTTCTTTGGGGAGAGTTTCGGCGAGGGAACCGGGGCCCCTCGTAAACATTGATGCGCGCAATGGTTTTCCGCGCAGGTTGCGCGCCCGAGGTCACCCCATGAAGCTCTTTTCCTGCCCGGCCTGCTCGCACGTGGTGTTTTTCGAGAACGTCGTATGCGTGCGTTGCAATCACGCGCTCGGCTACGAGCCTGGAAGCAATCGCATGTTGGCCCTCGAGCCGGAGGACGGCATCTTCGTTTCGGCCGGCACGCATTCCGACGGGGCCAGCTGGAAATATTGCGCCAACTATCAGTATGGCGTCTGCAACTGGCTGGTCACGGGTGAAAGCGCCGACCAGTTCTGTCAGGCCTGCCGCCACAACGTCACGGTGCCGGACGTATCCGACCCGCAGAACCTCGCCCGCTGGCAGAAGATGGAAATCGCCAAGCGGCGGATGTTCTACACGCTGCTGCGGCTCCGTCTGCCGCTCTCCACACGCGACGAGGAGGAGGAGGGCCTCGGCTTCGATTTCCTCGCCGAGATCCCGGGCGAGCCGCATGTGATGACGGGCCACGACAACGGCCTCATCACCATCGCCCTTGCCGAGGCCGACGACGCCGAGCGCGAGAAGCGCCGCACTTCGATGGGGGAGCCTTACCGAACCCTCCTCGGCCATTTCCGCCACGAGGTCGGCCACTGGTACTGGGACCGGCTGGTGCGCGACGGCAATCCGGGCGCGCTGGAGGCCTGCCGCGCCGTCTTCGGCGACGACAGCGAGGACTACGGCGAGGCGCTGCAGCGCCATTACGAGAACGGCCCGAAGCCGAACTGGCAGGACGAATACGTCTCGTCCTATGCCGGGGCTCACGCCTGGGAAGATTTCGCCGAGACCTGGGCGCATTACCTCCACATCGTCGACAGCCTCGAGACCGGCCACTGGTGGGGCGTCTCCGTCGATCCGCGGGTGCGCGACTCGGGACTTTTGACGACGACGATCGACTTCAACGTCTACCGTGACGAGGAGCCGATCGACGACATTCTCGACGCCTGGCTGGCGCTGTCGGCGGCCCTGAATTCCTTCAACCGCTCGATGGGCCATCAGGATCTCTATCCCTTCGTCGTCTCCGAGACGGTGAAGGGCAAGCTCGGCTTCATCCACGATCTGGTGCGGGGAAAGGTGGAGTGAAAGCATCGCGCGCCGGCGACCCGCGACACGTCAGCAGGACAGAGACGGAAATGATGGTTGCAGTCGGAGTGCGTCCAATGTCGCGTTGCACTTCCACAGGATCGCCCGATCGACGGTGGGCGCGGCGCCGACTTCGAGACGTCCGAAAGGTCGGCAGAGTTTCTGCCGTTAAATGGCGTGGACGTCGTCTACCGTCACCTGCGACCTCTTTGCTAGGCTAGCTTGCGCATTTTGTGCGATGTCGATTCGCGGATCGAGCGACGACGCGATCGGGTCATTCGCACGTAAATTCTCGTCGAGGTGGGGCTGGCAGGGCAGTATCCCGCTTTAGTTAGAAGGCGGTGCGAAGGGCGATGGGGCGCTATGACGTCGAGGCCCTACAGCCGGTATTCTCACGATCAGCCTTCAGGGACGGGGACTGACCACATGGCACGATCTGCCAATCAATTTGCATTCGAGACACGATGGGGCCCCCGCTTCGTGGACGGCGGGACCGAGTTCCGCCTCTGGGCACCCTCCGCGCCGTCGATCCAACTCGCGCTCGGCGACGGGGCCGGCAAGCCTGCGGACTTCCTGGCGATGGAGAAGGATGCCGGCGGCTGGTGGCGCGTCGTCACCGATCGCGTCCGACCGGGGGATGCTTACGGCTTTCGCCTCGAAAGCGGCCTCGTCGTGCCCGACCCGGCCTCGCGCCGGCAGGTCGGCGACGTCCATTCGCTGTCGGTGCTGGTCGATCCGACGGATTACGAGTGGAAGACCGCCGGCTGGAACGGTCGGGCCTGGGAAGAGTCGGTCTTCTACGAGCTTCACACCGGCACCTTTTCCCCGAGCGGCGACTTCGCCGGCATCGTCGAGAAGCTCGACTACCTGAAGGACACCGGCATCACCGCCATCGAGCTTCTGCCGGTCGCCGAGTTCGGCGGACGCCGCGGCTGGGGATACGACGGCGTGCTGCTCTACTGCCCGCACGACGTCTATGGCGGCGAAGCGGGGCTGAAGCGGCTCGTCGACGCGGCGCACGAGCGCGGGCTGATGGTGTTTCTCGACGTCGTCTACAATCACTTCGGGCCGGACGGAAACTACATCGGCTCCTATGCGCCGGAGTTCTTCCACGAGGAGATCCACACGCCCTGGGGCGCGGCGATCGCCTATGACGAACAGCCAGTGCGCGACTTCATGATCGACAACGCGCTGTTCTGGCTTGAAGAGTACCGCATCGACGGACTGCGCCTCGACGCGATCGATTCCATCAAGGATACCACCGACACGCCGCTGGTGAAGGAACTCGCCGCGCGGGTGCGGGAGACCTTTCCCGGTCGCCACGTCCACATCACCACCGAGGACGACCGCAACATCACCTGGCACATCGAGCGCGCGAACGGCCAACCGATCCTCGTCTCCGGCGAGTGGAACGACGATTTCCACCACACCGCCCACGTCGTCGCGACCCATGAGGAAGAGGGCTATTACGCCGACTATTCCCGCAAGTCCGTGGCGCAGATGGCCAAGGCGCTGGCGACGGGCTTCGTCTTCCAGGGCAACCATTCGCAGCATCGCGGACGCGAGGTCGGCGTCTCGTCCGGCCATCTGCCGCCGACGGCCTTCGTGAATTTCCTGCAGAACCACGACCAGATCGGCAACCGCGCCTTCGGCGACCGACTGGCCGATCTCGCCTCGCGCCGGGTCGTCGAGTGCCTGCAGGCGATCCTGCTCTTGTCGCCGCAGATCCCGCTGATCTTCATGGGCGAGGAGTTCGGGGCCACCGACCCGTTCTGCTTCTTCACCGATTTCGACGGCGAGCTGGGGGCGGCCGTGCGCGAGGGGCGTCGGGCCGAGTTCAAGAAATTCGCCGCCTTCCACGACGAGGACGCGCGCAAGCTGATCCCCGATCCGAACGCCGAGACGACCTTCGAGGCTTCGAAGCTCGACTGGTCGGCGATCCAGCGGCCGACCTATCGGCGGCGCCTCGAAATGGTGAAGAGGCTGCTCGACAAGCGCCAGAGGCTGATCGTGCCGCTGTTGCGCGGCGAATTGCCGGGCGGATGCGGCGAACATCACGTTTCCGACGACACGCTCGCCTTCGTCGTCGCCTGGCATCTGAAGGACGGGGCGGTGCTGCATCTCTTCGCCAATCTCGACGACGAGCCCTGGGCGCTCCCGTCCGACGTCGTCACCGGCGACCTTACCTGCGGCGAGCTTCTCCATGCGCATCCGAAGGGCGCCGAGGAGGCACTGAAGACCGGCGTCCTGCCGGGCCCCTCCGTCGTCTTCCGCCTCGAAGGCCAGAAGCTCCTGACCGGGATCGCCCGATGACCGGCCGCCTCGACCGCCTCGCGGCGAGCCACGGGATCCAGCTCGCCTACGTTTCCGAACTCGGCGAGGACCGGGTGATCGACGACGACGCCAAACGCGCTCTGCTTCGCGCCCTCGGCGTCGACCCGGAAGAGGGCGCCGAAGGCGACTTCCACGACGGAGCCGAACCGCCGGCGGGCGCCTGTCCGCTGCCGCCGGCGATCGCCGCCCACCGGCACTGGGGCGTCGCCTGCCAGCTCTATGCGCTTCGCTCGTCCCGCAATCTCGGGATCGGCGACTTCGAGGACCTGGCGCGGCTCGCGATCCTCGCGGGCCGGGAGGGTGCCGCCTTCGTCGGCGTCAATCCGCTGCATGCGCTGTTTCTTGCCGAGCCGTCCCGCTACAGCCCCTATTCGCCCTCCACCCGGCGGTTTCTCAATCCGCTCTACGTCGCCGTCGATCACATGGAAGGCGGACCCGAAGCGCTCGAAAGACTGCGCGTCGAGGCGCCGGCCCTCTTCGAGACCGCGGACGGCGACCTCCTCGACTATGTCGGCGTCGGCCGGCTGAAGAGGGCGCTGTTCGATGCGGTGTTTGAGAACCGCAGGGCCGAACTGGAAGACGAACAGGCGTTCCAGCGCTTCGTCGAAGAGGGCGGGCAGGCGCTTGCGGGCTTCGCTCTGTTCGAGGCGATCTCGGAAGATCAGGTCGCCAAGGGCGGGCATGCCGGCTGGCATCACTGGCCGGAAGCGTTGAAGGATCACGGCTCGGCTGAGGTCGCACGCTTTGCCGAGGAAAAGCGCGACCGCGTCCTCTTTCATCTCTGGCTGCAGTTCGAGGCCGAGGAGCAGCTCGCCAGCGCCCAGGCGCGCGCCAAGGCGGCCGGGATGGCGATCGGGCTCTATCTCGATCTCGCCGTCGGCGTCGCGCCCGACGGCGCCGAGACCTGGGCCGATCCGGCGCTCACCGTCAGCGCTGCCCGGGTCGGCTCGCCGCCCGACATGTTCAACAGCCAGGGCCAGGACTGGGGGCTCGCGCCGCTCTCTCCAAAGGCTCTGGCAGAACGGGACCACAAGCCGCTCTTCGACGCCTTCATGGCGCTGACCCGCCACGCCGGCGCGGTGCGGATCGACCACGCCATGGGTCTCGCCCGGCTGTGGTGGATCCCGAACGAGGCGCGCTCGGCCGGCGGCGGCTACGTCCGCTACCATTTCGGCGCGATGATCGACGCCGTCGCCTCGGCCGCGGGCAAGAACCGCTGCCTGGTCATCGGCGAAGACCTCGGCACGGTGCCGCCGGGCTTTCGCGAGGTGATGGCGGGAGCGAACGTCTTTTCCTATCGCGTCCTGTATTTCGAACGCCATCAGGACGGCAGCTTCATCGCCCCCGAGGCCTATCCGCGCCTGTCGCTCGCCTGCATCTCGACCCACGATCTGGCGACCCTCGCCGGCTGGTGGACGGGAAACGACATCGCCCTTCGGTTCGAGGCCGGCACCCAGGACGAGGCGGCGACGAGCCGCGATCGGGCTTCACGCCAGGACGAGAAGCGGATGCTGCTACAGGCGCTCCATCGCTCCGGCCTGCTGCCGGATCGGCTCGAAGCCGAGGTGAGGGGAGACGCGGCGATGCCGCAGGACCTCTCCGAGGACCTCGCCATCGCGATCCACCGCCATCTGGCCAAGAGCGCCGCCCTGCTCTTCGCCGTGCAGCTCGACGAGATGGTCGGCGCGCGGCGCCAGGCCAATCTGCCCGGCACCACCGATCAATATCCCAATTGGCGCATCAGGACGCCGGTGAGCCTCGACGAACTCGGCGGAAACGACCGGTTCCTCGGGCTCGCCGCCGCCATGCGCGAAGAGAGGCCGAAAGCCCCATGAGCCGTTCGCTCGTCGCCACCTATCGCCTGCAGTTCCGGGAGGGCATGGACTTTCAGACCGCGGCGTCGCTGGCGCCCTATCTGAAGAAGCTCGGCGTCAGCCATCTCTATGCCGCCCCGATCTTCGCGGCTGCGGACAATTCCACCCACGGCTACGACGTCACCGACTACAACACCCTCGACGAGGGCCTCGGCGGCGTCGCCGGCTTCACCGCGATGAGCGACGCGCTGTCTTCGGTGGATCTCGGCCTCCTGCTCGACTTCGTGCCCAACCACATGGGCGTCTCGCCGGCCAATCACTGGTGGGAAGACGTGCTGCGCTGGGGCTCGGAAAGCCGCTATGCGCGAAACTTCGACATCGCCTGGGAGGCCGAGAAGATTCTCGTCCCGGTGCTCGGCAAGCCCTATGGCGAGGCGCTGGAGGCGGGCGATCTGTCGGTGCGGCTCGACGAGAAGGCCGGCGCCCTGCGCTTCGACGCTGCCGGCTACGGTCTGCCGATCGATCCGCGCACCTACGGCCACGTCTTCGGCCTGCTCGATCATGCCGAGAAGGACCGTCTGGTCCGACGCTTCTCGGTGGCCACCCCGGCGGAGGCCGACGAACTCGTCGAACGTCTGCTCGAACATCTCGACGACGAGGACTTCGCCCTCGCCCTCCGGCGGGCCGTCGAAACCATCAATGCCGACCGCGGCGCGCTGCATGATCTGCACGAGGCGCAGGCCTGGCGGCTGGCGTGGTGGCGAACGGCACGCGAGAAGCTGACCTATCGCCGCTTCTTCGAGATCGCCGACCTGATCGGCGTGCGGCAGGAATCGCGCCGCGTCTTCCGCGACTCCCATCAGCTGGTGATCAGGCTCGCCCGCGAGCGCCGGCTCGACGGCATCCGCATCGATCACGTCGACGGCCTCGCCGATCCGAAGGGGTATCTCGAACAGCTGCGTCAGGCTTTCCAGTCGGTGCGCCGCTCGCCGTCGATCCATGTCGAAAAGATCCTCACCGGCGACGAGCGCCTTCGCACCAGCTGGGAGATCGAGGGGACGACCGGCTACGAGTTCATCACCGCCCTGTCCGGCCTCTATGTCGATCCCGCCAAGGAAGCGGCGATGACCGCGGCCTATCACGATTTCATCGGCTCCGAACCGGATCTGCGGGCGATGATCCGCGGCCAGAAGCGTTCGATCTTCCAGCGCAACCTCGCCGGCGAACTCTCGGCCCTGACCAACCTCGCGCTCTCCGTCGCCTCGCGCGGACTGTCGACGCGCGACCTCGGCCCCGACACCATGGCCCGGGCGATCGTCGAGGTGGCGGCGGCGCTGCCGGTCTATCGCACCTACGTCTCCGTCGACGGCGTGTCGCGCCGCGACGTCGCGATCATCGACGAGGCGGTCGATCTCGCCATGACCTCCCGCGAGGTCGAGGCCGACGAGCCGATCCAGTTCATCGGCCGGCTGTTGAAGCTCGATTTCGAGGACGGGGCCGATATCGCCGGCGCGCTCGACTTCACCCGCAGGTTCCAGCAGACCACCGGCGCGGTCATGGCCAAGGCCGTCGAGGACACGGTCTTCTACCGCTACAACCGGCTCATCGCGTTGAACGAGGTCGGCGGCGAGCCGGACCATTACGGCGCCGACGTCGAAGCCTTCCACGAGGCGATGCAGATCCGGCTCGAAGACCAGCCGGACGGGATGCTGGCCACCTCCACGCACGACACCAAGCGCGGCGAGGACGCCCGGGCGCGGCTCTACACGCTCTCCGAGGCACCCGAGCGCTGGGCGGAGCTCGTCGGCGAATTCTCCGAAATGCTGAGCGACTACCGCATCGGGATCGAGCCGGGCCTGTCCTCGCCGGATCCCGAAACCGAATGGGGTCTCTACCAGTCGCTGCTGGGCGTGCTCCCGGCCGATTTCGATCCGGCGAACGACGTCCTGCGCGACGAGATCGCGGGTCGCCTCGCCGCCTTTGCCGAAAAGGCCGTGCGGGAAGCCAAGCGCTGGACGAGCTGGACCTCGCCGGCCGAAGCCTACGAAACGGCGCTCGCCGATTTCGTCGCTGCGATGCTCGGGGGCGGCGAAGACACCTCGTTCATCGCCAAATTCTGGCAGGCGGCCAAGCCCTTCGTGGCCGCCGGTGCGCTGAACTCCCTGTCCCAGACCGCGATCAAGCTGGCGGCGCCCGGCGTGCCCGACATCTATCAGGGCACCGAATTCTACGACTTCTCGCTGGTCGATCCGGACAATCGCCGGCGGGTGGATTTCGCCGCCCGAAGCCAGGTGATCGGCGCGGAGGAAAGCCTTGCCGAGGATCTGGCGAATTGGCGCTCGGGCGCGCTGAAGGCGCGGATGACGGCCGCCGGTCTGGCGCTTCGCGCCAGGATGCCGGAGTTCTTTGCCGAAGCCGGCTACGTGCCGCTGTCGCCCGCCGGCCCGCGGGCCGCCCATCTCGTCGCCTTCGCGCGGCAGAAGCGCGAGGACGGCGGCGACAAGACCGTCGTCGTCGTCGCGCCGCGCCTGACGCTGACGCTCCTCGACGGTGCCGAGGACCTGCGGGTGGCGGTCGACGGCTGGGAGGGAACGACCGTGCCGTTGCCGGAAGGGGTGGAGATGCGTGGCTGGCGCAATATCTTCACCGGCGAAACGCTCGCGCCGACCGGCGATCTCGACATCGCCGCGGTGTTCAAGGATCTGCCCGTCGCCATCCTCGAGGCGCTGTGAGGATCGCTCGGCGAGGGCATGGGCGAGGGCGAAGCTTGCGACGGCCCTGCCGGATCGTCCGTCAATTGGGGAGGCGACAATGACCATTCGCGCACTCGTCTGGAACGAGTTCTTTCACGAACGGCACAACGATACCGTCAAGGCGATCTATCCGGACGGCATTCACCGGACGATCGCCGATTTCCTCGGCCAGGAGGAGGGCATCGAGGCGTCGACCGCGACGCTTCCCGAGCCCGAGCATGGCCTGCCGCAGGAGCGGCTCGACGAGGCCGACGTTCTGCTGTGGTGGGGCCACAAGGCCCATGGCGACGTGGACGACGCGGTCGTCGACCGGGTGGCGGAGCGTGTCCACCAGGGCATGGGGCTGATCGTCCTCCATTCGGCGCACTTCTCCAAGCCGTTCAAGCGGCTTATGGGAACGCCCTGTTCGCTCCGATGGCGCGAGGCCGGTGAGCGCGAGCGGCTGTGGGCGGTCAACCGCTCCCATCCGATCGTTCAGGGTGTGGGCCATTCGATCGAACTGCCGAATGCCGAAATGTACGGCGAGCCGTTCCTCGTCCCCGAACCGATGGAGACCGTGTTCATCTCCTGGTTCGAGGGGGGCGAGGTGTTCCGTTCGGGCCTCACCTACCAGCGCGGCGCGGGCCGGATCTTCTACTTCCGCCCCGGCCACGAGACCTATCCGATCTACCACAACCCCCAGATCCAGCGCGTGATCGTCAATGCCGTGCGCTGGGCCCACAATCCGGCCGCCGCCTGGACGGACGTATCGGCAGCGCCGAACGTGCCCGTCGAAAAGGCGCCGGAGAAGATCGAGCGAAAGGGCGGCTCGCTGCACAAGCCCGGAGAGCAGGGCTACCGCTAGGCGCGGCAGGAGGCTTCCGGGACCCGATCGTCCGATCGGCAATCGACGACCGGGTCCGTGCGCGGGAGCCGGAAGCGCCAGCCATCGACCTTCCAACGGGTGACACCTGCGATGATGAGCGAACTAACCCCCGCCGGGGGCGCGACGTCCGCCGGCGAAAAGCGGATCATGATCCTCGGCACCGGCGCCATCGCCCATCGCCATGCCGAGCATTTCATCTCGATCCCCGGCTGCCGGGTGGTCGCGGCCTGTGACGTCAATGCCGAGCGGGCGCGGGCCTTCGCGGTGCTGCACGGCATCGAACGGCCTTTCGCCGATCTCGCCGACGCTCTGTCATGGGGCGAGTTCGACGCCGTGGTGAACGCGACGCCGGATGCCGTTCACAAGGCGACGACGCTTCAGGTGATCGCCGCCGAAAAGGCGATCTTCTGCGAAAAGCCGCTGGCGCTGAATGCCGAGGACGCCTTCGAGATGGTCGGCGCGGCCGAACGGGCCGGGTTGATCAACATGGTCAACCTCACCTATCGAAACGCCCATGCCATCCAGATGGCGCGGCGCATGGTCGAGGCCGGCGAGATCGGCGAAGTCCGCCATGTCGATGCGAGCTATCTGCAGAGCTGGCTGACCGGCAGCCACTGGGGCGACTGGCAGACCGACGAGCGCTGGCTCTGGCGGCTCTCCTCCGGCCACGGCTCGAAGGGCGTTCTCGGCGACATCGGCGTCCACATCCTCGACTTCGTCACCTACGGGTCCGGACAGGGCATCGCCGCGCTGCAGGCCCGATTGAAGACCTTCGACAAGGCGAAAGGCGGGGTCATCGGCGCCTATACGCTCGACGCCAACGATTCCTGCGCGATGACCGTGGAGTTCGACAACGGCGCCCTCGGCGTCGTTCACATGAGCCGCTATGCCACCGGCAAGGCCAACGATCTCGACCTGATGATCCACGGCACGACGGGCGCGCTGAAGATCTGGTCGAACACCACCGAATCCAGTCTCGAAGCCTGTCTCGGCGAGGACATCCACACCCAGACCTGGCGCCCGGTCGAATGCCCGCCGACGCCGCGCAACGCCGACCGTTTCGTGCTGGCGCTTCTGTCCGGCGTCAACGGCCAGCCGGATTTCCGCCATGCGGCCGAGGTGCAGAAGCTCCTGGATCTCGCCTTCGTCTCCGATGCGGAGCGGCGGATGTTGCCCGTGGTGCTGCCGCCGGCGTAATCGGTTTACGCACCCCTCTCAAAGGAGTCTCTACGTTGCTTGTCCCGTTCAAACTGAGCCTGCATCGATGGAGGAAGTTTCACAGCATGCACTCGCTTGCCCTTTTCCCTTCGCCCGCCTGCGTAGCGCATCTTGGCGTCTCCATAATCGAATATATTAGTAGCTCGTAATTCACCTATTTCGTCGCACTCAAGTATTCTCCCGTTACCCCAGTGGTGAACATGGTCAATGACAGCATCCCGATCAGGGCCAAAACCTCTAAGTTCGATGTCTGTTTCACAGCCTCGAGCATATAAGTGACTCAGGCGCGCTGCAATCCTTCCCATATCACTCTCCACATAACTCCAGCTGATGTCACTAAGTTTTCCTGTCTGCGGGTATCTCTTTGATGTTGCGCGCATCTAAATCATCGACCTCATCGATGTCGCTATGGCGCCGACCTTCGGAAATGCGGTGATTTTCATAGACGATACGCTTCGCTTTCCTAATACTGAATAGGGGGTTTGCTTTTTCGTTTTCGTCTTTCATCGTCGCATACTCCATTGCCAGCCAGAGTAGCGATGCGATGATGAGGAGCAACCCAAACCAAAACACCGCCCCAAGCAGTTCAGCGTCGGCAACTGCAATTGCGATTCCACCAGCAAAAAGCGCCACCGCAAGCGTCCATCGCATCGATTTTTTCATGGGCCAACAGTCCGAATTCTAGAACAAATGATAAACATATTCTTGGCCTTTTGGAAGCTGTGATAGCGAAGGCGTTGGAAAATTAACGAAATCTTTATCATAAGTTCTTAAGCTTGAGGGGGTTCTCAGTGCAGGCACTGCGTGGCAGTGGCGCGCGTGCGTTCATCTCAGTGGAACGGCCATGCTTTCGACCTTCACGACCTACCAGCTCTATACGCGCGATCAGTCCCGGGTGATGGACCGCATCGCTGCCGACCCCGTCAACAAGCGGCTCGCCGACTATTATCGCGAGAACATCGGCAAGGTGACGTCCATCGACGAGTTCATGGGCGACTACAAGCTCTATTCCTATGCGATGACGGCCTATGGTCTGGAAGACCAGATCGATTCCCGGGCGCTGATCCGCAAGGTGCTGGAAAGCGATCTCGAGGATACCAAGAGCTTCGCCAACAAGCTTTCCGACGAGCGCTACCGCGACTTCGCCAAGGCCTTCAGCTTCGGCGGGGCGACCACCAAGGCCGAGCCTGCCGCCCAGACCAACGCCCAGATGCAGGTGATGGTCGAGAGCTATTCGGAGCACCGGGTCAAGGCCGGGCAGGCGATCGCCGGCAATGCCAACTACTTCATGGAAACCATCGGCAAGGTCACGACGGTCAGCCAGTTCCTGGCCGACGAGAAGCTGTTCACCGTCGCCCTCGAGGCTGCGGGCATCGACGCCTCGGTCGCCTCGGAAAGCTTCATCCGCGACGTCCTCACCGGCACCAAGGCCGACGAAATGTCGAAGAAGGGCGACGACCGCTATCTGCTTCTGGCGGCGATGTTGCCCTTCGACGAGAACGGCCGGGCGCCGGCCGATGGCCTGCAATCGGCTTCGGAGAGGAACAGCACGGCCTATCTGTACTACCAGCAGAAGGGCCTCGAGGTCTCGCCACAAGCCGCCGCGCTGCAGGTTTCCTACTACGAAGCCGAAATCGGCAACGTCGCGACCGCCGACGACATCATCGGAAACCCCCGGCTTTTCCAGGTCGCGCTGACGTCGGTCGGCCTCGATCCCTCGATCGAATCCCCCGCCTTCGTCTGGAACGTCCTGACCAGCGACCTGTCCGACCCGAAAAGCGTCGTCAACAAGATGTCCGAGGCGACGACGACCGACAAGACGCGCAAGGAGCAGTACATCGCCCTTGCCAGGATGTTCCAGTTCCAGACGGACGGGAGCCTCGCGGACGGCGCCGGCGCCCAGACCGCGGACGCGGTCGGCGCGCTGACCGAGGGCTATCTGGACAAATACGCCAATCGCACCGCCACTGCCGACAAGCTGAGCGCTTCGCTCTATGCGGCGAACATCAAGAACGTCACGACCGTCACCGGCTTCCTCGCCAATGCCGCCGTCTACGACTACGCGCTGAAGGCCGTCGGACTCGACCCGGAAACGGCGAGCAAGTCGACGATCATGCGGGTGCTGCGCAGCGACCCCTCCGACCCGTCGAGCTATGCCGCAAGGCTCGGTGACGACCGATACGTTCGTCTGGCGGCCGCCTTCAACTTCGGCAGCGACGGCAAGCTTGCCGACATTCGCCGCGTCCAGACCGAAACCGCCCAGGGCGCCACGATCGACCGCTACCTCGAGCGCGTCGACGAAGACGACGACAAGGCCGCCGTCACCACCGCCGTCCAGGATTCCCAGGCCTTCAAGACGGCGATGCGCTCGATCACCACGGTCGACGAATTCATCGCCGACGAGACTGCATTCGACTATGCGATGAAGGCGATCGGCTTCAATCCCGACACCCAGAACGCCGACGTCATCCGCCGGGTTTTGACGAGCGACCTTTCCGATCCGAACAGCTTCGTCAACAAGCTGAAGATACCGGCCTACACGGCGCTTGCGCAGGCCTTCGACGTCGATGCCTATGGCAAGATCTCGCTCGCCACCAACGACGACGGCAGCTCGCGCATGGTCGAGACCTATTTCGGCAAGGTGCTCGGGAGGACCAACACCGACCTCGTCGAAGCAGCCCGCGGAATCCTCGCCTACAACGTCGCCCTGCCGAGCGTCGCGACGATGGACGACTTCCTGGCCGATGGCGACGTCGTGACCTTCGCCCTGAAGGCCTTCGACCTCGATGGCGAAAAACTGACGAAGGCCGACATCCGGGCGATCCTGACCAGCGATCTGTCCGACCCCGACAGCGTCGCCGGCAAATACGGCGACAAGCGCTATCTGGAATTTGCCGCCGCGTTCAATTTCGACACCGACGGCACGATCGAGCGGGACGCCACGCGCGTCCAGTCGGTCACCGACATGCTGACCACGCAGGACCTCTATCTTCGGCAGAGGATGGAGGAGGAGGCGGGCGGCGAGAGCAACGGGGTACGTCTCGCGCTGTATTTCAAGCGCTCGGCCGCGGACATCGAGAATGTCTACGAATTCCTCGCCGACGACGCGCTCCTGGAATTCGTCAAGACGACCTTCGGGCTGCCGGACGAGTTCTCCTCGAGCGACATCGACGTGCAGGCACGCAATCTGGGAAAGAAGATCGATCTCGACCAGTTGTCCGACACGAAATATGTCGAGCGCATGGTCAACCGGTTTCTCGCCATGTACGACCTGGCGAACGACACGAGTTCCGGCACCAGCCCGGCACTGGCGATCCTCGGCAGCTCGTCCTCCTACCTCTGATCGCCGCCGCACGGGCGGTATCCGACCGGGCAGAGGCGGGCCGGCGCCCTACGTGGTGACGCGTCACGGCGCTGCGCCAGGTGGGAACCGCTCTCATCGCTCCTTCACTCGCCTCGGCGTTGCGACATCGGCCGCGCCATCCGGGTTTCGGAGCAGGCCCGCGCGGGCCGACGAAAAAGGCGGTGAACCCTAGGGTTCACCGCCTGTCCTCGATCTCTTCTCGCCTTTCCGGTCAGCGGACGCGGATGACGGCGCCGCTGTCGCGGTCGATGTCGACCCTGATCCGATGGCCACGGCGGTCGGTGCCCGCCACGCGGTAGGTCTGCCGGGTCTTCGTCACCGCTCCGACGTCGCGCATTCCCTGGCGGCGGGCGATGCGGATCGCCTCGCGTTCGGAGACGCCCTCGCGCACGTCGCGGCGATGGTCCCGGCGATAATAGTCGTCGCGGTCGCCGCGGCGCCGCATGTCTTCCTGCGGAACGATCCTGACGCCGTCACGGCCGATCTGGATCTGCTGTGACAGTGCCGGCGTCGCCATCGCGAGAGCCGATGCCACGATCACGCCGTGGGCCCAATAAGATCTGCGCATGCTCAGTCTCCTCCGCCGACGGTCCAGTCGGCTCACGATGGATGAAAGTGGAGGATAAACTGCTGATTTTGCGAATGGTTCCGCTGCGAAATGTCGCATGACAGCCACAGTTTCGCGGTCGTGCCGGCAGGATCGGAATTCTCCGTCGCGGGTCGCAGGAGGAGGCGCAGGCGGCATCGGACGAACCCGGGGGCGACCGGTTGAAACTGGGGCCGGACTGCGATGGGCCTGATCTCTCCCCTCGCGGGGGAGATGCCGGCAGGCAGAGGGGTGCGAATCCGCACCAAACGGTTCGAAGATGGCGCGTCACCCCCCTCTGGGTTGCCACCCATCTCCCCCGCAAAGGGGGAGATCGAAGCGTCGCCGAGGGCGCTTCCTTCAAGCGCTTACCCTGCGGACGAGACGGCACCGCCTGCGCCGGGCTTCAGGCCAGATACTGTCCGCCGTTTGCCGACAGCGTCGCGCCGGTGATGAAGCCGGCGTCGTCCGAGACGAGGAAGACGACGCAGCGCGCGATCTCCTCCGGCTCGCCGAGTCGTCCGACCGGGATGTTGGCGACGATCTGCTTTTCCATGACGTCGGGCGGAATCGTCGCCATCATGTCGGTGTTGATGTAGCCGGGGCAGATGGCGTTGACGGTGATGTTCTTGCGCGCGCCTTCCTGGGCCAAGGCCTTGGTGAAGCCGATGTCGCCGGCCTTGGCGGCGGAATAGTTCGCCTGGCCCATCTGGCCCTTCTGGCCGTTGATCGAGGAGATGTTGACGATCCGGCCGAAGGAGCGGGCGCGCATCCCCTCCCAGACCGGCCGCGTCATGTTGAAGAGGCCGTTGAGATTGGTGTTGATCACCGCCTGCCAGTGGTCCGGCGTCATCTTGTGGAACATCGCGTCGCGGGTGATGCCGGCGTTGTTCACCAGGATGTCGACGGGGCCGAGATGTGCCTCGACCTTGGCGATGCCTTCGACGCAGGCGTCGTAGGACGCGACGTCCCACTTGTAGACCGAAATGCCGGTCTCCTCCTTGAAGGCGTTCGCCCGCTCGTCGTTGCCGGCATAGGTGGCGGCGACGTTGTGGCCGGCGGCCTTCAGAGCCTTCGAGATTGCCGCGCCGATGCCGCGCGAACCACCCGTGACGATTGCAGTTCTGGCCATTGGTCCTCCCTTTCGATGGACCCGCCGGGCGATTGATCGATGCCGACGGTAACCTTCGTGGGAGAGACTAGGGGCGACGAGCGGCCGTGGCTAGCCGCAATTCGCGGGATTTGCGCGCATGGTCCGGGAATCGGCCGCAACCAGATGAGCGGTCGCGCCGAAGGCTTGGCGAAACGCCTTTCCGTCCTCGACGCCCGCGTCCCAGGTGGCGAGGATCTTGCCGTGATCGGTGAAATCGATCTTGTCCGCCGGCACGGCCCGGGACGGCTCGACATAGACGCGGTGCGGATGCTCCGGCATGTTGCGGAACTTGCGGGTGAGGAGCACGAGCGTGCGACCGCGATTGCCGCTCGGCATCGGCGCCTTCGACGTCATGCCCCCGTCGATCACCTTCCGGCCGTTCCAGCCTTGCAGGTTGAACACCGGCGGGATGACGGCGGCGTTGCAGATGAGGTCGATCAGCATGCCGTCGCGGGCCGCCTGCCGCGCGTCGACGAGTTCCTGATGGGCGCCGAGCTTTTCGGGAAAGACCACATGCGGGGTCGAGCGGATGGCGAGATCGGCGAGATAGGCCGCCATCATCGGGAAGGTGGTCAGTTTCGGAAAGCCGCTGTGCGGCGGATGGGCGAGCAGCACCTCGAAACAGGGGCCGTCGGCGATCCGTGCCACCGCCTCGTCGTCGAGGGTCTCGCGCACCACTTCGCGATACATCTGCTGGTGTGGCGTGAGACCGTTCTTCTCAAACTCGTTCCAGTCGATCGAGACGTTGGAGTCGCGCTCGTCGAAGGCGGCGCCCATCACCTCCAGCAGCTTTTCGTCCCGGTCGCCGATGAAGCAGGCGGCCGACAACGCGCCGCCGGAAACGCCCGCGATGCGCTCCGGCTTCAGATCAAGCGGCCGGCGCACCGTTTCCAGGAAGCCGCCATGCCAGAAGCATCGCGTGCCGCCGCCGGAAAAGACGAGCTGTTCGAAGGGGGCTTCGAGCAGATCAGCACTCCTTTCAAGTTTCTCTGCCGGCGACCTGGCGCCAGATCACACCCTCTCGAAGCACATGGCGACACCCATGCCGCCGCCGATGCAGAGCGTCGCGAGGCCCTTCTTGGCGTTGCGGCGCTGCATCTCGAAGAGCAGGGTGTTGAGGATGCGGTTGCCGGAGGCGCCGATCGGGTGGCCGATGGCGATGGCGCCGCCATTGACGTTGACGATGTCCGGGTTCCAGCCGAGATCCTTGTTGACCGCGCAGGCCTGGGCCGCGAAGGCTTCGTTCGCCTCGACGAGATCGAGGTCGTCGACCGACCAGCCGGCCTTTTCCAGGGCCTTCTTCGAGGCCGGGATCGGGCCGGTGCCCATGATCGCCGGGTCGACGCCGGCGGTCGCCCAGGAAACGATGCGGACCATCGGGGTCAGGCCGCGCTTTTCGGCCTCGGCTTCGCTCATCAGCACGGTTGCGGCGGCGCCGTCATTGATGCCCGAGGCGTTGGCGGCGGTCACCGAGCCTTCCTTGTCGAAGGCGGGGCGCAGCTTGCCGACCGAATCCATCGTCACGCCGTGCTTGATGTATTCGTCCTTGTCGACGACGGTGTCGCCCTTGCGGCCCTTGACCGTGAAGGGGACGATCTCGTCCTGGAACTTGCCCGCCTTCTGGGCGGCCTCGGCCTTGTTCTGGCTCTTCACCGCGAACTCGTCCTGGATCTCGCGGGTGAGCTGCCACTGGCGGGCGACGTTTTCCGCCGTGTTGCCCATGTGATAGCCGTTGAAGGCGTCGATCAGACCGTCCTTCAGCATGGTGTCGACCATCTTCAGGTCGCCCATCTTCTGCCCGGCCCGGAGATAGGCGGCGTGGGGCGCCATCGACATCGATTCCTGGCCGCCGGCGACGATCACCTTGGCATCGCCCATGGCAATCTGCTGCATGCCGATGGCGACGGTGCGAAGGCCCGAGCCGCAGAGCTGGTTGAGCGCCCAAGCGGTGGTCTCCTTGGGGCAGCCGGCAGCCATCGCCGCCTGACGGGCCGGATTCTGGCCCTCGGCGGCGGTGAGGATCTGGCCCATGATGACCTCGTCCACCTCGCCCGCGTCGACCTTGGCCCGCGACAGCGCTTCCTTGATGGCGGCCGCGCCGAGTTCGTGGGCGGGAACCTGCGCGAAGGCGCCGTTGAACGAACCGACCGGCGTACGCGCGGCGCCGACGATCACCACGGATTGCGTATTGCTCATTGTCATTTCCTCCGCCGTTCGCGTCTTCGCCCTTCAGATAGGGCTCGGCCACGAAGGCAAAAGGGGCTGCATTCGTCAAGCCGGGGTCGGAAGGGCGACGCGCGTCGCTCGTGCCGCAATCCCTCCGGGGGCCGGTCCGGGGCGGGCGAAGCCTCGTCCGTCCGGCCATTCGCCCTTTCGAGCCCACGGCAAGGCTCGACTGCCCTTCCGACAGGGGACCGCTCTCCGGAGAGCCGTTGCGGCAGGGCTCGGCGGTTTCGCGTCTGCGAAGCAGCCGCGAACCATAGAACCATTTGGAATATACGCCGAATTGTGCCTATCATTTATGCGGCGCACATGAGCGTCCGCACAAAAGCGCGGCGCTTTGCGAAGTCGGCGGGTTCGAAGGAGTTGCCAATGGCCAGAAGCGACGAAGTGACGGTCATCAAGAAATACGCCAACCGGCGGCTCTACAACACCGGAACCAGCACCTACGTGACCCTCGAAAACCTGGCCGTCATGGTCAAGAACAACGAGGACTTCGTCGTTCAGGACGCCAAGACCGGCGAGGACATCACCCGCTCGGTGCTGACCCAGATCATCTTCGAGCAGGAGAACAAGGGCGGCCAGAACATGATGCCGATCGCCTTCCTCCGGCAGCTGATCCGCTTTTACGGCGACCAGATGCAGATGGTCATCCCCGGCTATCTCGAACACTCGATGTCGGCCTTCGCCAAGGAGCAGGAGGCGTTTCGCGATCAGATGTCCGGCGCCATGACCCAGACGCCGATGAAGATCATGGAAGCGCAGGTCCGGCGGAACACCGAGATGTTCCGCAAGGCGATGACGATGTTCAACCCCTTCGTCGCCAGCGCGATGGGCGAGCCCGAGCCTGGAACGGGCGAGCACAGCGCCAACGGCCTCGGCGGTCAGACCCGCGACGACGATCTCAAGGCGATGCGCGAGCAGCTCCAGCGCATGCAGGAGCGGCTCGAGGCGCTGGACGACAAGAAGGACGCCTGAGGCCCGGGCGGCGCCTCCCGAGAGCTTGCCGGCGGGTCGCGCTCGGACCCGCTCAGGGCCCTTCCTCCGCGAAGGCCTTGATGAGATGATGGGCGATGGCGTAGGGCTTCGGCACCATCAGCCCGTCCGGATGGGCGCCTGAAAGCATCGCCCGGACCTCGTCGCGGGAGAACCAGCGGCAGGCCTCGAGTTCCGTCGTGTCGAAGGTGATGTCGCGGCTGGTCGCCAGCCCCAGGCAACCGATCATCAGATTGCTCGGAAACGGCCAGGGCTGCGAGGCGAGGAAGGTGATCTCGCCGACGGCGACGCCTGCCTCTTCCATGGTCTCGCGGCGCACCGCGTCCTCCAGCGTTTCGCCCGGTTCGACGAAGCCGGCGAGGCAGGACCAGAAGTTTTCCGCAAAGCGCGGCTGGCGGCCGAGGATGCAGCGGCCGGCGCCGTCGTGGACGAGCATGATCGTCACCGGGTCGGTGCGCGGGAAGACGACGTTGTCGCAGGCCGTGCATTCGCGCCGATAACCTGCCGCGGCCGAACGCGTCGGCCGTCCGCAGACGCCGCAGAATTGGGTCTTGGCGTGCCAGCCGATGAGATGGGCTGCCTGCGCGAGCCGGCCTTCCGTGTCGGGATCGAGCCGCCCTTCCATGGCGATGCCGCGAAGGTCCATGGCCGCGATGCCGGCCCCGTCCTCGTCGGCGGTGGCTGCGACGAGCGCGGCGAGGGCCGGTCGGCCGGCCGCATCGAAGCCGAGCAGGATCGCCTCGTTGAGGTCCGCGGCGAGCGCCTGCGCCTCGGAAACCGAAAATCGCGCGTCGAGTGCCGGCCCTTCGGTCTTCACCAGCCATTTACCGCCGGCCGAGAGGTAAAGGCCGGCCCCGTCGTCGGCGAGGGCGGCGGCAAGGCTCTCCGCCGTCCGCAACTCGCCGTCCCGGCGCAGCGAATTGCGGGAAAAGCCGGTCCGCGTGCTGATCTCCGAAACGGCGGATTGTCCTTCGTTCTCGCTCATCCGTGGTCTCCGCTCGTGGCGTGAATGCGTCATGTGATACCGTCCGCGACATCCAGCGGCTGGAAGGCCGAATTCGGCGTGACGACGGAAATCGTCTCGTCGGGATGCCGTTCCGGCGTTCGGGCGGCTGCTTGGCAGCGGAAATCCCATGCCGGAGCGAATCGCGATGCTGTCCCGTGCCGCTGCTATCGGCTCGAAAGCACCGTCTCCGCAAGCCCGTCGCGCATCGTCGCGAGCGCCTGGTCGTCATAGGGCTCGGCCTGCCCGAAGCCCCAGACGGGGCCGGGCCAGCCCGGATCCCCGGCGCGTCTGGCGATCACGTGGACGTGCAGCATCGACACCATGTTGCCGAGCGAGCCGACGTTGATCTTGTCGGCGCCGGCGTAGCCTTTCAACGCCTTGGCGACCATGCAGGTCTCGAAGGTCAGCGTCGTCTGGTCGAGGGGCGTGAGATCGTGCAGTTCGCTGACGCCGCTCCGTTGCGGAACGAGGATCAGCCACGGCCAGCGGCGATCCTTCATCAGGCGGACCGTGCAGAGGCCGAGCGTGGCGACCTCCACGGTATCGGCCGCAAGTCGCGGGTCGAGTTGGAACTGGTGCATCGGGTCGGTTGCCTCCCGTCGGTCCTTTTCGGTAGCCCCGCTTGCAATTAGGCGTCTTTTCGCCGATATGGAGCCCCGGGAGGTTGGTGGTGGACGAGCCACTCGCCAACCGGGTCAGGTCCGGAAGGAAGCAGCCCCAACGAGCTATGGCACGGGTCATCGTGCCAGCCTCCCACCTTCTTTTCCAGCCGCGATCTATTCCTCTGCGCCGACGGTCCGTCCTTCGCCGTGCAGAGGCGCGGCGGGTCAGGTTCGGTTGGGAGCGATCGAAGCCTCGCGGTCTATTTCGTTCTATCCCGTTCTTCCCCACCCGATCGCTGCAGGAATGGCCGAGCCACGACGCCATTGCTTTCGACTGACAAAGACCAGTCCGAACCTTCAAAATCCCCGCCCTCGTTCGAACTTCAGGAGATGCCGGTCGCTCGCCGGGCCGCTCTCGCGACGCCAAAATTCCCCAGTCGCGGCGCAGCGGTCGACCCGGGCGCAATCTTCGCGTAAGTTTGGCGGCGCAGGAGAAGCCGCTCATGGCGTGCGGCGCGACGAAGATGCGGCATGCGGCAGTTTCGGCGCCCTGTCGGACGGCTCCGAACGGATCGCCTCCGGCCGTGAAAGGGCCTATCTCCCGAAGAGGGTGTGAGCCCTTCAACATCTGGCACGAAGAAGCGGATCACACGATGTACACTCGCCTCACCGTCCTGACGATTCTGATCGCGCTGTTCGGTCTCGGCATGAGCTACCTCGCCCAGCGGACGACCCAGGCAACCTCCACCAGTTTCGTCGCCTCGGTCTCGGGCGGCACCTGCGACTATTCCTCGGGAACGCTCTGCCGCATCAATCGCGCGGGACCCGGCGCCCAGGCGAAATTTTGAGGCATCCGCCGTCTTACCGGCGCCATCGACCGGCATTACAACTCGGGCCATGACAGCCTTCGACACTCCGACCGAACATTTCCCCATCGTATCCCCCGAAGTGGCGCCCCCGCGACCGTTCGCCAACGCCGACGACGCGGTGGCGGAGCTGCGGCGTCTCTACGATCGGTCGGTCGCCTTCCTTGCGAAAAGCTTCGACGACGTTCTGGCGAGCGCCAGCGCTTCGCGGCGCTACAGGGCCTTCTATCCGGAAGTCTCCGTGACCACCCGCACCCATGCCCGGGTGGATTCGCGGCTCGCCTTCGGCCACGTGCCGCTGCCGGGCGACTATGCCGCGACGATCACCCGGCCCGATCTCTTCGATCGCTATCTCGTCGAGCAACTCGATCTCATCCTGAAGAACCACGGCCAGCCCGTGCATGTCGGCGATTCGTCGACGCCGATCCCTTTGCATTTCGCCTTGCCGGAAGGTGCCTATGTCGACGGCGGCATGGCCGAGAAGCTCGATCACCCCTTGCGGGACGTCTTCGACGTTCCCGATCTCGGCGCCACCGACGACCGGATCGTCAACGGCACCTTCGAACCGTATCCCGGCGAACGTCTGCCGCTCGCCCCCTTCACGGCCCAGCGCGTCGACTATTCGCTGCACCGCCTCGCCCACTACACCGCGACGCGGCCGCGGCATTTCCAGAACTTCGTCCTGTTCACCAACTACCAGTTCTATGTCGACGAGTTCTGCCTGCGGGCGCGCGAGATGATGCGCGGCGGTGGCGAGGGCTATCAGGAGTTCGTCGAGCCCGGCGACGTCGTGACGCCGGCCGGCTTCGAGCTGCCGGTATCGGGAACCGCGCCGCTCCGCCTGCCGCAGATGCCGGCCTACCATCTCAAGCGCGCCGACGGCCACGGCATCACCATGATCAACATCGGCGTCGGGCCGTCCAACGCCAAGACCATCACCGATCACGTCGCGGTGCTGCGCCCGCATGCCTGGCTGATGCTCGGCCACTGTGCCGGCCTCAGGAACAGCCAGGCGCTCGGCGACTACGTCCTCGCCCATGCCTATGTGCGCGAGGATCACGTCCTCGATGCCGACCTGCCGCTCTGGGTGCCGATCCCGGCGCTGGCCGAGGTGCAGGTGGCGCTGGAAAAGGCGGTGGAGGAGGTGACCGGCCTGTCGGGATATGATCTGAAGAAGATCATGCGCACGGGCACCGTCGCCACCATCGACAACCGCAACTGGGAGCTTCGCGACCAGCGCGAGCCGGTGCAGCGGCTGTCGCAGTCGCGGGCGATCGCCCTCGACATGGAATCGGCGACGATCGCCGCCAACGGCTTCCGCTTCCGCGTTCCCTACGGCACGCTGCTCTGCGTTTCCGACAAGCCGCTGCATGGCGAGCTGAAGCTGCCCGGCATGGCGACGGAGTTCTACAAGCGGCAGGTCGCCCAGCATCTGGAGATCGGCATGCGGGCGCTGGAACTGATGAGCGAGCTGCCGTCGGAGCGGGTGCATTCGCGCAAGCTGCGCTCCTTCTTCGAGACGGCGTTCCAATGACGGTGGATCGACCCCGTTGACGACGTCGCTGTCCCGCATCACGACCAGCCTCCTCCTCGGCGCGTCGCTGATCGTCGCGGCCGCGCTCGTCGCCGGCTTCTTCGGCAGGGCGGTGCCGTTCTTCGATTCGCTCGCCCAGTTCCGGGCTCATCTGACCGTCGCACTGTTCGGGCTCGCCCTTTGCCTGATCGTCCTCAGGAGCGTCGCGGCGGCGACGATCGCGGCCATCGTGGCGGCCTATGCGGCGGTCTCCGTTTCGCCCTTCCTGGTGCCGCGGCCGGCGGCCGAGCCGGCTCGGCCGGGGCCCGACGAAACGGCGCTGGTCGGGCGCGGCCCGCTGAAGCTCCTGCAGATGAACCTTCGCTACGACGCCGACCCCGTTCGCGCGGTGACCACCATCGCGCGGCTCGATCCGGACGTCCTGACGCTGCAGGAGATCAACCGGCGGTGGGTCGAGGCGCTGGAGCCGCTGCGCTCCGGCTATCCCTACAGCGCCTTCTGCGGCGTCACCGGGGCCGCCGGCGGGCTCGCGATCCTGTCGCGCATCCCGTTCGCCCGGGAGGATGCGGTCTGCCGCGACGGCGACGGCTTCCTCGCCCGCCGCCTCGATCTCGGCAACGGCGCCGGGCTCACGGTCGTTTCGGAGCATCTCGAGTGGCCGTGGCCGTTCCGCCAGGGTCGGCAGGTCGCGGCCCTCGGAACGGAGGTGCTGCCGAAACTCCGGATGCCGGTGCTCATCGCCGGGGACTTCAACGCCGCGCCGTGGAGCGCCACGGTTCAGCGTTACGCCGAGGCGTCGCGCACGAGGCCCGCGACCGGCATCGGCCCGACCTGGCTGACGGGCGCACTGCCCGATCCGCTGCGGCCACTCGTCGGGCTGCCGCTCGACAACGTCCTCGCCTCGCACGGCGTGCGCCTCCTCTCCCTGACGCGCCAGGAGGCGACCGCCTCCGACCATCTTCCCATCCTCGTCGCCTTCGACGTCCCGGCAGCGTCTGGCGGCGACGTCGCTCCGGCGCGTTTCGTCGGTCGGGACGCCGCCCGCTGAGGGGGCGCCACCTTTCGCCGGGCCTTCCGCGGCGCACAACGAAAGGCCACTGGACACCATTTGTCATATAATAGTATTCATGCCCGTCCGGTGAGGAGGCCGGCTGTTTTCGGGAGGAATTCATGACGTTGTTCAAGACGCTTGCCGGTGCCGTGGCGATCGCCGGCCTCATGGCAGGTTCGGCATCGGCCGCCGACATGACGGTCGGCTTCTCGCAGATCGGATCGGAATCGGGCTGGCGCGCCGCCGAGACGACGCTGACCAAGGAGCAGGCCGAAAAGCGCGGCATCGACCTCAAATTCGCCGACGCCCAGCAGAAGCAGGAAAACCAGATCAAGGCGATCCGCTCCTTCGTCGCGCAAGGGGTGGACGCGATCCTGCTCGCGCCGGTCGTCGCGACCGGTTGGGACCAGGTGCTGGAAGAGGCCAAGGACGCCGAGATCCCGGTGGTGCTGCTCGACCGCCAGGTGGATTCGTCGGACGATCTCTACCTCACCGCCGTCGGCTCGGATCTCGAGCATGAGGGCGAGGTCGCGGGCGACTGGCTGGTGAAGGAGGTCGGCGACAAGGATTGCAACGTCGTCGAGCTGCAGGGCACCACCGGTTCCTCGCCGGCGATCAAGCGCAAGGCGGGCTTCGAAAAGGCGATCTCCGGCCACGACAACGTCAAGATCGTCCGCTCGCAGACCGGCGACTTCACCCGCACCAAGGGCAAGGAAGTCATGGAAAGCTTCCTGAAGGCGGAGAACGGCGGCAAGGACATCTGCGCCCTCTACGCCCACAACGACGACATGGCCGTCGGCGCGATCCAGGCGATCAAGGAAGCCGGCTTGAAGCCGGGCTCCGACATTCTCGTCGTCTCGATCGACGCGGTGCCGGACATCTTCCTCGCCATGGCGAACGGCGAGGCCAACGCCACGGTCGAGCTGACCCCGAACATGGCGGGCCCGGCCTTCGACGCGCTGGAAGCCTACAAGAAGGACGGCAAGGAGCCGCCGAAGTTCATCCAGACGGAATCGAAGCTCTACACCCAGTCCGACGATCCGAAGGCCATCTACGAAGAGAAGAAGAACCAGGGCTACTGAGCCGGAATCGGTTCCGTCGGCCGGCCGGCTTTCTGGACATAGGCCGGTCGACGTCTTTTCTCGGCGCGTTTCCGGGCGGAAGCCGGTTTTGCGGGCTCCGGCCGGAAGCGCGGATATTGCAGCGGGCGCTCCGCCACCGCCGGTCATGACGCGGGAACGATCCGAATTCCGGAAAATCGTGTCCGCCGAGGTTCGCCGCATCCATCATGACGGGATCGGCCCGACCGAACCCTGGATGCGGCGATCCGGGTGGTGGAGTACCGCTTCCTCACATCCGCGTTGGGACAGGCTGATGATCGGACGCGAGCCACTGCTGAGGGCAGACGGCGTCACCAAGGAGTTCTTCGGCGTCACCGCGCTGTCGAACGTCGATTTCGAACTCGCCGCCGGCGAAATCCACGCCCTCGTCGGCGAAAACGGCGCCGGCAAGTCGACCCTCATCAAGATCCTGACCGGCGCCTATCGTCGCGATCGCGGCAGAATCGCGCTCGAAGGCGAGTCCATCGATCCCGCCGACGTCATGGACGCGCAGAAGCTCGGCATCGGCACCGTCTATCAGGAGGTCAACCTCCTGCCCAATCTGACCGTCGCCGAGAACCTGTTTCTCGGCCGCGAGCCGAAGCGCTTCGGCCTGACGAGCCCCCGCGAGGCGAACCGCCGCTCGCGGGAGATCCTTTCGCAATACGGGCTCGACATCGACGTGACCGCGGTGCTCGCGACCTATTCCGTCGCGGTTCGCCAGATCGTCGCCATCGCGCGGGCGGTCGATCTGTCCGGAAAGGTGCTGATCCTCGACGAGCCGACGGCCAGCCTCGACGCGGCCGAGGTGTCGCGGCTGTTTTCGATTCTCGAAGACCTGAAGGCGCGCGGTCTCGGCATCGTCTTCATCACCCACTTCTTCGACCAGGTCTACCGCATCGCCGACCGCGTCACGATCCTCAGAAACGGCCAGAAGGTGGCGACGCGCCCGATCGCCGGCCTGGAGCGGATCGAACTCGTCTCGATGATGCTCGGCCGGGAACTGCAGGAGCAGGAAGCGCACGGCGCCGAACCGGTGGACTATTCCAAAAAGCCGGTCGTCGCCTCCTTCGAGGGCGTCGGCAAGCGGGGGCGGATCGCGCCCTTCGATCTGACGATGCACGCCGGCGAGGTGGTCGGGGTGGCGGGCCTGCTCGGTTCGGGTCGCACCGAGACGGCCGAGCTGATGTTCGGCATCGCCCAGCCGGACGAGGGCCGCATCGCGGTGGACGGACGCCCGGCAAGCTTTTCCTCCCCCCGCGAGGCCATCCACCACGGCTTCGGCTTCTGCCCGGAAGACCGCAAGCTGGACGGGATCGTCGACGACCTGTCGGTCCGCGAGAACGTCATCCTCGCCCTGCAGGCCCGGCGCGGCTGGGCGAAGCCGCTCTCGCGCAAGGAGCAGGAAGAGATCGCCGATCGCTACATCGCCGCCCTCGACATCCGCACGAGCGATCGGGAAAAGCCGATCAAGTTCCTCTCCGGCGGCAACCAGCAGAAGGTCATTCTCGCCCGCTGGCTCGCCACCGACCCGCGGCTCCTGATCCTCGACGAGCCGACGCGCGGCATCGACGTCGGCGCCCATGCCGAGATCATCCGTCTGATCGGGGAACTGCGCGAACGGGGCATGTCGCTGCTGGTCATCTCCTCCGAACTCGAGGAACTCGTGGCCTATGCGACGCGGGTACGGGTGCTCGCCGACCGCCGCCATACCGGCGAACTCGAGGCCGGCGCGATCACTCCCGACACGATCATGCGGGCGATCGCCGCCGGGGAGGATGAGACGCCGGGCGATCGGGGCGGTAAGGGCCGCGCCGCCGAAATCCTCGCGGAGGGCGCCGCGTGACCATGCCCGCCACCATCAAGCGGGTGCTGCCGCAGCTCGCCGCCCTCGTCGTCATCCTGGCGCTCAACACCGCGATCGCCCCCGGTTTCCTCGACATCGCCTATGCCAACGGCCGGCTCTACGGCAGCCTGATCGACATTCTCAACCGCGGCGCGCCGGTGGCGCTGCTCGCCATCGGCATGACCCTCGTCATCGCCACCCGCGGCATCGACCTGTCGGTCGGCGCGGTCATGGCGATCTGCGGCGCGGTCGCCGCGGCGCTGATTACCGGCGACCATTCGCTGGCCGCGACGATCCTCATGACGCTCGGCGTCGGCATTCTGTGCGGCCTGTGGAACGGCGCACTGGTCGCGTTCCTCGGCATTCAGCCGATCATCGCGACGCTGATCCTGATGGTCGCCGGCCGCGGCATCGCCCAGCTGATCACCGAAGGGGTCATCCTCACCTTCAACGACCCGGGGCTGATCTTCGTCGGCTCGGGCTCGGTCTTCGGCATGCCCTTTCCGGTGATCCTGTGGATCGTCATCGGCATCGCCGCCTCGCTCATCTTCCGCACCACCGCTCTGGGGCTGCTGGTCGAGGCGATCGGCATCAACCGCCGGGCCTCCGCGCTCGCCGGCATCGGCACCTCGGCGCTGCTTCTCGCCGTCTACGCCGCCTCCGGCCTCTGCGCCGCGGTTGCCGGCATCGTCGCGGCCGCCGACATCCGCGGCGCCGACGCCAACAATGCCGGCCTGTGGCTGGAACTCGACGCCATCCTCGCCGTCGTCGTCGGCGGAAATTCGCTGATGGGCGGGCGGTTCTCGATCGCCGGATCGCTGATCGGCGCGATGATCATCCAGTCGGTCAATACCGGCATCCTGCTCGCCGGCTTTCCGCCGGAGTTCAACCTCGTCATCAAGGCGGCGATCATCGTCGTCATCCTCGTCGTCCAGTCGCCGGCGAGCCACACGCTCTTTGCCTTCTTCAAGCACCGGCCCGGCAGGGCAGCCGAGACGCCGGCCGGCGCCGCCAAGCCCGAAGAGGGGGGCGCGCGATGACCTCGTCGAGACTGTTTCCGCTGGCGACGACCTTCGTCATCTTCCTCATCGCCTACGGCCTGTGCATCGCCGAATTCCCCAACATGCTGTCGACGCGGGTGGTGGGCAATCTCCTCACCGACAACGCGTTTCTCGGCATCGCCGCGGTCGGCATGACCTTCGTCATCCTGTCCGGCGGCATCGACCTGTCGATCGGCTCGGTGATCGCCTTCACCGGCGTGTTCCTCGCCGTCGCGATGGGCGACTGGGGCGTGCCGCCGGTGCTGGCGCTGGTGATCGTCCTCGCGCTGACCACCGCCTTCGGCGCGCTGATGGGGGCGATGATCCACTATCTCGCCATGCCGCCCTTCATCGTGACGCTGGCGGGCATGTTCTTCGCCAGAGGGATGGCCTTCCTGATCTCGATCGATTCCGTGCCGATCACCGCCGATCTCTACGACACGCTGCAGGGCCTCTATTACCGCATGCCGGGCGGCGGCAGGCTGACCTTCATCGGCGTCGCGATGCTCGCCGTCGTCCTCCTCGGCATCGTCCTCGCCCACTTCACCTCCTTCGGGCGCAACGTCTACGCCATCGGCGGCAACCGGCAGTCGGCGGAGCTGATGGGCGTGCCGATCGCCCGCACCACCATCCTCATCTATGCGCTGTCGAGCTTCCTCGCCGGTCTCGCCGGGATCGCCTTCTCGCTCTATACGTCGGCCGGGTATTCGCTGGCCGCGGTCGGCGTCGAACTCGACGCGATTGCCGCCGTCGTCATCGGCGGGACGCTTCTGACGGGCGGGTCGGGTTATGTCGCCGGGACGCTTCTGGGGATTTTGATCATGGGCCTGATCCAGACCTACATCGTCTTCGACGGGACGCTTTCGAGCTGGTGGACGAAGATCGTCATCGGCCTGCTGCTGTTCAGCTTCATCGCGCTGCAGCGCGGCCTCGTCTGGCTCAGCGCGCGGCGCCGCGGCGCGGCGATGCCGGCATGACCGGGCTGCTCGCCATTCCCGATGCCGGGCGGACCATCCGTTCGAGCCACGGCCATGTGGTGGCGACGCTCGGCCGCGAGATCGTCGGCGGCCGCTTTCCGCCGGGCCAGATCCTGCCGGGCGACAAGGAACTCGGCGAGATCTTCGGCGTCTCGCGCACCGTGTTGCGCGAAGCGATGAAGACGCTTGCCGCAAAACGTCTCATCGAGGCCAAGACCCGGGTCGGCACGCGCGTGCTCGAACGCGAGCAGTGGAACCTTCTCGATCCGGACGTCCTGCGCTGGCGGGTGGAGACCGGCCTCGACGCCCGCTTCATCGAGGATCTGGCGACGATGCGTCTCGCCTTCGAGCCCGAGGCGGCGGCGCTCGCCTGCCGAAGGGCGGGGCCGGCGGACGTCGAACGACTCGGGCGGATCGTCGAGGAACTCGGCGACCCCGGTCACGACCGCACCTCGATCGCCCAGGTGGATCTGAAATTCCACCTCGCCGTCGCCGACATTGCGCAGAACCCCTTCATGCGGGCGACGAGCGGCCTGATCGAGGCGGCGCTCGCCTGCGTGCTGCGGCTGTCCTCGCCCGCCGAGGATGCCGAGATGATCCGCGAATGCGCCGACAATCACCGCCTGATCGTCGACGCCATCGCCTCGGGTGACGAGGACCGCGCCCGCGCGACGATGCGGGCCGTCATCGAACTCGGCGCGACGCGAACGCAGGCGGCGCTGGGGGATGGGGTGAGGTGAGGGGGGAGAGTGGACGTGATTGCCGGATGCTTAGTTGTTTTTTTCCGGCTCACTGCGATGGAATGAAGGCGCGCATACAGTAAAGCCTCGTCATCCTCGGGCTCGTCCCGAGGATCTGTTGCGGTTTGAGTGTCGGGCTCTCCGCGGGCGGAAGGGCATCCGGTAAGGCTTTTGGTGCGGCGACGGCAGTCGATCCTCGGGACAAGCCCGAGGATGACGCGATTTCAACGGGTTCGGCTGATTCTCGTCCGCCGGTTTGAGCGAAAACGGGCGATCCGGCGGAGTTCCTTTATCCCGATAGGCAAATCCCGTCGGGGATGAGCCCTCAAAGGAAGCCGCCTCAGGGTCGCCCACCATACCCCAGCCCCGCGATCACCCCGCGCAGCTCCGCGAGGCCCTTCAGCCGGCCGATCGCCGGATAGCCCGGCTGCGCCTTTCGCGACAGGTCGTCGAGAATGTCCTGGCCGTGGTCCGGCCGGAACGGGATCGAGACGTCCGCTCGTCCCGCCGCCTTACGCTTCGCCTCTTCCTTCAGAGCCGCGGCGACGAGCGCCACCATGTCGGTGTCGCCGGCAAGATGCTCGGCCTCGTAGAAGGAGGCGGGCAGGGCCTCGCCTTCGCGGATGGTGTTGCGCAGGTGGAGGAAATGCACCCGGTCTCCCAGCCGTTCCATCATGCCGGGCAGGTCGTTGTCGGGCCGAACGCCGAGCGAGCCGGAGCACAGGGTGATGCCGTTCGCTGGAACGTCGACCGCGTCCATGATCGTCCGGTAATGGGCTTCCGTCGACATGATGCGCGGCAGGCCGAGGAGCGGGAAGGGCGGATCGTCGGGATGGCAGCAGAGCCGGATGCCGAGTTCCTCGGCCATCGGCGCGACCTCGGACAGGAAGTCGACGAAATGCCGCCGAAGGCCCTCCTCGCCGATGGGCCCGTATTCGGCGAGATGGTCGCGCACGTCGGCGAGGGTGAAATGCTCCGCCGCGCCGGGCAGGCCGAAGACGACGTTCTCGGCGAGCCTGGCCTTGCGGGCCTCGTCCATCGCCGCGAAGCGCTCTTCGGCCTTCGCCGCGACCTCTTCGGAAAAGCTCTCGCGGGCGCCGGAACGCTCCAGGATGAAGATGTCGAAGGCGGCGAAGTCGACGAGGTCGAAGCGCATCGCCGTGCCGCCGTGGGCAACCCGGTAGGCGAGGTCGGTGCGGGTCCAGTCGAGGACGGGCATGAAGTTGTAGCAGACCACCTCGATGCCGGCGGCCTTCAGGTGCTTCAGGCTGGTCTTGTAATTCTCGACATGGGCGCGAAAATCGCCGGTCTGCTTCTTGATGGCCTCGGAGACGGGCAGGCTCTCGACGACTTCCCAGGCGATGCCGGACGGGGTTCCGTCCCGGCGCGTCGCGATTTCGCGCTGGCGCATCTCGATCGCCTCCGGCGTCCAGACGTCGCCGGTGGGGACGTGGTGGAGCGCCGAGACGACGCCCTCGACGCCGGCCTGCAGCATGTCGTCGACGGTCACGAGATCGCCGGGGCCGAACCAACGCCAGGTCTGCCGCATCTTTTCTCCTCATTCGGGTCGGGTTGAAAGCCGAAATTCAGCCGGCTTACATCAGAAGGTTCGGCAGCAGAAGCACGAGCCCGGGCAGCAAGGCGAGGATCACCACGACGAGGAGGATGGCCGCCACGAAGGGCAGCGATTCCTTGACGTAGTCCTCGATCGGGCAGTCGAGGATCGAGCAGACGGCATACATGGCGACGCCGACCGGCGGGGTCATGCCGCCGAGGGTGACGATGGTCATCATCAGGATGCCGAAATGCACCGGATCGACGCCGAGCGGCTGGACGATCGGCAGGACGATCGGGGTCAGCAGCAGGACCAGCACCGTCGCCTCGATGAACAGGCCGCAGAGGAAGACGAAGACGAGGATCAGGAAGACGACGACGATCGGCTCGCTCGACAGGCCGAGAAGCAGTTCGGCGATCGTCTGGGGCGCGCGCTCGAAGACGATGGCATAGCCGACCATGCCGGAGAACAGGATGATGAGCGTGATGACGCCGACGTCGACGACGGTCTCGCCCAGGGCCTCCTGGAAGCCCTCCCAGGTCAGCTCGCGATGGAGAAGGACGCCGACGACGACGGCATAGACGACGGCGAAGGCGCCGACCTCGGACGCGGTGAAGACGCCGCTGCGGATCGAGACGAGCAGGGCGACCGGAAAGAGCAGCGCCCAGATCGCGTCCCTCAGCGTCGCGAGGACGGTGCGCCAGCTCGGCAGTTCCTTCGTCTTGGCGCCGTAGCCTCTCTTGCGGGCGACGATCCAGACGGTCGTCATCAGCGCGACCATCATCATCAGGCCGGGGATGACGCCGGCGAGAAACAGGCGGCCGATCGAGACGTTGCCGACGAAGCCGTAGAGGATGAGGCCGAGGCTCGGCGGGATCGTCGCGGTGATCAGCGAGCCGACGGCGATGGTGGCGGCGGTGAAGCCCTTGGCGTAGCCCGAGCGGATCATTTCCGGCCCGAGGATGCGCGCTTCCATCGCCGCGTCCGCGACGGCGGAACCGGAGACCCCGCCCATGAAGGTCGAGAGCAGGATGCAGACCTGGGCGAGGCCGCCGGCCATCCATGAGACGAGGGCGTTCGAGCAGCCGATCAGCCGGCGGGTGATGCCGGTCTTGTTCATCATGTGGCCGGCGAGCAGGAAGAGCGGCACGGCGAGCAGCGGAAAGCTCTGCGAGGCCGTGGCGACCTGCTGGATGCCGATCGAGACCGGGATGAACTGGCTGGTCAGGAAGAACGAGAAGCCCGCGATGCCGATCGCGAAGGCGATCGGCATGCCGAGGAGCATCAGCGCGAAGAACAGGATGGTCGGCAGAAGCATCGGTCGTCGCTCACAGTTCGCCGGCGGTGCGAACGCCCGGGGCGGGATCGCCATCCGGCGTTTCGCCGCGCGGCTCGGGCGAGTAGACGAGGCCGCCGGAGCGGAGCGCCCGGACGAGCTGGGCGAGAAGGATGAGGGCGAGGGCGAGGCAGCCTGCGGGCACGGCGGCGGTCACCCAGGCGTAGGAGATGCCGCTGTCGCCGAAGATGCGCGCCGTGTTGAGCAGCGTCAGCTTGATGCCGAACCAGCCCATGGTGGCGAGGAAGGCGAGAACGAGGGCGGCGAGCAGGATCTCGATCGTGCGGCGGGCGGCGACGGGCAGCTTGGCGACGAAATAGTCGACGCCGATATGGGCCTTGCGGCGCATCGCCTTCAGCGCCCCGAAGAAGCACAGCCAGACGAAGGCGGCCTGGGCCATGTCCACCGACCAGATGATCGGATGCCCGACGAAGCGCGACGCCGCGCCGGTGAAGACGAGGACGACGACGGCGGCGAGAAGGATGCGGCCGACGGCATCTTCCAGGCGGGGGACGATTGCGGACATGGAAATGGACATTCGCCGGTTCGGTGAAGGCGGTCCGGCGCCGTCGAAGACGCCGCCGGACCGGACGCTGCTGTGCGGCTCAGTTGCCGGCGAGAACCGCGTCGACCTGCTTCTTCAGATCGCCATAGCCGAGCGTCTCGTAGACGCCGGCCGTCGCTTCCTTGAAGGGCGCGACGTCGATCTCGTCGATCGACATGCCGGCCTTCTCCATCTCCGCGTCGACCCTGGAGATGGCGTCCTCCGTGCCCTTCGAAGCCACGTCGCCGGCGGCGAGCGCCTCTTCGGAGACGATGGTCTTCAGGTCGTCGGGCAGCGAATCGAACCACTGGCCGGACGTCACGAGGCCGGTGAGCAGGCCGATATGGCCGGTCTTGGTCAGATGCTTGGCGACTTCGAACAGCTTGGCGCCGTAGACTGCGGTATCCTGCGCCTCGGCAGCGTCGATGGCGTTCTGCTGCAGTGCCGGATAGACCTCGGTCCAGCCGAGCGGGGTCGGCGTCGCGCCCATTGCCTTGATCGTCTCGATCCAGACCGGCGCGCCGGGGGTTCGCATGCGCACGCCGGCGAGATCGGCGGGTTTCGACACGGGATTCTGGGTGACGAGATGGCGGGCGCCCTGCCACCAGTTGAAGGAGAGAACCTTGAGGCCCGCCGTCGAGTTCAGCTCCTCGGCCCAGCCCTCGAAGAGATCGGAGGTGGTAATCTTGCGATACTGATCGAAGCCGTCGGCGAGATAGGGCCCGCCGAGGACGCCGATGTCCTTGACGAAGACCGCCAGCCGACCCGGATCGACGAGCACGGCGACGTTGGCCCCGGCGCGGGCCTGTTCGAGCACGTCTTCGTCCTTGCCGAGCTGCGAACTCGGGAAGATGCGGATCTCGACCTTGCCGTCCGTGCGTTCCTTGACCTTGTCGCGGAACGTCTCAAGACCCTTGTAGATCGGGTCCTCCTGGGTCAGCGCGGTGTTGACGTTGAGCTGGTAGTCCTGGGCGCGGGCGCTCTGCCCGGCGCCGACGATGAGGCAGCCGGCGAGGGCCGCGGCGGCGAAAGCCGTTCGAAACATGGTGAGAACCTCCCGATTCGAGGCAGCGGCGGACTTCTCCCATCCGGTCGCTTGCCTGATCTGGCTAGTATGGTAGTGTGATGCATGCATTTGCAAGTGGAATTTTCGCCATGCTGAAGATCGACGAGAGGGCGGCCGTCGCGCCGCAGATCTACGGCGCGCTCCGCCAGGCGATCATCACCATGGCCCTGAAGCCGGGCCAGGCGCTATCGGAAAAGGAAATCGCGGCGAGCTTCGGCTCCAGCCGGCAGCCGGCGCGCGAGGCGTTCATCAAGCTCGCCGAGGCCGGCCTCGTGCGCGTCCTGCCGCAGCGCGGCACCTTCGTCGTCAAGGTCTCGCCGCGCCAGGTGGCCGATGCGCGCTTCGTGCGCGAGGCGGTCGAGGTGGCGGTGGCAAGGCACTGCTGCCTGTCCGCCAGCCCGGAGGCGCTCGAAGCGCTGGATCAGGTGATCGGGGGCCAGGAGGAGGCAGCGGCGATAAACGACCACGCCGGCTTTCTCGCCCTCGACGAGAAGTTCCACAAGGGTCTGGCCGAGGCGATCGGCTGCAGCGAGGCCTGGCGGGTGATCGAGATGGGCAAGGCGCAGATGGACCGGGTGCGCTACCTCTCGCTTCCCGAGGCCTCGCCGATGTCGCTGCTGATCGACCAGCATCGCGACATTCTTCGCGCCATCCGGGCGGGGGATGCGGATGCGGCGGCGGCGGCCGTCCGGGTGCATCTGCGCGAGATCCTGCTCGCCCTGCCGCGGCTCGCCAGGGCCTTTCCCGAACTGTTCGAGGACGAAGAGCTGCCGGGCCATGCAGCCGACCTGCAGCCCGGACTGAGGGTCGGGGCGGCGGAAACGCCCTGAAATCCGACGACGGCGGCGGCCCATGGGCCGCCCGGTCAGTCGGCCGGCCGGACCCGTCGTTTCGGCGCCGAGGCGATCGCTTCGTGGCCGCGTATCCGGATCATGCGCCGAGTGCGGCCTCGCAGGGCTCGCCGAGGGTGATCGATCCGGCGGCGCGGCGGCGCAGGGGCCTTGCGACCGGATCGCGATCGCTTCCGCCGAAGACGCGCACGGTTCCCCGGCCCACGGCTTTGGCCGCGTAGAGTGCGGCGTCGGCCCGGCCGTAGAGCGTATCGCCCGACCCGCCGGTGGAAAAGGCGATCCCGACGGAGGCACCGAGCGGGATGCTCCGGCCGGCGACGCGGTGCGATCGCCGCATCAGCCGTACCACCATCGCGCCCAGACGCAGCACCGTCTCCTTCGGCGTCTGCGGATCGAAGACGGCGGCAAACTCGTCGCCGCCGATGCGTGCGACGCATTTGCTCCAGGGGGCGAGCAGGGAGAGCCGGCGCCCGACGTCCTTCAGGCAATCGTCTCCGACCAGATGTCCGTGGTCGTCGTTGATTTCCTTGAACCGGTCGAGATCGATCAGCATCACCGCGCCGACGGGCGACGGCGCGCTCCCGTCCGCGGCTTCGCCGGCGATCAGCGCCTGGAAGCGGCTGCGATTGGCGAGGCCGGTGAGCGAATCGATTTCCGCCATGGTGCGCAGACGCAGCGTCGCGGTCTTCTCGGCCGTGATGTCCTGCTTCATGCCGAAGATGCGGACGGGTTCTTTGTCGACGCATTCGACCGTGGCGGTGATGCGGATCCAGCGTTTGGTGCCGCGTGCCGTGACGATCTCGGCATCGAGGGAGAAGCCGGTCCGTTCGGCGATCGCCTTCGCGCGGATTTCACTCAGTTCGCGGCGCGTCGCTTCCGGATAGAGCTCCAGGATCTTTTCCCGTTCCAGCGGGAAATCCCGATCGAGTTCGAAGATGTCGTAGACGACGTCGCTCCAGCGCAGGCTCGAATCGTGCAGCCGGCACTCCCACACCCCGATCTGCGCAGCAGCGGAGGCCTGTTCGAAGGTCCTTCGGCTGTGGGCGACTTCCGCCTCGAGTTGCCGGATCACGGCATCCTGCTCGGCAATCCTGGCTTCCAGCCGGGCGATTTGCGGGTCGGCATGCGCAGCCGCCGGCGGGCCGGCTCCGGCCGCCTCTGCGTCCCTTATCTGCTGGTCGGTGTGGTTGGGCACGGCAAGCTTTCGTTTTGGACGAAACGAGCGGCAGAACTTTAGGAAGCGCGGGTTGCCGGAGCGTAAACGTCGCCCGACAACCGCGCTGAGCGTCCGACCGCCGTCATCGGGTGGCTCCGTCGCCGTCGCGGCCAAGGGCTGGTTCGAGGGGGCTTGGGGCCGGAGGAAGCAGCCGGAGCCGTGCCGCATCGGCATTCACACCGGGGCTTCGGCGCATCGCCAGATGTTTTCGAAGAATTCTAAAACTGTTGCAAATCTGCCGCATCCCAATTGCGGCTCAAAAACGGCGGACAGGATTTGTTGACTCCCTTGGTCATGATAAATAGCAGTGACCCCGAATAGCCGTTCGGGTGGGCCCCATCTCATTGGAATGCCTGTAAAAACGGCCACTGCTTTCATCCATGGCCCAGCCGTCCCCGCCATCGCGGATGGCGATCGGCCGTCGCCGTCAATGGGCCGTCACCATGCGTTTCATCGCCCCGACCCTTCGCCTTGCCCTGTCCCGGTCGTCCGCCCTCGCGGCCCTTGCCGTAGGCGCGATGGCGGCACCGGCCGCCGCCCAGGAGGAAGGGGAGACGATCTCGCTCGAGACCGTGGTCATCACCGGCTCGCGGGCGCCGCAGCGCATCTCTGAAATCGCCAACACGATCACCGTCGTCGACGAGGCGACGATCCAGGACGAGGCGCGGGCCGGCCTTTCGCTGAAGGACATTCTGGGCCAGGAAGTGCCGGCCTTCGACCCCGGCAGCCGTGGCACCCGCACCAATTACGGCCAGAATCTCCGCGGCCGCAGCGCTCTGGTGCTCATCGACGGCGTCTCGCTGAATTCGGCCCGGGCGATCAGCCGCCAGCTGGATTCGATCGACCCGTTCAACATCGCCCGCATCGAGGTGCTTTCCGGCGCGACGTCGCTCTATGGCGGCAATGCCTCGGGCGGCATCATCAACATCATCACCAAGAAGGGCAGGGACGCCGGGCCCGGCCTGCACGGCGAGGTCCGGGCGGGCATCGGCTCCGGCTTCAATTCCAGCGAGGACCGCGACCTCAACGGCGCGGCGGCCGTGACCTACAACGACGAGACCTGGGACATGCGCCTGTCGATCGCCGGGGCCGATACCAAGGCCTTCTTCGACGGCGATGGCGACATGATCGTCCCCGACATCACCCAGACCTCGACCCAGTTCAACACCGTCGTCGACGTCTTCGGCAATGTCGGCCTGCAGATCGACGCCAACCAGCGGCTGGAACTGACGGCGCAATATTACGATAGCCAGCAGGACAGCCCCTACGGCCTCTATTTCGGCACCAACTATTCCGGCCTCACCGGCAATCCGGGCGACATCGAGATCCGCGACGGCTACGCTTCCGACGTCGATCCGGCGACCGAGCGCAAGATGGTGACGGCGAATTATTCCAACGAGGATCTGTTCGGCCAGCAGCTCATCCTGCAGGGTTTCTGGCGCTCCGAAACCCTCGACTTCAACCCGTTTCCGGATTCGAGCGCCCGCTTCTTCTCCGCATCCAGTCAGGAGACCGATTTCTACGGCTACAAGGCGGCGCTCGTCACCCAGCCGCTCGACGGGCTGAAGCTGACCTTCGGCACCGACGGCGACGTCGACGACTTCTTCGCCGGCCAGACGATCTTCGATCCGGTCCTCTCGGCCTCCACCGGCGCGATGGAACTCGAAGAGTTCGCCTCGATCGGCCGCTATCCCGGCATCGAGGTCTCGACGCTGTCGGGCTTCGCCCAGGCGAGCTGGGAGGCGACGGACTGGCTGACGATCTCCGGCGGCTATCGCCATCAATACGCCAAGACGAAGGTCGACGACTTCGTCGCCACCACCCAGCAGGCCGCGATCGCGCTCGGTCTCGCCACCGGCGCCGACAGCATTCCGGGCGGATCGGTCGACTATTCCGCCGATCTCTTCAACATCGGCGCGACCGTCGACGTCGGCGGCGGCAGCCAAGTCTACGGCAATTTCAGCCAAGGCTTCGAGTTGCCGGACCCGGCGAAGTATTACGGCCAGGGCAGATATGCCCTTTCCGGCGGCCGCTACGTCCTCCTGTCGTCGGTGAACGTCGACGAATCCGCCCTCGGCGCGATTAAGACCGACTCCTACGAACTCGGCTACCGCTACGGCGACGAGACGATCGACGCCCAGATCGCCGGCTATTATTCGCTCTCCGACAAGACAGTCGAATACGACAGGACTTCGCTGCTGATCTCGCTCGCCGATCGGGATCGCCGGGTCTACGGCGTCGAAGGCAAGCTCGACGTCGAGCTGCCCCACGGCTTCGATGCCGGCGTCCTCGGCCACTATGTCCGTTCCGAAGTGAAGGACGGCGGCGACTGGGTCGCTTCGGCGGTGACCGACGCCAGCACCTCGACGCTCGGCGGTCACGTCGGCTGGTCGAACGAGATCTTCAAGGTCGCCCTCAACGGCCAGCACGTCTTCGACTACGAGGACGACGACGGCCTCGAACTGGAAGGCTATACGCTGTTCGACCTCGTCGGCTCCTACGAATACGAGCCGGCGGACCTCACCGTGAACTTCGGCGTCCTCAACCTCTTCGACAAGGACTACACGACGATCTGGGGCCAGCGGGCCAAGATCTTCTACGGCGCCTACGCCAGCGAGGAGGTCTTCGACTACAAGGGCCGCGGCCGCACCTTCACCGTCTCGATGACGAAGGAGTTCTGACCGGAAATGGCCATTGCTCCCATCGGTGGCGGCGCGGCGCTCGCGGGGCCTCCAGCCGCGGGCGCCGCGCTGTTCGCGTTGAAGGCGGTCGGCTACGCCGTCGGCGGCACGCGAATTCTCTCGCCCCTCGATCTGGAGATTCCGGCCGGGCGCTTCGTCGCCCTTCTCGGCCACAACGGGTCGGGCAAGTCGACGCTCCTGTCGCTCCTGGCCCGCCAGCTCGCGCCGAGCGAAGGAGAACTGGTCTTTGCCGGCGCGCCGGCTGCGAGCTACGGGACGCGGGATTTCGCCCGCCGTGTCGGCTGGCTGCCGCAGCATCCGCCCGAGGCGGCGAACATGACGGTCGCCGAGGTCGCCCGGCTCGGCCGCTATCCCTGGCGAGGCGCCTTCGCCCGGCATCGCGACGACGATCGCCGCGCCGTCGCCGATGCCTTCGAACAGGTCGGCCTCGCCCACATGGCCGAACGGGCGATGGCCAGCCTGTCCGGCGGCGAGCGCCAGCGCGCCTGGCTCGCCATGCTGCTTGCCCAGGAGCCGTCCTGCCTTTTGCTCGACGAGCCGACCGCCGCCCTCGACCTGAGGCACCAGATCGAGGTGCTGCGACTGCTCCGGGCCCTGAAGGAGCGGCGCCGGCTGACCATCGTCATGGCGATCCACGACGTCGGCATGGCGATCCGCTTCGCCGACCATCTGATCGCGCTGAAACATGGCCGGGCGGCCTTCGCCGGCCCGCCCGAGGATCTCCTCGAGCCTGGCATCCTCTCCGACATCTTCGACCTTCCGATCGCGACGGTCCGCCCGCAGGAAAGCGGGCCGACCGTCGTCTATCCGCTTTAGCCACGGCTGGACCCGACCATCATGCTCTTTCTGCCTTCGATCCGCCGCACCGTCCTCGCCCTCTTCGTCGCGGCCCTCGCCGCCGCGCCCGTTGCCGCCGGCGCTCAGGAACCAGCGACCGGCACGGCATCTTCGCAAAGGATCGTCGTCATGGAGTGGGCCGCGCTCGAAACGCTGCTCGCCCTCGGCCGTCCGCCGGTCGGCGCCGCCGATGCTGAGGGCTACCGCGAATGGGTGGGCGAACCTGCCCTTCCCGAGACCGTCGCCGGCGTCGGCTCGCGGCAGGAACCCAATCTGGAGGAGATCGCCCGGCTGAAGCCCGATCTCGTCCTCTCCCACGCGCATCTGAGGCCGTTGAAGGAGAAGCTCGCGGCGCTCGCCCCGGTGGAAGAGATCACGTTCAACGGCACCGGCGGCGACGCCTATGCGACCGTCGTCGAATGCACCCGCAGGATAGGCGATCTGCTCGGCGAAACCGGCAAGGCCGAGGCGTTGATCGCCTCCGCCGACGAGACCTTCGGGCAAGAGGCGAAGGCGCTGCAGTCGGCCGGGCTTGCGGGGCGCCACGTCTATTTCGTCCGGATCATCGGGCCGAACGCCCTTCGCGTCCATGGCAAGGGCTCGATCGCCGACACCGTGCTCTCCCGGCTCGGCCTGACCAACGCCTATCCCGGCGACGTCAACGAATGGGGCTTCGCCCTGACCGAGCCGAGCGTGCTCGCCGAGGACCCGGATGCCGCCATCGTCGTCGCCGGGCCGGTGACCGACGAAGCGATGGCCTCGGTCTTCGCCACGCCGCTCGGCAAGGCCCTGCCGGCGGTCCGGGCGGGCAGGGTGCACGCCTTGCCGATCACCTGGACCTTCGGCGGCATCGATTCGGCGAAAACCATGGCACATGCGATCGCCGCGGCACTGACGGGGACGGACCGCTGACGACCTCCGTCTCCTCCGCGCCTGCGGCAAGGCTCACCGGCGTCGCCCTGGCGCTGGCGTTGCTGGGCGCGGCGACGCTGGCGGCCGGCTGGGACCCGCGACTGACGTTTCACGTCGTGCGGCTCGGCCTGTTCGACCCGCCGGGGGACGTCTTCGCGGCGGTGATGTTCCACTATGCGACGCTGCCGCGGCTCGTCGTCTCGCTGCTCGCCGGTGCTTCGCTCGGGCTCGCCGGCGCGGCGATGCAGACGGTGCTGCGGAACCCGCTGGCGTCGCCGACGACGCTCGGCGTTGCGACCGGCGCGCAGTTCGCGCTGGCGCTCGCCGCGCTCGCAGGGCCCTCGGCGGCGTTCCTGCCGCGCGAGGCCTGGAGCTTTCTCGGCGCCCTCGGTGCGGCCGGCCTCGTCCATCTGATCGGCAAGCGGCACGATTTCGAGCCGGCGAAACTCGCCCTTGCCGGCATGGCGATCAGCCTGTTTCTCTCGGCGGCCTCCGCCGCGCTCGTCCTGTTCAACGAGCAGCAGCTCGCCTTTCTGTTCCTCTGGGGTTCAGGCCACCTCGCCCAGTCGGACTGGACGGGCGCCGTCGTCCTCAGTCTCGCCTTCGTCGTCGCAGCCGCTGTCCTCGTGGCTTCGGCCCGGGTGATCGGATTGCTCGCCGTCGGCGACGGCCTCGCCGAGAGCCTCGGGCTCAGGACCGAGACCGCGCGCGTGGCGGTCCTTCTCGTCGCCGTCGCGCTGACCGCCGCGGTCGTCGCGCGGGTCGGCATCGTCGGCTTCGTCGGCCTTGCGATCCCGGCGGTCGTGCGGCTCTGCCGGCCGCGCTCGGTCGCCGTGACGCTGCTCGCTTCGGCCGGCCTCGGCGCGCTCGCTCTGTTCGCCGCCGACGCACTCGCCCAGCTTCTGTCCGGGGCGAGCGGCAGGCTCGTCCCCGCCGGCGCGGTGACGGCGCTGTTCGGCGCGCCGGTCCTGTTCCTGCTTTTGGCACGCACGCGTCTTCAGACCCGCCCGAAGCCGTCGGCGCTTCGCTCCGCCGGGACCTTCGAAGATGCCGGTCCCGGCCTGTTCCTGAAGCTCGGCCTCCTCCTCGGTCTCGTCGCCGCGGCCGCCCTGACGATCGGGCGGACCGGCGCCGGCTGGGAGCTGCTCGATCCGGCCGGAGACGGGACGCTGCTTCTCGCCCGGCTGCCGCGGGTGCTCGGTGCGGGCCTCGCCGGCGCTGCGATCGCGCTCTCCGGCCTGCTCGTCCAGAAGATCGTCGGCAACGACCTTGCGAGCCCCGAGCTTCTGGGCATCAGCAACGGCGCGGCCGCCGCCATCGTGCTGGTCGCCCTGATCTTCGGCGTCGTCTCGCGGACGCTGCTGCTCCTTTCCGGTTTTCTCGGTGCGATCGGCGCCACCCTGATCGTCCTGTGGTTCGCCCGTCGGCACCGGGACCAGATCGCCGCCGTGCTCCTCGCCGGCATCGCGCTCGGCGTGTTTCTCGATTCCATCGTCCGGATCGCGCTGGCCAACGCCTCGATGCAGGCGGCGACGCTGCTGACCTGGCTGTCCGGCTCGACGGTGCTCGTCTCGCTGCCGGAAACGCTCTGGCTCGCCGTCTTCCTCGCTGCCTCCCTCGGCCTCGTCCTGGCCTGCCGCCGGCCGATCGGGCTGCTCGATCTCGGCGCCGAACTGCCGCAGGCCCTCGGCCTGAAAGTCCGCGCGGTCCAGGCGGCGACGCTGTTTCTCGCCGCGCTCCTTGCCAGTGCGGCGACGATGATCATCGGACCGCTCAGCTTCGTCGGGCTCATCGCGCCGCATCTGGCGCGGCTGTTCGGGACCCGGCTGCTCGCCGCGCATGTCGCCGCGACGGCACTCTTCGGCGCCGTCGTCATGGTCGCGTCCGACTTCGTCGGCCGTGTCGCGATGAGCCCGTGGCAGCTGCCGGGGGGCCTCGTCGCCGGGCTTTTCGGCAGCCTCGGCTTCATCCTTCTCACCGGGCGCCGCCGCAGCGGAGCGGGCGCCGCATGAGCCGATCTCGTGACTTGAAACCGGACCCGGCACCTTTGAAGACGCTTGCGTCGGGCCGCGCCGATGTTCGAAGGAAGAGCAGATGACGTTTTCCGCCCATGCCACAGGCCTCGCGACGCGGCCCTTCGCCGACACCCTGATCGCCGATCTGGCCGACGAAATCGCCGGGCACGGCTATCCCGTCACCCGGCAGGAGAATGCCCTTGCGGTCGCCTTGCCGGTCGGGTGGATCGAAGCCAAGATCGCCGGCGAAGGCTTCGCCGTCACGATCGCGGCCCGCGACGTCGGCAAGATCCACGAGATGCGCGAGGCGCTCCTGCATCTCCTCGACCATGTCGCTCCGCAGCTCTCCGACCGCATGTCGTGGCAAGGTGATCTGCCGACCAGCGGCATCTTCCCGCCGAACTTCCGCCTGGCGCGTTTCATCTCCAGAGAGCGGATCTCGCCGAATTTCCTGCGGCTGACGCTCGGTTGCGAAGCCGCGTCAAGCCTTCTGGAGGGCGGCATGCATTTCCGGCTCGCGATCCCGCCCGAGGGCCGTACGCCCGTCTGGCCGCGCCTCGACGCGAGCGGCCGAAGCATCTGGCCGAAGGGCGAGGATGCGCTGCACCGGCCTGCCTACACCTTCGTCGAGGTCGACCCGGAGAAGGGCCGCTTCTCCTTCGATCTCTATCTTCACGAAGGCGGGCTCGCGACGACATGGGCGGCGTCCGTCCGGCCGGGCGAGGAGGTCGGCGTCGCCGGACCGGGCGGCGGCGAGCTGCCGCCGGGCGCGTTTATGGTGATCGCCGGGGACGAGACGGCGCTGCCGGCGATCCGCCGCATCGTCGAGACGTCGCGGCCCGACCGGCGCGGGCATGCCTTCATCGAACTCGGCGATCCGGCCGACAGGGTCGAGATGGCCGCGCCGGCCGGCATGACGGTGACGTGGCTGATCCGCGGCGAGGGGCCGGGCCTGTGGGACGCGATCCTCTCGGTTCCGTTTCCCCCGGCGGGAGAGAGCCGCTTCGTCTGGATCGCCGCCGAGCGGGACCTCGCGCGCGAGGCGCGCAAGCATTTCCGCGACGGGCTCGGCGTCTCTCTCGAGGAAACCTACATCTCGGCCTACTGGACCCGGTGAGCGGGGCCGGCGAACCCGCCAGCCTCACTGCATGAATTGCAGGAGGACGTGCGAGATCTCCGGGAACGCGGCGATTATCGCCAGGCCGACGAGGCTGGTGAGAAGGAAGGGCAGGGCGCCGAGCGCGATCTTCTCCAGCGACAGACGGGTGATGTTCGCCGCGACGAAGAGGTTGATCCCGACCGGCGGCGTGAACAGGCCGATGGCGAGATTGACCATCAGGGCGACGCCGAACCAGACCGGGTCCCAGCCGAGTTCGCGCACCACCGGCAGGAAGATCGGCAGGGCGATGAACATGATCGTGATCGCGTCCATGAACATGCCGGCGATCAGCACCACCACCATGATGACGGCGAGGATGACCCACTGGTTGTCGCTCATCGCCAGGAGGGCGCCGGAATATTTGCCGACGAGATCGTCGACCGTCACCACCCAGCCGAACAGGCTGGCGAAGGTGACGACCAGCATGACGACGGCCGAGGAGGCGCTCGCCTCGACCAGCGCCAAATAGAGCGTCTTCACCGTCAGGCTGCGATAGATGACGAGCCCGACGAACAGGGCGTATACGGTCGCGACGATCGCCGCTTCGGTGGGCGTGAAGACGCCGGCATAGATGCCGCCGAGGATCACCACGGGGGTGAGCAGGCCCCAGAAGGCGTCGACGAAGGCGCGGCCGAGCCGGGCGGGGTAGGAAAACCCCGCATAGGGCTTTGGCGCGAGCGCGGCGAGGCCGCCGCCGGAAGCCGCCGTCGCGGCGGCATGCCGCGCCTTGCCGGCAAAGGGCAGCGTCGCGATCATCAAAAGACCCATGACGAGGCCGGGAATGATCGCAGCGATGAAGAGCTGGGCGATCGAGGTTTCGGCGATGACGCCGTAGATGACGAGACCGATCGACGGCGGAATGACGATGGACAAGGCCGCCCCGGTGCAGACGAGGGCGGCGGCGAAGGGCTTCGGATAGCCGTCCTCTTCCATGCCGCGGATGATCAGCGGGCCGATCGCCGCCACCGAGGCCGGGCCGGAGCCGGACACGGCGCCCCAGAAGAGGCACACCACGGTGCCCACGACGCCCATGCCGCCGGGCAAATCGCCGACCAGCACCCGGAAGAAGCGGATCATCCGTTCGGCGATGCCGACCGTGCCCATCAGCGCCCCGGCGAGGATGAAGAACGGGATGGCGAGCAGCGAGAACTTGGCGATGCCGCTCGACAGGAGGTCGCCGACGAGATCGAGGCCGAAACCGATCTGCCACATGGCGTAGAGCGAGGAGAGGCCGAGGGCAAAGGCGACCGGCACGCGCAGGGCCAGCAGCACGAAGAACAGGACGACCATCGCCGTGCCGGGATCGAGATCGAGCATGGTCAGATCTCTCCCTTGCCGTCACCGCGTCCGTATTCGCCGGCGGCGCCCGCCGCCCGCCATTCGGCGATCCCGGCCTGGACCAGGCGGATGGCGATCAGCGCGAAGCCGACCGGCAGGCCGAGCGACACGTACCATTCGGGGATCTGCATGCCCGAGGAGGTGACGCCGCTCTGGAACTGGTTCTGGACGAGATCGAACGTGTACCAGGCCGACAAGGCGAGGAGCAGGATCGACAGCGCCGCCGAAAAGGCCACCGCCACCCGCCGGCCGCCCGGGGGCAGAAGGTCGGTGACGAGCGTCACCGCGAGATGCTCGCCGCGCCGCGCCGCGATCGCCGCGCCGAAGACGGTGAGAAGCAGGAAGCCGTCGAGCAGCAGCTCCTGCGTCGCGGCGAAGGAATAGCTCGTCAGATAGCGCACCACGACATTGACGAATCCGAGCGCCGTCATGGCGAGGAAGATGACGGCGCAGACGATCTTTTCCGCCTCGTCGAGGAGGTGACGCATGATGCTTCTCGGGTTGATGGAATGTCGCCCTGCCGGCCGCCGATGGGCGTCGGCGCGGGCCATCGGGCCGCGATGGCCGAAGGGACGGCGGCCGGACCGCCGCCCCGCCCGGCGTCAGTTCGCGGGCTTCTCGCCGGCCGAAATCGTCTCCTGGAAGAGCGAGACGAGATCCGGACCGACCTTTTCGGCCCAGGTGTCGAAGGCGGGCTTGGTCGCCTGGCGGAACGCGTCGATCTCCTCGGCGCTCGGCTCGTAGACTTCCATGCCCTTTTCCTTGAGGAATTCGAGGCCCTTGGCGGTGTCCTCGCGGGTGATCTGCTTCTGGTAGGTCATCGCCTGCTCGGCCGCGTCGCGCACCATCGCCTGCTTCTCGGCGTCCCAGGAATCCCACAGCTTCTGGCTGACGCCGATGAAGATCGGGTCGTAGGAATAGTGCCAGGGGGTGATGTACTTCTGCACTTCGTAAACGCGCTGCGGGATGATCACCGCGCCGATCGGGTTTTCCTGGCCGTCGACGACGCCCTGCTGCAGGGCCGAGAAGGTCTCCGTCCACTGCATCTGCTGCGGATTGGCGCCGAGAGCGTTCATCACGTCGATGTACATCGGCCCGGCGACGCGCATCTTCAGGCCCTTCAGATCGGCCGGCGCCTTGATCGGATGGACGTTGTTGGTGACCTCGCGAAAGCCGTTCTCGCCCCAGGCGAGGACGACGATCCCCTTCTTCGCCAGGATCTCGGTCATGCGCTCGCCCGGCTTGCCGGAGGTGGTCGCATCGACGTCGTCGTAGTCCGTGTAGAGATAGGGCAGCGAGAACACCGCCATCTCGGGCACCAGCGGGGTGACGTTGATCGCCGAGGTGACGACGAAGTCGAGAGCGCCGCGGCCGACCATCTCGGCCTGCTTCATCTGATCGCCGCCGGTCAGCTGGGCGTTCGGGAAGATGCGAACCTCCATCTCGTCGTTCGAGCCCGCTTTCAGCAACTCGTTGAACTTCTCGGCGCCCTTCTGCCAGGTCGTGGTGTCGTTGGTGTTGTGGGACAGGCGGAACGTCTCGGCGTTCGCCGGCGTCAATGCGGTGGCCGCGACGGCGGCGACGAAGGCCGCTGCGGTGGCGAGATGCTTCAGTTTCATGGTGCTTCCTCCCAGATTGATCCCCGGCGTGAACGAGGCCCCGCCGGCCCGGATGCGGATTGCGGGTCCGGCTAGCTCCCTCCCGAGGTCCACATTGTGGATGGCCTCACCCGCCAAGGAGGCGCAAGGTGCCATCACGGCTCGGTGCTTGCAAGTTCATTTCGGTTCCGCGACAATGATCTCGACGAATGGATGTCCACAATCTGGACGGTGAAGGCTTGGATACGCTGGAAAAGGCCACGGCGGAAAACGGTGGAGCGCAGAGCGTCGACCGGGCGCTGACGTTGCTCTCGCTGATCGGCCGCCACTGCGAGAAGGGCGCGACGCTGGCCGCCATCGTCGAGGAGAGCGGCCTGAACCGTCCGACGGCGCGCCGGCTCGTGCTCGCCTTGATCCGCTCGCGCCTCGTCGAGCAGGATCCGGTCACCCGGCGCTATTTCCTCGGCGAGGAGGCCTATGTCCTCGGCGTTCTGGCGTCCCACCGCTTCGGCTTTCTCGACTGCGCGCTGGAAAGCCTCGCAACCCTGTCGAGGATCAGCGGCGACACGAGCTTCGCCTGCGTCCGCCGCGGCGACTTTTCGGTCTGCCTGCACCGCGAGGAAGGCGCCTTTCCAATCCGCACCCATGCGCTTCTGCCCGGGCAGCGGCATCCGCTGGGTGTCGGCGCCGGGGCCATGGCGATGCTGGCGGCGCTTTCCGACGCCGAGATCGAGCGCATCCTCGCAGCCAATGCCGCAGCGCTCGCCGAGCGCTATCCCGCCTATACGCCGGAGGCGATTTCGGCGGACGTCGCCTTCGCCCGGGACCGCGGCTATGCCCTCAATCCGGGGCGGGTCCTGACGAATTCCTGGGCGATCGGCATGGCCGTCCGTTATCCCGACGGCCACGTCGCCGGCGCCCTGTCCATCGCCGCGATCGACGGGCGGATGGGCGAGCCGCGCCAGGATGAACTCTTTCGGCATCTTTCGGCCGAGGCCGCCAAGGTCGAGACGCGGCTGCGACGGCGCTTTACCGCGCCTGCGGCGAGCGGCCGGCCGGTGGCCGGGATCACCCCCGCCGAGGCGCCCCGCCAAACCGTTTTTCTGGGAGGTATCGGATCATGAGCAAGGCACGCATCGTCGGCTGGTCGCACGGCCGTTTCGGCAAGGTCGAGGCCCCCTCGACCCAGGCCCTGATGGGCGAGGTCGTCGGCCCCGCCATCGCCCATGCCGGCATCGAGACGAGCGACGTCGACGGCATCTTCGTCGGCGTCATGAACAACGGCTTTTCCAAGCAGGACTTCCAGGGCGCTCTCGTCGGCATGGCCCATGACGGGCTCGGCCAGGTGCCGGCGGTCCGCATGGAAAACGCCTGCGCCACCGGCTCGGCCGCTCTCTACACGGCGATGGACTTCATCGAATCCGGCCGCGGCCGGATCGCCCTCGTCGTCGGCGCCGAGAAGATGACCGCGATCCCGACCGTCGAGGTCGGCGACATCCTCCTCGGCGCCAGCTACCGCGAGGAAGAGGCGGAGGTCGAGGGCGGCTTTGCCGGCATCTTCGGCCGCATCGCCCAGACCTATTTCCAGAAGTTCGGCGACCGCTCGGAGGAACTCGCGATGATCGCCGCGAAGAACCATTCCAACGGCATGGCGAACCCCTTCGCCCACATGCGCAAGGATTTCGGCTTCGACTTCTGCAACACCGTCTCCGACAAGAACCCCTATGTCGCGGGGCCGCTGAGGCGCACCGACTGTTCGCTGGTCTCCGACGGGGCGGCGGCGATCGTCCTCGCCGACGAGGAGACCGCCGAGACGCTGGAGCGGGCGATCGCCTTCCGGGCGCGCCAGCACGCCAACGACGTCCTCGCCATCTCGCGGCGCGACCCGACCGAATTCGCCGGCGCCCGCACGGCCTGGGCGAAGGCGCTGGAAGAGGCGGGGCTGACCCTCGACGATCTCGACTTCGTCGAGACCCACGACTGCTTCACCATCGCCGAGATGATCGAATACGAGGCGATGGGGCTGGCAAAGCGGGGCGAAGGCTACAAGGTCGTGCGCGAGGGACTGACGCGCAAGGACGGCAAGCTGCCGGTGAACCCGTCCGGGGGCCTCAAGTCCAAGGGCCATCCGATCGGCGCGACCGGCGTCTCCATGCATGTCATGGCCGCGATGCAGCTCATGGACGAGGCCGGCGACATGCAGATCGAGGGCGCCAGGATCGCCGGCGTGTTCAACATGGGCGGCGCCGCCGTCGCCAACTACGTGTCGATCCTCGAGCGGGTGAAGTAATGGCCGAGGCTCCAGGGGCCGGCGCGCCGAAGGGAGGCGTCGCGCCGCAATCGACCCGCGTCTCCAACCTCGCCCATCTCGTCACCCGGGCGGCGCGCCGGCTGGGCGATCGGCCGGCCCTCGTATGGGGCGAGCGCCGCTGGAGCTGGCGGGACTTCGACGCCCGCGTCGGCGCCATGGCGGCTGCCCTGAGGGATCGATTCGGCGTGACGAAGGGCGACCGGATCCTCGTCCAGTCGCAGAACTGCAACCAGATGTTCGAGGCGATGTTCGCCTGCTTCCGGCTGGGGGCGGTCTATGTGCCGACCAATTTCCGCCAGACGCCGGAGGAAGTCGCCTATCTCCTTGCCGCCAGCGGGGCGAGCGGCCTGATCTGCAATGCCAGCTTTCCGGCTCATGCCGAGACCTGCCAGCGTTCGGAGCGCGCGCCGGATTTCACCATCGCCATCGGCGAGGCAGCGTTCGGCGAGGATTACGACGCGCTGGTCGAGGCCCATCTCGGGCAAGACGTCGCCAATGTCGACGTCGACCGGGACGATCCCTGCTGGTTCTTCTTCACCTCCGGTACCACGGGGCGGCCCAAGGCGGCGGTGCTGACCCATGGCCAGATGGCCTTCGTCGCCGTCAATCATCTCAACGACCTGATGCCGGGCACCGGGTCGGACGATGTCTCGCTGGTCGTCGCGCCGCTGTCCCACGGGGCGGGCGTCCACCAGCTCACCCAGGTGGCGGCGGGGGCGACGACCGTGCTACTGCCGTCGGAGCGCTTCGACGTTGCAGAGGCCTGGGGGCTCGTCGAGCGCTACAAGGTCTCCAACATGTTCACCGTGCCGACCATCGTGAAGCGGCTGGTCGAGCATCCGGCGGTGGACGATTTCGATCACTCCTCCCTGCGTTACGTCATCTATGCCGGCGCGCCGATGTACCGGGCGGACCAGAAGCGGGCGCTGGAAAAGCTCGGCCCCGTCATCGTCCAGTATTTCGGCCTCGGCGAGGTGACCGGCAACATCACCGTCCTGCCGCCGGCCGAGCACAGCCTCGACGACGAAACGGCAAGGGTCGGCACATGCGGCTACGAGCGCACGGGCATCGAGATTTCGATCCAGGACGAGGCCGGCAACGAGCTGCCGCTCGGCCAGTCGGGCGAGATCTGCGTTGCCGGGCCGGCGGTCTTTGCCGGCTATTACGACAACCCGGAGGCGAATCTAAAGGCCTTCCGCAATGGCTGGTTCTGCACCGGCGATCTCGGACACCGGGACGCGGCGGGCTATCTCTACATCACCGGCCGAGCCTCCGACATGTACATTTCCGGCGGCTCGAACGTCTATCCGCGGGAGATCGAGGAGAAGATCCTCGCCCATCCGAAGATCTCGGAAGCCGCGATCGTCGGCGTGCCGGATCCCGACTGGGGCGAGGTCGGCATCGCCGTCCTCGTCGCGGTCTCGGGCGAGACGGTCACGGAGGCCGAGGTCGGCGCATTCCTCGCCGACAAGATCTCCCGCTACAAGATGCCGAAGCGCTTCGTCTTTTTCGACGAGATGCCGAAATCGGCCTATGGCAAGATCACCAAGAAGCTGGTGCGCCAGGCGCTGGAAGAGCGCGGCGTCCTGACCGCGGGGGCGGCCGCCTGAGATGGCCGGGGCGATGCGAACGATCCGCCATCCGGGCCCGGCCGCGGCGACCCGTCATGCGAAGGCCTGGGGCGAGGCGGTGGCGCTCGACTTCGTCGTCGAGCCTGGCGAAGCCATGGAGGCGGGTCTCGGCCGCGGCGTCGCGGAGGCCGGTTGCGATGCCGCCTATGTGAGCCTTGCCGGCGCGAAGCTCATGCCGTTCCGCTATGTCATGCCGGCGGGTTCTCCGAGGCCGAGCCATGCGGCGTGGTATTCCGAGACCTTCGCACCGCAGGGCGTGGTGACCGTGGAAGAGGCCGGCGCCATCGTCGGTCGGCGCGACGGCGCGCCCTTCGTCCATTGCCACGGAGCTTGGCGGCCGGCGGGCGGAGCGCTCGCCATGGGGCACATGCTGCCGCCCGACAGCTTCGCCGCCGAGCCGGTTCGGGTGACGGGAATCGGCCTGCGTGGGGCGGCATTCGAGTCGCGCGAGGACCCGGAGACGAATTTCCGCCTGTTCGCCGCCGAGCCGCTCAAACGCAAGCCGAACAACGCCGCTCGCCCGGCCTCGGACGCTCCCCAAGGCCTTGCTCTGACGCTCAGGCCGAACCAGGACGTCTGCCTCGCGATCGAGGCCGTCTGCCGGGACGAGGGCATCACCCGGGCCCGCATCCACGGTATCGGCAGCCTCAACGAGGCGCGGTTCGAGGAAGGACCGCCGATGAATTCATACGCATCCGAACTGCTGATCCGCGACGGGCGACTGGATGACGGACGCGTGCGGCTCGACGTCGCCGTCGTCGCCATGGACGGCACGATATTCGAGGGCGTGCTGGTGCGCGGCGACAATCCGGTCTGCGTGACGTTCGAGCTGGTGGTGGTGCCGGAGGGATAAGGGCGTCGTTGCCGCAAGACCGGTTGGCGGCGTGCCGTGGCACCCCCCTTTGGCTTGCCAGCCATCTTTCCCTCAAGGGGGGAGATTGGCAGCTTCGCCCTTGGCAAACCGCAGTCAAGGCTGCTGGCCGTTGGCGTGAGGATTGGATGCGCGGACATGCCGTGTCCGACAAACGCGTTCGATCTCCCCCCTTGCGGGGGAGATGCCGGCAGGCAGAGGGGGGTAGCCGGATGCGCGACGCGTCCGGACTGCTATCAAACGACGGAGAACGAAACGAATGACCGAACAGCAGAAGGTCGCGCTGGTCACCGGCGCGGCGCGGGGCATCGGCCTCGCGACGGCGAAGCGTTTTCTGGAGGAGGGCTGGCGGGTCGCGCTGCTCGACGTCGACGGCGCGGCGCAGGAGGCGGCCGTCGCGGCGCTGGAACGGCCCGACGATACCTTGGCAATCACCGCCGACGTCGCCGATCCCGGTGCCGTGATGCGCTCGGTCGCAGCGGTCGAGGCGTCGTTCGGGCGGCTGGATGCGCTGGTCAACAATGCCGGCACCGCCGTCTTCAAGCCTCTGCTCGAGACCACCCACGACGAGTGGCAGCGGGTGCTCGCCGTCAATCTCGGGGGGCCGTTCCTGATGACAAACGCTTGTGCGCCTGTGATGGCCAAGACCGGCGGCGGGGCGATCGTCAACATCACCTCGATCTCCGGCTTCCGCGCCTCCACCCTGCGCGTCGCCTACGGCACCTCCAAGGCCGGTCTGAAGCACCTGACCAAGCAGCAGGCGGTGGAGCTCGCCCATCTCGGTATCCGCGTCAACGCCGTCGCGCCCGGCCCGGTCGAGACGGCGATGGCGAAAGCGGTCCACAGCGACGCCATCCGCGCCGACTATCGCGATACGATCCCGCTGGAACGCTACGGCCTCGAAGAGGAGCTCGCCGACGCGATCTTCTATCTCTGCTCGCCGCGCGCGAGCTACGTCACCGGCCAGATCCTCGGCGTGGACGGCGGCTTCGATGCCGCCGGCATCGGCCTGCCGACCATGCGGCGCGAAATGCGGGGCGCCTGACCCGCGGGGGGCGGGATGCGCCGCTCCTTGCGCCTACGGTGATCACGTCAGCGACGTCTTTCGCTCCGTCTGCGGCAGGATCGACGACGCAGAAGTTGCGAAGCCGGATGTTGCGCGTCATGAATTGGGCGAGGGCAGAAGCAGCGCCGCGTCCCAGCCCGCGGACCGCGGAGGATGAGCCACCGCGGCCGAGGCAACGGCTTTGCCCTCGAAGGAGTGACGGATATGTGGATGATTCCGCTGACCGTCGTGCTTAGGGTCGAGAGGACCCGGACCGGCTGGGCTGTCGAGATCCGGGTCCAACTTCTCCACTAAGCACAGGGGGTCGGAGTTAGCGCTCCGGCTCCCGCTCCCCGAATATAATCCAACTCTGCCGGATCGACAACTCGGGGTTCGCCTTCAGCTTGCACTTGGGGTCGCTTCCCGTGCGGACGATCGCGCAGCGACGCCCCACGCGACGAGCGCCTGCCGCATTCTTCTGATAGTCTCGCCCGATGACCGACGCATCTTCCGACGGCTCGCCGGAGCCGGAATTCACCACCGCCTTCGACCCCCGATATGGCCGCGCCGTCGAGGTTTCGCCCGGCATCCTGCGGGTGACGGCGAACAATCCCTCGCCTTTCACCTTCGCCGGGACGAACAGCTATGTCGTCGGGGACGATGGCCGCTGCTTCGTCGTCGATCCGGGGCCGCCGGACGATGCGCATCTCGCCGCTTTGATCGCCGCCGTCGGTGGCAGGCCGGTCGATGCCGTCGTGCTCACCCACGCCCATGCCGACCATTCGGCGCTGGCGAACGAATTCTCCTCGCGGGTCTCCGCGCCGCTCTACGGCGCGCGGCCGGCCGCCGTCGCCGAGGACGGTGCGGTCACCCGTGTCGATGCGCCTGTCGAAGGCGGCATCGCCTATCGCCGCCATCTCGAAGACGGCGAGACGCTGCGCCTCGGCGGCTTTGACGTCGAGGTCGTGGCGACGCCCGGACACGCCTCGGATCACGTGGCGCTGGCGCTCACCGGCTCGGACGTCCTCCTGTCAGGCGATCACGTCATGGCCTGGTCGACCAGCGTCGTCGCGCCGCCGGACGGGGCGATGGGCGACTACATGGCCTCCCTGCAGAAGCTGCTCGGCCGGCCGGAGAGCCGGTATCTGCCGGGGCATGGCGGGCCGGTGGAGCGGCCGGGCCGGTTCGTCCGGGGGCTGATCCACCATCGGCGCATGCGCGAGGCGGCGATCGTCGGACGGCTCGAGGCCGGCGACGAGACGATCCCGGCCATCGTCGCGGCGATTTATCCCGGCCTGGATGCGCGGCTGTCCGGCGCCGCCAGCCTGTCGGTGCTGGCGCATCTCATGGAACTCGAAAGGCAGGGGACGGTGAGGGAAGACACTGCCGGCCCGGGCGCAGCAGGCGAGCGCGTCTACCGTCTCGCCGCCGGGGAATGACGAAGCCGCCCGAACGCGTGACGTGCTCGAAGGGTCCGTGCGCCGGCGCCTTGCCCGGCATGGCCGGAGCTGCCTGGTTCAGGGGGAGGTCGACACCTGGCCGGTGAGGGCCTCGTCGAGATCGGCGAACAGGCCTTCCAGGAAGCGGCGGTTCTGGCCGAAGTCGACCTCCATCTCCCGCGACGTCGAGCGGGCGTCGACAAAGGTCTCGTTGCCGTCCTCGACCACGCGGATGGTCACCGTGCTCGGCAGGCCGAGGAGGAAATCGCGCGCCGTCGCCTCGATCGTGTACTGGTCGCTGTCGCGCGTTCCGACGAGATCGGCGGCGCTGAGCTGCTCGGCCTGTTCGCGGAAGGTCGGGAGCGGCACGTCCACCGTCCCGCTGACGCCGAGATCGCCGGTTTCCTTCACGCTTTCCTGGTCGTTCGGATCACCGAGGGCGACGTCGTCGACCTTCCACTTCTTGTCGGCGAGGACGAGGCGGACGGCCTTGTAGATTTCCGGCGCGGCGGCGAGATAGCGCCGGCCTGTGACGACGCTCGGCGGATCCTCGGCGCTGATCGCCCGCTGCCAGCGCGGCGCCGGGTGGCTCGGCGAATTGATCACGCCGGCGACGGCGTCGGGTTCCATGCCCTCCGTATAGGCGAGATTGGCCCGGGGATTTTCGGCCGCGAGCCAGGCGGCGAGGGCGAAGGGCGCGAGGGCGACGAGCGAGAGCGCGAAGGCCGCGATCGCCCGGCCGCCGCCGATAAGACCCGAGAACCAGACCCGCACGAGGCCGTAGACGGCGATCAGGAAGGCTGCCGCCGCCATCACGGCCGCGACGAGCAGGAGGCCCGCCAGGCCCTGCGGGTCGATGCCGCCGAGGCGGAAGACGGCAAAGCCGGCGGCGACGACGACGATCGCGAGCAGCGCCAGCCAGCGGGCGAAGCCAGCCAGCTTCAGCCGCTTGTGGAGATAATGGCCGCTGACCGGCAGATTGCCGAATGCCATCGTCATCGGATGAGCCCGTCGAATTTCATGACGGCCATCTTAGGGCATGATCCCGATCGGTGGGAACCGGTTTTTCCGTCGCGGCTGCGCGCCGATGCCGAGACGGTTCCGGCGACGATGCGGCCTCGTCCGGCCGGGTGCCGCCGGAACCCTCGAAGCGACCGGCCAACCGGCATCACGAGACCCGGCTCGCCGAAGCTCAGGCGGTCGGCAGGACGTAGTTCCGGAAGTCTTCCCGGAGCGCCGTCTTGCGGATCTTGCCGGCCGCCGTGTGGGGGATCTCGTCGACGAAGACGACGTCGTCCGGCATCCACCATTTGGCGATCTTGCCGTCGAGAAAGCCGAGCACGTCGTCCCTCGTCGGGTCGCGGCCCTCCCGCCTGACGCAGACGAGCAGCGGCCGCTCGTCCCATTTGGGGTGGGACAGGCCGATGACCGCCGCCTCGGCGACGTCCGGATGGCCGACGGCGACGTTCTCGATCTCGATCGAGGAGATCCACTCGCCGCCGGACTTGATGACGTCCTTCGCCCGGTCGGTGATCTTCATGTAGCCGTGCTGGTCGATATGGGCGACGTCGCCGGTGTCGAACCACCCTTCGCCGTCGAAGAGTTCGGCCCCCTGGTCCTTGTAGTAGGCCTTCGCCACGGCGGGGCCGCGCACCTTCAGCCGGCCGAAGGTCTTGCCGTCGCGCGGCAGCGTCCGGTTCTCGTCGTCGGTCACCTTCATCTCGACGCCGAAAGGCGGGAAGCCCTGCGTCTCCTCGACGGCGAGGAGATCGTCGCCGGTGAGGTCGGCATATTCGGGCTTGATGGCACAGAGCGTTCCGAGCGGGCTCATCTCGGTCATGCCCCAGGCGTGGACCACCTGCGCGCCATAGCGGTTCTGGAAGGCCTCGATCACCCGGCGCGGGCAGGCCGAGCCGCCGATGATGACGCGCTGAAGGTCCGGCAGTTCGCCCCCGTGTGCCTCGAGATGCTGGAGCAGCATCAGCCAGACGGTCGGCACCGCCGCGGTGCAGGTCACCCGCTCTTCTGTGAGCAGCTGATAGACCGAGGCGCCATCCATCCTCGGGCCGGGCATGACCAGAGCCGCGCCGGTCATCGGCGTCGTCAGGGCGATGCCCCAGCCATTGGCATGGAAGAACGGCACGATCGGCAGCATGCGCGAGGCGGAGGCGATGTTCATCGCGTCCGGCGCCTGGGCCATCATCGAATGCAGGACGTTGGAGCGATGAGAATAGACGACGCCCTTCGGATTGCCCGTCGTGCCGGAGGTGTAGCACATGCCGGCGGCGGTGTTCTCGTCGAACTCCTTCCAGGCGAAGTCGCCGTCGGCCTCCTTCAGCCATTCCTCGTAGGCGACGGCCCCGGGAAGCTTCGTCTCGGGCATGTGCTCGGCATCGGTGAGAACGACGACCTTCTTCAGGCTCGGAACGTTCGGCGCCAGCGCCTCGACCAGCGGCAGGAAGGTCAGGTCGACGAAGAGCAGCCTGTCCTCGGCATCGTTCATGATCCAGGCGAGCTGCTCCGGGAAAAGGCGCGGATTGAGGGTGTGATAGATCGCGCCGACGCCCATGATGCCGTACCAGCATTCCAGATGGCGCCAGGTGTTCCAGGCCATGGTGGCGATGCGGTCGCCGAGGCCGTAGCCTTCGCGCTCCAGCAACTGGGCGATCTTCAGCGCCCGCTGGCGCACCTCGCGATAGTTGGTCCGGTGCATCGGCCCTTCGACCGAGCGGCTGACGACCTCGCGCAGCGGATGCTCGTTCGCCGCATGGTCGATCACCTTCGAGCAGAGGAGCGGCCAGTCCTGCATCAGTCCGCGCATCCGTAAGTCCTCCCCGTTCGGTGCGGGGCTCTCCCGGCCCCGCTTCTCCTTCCGGCAGAGTGGGGGCAATTGCAGCGCCTTGTAAAGTCGCGCTCCGGTGGACAAAGTTTGGACACCTCCCGCCGTCACAACCGCGTCAAGGGTCGAAAAACACGAGGGGTTCGACATGCAGATGAATCAAGCCGTCGAGACCGATCCGTTCGAGGCCGGCGAAGGCGTCGAGGCGGTCGAGTTCGAGCTGGCACTCGGGACGAGCGACCTCGGCGAGGTCGCATTTGCCGACTGCGTCCGGCAAGCCGCGGAGATGATCGGCGGCGAATTCCTCTTCGCCATGCCGACGGACGGGTCCTTCGAGGACGCCATCGAGATCGCCGCGATCCACATGGGCGAGGCGGGCGAAAGCCGGGGGCGGGTGTTCTTCGCCGTGCTCAACGCCGAAGGCGACGCGATCCGGGTGGCCGATCGCGAGGAAGTCGGCGATCGCTTCCACGGCTTCGCGCGGGCCTTCGTCGGCGTCCTGTCGCGCATCCGCGACGAGATGCCGTCCTTCGGCCAGATGGAGCCGGAAGGCGAGGCCTGAGGCGAGCTGGTCGTTCCGGGCGGCGATTGCCGTCCGGCGACGCTACCAGCGCAGGAGCCGGCTGCCGACGCCGGCCCCGCCGACGACGAGGATCGCCGTCGCCAGCGGATACCAGACGGCGACGAAGAGTGGCGAATCGTCGGGACAGTGGGCGGCGTAGAAGATGGCGGAAATCCCTGCGGCAGCGAGTCCGGCGACGGCGCCAGAGAGGGCCGGCCGGGTCGGCGCCTGATCAGAGAGCGCATACAGGAACAGGGCGAGGACGGGCGCTCCCATCGTCGGAATGGCGATCAGACAGTTCCGCGCATTCTGGCCGACGGCTCGCTCCGCCCATGCGGCTTCGGGCACCACGAGAAGTTCGACGACGACCGCGGCGAGAAGCATCAGCGTCGGCAATGCCAGCCACTTCAGCCGGTACGCGACCGGGCGTGCCGGCCGGGCGAGGGCGGCGAGAAGGGCGAGCGCGGTCACCGCGAGAAGCCCCGTCACGACGAACTTCATGTCGAAGCGGACCGTCGCGAGCGATGCCACGAAATTCGCCCGCGGGCCGAGCATCGGCATGAAGACCGCAAGGGCGACGAACGGTGCCAGCGCGACCGCGAGCCAGAGCGGCAACGTGAATTGGTTTTTGGGGCGGGTCGCCTGGCTCGCCAGATCCGCGATCAACTGATCCGTCTGCATCAATCTCTTCCGAATTTCCTGGCGATCGCCGAGAGCCCCCGGTGAAACGCCACCCTGACCGCCCCCTCGCTCATATCGAGTTCGCGGGCGGTCTGGCTGATCGACTTGCCCTCGACCGACAGTGCCGAGACCACAGCCCGCTGCCGTCCGCCGAGCGAGGCGACCGCCCGGCTGACGTCCTGGGCGATCGCGGTCGGCGCGCCAGCGGGATCCTCGAACACGTCGCCCATCCCGGCGATGTCGATCTCGATCCGCTTGCCCCGCCGCCGATAGGCGTCGATCGCCTTGTAACGCGCGATGGCGAAGAGCCACGGTCCCACCGGCTCGCCCGGTCGCCAGGTGTGGCGCTTGGCGTGGACCGCCAGGAGGATCTCCTGGACGAGATCTTCCAGGTCGAAACCCGCCGAATGGCGCGGCATGCGCTGCGCCGCAAAGCGGCGGACGATCGTCGCCGCATCGGTCAGGAAGGCTCGATAGGCACGCTCGTCACCCGCCAGCGCGCGCCGCAGGAGGTCGTCGAGCCCCTGAAGCTTTGACGGAGAGGCAGGCTGCATGGGGTTTCTTTCGAAGCAGTCCGGGTCTTCGTTTCAACCATGCAGAAATTTTTTCGCCGCGACATCTCGGCGCGTTCACATGGGCGTGAGTTCGCGCGGCGTCGCAGGCGCCGTGCCGAACCGGGGTGCCACAGCCGTCGCGGGCCGGCGGAAACCGACCGCGCGAACGACCGACGGCTCGACCCGGCCGCCGGGCTGCGCCGGCGGCCCGTGAGAGATGGTTTTCAGAGAAGCTTCTTCGGATCCCAGCCGACGGCCTCGAGGCTGCTCTTTGCCGGGGTCGGATCCGACGTGAGCATCAGTCCGTGCAGATCGGCGGTGACGTCGGCCTTGCCGCGGCCGAGGGCGGCAATCACCTTGTCGTCCTTGACGTAGAAGGCGGTGTAGCTGCCCGCCGCCAGATCCCCCTCGATGTGGCATTCGTCGTAGACCTTGGCGTGGCCGACATAGTGGATCGGGCCGTATTGCGCGGACCAGAAGAACGGCACGCCGGTGAAGGGGGTGGTGTCGCCCAGCATCGCGCGGGCGGCGTGGCGCCCGTGCTGCTCGGCGACCCGCCAATGTTCGATCCGGGTGGCATAGCCCCGCCCGTGCAGCGGGACCTTCGCGACGTCCCCGCCGGCGAAGAGGCTCGCATCGACGGACAGGTCTGGGCCGACCTCGACGCCGCCCGCGGCCTCTGCCGCCTCGCCGAAGATCGACAGCCGCGGCCTGGCGCCGACGGCGATCAGCACCATGTCGGCCGGCACTTCCTCGCCGCTCGAAAGATGCACCGCGCTCACATGGCCGCGCTTTTCCTCGATCGCCGCGACGCCGGTGTTGGTCTTGACGGTGACGCCCTTGGCGCGGTGCTGGCCGACGATCTGCCCGGCGACGGCCTCGCCCCACTTGCTCTCGAAGGGCAGCGTCTCCTGCGAGACGACCGTCACGGTCTTGCCGTTCGAAACGAAGCCGGCGGCCGCTTCCATGCCGATGAAGCCCGAGCCGACGATGACGACGTTCTGCGCGGCTTCGGCCGCCTTCTTCAACCGCCTGGCATCGTCGTGGGTGCGCAGCGTATGGACGTTCGGTAGATCGGCGTTGTCGAGGGGAAGAGTGGCGGAGGCGCTGCCCGGCGCGGCGAAGCAGCGGTCGTAGACGAGGCCCTCGCCGACGCCGTCCTTGCCGGCAAAATGGATCGTCCGGTTCGCCGCATCGATCCGCTCGACCCGTTCGGTGATCCGCTCGACGCCGATCGCATCGAGGCCGCCGGCGCCGACGAGGGGAAGATCGTCGTCGGAGGTCTTGCCCGCCAGATAGGTCTTCGACAGGGCCGTGCGGTCGTAGGGCGTCTCGCCGTCGTCGGAAAACATCACGATGCGCCCGTCGAAGCCTCGGCGCACCAGTTCCTGCGCACAGGCGAGCCCGGCCGCGCCGCCGCCGACGATGGCGAAGATCCGGTTGCCGCCCGCCTTGCGCGCTGCCGGCTCGACCTCCGGCCGGTGTTCGCCGGCCCCTTCCGGCAGTTCCACGAGGACGCGGCCATCGACGACGGCGGTTTCGAAGCGGGCGAGGCAGCCCTGACCGGGCGGTTCGATGTGATCGCCCGTCGACAGATCGAAATTGGCGTGATGCCAGGGACAGATGATGCGGTTTCCGATGCGCGTGCCGTTCTTGAGCGGCGCGCCCTTGTGGGTGCAGTGGGCCCCGGTGGCGAGCACCCGGTCGCCATCGCGGGCGAGGAGGATCTTCAGCCCTCCGGCCTCGACCTCGTGAAGGCCGTTCTCGGAAAGGTCGGAAAAAGCGGCGACGTCGTGTTGCATCGAACCGGTCCTGTCTGTCTGGAATGGTTCGAAGCCAACGGCGCCGATGCAAGGGAGTTCCACCGACCGGGATGCACCGCGGCGCATGAAAAAGGCGAGCCGCCGAAGCCACTCGCCTTTCGGTCTCGACCTTCGAATGTGCCTCAGACGTAGGCGCCCGCGCGCACCAGCACCGGGGTGCCGACCTTGACCCGACCGTAGAGGTCGATGATGTCCTGATTCATGAAGCGGATGCAGCCCGACGAATCGTTGGTGCCGATCGTCCAGTATTCCGGCGATCCGTGCAGGCGGTAGAGGGTGTCGCGATTGCCCTGATAGAGATACATCGCCCGCGCGCCGAGCGGGTTCATGATGCCGCCGGGCATGCCGCCGGCATATTCCGCGAGATCGGGCTTTCGTTCGATCATCTCGCGCGGCGGGGTCCAGGTCGGCCAGATCTTCTTGGCCCGGACGTCCGCGCGGCCGCTCCAGCCGAAGCCCTCGCGACCGACGCCGACGCCGTAGCGCATCGCACGCCCGCCGGGCATCACGTAGTAGGCGAATTTCGCGTCGGTATCGACGACGATCGTGCCGGGCTTTTCGCCGGTCGGATCGGCGACTTCGCGGCGGAGAAACTGTTCGGGAACGCGGTTGAGGTTGACGGCCGGGATCACCTCGCCATTGTCGACCATCTGGCCGTACATGGTCCTGTAATGCGGGCTTCCGTAGCTACCGCCACCCGAAAATGCGGTGAGAGATGCGATGCGGGCCCTCGATGAACTCGAACAGCCGGAGGCCGCGGCCAGTGCCCCGACGCCGGCGATCGAAAGGAAGCCGCGCCGCGACAGGGCACGATCGTTGTTTGCGCTCATTCTTCCAGCCTGATTCTTCTTGTTGGGATCTCGGCCATCGTAGGACCGAGCCGTTAGGAATTCATTGTACACCAACGGTCGTCGAGCCGGGGCGGTTCCACGATCACAGACCGTTGAAATCGCAGGCTTTGGCGCAGTGTGGCATGAATGCCATGACGGCGGGCAGGGTCGGCATCCGCAGGACCGACGACGCGCCTTCCGGAGCGAGTGGAACGCGCTGCTTTCGCTCGCAGCATCAGATCCGGGCGGACAGGGTTTTGAGGTCGGGCAGGATCGCGTCGGGCGCAAGGTCGAGATATTCGTCCGGCTCGCCCCTGCGGTTGATCCAGACGCTGTGGAAGCCGAAGCGTCTCGCGCCGGCGACGTCCCAGCGGTTCGACGACTGGAACGAGACGGCATCCGGATAGATGCGGAAATGCGTCGTCACCATCTCGTAGACGGCGGGCGCCGTCTTGTAGGTGCCGCAGTCCTCGGCCGAGAATATCTCGTCGACCAGGGTTTCGAGCCCGGCGGAGCGGACCGCCCTCGACAGCATGTCGCGCGAACCGTTGGAGAGGATCGCGACGCGCGCCTCGCGTTCCTTCAGCGCCCGCAGCGTCGCGGGGACTTCCTCGTAGCAGTCGAGATCGCGATAGGCCTCGATGAGCGGCTCGCGAAGTTTCGGATCGACCCCGGCGACCTTTTCGAACGCGTAGTCGAGGGCGTCCTCGGTCAGCTGCCAGAAATTCCGGCTGTCGTCGCCCATCAGCCCACGGACCCAGGAATATTCGAGCTGCTTGCGCCGCCACACCTCGGCGAGCTCTCTGCCGGCCGGGCCGATGCGCCCGGCATGCTTGGCGACGGCCGCGCCGGTGTCGAACAGGGTTCCGTAGGCATCGAAGACATAGACCGAATGCAAGGCGACGTCCCTTTTCGGGGTGGCGGCGGGAGATACGGCCCGAAAGATGGTGCAGGCGCCGCCCGTCGCCTAGGCATCGTGATTGAAAAGTCTCGCCGCCGGCGCTAGGCCGGGCCATGGCCCCGGCGCCCATCGTCGCCGACGCGGTCTTGCGCGCGACGCCTTCTCGACGTTAGCGCCGCCGCGTGATGGGCCGAGAGGAGAAATTTCGATGTCGCATGCGTCCAACGCCGCGGAGCTTCGCACCCGCACCTTCGTCGACGGTACATGGCACGAGGGCAGCCCGGCGCTGGTCGGGCCGAAGAGCCACGTCATGTGGATGGCCTCTTCGGTGTTCGACGGGGCCCGCTGGTTCGACGGCGTCGCCCCCGATCTCGACCGGCATTGCCGGCGCGTCAACCGTTCGGCCGAGGCGCTCGGCCTCAAGGCCACGGTCGCGGCCGAGGAGATCGAGGCGCTGGCGCGGCAGGGTCTCGAAGGCTTTTCCGGCGAGACGGCGGTCTACATCCGGCCGATGTACTGGGCCGAGGCCGGCGGCTACATGGGCGTCTCCGCCGATCCGGAGTCGACGCGCTTCTGCCTCTGCCTCTACGAGACGCCGATGCTCGAGCCGGCCGGCTTTTCGGTCACCGTCTCGCCGTTCCGCCGGCCGACGCCGGAGACGATGCCGACCCTCGCCAAGGCCGGCTGCCTCTACCCGAACAACGCCCGGGCGATCCTCGAAGCCAGGGATCGCGGTTTCGACAATGCCCTCGTACTCGACATGCTCGGCAACGTCGCCGAGACCGGCACGTCGAACGTCTTCTGCGTCAAGGACGGCATCGTTTATACTCCCGTCCCGAACGGCTGCTTCCTGAACGGCATCACCCGCCAGCGGGTGATCGCGCTGCTGCGCGAGGCCGGCCGCGAGGTGGTCGAGAAAAGCCTCAGCGTCGCCGAGTTCATGGCCGCCGACGAAATCTTCTCGACGGGCAATCATTCCAAGGTCGTGCCGATCAGCCGCATCGAGGGCCGCGAACTGCAGCCCGGGTCGGTCTATCGGCAAGCACGCGAGGCCTACATGGCCTTTGCGCGCAAAGGCGCCTGAAGCGTTTGCGGGCGGACGTCCGGTCCTCGACGACGCGACGTCCGAAGTGCTCACGGCCGGCCGGTGGGCGGTGGACGGACAGGCATCGCCACCTATGTTTTCCTTCAAAGCGGATGGCCGTCGGCGACGGTGCTCCGCCAGGACCAATCACATCAGAAGGAGACGACGATGGCTTTCGAATTGCCCGAGCTTCCCTATGCCTATGACGCGCTGGGCCCGTACATGTCGAAGGAAACTCTCGAGTTCCACCACGACAAGCATCACCAGGCCTATGTCACGAAGGGCAACGAGCTGGCGGAAAAGGCCGGCATGGCCGATCTTCCGCTGGAGGAGATCGTCAAGAAGTCCTACGGCACCGACCAGGCGCTGTTCAACAACGCCGGCCAGCACTACAACCACATCCACTTCTGGAAGTGGATGAAGCCGAATGGCGGCGGCAAGAGCCTGCCCGGCAAGCTGCAGACCGCCTTCGACAGCGATCTCGGCGGCTACGACAAGTTCAAGGCGGATTTCGAGGCGGCCGGGGCCGGCCAGTTCGGCTCGGGCTGGGCCTGGGTCGCGGTCAAGAACGGCAAGCTCGAAATCATGAAGACGCCGAACGGCGAAAACCCGCTCGTCCACGGGGCGACGCCCATCCTCGGCGTCGACGTGTGGGAGCACTCCTATTACATCGACTATCGCAACGCCCGTCCGAAGTACCTGTCGGCCTTCGTCGACAGTCTCGTCAACTGGGACTATGTCCTCGAATGCTACGAGAAGGCGGCCGGCTGACCGGCGCCCTCGGCCCTTCCCGCGGCGCCAGCCGCTGCGGGGACGCGAAATGCGATGAGACCCGATCCGCCCCGGCAGCCGTGCCGGGGCGGTTTTCGTTCGTCCCGCTGATAAAACGGCTCTCTGATAAACCTGTTTGTGACCGTCGGATCGTCGTCAGGCCGTTGCCCGAGACTGGAACTGTTCCAGCTTCAACCGGGTCCGCGCCGATTGCGGCGATCTATCAAGGAGCCTCCACATGACCGACTGCCGCCCCTTGGGCCTTGCCGTTCTCGCCCTTTGTGGCGCAGCACTCGTCGCCGGGCCCGCCCTTGCCCAGAATCTCGAGGCGATCAAGGCGCGCCAGGAGCTGATGGAAGACAACGGCAAGGCCGCCAAGGCCGCCGGCGCGATCCTCAAGGGCGAGGCGGAATTCTCGGCCGAAAAGGCGACCGAGATCTTCACGCAGATGCACGAGGTCTCGGTGAAATTCGGTGACTACTTCCCCGAGGATTCCAAGACCGGCGGCAAGACCGAGGCGGCCCCCGCCATCTGGGAGAAGCCGGATGAGTTCGAGGCCGCCCTCGCCAAGTATCAGGAAGACACGAAAGCCGCGATGGACGCGGCTCCGCAAGACGTCGACGCCTTCAAGCAGGCCTTCGGCAAGGTCGCCCAGAACTGCAAGGGCTGCCACGAGGACTTCCGCATCGACGACGATTGAGGTCGAGACCCTCTGCGCGGAAGCCCCTCTTCGGGCCGGTCATCAGCCGGCCCGCTTTCGTCTCGATGACCCTTGCCCGTGGGGGGGCGACCTTCGGCCGCCCGGTCCGGTGTGCAAACACCACTCGTGGCTGGCCCCGCGCCTCTCGTCGACGGACTCAGCCGCAGCGGACGCCGGTGATCCGGTTCTCGGCGTTGGTCATGAGATTCAGCCGCCCGGCGACGAATTCCTGGGTGATCGGCTGGTTGGGGAAAAGGACGCGAACTTCCTCGGCGCCCGTCGCTTCCTTGGCCTGATCCGATGCGACGCTGGTGGCGAGCTGGCCGACCACGAAGCTGGCGGCCGAGGCGTTGCAGCTGCCGCCGGTGCCGGCCACCGGGGTGCCCACGCCGGGCTGCGGTCCCGCCGGCGTCAGACTCGGTTGTCCGCCGAGCGTCCCGACGCCGGCCGCAGGCAGCGCCGTTCCCGCCGCCGGCAGCGGCGTCGGTCGCCGCTCCGTGCTCGTGCAGGCGCCGCCCGCAAGGGCGATCGTGATGATGGCGGCGGTGGCAAGTGGTTTCGGCATGATGCCTCTCCTGTCGCGTCGCTTTCGGGTCGTATGGGTCTCTATCCGTTTCGTCTCGCGTCCGGCGACAGCAGGATCTGCGGCGCCGGCAGCGGTGCTTCGCCGTCATCTTCCAGGCGGAGCGGCGTCCGCCGGCGATAGGTCGCCTGGCCGTTGACCATCCTGACCTCGCCGTCGAGCACCATCTTCAGAGCGTGCGGATAAAGCCGGTGCTCGGCCCGCAGCAGCCGCTCGGCGAGCTTCTCCGCGGTATCCCCCGGCTCGACGGCGATCGCCGCCTGGGCGATGATCGGCCCCTCATCCATGCGCTCGGTGACGTAGTGAACCGTGCAGCCATGGATGCGCATGCCGGCGGAAAGCGCCCGCGCGTGGGTGTCGAGACCTGGAAACAGCGGCAGCAGGGACGGGTGGATGTTGATCATCCGGCCCTCGAAACGGCGCACGAAGTCGTCGGTCAGGAGCCGCATGTAGCCAGCGAGGCAGACGACGTCCGGCTGCGCCGCCTCGAGCACGTCGAGGACGGCCCGCTCGTGGGCTTCGCGGCTGTCATAGGCCTTCTGGTCGATGGCGTGGGCGGGGATGCCGTAGCGCCTCGCCGTCTCGAGGCCCGCGGCGTCCGGCCGGTTGGCGATCACCAGCTTCACCTCGCCGGGAAAATCCGGATCCATGCAGGCGGCGATGATCGCCCCCATGTTGGAACCGCGCCCCGAGATCAGCACCGCGATGCGTTTGCGCCCGGCCCGGCTCATCGTGCTGACGGCTCGCCGACGAAGGTGACGCCCTCGCCATGGCGCGGCACGAGGCGGCCGAGCGAGACGAGGCTCTCGCCCGCGCTTTGCAGCATGGCGGCGACGGAGGCCGCGTCGGCCTCGGCGACGACGACGATCATGCCGACGCCGCAATTGAAGGTGCGCAGCATCTCCGGCGTCGCGATGCCGCCGGTTCGCTGCAGCCAGGAAAACACCGGCGGCAGGGCGAGGGCGGAAAGATCGATTTCCGCGGCGAGATGATCGGGCAGGACGCGCGGGATGTTTTCGGGGAAGCCGCCGCCGGTGATGTGGGCGAGGGCCTTGATGCCGGCACCGCCGCGGATCGCCTGGAGCAGCGGCTTGACGTAGATCCGGGTGGGCTCGAGCAGCGCCTCGCCGAGGCTGCGACCGTCCTCGAAGGGAGCCGGATCGTCATAGGACAGGCCCGAGGTCTCGACGATGCGCCGGACCAGCGAGTAGCCGTTGGAGTGAACGCCGGAGGAGGCGAGGCCGAGGATCACGTCGCCGGCAGCCAGCAGCTCCGTCTGCGGCAGCAGGCCGCCGCGCTCGGCGGCGCCGACGGCAAAGCCGGCGAGATCGTAGTCGCCTTTCGCGTAGAGCCCCGGCATCTCCGCCGTCTCGCCGCCCAGAAGCGCGCAGCCGGCGATCCGGCAGCCCTCCGCGATACCTTTCACGACCGCCGCGCCCTCGGCCGGATCGAGATGGCCGGTGGCGTAATAGTCGAGGAACAGCAGCGGTTCGGCCCCCTGGACGACCAGGTCGTTCACGCACATGGCGACGAGATCGATGCCGATCGTCTCGTGCCGGCCGGTCTCGATGGCGATCTTCACCTTGGTGCCGACGCCGTCGTTCGCCGCCACGAGGATCGGATCCGAAAAGCCCGCCGCCCGAAGGTCGAACAGTCCGCCGAACCCGCCGATCTCGCCGTCCGCGCCGGACCGCGCCGTCGAACGCACGAGGGGTTTGATCCGCCGGACCATGTCGTTGCCCGCATCGATGTCGACGCCGGCGTCGCGATAGGTCAATGAATTGCGCTCGTCTGCCATCTCGTTCCGCGCCCCTTTCGACGGGAGTTGACACGATCGAAAGCTGCGAGCAAGACCCGCAGAATGGTCCAGGCATTCGCAAGCGGCGTTTCGGCAGCGGCCCATGGGGCCCGCTTCATGTCCCGGGGAGCGGAAAAGCTCGATCCGAAGGGGCGTCCGGCCTTCCCGTCGGCGATCGGTCGGGAGGCGGGAGGCGGGCGGTTTTCCCGGCGCGCCCGATGACCATCCCGAACCTCATCTCGATCGCCCGGCTGTTCGCCGTCCCGGTGATGATCTGGGCGCTGATCGACGGACGATTCGGCCTCGCCTTCGCGATTTTCGTCGTCGCCGGCATATCCGACGCGATCGACGGCGCGATCGCCCGGCATTTCGACCAGCAGTCGACGCTCGGCCTCTATCTCGATCCGATCGCCGACAAGGCCCTGCTCGCCGCCGTCTTCATCAGCCTCGGCGTCCTCGGGCGGCTGCCGGACTGGCTGGCGATCGCGGTCGTCAGCCGCGACGTCCTCATCGTCTCGGCCTTTCTGCTCTCCTACGTCATGGGATGGCCGATGGAGGTGCGCCCGCTCTTCGTCTCGAAGGCGACCACGGCGGCGCAGATCGTGCTCGCCGCGACCGTTCTCGGGGAAGCGGCGTTCGGGCTCGACCTCGGACTTGTCACCGATATTCTCCTCGCCGTGACGGTGATCTTGACCGTCGCCTCCGCGGCTGCCTATCTCCTCGACTGGCTCAGGCACATGGCCTCGCCGGGCGGGCCGGAGCGCCGGGACGGCTAGCGGGTCGGATGCGGCGTTCGCCGCGATCGCGAGGCAAGGCCGGGAGACGACCCTCGACTTCGAAAGCCGTGCCCGATTTCATACCCGGCGGATGTCCTCGGCATCGGACGTTCGCCGATCGGCGCATCCACTCCTTTGACGAACCCGAGCAGGACACGAGGGCCCATGACCGACCAGAGCGCGCTGATCAAGCGTCAGGTTCTGTTCTGGAGTATCGCGGCCTTCGTGGCGGTGCTGCTGCTCTGGCTGTTCTCCGGCATTCTCCTGCCCTTCGTCCTCGGCATGGTGATCGCCTATTTCCTCGATCCGGTGGCCGACTGGCTGGAGCGGCGGGGCTTCTCCCGGCTCTGGGCCTCGGTGCTCATCCTCGGCCTCTTCGCCGTGATCTTCGTCGGCGTCCTCGTCATTCTCGTGCCGGTCATCGCCGATCAGATCGGCGGCCTCGCCAGCCGCGTTCCCGAATATGTCGACCGGATCCAGTCGATCGTCGAGGGCGTCCGCTCCAGTTCGATCGGCTGGCTCCTGCCGCAGGGCGAGGCGAATCTGAAGCAGGATCTCGGAAAGCTGGTGAGCGAGGGATCGGGGATCATCACGTCCTTCATTTCCTCGCTCTGGTCGTCGTCGCTCGCCGTCGTCAATTTCGTCTCGCTCTTCGTCGTTACACCGGTCGTCGCCTTCTACATGCTGCTCGACTGGGACCGGATGGTCGAAAAGATCGACGACTGGGTGCCGCGCCAGCATGTCGGCACGGTGCGGCGGCTCTTCCGCGACATCGACCGCTCGGTCGCCGGTTTCCTGCGGGGGCAGGGGAGTCTCTGCCTCATCCTCGGCACCTTCTACGGCGTCGGCCTGTCGCTCGTCGGGCTGAATTTCGGCCTGCTCATCGGCCTTTTCGCCGGTCTCGTCTCCTTCATTCCCTATATCGGCTCGATCTCGGGACTGCTGCTTTCGGTCGGTGTCGCGCTGGTTCAGTTCTGGCCCGACTGGCCGTGGATCGTCGCCGTCGCGGCGATCTTCTTCATCGGCCAGTTTATCGAGGGCAACATCCTGCAGCCCAAGCTCGTCGGCGCCTCCGTCGGGCTGCATCCGGTCTGGCTGATGTTCGCACTTCTCGCCTTCGGCGCGATGTTCGGTTTCGTCGGACTGCTGATCGCGGTTCCCTCGGCCGCCGCCGTCGGCGTCCTCGTCCGTTTCGCACTCACCCAGTATCTGCAGAGCGCGATGTATTTCGGCCGCGAACCGACCCATGAGGAGGCCGTGATGATCGACAACGACATCGTGCCGCCGGCGCTTCCCCCGAGGCCGGGGCCCGGCGGAGCGGTTCGAGGCGGGTGATGGCGAGGCAGCTGCCGCTCGATCTTCCGCACCGCCCGTCCCATTCGCGGGACGACCTCGTCGTCTCGGGGGCGAACCGCCTGGCGGTCGAGGCGGTGGATGCCTGGCCCTCATGGCCCCACCCGGTGCTCTTCGTCTCGGGTCCGCCGGGGTCGGGCAAGAGCCATCTCGCCGCGGTCTGGGCGGGGCAGGCGGGCGCCGTCCGGGCGGACCGCGTCGGCGTCGGGTCGATCCTTTCGGAAAGCGGCTTTCGCGCCGTCGTCGACGACGCCGATCGCGGCGCCCTCGACGAACCCGCGCTGTTCGCTCTGGTTAACGCCGCCCGGCTCGGCGGCGGGTCGCTGCTCCTGACCGGCCGGATCGCGCCCGCGGCGATCCCCTTCGCGACGCCGGACCTGCGCTCGCGCCTTGCCGCCGCGACGACCGTCAGCCTCGGGGCGCCCGACGACGCGCTGCTCACCGGCGTTTTGGCAAAGCTCTTCGCCGACCGGCAGATCGAGGTCGAGGCGGCGGCGCTCGGCTACCTGGTCGCCCGGATGGAGCGCTCGCTCGACGCGGCCCGGCGCATCGTCGCGGCGATCGACCGGGAGGCGCTGGCCGAAAAGCGGCGGGTCTCGCGGCCGCTGCTTCGCCGCGTTCTGGGCGAGGAGGGCTGGCTTTCGGATTGAAGATCCCATGTCATCATGATGTCTTTCGCCGTCGCTAGGCGAGGAAGGTATCACGGAGACGAGGCGATGAACGAACACGGCGGTAGCGGGACGTCCGGCGGCAAGGCGGCGGCCGGCAACGGCAACGGCGGCGCCCCGGCGCAGGCGGCGCCGGCGAACGGCGCCGCCGCGGCCGATGTGGTGGACACAGCCGAGGCCCTCGTCGCCGAGGCGGCGATGATCCTCGCCGACGTTCCGCCGAGCGATCAGCCTGCACGTATCACCGAGGTGGCTCCGGACCTGCCGGCCGACCGCTACATCAACCGCGAACTCTCCTGGCTGCAGTTCAACCGCCGCGTTCTCGAGGAATCGCAGAACGAGAACCATCCGCTGCTGGAGCGCGTGCGGTTCCTGTCGATCTCGGCCGACAATCTCGACGAATTCTTCATGGTGCGCGTCGCCGGCCTCGCCGGCCAGGTGCGCGAAAAACTGCCCGTGCGCTCGATCGACGGGCTGACGCCGCAGGAACAGCTCGATCGCATCCTGGAGGAGGTCAGCCGGCTGCAGAGCGAGCAGCAGGCCTCGCTGGCGGATCTGGTGAAGGCGCTGCGGACCGAGAAGATCATGATCGTCGGCGCCGGCGATCTGAAGGGCAAGGATCGCGCCTGGCTGCAGAAGCTCTTCGAGGAGCGGATCTTCCCCATCCTGACCCCGCTGTCGGTCGATCCGGCCCATCCGTTTCCCTTCATCCCGAATCTCGGCTTCTCGATCGCCCTGTCTCTGGTGCGCGAACGCGATTCCGCCGGCATGAACGCATTGTTGCGCCTGCCGGTCGCCCTGCAGCGCTTCATCGAGATGCCGGTGACGGATGCGGGCGTCGCGCGGCTCGTGCCAATCGAGAGCGTCGTCGCCCTGTTCATCGGCAAGCTCTTCCCCGGTTACCGGGTGAAGGGATCCGGCACCTTCCGCATCATCCGCGACAGCGACATCGAGGTCGAGGAAGAGGCCGAAGATCTCGTCCGGCTGTTCGAGAGCGCCCTGAAGCGGCGCCGGCGCGGCTCGGTGATCCGCATCGAGTTCGATTCGGTGATGCCGGAGACCCTGCGCAATTTCGTCGCCGCCGAGCTGGAGGTGCCGGAATCACGTATCTCGGTGATGGACGGCATGCTCGCCCTCGATTCGATGTCGCAGCTCACCAAGCTGCCGCGCGACGATCTGAAGTTCTCCCCATACATTCCGCGCTTTCCCGAACGGATACGGGAGCACAACGGCGACTGCTTCGCGGCGATCCGGGAAAAGGACATCATCGTCCACCACCCCTACGAGTCCTTCGACGTGGTGGTCCAGTTCGTGCGCCAGGCGGCGGCCGATCCCAACGTCATCGCCATCAAGCAGACGCTCTACCGCACCTCGAACGACTCGCCGATCGTGCGCGCCCTGATCGACGCGGCGGAGGCCGGCAAGTCGGTGACGGCGCTGATCGAACTGAAGGCGCGCTTCGACGAGGAGGCGAACATCCGCTGGGCCCGCGACATGGAACGGGCGGGCGTGCAGGTGGTGTTCGGCTTCATCGAGAAGAAGACCCACGCCAAGCTGTCGCTGATCATCCGCCGGGAAGAAGGCCGGCTGGTCAGCTTCTGCCACATCGGCACCGGCAACTACCATCCGATCACCGCGAAGATCTACACGGACCTGTCCTACTTCACCGCCGACCCGGCGATCGCCCACGACGTCGGCCTCGTCTTCAACTACATCACCGGCTATGCCGAGCCGTCCGAGGTGAAGCGGCTCGCCGTCTCGCCGGTGACGATGCGCTCGAAGATCGTCGGCCACATCGAGGACGAGATCGCCCATGTGAAGGCCGGGCGGCCCGGCCAGATCTGGATGAAGATGAACTCGCTGGTCGACGGCGCGGTGATCGACGCGCTCTATCGGGCGAGCCAGGCGGGCGTCGAGATCGATCTCGTGGTGCGCGGCATCTGCTGCCTGATGCCGCGGGTGCCCGGCCTTTCGGACAACATCCGCGTCAAGTCGATCGTCGGCCGCTTTCTGGAGCACAGCCGGATCTTCTGCTACGGCAACGGCCACGGCCTGCCGTCGGAGCAGGCGATCGTCTATCTCGGCTCGGCCGACATGATGCCGCGCAATCTCGATCGGCGCGTCGAGGTGCTCGTGCCGATCACCAACGCGACCGTCCACAGCCAGGTCCTTTCGCAGATCATGCTGGGCAATATTCTTGACAACCAGCAGAGCTGGTCGGTAGCTGCGGACGGGTCTTCGCGTCGCATCGTCGCGTCGCCGGGGGAACACCCTTTCAATGCCCAACGTTACTTCATGACCAACCCCAGCTTGTCGGGCCGGGGCAAAGCGCTGAAGACGGATGCTCCAAGACTCATCGCAAGACAAAAGGCCGAGCACGGCCGCTTCGACTGAGCTTCCCGCTCTCGGCCGCCTGCCTGGAGCAAAGCCCGTCGCCGTCATCGACATCGGTTCGAATTCGGTTCGTCTGGTGATCTACGAGGGCCTGGCGCGTTCGCTCACCGTGCTGTTCAACGAGAAGGTCCTGAGCGGTCTCGGCAAGGGGCTGGCCCAGACCGGCCGGCTCGACGGCCCGGCGGTGGAGAGCGCGCTGGCGGCGTTGCGCCGCTTCGCCCTCCTCGCCAAGCAGGCGGGGGTGGAGGACGTCTATCCCATCGCCACGGCTGCCGCCCGCGAAGCGCAGAACGGGCCGGAGTTCATCCGGGCCGCCGAGGCCGCGCTCGGCCGCGAAATCACCATCCTTTCGGGATCCGACGAGGCCAATGGGGCGGCACACGGGGTGCTCGCCGGCTTCCACAGGCCGGAAGGCATCGTCGGCGATCTCGGCGGCGGCAGCCTCGAACTGATCGAGTTGACGGGCGGGGGGCTCGGCGTCGGCATCACCACGCCGCTCGGCGGGCTCCGTCTGCGCGACCTCTCCGGCGGCGATCTCGCCAAGGCCCAGAGCATCGCCGACAGCCACGTCTCCTCCTCGAGCCTTGCCGGCAGAGGAGAGGGCAAGCCGTTCTACGCCGTCGGCGGCACCTGGCGGAACCTCGCCAAGCTGCACATGGAGCAGCAGGGCTATCCGCTGCACGTGATGCACGCCTACGAGATCCCGACCGCGGGGCTCGACGGCTTCCTCGATGCCGTCGTGAAATCCGATCCGGAAAAGCTGCCCGGCATCGCGGCGGTGTCGAAATCCCGGCGGGCGCTCCTCGCCTTCGGCGCCGTGGCCCTGCGAAGCGTCGTCCGCTTCGTCAAGCCGGAGAAGATCGTGCTGTCGGCTCTCGGCCTGCGGGAAGGCTTTCTCTACGACAAGCTGAGCGACGAGGAGCGCGCCAAGGATCCGCTGCTGGAAAGCGCCCTCGAACTCGCGATCCTGCGCTCGCGCTCGCCCCAGCATGCGCGCGAGATGGTCGACTGGAGCCGCCGCAGCTTCGAGGCGCTCGGCATCGACGAGACGCCGGAGGAGGAGCGCCTGCGCGTCGCCGCTTGCCTTCTCGCCGACATCGGCTGGCGCGCCCATCCGGACTATCGCGGCAAACAGGCGCTGTCGATCATCGCCCATGCGGCGATGCCGGCGGTGGACCACCGGGGCCGGGCCTTTCTCGGCCTCACCAATTTCTACCGCCACGAGGGCAGCCTCGAACAGCAGCACATCCCCGAGCTCGAAAGCCTCGCCGGCGAACGCCTGCTCAAGCGCGCCCAGATCCTCGCACTCCTGTTCCGCGTGACCTACCTTCTGACCGCGTCGATGCCGGGCGTCCTCGATCAGTTCAAATGGCTGCAGGATCCGCGCGGCGGCTTCACCCTGGCGATCCCGGCGGCTCTCGCCGATCTCATCGGCGAACGGCCGGAGGGCCGGCTGCAGCAGTTCGCCAAGGTCGTCGGCCAGGCGCTGCGCATCGAGGCGCGGTGACGCCGAGCGTCTGCGCGGGCGCCGGGCGGGCACGGGAACGAAAGGCGATGCCATGAAGACGATCGAGCTGTCCCCGACGGACACGATCCCCAACGGCCCGCTGCCGCTTCTCGTCCTGCCGGGGGCGATCGCGGCAGACGAGACCGAGCCCGACGCGGTGATGGCGCGGCTCGAGGCGAACGGCTGGCAGGGCACCTGGGTCTACACGGTCTTCGACTACTGGCACTATCACGTCGAGGGCCACGAGGTTCTCGCCTGCGTTTCGGGCGAGGCGACGGTCGGCTTCGGCGGCGAGGGTGGGGCGGAGATCGCGATGAAGCCCGGCGACGTCGTGATCATTCCGGCCGGCGTCGGCCACAAGCGGCTTTCCGGCGATGCCGGTTTTCAGGTCGTCGGCGCCTATCCTCCCGGTCAGAACGGCGCCGTCACCAGGGCGGGCGACATGGCGATCGACGCGGCCGAGCGGGCGATCGCCCGCCTGTCGCTGCCCGACCGCGACCCCGTCAGCGGCGAGGCGCCGGGCGCGATTGCCGCCTGGCGGGGCTGAGGGCCGGACGCAGGAGGGTGGGCGGGCCGAGAGCGGCGCTGCCGGCAAGGTCTCGCTCGTTCGGCAAAAGGCGCGATGGTGCGTCCGCCTTCGCGGCATCGCGCGCCGCGACTGTCCGGTCGGGAAAAAACATGCGGGAGAAGGGCAGTTTTTGCCGCTTCGCCCTTCCGCTCGGCAGCGAAGAGTGAAATAGAAGGGGCCTTCCCGAACTCCCAGCCGTAAAGTCAGTCCAGTCCATGTCCGTCGTCGATCCGTCCGTTTCTTCCGCTGCGACCACCGCATCGGAGGCGGAGGCGCCGCCGGAACGGGAAGTGACTCTGAAGGTCATGCTGGTTCTGGCGCTCGTCGTCGGCATCGTCGCCGGCATCGGCGCGATCTTCTTCAAATATCTGATCGCCGTCATCTACAACCTCGCCTTCTACGGCATCTTCACCCTCCATCTCGATCCGAACGCCTACGGCCCGCCGAGCCCCTGGGGTGCCGGCATCGTCCTCGTTCCGGTGATCGGCGGGCTCGTCGTCGTCTGGCTGGTGCGCAGCTTCGCGCCGGAGGCCAAGGGGCACGGCGTGCCGGAGGTGATGTTCGCCATCTATCACCAGAACGGCAACGTCCGCGGCATCGTCGCCTTGGTGAAGTCGTTGGCCTCGGCGATCTCGATCGGTACCGGCGCCTCCGTCGGGCGCGAGGGGCCGATCATCCAGATCGGCTCGTCCTTCGGCTCGACCTTCGCGCGCGCGCTGCGGCTGGTGCAGCACCAGAAGATCACGCTGCTTTCGGCCGGCGCCGGCGCCGGCATCGCGGCGACCTTCAACACGCCGCTCGGCGGCGTCTTGTTCGCCTCGGAAGTGCTGCTTCCGGAAGTCTCCACCCGCACCTTCCTGCCCGTCGTGGTGGCCACCGCGACGTCCACCTACGTCTATCGCGCGGTGATGGGCGTCGAATCGGCCTTCGTCGTGCCCTTCGACGGGCTCGCCCAGGGGCATGTCGTCAATGGCGCGGAACTCATTCTCGCGGCGCTTCTCGGCGTCCTGATGGGGCTGGCGGCCTGGGCCTTCGTGAAGGCGCTCGCCAGGGCCGAGGACCTGTTCGAGGAATCGGGCATCAATCCCTATCTGCAGAACGTCATGGGCATGCTCTCCGTCGGGCTTCTCGGCTACGGCTTCATGCTCTTCACCGGCCACTACCACGTCTACAGCGTCGGCTATTCCACCATCCAGGACGTCCTCAACGGCGGCCTGACGACGGCCGGGCTGCTGCTTCTGCTGTTCGCCGGCAAGCTCATCGCCACCTGCGTCAGCCTTGGCGCCGGCGCGTCCGGCGGCATCTTCTCGCCCAGCCTGTTCATGGGCGCGACGCTCGGCGGCGCCGTCGGGGTGATCGGCGAGGCGCTGTTTCCGGGCGCCGGCATCACGCCGACGACCTTCGCCATCATCGGTATGGGCGCCATGGTCGGCGGCGCCACCTCGGCGGCGATGACGGCGATCGTGATGATCTTCGAAATGACCCGCGACTACGAGATCATCCTGCCGCTGGTCCTGTCCGTCGCGCTGGCGATCGGCGTGCGCCGGGCGCTGACCACCGCCGACATCTACACGATCAAGCTGCGCAATCGCGGCAAGCCCATCCCGGTCGACCGGACCACCAACATGTTTCTGGTGCGTCAGGCTAGCGAGGTGATGTATCGCGACTTCGTCGTTCTGCCGGGCTCGATGACCGTCACGGACGCGCTGAAGCAGATCGAGGTGCACAAGACCCGCGTCATCACCACCGACGGCAACCGCATCACCGGCTACGTCCGCTTCGGCACGATCCCCTACCAGGCCGACCGCTTCGCCAAGCAGACGCTCGGCGACATCGCCTCGACCGAGTACATCATCGCGTCCAACGGCAACAACCTCAACACGGTGATCACCCGGATGAACCGCCGCAACCGCACCTATGCGATCGTCGTCCGCGAGACCCGCGGCCTGCCGCGGCCGGAGGACATCGTCGGGATCATCGGTCGCGAGGAGATCGCCAACGCGCTGGTGCGCAACCATTACGGTTGACGGCGGCAGAGCCCGAAACGGCAGGTGCCGGTTTCGGGACCGGCGAAACGTCGCTGACGCCTGCATCGAAAAGGCCCCGGAGATCGTCGCCGATCTTCGGGGCCTTTTCATTTTCATCGCCGGGAACGAAGCCGATCTTTTGCATCGCGCCGCAGCCGGGCGGGGGGAGGCGGTGAGACGGTCGGCCGGCGCTTTCCCGGCGACGTCTACCGACTCCGGAGCGTCATTTCCGGCGCAGCGTTCCGTAGACGATGTTGCGGTTCTCGCCGTACCAGACGTCGCAATCGAACTGGTTGCGATCGACGCTCATGTTGATGATCTCCCACATGTCGTCGGCCGAGCGCAGGATCAGCTGCCAGTCCATGAAGGTTTCCATGTAGCCGTCGGAGGCGACCTCGTCGCTGAAGTTGGCGAACAGGAACTGGCCGCCCGGGCGCAGGAATTCCGTCAGGCGTTGCACGAGCTTCACCGCGATCTTCTGCTGCAGGTAGTCGTAGAGCCCGGAGGCGTAGACGAGATCGAACTGGCCGAGATCGTATGATCGCTTGAGCAGGCCGAGCACCGAGCCGATCATCGGATCGACGACCGATCCGCCGAGGTCGCGGGTCATCATGCCGACGCTGACCGGATCCTGATCGAGCGCCACCCACCGCTTGATCCGATTGGCCGGAAGGCTCTTGCAGATCTGCGCTTCGCGCAGATGGCCGGCGGCGACCGCCAGGATCTCGGCGGTTCCGTCCGTGCGCTCGGCGGTCTCGTCGACGGTACGGGCGAGGATCTCGCAGCGCTCGCGGCCGGCCGCGCAGGCCGGATCGTTAACCGTGCAGTCATAGATCTGCTTGCCGAGCGCCGACGCTTCGCTCACATGCTCGTTCATGCTCGGATGCTTGTAGTAGATGTCGAGAAGGCTGGCGTCTCCGGAATAGCCCCGCGGCTTGGTGAACGACCAGTGGGTCAAGGGGTCCTGGAACAGGAATCGGCCGACGGCGTGATTTTGGACGAATGGCACCAGCTTCTGCCAAACTGCCGTAGAGGAGGACCCGCGGACGCGGTGCAAATCGGCGACGAGTTTGGGGACGATTTTCGCGGCCGGAACGTTGTTTTCGAAGTTTTGACGAGCGACTTCAAGAATAATCTGAAGTTGTCCTGCCGTCTCGCGAAGTTCAGCATCCCCGGCGGAGTCGACTGCATCAAGGGAATGTCGGTTGAAAAGCTCGTTTGTAATGAGGCTGTGTTCGTCGATATTGATCAGGGACCTGGTTGCGGTCATGGCGGCTCTCCAAAGCGACAACGCGCCATCGATTAAAACTTAAATTGTATATTTAAGGAAGCATTAAGATCGAGAATGGTTAAAATCTTACGAATCGAGCCAAAAACCGACCCTGCCGTTCAACGGTCGGTAAGGTTCGCTGGTTATGGTCGGCCGGGACTGGTGACAGTCGTCGCTCGCGCGGGCGGTCGCGCCGATATCGGCCTTTGCGACTTTCCTCAATGGAAGACAAAAGGCGATCTTATGGTCCAGGATCAGGAGGAACTTCGCAGCCGAGTGGAATTGGCTCTCTCACATCGGCGGTGGGGGCGGGCCCATCCGATCCTCTATCGGGAGTTCGAGGAGAGCAACGACCTCGTCGACCGCAAATCCGTCCGGTTCGGCATGCGGGCGGCCGTCGCCTGCTTCTTTTTGTTCGGCTGTTTCGATTTATGGCTGTTCCCGGACGTCGGTCTCTACGGCGTCCTGACGCGGATCGCCGTCGGTCTGCTGTTTCTGGCCATCGTCGAGTGGCAAGTCTCGCACGAGTGCAGCATGCGCGTCATCAACGCGACCTGCGCGTTGAGTCTCGCGGTCGCGGCGTTGTGCTGGTTGCTGGTCGTCAGTCACACCCGCTATCAGACGAACTTTGCGACGTTCATGATATTCGGCACGGTGTTCGTCCTCAGTTCCAGCTTGTTCTTCCGCATCCGCTTCTCCGTCGGTGCCTCGAGTTCGACCCTGATCACCCTGATGTTCGCCTATGCGGCGGTCGATGCCAATGTCGACATCAGGTTCAAAGTCATTCTCGTCGTATTCTTCTTCAGTTTCCTCGGGCTTGCCCTCTATCTTTCCTGGCAGCTGGCAGCCGAGCGTTACGTCACGTTCCTCAATGCGACGCGCGCGCAACTCAACGAGATGGCCGACCGCGAGAAGGGGCTGCAGCTCGCCCGCATCGCCAATACCGATCATCTAACGGGGCTGAAGAACCGTCGTGCCGCCGTCGAGGAATACGACGCGTTCCGCGAACGCTGGCTGCGGGACGGCAAGGCGATCGGCGTGCTCCTCATCGACGTCGATCACTTCAAGGCCTACAACGACCATTACGGCCACCAGTCGGGCGACCGCTGTCTGATCGACGTCGGCCACGCTCTGCAGGCCGCGGCCTCCAACGCGGGCGGCATTCTCGGGCGCTACGGCGGCGAAGAGTTCCTCGCCTTCACCCATGTTGCCGATCCGGATGCGCTGTATCGCTTCGCCGAGTCGCTTCGCAAAGCCGTCGAGGCGCTCGCCCTGCCGCATTCCCAGCGTCGCGACAGCAGCAGCGTCGTGACCGTCAGCATCGGTGCGAGCATTACCCGCAGCGACGCCAATTCCCATCTCGACCGGATGTGCAGCGAGGCCGACAATGCGCTCTACACGGCCAAGGCGAATGGTCGGAACGGCACCCACGTCTTCGATGCGCAGGCCTCGCTGACCGACAATGAGGATCGCAATCTGGCGGTCATTCTCGAACAGGCGGTGGAGCGCGATCACCTCTCGCTCGTCTACCAGCCGATCGTCGACGTCGAACGGGGCGGCGTGCACGCGTTGGAAACGTTGATGCGGTTGCGTGGCCCCGATGGGGTGGCGATCTCGCCGGCGATCTTCATCCCCGTCGCCGAGCGGACAGGCGCGATCATTCAGCTTGGTCGCTGGGCGATCCGTACCGCCTGTTCAGAAATCCTCGCGGCGGGGGTCGCCAAGAAAGTCTCGGTGAACGTCTCGCCCGTCCAGCTTCGCGAGGCGAGCTTCGCCCTGTTCGTCGCCGGCGTGCTCAGCGAAATGAAGCTCGCCCCCTCGGCTCTCGCTCTCGAGATCACCGAAGGCTTCGACATCTCGTCCGATTCGAAGGTCCTGCAAACCGTGTCGGCGCTGCAGAAGATCGGCATCGAGATCTGGTTGGACGACTTCGGCACCGGCTATGCGGGCCTGTCGTGGCTGCAGGCGGTCGAATTCACCCTGGTGAAGATCGACCAGCGCTTCCTGCACAATTGCGAGACCGAGGAGGGCGCCAAGTTCCTGCAGGACATTCTGCAGCTCGTCAGGAATCGGGGCCTTTCCGTCGTCCTCGAGGGCGTCGAGACGTCGGAGCAGATGGATTTCCTGAAGAAGGCGCACGTTCCCCTGGCTCAAGGGTTCTACCTCGGCCGGCCGGCACCCGTCGCCACCGCGCGCGAAGCCGCGGCAGCCGCCCGCTCGACCAAGGTGGGCTGACCGGTATCGGCTTCACGATTTCGGCGGCTGCACCGACGAGCACCGAGGCGAAGACTATCGGGGCGCAGACCACCGCTGCGCCCGCAGCATGGCATCGGTGTCGATACCTCCCTGGACCATTCCGTCCGAAGCCCGAGAGCTGGGCATGCGCTCCTGCGGGGAACGGGATTTCGCACGGCGGGAAAGACCGGGGCAGAGCCCGGGGGCGCCCGGTTTGCTGTGGCCCGGATACGTCGCGAGGTTCGCCGACGGGCCTGCGGTTCGACGAGATCGGACCTTGAAAAAGGGCGGAGGCTTTCGGTGTGTCGCGGGAGACGCTGCCCTCCGGCGGCGGCGAGCGGAACGCCGGGCCTCCATGCACGATCGCCGCGCCGACCGAAACGGTCTTCGATCACGTCGCGGCGGACGAAGCGGATCCTCGAATTCGTCAGCGCGAAGCGACGCCTCCGCCAGTCGGGAAGGAGGCGCCGCCGCCATTCCTCGTTAGGTCAGGAACCGGAAACGCGTCAGAACGCTTCCCAGCTCTCCTCGTCGTTGGCCGGGGCCGGGGCTGCTGCCTTGGCCGAAGTGCCGCTGCGGATCTGGGCGACGGCCTTCGGCTTCGTGGCGGGCGACCCGCGAACGGCATCCGAGGTTCGGTCGTCACGGATCTGGAACTTCGCGACGATCGCCACGAGCCTGTCGGTGTCGCTCCCGAGCGACCGACAGGCCGCCGTCGCCTGTTCGACCATCGCGGCGTTCTGCTGGGTGATCTTGTCCATCTGGTCGGCCGCCGACGAGACCTCCTTGAGGCTCGTCGCCTGCTCGCCGGCGCTCGCCGCGATGTCGGCGATGATGCGGCTGACGGCGGCGACCTCGGCCACGATCTCGTCCAAGGACCGTCCGGAAGCCGTTACCAGCTTGACGCCCCGATCCACTTGTTCCGACGAGGCGTTGATCAGCCCCTTGATCTCCTTGGCAGCCTCCGCCGAACGCTGGGCCAGCGCCCGCACCTCCTGGGCGACGACGGCAAAGCCCTTGCCGGCCTCGCCCGCCCGCGCCGCCTCGACGCCGGCGTTCAGGGCGAGGAGGTTGGTCTGGAAGGCGATCTCGTCGATCACGCCGATGATCTGGTTGATCTGCTGCGAGGAGCCCTCGATGGCGCTCATCGCGGTGATCGCCTCGGCGACGACGGCGCCGCCGGTCTGCGCCTTCTGGCGCGCCGTCTCGGCCGTCTTTCGGGCATGGCTGGCACCGTCGGCCGTATGGTTGACGGCGCCCGTCACTTCGCCGAGGGCGGCGACGGTCTCCTCCAGGCTCGCGGCCTGCTGTTCGGTCCGTTGAGCGATGTCGTTGGTCGCGACGATCATTTCGGCGATGCCGGTGCGGTTGGACGCGATCAGCCGCATGACCTCCTCGAAGGCCGCTTCGAGAGCGGCGGCACTGTCGTTGAAGAGCTTGCGGACGCCCTCGTAGTCGACGGAGAAGGCCTTGTCGAGGCGAACCGTGAGGTCGCCGCCGGCAAGCCTGCCGAAGCCCGCCTTGATTTCCGACATGAAGAATTCGTGCGCCTTGACGTATTCTTCGCCCATCTCGTCCTGGCGGCGGCGTTCGATCTCCTTCTGCGCGGCCGCGTCGATCGCATCCTGCCTGAGGGCCTGCTGGTCGATGACGGCGTGGCGCAGCCTTTCCACCGAGCGAGCCATCTTGCCGATCTCGTCGCTCCGCTCCAGACCTTCGACAGGCCCTTCCGTGCGTCCCTCGGCGACGTCGGTGATGGTTCCTTCGAGGCTCTGGAGCGGCTTGAACATACGGCGGGAGAGGACGAGAGCCAGAAGGCCGACGACCATCGCGACGAGAACGGCGATCAGGCCGAAGCGCAGCTGCAAGGCGTCGACCGACGAGAGGAATTCGGCCTTCGGAACACCGACGTAGAGAATGCCGATGGTCGCGCCATCCTTGTCCTTGATCGGGTCGTAGGCGGTGAAGAACGGTGTTCCGAGGATGTCGGCTTCACCGCGATAGGGCTTTCCCTCGGTGATGACGGTATCGTAGACCGGACCTCTCGCCAGCGTCGTCCCGATCGCGCGGCCGCCGTCGGGTTTCGTGACGTTCGTCGCCACGCGCGTGTCGCCCATGAAGATCGTCGCCGTTCCGCCGACGAGTTCCTTGATCCTGTCGACGGGGGTGTTGAAGTCGTTCAGCGGCTGAAAGCCCGCATAGAGCGTCTGTCCGTCGACCTTGAAGAAGCTTCCGTAGCGGCCGATCACGTCCCAGGCGACGCGCATGTTGGCTTCCTGCCGCTCGGCCGCTCGCTGCAACCCGTCGTTACGCACCTCCATCAGGGCGACGATCGAGAGAATCGTGGCAACGATCGCGATGGCGCCGAGAACCATGGCGGAGACTTTCGCCGAGAGGCTGGATTTGAACATTGCGGAAACCTGTCGACCGGATGAGACGATTGCGAGCGGGGTTTTTCATGCTTCTGCCACGTCACGTTGAGCGCCGCCGCGGCAGATGATCCCTGTAACGTTTGCCTACAGGACTAAATATTTCGTTTCTTTCCGTTCACTGTGGGTTCCCTCGATGAAAAGCACCACGCGATGCGCAAAACGAATATGATTGTATCTGCAACCAGTCACGTATTCTTCGCTTGGCAGTATTCGTTTGCCGCCGCCCCTCGGTGAAACCGATCGCATCTCCGTCTCTTTTCCGGATGCGATGCCGATGCGGTGGGAGGCATGCGGCCTCCGGCAATGCAGGATTGTGCGGACGTTTCGGTCCGCCTGGTCCGAAACTGGGCGTCGAAGCCGCGTCACCGGCTGCTTGCCGCTAGCGAGGTTGCGGGTGAAGAGCCTCGTCCCGGGAGGAGTCGACATGCGCCAGGCCGGCCGCGGCCGGAATTCGGATGTCAAGTTCGATCCACTAGCGTATCCAAGGCGACGAAACAGCCAGAGCCAGCGGGGAAGAATTCCATGAGCGCCAATCGCAGCGGCAACCGGGCCGAGCCATTCGAGGTCGTCGCGCCGAGGCTGGTGGACGTCGCCATGGGCCGCGCCCCGGCGGATCTCGTGCTGCGCAATGCCCGCTGGGTGAACGTCCACTCCGGCGAGATCATCCCCGAGACCGACATCGCCGTCGTCGCCGGTCGCTTCGCCTATTGCGGGCCGGACGCTTCCCACGCGATCGGGGCCGGCACCGAGGTCGTCGATGTGGCGGGGCGCTACGTCGTGCCGGGGCTCTGCGACGCGCACATGCATGTCGAGAGCGGCATGGTGACGGTGACCGAGTTCTGCCGGGCGGTGATCCCCCACGGCACGACGTCGATGTTCGTCGACCCGCACGAGATCGCCAACGTGCTCGGCCTCGAAGGGGTGCGGCTGATGCATGACGAGGCGCTGGAGCAGCCGGTCAACGTCTTCGTGCAGATGCCCTCCTGCGTGCCCTCGGCGCCGGGTCTGGAGGAGGGCGGGGCGGTGCTCGGGCCGGCCGAGGTCGCCGAGGCGATGACCTGGCCGCTGATCGTCGGCCTCGGCGAGGTGATGAATTTCCCAGGCGTCGCCGCCAACGACCCGACCATGGTCGGCGAGATCGCCGCGACCAGGGCGGCGGGAAAGACCGTCGGCGGTCACTTTGCCTCGCCCGATCTCGGCCTCGCCTTCCACGGCTATGTCGCGGGCGGCGCCGAGGACGACCACGAAGGCACGCGCATGGAAGATGCGGCCGCACGGGTGCGCCAGGGCATGAAGGCGATGCTGCGGCTCGGCTCGGCCTGGTACGACGTCGCGGCGCAGGTCAAGGCGATCACCGAGATGGGTCTCGATTCCCGCCACTTCATTCTTTGCACGGACGACTGCCATTCCGGCACGCTGGTGCGCGACGGCCATATGAACCGGGTCGTGCGCCATGCGATCGCGCAGGGGCTGAAGCCGATGACGGCGATCCAGATGGCGACGATCAACACCGCCGAACATTTCAAGCTGGAGCGCGAGATCGGCTCGGTGACGCCGGGCCGCCGGGCCGATTTCCTGATCGTTTCCGATCTCGCGGAATTCGCCATCGATTCCGTCTACGGCCGCGGGGTGCGCATCGCCTCGCAGGGGAGACTCGAGGCCGACATGCCGGCCCATGCCTATCCGGAGAGCGCGGTCGACACGGTGAAGCTCGGGCGCCCGCTCGTCGCCGACGACTTCCGGGTGAAGGCACCGGACGGGGCGGCCGAGAGCGCGACGGTGCGTGTCATCGGCGTCGTCGAGAACCAGGCGCCGACGCGTGCGCTGACGGCGCGTCTGCCGGTCGAGAACGGCATCGTCGTGCCCGATCTGGACGCCGACGTCTGCCGCATCGCCCTCGTCGAGCGGCATCGGGCGAGCGGAACGCTCACCAACGGCTTCGTCTCGGGCTTCAACTATCGCGGCCGGGTCGCCATGGCATCGACGGTCGCCCATGACTGCCATCACATGATCGTCGTCGGCACCAGCGAGGCGGACATGGCGCTCGCCGCCAATCGCCTCGGCGAGGTCGGGGGCGGCGTCGCGTTCTTTGCCGATGGCGAGGAGAAGGCGCTGATCGAGATGCCCATCGCCGGCCTCATGTCGAACGAGCGGGCCGAAATCGTCGCCGAAAAGGCCGACAGGCTGATCGCCGCGATGCGCGACGCCGGCTGCGGTCTCAACAACGCCTATATGCAGCACTCGCTGCTGGCGCTCGCGGTCATCCCGGCCCTGCGCATCTCGGACAAGGGCATCGTCGACAGCGAGACCTTCCGCATCGTCGATCTGTTCGTGTGAGATCTGCGGCTCGCGGCGTCCCTGTCCCGCTATCCGTTCGCGGCTCCGACCGGGCGCATCGTATCGGCTGCGGCGATGCGCGAAGGCAAACACGACTTTGGGGGAAGAAAGGCGGCGGCTCCGACGATTTGGGGCGTTGATCGTCGGAGCCGTCCATTCCCGGAGCACAGCGGCATGTGCGCCGGGGAGATTTGTGCAGCCTTGTCGAGATCTTCGAGACTGTGATCTTCGGGACATCGTCGCCGATGTCGTTGCTGCGATGACCTGAAGGTTAGAGGGGCATTGTTTCCTGGCGATGGCGTCCCCGGCTTGCCAATGTTTCGTCATCGTTTCGACATCGTTTGCGGTCCGCGGAAGCCGGAGCGCCTTGCGGGGAGATGGGTGGCACACCAGAGGGGGTGTCGCGCCACTCTCCAGCAGTCCGGCGCGATGTCACCCCCCTCTGCCTACCGGCATCTCCCCCGCAAGGGGGAGATCAGGCCAATCGCCAGCCCGGCCACAGGTTCGAGCGATTGCCCTGGCCGCCGGCAGGCCGGCTTTGACAAATCGGCCGCGCTGGCGCATCAACCGCCGCGACGATGTTCGGCTTTTGCCCGAGGAAAGGAGCGCCTGCGATGACGGTTGGTCGGTTCGCGAACGAGGTTTCGCTCCAGATCATCATCGCGCCGTGCCGCATTTCGATTATCGGCGCCGGCGCTGCCCGGGCCGACGGTTCCTCCGCGAACTGATCGCCCCGCCGCGACCGGCCGTCCCGCGCAGCGTCTCAGGCCGCTTCGCCGACGATTCTCAGTGAATTTTTCCGCTGCGCCCCGCGCGGCATCGTTCCGGCCCCGGCGCGGTTCCAGCGCCGGCCCCACCAGAGCGGCGTGAGGCGCCGATCGAGCGGGGCGGAGCCTCCGACCGGACGAGACGAGAGACGAGACGACCATGACCGATTTTACCGCCCGCGTCGCCGAAGCCGAAGATGCGCTGCGCGACCTCTTTCCTGCCACGCCGCTGCAACTCAACGAGCATCTGTCGAAGAAGTACGGCGCCCGCATCTTCCTGAAGCGCGAAGACTTGACGCCGGTGCGCTCCTACAAGATCCGCGGCGCCTTCAACTTCATGCGCAAGACGATGGCGGCGGGGACGGCGGGCAGCAAGTTCTGCTGCGCCTCGGCCGGCAATCACGCCCAGGGCTTCGCCTTCGCCTGCAAGCATTTCGGTGTGAAGGGGCGGGTGTTCATGCCGGTGACGACGCCGCAGCAGAAGATCGAAAAGACCAGGGTCTTCGGCGGGGCGGCCATCGAGATCGAACTCACCGGCGACTTCTTCGACGACTGCTATGCGGCGGCGAAGACCTATTCGCAGACCGAGGGCGCCGAATTCGTGCCGCCCTTCGATCACGAGGACATCGTCGAGGGCCAGGCGAGCGTCGCACGCGAGATCCGCGAGCAGCTGGCGGGCGAGACTCTCGACCTCGTCGTCATGCCGGTCGGCGGCGGCGGCCTCGCCTCGGGCATGACGCGCTTTTTCGATGAGGAGGCGGGTGGCTCGCCGGCCTTCAGATTCGTCGAACCGCTCGGAGCGCCGAGCCTGCGCACCAGCCTCGAGAACGGCGAACTCGTCCGCATGCCGCAGGTCGACGGTTTCGTCGATGGCGCCGCGGTCGCGCAGATCGGCGCGATCCCCTTCGAAGCCCTGAAGCGCTTTCGCCCCGAGGACGTCGTTCTGGCGCCGGAGGGCCGGCTCTGCAACACCATGCTCGACATGCTCAACCTCGAGGGCATCGTCCTCGAGCCGGCGGGAGCCCTGGCGATCGACGCCCTCGAAAGCCTGAAGGACGAGGTTGCCGGAAAGACGGTCGTCCTCGTCGTCTCGGGCGGCAATTTCGACTTCGAGCGCCTGCCGGACGTCAAGGAGCGGGCGCTGCGCTTCACCGGCCTGAAGAAGTACTTCATCCTGCGGCTTGCCCAGCGCCCGGGCGCACTGAAGGACTTCCTCAACCTGCTCGGCCCGGACGACGACATCGCCCGCTTCGAATATCTGAAGAAGTCCGCCCGCGATTTCGGCTCGATCCTGCTCGGCATCGAGACCCGGGATCCGGCGAACTTCCCGGCGCTGCTCGCGCGGTTCGAGGAGGGCGGTATCCGATATCAGGACATCACCGACGATCAGATCGTCGCCGATCTCCTGATCTGACGTCCGGCGGCGCTTTCCGGCTCCGGTCCGAAAAACTCCTCGCCGGGCAGCATCCGGAACACCGCATAGGGGTCTTTCGAACTCGGATCGACCGCATCGGCGACGTGGTTGCGACCGAGCCGCTTGGCCGTGTAGAGCGCCCGGTCCGCCGCCGTGACCAGCTCGGTCGCGGTGTGAAAGCGTTCGTCGCGGCCGGCCTCGAAGGTCACGTGCCCGAAGCTGGCGGTGACGGTGCCCCAGTCGGCATTGCCGGGATGATCGATGGCGAGGTGCTGGATGGCGGCACGCGCCGCCTCGGCGACCCGTGCCGTTTCGTGGCGGGTGGTGTTCGGCAGCAGGACGGCGAATTCCTCGCCGCCATAGCGGGCGACCAGGCTCTCCGGACGACGCACGCTGCGCTCGATCGCCTTCGCCACCCTGCGCAGGCAGCGGTCGCCGATCTGATGGCCATAGATGTCGTTGAACGGCTTGAAGTGATCGACGTCCAGGAGAATGAGGGAGATCGGCTCGACCCCTTTTCGGAAGTCCTCCAGCGCCGCGCCGAGGGCCAGATCGAAACCCCGCCGGTTCGAGATGCCCGTCAGCGGATCCAGCAGTGCGAGACGATTGGCCTCTGCGCTCTCCTGCATCCGCTCGGTGATGTCGGTGGCGATCTTCACGACCTTCGTCGGCCGGCCGGTGGCGGTGTCGACGACGGGGTTGTAGGTCGCCTGCAGCCAGATCGTTCGGCCGGATCTGGCAAGACGGGGAAATTCCGCCTGGACGAATTCGCCGGCTCGCAGGCGGTTCCAGAACGCGCCGTAGGCCGGACTGTCGACGATCTCGGCGGCGACGAATTCGCGATGATTGCGGCCGAGAAGCTCCTCGACGTCGTAGCCGAGCAGGGAGGCGAAATTGGCGTTGGCGGCGATGATCGTACCGTCCAGGGCAAATTCGACCATCGCCGTCGAGCGCGAGATGGCCGCAAGGATGTTCTCGTGATTGGCGGCCTGTCGCCGCTTCGCCGTGACGTCGGTGGCGATCAGCCGGATCGCCGTCACCTCGCCCTCTTCCGACAGGACGGGATCGTAGCTCGCCTGCAGCCAGATTTCTCGGCCGTCCCGGGTCATCCGGCGCAAGTCCCGCTGCACCACTTCGCCCGAGCGCAGAAGCTCCCAGAGGGCCCGATGCTGCGGGTCGTCGTGATCTTCGGGCCAGAGCAGGATCGCCTCGGCGCGGCCGAGGATCTCGTTGCGTTCATACCGGGTCAGCCGAAGAAACTCGTCGCAGGCGGAGAGAAACGTGCCGTCCGGAGCGAACTCGGCCTGGGCGGTCGGCCGGGCCCGAAGGTCGTGCGACAGGCCGTCCTGCGGGGCCGCTACGTCCCCGGCGCTCAGATCGTTGTCCATGTCCACGCACCCTCGCTGTCCTCAGCAAAAAGCCGGTTGCGCTCCAGAAGGTTGCGCCGCGAGACCGGAGATTGATCGCCCGCGGTCAATGAAAGGTAAAGAAATTCGTCCCGAAGCAGTCCTTCCGCCACGACCATGATCTCGCTGATGCGACGCGGCCATACTGCCTTGAAGATCAATGACTTCCCTGAGGATCACTCGCCGAGGGCGACACCCTCCCGGCGCGGGTCCGCGCCGCCTTCGAGGCCCTGCGGCGTTAACGCTACGGCATGGATGCCGGAGTTGAGATCGGTCTCCTTGACGGTGAAGCCGAGCTCCCGAAGCGGTTCCGACAATTGCGTCGCACTGGTGCCGGCTTCGATCTCGAAGGTTCCGAAGCGGTTGAGGAGATGCGGCAGGTTCGCCGCCTCCTGAACGTTCATGTTCCAGTCGAGGACGGCGATCAGCGCGCCTGCGACATAGCCGATGATCTGGCTGCCGCCGGGCGAGCCGATGGCAAGGACGGGCTTGCCCTCGCGCATGACGATCGTCGGCGACATGGAGGAGCGCGGCCGCTTGCCCGGGGCGACCGCATTGGCGATGACGTTTCCGTCGTCGTCGTGGGTCTCGAAGGAAAAGTCGGTGAGCTCGTTGTTGAGCAGGAAACCGCCGACCATCAACCGCGAGCCGAAGCCGTTCTCGATCGTCGTCGTCATCGAGACGACGTTGCCGGCGCCGTCGACGATGGAAAAATGGCTGGTCGAGGGAAGCTCGATGGCAACGTCGTCGCCGAGAAGCATCGCGTGGTCCCAGGGCGGCGTCCCGGGCTGGACCTCGTCTTTCGTCAGCGCCTCGTCGCCCTCGAGCAACTTGGAGCGATCGGCGAGATAGTCCGCGTCGAGAAGGCCCTTCATCGGCATCGGCACGTAGTCGGTATCGGCCATGTAGCGGCCGCGATCGGCGAAGGCGAGGCGCGATGCGTCGCCGATCAGCCGCCAGGCCTTCGCGCTTTCCGGCCCAAGGGCGGCGATGTCGAAGGGCTGGAGCAGGCCGAGGATCTGGCCGACGGTGAGCGCGCCGGAGGAGGGCGGGCCCATGCCGCAGACCTCGCTCACCCGGTATGCGATGCAGACCGGTTCCCGCTCGACGATGCGGTAGTTCTGGAGGTCCGACAGAGCCAGGCGACCGGGATTTCCCTCCGCCTCCTGCACGGTGGCGACGATCGCCTCGGCGAGCGGGCCCTCGTAGAAGCCCTCCGCTCCCTCTTCGGAGATTGCCTGCAGCGTCTGCGCGAAGGCCTCGTTCTTCAGGACGGACCCGGCCTTCAGCGGCTCGCCTTCGGCGTCGAAGAAATAGCCGCGTGTGCCGGCGAAACGCTTCAGCCGCTGGGCGTCCTCGGCGACGAGCTGGTGAAGTCGCGGCGACACTTCGAAACCACCCCGGGCGAGATCGATCGCCGGCTGGACGACCGTTTCCCAGTCGAGCGCGCCGAAACGCTCGTGGGTGTCGTAGAGGAGACGCAGCGTTCCCGGGGTGCCCACCGAGCGCCCGCCCACCACCGCGTCGTAGAACGTCAGCGGATCGCCCGCTTCGTCGAGGAAGAGTGTCGGATCGGCGGCGGCCGGCGCCGTCTCGCGGCCGTCGAAAGTGGTGAGATGGCCGGCCTTGGCGTCGAAATAGACCAGGAACGCGCCGCCGCCGATGCCCGACGACTGCGGCTCGACGAGATTGAGCACGAGCTGCACCGTCACCATCGCGTCGATGGCGTTGCCGCCCTTCTTCAGGATGGCGGCGCCGGCCTCCGCGGCGAGCGGATTGGCCGCCGCGACCATGAACTTCTTCGCCTTGACGGGCTCGGCCGCCGCGGGCCGCAGACCGCTCGCGGCCTCCGGCGCAACGCCGTCGGCCCGCTGCTGGGCGAAAGCGGTGGTGGTGACGAGAGAGCCGGCGAGGACGGCGGCGAGGGTCGAGCGAATTGGCGTCACGGGCGGCTCCTTCGCGGGTTTCGGGAAGAAGCTAGGGCCGGACGGCGCGGGCGGAAGGAAGTTCGCCGTGGCGTTGGTCTCCGCAGGCAGCCCATCCGATCATGAGCCGCGCCGGTTCAGCCATTCGCGAAGGGCGCCGGCAGCTTCCGATTGCCAATCGGGGCCGGTGGCACGCAAGGCTTCGGCGAGATCCTGATCGACATTCAGGCTGATCTCTTCGCGAGCACCGGCCGCGGCATAGTCCCGAGTGAGGGTTCCCCGCGCGGGTCGGACGATCCTGTCGCCGACGGCATATTCTGCGCGGTCGAGTTGCTCCTCCGTCAGCTCCACGCCGTCATCAGGGTCGATCCAGTCGCGGTCGGACTTTTCGGGCTTCCCGTTCATGGCAATGCCTCATCGAAATCACATGGCGCGCAGGGGGCCGCGGGGTCCAGACGATCATGACGAGACGGTTCTCGAACAGACCATAAGTCTGGAATCGCGGCTCGCCATAGTCGCGTCTGTCGTCCGCGATCGTCAGCGTCGGCCCTTCGAAGATCTGAGCCGCATCTTCGAAGTCCAGTCCGCGAAGGTTTAAGGTCAGCGACCGCTTCGCGGCATCATACGAAACCTTCATTCGAGCCGCTTGCCGCGTCCGTTGGGACAGGCAGCGTAGACGCGCCTTCCTCCCGCGGCAAGAGCCTGCCGAGCCAGCGGCCGAGCACCCGCTCCAGATCGTCCATGATCGTATAGACCACCGGCACGTAGACAAGCGAGAGCAGCGTCGAGGAGACGAGGCCGCCGATCACCGCGATCGCCATCGGCGCCCGCGTCTCGGCGTCGGCGCCGAGGCCGAGCGCCAGCGGCGCCATGCCGGCGCCCATGGCGATCGAGGTCATGACGATCGGCCGGGCGCGCTTCTTCGCCGCGTCCATCAGGGCGCCGAACCGGTCCTGTCCGCCGCGCCGGGCGACGATGGCGTATTCGACCAGAAGGATCGAGTTCTTCGCCGCGATGCCCATCAGCAGAAGCACGCCGATCAGCACCGAAATCGCCACGGACGAACCCGTCAGCCAGAGGAAGCCGAAGGCGCCGCCGATCGACAGCGGCAAAGCGGTGAGGATGGTGACCGGCTGCAGGAAGGAGTTGAACAGCAGCGCCAGCGTCGCGAACATCAGCAGGACGCCGGTCGCCATCGCCATTTCGAAGCCGGAGAACATCTCGTTCATCCGCTTGGTGTCGCCCTGGGCCTTTTCGTAGATCCCATCGGGCAGGTTCTTCATGGCGGGAAGGGCGGCGATCGCCCGTTGCGCCTCGCCGAGCGTCAGGCCGGAGAGTTCGGCCTCGATGCTGGCCGTGCGGTCGCCGCCGTAATGGGTGATCGTCGTCGGGCCGGCGCCGAATTCGAAGCGCGCGATGGCGCCGAGCGGCACCGTGCCGAAGCTGCCCGCGATCTTCAGCGCCTCGATCCGGTCGAGGTCGCCCCTGGCATCGTCGGTCAGCGTCGGGACGATGTAGACCTGCCGATCGCCGAGGCCGTATTTGGCGAGCGCGGCGTCGTTGGCGCCGATGGTGGCGACCGACAAAAGCCTGGCGACGTCGCTCGCCGTGATGCCGAGTTCGGCCATGCGCTGCTTGTCCGGCCTGACGACGAGTTCGGGCTTGGCGGCGGCCGCGTCGGAGATCGGATTGAGGAGGCCCGGCACCGCGCGCATATCGGCGGCGAGTTCGTTGGCGGTATCCGACAGTTTCTCGCTGTCGGCTCCGGCAAGCGTGATCTTGACCTTCGAGCCCGACTGGTTGTCGGCGCCGAACTGGATCCGCGCGCCGGCAATGCCGTCGAAGGCGCCGGCGAGCCGTTTCTCGAATTCCTGCTGGGAGCCGTCGCGCGCGTCGCGGGCGACGAGATTGGCGGTCACCGTCGCCGAATTGACGCTTGCCGTCGTCGTTCGCTGCGGGCCGCCGCCGCCTTCGGAGGCCGTGCCGATCGAGGCGAAGACGCTTTTGACCTCCGGCTGCTTCTGCAGGATGGCGCCGACCCGTTTTACCACGGCGTCGGTCTCTTCGAGCGTCGAGCCGGGGACGAGTTCGACCGAGACGAGGGACCGGCCGCGGTCGGAGGCGGGCATGAACTCGGTCGGCAGCCCGATCGCCACATAGACCGAGCCGGCGAAGAAGGCGATGCCGAGAAGCGCCGTCAGCCAGCGGAACCGCAGGGCCTGCCGCAACACGGCGAGATAGGCCGGAACCCAGCGCGGCGCGTCGTCTTCGCCGTGGCCGCTGCCGGCCTTCACCAGATAGGCGCCCATCAGCGGCGTCAGCAGCCGGGCGACGATCAGCGAGAAGGCGACCGAGACGCAGACGGCGATGGCGAAGGAGACGAACAGCTTGCCCGGAATGCCCGGCATGAAGGCGACGGGCAGGAACACCGCGACGATGGTCGCCGTCGTCGCGACGACCGCGAGGCCGATCTCGTCGGCCGCCTCGATCGCCGCCTCATAGGCGCTCTTGCCGCTTTCGCGCATGTGCCGGACGATGTTCTCGATCTCGACGATGGCGTCGTCGACGAGAATGCCGACGACCAGCGAAAGGGCGAGGAGGGTGATGTTGTTGAGCGACAGGTCGAGCCAGGCCATCACGAAGAAGGTCGGGATCAGCGACATCGGCAGGGCCGTCGCGGCGACGATGGTGGCGCGCAGATCGCGCAGGAACAGGAAGACGACGCCGACGGCCAGCAGTGCGCCGAGCCACAGGGCTTCCAGTGCCGCGTCGTAGCTCTCCTCGACGAAGTCGGAGGACGACGTGACCTCCGAAAAGCTCACGTCCCGGTTCTTCGCGTCGATCGCCTTCACCGCGGCGCGCACCGCCTTCGTCACGCCGATCTGGCTCGAACCCTTGGCGCTGTAGACCTGGAAGCTGACGACCTCCTTGCCGTCCAGCCGGGCGCGGTTGCGCGGCTCTTCCCAGCCGTCGACGATCTGGCCGAGATCGGAGAGGCGGACCGACTTGCCGGAGCCGATGGCGATGGGCGTCTCGGCGAGTTCGGCGATCGAGCCGGCGCTGCCGAGGGTGCGCACCGACTGTTCGGTGCCGCCGATCACCGTGCGGCCGCCGGCCTGGTTGAGGTTCTGTGCCGCGAGCGTCGTCGTCACCGCGCCGACGGTGGTGCCGTAGGCATCGATCCGGGCCGGATCGAGCTTGACCAGGATCGCCCGGTTGACGCCGCCCGAGCGTTCGATCTTCGAGACGCCGTCGACGGCGAGCAGCGCTTTCGAGAGGGCGTCGTCGACATACCAGGACAAATCGTCGGGCTTCATGCCGGGCGCATCGACGACATAGGTCAGGATGGCGTTGTCGCCGGCCTGGACACGGGAGACGATCGGCGTCTCGGCCGCGTCGGGGAGCTGGCTCCGGATGCCGTCGATGGCGTTCTGGACGTCGTCCGTCGCCTCGATGAGTTCGGTGCCGAGTTCGAATTCGATCGCCGTGACCGACGAGCCTTCGCTGATCGTCGAGGTGACGCTCTCGACGTTGGAGATCGAGGCGACGGCGTTTTCGACGAGGTCGGTGACCTGGGTCTCGATTTCCGTCGGCGAGGCGCCGGTCTGGGTGATCGTCACCCGGACCATCGGAAAGTCGATGTCCGGCATGTTGTTGACGCGAAGCTGCATGAAGCCCCAGGCGCCGGAGATCGCCAACGCCAGGAACAAGACGATGGTCGGCAGCGGATGGCGGATCGCCCAGGCGGAAATGTTCTTCACCGGGGCTCCCCCTCGCTCGAAGCCTGCCCCTCGCTCGAGGCCTGCCCCTCGCTTGAGGCCTGCTTCGTGACGAGCCGCACCTTGTTGCCGTCCTGCAGGAAGCCGGCGCCGCTGGTCACGACCCGGTCGCCGGGGGCGAGATCGCCGGCAACGGCGACTCGGCCTTCGCTGCGTGGGCCCACCTCGACGGGCACGGCTGCGACCGTATCGTCGGCGCCGACGCGGAAGACCGCGGTCCTGCCTTCCTGCCAGGTGAGCGCCCGATCGGCGACCGTCAGGCTCTCGGCGCCGCCGGCGGCGATCGTCGCGGTGACGAACATGCCGGCCTTCAGTCCGGCTTCCGCCGGCAGCGGGATGACGACGAGGGCGAGGTGGGTGTCGGTGTCGAGGACTTCGTCGATCGAGCCGAGCGTCGCGGCGATCCGGCTGCCGTCGGGGGCGGTGACGACCGCGTCGCTGCCCGGCCGGAGGGTGGAGACGGTGTGTTCGGGCAGGTCGATCCGCGCCTCCAGCGCGCCGTTCTCCTGGATCTGGGCGATCTCGGTCGACGCCTGGACGATGATGCCGGGGACTGCGGGGCGCGCCGAGACGATGCCGGCGAAGGGCGCGCGGATTTCGGTGCGGCCGCGCTGGACGTCGAGGGTCTTCCGGGCGGCTTCGGCCTGGGCGAGGGCGGCGCGGGCGGTGGCGACGGTGGTGGCGTTCTGCTCGGCCGTCTCCTTCGAAATGGTGCCGGATTTCACCAGCCGCTGGCTGCGCTCGCTGGTCGAGACGGCATTGGCGAGCGTCGCCCTGGCGCTGTCGATCGCAGCGTCCTGTTCGGCGATCTGGGCGTCAAGGAGGGCGCCGTCGAGCCGCGCGATCACCTGTCCCGCTTCGACATGATCGCCCTGCTTCACCAGGACGTCGGTGAGGCGGAGGCCCGTCGCCTCCGATCCGACGACGACCTCGCGATGAGCGGCGACGATGCCGTTGCCGACGACCGTCTGGCCGAGCGCGTCACGGCGCACCGTGTCGGTGGTGACGGTGAGGCTCGCCGGCTGGGCATCGGCGCTGGCGGCAATCGCCGGCGTGTCGGCGGCGGCTTCCCGGTCGCCGTGCTTTCGGGAAAAGTCGATCGAGCCGGCAACGACCACGACGCTCGCCAGGGCCACGACGGACAAAAGGCTCCATCTGCTCGCAAGGAATCTCATCGGCGCGCACACACTCGTCGGCATCTTCGGGACGACCGGAAAGATAGACGTTCGCGCCGATCGCTTCCATGCGCGGCTGGTATCGATCTGTAACGAACCGTGTCAGCGGGACGAGCGCCCGCGGCCGCCGCGACGATAGCCTGAAAGAGCGACGACCGTGCCTCGCCCCTGGGGGCGCTCGCGCCTCAGAACAGGGAGCCCTGGCCTTCGGCCGGGGGCTTTGCGCGGGGTTTGCGCGGCTTCGGCCGAGCCGGCACCGGGGCCGCGGAGCGCGGCGAGGACGGCGGCGCGGCCTCGCCGTCGGTGACCACGGCGCCGCGACGCTGACGACCGGCAAATTCCAGCGTCACCGCCATGCCGGCGGAAAGCTCGTCCGCCCGCGTCAAGGCGTGCTCCGCCTCGTCGCGGACGATCGCGTAACCCCGCTCCAGTACATTGAGGGGCGACAGGCTCGACGCCAGCCGCCAGGCATTGTCCACCCGCTGGCGGCGACGGGCGCGCTCCTGCGCCTCGGTCCGTTCGAGGCGCTCGGACAGTTGGACGAGCGACAGCCGGGCCGCTTCGCTTCGCGCCTTCAGCGTGTGAGGCTTCAGATCCGCCGCCACACGGTCGAAGCGCCGCCGCGCCGCGTCGAGCCGCACCCGCATGCCGTGATCGGCATGGACGGCATGATGGCGCAGCGTCGACCGTTTGTCCCGGAGCGAGGCCTCCAGCGTCGCGGGCACGAGCCTCGCCGAAGCGCCGGCGAACAGCCGCCGCTTTTCGCCGACCGCGTGGCGGAGATTGCCGGCGAGCCCCGTCGTCGCCTCGTCGAGCCGCCGGCGCGGCTGTTCGAGCAGCGCGTCGATGCCGGGCATCGCCCGGGCGAGCGCGGCAAGACCCTTCTTCTCCTGGTCGAGCCGGCGCGAGATCGCCCCCGAGAGCCGCGCATTGTGGCTGGCGATCTGCGCCAACAATTCGGCGCGCACCGGCACCGCCATTTCGGCGGCGCCCGTCGGGGTCGGCGCGCGGACGTCGGCGGCATGGTCGATCAGCGTCCAGTCGGTCTCGTGGCCGACCGCCGAGATCAGCGGAATTTCCGAGCCTGCGGCGGCGCGCACCACCGCCTCGTCGTTGAAGCCCCAGAGGTCTTCGAGGCTGCCGCCGCCGCGCGCGACGATGAGGACGTCCGGTCGCGGCACTTTGCCGCCGGCCGCGATGGCGTTGAAACCTTCGATCGCCGCCGACACCTCAGCGCCGCTCGTCTCCCCCTGCACCCGCACAGGCCAGACCAGCACATGCACCGGGAAGCGGTCGGAGATGCGATGGACGATGTCGCGGATGACGGCGCCGGTCGGCGAGGTGACGACGCCGATGACCCGTGGCAGGAAGGGCAGGCGGCGCTTGCGCTCGCCGGCGAAGAGGCCTTCGGCTTCGAGCTTCAGCCGCCGCTCGTTGAGGAGCGCCATCAGGGCGCCGGCGCCGGCCGGCTCGATCGCCTCGATGACCACCTGGTATTTCGACGAGTTCGGATAGGTGGTGAGCCTTCCCGTGGCGATGACCTCGAGGCCTTCCTCCGGCTTGAAGGCGAGCTTGGAAAAGCTCGTCCGCCAGATCACCGCGTCGATCCGCGCCCGGTCGTCCTTCAGGCAGAAATAGGCGTGGCCGGAGGAGTGCGGCCCGCGATAGCCGGAGACCTCGCCGCGGATGCGCACATGGCCGAAGGTCTCCTCGACGGTGCGCTTCAGCGCGCCGGAGATCTCCGACACCGTGTATTCGCCGACATTGCTCTGCGGGATCGATTCGGTGAGGAGGCTCATGGCCGTCAGTGTGGGGTCGGGGCGCGGCGCCGGCAAGTCTCCGCGCGCGCAAAGCCGCGGCATGGGCGCTGCGCGAGGAGATCACGGCGTCGCGTTGTTCCCGGGCGCGGCCGCGATAGTCAGGAGGAAACCCTCGGAGGGAGGTTCGACGGAGCCAATGGCGAGGATGCCGATTTCGCCGACGCCGAGCTTCGCTCGGCGGTGCTGGGCTGTCTCCTCGGCACCCGGAGCATCTTCGGGCCGGCACGAAGTGGTCCACGGCCGTGAGTGCCGATAGCCGTCGCGCCTCCGCTACTCCGCGGCGACGCCCATCCGGGCCGGCCTCGGCCGCTGCGGCCGGACCAGTCGCGTGTCGGGAAGGTGCGAGGGCTTGGCCGCCATCTCCGACGGCGGCAGGTTGGCGAGGCTGTCGCGGATGTGGTCGACGAGGGCGGTGACGACCTGGCTTTCGGCGTTGCGGGCGCGAATGACGCCGATCTCGTTGTCTTTGAGCAGCGGAAAGCCGTCCGACGCGCCGAGCACCCGCATGCCCGGCCGCAGCGCGCATTCGGGCAGGACGCCGACGGCGAGCCCGGCGAGGACGGCCGAGGCGACGATCTGCGCCGACCACGACGAGAACAGCACCTTGTAGCGCCGGCCCGCATCGTCGAGCGCCTTCAACCCCTCGGCGCGCCAACAGCAGTTCGGCCGGCCGAGGGCCAGCGGCAGCACCTCCTCCTCATGCACGTCGTGGGCCGCCGAGGTCATGAAATGCAGGGGCTCGCGCCGGACGATCTCGGGCACCACCTGGCTGATCGTGCAGTCGGCGACGAGGGCGACGTCGAGCCGTCCCTTGTCGACGTGGTCGGCGAGATTGGACGACGGCTCGCAGGCGATCTGCAGTTCGACGAGGGGATTGGAGCGGGTGAAGCGGGCGAGGATCTCCGGCAGGAAGCGCTCGGCGTAATCGTCCGGCAGGCCGATCCGCACCTGGCCCTGCATGGCCTGCTGGTCGAAGGCCGACAGCGTCTCCTGGCTGAGGGTCAGCATCCGCCGCGCATAGGCGAGCAGGCGCGAGCCGGCGTCGGTCAGAAGGATCGACCGCCCGTTGCGCTCGAACAGCGAGGCGCCGAGCCGCTCCTCCAGCCGGCGGATCTGCATCGACACGGCGGACTGGGTCTTGAACACGTCCTCGGCCGCCTTGGTGAAGCTGCCGGTGTCGACGATGGCGACGAAGGTGCGGAGCTGGTCGAGGTCGAGCGGAGAGACCATGCGGGGTAACCTATGAAGAAAACTGATCCCATACATTACGAACATTCGTTGGTGTGATCAATATCGCAGACGTATGGTGATCAAGTCAGGAACAATTCGGGGGTCGCTGCTGCCCGTCGCTTCACGCGGCGGAAGGCGCGGCCCCGCTTTTTCCCGACTTATGGCTGCGAAAGGAGATCAAGCCATGACGATCACTGCGAGACAGACGACCACCCATTCCGCCGCCGGCCGCTTCGTCGCCGGAACCCGCGTCTTCGCCACCGCCGCCCGTGCGATCGTCAAAACCATGATCAATCGTCGCCGGGTCCATCGGCTCGCCGACATGCCGGATTACGTGCTGAAGGACATCGGCATCCGCCGTGACGACATCGCCCTCGCCCTCGATGCCGAGTGGCGCGAGGACCCGAGCTACAAGCTGGCGCTGATCGCCGCGCAGCGCCGCCGCGGCACTCTGGAAGGCTGACCCCGCGGGCCGGCGGCAGGTCCGCCCCGCCGGCAACCGAAGCCCTTCCACGCGGCCGGCCACTCCCCCTGGCCGGCCGCAACCGTTTCAGGCTGCAGATCCGGCGGTGCTTCGCCGCCGAACGGCGTCCGGCCGGGCCGTCACGCCCCGGTTTCGGCCGCATCCTCGTTTTCGTCTTCCGGCCGGGTCAGCCGGGTGAACAGCAGCTTGTCGATGCGGCGGCCGTCGAGATCGACGACCTCGATCTCGAAATCGGCATATTGGATCCGCTCGCCGATGTCGGGAATGTGCCCGAACTGGTCGAGCACCAGGCCTGCCACGGTCTCGTATTCGCGCTCGGCCGGGAACGACAGCTCGTCGATCTTCAGCGCCAGCCGGTCGACCGTCATCGATCCGTCGACCAGCCAAGATCCATCCTTGCGCAGCACCGCTTCGGGCACCTCGTCCTCGCCGCCCTCGGGCAGCGAACCGGCGATGGCGGCCAGAATGTCCTGGGGCGTCGCGATGCCCTCGAAGGCGCCGTATTCGTCGAGGACGATCGCCATGTGCACCCCATGGGCGCGAAAGCGTTCGAGCAGCTTGAGGATCGGCATGCTCTCGTTGACGTAGAGCGGCTGACGGATGATCTCGGCGAGCGCGACCTTGCCGCCGACATGCTGCTGCTCGAGAATGTCCTTGGTCTGCACGATGCCGACCACCGCATCCTCGTCGGTGTCGAGCACCGGGTAGCGCGAGTGGCCGGTCTTGACCATTTCGTCGAGCGATTCGTCCGGCGCATCGTCGACGGCCACCCAGTCGACGTCCGGCCGGGGTACCATGATCGAGCGGACGTTGCGGTCGGCGATGGAGATCACGCCTTCCAGCATCTCCCGCTCCTTCGCCTTGAAGACGCCGGTCTCCGTCCCCTCGGCGATCATCGCCCTGACGTCCTCCTCGGTCACCTTGTCGCTCTCGTCCCCGGTCAGGCCGAAGACCGCCGTCAGCGTTCGCGTCGAGATTTCGAGCAGGGCGACCAGCGGGCGGCCGACCATCGCCACCAGGCGCATCGTCGGCGCGACGAAGCAGGCGACGGCTTCCGGCCGCGACAGGGCGAAGCGCTTCGGCACCAGTTCGCCGACGACCAGCGAGAAATAGGTGATGACGACGACGACGAGGACGAAGGCGGCGTCGTCCGCGACGGGGCCGACCACGGGCCAGTCCCGCATGAGCTCGGCCAGCGGGCTGGCGAAGACCGAGCCGCCGAAGGCGCCGGCGAAGATTCCGACGAGAGTGATGCCGATCTGCACCGAGGAGAGGAAGGTGGTCGGGCTTTCGGCGAGCTTCAGGGCCGCTTTCGCCCCGTGCCGGCCTTCTCTGGCAAGCTGCTCCAGCCGCCTCCGCTTCGCCGAGACCACGGCGAGTTCCGACATGGCGAAAAAGCCGTTCAACAGAATGAGGGCGAAGATGATGGCGGCGTTGAGGAGGAGCAACGAAAGTCCCGGATCTTGTTGCAGCTCGGAATGCCCACCACGGTTTGCACCGCGGGGATCCGAGAAAAGGAAAGCGGATATAGGGGCAGGATCGGGGAGGCGAAAGGGCGGCTGCCCTCGGCACGTGCCCGCCGCCGTTCCGCCGGTCCGGCAATGTCCCGGCCGGCTCTGCCGAGGCTGCCACCCGGCGAGACGGCCTTTCGTCAGTTCTTCTCCGGCTCGTCGTTGCGCAGCGCCGGCTTGGGCGCGAAGAGTTCCAGCATTCGCCGCGCATAGTCCTGCTGAAAGGCGAGCGCCGTCTCGGCGAGGCTTTCGGCCGGCGCTCCGGCGCGTGCCTCGACCTCCTCGCGCTTCGGTGCCGGTGGCGCGCTCGGAGCGGGGGGTGGAGGCGGCGACCCGGCTCCGGCAGACGGCGCCTCGCCCATCGGCGGAAAGAGGCGGAAGCCGCGGAAGAACTCCTCCATCGCCGCCGGATGGGGCGGCGGCAGCCTGTCCGCCGGCGCGGCGGCCGGTTTTTGGGGAGCGCGCGTTTCGCTGCGCCCCTCGCCGGTCTCCGGCGGCAGCCAGGGCAGGGTCCCGGTCAGGGCGTTGGAAAACATCTGGTTCAGATAGTCCGATCCCGGCATCGGCATCGGCAGTCGCCGGCCGGGCGGCGGCTGATCGGACGGCCGGCCCATCGCCTCGACGGCGTTGGCGCTGCGCCTCAGCATCTCGGCCATGGCGCCCGGATAGTCGCCCTCGGCGAGCCCTTTCGGCTGGCTGCGGGTCAGATTGGCCATCATCATCTGCAGCATGGTGCCGATGGTCATCACCGCGACGTTCCGGATCATCATTTCGACGGTGTCGGGAGCGACGCCGCTCGCCACCGACACGTGACGCGCCACGCTGGAGACGAGATCCTTCGAGCCGAACAGCGCGTTGGACAGGTCCCGGCCGAGCGGGCTGTTGGTGGCGCCGACCGGAAAATCGGAAGCCTCGCTCTGGACGAAGGGCTGGTAGTGGCGGGCGATGTCGCTCCAGGCGCCGGGCACGATCATCGCCCGTTGCAGGGCGAGCGCGAAGGCGGGCGCGAGCGCCGTCATCGTCTTGCGCAGTTCTTCGTGGCTGAGTTTGAACGTGTCGGCGAGCCGGTCGGCCGCGACGCCCGAGTCGCTCGCCGTCAGCCAGTCGAAAAAGTCCGTCATGGTCCGCCCTGCCGGCTGGATGCCCATCCACTCGACGAATCGATGCTACAGCATCTCCGCCGAAAGCAAAATCAGTGCGTCACTGATCGCTGGACAATAGCGCGCCCGACAGGAATGCGTAGTGAGGCGAAGACGATTTCGCGCCGGAAACCCGTGTCCGCTCATCCGGCCGTCCCGCAGCGACGGCCGGGGTGGGAAGCGGCTGCGGCGGGACGGCGCGCCGACGGGGAGTTTGGCGGTCTCGAACCGCCATTGCCGCGGCCGGGCCGGCAATCGGTTCAGTAGGACAGATGCTTGAACAGCCGCGGCATCGAGCGCTCCCACTGCCCTTCGTAGAGCCGCACCAGCTCTTCGGCCGAGGTGGTGCCGCGGGCGACGACCTCCTCCAGCGGGGCGAGGAAGAAGCTCTCGTCGTTGCCCTCCTCGTTCAGCCGCCCGCGCGCCTTCAGACCCTTGCCGGCCATCTCGACGGTCGCCCGGGCGAGTTCGAGCACCGCGCCGTCGCGGAACTTCGTCCGGAAACCGTCGCGCGGGACCGCGTCGCGCATCGCCTGCACCTCTTCGAAGGTCCAGTCGGCGGTCATCGCGTCGACCGCGGCGAGCGTCGCCGGATCGTAGAGGAGGCCCACCCAATAGGCCGGCAGGGCGCAGATCCGCCGCCACGGCCCGCCGTCGGCGCCGCGCATTTCGAGGAAGCGCTTCAGCCGCACGTCCGGAAAGAGCGTCGACAGATGGTTGGTCCAGTCGCCCATCTGCGGCTCGGGATCGTCGATCTCGCCCTTCAGCGCGCCGTCCATGAACTGCCGGAAAGTGACGTGGGTGGCGTCGTGATAGCGCCCGTTCCGGGTGACGAAATACATCGGCACGTCGAGGGCCCATTCGACGTAGTGGCGATAGGTGAAGTCCTCTTCGAAGACGAAGGGGAGGAGCCCCGAGCGCTGGTTGTCGACGTCGTGCCAGACTTCCGAGCGCCAGGAGACGAGGCCGTTCGGCTTGCCTTCGGTGAAGGGGGAGTGGGCGAACAGCGCCGAGGCGACCGGCTGCAGCTTCATGCCGACGCGCATCTTGCGGCGCATGTCGGCCTCGTCGGAGAAGTCGAGATTGACCTGGATGGTCGCCGTCCGCAGCATCATGTCGAGTCCGCGCATGCCGACCTTCGGCATGTAGCGGCGCATGATGTCGTAGCGCGACTTCGGCATGATCGGCGTCTCGGCGAGCGTCCACAGCGGCGAGGAGCCGATGCCGAGAAAGCCGATGCCGAGCTCCTTGGCGACGGCCCGGACTTCGGCGAGATGGGCGTTCGATTCCCGGCAGGTCGCGTGGATCGTTTCCAGCGGCGCACCGGACAGTTCGAACTGGCCGCCCGGCTCCAGCGAGATGGCGCCCATGCCCTCGGCGCTGTAGAGGCCGATCAGCCGTCCGTCGTCGAGGATCGGCTCCCATCCCGACAGCGAGCGCATGCCGTCGAGAATCGCGCGGATGCCGCGTTCGCCGTCGTAGGGGACCGGCGAGAGGTCGTCGACGTAGTAGCCGAATTTCTCGTGCTCGGTGCCGATGCGGAAATCCTCCGCCGGCTTTTCGCCGTCCTTCAGATGCGAAATCAGCTCTTCGAGCGTCGACACCGGGGTCAGATCGGTCGTATCGCGCGCCATTCTTCTCGTTCCATTCGTTGCGCAAGCGCCGTCGTTCCGGCGCGCGGAACCGGCCATTCCACGAATGGCGTGGTGCCTCGAATCCGCGCAAGGCGCAAGATTGGATCGGTTGACGGTGCGGCCATCGGGATGGCGCGTCGCCTCAGGAGGCGCTTCGCCAGTCCCCGACGCAAGCCTGCACCACCGCCAGCGCCGCGACGGCGGCGGTGTCGGCCCTGAGGATCCGCGGCCCGAGCGAGATCGCCGTGACGCCGGCCTCGGCCATAAGACGCGCCCGCTCCTCAGTCGAAAAGCCGCCCTCGGGCCCGATCAGCAGCGACAGCGGTCCTTTCGGCAGCTTGCCGAGGGTCTCGACCGGGCTTTCGGCATCCTCGCGCTCGTCGCAGAAGATCAACGGACCGCGCGGCAGATAGGCTTGAAGGGCCGCGTCGAACTTCAGCGGTTCGAGGCATTCGGGGATCGACAGGATGCCGCACTGCTCGGCCGCCTCGACGGCGTTCGCCCGCATGCGCTCGACATTCACCCGGCTCGCCTGGACGTGCTGGGTCATCACCGGCTGCAGGATGCCGGCGCCCATCTCGACGGCTTTCTGCACCATGTAGTCGAGCCGGGCGTGCTTCAGCGGCGCGAAGAGATAGGCGAGCGTCGGGGCGGGTGTCGGCGCCCGGACCCGCTCTTCGGCGACGAGGTCGGCCTTCTTCTTCGCCGTCCTGGCGATCCGGCAGCGCCATTCGCCGTCTCGGCCGTTGAAGGCGAGGACGGTTTCCCCGTCCGCAAGCCGCATGACGGACAGGAGATAGTTGGCCTGGGACGGATCGAGCGGAACCGTGCCGTTTTCGGCGAGGTCGGCTCCGACGAAGAGGCGCGGGCTCTGGAAGTCGTAGTCGGGCATGTCGCGTCCTTTCGCCGGCAACCTAAGGCGCGGCGCGCCGTTGTCGCCGCAAATCATCCATTCATCCGAAAGGGACGTTTCATGGATTTGCAGATCAGAGACAAGGTCGCGCTGATCACCGGCGCGACCGGGGGCATGGGCTTTGCCACCGCGAAGATCCTCGCCGAGGAGGGGGTGAAACTCGTCCTCTCCGACCTGAAGATCGACCGGCTGGAAAAGGATGCCAAGGCGCTGGCGACCGACGTCCTGTGCATCGCCGCCGACGTCACCGACCAGGCCGCCGTCGACACGCTGGCCCGCGAGGGGCGGGAGAGATTCGGCGCGATCGACATCGTCGTCCACACCTCGGGCATCACCGGCGCCAAGGGCGATCCGTTGGAAATGACCGACGAGGACTATCTGGAAGCCTGGCAGATCGACTTCATGTCGGCCGTGCGCGTCGCCCGGGCGACCTTCCCGGCGATGCGCCAGAAGGGCTGGGGCCGCTTCGTCTGCATCACCTCGGAAAACGCCGTCCAGCCCTATTGGGAGGAGGCCACCTACAACACCGCCAAGGCGGCGCTCGCCGCTTTCGTCAAGAACCTGTCCTATGAAGAGGCCAAGCACGGCATCCTCTGCAACACCGTCTCGCCGGCCTTCATCGAGACCGACATGACCGACGGCATGATGGAAAAGCGCGCCAAGGAAATGGGCGTCTCCTTCGACGAGGCCGTCGAGAGCTTTTTGGAAGAAGAGCGGCCCGGCATCGTTCTCAAACGCCGCGGCCGCGTCGAGGAAGTCGCGGCGGCCATCGCCCTCGTCGTCTCCGAGCGCGGCTCCTTCATCAACGGCGCCAACCTGCGCGTCGACGGCGGCTCGGTCCAGGCCGTGCAGAACTGAGGGGGTCTCGGCGATCTCCCGAAGCCCGCGCTGCGCGTCGCCTTTCGCGAGGCGAACGCCCCGCCGCGTCCCCGGTCGTCTCGGCGCCGAAGCCGCAGTCCCCGCGGCGGCGGAGGCGATGCCATCCGCCGGCCGCAATCGCCCGGCACCTGCCGCCGCCCTGGCCATCGGCGGGACATTGAGACGCCAAGGCAGTCGACGAACGTCAGTTACTGCCATCGGTCGAGATGGTCGTGATCCGGCTTGGCAGAGAAGGCGTCGCCATCGGCGACGTGCGTCAGACTTGAGATCGCTTCACGTTTCGGGCCATCTGCCGCCGATGTCTCCGGGTCGGACAACTGCAGAAGTGGCGGTGAGAGAGGGATTCGAACCCTCGATACGGTTTCCCGTATACACGCGTTCCAGGCGTGCGCCTTCAACCACTCGGCCACCTCACCATCGTCCGAATCTGACCGGATCGGCCCGGCTGCGGCCGTTAAGGGCCGTCGTCGGGTCGAAACTTGACGCTCGCCATTGCGGAAGAAGCGCCCGGGTCCGGCGTGCCGGACCATCTTCGAACGGCGGGGGAATATGACAGAACGCGCTTGGCTTCAAGCCCCGATTTCCGGGCCCGCCTCGGGCCGCTTTCGAAAATGGGGGCGAGGGGGGCCGGGAGCGAGCCGTTGGCCGCTCGGCGAATGTCTTGCGCGGTTCCCCGTGGCTGGCCGGCGCACCGCTCCTCGCGCTCCCTCCCGGCGCCGATTCCGCTCCGGCCCGGCCCGGCGCGGCCGGTGACGCTGCCGGGGCAGAGCGGGCGGGGGAGGCGGGACGGCTTCGTGCCGTCAGGTCCGCCCCGGTGCCGGACCGGTCGCCTCGTCGTCGTCCCTTCGGTCCTCGTCGAGTTCCTTGACGATGTCGGCAAAGCCGCGGAACAGCTTCTGCATCCGCTCGATGGCCATGTCGGTCTCGTCGCTGCCGGTGAGGGCCGAGCCGCCCCGCGCGCGTTCGGCCTCGAGCGCCGAGACCCGCCGTTCCAGCGCGCGGATCCGAGCGTCCGAAGGAGTCACCGCATCGGGGCCGTCCTCGCCGCAGCCGATCGTCTCGCCGACGACGCGGCACGGGGCAAGCCGTCCGGTCGCCGTGTCGAGGCGGGCGACGACGCCGTCGATACTGACGATCTGGTAGCGGCCGGCGCTCTCCCCGGCCTCGATCCGGCCGAGACCGGACTGGGCGTTCGCGGCCGGCGTGGCGAGCAGCGCCGGTGCGAGGGCGATCGCTGCCGCCCGGACGAAGATTGCTGGTGCCATGCTCTTCCCTCGCGTGATGTTGCCGGCTCAGGCCCCGGTCGGCCCTGTCGCTTCGCCGCGGACGCCGAAAGCGATCGGCCGGCGCGCGGGTCTTTGCCGGGCGGTCAGACCTTGCAGCTTTCGGTGGCCTCGATGTGACGGCGGAATTGATTTTTTCCCGATTGTTTGGCACCGAGATGCCATGACCCAGACGATCTACAAAATCCTGCCCCGCCCCCTGTGGGAAGAGGCCAGGGCGAAGGGCAGGCTCGACGGTGCGCCGGTCGATCTCGCCGACGGCTTCATCCATTTTTCGACCAGCGCCCAGGTGCGGGAGACGGCGGCAAAGCATTTCGCCGGGGTCGACGATCTGGTGCTCGTCGCGGTCGATCCGGCGCCGCTAGGTGATGCGCTGAAATACGAAAAATCCCGCGGCGGCGCGCTGTTCCCGCATCTTTACGCCAGCCTGCCGGCCGATGCCGCGCTGTGGGTCGAGGACCTGCCGATCGGCCCGGACGGCCATCACCTGTTTCCGGGATCGATGCGGTGACGAACGTCCCCGCCGTCGCGCGCTCGTCCCGGCCATGAGCCTGCTCTACCGGCTGGCGCGGCCGGCGCTGTTCCGGCTGGAGGCCGAGCGCGCCCACGGGCTGTCGCTCGAGGCGCTGAAGCGGGGCCTCGTCCGCGATCTCGACATTCCGGTGGATGGCCGCCTGCACGTCGAGGTCGCCGGCATCCGCTTTCCCAACCCGATCGGGCTCGCCGCCGGCTACGACAAGAACGCCGAGGTACCGGACGAGGCCCTGCGGCTCGGTTTCGGCTTCGTCGAGGTCGGCACGCTGACGCCCCGGCCGCAGGAGGGCAACCCGCAGCCCCGGATTTTCCGGCTGCCCGGGGCCCATGCCGTCATCAACCGGCTCGGCTTCAACAACGACGGCCATGCCGATGCCGCCGAAAGGCTGGCGGCGCGGGCCGGCAAGATGGGCATCGTCGGGGTCAATATCGGGGCCAACAAGGATTCGGCCGACCGGATCGCCGACTATGTCGAGGGCGTGAACGTCTTCGAGAGCTTCGCGAGCTATCTGGCGGTCAACATCTCCTCGCCGAACACGCCGGGCCTGCGGAGCTTCCAGTCCGGCGACGAACTCGGCAAGCTGCTCAAGGCGGTGGTGGCGGCGCGCAACGGCTATGCGGCGATCACCGCGACCAACCGCAAGCCGATCTTCGTCAAGGTCGCCCCCGACCTTTCCGAAGACCAGATCGAGGAGATCGCCGACGCGGCGCGGGATCGCGGGATCGACGGTCTGATCGTCTCCAACACGACGCTCGCGCGGGACGGCGTCGAAAAACACAAAGCGGCGGCGGAGGCCGGCGGACTGTCCGGCCGGCCTCTGATGCGCCGCTCCACCTGGGTGCTCGCCCGCTTCCGCCGCGCCGTCGGGCCGGATTTCCCGCTGATCGGCGTCGGCGGCGTCGAGGATGCCCGCACCGCGATCATGAAGATCGAGGCGGGAGCCGATCTCGTCCAGCTCTATACCGGCCTCGTCTATGGCGGCCCGCATCTGCCGGCCCGCATCCTGAAGGGCATGTTGCGCGTCCTCGACATTGCCGACGTCGACAACGTCGCCGAGCTTCGCGACCGCCGCGTCGACGACCTTCTGGCGGCGCCGCCACCCGTCTGACGAAGCCGCGAAAGGCCCTCAGCGGCCGGCCGTCGACGGGACTCGCGCAAGGCGCGGCTGGCCGGTCTTCCGATCGGTATCGATCGCCGCCGCCAGCAGCAGGCCGAGCGTCACCGCATTGAGGAGATGCCAGAGCGGGTGGGTGCCGAGCGGCCAGAGCCCGCAGAGCGGCGTATCGAGCATGCGGAAGGTCAGGGAGACGAGAAACGTCGCGCCCGCCGCGAGGACGAGGCCGCCGGGCTCCTGCTTGCGGGAAACGAGAATGCCGCCGATGACCAGCATGGCGAAGAGCGCCGGCAGGTAGCCCGCCGACGATCCGACCAGCGTCGAGAAGACGGGCTCGGCGAGGAACGAGGCGGCCATGAAGCCGGCGGTGCAAAAGCCCGAAATCAGCGCCGAAAGGCCGAAGAAGCGACTGAGGGCGAGGGCGAAATAGCCGTAGATGAAGACGGCGATGGGCAGGACGTCGGCAAGGCTCGCCCAGCGCGTCGCGAAGGTGTGGAAAAGGAACGAGCCGATCCCGATCACCAGCACGAGGACGCAGAGCGCTTGTGAGGGAAGATCGCGGCCGCCGCGCATCTTCCACAGGCTGAGGCCGACGAGGCCGACTGCGATGAAGGCGAGGTTGGACCAGGCGTTCAGGGGCTCGGCCCAGAACTGCGCGCTGGTGCGTTCGCAATAAGCGTCGATCGAGGCCGACCAATCCATACTCTGGTTCCGCTTCAGCCGTTCGCGCAGGCGTCAGTCGTCACGCGCCGGTCCGCCACGGATCATATGTCCCGAAGTTCCAAAGGTGACCTTCCGGATCGCGGCAGGAGAATTCGCGCGAGCCGTAGTCCTTGTCCTCGAGGTCCATCACCACGGTCGCCCCGGCCGCTTGCACCGCGGCGTAGAGCTGGTCGATGTCCTCAACGACGACATAGGGGCTCTGGGTCACCTTGGCGTCGTCCGGCGGCGCCTGAAAGGCGCCGAACGCGTCGTTTCGGGCATCGCCGATCATCACCATGCCGTCCCCGTGGACGAGTTCGGCATGGAGTACGCCGCCGTCCTCGCTCTCGTGCACGGCGCGGCGCTCGAAGCCGAAGACCGAGCACAGCCAGCCGATCATCGCACCGGCATTGGCGTATCTGAGGGTCGGGATGATGGTCGAATTCATGAGGGCCCGGGACGAACGAACAGACGAAAGAGGCCGCAGTCCGTCGCCGCGACCTCCCGGATTATGGTGATCTCGTCGGCCCTGTCCATCGCTCCTGCGACGAAATGGTGCGGCGGGTCCAGGTTCTCGAAGCGGACGGACCCGGTTTTTGCCCCGTCCCATGCAGCCGGCGAAGAAAGGACGACGAGGCAGGCCCGAAACCCGGTGCACTGCCGGTGCTGGCCGGCAATCGCCATCCTCGCCGTCCTGATGCTTCCGCCGCCGACGAGGACGGGCGCCCGGCCTCGCGACGATCCGCGCGGCGAGCCTTTGCCGAAATCGGCGTTCGGTCGGTCGATTTTCGCGCGAAAACCATTGAACGGCGAAAAATCTCTCACCATCTGTTTGTCATCGAAAACAAACGAGAGGTTGCTCTCCCGCGATGCTTTCTGTCGCGGCCATATTCGAAAGGAACGTGACTGCGATGACTTCACAAGCCCTGATCCGCCCGGCCTGGACGCCGGTGACGATTGCCGTGATGGTCGGCGGGTTCTTCGTGTGGTGGCCCCTCGGTCTGGCGATGCTGGCCTACATCCTTTGGGGTGAGCGGCTCGAAGGCTTCAAGCGCGACGTCAACACAACGACGGACAAGTTCATGTCTTCGATGAAACGCTCGGGCTTCAAGCAGCCCTTCGCCGCCGAACGCACCGGCAACGTCGCCTTCGACGACTGGCGCGATACGGAGCTTCGCCGGCTCGACGAGGAGCGCCGCAGGCTGAACGAGGCGGCCGCCGAATTCGAGGCTTATGCCCGCGAACTTCGCCGGGCCAAGGACCAGGAAGAGTTCGACAGGTTCATGCGGGACCGCAGGAGCCGCGAGAGCGGCCGCAACGACGGCCCGATCGTCGACGGCCATCCGGCCTGATCTGCCGGCCGAAGACGGTGCGAAGTCGCACCGGACATGCACGGCCGACGCGGTCGTCGCCGACCGTCATCACCGTCGACGGCGCCTGTTGATCGAACTGCGCGGCGGCATCCTCCGGGGTGCCGCCGCTTCGCGTTATGGGCTAGACTGGGCCGGTCGGCGAATGGAAGGGGTGCAAGCCGCGCGAGCGGCTTCCGCCACACGTCGCCGGCGGGAGACACAAGCCGGATCGCCTTGCTCGATGCCTCAGCTTCTGCGACGCAAACCAGAACCGCCATTGCCCGAGACGATCGACGTCGCGGGTAGCCCGCTGCCGCTCACCGTCCGGCAGAATCCGCGCGCCAAGCGCATGATCATGCGCATCGCGCCGGGCGGCGGCGGTCTGATCGTCACCGTGCCGCGCGGCATGTCGGCCCGCAAGATCCGGGGGTTTCTCGACCGCCACCGCGGCTGGGTCGAGGAGCGGCTCGCGCGCGTGCCGGACCGAGTCGTCATCGCGCCGGGTGCGATCATCCCGCTGCGCGGCGAGCCGACGCTGCTGACCCATCGCGGCGGCCGGCTGGTGACGCGGCTGGAAGCGCTTGGCGATCAGGCCGCGTCCAGCGCGGGAAAACCCGCAGAGATCGAAACGAGGGCTTCCCGGTCGGGTTCGTCCGACGTCGCGGGTGCGAACGGCGATCTGTTTTCGGCTGCGGGAATGGAACTCGCGGTTTCACCGGTCTCGCCGGCAGCCGGCGCGAAGAGAGCGTCGGGCAGGGCCGCTGCCACGCGGGACGCCGGCAGCCTGGATGGTCCGGGCGATCTCGGCGAGGATGCCGCAGCCGTGACGAGCGCCGATGCGGCCGTGGCCGGAGTCAGCCAGCAGCTTCTCGTCGGCGGCGAAGAAAGGCATTTCTCCCGCCGGGTCCTCGACTTTCTCTGCCGCGAGGCAGGCCGCGATCTCGCCGACAGGGTGAAGTGTCATTCAGCGGCGGTCGGTCTCGAACCCCGCGCCATCACCATCAAGGACACGACCAGCCGCTGGGGCTCCTGCACCCACGACCGGCGCCTCGCCTTTTCCTGGCGCATCGTCATGGCCCCGCCCTCCGTTCTCGACTATCTCGCCGCCCACGAGGTCGCGCATTTTCGCGAGATGAACCACGGTCCGAAATTCTGGGCGCTGTGCCGGCAGCTCTGCCCTGAGATGGAGGCGGGGAAGAGCTGGCTGAAGCAGCACGGGTCGGGGCTGCATGCGGTTAGTATTTAAGTTCGCTATCTGTTCGTGAATCCTAGTATTTGATATAAATAATGAATCACGGAGGTAGCCATGCCAACACAAATGCATTTTGCAACTTTTTTGAAGTTCCTTACCCAGGATATCGGCAACAATATCAAAGATTTATCACGATACGGAGGCGGTGGTGGAAAAGACTTCTACGGACCATCACGGCGTGGTGTTTCTGAACTGCTTTCCGCGGAGTGCGATCTAAATTTACTGATAAAAAAAGTCCAACAAGCCTCGTTACCGAACGCCGTCGAAACAAATGCGAGCGTTATAGCGGAGGTTTCTTCGTGGCTATCCGCTCAAAAAGGTGAGCGGTTCGAGCCCGAAAAGGCAGTATGGAAATCCCCAAACGGCTATTTTTCTTTGTCAATTGAACCGGAAATAGGTCTTACGAAGGGTGCGGAAACGAAGATCATTGCCGTTTATCCACGGCGAAACGGTAGGCTGAATCGAGAGAAGGCAGGCGCTGGAATCATCTTATTGCAAGAGGCCTTCCCGCACCTCGGGGGTGTCCGATTTGGGATTTTGGACTCATCCGCAGGTAAGGCATTTTGGAGTGGGACAAATTCTTCAGCAGGCGTCTTGCGTCATCATGTGCGAATGGTGGAGGACGAGTTGGGCGCGTTGGTCATTTAGCTCGCTCTGTTAAAATCGTCAGGGCTCCACATTATGCGTCCGGAAGCAAAAATCTGCGGGCTCTCCACGCCCGAGACGCTCGAAGTCGCGCTTTCGCGCGGTGCCAGCCATGTCGGCTTCGTGCATTTCGCCAAAAGCCCGCGGCATCTGGATGTCGAGCCGATGGCCGAACTGGTGCGCCTCGTTGCGGGCCGGGCGGAGACCGTTATCGTTACCGTTGATCCCGACGACGAACTGATCGCCCGCTTCGCCGAGGAGGTGCGGCCGGACTGGCTGCAGCTTCACGGCAGGGAGACGCCGGAGCGGGTTGCCGAAATCAAGGCACACACCGGGCTGCGTGTCATGAAGGCGCTGCCGGTCGCGGAAGCCGCCGATCTCGATGCCGTCGCGGCCTATCGCGGCGTCGCCGATCGCATCCTGCTCGATTCCAAGCGCCCCAAGGGATCGAACCTGCCGGGCGGCAACGGCGTCTCCTTCGACTGGCGGCTCCTCGCTGCCCTTGACCCGGATCTCGCCTACATGCTTTCCGGAGGGATCGACGCCGGAAACGTCGCCGAGGCGCTGCGTGTCGCAAGGCCCTCCGGCATCGACGTTTCTTCCGGGGTCGAAAGCGCGCCGGGGATCAAGGACGTCGGCCGCATCGCCACCTTCTTCGACGAGCTGGACCGGATCGCCAGCGAGAAAGGCCCAACGCCGTGAACCAGCAACTGCCCAATTCCTTCCGCGCCGGCCCCGACGAGGAAGGCCGCTTCGGCATCTTCGGCGGGCGCTTCGTCGCAGAGACGCTGATGCCGCTGATCCTCGATCTGCAGGAGCACTGGAATGCGGCGCGGGTGGACCCGGCGTTCAAGGCCGAACTCGACGGGCTGAACAGGCACTACACCGGCCGGCCGTCGCCGCTCTATTTCGCCGAGCGGCTGACGGAGGAACTGGGCGGCGCCAGGATCTACTTCAAGCGCGACGAGCTGAACCACACCGGCTCGCACAAGATCAACAATTGCCTCGGGCAGATCCTGCTCGCCCGCAAGATGGGCAAGACGCGCATCATCGCCGAGACCGGCGCCGGCCAGCACGGCGTCGCGACGGCGACGGTCTGCGCGAGGTTCGGCCTTCCCTGCGTCGTCTACATGGGCGCGACCGACGTCGAGCGGCAGGCGCCAAACGTCTTCCGCATGAAGCTCCTCGGCGCCGAGGTGCGGCCCGTCACCGCCGGCCACGGCACGCTGAAGGACGCGATGAACGAGGCGCTGCGGGACTGGGTGACGAATGTCGATTCCACCTACTATCTAATCGGCACCGCCGCCGGCCCGCATCCCTATCCGGAGCTCGTCAGGGAATTCCAGAGCGTCATCGGCAAGGAGGCGCGCGAGCAGATCCTGGAGGCCGAGGGCCGGCTGCCGGACATGCTGGTCGCTGCCGTCGGCGGCGGCTCGAACGCCATCGGCCTGTTCCACCCCTTCCTCGACGACAAGGACGTTGCGATCGTCGGCGTCGAGGCGGGCGGCAAGGGGCTTGAGGGCGAAGAACACTGCGCCTCGCTGACGGCCGGTTCGCCGGGCGTCCTCCACGGCAACCGCACCTATCTCCTGCAGGACGGGGACGGCCAGATCAAGGAAGGCCACTCGATCTCGGCCGGCCTCGACTATCCCGGCATCGGCCCGGAGCATTCCTGGTTGAAGGATTCCGGCCGCGTCGAATACGTCCCGATCATGGACAAGGAGGCGCTCGCCGCCTTCCAGATGCTGACCCGGACCGAGGGCATCATCCCGGCGCTGGAGCCGGCCCACGCGCTGGCCGAGGTGATCAAGCGCGCCCCCAAGATGGGCAGGGACCAGATCATCGTCATGAATCTCTGCGGGCGAGGGGACAAGGACGTCCACACGGTGGCGAAGCATCTCGGGATGGAGCTGTAGGAGGGGCGAACCTCGCGCACCGCATCCGTTGCGCCGGCTCGATCTGCATTTGGAAGGAGCTGCTCGATGGCATTAGTCGACTTATCCGTTCCGCTCGAGCCTTCCGTGAAGGCGGATCTCGAAGCGGAAGCGCGGCTGTCCAACCAGACGCCGGCCGAAGTCGCCGAAGAGGCGATTGCGCAATATCTTTCGGGTCGCAAGCTCAAGCGCGAAGCCATCCGCCAGGCATTGAAGGAGGCCGACGACGGCGTCTTCATCTCCGAGGCGGCCGTCTTGCGGTGGGTCGAAAGCTGGGGAACGGCGGACGAACTTCCGTCCCCGGAGCCTGATGTCTTTCCGCGCTGATGGACGTCGTTTTCCTGCCGCGCGCACTTGCCGATCTCGGCTGGTTTCGGCGGTACTACGAGCAGATTTTTCCGGATGGGGCCCTCAAGGCCCGCCTTCAGTTCGAAAAGACGCATCAGACGCTGAGGGATCATCCGTTCGCTGGCCGGCAGGCTGAAGAAAACACCCGCGAGATCGTTCTCGGGCGGACGCCGTTCATGTTCGTCTACGTCGTGCGCAACGACAGGGTCGAGATCATTCGCGTGTGGGACCAGCGCGCCGGCCGGTCCGAGGACTGGCCGTAAAACCACGCAGGAAACCCGTTCCGGGAGTGCACTTTGACCGACATCGTCGAAATCCACGTCACCTGTCCCTCGCTGCTCGATGCGCGGGAGATCGCCAGCAAGCTGCTCGACGAGAAGCTCGCGGCCTGCTGCAACATTCCGGTCAAGGAAGTGGACAGCCGCTTCTGGTGGAAGGGCAAGCGCGAGCGTCAGGACGAGTGGCGGTTGATCGTCAAGACGCGGGCCGGCCTGTTCGACGCCTGCGCCAGCGTGATCCGCGAGGCGCATCCCTACGAGACGCCGGCGATCTTCGGCTTCAGGGTCGATTTCGCCGACGCGGCGACTGCGGCCTGGGTGGCGGACAGCTGCCGGGCGGGCTGATCGTCGGGCAGGCTTCGGCGCCCGGCAAACGACCGTAAGGCGCTTCCGCCGGCACCACTTGTCGGCAGCATCGCCGGGTGGAGCGCCCAGAGCCGGCCGGCCCGGCTTGGCAGGGCCTTGCCGGATGGCGTAAGAACCCCTTCACATCCAGCGCGATTTTCAAAATGTCGGGTGCCCGGCGATCGCCGCTGCCGGACGCCCTCTTCGAAAGTTTCCCATGACGACCCGCATCGAAGCCCGTTTCGCCAAGCTGAAAGAGGAAGCCCGGCCCGCCCTCGTCACCTTCGTCATGGCGGGCGATCCGGATCACGAGACGGCGCTCGAAGTCGTCCGGGGGCTTCCCGGCGCCGGCGCCGACGTGATCGAACTCGGCATGCCGTTTTCCGATCCGATGGCTGACGGGCCGGCGATCCAGAAGGCCGGCCTGCGCGCGCTCAAGGCCGGCGAGAGCCTGAAGAAGACGCTGTCGCTGGTGAAGGACTTCCGGCAGGGCGACGCAGAGACCCCGATCATCCTGATGGGCTATTTCAACCCGATCTACATCTACGGCGTCGACGCCTTCGTGGCGGATGCGCTCGCGGCCGGCGTCGACGGGCTGATCGTCGTCGACCTGCCGCCGGAGATGGACGACGAACTGTGCCTGCCGGCCCTCGACGCCGGGCTCAACTTCATCCGGCTGGCGACGCCGACAACCGACGACAAGCGCCTGCCGGCCGTTCTCAAAAACACCTCCGGCTTCGTCTACTACGTCTCGATCACCGGCATCACCGGCTCGGCCGCGCCCGATGCGGCCAAGGTCGCGGCGGCGGTCGAGCGGATCAAGCGGCATACCGATCTGCCGGTCTGCGTCGGTTTCGGTGTCCGAAGCGCCGAACAGGCGGCCGAGATCGGACGCGGCGCAGACGGCGTCGTCGTCGGCTCGGCCCTGGTTTCGGCGATCGAGGCCTCGCTTCAGCCGGGCGGCACGCCGGCGGTGCAGGCCGTCACCGACATCGTCGCGCGGCTTGCGGAAGGCGTCAGGACCTCCCGCCTTGCCAAGGCCTGACCTAACGGCCATCTGAAGGGGCCATGCCCCTTTGTCGTTTCAAGTCCCGAATGACGGATCATCGCCCGTGAACTGGATCACCAACTACGTCCGCCCGAAGATCTCCAGCCTTCTGGCCACGCGTCAGGTACCGGAAAATCTGTGGATCAAATGTCCCGAGACCGGCGAGATGGTCTTCCACAAGGATCTCGAAGCCAATCAGTGGGTGGTGCCGTCCTCCGGTTTCCACATGCGCATCAGGGCCAAGGACCGGCTCGCCCACTTCTTCGACGACGGCGTCTACGACCTCGTCGAGCTGCCGACGGCGGCGGTCGATCCTCTGAAGTTCCGCGACCAGAAGCGTTACGTCGACCGGCTGAAGGAAAACCGCGCGAAGGCCGAGATGGACGACGCCGTCATCGTCGGCAAGGGCTCGATCGAGGGCCTGCCGGTCGTCGCGACGGTGCAGGATTTCGCCTTCATGGGCGGTTCGCTCGGCATGGTCGCCGGCGAGGCGATCATCAGGGGCTTCGAGACGGCCATCGCCGAGAAGCGGCCTCTGGTGCTGTTCTCCGCGTCCGGCGGCGCGCGCATGCAGGAGGGCATCCTGTCCTTGATGCAGCTGCCGCGTACCACCGTCGCGGTGGAGATGCTGAAGGAGGCGGGGCTTCCCTACATCGTCGTCCTGACCAATCCGACGGCGGGCGGCGTTTCGGCCTCCTATGCCATGCTGGGGGACGTGCACATTGCGGAGCCGGGCGCGGTGATCGGCTTTGCCGGCGCCCGGGTGATCGAGCAGACGATCCGCGAGAAGCTTCCCGACGGCTTCCAGCGGGCGGAATATCTGATGGAACACGGCATGGTCGACATGGTGGTGCCGCGCCAGCAGCTGAAGAGCCGCATCGCGACGCTGCTGAAGCTTCTCACCCGGACCCCCGCGCCGGAGGTCGCCCGCCTCATCGGGAACGACGCCGACGAGGCTGAGACGTTCGCGGGCGACGGCGGGGAACAGCGGGGCGAGACGGAGCAGCGCGAAAACGCCGCAGCGCACTGAACCTATCCTTTTGCATCGACGGAAGGGCTGGCGTAACACGCCGCGATGACCACGACTTCACTCGCCGCAGCCGAAATCGAAACGCTTCTCGGTCGCCATCCCAAGGGCTTCGACCTCACGCTGGAGCGTATCGCCCGGCTTCTGACGGCGCTCGGCGATCCGCATCTGCGGCTGCCGCCGACCATCCACGTGGCGGGCACGAACGGCAAGGGTTCCGTCACGGCCTTTGCGCGGGCGATCCTCGAAGCCGGCGGCCGGGGCGTCCACACACACACCTCGCCGCATCTCGTCAACTGGCACGAGCGCTATCGTCTCGCCGCCCCGCAGGGCGGCTCGCGCCTCGTCGACGACCAAGTGCTGGCAGAAGCGGTGAGGGTCGCGGCGAAGGCCAATGACGGCAAGCCGATCACCGTGTTCGAGATCCTGACGGCCGTCACCTTCCTGCTCTTCTCCGAACATCCGGCCGACGTCGCCATCGTCGAGGTGGGGCTCGGCGGGCGCTTCGACGCCACCAACGTCATCGCCAGACCCGCCGTCAGCGTGATCACCCCCATCTCGCTCGACCACCAGTCCTTTCTCGGCGACCGTGTGGAACTCATCGCCGCCGAAAAGGGCGGGATCATCAAGCCTGGCATCCCCCTGGTCATCGGCCAGCAGGCCGAAGAGGTTGCGCTCGAAGTCCTCACCAGCATCGCCGATCGCGTCGGCGCGCCGGTCTCCGTCTACGGTCAGGATTTCTTCGCCTACGAAGAGCATGGCCGGATGGTCTATCAGGACGAGATCGGCCTTCTCGACCTGCCGCTGCCGCGTCTGCCGGGCCGCCACCAGATCGGCAATGCCGCGACCGCGATCGCCGCGCTGCGCAAGAGCCCGTTCCCGCCCTCCGACGCCGCGGTGGAAGAAGGGCTGTCGAACGTCGAATGGTTCGGCCGGATGCAGCGCATCACCGAGGGGCCGCTCCTCGAAATCGCTGCTGCCGGCGCCGAAATCTGGATCGACGGCGGTCACAATCCCGGCGCGGGCGTTGCCATCGCCGAAACCCTCGCCGACATGGAAGAGCGGGTGCAGCGGCCGCTGTTCCTGATCGCGGGGATGATCAACACCAAGGAGCCGGTGGGCTTCTTCTCGGCCTTCGCGGGCATGGCGCGGCGGGTCTTCACCGTGCCGATCACGGTGAGCGAAGCGGGCATCGATCCGGACGAACTCGCCGACGCGGCGATCGAGGCCGGCCTCGACGCCGAGCCCGCCAATTCCGTCGAGGAGGCGATCCGGCTCGTCTCGGCCAATTGGCAGGCCTCGCCCGCGCCGCGCTTCCTGATCTGCGGCTCGCTCTATCTCGTCGGCGAAGTGCTCGGAAGCAACGGCATGGCGCCTCGGTAGAATGCGACGCGACGTCCTCGATGTCGGAGTGATCGCGGCGTTTGCCGATCGGAGCCGTCCGTCCGCTGTCGGAGATCTCGCCTCACCGGCAGGCCGCGCCATTCCCGTCACTCGATGATGTCGGCCTTCGCGTCGTGCCCCCCCGGGCGCCGTCTTTCCCGGCGGCGCGTGGCCATCGCCACGGCGCCGTGGGCGCCGCCACCGCAGGCCCAGCCGGCGAGAAAACCGGCGAGGGCGAGCATGATGCCGTCGCCGCTGGCCGGAATGGCCGGGCGATAGTCCTCGGCCGCCCGTCCGGCGATCGACCAGTCCGGATCGACGACGATCTCGAAGGGCCGGAACAGCGGCGTGGTGGAAACGAGGGCGCGGTAGCGTCGCTCCAACTCGGCGAAGCGTTCGCGGTTCGCCTCGGCGTCGGTGCCCTGCCGCACGGCGACGTCGTCGGCATTCTGCTTCAGCCGCTCGATCGCCGCCTCGGGGGCGAGGTCGGATGCCCGCGCGCTTTCCTCGAACCGCTCGACGACGACCTGCAACTCGTCCGCCGCCCCACCGAGCCGCTGCAGATACTGCTGGGTGAACTCCGCCGACTGGCTGAACAGGAGGCCGCCGACGAGGGCGGCGAAGACGCGGGCGAGAAAGCCGGACAGCGTGTCTCCTCCTATCGCTCTGCCGCAAGGCTCGCGCCGCGCTCGAGAAGCGCGTCGATCGTCGAGCCCTTGGCGGCTTTCAGGAGCGGCGTGAAGTCACCATCCTCCAGTGCCGCGTCCGCGGCTTCGAGGATGGCGGCATGGGTGAGGCGGGCGATCGCCGAGCCGACCGAAATGCGGCGGATGCCGATGGCCGCGAAGTCGGTCTTGCGGAACTTCGCGAACGGCCCGGCGGCGAGAGCGTTGACGGGCTTCGTGAGGCTCTGGACGATCCGCCCGAGGTCGTCGAGGCTGGTGGGCATCGGCACGTAGAGAAGGTCCGCACCGGCCGCCTCGAAGGCGCGAACCCGGCGGATGGCTTCGGCGAGGTCGTAGTGGCCGTTCATGATTCCGTCGGCCCGGGCGCAAAGGACGAAGGGCCGTCCGAGGCTTCGGGCGGCGCCCGCCGCGGCGCGAATGCGATCGACGGCGAGATCGAAATCATAGGGGGCGTGGCCCTCGGCCATCGCGGTGTCCTCGATCGAGCAGCCCGACAGGCCGACCTCGCCGGCCAGGCGGACCGTTTCGGCAACGTCCTCCGGTGCGTCGGCGAAGCCGTTCTCGAAATCGCCCGAGACGGGCAGGGGCGTCGCTGCCAGGATCTCGGCGGCATGGGCGAGCGCCTCGTCGCGGCTGACCGTGCCCATGTCCGGGCGTCCCATGGTGAAGGCGAAGCCGGCGCTCGTCGTCGCCAGGGCCTTTGCGCCCTTCGCGGCCATCAATCGCGCCGAACCGGCATCCCAGGGATTGGGGATGACGAAGCAGCCGGATCGATGCAGCGCCTCGAAGCGCTCGTGCCTTTCGGCGGCCATTGCAGAGCTTTCTTTCCGTAAAGTCATTCGATCATACGAAAAAGGCCCGCGCCTGTCGCGCGAGCCTTTTCGTCACCCACCGAAATGTCTCGGGCGATTACGCCGCGCCCTTGATCCAGTCGACCAGCTTCGACTTCGACTGGGCGCCGACCTGCACGGCCGCCGGCTCGCCGTTCTTGAACAGAAGCAGCGTCGGGATCGAGCGGACGCCGTATTTCGCGGCAAGATCGGGGTTCTCGTCGATATTGACCTTGGCGACCTCGATGTCGGCCATCTCCTCTGAAATCTCCTCGAGGCTCGGCCCGATCATCTTACAAGGTCCGCACCATTCGGCCCAGAAGTCGACGACCACCGGCTTGCCGTTGTCGAGGACGTCGCTCTGAAAACTCTGGGTATCGACTTTCTTCGTCGCCATGTTCGGCTCCTGTAAAACGTTTCATCGCCTAGGTAGCCCTCACGGAAGGGCAATTCAAGCAAGGTCCGCGTTCGGCGAACGCGGTGTCGTCGCATCGGAAACGTCGGCGGTGCGCCCGGCAAGGGCGGCGTCGAGCCGCTCGGCGGGAACGGCGATCAACCGCGGCGCCTCGGTGAAGATCAGCGCCGCCTCGACGCGCCGTCCCGGATAGAGCGGCGCGATCATCGCGCGGTAGAGCGCGAGCTGCAGGACATAGGGCTGCGGCACGGCGGAGAGATCCTCCGGCGGCGGCCGGTTGGTCTTGTAGTCGACGATCAGCACCCGGTCCTCGGTGACGGCGAGGCGGTCGATCGTGCCGTTGACGGTGTAGCTCTTGCCGCGCAGCTCCACCTCGCCGGCGACCGCCACCTCGGCCCGGCTGCCGGCGGAAAAGATCGGCGCGAAGGCCGGCTCGGCCATGACCGCGAGGACCGATTCGGCCAGCCGGTCGCACTCCTTCGGCGGAAGGTCATGAGCGAGCGCGGAGAGGATCAGCCGGGCGGCGGTCGCACGTTCTGCCGGCGGAACGTCGGGCAGAAGCTCCAGCATGCGGTGCGCCGCCAAGCCGCGGCGGATCGCGAAGGACGGCGCGGCGCCTGCCGAAAGGACCGGCGAGGGCGTCGATGCCGGTTGCGTCTCGCCGGCTTCCTCGCCGGGCGTTGCGCCGGCCTCGGGGCCCATTTCCGGCTCGGGCAGGAGCTCGGCAGCCGTGCCGGCCACCGACGGCGAGAGCGGGCGCGGCGGCAGAACCTCCGCCGGCAGCTTCGACAGCGGCAGGTCCGGAGCGGGCGGGGCAGCCTGTCGCTCTGGCGCGAGCTTTTCGCCGCCGGGCGCCGCGCCGAGCCGCAGGGCGCTCGTCTCGCCGGAGGCGTCGGTGACGGTTTCCGCCTCGCCCTCCAGCGCCGATGCGACGCGCTGCAGCCAGGTCGCCTCGTTCGGCCCGCGCTGGGGGGCGAGGCCGCAGACGACGAGACGATCGGCGGCCCGTGTCATGCCGACATAGAGAAGCCGGCGATACTCGTCCTCGGCGCGATCCTTTTCCGTCGCCTTCAACGCGTCGACCGCGGCGTTGCGCAGCTCCTTGGTCGGGCACCAGAGAAAACCGGGCGCCCCACCGTGATGGATCCCCGGCATCGCCTCCCAGGCGATCAGGCTGGCGCCATGGCTGGCGGAAAACGGCGCCGAGCCCGGATCGACCAGGAAGACCACGGGCGCCTCCAGCCCCTTCGAGGCATGCACCGTCAGGATGCGCACCTCGCCGCGACCGTGGCCGAGTTCGCGCTTGAGGATCGGCGGGCTGTCGGAGAGTTCGGCAAGGAAGGCGTCGAGGCCGGCGACGCCGGCCTCCTCCTTGGCGAGAGCGAGATCGAGAAAGGCGTCGATGACCTCGCCGGCATCGCGGCCGAGCCGCGAGACCAGCGCCTTGCGCCCCCCTTCCGGCCCCAGAATGCGGGCGTAGAATTCGAAGACGCCCTGAAAGCCCGCCCGGGCGCGCAGCTCGTCCAGCCGGGCGATCGCCGACCGCGCCTTTGCCAGCAGCGCCGTCGCCGCCGCGCCGTCCGGCACGAAGCCGGGCAGGCGGGTCGGCCCCTTGTCTTCGTCGGCGAGAAGACGCAAGGCCAGGGACAGCGGCTGCGAGCCGTCGCGGGAGAGAGCCAGCGCCATCAGCTCGTCGTCGGAAAAGTCGAAGAGCGGGCTCTTCAGCACCGCGGCCAGCGACAGGTCGTCGTCGAAATTCGCTGCCACCCGGCCGAGAGCCATCAGATCCTCGATGGCGATGTGATCGGTGATGGCGAGCCGATCGGTGCCGGCGACGGCGATGTGCCGGTCCCTGAGCGCCGCTGCCAGCGCCGCGCCGAAGCCGGAGCGCTTCCTCACCAGAACCATGACGTCGCCGGGTGTGAGCGCGCGCCGCTCGCCCTTGACGGTGATCGGATCGCCCAGCCAGGCCGCGATCTGGTCGGCGATCCGGCCGGCGAGGCGGTGGGCCGGCGAACTCTCCGGCTCGACGTCGAGGGGCTTCGTCCAGTCGTCGGGCTCTTCCTGCGTCCTCGCCTGAAACGCCGGCCAGACCTCGACGAGGCCTGGTCCGTCGCGTCGTGCGGCCGAATGGACTGGCGCCTCGTCGCCGGCCGAGAGCCCCTTGCGGTTGGCGGGATCGGCGAACACCCGGTCGACGGCGGAGAGCACCGTCTCGACCGTGCGGAAGGAGCGGTTGAGCTGGATCGCCTCGAAGGGAATGCCGGCGCCGCCGGCTCGCCTCTCGACCCGCCGGCGCTCCTCGTCGAACATGTGCGGCGAGGCGCCCTGGAAGGAGTAGATCGACTGCTTTTCGTCGCCGACGGCAAAGAGGGTGCGCTGGCGATTGTGGCTGCCCTGGCCGGCGAAGAACTCCTCGGCGAGCTCGCGCATCACCTGCCACTGGCGCGGGCTGGTATCCTGCGCCTCGTCGATGAGGATGTGGTCGATGCCCTTGTCGAGCTTGTAGTGGACCCAGCTCGCCGCTTCCGAGCGCAGCAGGAGATCGGCGGTGTGGGCGATGAGATCGGTGAAGTCGAGCCGGCCGCGACGCCGCTTCAGGGTCGCATAGTCCCGCTCGAAGGCGTCGGTGATCACGAGCGCCGCGCGGCTGGCGCGATAAAGCCGGAGCGTCGCCAGGCGTTCTTCCACGGCTCTCGCCCGCTCGCCCGCCGCCTGGACGCGCTCCAGGAAATCGGGAACGAATTCGGCGACGCCCTTGGTGACGAGGCCTCGCAGCGACCCGCGGATCTCCCCCTTGGAATCGAGGCCGAAGGCGCGATAGGCGGCAAACCGATCCTGCGGCGCGGCGTTCGCGTCGGCGAAGAGCGCCAGCCGTTCGGCGAACTTGCCGTCCGACGACCCTTTCGAGGCGAGTGCCGCGACCCTGAGGATCTCGCACGTGTCGGGATCGAGATGCGGGCAGTCGAGCGCCGCAAGCAGGATCGGCTCTTCGGCCTCTCCGTCGTCGACGTCGAACGCGTCGGCGAGCAGCGCGATTGCTTCGTCGAGCCCGCCGGCCTCCTCCAGATGCCGGGCGAGATCGTCGCGCTTGAAGGCGATATCGGCGAGCAGCCTGTCGAGGCCGAACTCGCCCCCGGTCTGAAGCGCCTCGGCAAAGGCGTCGGCGAGCCGCCGCGCCTCCGGCTGCGGCATCCTGGCCGAACCCGTCAGAAGACGCTTGCGCGTTTCGGCGAGAAGCCGCACGGTCTCGGCCTCCTCCATCACGGCGAAATGGCCGGGAACGTCCGCCTCCAGCGGAAACTGGTGGAGGATCGCCTCGCAGAAGGCGTGGATCGTCTGAATCTTCAGCCCGCCCGGCGTCTCGAGCGCGCGGGCGAAGAGCTGGCGCGCCTCTGCGAGCCGTCTTGCGTCCGGCCGCCGGCCGTCTTCGAGCTTCGCCAGAACCTCGGCGAGCGCCTCGCCGGGCATGGTCGCCCATTCGCCGAGGCGGGCGAAGACGCGGGCCGACATTTCCGCCGCCGCCGCCTTGGTGAAGGTGAGGCAGAGGATCTTCGACGGGTCGACGCCGGCCAGAAGCAGCCGCACCACCCGCTCGGTGAGGACGTGGGTCTTGCCCGAGCCGGCATTGGCCGAGACGAAGACCGAGCGCTCCGGATCGGAGGCGATCGCCTGACGGCGCTTCGTCTCGGCATCGACGTAGAAGCCGAGAGAGGCGTTCGCGGAACCGGTCATTCGGCCTCTCCCTCGTCGTCGTCCCCGCCCGAGACCGACCATTCCTTGACCCTTGCGAGATGGTCGTAGTCGCCGGAAAAGTCGCCCGCGAGGACGGGGCGCGTGCGCGAGGCGAAGGCGGTCTCTTCTCGCAGGAACAAGGCCGCCAGCCCTTCGAAGCGCCGCATCGCCTTGTCGGACAGCTCCGTCGGAACGCAGGGCAGCGTGGTCTTCGTGCCGGGCGTCTCCAGGCCCTCGCTCTTCAGTTCGCGCTCGCGCAGCCTGACATAGACGAGGTCGGCGATGGTCTCGCCGGGGCTCGTCCCTTCGAAGTCGCCGCGCATCGCCATGCCGCCTTCCAGCGCCAGCTGCGGGGACAGGAGCGTGCGGGCCTGTTTCACCGAGGGCTTCGTGCCGGTCTTGAAGTCGAGGATGACGATCGATCCGTCGGACAGGCGGTCGATGCGGTCCGAGCGGCCGGAAAGCGTCACGCCGATGGCGGGAAACTCGCTCGAACCGGAACGTTCCGCGAGGCGTTCGCGCACCATGGCGTTCCGCTCCCGTTCCCAGGCGAGAAACCGCGCCGTGGTGCCGAGGATCCGCGGCCACCACACCGCCGCGACGTCGCCGGGCAGGGCCGCGCGGGCAAAATGCTCCTCGGCGATCAGCCGCAGTTCCTCGGCCGCCTCCGGCTCGTCCGGATCGATCCCTTTGATGACGAAATCGGCGACGATGGCGTGGATCAGCTCGCCCCGCTCCCGGGCATGCGGCGCCCGCATCAGCGGCGGCAGGGCGTCGAGCTTCATGATGCGCTTCGCGTGGATGGCATAGGGGTCGCGGATCAGCGTCTCGACCTCGGTGACCGAATAGCGCTTCGGCCGCGTCTCGACCGGCGGGCGTGGCTGCGGCCGGGCGATGCGCGGCCGGTCGTCTGCGGTCTCCAGCGCTTCGGCCGCCGCGACATAGACCTCGCCGCGCTCGGTCATCGCGCGGGTGGCTTCCGTGCCGGCGAGCGTCGTCACCCGCTGCAACAGGCGCGAGGCGATGGTCGGCGCCCCGTCCATGCGACGCGACCGGGTGAGGACGACGCGCTCCGCGCCCATCGCCATCCAGAAGTCGTGGGCGGCGAGGCCCACCCGTCGCTCCGGCGGATCGAGGGCGATCTCCCGCCGCATCAGCCGCGACAGGAACGCGCCGCTCGTCGCCCCGGCCGGCCACACCCCCTCGTTCAGCGAGCCGAGGATCGCGACGTCGACGCTTTCCAGCCGCGCCTCCAGCGTGCCGAGGACGAAGGCCCGCGCCGAGAGGCCGCCGCGCGGCTTGACCGTGACACCCGAGATCAGCGTCTCCACCGCATCGGGTAGCTCCTCGGCCGGGAAGGCGAAGCCGGTCTGCGGCGCGGCGACGAGCTTGGCCAGAAACTCGGCCAGGGCCGCGCCGTTCTCGCCCGCGTAGAGTTCGCTCGAACCGCCCTTTTCGTCCCGCGCCAGAGCCTCGAGAGCCTCGGTGAGCGGCACGGCATAGTCGGCGATCTCGCGCGGCTCGGTCCCGCGAAGCGCCGCCAGCGGCCTCAGCGCCGCGGCGAAATCCTCGGCGAAGCTGCGCGCGGCCACGTATTCGCCGGCTTTGACGTTGCGGGCAGGGCGGGTCAGAAGCCGGCCGATCTCCCCGGCGGGAAGCGCTTCGATCGCCTCGATGCGGCGCCGGACGATCTCGCCGAGCCTTGCGCCGTCGGCGACGTCGACGGTGCCGCGAATGGCGATCAGTTCGATGGCGCGGGCGGCGTTGCGGGCCTCGATCGCCTTGCGGCCGAGGCGGCAGAGCGGATGCTTGAGGAGGCCGAGCAGGGCGACGGGATCGCCAGGTTCCAGCGCCACCGCGAGGGCGGCCGACAGGAGCGTTCCGGGGGCCGTCGTGCCGAGGGGCCGGCCGGCGGAATCGTTGGCGGTGATGCCGAAGCGTTCGAGTTCGGCAAGGACGCGCCGCGCCAGCCGCCGGTCCGGTGTGATCAGCGCGACGGTGGCTTCGGGGCGCTCCAGGGCTTCGCGCATGGCGGCGGCGATGGCGAGCGCCTCGATCCGCGATTCGCCCGCCTCGATCAGCGCGACGTCTTCCAGCACGTCCCGACCGAGAGCGTCCGGACCGAAGGCGGGCGCCTCCTCGGCCCAGAGCGCCGTCGTCTCGGCGGGGCGCAGCGCGCTTGCCAGAAACCGTTCGCGCTCGGCCAGCGCCGGCGACAGGTCGCCGTCGAGATGTCGGACCGATTCGGGCGGCAGGGCGAATCGCGTCAAGATCCGTTTCAGGCCGTATTGCGGATGGCCGGGCGCGGCGATCGACAGGTCACGATCGATGGCCGCGAAACCCGCTTCGCCGATGTGCCTATCGAGGCCGGGCAGGACCAGCGCACCTTCGGGCAGGGTCGCCACCGCATGCATCAGGTCGAGCGTCGCCGGCGCGGTCGCCGTCGAGCCGGCGAGGATCACCGGGCCTTTCGCCCCGCCGGACAGGAGCCGGGCTGCCTCCGAGCGCAGCCAGACGTTCTTGGCGGCGGCCTCGCTGGTGACGCCGCGCTCCTTCAGGTGTTGCGGCCAGTGCTCGGTGACGATTTCGAGAAAGGACAGGGTCGTCTGCCACCATGCGGCGAGCGCGTCCGGCGCAAGCCCGGCGAGCTTGGCGAAGGAGGTGCCCTCGGTCTCGATCTCGTCGAGAAGGGCGCCGAGATCGCCGGCCAGCGCCAGCGCCTCCGCCGCGGAGGCCTCACGCCCGGGCAATGTCTCCGCTTCGCCGCCCGGCAGCGCCGCGCCGGCGGCGCGCTCGGCGAGCCGGCGCCACTCGCGGGCGAGCCTTGCGAGAGCGAGCCGGCGTTCCAGCTCGGGCATCGCCGGCAGCATCGTGCCGGCCGAACTCTCCTTCGTGGCGAAGATCGCCGCCTCGTCGCCCTCGCCGATCGGCCGGATCGTCGGCAGGATCGCCGAGCGAACGCCGAATCTCTCCCCGAGCACCTGGGTGAACGCCGCCCCGAGGCTCCGCGCCGCGCGCCGGCTGGGCACGTAGACGATGACGCCGGCCAGCGCCAGCGGATCGCCGTCATAGCGAAAAGTCTCGACGATCCGCCCGGAAAGCAGCCCCGCCGCCAGGGTCTTCAGGAACGGCCGGCCGGGCGGGATCGAGAGAAGGTTGGGTGCCATCCGGGCAGCCTAATGCGATACGGGCCGATTCGCATCGGCCCGTATCGGGCATTGCCTGACGGTGCCGACGCGAGCCGCCTTGAAAGGGCAGGCGCTGCGAATCGGAACGGACACCGTCGCTCGATTTGCTTTCGGCCTCAGAAGATGAAGTCGTTCGCGTCGAGGTCTGCGATGAGGACGTTGTTCAGGGTGATGGTGTTCGCCCCGTCCGTGATCACGGCATTGGCGCCGACCTGCGTGAGGTGGTTTGCCTGGAGATCGGCAAAGGAGGTGATGGCGGTCACCGCCGACAGGTCGATCTTCTCGAAGCTGTTGAACTCGTCGAAGTCGGTGATCGTGTCCTTGCCGAAGCCGTTGACGAAAATGAACGTGTCGGCGTCGGCTCCACCTTCCAGTAAGTCGTTGCCCGCGCCGCCATCGAGGACGTCCTTCCCGCCTAGTCCGAAAAGCTTGTCGTTGCCGATGCCGCCGGAAAGCCTGGTGTTTCCGGACCCGCCGTACAAGGTGTCTTCGCCGTCATATCCGAAGATGAGCCAAGTCGCGAAATTGGCGTGAATCACGTCGTTGCCGGTTCCGCCCATCACCCGTTCGACGCTGATCAGCGTGTCGGTGCCGATTTGGG